>JACNMN010000032.1 GCA_020622165.1 Boseongicola sp. H5
TTCAGCACGAACGCTATCTGCGCTTCCGTAAACTTGCTTCTCTTCATGGAATCCTCCTTCTCCCGCAAACGGGATCATAAATGGAAAATTCCAGCCCATAACGGTCCAGTTTTCGGGCAGCAGGTCAATGCAGCGCAGATGGGACATTGAACTTCCACTGGCGGGTAATGCAGCTACCACCCAGAATCATCGAATATGTCGTCGTGCACGAGCTGGTGCACATCAATGTTCCAAACCATTCAGAAAAATTCTGGAAAATGCTCGGTTCGGTCATGCCAGACTATGAAAATCGTAAAGCTTGGCTGAAGCAAAAAGGTGGTGAGCTTTGAACACATTGGCACTAAATCATGTGTTCTTTCACGCCCTTTCTAAATTGGCTGCATAATTCAATCGTTTGGTCACCTTCATGAAGCCCCGCTCGATCAACATTTTCCTTCTCGACGGCGATCCGAACGGCATTCGGGTGGCGCAGATCTCGATGTCAACGATCCAAGCCATTGCCTTTCGACGCAATCAGCTACGTCGGGTTCGGGAAGCATTTCCCGAGATCGAACGGCCAAGCGTCTACATCCTCATCGGCGCCGATGAAGACGCGCAAGACAGGCAGCTTGCATATATCGGAGAGTCCGAAGGCGTCGGCGCTCGCCTATCGTATCACAACTCGAATGAGGCCGGTCGCGATGCCAAAGGATTCTGGACCGACACGGTCGTGCTGATCAGCAAGGACGAGAACCTGACCAAGAGCCACGCGCGTTATGTCGAAGCCTGCCTGATACGGGGCGTCGTTAGCAATCCCCGTTGGACCCTGCCCAACACGCGCACGCCGTCCGACGACGCGGGCAAGCTACCACTCCCCGACCGCGCAGCCATGGACGAGTTCGTGGATCAGACAAAAACGCTGGTTGGAGCCCTCGGCTGGGATCTCTTCCGAGAAGTCCGCGGTCGTGCGCAGGAGCAGATCGCAGGGCGAGAACTGCCAGAGGCTGAAATCCATGAAAGCCCTCGGTTCTTCTTCCGAGGCGACGGCTTCGCGGCAGAGATGGAGATTGGACCCTCCGGGGATTTCGTCGTCACAGCAGGTTCGAGGGCAAGGGTCCGGACGACGCGAACGATACCGAGGGGGACGGTCACGCTCCGGAACACCCTTGTTGAGAAGGGCGTCCTCCGCGAGGAAGGCGATTTTCTTGTCTTCACAAGCGCCTACAGCTTCACGTCTGCTTCGGCCGTAATCGGTGCGAGCGCCAATGGCCGGATCCTGTGGAAGCTCCCGGACGGGCGCAACTACGCGGACTGGAAAGCCTCTCAGGGCATATCAGACTGCGCCTCGCAGTGAGGCCGCTCAAAGGCGGTAGCAAGTTGGATTTCTGTTCCATCTCGCTGAACGCCACCCACGTCGAACTGCTTAGCGGACGCTCTCAAAAAGTTTGCTACTTTCAGTTACTTGCAAGAAATTCACCTTAACGGCGCAGTCATCAGGTCCAGAGAATATCGGCCCGGAGAGACCGCTTTCAGGCCTGGTTGCGTCGAGGCCAGTGCTCAGCCCCTCCCGCATAACCCTTGAAAACAAAGGAAAAATCCGGCCGCAGCCGGTTGGGGAGAATGCTTTCGCGAGGGCAAGTGGCGGAGCGACAGGCAGCCATACCAAGTTCCTACTAGGCACGAAGCATTCCCGTAGAGATATGTTTTAAAGCAACTTTATTCAGCTTCGTTCCGATACCCGCTTGCATGATCCGAAGTGTTCCGGCAATTGGTAGGGGAAGAAAATGGGGAAGAAATCATGCCGGGAACACTAAGGAAGCGCAGATCATCGGGCCTATCGGCGGCGTTTGTGGCCAGCGTCACAGAGCCGGGGAAATACTACGACGGCAAGGGCGTTGGCCTTTTTCTGCGGGTCGATGAGGATGGCGGCAAGTACTGGATACAGAGATCATCGTATGGCGGAAAATCTCACGATATCGGCCTTGGCAGCTATCCCGTCGTGACGCTGGCGATGGCCCGTGAGCAAGCCCTAGAAAACAAGCGCATGATCCGAAGCGGGAAAGACCCGCTCTTGGAGAAACGAAAATCACAGACTGCCACGAGCTTTGAAGCGGCGATGGACCGTTACCTAGAGGTCAAGTCCAGCGAGTTCCGCAATGACAAGCACCGCAAGCAGTGGCGCGCGACCCTGACCACCTATGCCCTGCCGAAGATCGGCCACCTGTCTGTTGCCGCAATCACGGTCCAGGACGTGCTACGCGTGCTCGAACCGATCTGGCTGGAAAAGACGGAGACGGCGAAGCGTTTGCGCGGACGGATCGAAAAGATCCTGGATTGGGCAACGGTGTCTCAGTTCCGCGAAGGAGAGAACCCCGCGCGCCTCAAGGGCAATCTTTCCGAACTTCTGCCCAAGGCTGCAAAGGTCGCCAAAACTCAACACTTCCCCGCCTTGGCGCTCAAGGACGCACGCCGATGGTGGCTTGAATTGACAAAACGCCAAGGGGCGTCGGCGCAGGCTTTGCAGTTTCTGTGCATGACCACAGCGCGTTCAGGCGAAGTGCGCGGCATGACGTGGGACGAGGTCGATCTGGAAGGTGCCTTGTGGACGATCCCGTCGGAGCGGATGAAAGCGGGAAGCGAACACCGCGTGCCCCTGACTGATGAAGCGGTGGCCCTCCTGAACGCAATGCCGCGCCTTGCACGCTCTCCCTATGTTTTCTTTGCCAAGCAAGGCGGCATGCTGTCGGACATGACGCTTTCTGCCGTCATGCGCCGAATGCAGGAGAGCGAGGTTGAGGCTGGTCGACCCGGCTATCTGGATGAACGTTCCGGGCGGGCCGCCGTTCCTCATGGCCTGCGCTCAACCTTCCGCGATTGGGCCGCAGAACAAGGCTATGACCATATTCTAGCGGAGCTTGCCTTAGCGCACCGTGTCGGCAGCGACGTGGAACGCGCCTATCGCCGGACGGACATGCTGAGTCGTCGGCGGGACATGTTGAAGGATTGGCACAAGTTCCTGGCCGGTGATTTGGTCCAAACCTAGGCGGCAACAACCCAGATCGGCGGTCCACTGGTCTGAAAAGTGCCGCTTTTGAAAATATATCTGAGAAACCTTGAGCCTAACGTATAGGTAGTCCCCCAAAATCTAGCGCAACATTCTGATAAAAAACGTTAAACTTCCAGCTTGGCTCGCTCCTTTGACAGCCGGAATCCACCTGATCTAATTGGATTTATGCAGCGCTTGTCGGTAGTTGGCGCAGCGTGTCGGCTCCAGTGCGTCAACACTGGAACCGACGGGTCGTAGGATCGTATTCGCAATCCCTACGCTCTTCATACTGCCGCTTACGCCCACGGTCAAAGACCGGGGCACGCGGAGGCAACTCATATGAGCGAGCGCATTCTAAGACGTCCTGACGTCGAAACCCTGGTCGGCCTGTCCCGGTCCACCCTCTATGCCATGATTGCAGATGGCACGTTCCCAAAACCCTTGAAGCTTGGCAAGCGTGCGGTCGGATGGCGCGCCAGTGATATTGACGCCTGGCTGGAAAGCCGCTGCGTCGAACGGGTGGAGGCATGAGCCGCGCAGAGAGCATCACCCGCGCGCTAGGCGGTGCCTGGACCGGCAAAGATGGCATTGCCCGCTGCCCAGCCCATGAGGACCACACGCCAAGCCTGAGCCTCAAAGATGGCGCGGATGGCCGACTGTTGGCGTTTTGCCATGCGGGGTGCCCGTTTGTCTTGGTGGCAGACGCTTTAAGAGCGCAGGGGTTGCTCCCAAGCAATCAAAACTACGCGCGCCAGTCTCCAGCGGAGCGAACCCAACGCGCAAAGGATGCCAAAGCCGCGAAAGATCGGCGCGCCCAACTGGGGCGAGAGCTTTGGGAGAGAGCGGGTCCAATCAGCTCTACCTTAGGTGAACGTTACATAAGGGAACGGGGCATAACCTGCTCGCTGCCCGGTTCGTTACGTTACATAGGGGATTGCTGGCACAAGAGCGGCCAACATCTTCCCGCGATTGTTGCACGGGTCGAAGGGTGCGAGAGCTTCGCAGTGCACCGCACGTACCTTAAGCCCGATGGACGCGGCAAAGCGGCGGTCGATCTGCCTAAGGTAATGTTAGGGAGCGTCAAAGGCGGCTCCGTGCGGTTGTCACGGCCATCTCGTCGCCTGGCAGTAGCAGAGGGCATCGAAACTGCCTTGTCGTTGCGCTGCGGTTTCCTAAGCGCACAAACTGAGGTTCATGCGGCACTGAGCGCAACCGGCATGCGGCGATTCAACCTGCCTCCCACTCCAGGAGAACTTGTCCTGGCGCCTGACGGTGATCCGGTCGGATTGGCAGCTGCGGAATATCTGGCAGAACGCGCCGCGAAAGCGGGCTGGCACATTGCTTGGCTGCGACCGCCAAGCGGCATGGATTGGAACGATGTGCTGCGCGAAAGGAGGGGCAACCAATGACCTTCCAGCCACATTCTCCCGCCATCACACCAGACGATTGGCCTGAGGCCGCGCCCCGGTTCTTGAGCGGGGCACTTCCCCCGCCGCCGGAGCTTCCCCTTGAGGCTGTCTTTGGTCCGGTCTGGGCACGTTGGATTAGAAAAGCCGCTGAGGCGAAATCCGCTCCGCCCGATTACGTCATGGCGGGATTACTGGCCACTGCGGGCGCCGCCATTGGAAATAGCCGGTGGGTCTCCCCTTGGGCTGGATGGAGCGAACCGCCGATCATCTGGACTATGCTGATCGGCGCACCCTCCAGCAACAAATCGCCAGGTCTGGACGCCGTTCTTGGACCGCTGAGAGCGGTGGAACGCGGCAAGCGTAAAACAGCAGAAGCAGATCTGGATGCATGGTGTGATCGGGCAGAGATTGCCAAGCTGGCAGATAGCGGATGGCGCGAAGCAACCAAGGCAGCCCTCAAGGAGGGTGCGGAGTTGCCAGAGAAGCCCCCTGAGGCCGATCCAGGGGCCAAGCCCGTCATGCCATGCCTTGTTCTGGCCGATTGTACGGTGGAGCGCCTGGCGGTGCTTCTGGAGTCGCAACCGCGCGGCACGCTTGTGGCCCGTGATGAATTGTCTGGCTGGCTCATGAGTATGACGCGATATGCGGGAGGCGGATCTGATCGGCCCTTTTGGCTCGAAGCTTATGGAGGCCGCTCATACCGGGTGGAGCGCATGGGCCGCGATCCTGTCCATATTGATCACCTGTCTCTTGGCGTCACCGGATCAATCCAACCCGATCGGTTGCGCAGCCTTCTTATAAAGACCGACGATGATGGATTATTGGCGCGATTTCTCCCGATCTGGCCGCAACCCGCCCCGATCAAGCGGCCCGACGCTGCACCAGATGAAGAGTTCGCACAAACTGCGCTGACACGCTTACACGGCGTTGAGGTGGGCCAAGACGAACACGGCAACCCGCGCCCTTTACTGGTGACATTCTCCGAAGAGGCGCGCGATTTGATGGACGCGTTTCGGCAAAAGGTGCGGCACTTGGAGGATGGCACAGAAGGCTTGCTCTTATCCTTCTCCGGCAAGCTACCAGGACTTACAGCTAGGATCGCGCTTGTGCTGACGCATCTTGATTGGGTAACCGATGGAAGCGATGCACCATGCTTGATCGACGCTGACGCGTTCAAACGCGCGGTCCAGTTTGTTGAAGGTTACGTAATCCCAATGGCGCGCCGCGCCTACGCCGACGCGTCAGTCCCTGAGAGTGACAGGGGGGCACTGCGTTTGGTCGAAACCATCATCGAGCATGGCTGGACCCGCTTTGCATCCCGCGATGTGCTTCGGTTGAATCGTAGGGGATTGGCGACTTCCGGAGAATTAGCTCAGCCTCTCAAGATATTGATACTGAACGGCATTATTAGGCCGATCTCTGCGCCTCCAGGGCCACTTGGTGGTCGTCCCGCCAAAATGTTTGCCGTCAATCCGCTAGTCATTGCAGCCTAAGATCAGGGGAACCTGGCTACAGCGTGTTGCTGATGTGCTACCTGACCAAACTGACAATACCGACAAAACACGCGGATGGATCTTAGCATATGACATGTTGGAACTGCCGGTTTTGTCGGTTATGTCGAAGCAAGGCGAGAGGAGCGGAGAACGGACAGCCGTCGCCATATACGGCCCTTACCAGCCATTCATATTGTCAGACCGCGCCGCAGTGCAGCTTCACCGAACCTGATGGGGTGGATGGCTCCTGCTCCAACCGGCGTCGCAATGCGCCATAGTGCAGGTGTCAAAAATCTGCTTATGAGAGGAGCCACCCCATGCAAGTTACCACAATCGGCGTTGATCTGGCCAAGAA
>JACNMN010000033.1 GCA_020622165.1 Boseongicola sp. H5
ACAGCCCCGCCAGTGTCCAGCGCCGGAACTGGCGATACACGCTCGACCATTTGCCGAACTCTTCCGGAAGATCGCGCCAAGGGGCGCCCGTGCGGGCGATCCAGAAAATCCCATCAAGAACAAGGCGGTGGTTTGCGGGTTTGCGCCCGTTCGGGGCGCGGACGGCTCGGATGAAGCGCTCAAAGAACGCCCATTCCTCGTCCGACATCAAATTTCGCGCCAAGTTGGTCTCCATCGCAGATACCAGCTTGAATCACGATCAACGGGCGGTGTGAATCCCTTTTGTCAACACAGCCTAGACAAAGCAGTGTTGCCGTAGATTCTGAAAGTTTCGACCGCTATCCTTTCAATCGGCGCTCAAAGGGGGTGAACTTCAGACACTCATTTTCGTGTGGAGAACGACCATGGAAACAAATCGACTGCATCGTGGTCGGCTTATCGACCACATTCAGCTCGTCGTGCGCGATCTCAAGGATAGCCAAGACTTCTACGCGGCCGTTCTGGGCGTGTTGGAGATCCCCATCGGCGACACGACCGACACCTATTTCTGGGCCGACGAACTCGTCGTGTCTTCGGCCAAAAGCCCAGAGGCGCTTGGTACGCTAACAGGGCGCCACCATCTGGCCTTCCAAGCCAAGGACCGCGCGACGGTGGATGCCTTCTACCAAGCGGCAATGGCCCACGGAGGACGCGACAACGGCGCACCCGGCGAGCGAGCTTATCACCCAGGGTACTATGCTGCGTTCGTGCTCGACCCGGACGGGAACAACATCGAGGCAGTATTTCATGGTGAGGCACAGCGCAGCGCCCCATCAGTGGTGATCGATTTTCAGGCGTAAGGTCACCGTGTCGGCTGGTAGGCAGCATCTGCGTAACAGTCATTCGTGGTTCCTTAGCTACTGGTAGGTTTGGCCGCATTCCCACAGTGATGAATTCGATCATTTCTTGATCCGGGTGAACGCCGAACCCAGAATCAGATGCCACAAAGTGACGAAGGTCCGCCTCCAATTATTCGGGCGTGGAAATGCCATCCAGAAACGTTCGCACGCGGCCCCTGATTTCCTCGTGATGCCCCAGAAGCAAATGACCGCCGCGTTCGATCTCGAGGAACTGCGCGTTCTCGATCCTCTGTGACAGATCGACACCGATCGCGAAGGGATTGATCCGGTCATCGCGGGCATGCACGATGAGGGCCGGCGCGGCAATGTCTTCCAACGCGTAGCGCGCGTCAGGGGCGATCGCCGCGACTTCGTTGCCGATTCCCTCGATCCGGCGCGAGGCCGGCAGAAACGACTCGACGATCCGGTCGACCCGATGACGCTCTTCGTTGGATAGTCCGACAAGCAGTTCCGCGCGCGCGTCGAAGGCTTCGCGCAATCGACTTGGGGCGAGTTTCGACAGGGTCCAATAGACCGTGTCGCTGCCGAACAGCGCTTCGTACACCCAGGCCGGGATCGGGCGTTCTCCATCCGGAGCACCATGCGGCGTGAACGGCGCGGGCGAGAGGAGCACCAGGCCGCTTACGCGCTCAGGGTGACGGGACGCCAATTGCAGGGCCGGAGGCACACCGCCGGACACGGCCAGGATGTGGACGCGGTCGAGTCCGAGATCGTCCATCAGCGCCGCGAAAGCATCGGCCTGAGCCGAGGTCGACGCATTGTCCGGTAGCGGACTGCCGAGATAGCCGAAGCGCGAAGGTGCAATCCGGCGATAACCCTCTCCGATGAAGGCCTCGGCAAAGAGCTGGCCCTGATCGAACCCGCCGCCGGCGCCATGAATCACAAGGAGAGGCGGTCCTTCGCCGGTGACGGCATACTCCACGAGACCCTCGCCGGTCTCGGCAAATTTCCGCTGCGCTTCCATGTTTTCGATCCGCGCGCGCACATCATGACCGGCCAGAACGGTCACCATGCCCCAGATAGCGAGGCCGAGCGTCAGGATAATGCCGACAGATAGGATGAGGCGGCGTGCACGGCTCATTCGCGGGCTCCGATGTCGACCTCTGTGATCTTCGCCTTGAAGAAGGGAAAATACGCGTCCTGCCCGAAATGATTGCCACCCTCGACCCGGGTCGGCAGGCGGTAGCCGCCAAAATCACGATACTCTGGCAGATAGCCGCCGAAGGGTTGCAGTCGATAGGTGCTGTCCGCATTCTCCGAACTCCATCGCTGGATCATCACCGATCGCGGCTGACCATCGGGCGCGACTTCGATCTCTACGGCCTGGTCGAGGTCGTTATAGGTAACAACCGCCCGGGCCGTATCGCGTCCCGCCTCTTCCCACCGGACATGCGGTCCGGGCAGCAGGCTCGCCGGCGCCCAGAAGGCCGCCTCGGCGACAAGTCTGCCGAAGGCAGAGCGCCGGTGGTGGTCGTCGCTGGCTACTCGGACGACAAGCCCCAGCAGCCAGAAGCGCGTCCACGACCCAGTCGGCAACAGGCCGTCCGAGCCGCCGATCGCGCCTGCGTCGAGCCGCCATACGAAGCCGTGCGGAAACGCGATGATCTGGCGGGCTTGAAAGGAGCGATATTTCGGGTTCGTCTTGTCGCCAAGGCCGAGTTGCCCCTGCATCTGCAGCCTGACTACCGGGGCCAGAGGCGTTCCGGGAGCAATCGCAAAGTCGAGGCAACGCCGTGCCGCGTCCGGCAGACCAGCAATCATCGCCGGATCGAATCGGTTTACAGTGGCCGGTTTCGTTACGGCAAGCTCTCGCCAAGCCGCCTCATCCGCGTGCCTGTCCGCCCGCCGCCATTGCATGAACGCAATGAAGGCGATGACGATTGCAGCAAGAAGTGCACCAAGAACTTTGAGCATAATTTCTCAAGATTATATGAGATTTCGCCGTGAATTGAACCCGGTTCATGAGCGTCCTCGGATACGCCAATCTGCCGGATTGTCCGTGTCAGGCTCGTAGCTCTTTTTGTGAGCGGTTCGAACCGAGAAACGCCTTCACACGGTTTGATAATGCTTTCTGCAAAACTCGTAACTCAGTAACCGTGACATCAGATTTTTCCGCTTACAGTCTCCTTGGCCGTCCGCGTCACAGTTGGGGCTGGCGTCAGTGATGAGAAGAGCCGAGTGATCACAAGACGCCGCGGCGCGACTTGTCTATGTCTGTACTCATCGATGTGGCTGCCGAAGGCTCGGTCGATCCACGAGGCGGTAGTTACATTCTCTAACTATCTGGCTGGTCGGCTGAAGCCGGTGCGGATTGCGCCTTGGAATGGCTGACGAACGCCGGTGGTGCGTCGATGCCGGTAGGCTCCTCCGTGCCGCTCGGCTTCCAAGTCCTCCATAGATCATTTCTGTGCTTGTCGACCGCTCCAAACGGCCTCTTCAATGAGCTGATCTGGCCGAAGGGCGGCTTCGCCTCGACCGCCTTTGGCTCAACCGCGCCGGTCCACTTTCTTCCCCTGCCGGCTGCGCCAGCATTCCTCGCGGAAACAAGAAAGTTTCCCGTCGCCGTCCTCCACTGACGTTACGGCCCTTGCGGGTGAACCGTCGGTCGCCTCCGGCCTGCCGATCGCCATCGAGGCCGCAATGGTGCGGGCTCGAAACAAATGATCAAGGAGAACTACCATGGCAACCATCGGCACCTTCAAGAAGTCCGGCAACGAATACACCGGCGAAATCGTCACCCTCAACGTCCAGACCAAGAACGTCCGCATCGTTCCCGAGACCAACCAGACCAGTGAGAACGCTCCCAGCCACCGCGTCCTGGTCGGCCGCGCCGAGATCGGCGCCGCCTGGTCGAAGACCTCCAACGAGGGTCGCGACTATCTCGGCCTGAAGCTGGACGATCCGAGCTTCACCGCTCCGATCTACGCCAACCTCTTCGACGACGAAGACGACGGCTTCAGCCTCATCTGGTCCCGCCCCAACCGCCGCAACGGCGACTGAGCGACTGCCAGCAGGCCCCGCCCGGACACTCCGGGCGGGGCCTTTGGCTCGTCCAGAAGGTAGCTCCGAGCCCACTTTACCTGATGCTGCGCGATGCACGAATGGCGGATTGGACGGATACGCCGCAGTCGCAGCACGGTATTCCCTTTGGCCCTAGATCCGCCCGCCGGTGCGTTCCGAAAACCAGTAGGGACGCTGTTGCAACGGCCGAACCGTTTTGTCCGGGCCATCCCATACGTGTGCACCCTACTGAAATTGCTGCTCAAGGAACGTCCCGCGGGGGTACCGTGGTCTGCTCGTGCCTACGTTCGGGGTCGTTATAGAACGGGTCCGTTCCCTGCGGCTGGAAGATAATCTCCCGGTCGTTCAGCCCCTCCGGCGCTGTCGTCAAGCGCCAGTATTCCTCTGCGACGACGCCAGGATCGAAAGGGCCTCCCGGCTCCACAATGCCGCAGACGGCAATCACCGCAACATGGACGCCATGGGGAGCGAGGTCCTTGAACAACGAGAATGAGAGGCTGCGAAGCGCCGCCTTGCCAAGTGCAAGCGAGGTCCATTCTGGGTAGGGTTCCAGAGCAAGTCCGCCACCAGTGAAGAGGATCGTGCCCCGCCCCCGCGACTTCATTCCCGGAGCGACGTGCTGGGCACAGGCGAGTGCGCCGATGACGTTCACTTCGAACTCGTTGCGAAGCGTCGGGATCGGAAGGTTGAGCGGGCCTTCGGCGCGCATGACCGAAGGATTGTAGATCAGGACGTCCGGCGGGCCGATGCGATCCTCTAAGTCACTAAGGGCACCCACCAAAGCTTCGGCGTCTCCCGCGTCGGCGCAAAGCCACGCGGACCTGGCATCCTGCGACAGTTCTTCTGCAAGCGAACGAATATGTGAAGCGCCCCTTGCGACGAGCCCCACGGCATAGCCGCCCGCCGCAAAACGGCGCGCCATCGCATCGGACAGTCCGGGTCCAACCCCGACTATGAAGCAATTCGGCATATCATCTCCTTGTTGTTCGGGCGTGATCATTGCCGACGATAGAGTATCACGGCCCGGAAGGCTCGACGCTTCGTTGCTCGAACCGTTTGGGTATGCGCCAGAAACGGTCTAATCTGCCGGTGGAAAACCACGGGCTGTTCGGACATGACGCGCGGCATCCGATGGCCACTTCGAACCCCAAATTGCATGTAGTATTTTAGATGAGAACCTATCGCATTATAGTTTGCGGAGAGGAGCGGTGATATCCGGAAGGATTGGATATGTATGTTGTTGGCTTTATAATCCCTGTGCCCGAGGGCAAACTTGAAGCCTATCGTGATTGGTCCACACGTGCCGGAGAACTCCTGACCGAATATGGGTGCCTGGAAATCGTTGAAGCCTGGGAAGACAACGTACCTGATGGAACGCATACCGATTTTCGGCGTGCTGTCGATGCAAAGCCTGATGAAAAGATAGTGTTCTCATGGCAAAAGTGGCCGGACAAGGCGAGCGTCGATGCCGTTGAGAGAGCCATGTCCGAAGACCCTCGATTTGATCCTCCGGGAGAGATACCTTTCGACCATAAACGTCTCATCATGGGGTGCTTTAGACCGATCATGTCCACACTCTCCGATTTGGAGTGACCTGCAGCTTAGGTCATGTTGACAAATGACGCACCCAAAGGCGGATGGATGCGATGTCTATGAAGCCGAGGTAGCTTTCAGCAGTTTTGTCGTATCGTGTGGCGACACGGCGGGCGTTCTTGAGCTTGTTGAAACAGCGCTCCACCAAGTTCCTCAGCCGGTAAAGCCCATGATCGACACCGACGCGCATCTTTCTGGTCTTGCGCATCGGGATTTGGGTCAGGATATCGCGCTCACTCATGGATTTCCGGATGCGATCAGCATCATAGCCTCGATCCGCCAGCAGCACGCGCGGCTCGGGCAGATTGTCACCCATCACGAGATCAAAGCCGAGATAGTCCGAAGTTTGTCCGGGCGTGATGTCAATTCTCATAGGCAATCCATGCGCGTTGACGCGGAGGTGGATCTTGGTCGTGAACCCACCTCTTGAACGGCCAAGACCGTGTCTTGGAGTCCCCCTGAGCTGCTCCCCGTTGTCGGACCGCCCGGCCGGAGGTTTTCCGGGGGTTTGAGCTTAGGGCGGTTCTTCTAGCCCTGAGCCATTCATCAGCGAGATCGGTGGCTTGTTCCCAATTGCGCTGTGGGGTCGTACTTCATTGTAGTCTCTTCGCCAGTCCTCCATTTTTGTCCGCGCATCGTCAAGGCTCATGAACCAATGCGTGTTCAAGCATTCCGCACGGAACTTGCCGTTGA
>JACNMN010000034.1 GCA_020622165.1 Boseongicola sp. H5
TTCAGCACGAACGCTATCTGCGCTTCCGTAAACTTGCTTCTCTTCATGGAATCCTCCTTCTCCCGCAAACGGGATCATAAATGGAAAATTCCAGCCCATAACGGTCCAGTTTTCGGGCAGCAGGTCAATTGTTATGCACCCAGACCGCATCTTCGCCAAGCTCTCCGGCCACGAAGTACGTGTGGAACTCCGCAACACTTAGGTTGAAGGCCTGCAGCGGCGCGTCCGTCGCGACGACCGAGACCACCTCGGACCACTCCCCATCGTCCTGCAGAAGCAGGTCGCCCGGTCGTAAGCCCACCGCGTCGATCCAGGCGCCACCGGGGATGGCGCCGCGATAGAGATGCCCCTCCGAACTGGCGGGGATCACGCGCGCCTCGGACGGCACCGCGAAGAACGGGTGGATCTCGTTAGAGACAATCTCCTGCGTCGCAGCCGTCTCAAGGTCGGCGATTGTCAGGGTGACCGTCACGTCATAGTGGTTCGCGTAGACGTCGAGCACCCGCTGGTATGCCGTCTCACCAGACAGCTCATCGCGCGAGAGAACCAGATCCTCGACGCCAACCTCCGAGATCGGAACATAGCCTGCGTCGGTCAAGACGAGTGTTGCTTCGTCGAAAGAACACGTGCCGCGAAGTCGCCGCACTCCGGTGCGCACGCCGTTTATCGCATCGCCGATGACCCGGTCGATGACGCCGCCCGCAACACAACCGGCCCCATCCGCCGCCGCACCGCCGTAGTTGCCGGTTGCAGCGTTAGCCACTGCTGACCCGCAAGACACCGCCCGATCAACCGCGGCAACTGTCGCAACCGTCCTGCTTGAGCTCAATCCGTTGGCGATGTTTCGAGCGAGGTTCAGGACCCCACCGCCGATTGTGCCCACAGCACTGCGCGTCGCCTGAGCGGACTGCCGCGCGACGTTGGTGAAACTGCTGAGAGCAGACAACCCACTCGGATCGGTGAAGTTGTACGGATCGTTCTCCACATAGGCGTAGAGGTTCAGGTCTCCGCTTGCGAAGCCGATCGGGTCGCGCTGCAGGAACCGGCCGGTCAGCGGGTCGTAAGCCCGCGCGCGATAGTGGATCAGGCCGGTGAGCGCGTCGTGCTCGCGGGAGGTGAAGCCGTAGCGGACCTCTTCCGTGCCCTGCACGAGCGTCCGCTGGCCGAAGCTGTCGTAGTCGTATTCGGCGGCAACGGCGCCCGTGCTGACGCTCACCGCCAGGATCACCGAGCCCAGGCGGTTCCGGAACAGCTCCAGCGCGGTGCCGGTCCCGCCCGCCGTGGTCCCGGCATAGCGCTCATAGGCCAGCGGCTCGTCCACCTCCGGCCCGTGCAGCCAGCGCCGCACCAGCGCCCCGTCCTCGAAATCGAGCAGGACGTCATTGGCGATGGCGGAATACGGGCTCCAAGGGTCGTAAACGAAGCTCTCCGTCACGCCATCCAAGGTGACTGCGATCCGCCGGTCCAGCGCGTCATGGGCGTAGGAGATCGCCGAGACGCCGTCGGTCCAGCCGATCAGGCGGTTCTGGCTGTCGTAGCTGTAGGTCTCCACCGCACCCGTCGCCCGGTCCGTGCGGCTGATCCGGTTGCCGCGGGCGTCATAGGCATAGGTGTGCGCAGTTCACGCTTCAAATGAACAGGTTGGGAGGCGGAATTCGGCCCGACCGGTTAATTCACCTCGACAACTGCCCCAAATGCCTCAAGGTCTTTCACCACTGCTTCGACATCACCTTCGGCCACCGTCAAGCAAATCGGCTTTTTCTCTCGAAGCAACAAATGTAATCGAGAGTTCCCATCCGTAACACCGAAGTTCTCACGAAGGTAGACAACCAATGGCAGCTTGGCCAAACCAACATTCCAACCGACAATCCTAACAGCTTTTTTCATCGTACCGGAAAAACCATATCGACATCACGTCCCGGATTGGCGCCAGACACTCTGAAGCCGCGAAAGATCACAGTATTCGCGCCATTCTCGCGTCCCAACTGCTCTGCTAGCCTGCGTAGCTGCCCTGGTCCGATTGACTGGGCGCCCGGGCCATAAATTAGGGCGTTCTCTACAACCAAGGTATCCGCCTCCATCGAGAAATTCGCCTGCACATCCAGCCGACCAGCGGGATGATCGAATTGGAAATGAACTGCTCCGTCTGTGTCAATTGAAACTACGGTTGCTCCAACAGCCGCAAGAAAAGCGGATATTGGATCGAGTGGATCAGGCGGCCCCGCATCGGGATCATCATCTAACGGCGGTCCGCCATTGTCACCAATACCGCGCTCGCCATCTCCGCTTTGGTTCATCGCAACGCCGGTGCCAATGGCAGCAGCTGAGACGAGCGACGCGCGAATCGCGTTGGCCAAGTTCAGGACGCCGCCGAAAAGTCCGCTCAGACCAGTGGACATGCCCGCACTGCGGCCGATTGTTGCTGCGCCATCCACAGCCGTCAGCCCACTCGGATCGGTCCAGTTGTAGGGATCGTTCTCCACGTACGCGTAGAGATTCAGATCCCCGCTGGCGAAGCCGATGGGGTCGCGTTGCAGGAACCGGCCGGTCAGCGGATCGTAGGCGCGGGCGCGATAGTGGATCAGGCCCGTCCGCGCGTCGTGCTCGCGGGCGGTGAAGCCGTAGCGGACCTCCTCGGTGCCCTGCACGAGCGTCCGCTGGCCGAAGCTGTCGTAGTCGTACTCTGCCGCCACGGCCCCGGTCGAGACGGACACCGCCAGGATCACCGAGCCGAGACGGTTGCGGAACAGCTCCAGCGCCGTGCCGGTCCCGCCCGCCGTGGTCCCGGCATAGCGCTCATAGGCCAGCGGCTCGTCCACCTCGGGCCCGTGCAGCCAGCGCCGCACCAGCGCGCCGTCCTCGAAATCGAGCAGCACGTCGTTGGCGATGGTGGAATAGGGGCTCCAGGGGTCGTGGACGAAGGCCTCCGTCACGCCGTCAACGGTCACCGCGATCCGCCGGTCCAGCGCGTCATGGGCGTAGGAGATCGCCGAGACGCCGTCGGTCCAGCCGATCAGGCGGTTCTGCGAATCGTAGCTGTAGGTATCAAGCGCGCCCGTCGCCCGGTCGGTCCGGCTGATCCGGTTGCCACGCGCGTCATAGGCGTAGGTGTAGGTGTCTGCTAAGAGGCGCCTAGCAGGCGGGCCGTTCGCCAGCCATTCTTTCAGAGAGAAGAACCAGATTCTTTGCTCACTTCGTCGTCACGGTGCTTCTCATAAAACCGCTCCAGCAACTCCAAGAACAGATTCAGTGCTGTATCATCGGTCGATGCCTCAGAAATCAGCATGGCCCAACCTTTTGCTGACGGACTTTGTCCCAACTCATGTTCAACGAATGAATTGAAACTGCAAAAAAAGGCCTCAGCAAACGCGTCGTCATCTGGCGCATAGCTTCGGTGTGATCTCCAACCCTGTACAAAAACAAAGAGTGCCTCGATAGACCTGCTGCCGATCACATTGGCCGGGCGAACCTTGAGGAGCTGAAATGTTTCATATAAATCGTTCATCTTTCAATTTACATTGATCTCAAGCCCGGGGAAACCTTCTCCGATGTCAAACCGCCAATCTCCAGCGGGAAGACCTTCCGGGAAGTTATTGTCAAAGATAATATCGCCAACCTGAACCGCCTCATGAGCCCCTGATGTAGAGATGACGCCAAAGCGCTCCGAATAGATATAATCCCTTATCGTGTTTCGCACGTATACCTCATCGAAATCCACTCCTGCTTCCCTCAAACGGTCTTTGAGTTCTCGCGCAAAATCGTGGCACCTGCGAGGTTCCGCCGTACATTGAGCCGCAAGTTCCCGGGCGATGTCAACTGGTTCGGGTGGCTCGCTCCCTGGCTGCTGATCACCGTCATCATCGCCGCGAGAATCGGTGTTGTCCCCATCGTCGCCGTCGCCGCTTTGATTCATCACCGCGGTGGCCGCACCCGTGACATTGTTATACCCGCGCAGAGCGTTCGCAAAACGTTGTGCGAAGCCCAAGATACCGCTGAACACGGGCGTCAGACCACCTCGAATGGCGCTATCGCGTTGGATGGACCCACCTGGACCGGCGACACCCATGGTGGTCAACCCGCTCGGGTCAGTCCAGTTGTACGGATCATTCTCCACATAGGCGTAGAGATTCAGGTCGCCGCTGGCGAAGCCGATGGGGTCGCGCTGCAGGAACCGGCCGGTCAGCGGGTCGTAAGCCCGCGCGCGATAGTGGATCAGGCCGGTGAGCGCGTCGTGCTCGCGGGAGGTGAAGCCGTAGCGGACCTCTTCCGTGCCCTGCACGAGCGTCCGCTGGCCGAAGCTGTCGTAGTCGTATTCCGCCGCCACGGCCCCGGTCGAGACCGACACCGCCAGGATCACCGAGCCCAGGCGATTGCGGAACAGCTCCAGCGCCGTGCCGCTGCCGCCCGCCGTGGTCCCGGCATAGCGCTCATAGGCCAGCGGCTCGTCCACCTCGGGCCCGTGCAGCCAGCGTCGCACCAGCGCCCTGTCCTCGAAATCGAGCAGGACGTCGTTGGCGATGGTCGAATAGGGGCTCCACGGATCGTGGACGAAGCTATCCGTCACGCCATCGACCGTCACCGCGATCCGCCGGTCCAGCGCGTCATGGGCGTAAGAGATCACCGAGACCCCGTCGGTCCAGCCGATCAGGCGATTCTGGCTGTCGTAGGTATAGGCCTCCACGTTGCCTGTGACCCGGTCCGTCCGGCTGATCCGGTTGCCGCGCGCGTCATAGGCGTAGGTGTAGGTGTCGTCGGAAAGAAGCTGGTTGTGCGGATTGGTGTCGTACAGCCCGCTGAGGTGGGAGGCGAGGCGGTTGCCCTCGCCGTCATAGGCGTAGTCCTCGATCGGGATCGGAACGCCGCCCTGGTCGGCCGGCACGCCCTCGGACACCAGGATGAGGCGGTTGAGTTCATCGTAGTCGAGCGTCAGGGACCGAGCCGGTTCGTGGGCGTCGGAAGAAGGTCAGCCGCTGAGTTTCTCTAGGCACTCTCTCAACTGCTTGGGTGCCACGCCGGTATCGTACAGGGTGAACCAATAGTATGGCGGCCCGGCCAATTCATCCGCGTCGTTGAGAATGTCCTCGACGGCGAACTCTTTCCACTCAATATCGACTCCTCGATCGGATGGAAATTCTGTTTTTCGAAGTTGCAAGGGGAGGTCTTTGCGCAATTCTGCAAAAATTACATTCAGCTCCAATACTAGCTCTCGGGGTGGGCGGCCGCTTTGATTTGCCAAGTTCTGCAGAAACTGAAGAACTAAAATGTCATCCCACAGCGCCTCCCAAAGGCACGATTCCCTTAGATCAAAGGACACTAGCGTAATCCTACCCGCTCTTGAAAGCCGCCAATGTTTATATCGGCATATCCGCCACTTTTGATAGAGGGTCCGGTGAAATTGCCATCTGGGTACCCTGTCGAGGTTCGAACACTCTGGCCAGTTCTAAGACTAACCCATCGCTCGCCAAGATCGTTTCTAGCAGGCAAACGCTCCCAACCAAGCCCATCACGCAGCAGGCGATCAAGGAAATCCTCCGCATCGCCTTGCGTCCGTCCCTCGATGGCCTCGGCAATCCGTTCGCCTGCGTCTCTTGACAGACCTTCTCCCGTTGTAATCGCCTCCAGCAGTTCTGCAACTTCGCGGTTGGGATCCGGAGGCTCGTTGCCGGGCTGCTGATCACCGTCATCATCGCCGCGAGGATCGTTTCCGTCCCCATCTCCGCTTTGGTTCATCGCAACGCCGGTGCCAATGGCAGCAGCTGAGACGAGCGACGCGCGAATCGCGTTGGCCAAGTTCAGGACGCCGCCGAAAAGTCCGCTCAGACCAGTGGACATGCCCGCACTGCGGCCGATTGTTGCTGCGCCATC
>JACNMN010000035.1 GCA_020622165.1 Boseongicola sp. H5
ACCCGCTGGTTAAAGCCACCCGCACTGCTTCTGAACGAAATTCCTCGGTTGGTCGTGATGCCATCTGTGTTCTCCTTTGCGACACGATACGTAGTCAAAGGAGCGGCACAAATCCGTGACAGGTCCAGAGTTCACCGAGTTGTACATGACAAAGGCGCGTGTCTCGTAGCCAGCGCGAACTAGAGCCTCTGTCAGATGCGATCCGATGAAGCCATCAGCGCCCGTCACAAGGATTCTTTTGAAGCTCATCTTTTCTATCTAACCTCTACTGCATGCTGACGGCAAGCTTCAGTCAAAAATAGCCATGTCCAAAAGTTGGCTACGCCTTTGGTCGGGCGATGTTTTTTGATTGGGTGATTCCATCTTTGACTTCACCCCCTAGATAACCTCGGGAAGGGCATAATGATCATGTGGTATCCTTAAACATGTACGCTCATAGATAGCGCTCAAAAACAGTGCCGAAGTCAGGGCCGACGGCCAATGGACGAAGGAAATCCACGATGCGGGGATTCCTAGCCGGTGGAATCGCGCCGCTGGGTAGCCTGTCTTCAGGCCAATTCAGCCTGAACAGGCCTTCGTTATGTGTTTTGCGTAGCAGATCCGCCATGACCTTGGGAGGCATTAGTTCCGCGCCTAAGGACAGCAGTATCATCGGTTTTCCAAGCAGATGGCAGATCCCTGACACCATGGAGGTATGCGTCACCACAAGCTCGGCCTGGAGTACATGTTCCACGGTTTGGCCGCGTACGACCTCAATACTTTTTGGAAAATGCTCCTCTGCACTCATCGGCGCATTGGGGTGTAGGCAGGCGATTACCGGAAGATCTCGCGTTCTTCCGAGAGTTTCGAGTGCTTCGCCAAGGGCCGCATGGTAACGTTTGGTGAGGTCAGGAGTATAAAATCGTTTTTCACCGATATTCGCCGGGTCATCCGCAAACGTTAAGGTAAGAGTCTGATCCGCGAATACTAGCGTAGGTGTGTCCCCTGCCGGGATCGCGCGGGCAAGGCGTTGAGCGTCGTTATGGTTAAGCCTGACGATTTCCGTCTTGCCATGGGTTACTTCGGGAAAGTCAAGGGCTTGCGGTTCATTGGTAAAAAGGTGGGTAGGGGGCGGTGTGCTGATCCGGCGGGCCTTGTTCCAACGGCTGAATCTTTGACGAAGGCCGGAAAGGCCGCGCAGGTCATAGCGCCGCCAGTTGAAAAGGTCGCGAGCATCTCCACGTACGAAGAGCACGCCCCAAGCGCCACTGGCATTGGCGATCGCTTCGATCAATGCGGTCCGCTCGCGTGACCATTCCAGCCCCACGATCAGCACATAGTCAAATTTTTCATTGTTAAAATATGTACAAGCCTCATCTGGTGTTCCGAGGTGGACGGCTCGCTCTGCGTATATCCTATCGCTGAAAGAGAGCATGGCGTCCCACGGCTTAGCAAAGGCGCTCACATCGACGAAAACGTCGAAATGCCGGAAAAGCACCTCTGCGCCACCACTTTCCTCTACTGTCCGCGTTCTTATCCCGTTACAAAATACGATCGCGCGCCTGCGTTTGCTCATCATTTCTCAATGCCTTGGATATCGTCGATCAGCGATAGGTAGGCATCCACGACATTCTGTTTGGAAAACTTCAATGCAAGCGTCTTTCGCCCACCTTCGACCAGCGTTCTTGCAAGATCAGGTGTATGAGCCAACTCCGACAATGCACGAGCCATTGCCTCGGCATCATCAATCTCTACAAGCAGACAGTCTTGACGGTCCGTGGCAGCCCAGTTCGCACCTTCCGCCCGCGTGGCAACCATTGGACGTTCGCTGTGCCAGCCTTCGAGCAGGACATTTCCTAAGGGCTCCTGTCGGCTTGGTACGCAGAACACATCGCTGGCGGCAACATAATCCGCGGCATTGGGCACCCAGCCGGGCATTCGGACGCGCCCGCTTATACCAAGCTCTGCGGCAAGGTTTTCCAACTCGGCCCGTTCCTCGCCATCGCCTAACAGCCAGAGCCAAAGATCAGAGCTGGATGCAATGGCCCGAAGAAGCGTATCGAAGCCTTTGGTATGGAAGAACCGTCCTGTAGCACATACTAGTGGTACGTCGGCTGGGGTTGTCAGAGCGCTGCGCTGGATGGCGCCGGCGGAGGTATCGGGAGGGAAGTTCGAGATGATCTCCTCTCGACCGCGCCAGCCCAATTCACGGCAGTGAGTCAGTATGTTGGGCGCTATGCCAACGATGCAATCCAAGTTCTTGAAGTGGCGCAGATGATGTGGATAATCGCCTAGCCGAACAATCCTTGCCGGGGTGCCGCGTGTTGGGAAAAGCCGTGTAGAGGGTGCGCGCCATGCGATCACGGCATCGGGGTTCCATAGATAGATTTGGTTCCGTAATCTCGCGGCGTGGAACAGCGCGCTTGGTGTGTGTCGCAAGAAATAACCCTCATGGATGATTCCAAGGGGTGCCAGTTGATCGCGCCAATTCTGTTTTGGCCGGATAGCAAATTGCTGTTCTATACCACGCTCAGCGAAGGCCTTAGTGAGGCGGAGAAAAAATTTTTCTGTGCCACCCTCAGTGCCGAGCATAATATGGAAGATCTTCCGGGTTGCAAACTCAGCCACTTTTTATCCTCGCGCCGCTCCACTATTCAATTTGTGTCGGAGCGCTATCCATTTGTCGAACAACAGTCTGCGCTGCTTGCGAAGGCCATAAAGCTTACTGCGCCGGTTGCGGCTGCGCGGCGCATCGGCAATCTCACTTTCGGCTTCGGTGGTCTCTACCGGGCGCGGACTGAAGGCGTAACCACCACCCGCACGGGTAATCCAATGCCTCAGGTAATTGTCGATTGGCGCAAATAATTTCCCATGTTCGGAGAGAAAATCTTCCGCCCCTTTGCGAGACCAAAGGATCGCGCCAGTCGTCATCGGGAAATAGAATGCCTTGCACAACGTGTAAGAGTTTCTATTGGTCTTTATTTCATGTACGGGCGTTGAAATCTTGAGCCTAGGGTTGCCTAAATTTACAATACGCCAGTTTGGATCCAAGCGGGCGAGACAGGCTGTAACCCCATGCACGATTCGTACGAGTTCGCGGTCGGGTATGCTATCATCCTCTAGAACAAGACAGTGCTTCCCACCGAGGTCTAGAAAAGTTCGAACGGCATCAACATGGCTTAGGTAACAACCGATCTCGCCTCCCACCAAATCCCGTCCCATGTATCTGATGGCCCGGTTAGCATCGTAGTAATCAAGGGACGCAAGGTCAAACTTCCGGCCATCCACTGCAGAAATGCGCTTATAAGTCACTTTGGCCTCGTTCAGCTGCGCGCTAATCCTGCTCCAGCGGTCCTCGCTGCCGTCAAGATTTATGACGAGGCATGTAAAGCCCTGATCGGTGATCATGTTCCCTCCTATACGTAGTGAATGGCTTCTTTGATTGCCGCCCGTTATGCAAGAAGTTTATGACTTTCTTGGCGTGTGATCGAATCCGGCCTTGTTTCAGCCCCCCTCAGTCAGGCTGGTCGCCGCTCAGTGTTCAACTTATTGGCAACTATTTTTTCCCATGAGGCTTGCGGAGAATAAAAGTGAACGGACAGCGCCCGGCCTTGCCTAGGGTCAGGGCTGCCCGACCATGTTCACATGGATGGAGTTGCGACCGAGTTGATCGCGATGGGGCGCGTGGCCCCCTTCAGTCCAACGGACGTGGTTGCATTTGTGCTGGACCAGCCCGCGCTCTTTGAGGCCGGGACAGCATGGAGCTACTCCGACACCGGTTATATTCTGTTGGGCTTGGTCATGGAGGCTGCGACGGACGTAAATGTGTTCGAGCTTGCCACCGACCGCCTGCTTTTGCCGTTGGGCCTCACGGCTACGGTTCCATCGGACGATACAACCCTCGAAGGCCTTGCCGTGGGATACACCGTAGACGACAATCCCTTCGGCCTCGCGCCGCGTACAATGGATAGCGGCGGTCGCCTTGCATGGAACCCAGTTGTCGAATGGACAGGAGGTGGATTTGCGTCCACCACCGCGGACCTCGCTCTTTGGGGACATGCATTATTCTCAGGCGCTGCGATGGACATGGACTATTTGGGCGCACTGCTGGACGGGGTGGCTGTCCATCCGGATGCCCCAGGCGTGTTTTACGGCGCTGGCGTTGCGATCTATCACGACACCCCGCTCGGTCCGGTTTACGGTCACGGCGGCTGGATTCCCGGCTACGTCTCAAGTCTGAGGTATTATGCGGACCACGACCTCACAATCGCGTTCCAGATCAATAGCGACCTGGGTGTAGTAGACGATAGCACTGACCTGGTCCCAGCCTTAGAAGAGGCGCTTGCACGCTTGCTCATTGGAGCCCTAACGCAATAAGAGGCTATTGGGTTTGCAATGTCCGCTTCAGGGAAGCCGCAATGCAGCAAAGACTTGCTGGCCGAAGGTCCGGTCAGGGCCGTGTGCGGCAGCCCCTTGGGCCTTGATGCTCAAGGATGCTGCGCCTGCTCCTAGGTCTGGTACGAGCCCAATCTCCCCGATTTCTGCAGGATGGCGAAAGTCGGCTTCCACTGTAGTATTCGGCAAAGACCAGGTTTCAAGGCCGAGTGAACATCGGCGATTTCACAACCACGCTGCCAACGGGAACTGCGCTTCAAATGAACGATGATGGATACTTTGGTGCAAAGGTCGCAAGAACCTATGATCAGGACCATGGTGGCAACGACCCGATCGTTATCGATCGTGTCGTCGCTTGCCTGAAGGAACTCGCTGGTACAGGCGAAGCTCTAGAGTTTGCCATAGGAACGGGGCGTATTGCGCTGCCGTTATCCGCGAGCGGCTGCAAGGTGAAGGGCATTGAGCTATCCAATGCAATGGTGGCGGAGCTCCGAAAAAAAGAAACCGATGGCTCCTTGCAGGTTGAGATCGGAGACATGGTATCTGCGCGCATACCGGGCGCATTTTCGCTCGTTTATCTGGTCTTCAACACGATCGACAATCTCGTCACACAGGAGGCGCAAACTGCTTGCTTCGAGAATGCAGCAAGGCACTTGGTTCCTGGTGGACGGTTCCTGATCGAGACCCGCGTACCTCCTGTTCAACGCATCCCCTTTGGTCAAACCACTCTCGCATTTGCATGTGACGAGAAGCATATTGGGGTCGATGAGTTCGATTTGGTGAATCAAACATATACTTCAAACCATGTTTGGATGACCGGAGACCGGCACGAGTTTCTATCGATCCCATTTCGCTATGCATGGCCGAGTGAGATGGACCTTATGGCCAAACTCGCGGGGCTTGAATTGGAATACCGGTGGGCCGACTGGGACAGATCGCCCTTCGACCATTTGAGCGCATCTCACATCTCGGTATGGCGAAAAGCAGACGTTTGATCGCCTAGCTTAAGCGTCCGCTCCGTCCGCAGACTGTCAGTTTGAGGGCGCCTAGATCATGCAGTCGCAGCGAAAGTCCGGTCTGATGAAGTTGCATCGCAGCGCTTGACGACATCGGTAACGGCCGGTTTGGGCCGTGTGCGGCAGCCCCTTGGGCCTTGATGCTCAAGGATGCTGCGCCTGCTCCTAGGTCTGGTACGAGCCCATGTATGTACCGGCTGCTGTTCGCAAGTGATCAATCGCATGTCTTCTGGAAGTCGCTGATATGTATCCGGCCTTTGTATCGGCTTCGTTGTTTGCCGTGGCCCTGTTGGGAGTGCGCACGCGCCGCT
>JACNMN010000036.1 GCA_020622165.1 Boseongicola sp. H5
AACAGAAGACCATCGAAACGCGACGCTTGCTTCACAGCAAATCCGCCGCATAATCAAACCAAACACATGCGCCAGACCCTCTCTTAGTTTAGGCAGCCATCTGTCCCAAAATCCCTGACGACGGACACTACAATGACGGCATCGGGCAAAGCGCTGCCTCAGCGGAGATGCCCCTCTTTGGCCAACAGGATGGCGAAGCGGATGAGATTTTGGCGGCGGTGGTCGCCCCGCAGCGCGTGGTCCCGCATCCAGACATTCTGAACGGCATAGAAGAGACCGCTCTGCGTTATGCCGGGCACCGTGGCCTGCGCGCGGCAGATATCACCGTCACTGACTGGCTGAGCCTGTTCCGCGCCAATATCGAGATCGAGAGTGCCTATCGTGTTGATGCGCTTTCCCATGCCGGTGCGATCGGTTTTGGTCAGCTCATGCCTGACACCGCGCGCATGCTTGGCGTCGATCCACACGACTGGCGCGAGAATCTCGATGGGTCAGCCCGTTACCTCGCGATGATGCTCGCCGAGTTCAACGACGTGCGGCTCGCGCTCGCCGCCTACAATTCCGGGCCGGACGCCGTCCGAGAGCATGGTGGCATTCCGCCCTACCGCGAGACCCAAAATCACGTCAGCCGCGTGCTGGCCGTATTCAACCGGCTGGAAGGAGCGACCCCATGAAGCCGCAGACGCATTTCTTTGTTCTTTGTCTTTCGCTTTTCGTGTTCGTCGCTGAGCCAGCGCTGGCGCAGAGCATCGACCTTTCCCCCATCCAGAACCTTCTGCAAGGCATCGTCGACGCGCTCACAGGCCCCCTCGGCGTGGTCATTGCCACGCTCGCCGTCCTCGGCGTCTTCCTGAGCTGGTTCTTCAACATCATCGGCTCCTTGCAGACCTTCGCCGCGCTCAGCGCGAACGGTCACTATGGCGGGGCAGGGGGGCTCACTGCCCGGTACTGACCTATCCGGCGAGCTGATACCCGCGCTTCTGCTTGGCGGTGTAGAGCGCGGCCATCGCGTCGGCAGCGCGGCCTTCATCTTCAAACAGCTCGATCCGATACCTGCCCTGGGTGCCGATCCGGCCCCACTCGCGCAAGAGCGACACGCCACCGAGCAGGTCGGGCATGAGGCGCAGCCGATAAAAGCGAAACATATTCGCCTCTGGGTCCACCCGCTCGATGCGGATGTCCTCGGGAAACATCTCAAGCTGCTGCATCGGACGCCTCCCGCATAAGGCGACTGATCGTGGAGCGATGGACCTTGAATAGACGCGCGGCCTCAGCTTCTGTGCGCTTTCCTGACAGCACCAGGTCGCGGATTTCCTGGCGCTGCTCGTCCGACAGCTTCGGCTTGCGGCCTGGGTGCCGCCCTTTCTTGCGCGCGCGCTCCAGACCAGCGCGGGTGCGCTCGCGGATCATTTCACGCTCGAACTCGGCGAAGACGCCTACCATCTGCATCATCATGCGCCCGGCGGGCGTGGTCGTGTCGATGGCCTCGGTCAATGACCGGAATCCGGCCCCGGCAGCGTCGATCTTCTCCATGATAGTCAGAAGGTCTTTCAGAGACCGCGACAGCCTGTCGAGCTTCCAGACAATCAGCACGTCGCCCTGGCGGAGCTGATCGAGCATCCGGTGCAGCTCCGGCCGATCCCATCGACCGCCGGACGCGCGTTCTTCGAAGACACGCTCGCAACCGGCGGCGCGCAACGCGTCGAGCTGCGCGGCGGTGGCCTGGTCGTCAGTTGATGCGCGGGCATAGCCTAGGTTCATGCAAACAGTGTTGCGCTTTCTTGTTGCTCAATCAAGCTAATTCGCAACATATATTTGCAACAATGCGAGGCAGGGCAGGGGGCGCGAATTTTCACGACGAATGGCCCCGTGTTTGTTAGTGTCGCACGGTGGCAGCGTTATGCGCGGCGTCAGCGGGGTAGGAAGTGTTGCGCAAATGACCGTTTCGGTCCAGTTAGTTAGCCGCCTTAAACCTGACGAGATAGAAACCACTGCGTCCCGTCCGATGAGCGCACGCCGCCACGCCGGTCGCCATCACCCTTCTCTGCCATTGGCTGGATCACCTCTGCTCCGGCTGCAACCGCGCGTTCCATGGCGTCGTCGGGGTCCGAAAGATAAAGGTGAAGCATGGCAGATGGCCCGTCTGCCTCGCCCATCATCAGCACCGTGTCACCGATGCGGCACTCGGCGTGCATGATGCCGCCATCATCGCCCGCGATCACACGAAGCCGGGTTGCATCAAATACAGACTCGCAAAAGACAAGCACCGCCTCGGCATCCTTCACCAGCAGATAAGGGGCAAGGTCCGTATATCCATCGGGCTTCCATGACATACCGCGATGTTAACACGGCGACGGCGGTTCGCAAAACGGAGGTTTGTGCACGGGCCACTGTCTCAGAAAGCACCAGACTCAGTATTGCCGCTGTTTGCAAAGATCACATTCGACGCACCCGGCACGCGCAAGCCGCTTCAGACCGACATGCCGCTGGCCTGCATTCTATTAAACGCCGCTGATGGCGGACGAGCGTTGCATTCGAAAGATAATCTCCGGACTCCGCGCGGTATCGAATTCGTCGCCGGTCCACGTGCCCCAGATGCGTTCCGCGGAAAGGCCGGCCCTTCGCGCGAGTTCGACAATCCGATCCGCTGACATGAACCGTAGCGTGCTGCTACTGGAGCGTGGGGCGTCGCTCGACCCTGTCAGTTCGTAAGTCTCGGAGAAGGTAATACGCTCGCCGTCCACCTTCTCAACCCGGTGGACCACGCGCACCGCTCCCCCGCCCGCCAGTGGCACCGGATCGCCCGCATGTTCGGGCGTCCATTGCTCCCATGCTCGCGCTGCCGGGTTGCGGGTCTCGAAGAGGAAGGCTCCGTTTGCAGCCAATCGGCGCTCGACGTCACCGAACAGAGCGATGACGTCTTCGTCGTGCAGGATGCACTGAAAGGCATGGCCGGTCATCACGATGGCATCGAACCGGGCACCGCTTGGCACATCTGCCATCGTCCCCTCGATCCAACGGACGTCTTTCCCGCCATCCTTCGCACGCGCCTGAGCGAGCATCATGCCCGCCGGTTCAATCCCAGTGACTGCGTATCCTCGATGTGAAAGTTCCACCGCGAAGGTGCCCGTTCCGCATCCCACGTCGGCGACCGTAGCGGGCAGCGGCGGGAGCTGCGCAAGGTAGAAATCGAAGTCCTCACGCGTGCTGTTGAGGGCGTCGTAGACGCTGACCAAGCCGGGGTCGTGGTAGAGTTCATCCATGCCCTAACCTACCGTAGACGCGGGAATGTGGCACCAGGTATGGTTGTTCAGAACGACTTGTTGCACAAACCAGCCTTTAAGCGCGACCGTAACTTGTCAGCAGCCATCCAGACCGCGCCGCCTCCACCGAAAGTTCCTAGCCTGCCGAAGTCTCTGATCCTACGAGGCGCAGAAACGTGGACAGAATCCACCGTTTGCGCTCGCCAGAAGCCGTCCAGAACAGCGATACCTTGATCGGAAGTTTCCAGCGCGGCAAGGGCCGTCATGCGCCAGACGAGTGAGACGACACGGTGCTACTTCCCCCTGACAATCGTTACCGACAAGGCGCACAAACTACCCGTCTAGCTGCTCCCCGCTAAGACACCCAGATCGAAGGGTTACAATACGGCAATGAGCTGCTCCCCGTTGTCGGACCGCCCGGCCGGAGGTTTTCCGGGGGTTTGAGCTTAGGGCGGTTCTTCTAGCCCTGAGCCATTCATCAGCGAGATCGGTGGCTTATTCCCAATTGCGCTGTGGGGTCGTACTTCTGACCTGCTGCCCGAAAACTGGACCGTTATGGGCTGGAATTTTCCATTTATGATCCCGTTTGCGGGAGAAGGAGGATTCCATGAAGAGAAGCAAGTTTACGGAAGCGCAGATAGCGTTCGTGCTGAA
>JACNMN010000037.1 GCA_020622165.1 Boseongicola sp. H5
TTCTCGCCGTGGCTCTTTCGTGTTCCGGGTTTCTGTCTCATCTCCACTCCTTGGTGGTTACGATGTGCCAGAAACCCTCTCTTATCAAATCGACCTAAACTGTCCCATTGGTGCTGACGTCAGACAAACGACAAAAGCCTTAACTTGTCTCATATCAGCGCGGAACCGTATCCTGGCCTAGCAATCATGCCATCCACAGTTGCCTCGCACTATGCGGCTACTGTGCCAATTTGTTTGAAGGATCATTTCAAGATGCGCGTCTTGCTTGTTGAAGACCACATGCCTTTGGCGGATGCTGTCAAGGATGCTTTGCAACGTGCTGGCTTCACTGTTGATCATGTCGGCACGGCTGAAGATGCGCGCGAAATAGCAAGATTGGCAGATTACGCTCTGGTGCTTTTGGATCTCGGCCTGCCCGATGACGACGGGTTGCGATTGTTGCCCGATCTGCGCCGCGATGGGCGGGTGCCGGTCATCGTGCTGACGGCAAGGGATCAGTTGACAGACCGTCTGGCGGGCCTGGATGGAGGGGCTGATGATTATGTGGTCAAACCGGTCGAGATGCCGGAACTCGTGGCGCGCTGCCGGGCGGTGTTGCGACGACCGGGAGATCGGTCTGACAGGCTGCTTCGGATCGGGGTGCTGGAATTGGATACGGCTGCCCGCAGTGTCACTGTGAACGACACGCCCGTGACCCTCGGGCGCAGAGAGGTGGCAGTGTTGGAGCAATTGATGCGGGCGACGGGTCGGGTTGTCGCGCGGCGTGTCCTCGAAGAGGCGATCTATGGCTTCGACGATGAGGTAAGCCCGAATGCACTGGATGCTGCGGTGTCGCGGTTGCGACGCGGTCTTGAAACAGTACAGGGCACACCCCCGATTGTCACGGTGCGCGGAATTGGATGGATGCTTCCGCGAGAAGCCACATCATGAACAAGGACGCGCCCTCCCTTGCGCAACGTCTGACCCGGCGGCTGACGATGATCGCCGCGGCTGTTGTCGTTCTGAATATCGCGATTGTCGGAATCTACTATGGCTCCGACCAACGGGAACTGGAAAATGAGGCCCTGATCCACGAGATCGAGCGGCTGCAGGTATCCATCGACGGCACGTCCGTCCCGCCAGATGCAGACCTGCGATCTCTTTATGCAGACCACCCCGCCGCCTATGCGTTTGCAGTGGTGGATCGCGGCGGCGCGGTCCTGGAGACGACGAATGCCGACCTGATCCCGCCCTTTGCCCGTGATGTCTATGCAGACGATTGGGTCATCAGACTTGGCACCGCTGCCAATTCCTTGCGCATTGCGGGGCGTGAGCTTCCCGATCGAACAGATGGTGTTCGGGTCGTATTTGTCATGGCCTCCGACCCTGCGGACCTGATGAGGGCGGCGTTTCTGCGCGAATTCTACAGGCACGTTGCCCTGCCCGTCTTGCCCATGGCGCTGGTTCTGATCATCGCCAGCGCGGTCTTTCTGCGGCGCGGTCTGGTGCCGGTGGCCGTGGCCGCAAGGTGGGCCCGCTCCATAAAGCCCGGCACAGACGTGCCACCGCCCACCATCGAAAATGCCCCTGCCGAGGTCGCCCATCTGGTGGATGCGACCCAGAGGGCGCTCAACCGGCTGGACCAGGCCCTCGCCAGTGAAAAGCGCAATGCGGCTGAGGCCGCCCACGCCCTGCGCACCCCTGTTGCAGTTCTTATGGCACGGCTGGACGCGTTGCCACCGGGCGAGACAACAGACCGCCTTCGCTCAGACCTCCTCACCTTGTCACGCACGGTCCAGCAGGTTCTGGCTGCGTCGCGCACGGAGGCCGTGGACGTACCGCAGGATGCAGCGATTGACCTGTCCGAAGTGGCCGAAACGGTCGTCGCGGGTCTTGCGCCGTTTGCCCACGCTAAGGGCGTTGATCTTGCGTTGTCATTGCCCGAAAGCCGGGCTCTGGCCAATGCCGACGCAGAAAGCGTCGAGGTCGCGCTGTCAAACCTTGTCGAGAACGCCATTCTGCATGGCGGTCCGGGACCGGTTGAGATCACGGTCGGGCCTGCTCCCGTTATTGTCGTGCGCGATCACGGTCCGGGCGTCTCTAGGGCGTCCACGACCGAGCTGTTCAAACCGTTCTGGCGCGGGCCGGATGCGGCGCCTGGCGGGGCGGGGCTCGGTCTCGCAATCGTGGATCGCCTCCAGCGGGCGCAGGGTGGCAAGATCGAGGTGCAGACCCTGGTGGATGGCGGATGCGCGTTCCTTCTGACCTTTCAAAACCCGAAAATCTGACATCCCGTCAGACTGCTGTCAGACAGACCCTTCATATCTTGTCTCACCGGGTCTTGGAGACCCATTGGAACAGGAGCAAAACAATGAATGATTCGGATAAAGTCGACCTGCGTAAAGCTGGTGCGTGGCTCTCAGGCGAGGTTGAAATCCGCGTGCCCAAGGCGTGGCTGGCCATCGCAGGCATTGCCGTCGTGGTCCTGTTGATTGTCGCCCTCGACTAGTCACAACGCGACGCCGACCGAACACACCATCTGGAATTCAGGAGAAAAAGAATGAAGCTCTTCGCAAGAACCGCACTGCTTGCAGCCCTTGCAACCACCCCGGCTCTGGCCAACCAGGTCACCGCCATCGCCGATGCGCAACGCGGCACCATGGTGACGGTGCAAGGCACGGTCGAGCGTATTACCGACGAGGACGAATTCCGTCTCGCCGACGCAACCGGCTCTATCCGCATATACGTGGGGCCCAACTGGGTGCCAGCGGACGTGGGCGAGAAGATCACCGTAAACGGGTTTGTCGATGACGACCTTGGCCCCCGTGAAATCTATGCCCGGACGCTCACGCGCGCCGACGGAACGGAGATCACCTTGGACCGCCGCTACGAATGACCAAAAGGGCGGACTATCCATCGGCCGCGCCCGATCCTGTGCGCAGCCACGCACTGGCGCGCGCGATGGTACGGTTGAACCGTGGCCGAGAGCTGAAGAGGCAGATGTCGGTCAGTGAGATATCCGACCGGCTAAGCCGGCTTGGGCCACTCTACCTTCTGATGGCGGTAGCCTGTGTCGCCGTTAGCCCCCTTTCAGGCATCCCATTCGTAACGACGGCCTGCGGATTATCGATTGCGGCACTGTCGCTACAGCTTTTGCTGGGTGGGCGGGCCACATGGTTGCCAGCACGCGTCCGTCGCCAGGTGGTTCACATCCAGCGATTGAATGCCGGGTTGCGACGCGCCGACGGGGTCGCAGGGGTCATCGAAACCGTCTTCAGCCGCCGCTGGGTTTGGCTCACACGCGGCCCGGCGCGCGCCTTACTGCTTTGCACCTGCGTTGCCCTAGGGGTGACAATGCCATTTCTGGAAATTGTCCCGTTTGCGGGGACGACTTTGGCAGCCGTCGTTCTAGTGATAGCAATGGCCCTCATTGCACGCGACGGTCTTGCGGCACTAATTTCAGGGCTATTGGTCTGCGCAATCGCTGGGACAACAGGTATAATGATCGTAGGGAGCTAACGGCAACCTGAACTCAAATCGGCAGCTATCTTACAAATAGGCCTGACCCAATCTTGCGGCTAAAAAAGCACAGATAGGTTGAGCTGAAACGCCATCTGGAAAGCTCAGAGCAGCTCCGCGGCTGAGAAAGAGAAGGTCAAAACTAAATCGTTTCTCTCACCGGCCAAAACGCCGGTGTCCGGCAAACTCACATAAAGCAGTCGCTGGCGCGAACGCAGCGAAATTCCGCTTCTCTAATCGGGCGTTTGGGTCAAGTTCATTTCATCGTTTGTTTCTGCACTCTGGGATCACTGTCTCTCATCCGGGTCACGCTTCTCTTCGCAGTCGTTGTTGGCCCGGTTCAGTTGAGCCGCT
>JACNMN010000038.1 GCA_020622165.1 Boseongicola sp. H5
AGGTAACAATTCCAGTTGCCCATATCCAGCAACTTGGATAGTTACCTGAGTCGATCCATCCATGGAGGCTGCTTATGACCGATCACAGACTTCCCGTCACCGTTCTCTCTGGCTTCCTCGGTGCGGGCAAGACCACCCTCCTGAATCGCGTGCTCAACAATCGCGAGGGACGGCGTGTCGCGGTGATCGTCAACGACATGTCCGAGGTCAATATCGACGCCGATCTGGTGCGGGCGGATACGGAGCTCAGCCGCACGGACGAGACCCTGGTCGAGATGTCCAACGGCTGCATCTGCTGCACGCTGCGGGATGACCTGCTGGACGAGGTGCGCAGGCTCGCCGCTGAAGGTCGGTTCGATTACCTGCTGATCGAATCCACCGGAATTTCCGAACCGCTACCCGTCGCCGCGACGTTCGACTTCCGTGACGAGGCAGGGGAGAGCCTGTCGGATGTCTCCCGGCTCGATACGATGGTGACAGTCGTGGACGCGGTGAACCTGCTGGGCGACTATTCCAGCCATGACTTCCTGCGCGACCGCGGTGAGACCATGGGCAAGGAAGACGAGCGCACGCTGGTGCATCTGCTGACCGACCAGATCGAATTCGCCGATGTGGTGATCCTCAACAAAATCAGCGACGCGGGGCCGGAAAAGGTCAACGCCGCGCGCAAGATCATCCGCAGCCTGAATGCGGATGCGCGCATCATCGAGACGGACCATTCGGAAGTCGCGGCTGAGGCGATCCTCGACACCGGCCTGTTCGATTTCGAAAAGGCGCACGAGCATCCGATGTGGGCCAAGGAGCTTTATGGTTTCGCGGATCACACGCCCGAAACCGAGGAATACGGTGTCGCGTCTTTCGTCTATCGCGCGCGGCTGCCCTTCATCCCCGAAAAGATACTGACCGTCCTGGACGGGGACCTGCCCGGCGTGATCCGCGCAAAGGGTCATTTCTGGATCGCCACCCGCCCGGGCTGGGTCGCCGAATTTTCGCTCGCAGGCGCGTTGTCGAGCGTCAAGCCGCTCGGAACTTGGTGGGCGTCGGTCCCGAAGGAACGCTGGCCCGATCACGACGGTGCCCGCGCCTACATGGCACAGCATTGGCAGGAGCCGTGGGGCGACCGGCGGCAGGAAATCGTGTTCATCGGTGTCGGTATCGACTGGCCCGCGCTTAGGGCGCGGCTCGATGCCTGCCTGGTTCCAGCAACCGCTGCCAGCGGCCCGGATGACCTCCCGGATTATCCCGATCCGTTTCCGATCTGGCGGCGTCAGGAGGAAGCGGCATGACGCTCGCACGTGCATTGGTGAGGAATGCGGCTGTCGGCGTGGCCGTAGCGGACAAGCCCGAGGACCTAAACGCATTCCTGAAACCCGGCTGCGCGGCGGCGATCTGGCGCAGGCAGCCTGCGCCGAAATTTCGGATGTGGGTCGACGCGCTCGATCCATCGCAGCTACCACAGGGGCGCGTCATACTTCGTCCAGAGGCAGTGTTTTCAGCGGTGGAAGCGCTCTGCGACGCGGCGCGGACGCCGGTTTGCCAGGAGCGCGACCAGTTAATCGGCGATGTCAGCGCCCTGTCTGATGTCTTCGCCAAGTTGATGCGCACAAGATACCTCCGCCTGCGCCTCCAGGCGGTCACAACAAACGCCTGCCGCAAGTTCCATATCGACGTGATCACGGCACGGCTGGTCTGCACCTATCGCGGACAAGGGACGCAATACGGGATTTCGACCGATGGGCAGGACCCCACGCGGGTCTTTTCTGTAGCGACCGGTGCGCCGATCCTCCTGCGCGGCACTCTCTGGCCGGAAAAGCCGACTTCCGGTCTTCTGCACCGCTCGCCCCCCATCGAAGGAACGGGCGAAACACGTCTCGTCCTCGTGCTGGATGCCGTCGATGACGCGGAGGATGCGGCATGAGCTGCAATCTCGGCGCGACGACGTTGCAGCGCAGGAAACGCGCCTGCGATCCGATGCGGACCTATGACGCCCTGCCACCGGAGTTGCGGCGCTGGATCGCGCAGGCGGCCCTGCCGTGGTCGCCTCGGTCCTGCGCGCGGCTTTGGAAAAAGGCGAGGCAGCGTGGGCTTGGGGCCGAGGCTGCGCTGGCGACGCTGGAGCGCGCGCAGGCAGGCACCCTCGCGCGCGCGCGACCGGTTCGCGGCCCCCGGCGGACATGAGATCGACAAATTACCACTATCACACATGGAGGCGATCACAATGAACCGACCAATGCTATTCACCATCGGCACCGCATGGGCCGCCCTTGCGCTTGCGCATCCCGTCCTAGCCGACGACGAGGCTACGGCATGGCGCATCTTCGTCGCAGATCACACCGATCCCACTATCACCGCATTCGACCTCGATGCGCCAGAGCAGCGCTGGAGCTTCGAGGTGGCTGGTCCGGCCAGGCTCTACCCGGCGGCGGATGGCGCGCTCGTCGTTGCAGTGCAGTCCGACAATGACCGCGTCCACTTCCTGCGAAGCGGCGTGGAACTCGATAGCCACGGTGACCACGCCGATATCGAGGTCTCCGATCCTGCGCCGCTCGGCTCGGTCGAAGGGCCACGACCCTCCCACGTCGTGACGCATTCGGGCCAGGTGGCCATCACCTATGACCGGGGCGGCTACGGCGGCCTTTTTGACGAAGGCGCCCTTCTGCGCGGAGGGACGGACGAACGGCAATTCCCGATGAACGTCGCGCATCACGGCTTCGTGGCACCGATGGGCGATTACGTCGTCGCCTCGGTCGCCTCCGAAGACCCCGTGGCCGAGGACAAGCTGCCCCCGCGTGTCGGCATCGGCTCTTTTGCGGCGGACGGCACACCGCTCGGAGAGACGCACACGTGCACCGACCTTCATGGCGAGGCGTTTTCGGGCAACTTCCTCGTTGCCGGATGCGCGGAAGGCGTGATCGCACATGATACGAGCGGCGGGCCGGACGCCTTCACGATGCTGCCCTATCCGGCGGACTTCCCCGAGGACAAGACCGGCCAACTGGTGGGCGCATCGGCCATGCAGATATTCCTCGGTGACTACGACGGCAGCTCGGTCGTCATTCTCGATCCGACGACGGAGCCCTATTTCACCCGCGTTGCGCTGCCGTTCCGCGAAGTCGATTTCGTCTTGGACCCGGCGCGGCCGCAGCACGCCTATATCTTCACCGAAGACGGATCGCTGCACCGTCTGAACATGCTGTCTGCCGAGATCGAGCAAAGCGTGCAACTCACCCAACCCTATTCGATGGACGGCCACTGGCGCGATCCGCGTCCGCGCATGACCGTTGCAGGCGACCGCCTGATCCTGACCGACCCGCTGGACGCAAGCCTCCGGGTGGTCGATCTGGAGACTTTCGCCGAGGCCGACCGGATAGCGGTGGAAGGCATACCCTACAACCTGATCGCCATCGGCGGCAGCGGCCTGACCCACTGAGGCAGTACGCGTTCCCCGCCCTTCCACGGTTCTACAGCCACGAGCACGAGGGCGGGGATAACACGCGATTTAATCTCGACACCTTTGTCGTTCGACCCCGAGAGCCGACATTGGTGCGATGCGCAGCATTTGGTACTTAATGGGATGTACCGGCTGCTTCACCCAGCAGGTTAGGCTTGGCCTATTTCTGCAACATGGAGAAGTAGCATGGCGACGCACGATTTTGATAAGCTGATGTCGGTGGGCATCGATATTGGCAAAAAT
>JACNMN010000039.1 GCA_020622165.1 Boseongicola sp. H5
TCATCGCAACGCCGGTGCCAATGGCAGCAGCTGAGACGAGCGACGCGCGAATCGCGTTGGCCAAGTTCAGGACGCCGCCGAAAAGTCCGCTCAGACCAGTGGACATGCCCGCACTGCGGCCGATTGTTGCTGCGCCATCTAAAGCCGTGAGCCCACTCGGGTCGGTGAAGTTGTACGGGTCGTTCTCCACGTACGCGTAGAGATTCAGATCCCCGCTGGCGAAGCCGATGGGGTCGCGTTGCAGGAACTGCCCCGTCAGCGGGTCATAGGCCCGCGCGCGGCAGTGGATGAGGCCCGTTCGCGCATCATGCTCGCGGGCGGTGAAGCCGTAGCGGACCTCCTCCGTGCCCTGCACGAGCGTCCGCTGCCCGAAGCTGTCGTAGTCGTACTCCGCCGCCACCGCGCCGGTCGAGACCGACACCGCCAGGATCACCGAGCCGAGACGGTTGCGGAACAGCTCCAGCGCGGTGCCGGTCCCGCCCGCCGTGGTCCCGGCATAGCGCTCATAGGCCAGCGGCTCGTCCACCTCGGGCCCGTGCAGCCAGCGCCGCACCAGCGCCCCGTCCTCGAAATCGAGCAGGACGTCGTTGGCGATGGAGGAATAGGGGCTCCACGGGTCGTGGACGAAGCTCTCCGTCACGCCATCCAAGGTGACCGCGATCCGCCGGTCCAGCGCGTCATGGGCGTAGGAGATGACCGAGACCCCGTCGGTCCAGCCGATCAGGCGTTTCTAACGGAAAGGCTTCAGAGGAAAAACCTCAAACTAAGATCGAATTATTGCAGTGCGGTTTAGCCCCTTAGGAAACCAAATTCCTCGCTCGATAAAGACGCCCATGTTTTTCTTGACATGATCGTTTTCGATGTCGTCAAACGAGATTTCTCTCACACTTGAAATGGTAAGTGACTGGCGTGAACCGATAGCATCTCGCTGGATAATTCCTTTCGCATCATTATCGTTGTAAGCTGTCACGCCGATTCCCATGGGGAAGGGATTTTTTTCCAGTTCAGTGTGGGCTGTTATCTCTACCCAGTAGGATGTAAGGGACATCATCAGTTTCGTATCCGTATTGGTCTTGTACCGGGCTCGAACCTGATCGACTCCGAACCCGATTCCGGTGTTCCGCTCAACAATCCTGTATCTGGGTCCAAGCCCGGAAGACGATCTTCGAGTCCCTCGAAATTTGGTCGGTTTGCACCCGCAGTTGTGTAATCAATGTCGCTGCGGGTACCTTCACCCTTGCCAATCGGTAGATCACTGCCGACATTTCGGCGATCCCCGTTGGCTGCTGAACCAACAACATCCAAAGGCCGCTGTGCTTCCTCGACAACATCTTGTATCTCGTCAACTTCTTGGTCGGTGAGGTCACCAAGATCATCTGGATCAGTTTCATCTTCAAGACGGCCATCATCGCTTTGGCTCATCACCGCGCTGGCCGTGCCGGCAATGCTTTGGTACCCACGCATAGCATTCGCAAGACGCTGTGCGAAGCCCAGAACACCGCTGAAAACCGGGCTTAATGCGCCTCGGATCGCACTGTCGCGCTGGATGCCAACGGCTGTGCCAGCAGACGGCGTTAACCCACTCGGATCCGTCCAATTGTACGGATCGTTCTCCACGTACGCGTAGAGGTTTAGATCGCCGCTCGCGAAGCCGATCGGGTCGCGTTGCAGGAACTGCCCCGTCAGCGGGTCATAGGCCCGCGCGCGGTAGTGGATGAGGCCCGTCCGCGCGTCATGCTCGCGGGCGGTGAAGCCGTAGCGGACCTCCTCGGTGCCCTGCACGAGCGTCCGCTGCCCGAAGCTGTCGTAGTCGTACTCCGCCGCCACCGCGCCGGTCGAGACCGACACCGCCAGGATCACCGAGCCGAGACGGTTGCGGAACAGCTCCAGCGCGGTGCCGGTCCCGCCCGCCGTGGTCCCGGCATAGCGCTCATAGGCCAGCGGCTCGTCCACCTCCGGCCCGTGCAGCCAGCGCCGCACCAGCGCCCCGTCCTCGAAATCGAGCAGGACGTCATTGGCGATGGCGGAATACGGGCTCCAAGGGTCGTAAACGAAGCTCTCCGTCACGCCATCCAAGGTGACTGCGATCCGCCGGTCCAGCGCGTCATGGGCGTAGGAGATGACCGAGACCCCGTCGGTCCAGCCGATCAGGCGGTTCTGCGAATCGTAGCTGTAGGTCTCGACCGCGCCCGTCGCCCGGTCCGTGCGGCTGATCCGGTTGCCGCGGGCGTCATGGGCGTAGGTGTAAGTGTCGTCCGAGAGGAGCTGGTTGTGGGGCATTGTGCTGCAAAGCCCGCTTAGGTGGATGCAGCTGGCGTACGGACTTCACCGCGTGCGATCACACCCTCCGTATAGTCGATCGCTCTCGTAATGCTTTCGATGTTTATGTTCAGGCGATTTGCAGGTGACCTGCTGCCCGAAAACTGGACCGTTATGGGCTGGAATTTTCCATTTATGATCCCGTTTGCGGGAGAAGGAGGATTCCATGAAGAGAAGCAAGTTTACGGAAGCGCAGATAGCGTTCGTGCTGAA
>JACNMN010000040.1 GCA_020622165.1 Boseongicola sp. H5
GGTCGCCCGACGCGAAGCCGATCGGGTCGCGTTGCAGGAACCGGCCGGTCAGCGGGTCGTAGGGACCCCACGGGTCGTGGACGAAGCTCTCCGTCACGCCATCCAAGGTGACCGCGATCCGCCGGTCCAGCGCGTCATGGGCGTAGGAGATCGCCGAGACGCCGTCGGTCCAGCCGATCAGGCGGTTCTGGCTGTCGTAGCTGTAGGTCTCGACCGCGCCCGTCGCCCGGTCCGTGCGGCTGATCCGGTTGCCGCGGGCGTCATGGGCGTAGGTGTAAGTGTCGTCCGAGAGGAGCTGGTTGTGCGGGTTCGTATCGTAAAGCCCGCTCAGATGGCTGGCGAGGCGGTTGCCCTCGCCGTCATAGGCGTAATCCTCGATCGGGACCGGCACGCCGCCCTGGTCGGCCGGTACGCCCTCGGACACGAGAATGATAACGATATCCGGGAAACCTCAACCACTAAATTTCTCCAAGCACTCACTTAACTGTTTGGGAGTTACTCCGGTATCGTACAGGGTGAACCAATAGTATGGCGGCCCGGCCAACTCATCGCGCTCATTGATGATGTCTTCTGCGGCGAACTCTTTCCACTCGATGTCAATCCCAAGGTCCGAAAGCGTTTCGGTTTTTCGCAGCTGTAACGGGAGTTCCCTGCGCAATTCTGCAAAGATAGCGTTCAGATCCGATACCAGTTCTCGGGGTGGGCGACGGCTTTGGTTTGCAAGATCCCACAGCATATGCAGAACATAGACGTCATCTTCCAATGCCTCCCAAAGACATGATTCCCTCAAATCGAAGTTCACCTATTGTAATCCTACCCTCAGATCAGTCCCACCTATGCGAATGATAGCATTGGGGCCAGCTTTCACAGGCGGGCCTGTGAAGTTGCCATCCGGGTATCCTGATGAGATTTTAACCATTCCACCCCGGCCATTTATCCATCGATCGCCAAGATCGTTTCTAGCAGGTAAACGTTCCCAACCAAGCCCGTCGCGCAAAAGCCGATCAAGAAAATCCTCCGCATCTCCTTGCGTCCGTCCCTCGATCGCCTCGGCAATCCGTTCGCCTGCGTCTCTTGACAGGCCTTCTCCCGTTGTAATCGCCTCCAGCAGTTCTGCAACTTCGCGGTTGGGGTCCAGCGCGTCATAGGCGTAGGAGATGACCGAGACGCCGTCGGTCCAGCCGATCAGGCGGTTCTGGCTGTCGTAGCTGTAGGTCTCGACATCGCCCGTCGCCCGATCCGTCCGGCTGATCCGATTGCCGCGGGGGTCATGGGCGTAATCCTCGATCGGGATCGGAACGCCAATTCGACCAACGGGCAACCCCTCGTTTACCTGAATAACCTGAGGATGGCGACCGCCCTACCCTCGGTAATTCTCCAAGTATTCTCTCAATTGATTGGCAGTTACGCCGGTATCAAATAGGGTGAACCAATAATATGGCGGCCCGGCCAATTCATCCTCGTCGTTGAGAATGTCCTCTACGGCGAGCTCTTTCCACTCGATATCAACACCCAGATCAGTTGGAAATTCTGTTTTACGAAGTTGCAAAGGGAGGCCTTTGCGCAATTCGGTGAAGACTCTGTTCAGATCATTTACCATGTCTCTTGGCGGACGGCCGCTCAGGTTTGCCAGATTCCAAAGCATCTCCAGAACAAGAACGTCGTCTCCCAATGCTTCCCAAAGACATGATTCCCTCAAATCGAAGTGCATCTACTGTAAACCCACCCTCAGATCAGTCCCACCTATGCGTATCACTGCATAAGGGCCACTCTTAACCGCCGGACCCGTAAAATTGCCATCCGGGTACCCTGTCGAGGTTCGAACACTCTGGCCAGTTCTAAGACTAACCCATCGCTCGCCAAGATCGTTTCTAGCAGGCAAACGCTCCCAACCAAGCCCATCACGCAGCAGGCGATCAAGGAAATCCTCCGCATCTCCTTGCGTCCGTCCCTCGATCGCCTCGGCAATCCGTTCGCCTGCGTCTCTTGACAGGCCTTCTCCCGTTGTAACTGCCTCCAGCAGTTCTGCAACTTCGCGGTTGGGATCCGGAGGCTCGTTGCCCGGCTGCTGATCACCGTCATCATCGCC
>JACNMN010000041.1 GCA_020622165.1 Boseongicola sp. H5
TTCAGCCCTCGGCTGGAAAAGCCCCTTGGCCTTCGAAGCTCAGGCCGCGTAAATGAGAACTTGGAGCGGCACAAAAACGTGACAGGTCCAAACTGGCTGGGTCGCTTGCCCATTCCCGTTCGAACCAAGTCGCGGTTCTCATTCCATCACTCGTCAATAACGTGTACTCACAAGTTCTTACAGGCATTACTGAAGTGCTCGAGCGCGCTGATTACCATCCGGTCGTCGGCGTCACGAACAACGACCTGCGGAAAGAGGAAGCGTTGCTTGAATCGATGATGTCCTGGCGCCCTGCTGCCGCCATTTTGGCAAACCTCACGCATACAGACCGCACAACTCGCATCCTTCGTGCCGCCTCGATACCTGTCGTCGAGATCATGGATATCAACGGCGTTCCGATCGACATGAGCGTCGGTTTTAATCACATACATGCAGCCCAAGAGTTGGCGGACTATCTGATTGGACGCGGCTACCGGCGCTTTGGCTATGTTGGCTGGATACGAAACGAATTTGCTGCTTCGGCGCGATATGCGGCATTACGTGCCAGGCTCGAAAGGCTTGGATATGGACTCGTCGCTCCGGATCTCTTCAAGATGCCCCCAGACGTTCCCGGCGGAAAATACGGCACAAGCTGCTCTTGGAGCAGGCCCCAAACACAGATGTCATCGTCAACTCCAATGATATGGCGGCAGTGGGAGGAGCGCTCTATTGTATCGAAAGCGGAGTATCGGTTCCCGGCAAGCTCGCAATCGCAGGTTTCACAGGACTTAGAATGGGCGAAAGTCTTCCTTGGCCACTGACGACTATAAGGACCTTTCGTCACGAGATCGGGCGTGTTGCGGGGCGCAACGTGCTCAAGGCGCTCTCCGGCACTCCAGTCCAAAAGGTCACCGACGTGGGATATGAACTCGTGAAGGGAGGCAGTGCCTGACATGTGGAATACCTTGCTTGGCCGATCAGCGGGCTTTCAGCCTCGGACATTCAGATGACCTGCTGCCCGTCGCGACCAAACAGGCAACCTGCCGAGCAGAATTCACTTAAAGAGGCGCATGTTTCAGAGCCACGCTGCAATGCTTCGGGCATCGTAGATATCCCGGGTGGCACGGCACTGATCGGGACCAATTCTCCCGTCTTTCGCGTCGACGGGGAAGGGCCGCTCAAGAAAAAGAAGCTGCGCCCATTTCGCATGGATGCAGCCGTAGTGACGAATGCACGGTTCACCGATTTCGTTGAAGCAACGGGCTACGAGACCGAAGCAGAGCGTATTGGGGATTCCCTCGTCTTCTTCGCACTTCTTCCAGACAACCAGCCTCCCTCGCCTGCAGTCGCCGATGTTCCTTGGTGGCGGGAGATCGAAGGAGCGTCTTGGCGCTTGCCGAGAGGCCGAGTAGATGGTCGCGCACCAGGACCGGAGGATCCGGTTGTCCACGTCACTTGGAATGACGCTCGTGCGTTTGCCGCCTGGGCAGGCGGTGAGTTGCCAACTGAGGCGCAATGGGAGCACGCGGCACGCGGAGGCTTAGGCGACGTTAGGTATCCTTGGGGAAACGAAAATCCGAACGATGAGAACTTCTTTCCCTGCAATATCTGGCAGGGGCGATTCCCGGACTCGAACCTTCAGTTGGACGGATACTTCGGTATCGCTCCGGCCCGAACATTCGAACCCAATCATTATGGGCTCTACAATATGGTGGGTAATGTGTGGGAATGGACGATTGATCCATTTCGCGTTCGCTCAGTGAGCAAAAGGGTTTCGGCAATCCATGCCGGAAAGGAGCGCTTCAAACTGTCAAAAGGTGGATCCTTCCTGTGCCACAACAGTTACTGCTTTCGTTACAGAATTGCCGCGAGA
>JACNMN010000003.1 GCA_020622165.1 Boseongicola sp. H5
GCCACAGATCGTAGCGACACGTCCAAACCCACATAGTAATCCATCTCGTTCTCCTCAGGTTGCACAAATCACTGCAACTCTATCGAGAACCCGACCCATCCATCAGGCCAGCCCGATTACCCATGCTTCGTCCGGCATTGTGTGAGTCCAGCAACCAACTGGATTTGCGACTGCAGCGGAAGTCAGCAAATTCGGGCTGCACCGTAGCGTCGGATGTCGACGGCAATGTCGGCATTTGCCCGTTCAAGCCAGTTTCCCGCAGCACGGCAAGCAACAGTTTCGTCTTGCAGCTTGTTCTTCGCCAGACATCGCTGGCTGATGCGCGAGGCAACCCGGCAACACTGCAAAACCCTCTGCGGCTGTCAGCGTTCCTCTCGCTCCAATCGCCAGCCTACTGGGTTTTCAACCCACCTGTTGATGTCGGATTCCCGCCATCCTGCACCGTGGATGCTGATCCTGAGCTGGGCGGGGAAGGTGCCTTCGGCAATCTTGCGATAGATTGTGGACCGGGACAGGCCGGTTCGGTCGAGGACGGTGGTCAGGCGGATGATACGGTCTGGGTCGGACATGGGTTTATTGCCTCCTGCTGGATGTTCTTGATCCAGACAGAACGCCGCGAGCTGTTGGCGCAAGACAGTCCGGCCCATCGTCGCAGCAGGGCGTGGAATGGGCGGCAGATCGGACGGGTGTCAGAGCCTGAGTCCGCGTCCCCGGGTGATGTCGATGCCGTGACAATAAGCCAACTCCGCACCGAGTCGACGGCACGAGTCCATTCGAATACCCAGTTCGGCCTTGCGGTTGGCAAGGACGGATTCTAGTTGCGGATCGCGTTGGAGGCTTTTCGCCATCTCGCCCATCTCCGCTCGCGTGGCCTCGTAAGCAGTCATTTTGCCCGCCCGGTATTGGGACAAGCTGGTCCGATCAAGGTGCTGCCAGCGCTCCACGAACTGCGCGGCCCGACGCTCTGGAGAGGTGCGCAACTGCGTCTCAAGTTGAAGCGCCCGGATAGCGCGGTTGACCTGGCCTGATCCGGCCTCGCGGGCAAGGGACGGGTCCTTGGCATAGGCTGCTTCGGCATCGCGCCAGCCATGGGGCCGGACCTCTTCGAAGGACGCGCGAGACTCGGCGAGGTCGCGCAACTGGTCAGGCGTGCCCGTACCGCCCCGCTTCTGGGCCTTGAAGACGCCGTCCACTGCAAGGGCATGGCGTTTGAGGGCTTCGGTGCGGGCTTTTCGCATTGCCGCTTCCGGGTCATACGCCACGGCTTTTTGCAGCGCATCCGCGCTGGGACGGATATCCTTCCTTGCCTCTTCCCTTCCCGGCCTCTGCGCGACATCCGAGCCAAGCGCGCCGTCTCTGGCAGGGCGCGACCCATCAATCCTATCGCGGAGTCTCTCCGGCACGATCTTGCGCAGGACCTCGATGACACGCTCCCGGAATGCAATTCCACGCCGCTCGGCAAAGTCCTGCGCCGGATCGGTCTCGGCGTAGTCGAGCGCCATATCCTTGGACCGGTCGCGGGACAGGGTGTGGATCAGTTGATCCTGCGAGGCGAAGTCGTCGCGACCGTAATGCAGGTTCAGTCCGTCCCGATGCCGCGACAGGGCGACATAGCTGCCATGGGCGTCCAGGCCCGGTGTCGCGAGAACATGGGTTCGGTCCACCGTCATGCCCTGGGCCTTGTGGATGGTCGCGGCATAGCCGTGGTCGAGGCGGTCGTAGTCCTTGAGGTCGAAGGCGATGGAGCGCCCATCATCGGTATGAACGGACAGGGACTGTGTGCTGGCCTCATGGATGGTCCCGAGCGTGCCGTTCTTTACGCCAAGGCCGCGGTCGTTCTGCAGGAACATCACCCGATCGCCGCTGGCAAAGCAACGGTCACCGCGCTCGACCGTCAAGGAGACGTCCTCGCCCAGATCGCCCGCCGCGCGTTTCCGCTCCCGCGCCAAATCATTTAAGGCGTAAACCTCAACGTTGGTGTGGGTCAGGATGATCCGGCTCTGATCGGGTGCGGCCTGACGGTCGCGGTCCCAGTGATCGATCAGGTCGGCGCGCGCCTGCTCCCGCGTCGCCGCTGCATGCACCATGCCATGGCTGTCATAAGCTTCGATCGCCGCCCCGGACCGGCCAGTCGCCAGATCGCCAGTAGCTTCCCGTTGCCAGTCCGCGCGCTGGCGATGCACCTCTTCAATCAGGGCGCCACCGTGACGTTCATGAAGCGACCGGAAGGCTGCGCCCGCCTCGATGGATTGCAGCTGTTGCGGATCGCCTACTAGAACTACTTTGGCTCCAGCATCTGCCGCATGTGACAGCACGCGTTCCAGCTGCCGCGTGCCGACCATGCCGGCCTCATCGATCACCAGCACATCGCGCGCGTTGAGGTGATCGCGGTCGTTCGCCCAACCATGTTCCAGGCTGGCGATGGTGCGCGACGCGATGCCCGATCCGCTCTGGAGACCGTCCGCCGCGATGCCGGACAGGGCAACGCCGCGCACCCGATACCCCGCCGCCTCCCAGGCCTCCCGCGCCACGCCCAGCATCGCGCTCTTCCCTGTCCCGGCATGGCCGACGACAACGCCGAGATCGCGCCCATCGGTAATCTGCGTCAGAGCGTCAGCCTGCTCGCGCGATAGAACCAGACCGCGCGCTTCCGCACGCGCCAAGGCTGCTTTGCGATCCGCATCCCGCACGTCATGACGTTGCTTCTCGGCCAAGACTTTGGCGGCGCGATGCAGACGCTGTTCGGCCTCGATCATCGCGCGGGTGGTGAAACGGTCCTCGCCGCGCCTGTCCTGGCCAAGCCCAACCAGATCGGGCGCGCTTCGGATTGCGTTGTTCACCGCGTTGAACTGATCGATCCCATCGCTGTGCCGATGTGCGAAGCGTGCCATGTCGCGCTGCGTGAAGGTCGATTGCTGATGGGTAATCGCGTCCAATGCAAGCGAAGGTTCCGCGATGATCGTCGCTCCGTTGTCGCGTGCGATCTCGCGGTGCAGTTCGGCCCGGTCGGCAGGGCTCCCTTCGCCCGCGATACGCTGCGCGGGCGCGCCGATCTGGCTTTGCGGCTCCAGTGCGATGCCTTGGTCTTCCAGACTCCTGTGATCGATGCGTGCGTCGATGTCGAGTTCAGTCAGGCGCTCGTTGGCAAGCGTCGCCCAGCGTTCCCTCCAACGCTCGACCATCCCGGTGCTGTTCCAGTCGCGCACCTTTTTGCCAAACCCATCTTCATCGACGGACCGCATCGTCAGCATGACGTGGGCATGGGGTTTGGGCAGTCCATCCGCATCCCTGTCCCAATGCACATTGAGATCGGCGATCATGCCTTGATCCACAAACTCCGACTGCACGAAGTCGCGGGCGAGCGCGATACCCTCCGCCTCACTCATCTCGCGCGGAATGGCGAACTCCACTTCCCGGGCCAGCTGCGCATCGCGCCTCGCCTCGACCGCTTCGACCGCGTTCCAGAGCTGTTCGCGGTCAGACCATGCTCCGGGCGCGTTCTCCGGCAGCAGCACCCCGGAATGCACGACACCGCGCTTGGCCGTGAAGTCATGGGGACGGTCCAGCCGCTCGTCGCGCAACCGCGATGCTGCGCGGTAGGCAGCGGACGCCACCGCGCTGGAACCAGCTGCGCGCCCGATGACTTTCACGTGGAGATGATAGATTGCCATGATGGCGCAATCATCTACACAAGAACGCCCACGTCGGAACGACGTATAAGCGCGCCCTCCCTCAGTAAAATCTCGGGATGGACCGGCGCGTCCCCAGCCGTCCTGGCGACTCTGCTGCCTTCTGCAAGGTGCCCGGCTATCCTCTCTGCATCAAAACGTTATGGAGAATGCAATGCGCAAACCACGGGATTACGACGCGGAATTGAAGGCGCTGGAGCTGAAGACGAAAGAGCTGAAAACCCGCAAGGTACAACAACTCGGCGCGCTGGTCGTCGCCACTGGAGCCGATGCATTCAGTGCAGAGGAACTCGCCGGTGCGTTGATCGTGCTGGCCGAGACAACGGATACTGCAAAAAGGGAGGCTTGGTCAAAACGCGGTGCCGCGTTCTTTCAAGGCCGGTCGCGGAAACCTGCAAAAGCGACTGACCGCGACGCGAAAAGCGCTGCGGCGCTCTCTGGCGGTGCGCCATCGGCAACAGGCCGCCCGGGCGCGGCATGACATGCGCAGCTGGCAGGTCGAACGCCGCAAACGCACCCGGCATCTGATCGAATTGGGTGGACTCGTCGTCAAAGCAGGGATTGTGGAGATCACCGGCGATGACCGCGCTCTGATCTACGGCGCGTTGCTCTGGATGGCAGAAAAGCTCAAGGGCGAACAAGGCGATCATGCACGAGTAGTTTGGGCCGAGAAGGGGAAAGGGGCGTTCGAAGACGCTCAGAAAAGAGATGGGCCCTTGGGCCGGTAGTGGTCCAGAAGTCAGCGGCCAGCGACATGTTAGGGGCATTGCCCCGTGCAAATCTTTGCCCACCTCTCCATCAATGGCCGCCTCTGATCCAGGAAGTCGGTCTTGCGATAAGTCCGCACGACCTTGCTGTCTGAGACATGTGCCAGCACCATCTCGGCGACCTCATGTGGCGCGTCCGTCTGGTCTGCGAGCCAAGTGCGCAGGCTTGTTCTGAAGCCATGCGGGCGGGCCTCAAGCTCCCTGCGTTCCATCAGCCGCGCCATCGTCGCATCGCTGATGACCCCCTTGCGGACAGAGGGAAACAGATACCCGTCGCGCTCGTAGGGACGGGCAAGCTCGATAACACGTTGTGCCTCTTCGCTGATGGGGACGCGGAAGTCCTCCGCAGCGCCGAGACGTGCCTTCATATTGTTCGCGGGCACGGTCCAAATATTGCCGTCGATTTCTTCCAGCCGCGCAAACCGCACAGGCCGCGAGCGAAGCCCTGTAAGGATGAGCAGTCGCAGCGCGAGATGTGTGATCGTTGGCTCCCCGATGGAGGCGTAGAACGCCGGGACATCCTCCCACGGCATACTCGGGATCGACGTGACCTGGTGCCGCTGCCGCCCCAAGAGCTGCTTCGCCTTGGCAACCGCCTGCAAGTCGACATCGAGGCCCAGAGCAGCTGCGTGATCCAGAACGATCTTGAGGCGATTGGCGGCCTTCTTGGCAGTTGCAGCCTTGGCATGCCAGATCGGGGCCAAGGCGTCCCGGACATCGCTTTGGGTGATCTCGGTGACGGGCATGCGTCCAAGTTTGGGCAACACGTGACGTTCCAACGGGCTATACCATCGTCCCGCAGTCCCGTCCCCCTTAAGGTCGGCCTTGCGGCTCTCGAAGGCGTCCAACGCGACATCCCTTAAGAGGTGGCGGTTGCGCATGGCGTCTTGGCGTTGCCTGCGCCGATGCTCAATGGGGTCCTTGCCTTTTGCGACCATAGTTCGATACTCGGAGGCGACGTCCCGAGCATCCTTCAGGGAGAGAGCCTTCAGGCCGCCGAGACCCATCTCTCGGCGTCGCCCGTAAAGGGTATAGCGGAAGACCCATTGACCGCCGCCATCCTTGCGCTTGATCAGGCGCAGCCCATCGCCATCCTCATGCTTGCCGGGTGGCGCGGATTTGATGAAAAGGGCTGTTAGGTTCCTCACAAAAATATCCCCCAAATTATCCCCCACAAGCTGCCGGATTTACTAGGATGGCGCAACATCTCTTGGGAGTGTCGTTCCAGGAAAACACATTCATTCCAAGCGTCTAAGATACTATATGGGGTCTTCTGAGACTGCAATGCCATGCCGCCCCCGGGCACCACGTTTCCTGCCATCGAAACCACGATGTCTCAACAAGCACCGCTTCCTCCGGGTCTGACCTGCCTTTGACCAGCGTTTCGGGCCGCGCAATGGCAGTTCGTCTCCGCCCCTTGTCATCGGGCGGGGATGTCCACAATGTGCGACGGCGGGGATACGCATGGGCGGATGCCGCGCCGGAACGTGGAGGGGAGACGCCAGATGATCGGAAATAAGCGATTTTCGCAGGCTGTGCCCGGAAAACCGGCGGGCCGCCTGTCGTGAGCGCGAAGCAACCCTTTCTGGAGACCTCCCCCCGGGTTTCGGACGAGGTTCGCAAGACCACCTGCTACATGTGCGCCTGCCGCTGCGGCATCGATGTGCATCTGCGCGCGGATGCCGACGGTGTTCCCCGGATCCGCTATATCGAAGGCAACCGCGATCATCCGGTGAACCGGGGCGTGCTGTGCGCGAAAGGCTCCGCCGGGATCATGCAGCATTACGCTCCCGCACGGCTGAAGGCACCGCTCAAGCGCGTGGGGCCGCGCGGCTCGGGCCGGTTCGAGGAGATCGGCTGGGAGGAGGCGATGGAGATCGCCGTCTCATGGCTGAAACCGATCCGCGAGAAGGACCCGAAGAAACTGGCCTTATTCACCGGCCGTGACCAGAGCCAGAGCTTCACCGGCTGGTGGGCGCAGCAATACGGAACGCCGAATTATGCTGCCCATGGCGGGTTCTGTTCGGTCAACATGGCGGCGGCCGGTATCTACACGATGGGCGGCGCGTTCTGGGAGTTCGGCTCCCCGGATTGGGACCGCACGAGGATGTTCATGATCTTCGGTGTCGCCGAGGATCACGACAGCAACCCGATCAAGATGGGTCTGGGAAAGCTGAAGGCGCGCGGGGCCAAGGTGGTTGCCGTCAACCCGGTGCGCTCGGGGTACAATGCGATTGCCGATGAATGGGTGGGGATCACGCCGGGTACGGACGGGTTGTTCATTCTTGCGCTGATCCACGAGCTGTTGCGGTCGGGTCATGTCGATCTCGACTACCTGCTGCGCTACACGAACGCGCCGCATCTGGTGGTGCAGAACGATGGCGGGCCCGATCACGGACTGATCGCGCGAAACGAAGCCGGGGAACCGCTGGTCTGGGACCGGGAGGAGCATCGCGCGCGCGGCTGGACGGAGATCTCGACCAAAGCCGCGCTGCACGGTGAGGTGACGCTGCCCGACGGGCGAAGTGCGGTCCCGTCCTTCGACCTGCTGGCCCGGCGGTATCTGGGGGCGGAATATGCGCCCGAGGCGGTGGCCGAGCGGACGGGTGTGCCAGCGGAAACCATCCGCCGGTTGGCCGCAGAACTGGCGCGCACCGCCTTCGACGAGGCGATCACGCTCGATCAGCCCTGGACCGATATGCGCGGCGAGCGTCATGCCACGATGATCGGCCGGCCGGTCAGCTTTCATGCGATGCGGGGCATCTCGGCCCATTCCAACGGGTTTCAGACGGCACGCGCGCTGCACCTGCTGCAAATCCTGCTGGGCGCGGTCGAATGCCCGGGCGGGTTCCGCTTCAAGCCGCCTTACCCCAAGCCCGTTCTGGCCCACCCCACGCCGCATAGCGAAGCCCATCCGAACGCGCCGCTGGCGGGCCCGCATCTGGGCTATCCAAGGGGGCCGGAGGATTTGCGCCTGGACAAGGACGGTCATCCCGAACGGATCGACAAGGCCTTCACATGGGAGGCGCCGCTGTCGGTTCACGGGCTGATGCATATGGTGATCTCGAACGCGGTCGCGGGCGACCCCTACGAGATCGACACGCTCTTTCTCTACATGGCGAACATGGCATGGAATTCGTCGATGAATACCCGCGGCGTGATGGACATGCTGGAGGCCACAAACGCCGATGGCAGCTACAGGATTCCGCATATCATCTATTCCGATGCCTATTCGTCGGAAATGGTGGCCTATGCCGATCTGATCCTGCCGGACACGACCTATCTGGAGCGGCATGACTGCATCTCCTTGCTGGATCGCCCGATCTGCGAACCCGACGCGGTGGCCGACGCGATCCGCTGGCCGGTGGTGGAGCCGGACCGGGAGGTGCGAGGCTTTCAATCGGTATTGATCGATCTGGGCGCGCGGCTTGGCCTGCCGGGCTTCGTCACCGAGGCGGGCGATGCGGTTTACAGGGATTACGCGGATTACATCGTCAATCACCAGCGCAAGCCCGGTGTCGGGCCGCTGGCGGGCTGGCGGGGGGAGGGGGAGGATATCGGGCGCGGTCGGCCGAACCCCGATCAGCTGGACCGCTACATCGAGAATGGCGGCTTCTGGCAAAGCGATATTCCGGCCAACGCGCAGTTCTACAAAATGGCCAATCAGGCCTATCAGGATTGGGCCGTCGGGATGGGGTTTTACGATGCGCCGCAGCCCTATACCTTCGACATTTATGTCGAAACCCTGCGCAAGTTCCAGTTGGCCGCCGAAGGCCATGGCGAGCGGCAGCCTCCGGAGCATCTGCGCGCGCAGGTGGCCCTGGCCTTCGATCCGCTTCCCGTCTGGTACCCGCCATTCGAGGGCGAGGCCGTGACCGGGGATTTCCCGCTTCACGCAATCACGCAGCGCCCGGCGGCGATGTACCATTCCTGGGGGTCCCAGAATGCCTGGCTGCGGCAGATCCACGGGCAAAACCCGCTTTATGTGCCCGGGGAGGTGATGGAGAGCGCGGGCCTCACCGATGGCGGATGGGCCTGGGTGATCTCGCATCACGGCAAGATCAAGGTGCCGGTGCGCCGGACCGATGCGGCCAATGGCAAGACGCTCTGGACCTGGAATGCCATCGGCAAGCGCAAGGGCGCCTGGGCGCTGTCGCCGGGCGCGCCCGAGGCGACGAAGGGGTTCTTGCTTAACCACCTCATCTCCGAGCTTCTTCCGCCCAAGGGCGACGGGCTGCGATGGGCCAATTCCGACCCGGTGACGGGGCAGGCGGCGTGGTACGATTTGCGGGTGCGGATCGAACCGGCCGAGGATGGCCCGCTCGACCCGCTGATGGACGCGCAGGACAGCCCCGTGGGGCGCGGCACCGGAGATGTGACCTACGGGGAGGAGTGGACATGACCTCTCTGCCTGCCTCGACCGGGGTGAAACTCGGCCTCGTGATCGATCTGGATACCTGCGTCGGTTGCCATGCCTGCGTGATCTCCTGCAAGGAATGGAACACCGGCGGCTATGGCTCGGCCCTGGCCGATGCCGATGCCTACGGCGATGCCCCGCTTGGCGCGTTCCTGAACCGGGTCCACACATTCGAGGTCAAGCCGGAGGAGGGCCCCGCCGCGGTCGTGCATTTCCCGAAATCCTGCCTGCATTGTGACGATGCGCCCTGCGTGACCGTCTGCCCGACGGGGGCCAGTTACAAACGCGTCGAAGACGGGATCGTGCTGGTCAATGAGGATGCATGCATCGGCTGCGGCCTGTGCGCCTGGGCCTGTCCCTACGGCGCCCGGGAGATGGATCCGGTCGAAAAGGTCATGAAGAAATGCACCCTCTGCGTCGACCGGATCTATAACGAGAACATCGTCGAGGAGGATCGGATTCCGTCCTGTGTGCGGACCTGCCCGGCCGGTGCGCGGCATTTCGGCGATCTGAACGATCCGGCCTCGGCCGTGTCCGAACTGGTGGCCGCGCGCGGCGGGTTCGACCTGATGCCGGAGCAGGGCACCGGACCGGTGAACAAATACCTGCCGCCCCGGCCCAGAACGCCCGAGCCCGTTCCTCATCTGCCCGATCTTGCCGATCTGGCGGCGGATGCGCGCGAGACACGGGCGGAGGGGTTCTTTGGCTGGCTGGACCGCGCGCTGGAGAGGCTCTGATGCATCCGGCCTATTCGATCATCTTCTTCACGGTCAGTTCCGGCGCTGGTTTTGGCGTTCTTGCGGCGCTTGGTCTGGCTGCGTTTCTGGGCCTGACGCCGCAGGGGGGTCTCTATTGGGCCGGGTTCGTGATCGGCTTTGGCCTGTCCATGGCCGGTCTGGTATCCTCGACCTTCCATCTGGGCCATCCGGAGCGGGCATGGCGCGCGCTCAGCCAGTGGCGCAGCTCCTGGCTCTCGCGGGAGGGGGTGCTGGCCATCGTCGCGCTGGCCCTTGCCGGGGCCTTCGCGCTGAGCCTGCTGATGGGCGGGCAAGGGCGGCTACTGGGGCTGCTGACGGCGGCCTTTTCGCTGATCACGGTCTATTCCACCTCGATGATCTATGCGCAGCTGAAAACCGTGCAGCGCTGGTGCCAGCCACTGACGCCGGTGGTGTTTCTGTGCTTTTCGCTGGCCGGTGGCGCGCTGATCTACGCGTTTCTGGCGCAGGTCTTTGCCGGTGGCGCGGGCCTGTTACCGACCGTGGCGGCGCTGCTCGTGTTTCTGGCGTGGGGCGCAAAGCTCGGCTGGTGGCGCCGGGGGGATACGGCCCCGGTCCTGTCCACCCCGGAAAGCGCCACCGGTCTGGGCGCCATGGGCAAGGTGCGCATGCTGGAAGCCCCGCACACGGGCGGGAATTACCTGCTGAAGGAGATGGGCCACAAGATCGGGCGCAAGCATCAGGCCAAGCTGCGCCAGATCGCGCTGGTGCTGGGCGGGATCGTTCCGGTCTTCGCGACCCTGTTTGCATCCTGGGGCCTGTGGCCCGGGCTTTTTCTGCTTTTGGCCGTTCTTGCCTTTCTGGGCGGGCTTCTGGCCGAACGCTGGCTGTTCTTCGCCGAAGCGGAGCACAGCGTGATGACCTATTACACCCGCGCCTAGAGGTCGATTTCGACAATGCCTCCGGGCTCCGCCGCGCGGGATTGACACAAGATGATGCTGTGTTGCCGCTGCGCTTTCGACAGCACGAAATCCCTGTGCTCCACGGCGCCGGAAACCAGCCCGCATTTGCAGACGCCGCAGATCCCGTCGGAGCATTTCACATCCACATGAATGCCGTTTTCAGCCAGAACATCCGTGGCGGATCTCTCGGCCGGCACAAGCAGATCGCGCCCATCCCTGAGGCGCAGGATGAAATCGTGGTTCACATAGTCCGGCACCTCGGGGACCGAGAAGTATTCCAGATGCCGCGCCTCTTCGGGGATGCCGTGCGCCGTGGCGCTGTCGATCACGGCGCCCATGAATGTCTCGGGGCCGCAGGTATAGACATGGGTGCCTTCGGGGGCGGCGGCCATGATCGCATCCAGATCGGCCCGTGTGCCTTCGTCGGAGATATGAAGATGCAGGTTTGCGGCCCATTCCATTGCGGCCAGATCGTTCAGGAAACCCGCGCTGGCCCGTGATTTCGCGCAATAATGCAGGGCAAAGGGCCTGCCCAATGCATGCAGGCGATGGGCCATGGCGATCATCGGCGTGATCCCGATGCCGCCGCCCATCAACAGGCTGAAGGGGGCCTGCTCCTCCAGCGGGAAGTGATTGATCGGCCGGGAGATGAAAATCTGCCGCCCCTCGCTGAAAATGCGGTGCATCAGCCGGGAACCGCCCCGGCCCAGATCCTCCCGTAGGACGCCGATCTGGTACTTCGTGCGATCCGCGGGATCGCCGGACATGGAATACTGGCGCAGGAACTCCGGCGCCACGACAATGTCCAGATGCGCGCCCGCGGTCCATTCCGGCAACGCACCGCCATCGGCGGCGCGGAACTCGTATTTGGTGACCTCCGGTGTCATCGCCTCGGCCCCGGTCACCACGACCTGCAGGACCGGGCTGTCGCCATCGTTGGTGTAGCGATGCACCACGCTGTCGTCCCCGCGGGCCAGACGGTCGCGATACTCTTCCGCGGTGATCATCGCCTGATAGGCTTCGATCCCCGCCTCGCGATCCATCGGGAACGGGTAGGGATACGGATGCGGCGCCAGCGGGGCGGGGTAGACCGCCAGCGTCTGATCCTCGTATTTCAGGTTCAGATCGCGCTGCAGATCGCGGGCGTTGACCGGATGCGACGCAGGGCCGTAACTGTCGTCTTCGCGCAGCTCCAGATCCCACCACCATTTCTTGACCGGGTTCAGCCCCCCGTTTCCCAGCGCGTCATCGAGCCTGGCCAATGCGGGGGCCGTCGCCGGGATGTTCATCGCCGCCCATCGAAAGGGCTTTTCGGCAAACAGCCCCTCCAGGTTCCACGGACAGGTTTTCATGCAGCGGCCGCACATCGCCCCGCCAAGTGTGGTGATCCGGTAGCTGGCGCAGCGTTCGCTGTCCGATTTCCAGATTTCATAGCCGTTGAACATCAGCTTCGGGCCGGCGGTGATGGCCCCCGAGGGGCATTCGCGCGCGCATTTGTTGCAGCTTTCGCAGAACCGTTGCAGGCCGAAATCGATCGGCTTGTCATGGGCCATGGGCATATCGGTCGTCACCACGCCCGATTTCAGGCGGGGGCCAAGGAACGGGTTCAGGATGACCTCCCCGATGCGGGAGACCTCGCCCAGACCGCTCAGCAGCAACAGGGGCGGCTGCAACACCTCCCCGTCAAGCACCGTATGGGCCTTGGCGCTGTAGCCGAGATTTCTGATCTGCTTGGCGATGACGCCGCCCAGAAGCGAAAACCGCAGATAGGCGCGCATGGATTGCGCAACGCTGATCCAGTCATCGCCGGAGGCGCCTTCCATCGTCTCATAGCCCTGATCGATGATCATGCTGATCGCCTGATCGTGGGGCGGTGTGATCGGGTCGCCGCGCGCGTCGTGGGAATACCATGTCCAGTCGGGGCAGCGGCTGATCCCGACGGCGTCGATGCCCAGAAAATAGCTGGCCGCCTTGATCGCATCGGCATTGGCCTGGGGGTCGTCGGGGCGCGGCCCGTCTGCGGCCGGCCCGTCCTGCAACAGCACGAATGCCCCCAACATCCGCCGCTGCGCCATGGAAGGTGCGGCCTTGCGCACGTAATAGCCGCCTTTCGCGGCGTTCTGATTGGCCTTGCCCATATCGCCGAACTGGGCGCGGGCAAACATATCCGAACGTTTGGGCACGCGGGCGACATTCGGTTCGTCGATATAGGTCGTGGGCGTGTCCACGCGCGTCAGCGTCTCGAACGGGTGCGGGCCGTCGGCGAAGTCGCGCCGCGCGAACGGGTCACGGTTCAGCGCGGATTTGGCGAACCCCTTGCCCAGCCACCAGGCCGGCCCCTTGGTTCTGAACCGGGGTTGCCGGGCCATCTGAGCCAGCGGCGCGTCAACGGTCAGATCGAATTCGGTGGTGATCGCGGCGATGCCGAAACGGCTGCCCAGATAGGGGTTTGCCAGCGTGCCATTCTCGACACTCGCAAGGCCCGCGGCCACGGCCAGAACGTTGAGGTCCACATCCGCGCTGGTGCCCGTATGCGCCTTGGCATCCCAGCCCAGAATGCGGATGTAATTGGCCAGCACCACGGCGGTTTCGGTTGCGCGCAAACAGGCGCGATGGGCCTGCGCATCGTCCAGCCAGCCCACCCCTTTCTCGTCCGAACGCGGGTCGCGCGGCATCTCGTAAAGAAAGACGATCGCGCGGGTATGGGCATCGATCGTGCTCGGCGGGGCCTCTACCGCGTCTTTCAGATCGGCCATGATCATGTCGATGCCAGAGGCAAGCGTCTTGGTCTGCTTGGTGCGCAGATCATCGGCCAGCGCGTCGATGCCGGGGTTGCGATAGGGCTCCGCCAGGCGCGCCGCGGCGGGCAGCGGCCCGATCCCCACCATCGACGCGTCGGAGAAGTATCCGAACGCCTTCAGGTGGTTGGCACGTTCGGTCGGGTCATCCGGGCATACGGACCGGGACGCTGTCACCAGCCCGTCGCGGATGGCGTCCATCATCGCCTGATACTCCGTCATCGCATTGACGATGGAGGCGGGCGTATCGGGGCGCGTGAAGTCCAGAGGCACGAAGGGCGGCACGTGAGACAAATCCGGCATCGGGCCGCGGGCCAGCCGTTCCATCGGGTAGGGGCCCATGTGAACCGGACGGTTTGCATCGGAAAAGAAACGGATTGTCATGAACGATAGTGCCTCCCTCGGGGCGGACTATTGCGCGAACCGGGGCCGTGTTCCAGTGCCTGAGCCAAGAAAGCGGTTGACGGGTCAGCCAAATCGGATCAACTTAATGGAACGTTCCAAAAAAGCCGGCCAGACTGGCCACGCGGAGCGAAAGGGGAGGATGATGCCGATGAAATGGGGTCTGATCGGGGCCAGTACGATTGCGGCCGAGCGCATGATCGAGGCGTTCCGCTCCGTGTCCGGCGAGGGTGCGGTGACCCATGTCCTGTCCTCCAGCCCCGAGCGGGCGGAAAGCTATGCCGCCGAACACGGCATCGCCCATGGGGGCAGCGATCTGGAGGCGCTGCTGGCCGGGGATATCGATGCTGTCTACATCTCCACCACCAATGAAAAGCATTTCAGTCAGGCCATGGCCGCCATCGCGGCGGGCAAGCATGTCTTGTGCGAAAAGCCGCTGGCGATGACCGTCGCGGATGCGGTGACCATGGTGCGCGCCGCACAGAAGGCGGGCCTTGTCTTTGCCACCAATCATCATCTGCGCAACGCCGGCAGCCATCTGGCCATTCGGGAGGCCGTGCGGGCCGGCCGCGTCGGCGATGTGTTGAGCGTGCGCGTTTTCCACGCCGTCTATCTCCCCCCGCATCTGCAGGGCTGGCGGCTGGACAAGCCCGAGGCCGGCGGCGGCGTGATCGCGGATATCGTGGTTCATGACGCCGATACCGTGCGGTTCCATCTGGGGGAGGATCCCGTGGATGTGGTCGCGATGGCAAGCAGCGCGGGCATGGGCAAGGGCGTCGAAGACAGCGCGATGTCGGTCTGGTCCATGCCGTCGGGCGCGATGGTGCAGACCCATGAAAGCTTCACCCATCGCTTTGCCAGAAGCGGGTTTCAGGTCCACGGAACGAAGGGCTCCATCGTCGCCACCGACGTGATGACGCAAGGCGCCGTCGGCGAGATCGTCCTGACCACCGAAGCCGGAGCGGAAACGCTGCCCTATGACACGCATGATCTCTATCGGCGTTCGGTCGGCTTGTTCTGCGATGCGGTGGCCGGGCAGGGTCGCCCTTCGGCTGACGGGGTGGACGGCGTGAAATCCCTCGCCGTGGCCGCCGCTGTCGCGAAGGCGGCGGAAACCGGGCGGCGCGTTGCCGTCGACTACGGAGGCATTTGAGCCATGGGCAAGATCGTTTCCGGGGCCGAGGCCGTGGCGCATATCGGGGATGGCGCGGTGGTGACTGTATCGTCCTCCTCGGCACTCGGGTGCCCGGATGCGGTGTTGGAGGCGCTTGGCGCGCGGTTCAGGGACGAGGGGCATCCGCGTGGCCTGACCACCATCCACCCGATCGCGGCGGGCGACATGTACGGGGTCAAGGGGGTCGATCATATCGCGCAGGACGGTCTGCTGGCGACGATCATCGGCGGGTCCTATCCTTCGGGTCCTTCCAACCTGCCGATGCCCGCGATCTGGCAGATGATCGTGGAAAACCGGGTTGCGGCCTACAATGTCCCCTCGGGCATCCTTTTCGACATGCATCGCGACGTGGCCGCACGCAAACCGGGCGTGCTGACCAAGGTGGGGCTGGAGACGTTTGTCGACCCGCTCCGCGAGGGGTGTGCGATGAACGATGTCGCGGTGGGCCGGAGCATTGTGGAACGGGCGGAATTCGGCGGGGAAACATGGCTGCATTTCCCGAATATCGTGCCAGATGTCGCGATCATCCGGGCAACGACGGCGGATGAACACGGCAATCTGACCTACGAACATGAAGGCGCCACCCTTGGTGCGCTTGATCAGGCGATTGCCGTGCGAAACCATGGCGGCCTTGTGATCGCGCAGGTCAAGCGGGTCACCGCGGCGGGGTCGCTCCGGCCCCATGACGTGCATGTGCCGGGGCATCTGGTGGACATGATCGTGGTGGCCCCCGGTCAGAAACAGACCACCGAAACGCTCTATGACCCGGCGATCTCGGGGGAGATCATGCGGCCATGGGACAGCTTCGCCCGGGCCGAACATAATGTGGAGAAGGTCATCGCGCGCCGCGCCGCGATGGAGCTGCGGGCGGGACAGACCGCCAATCTGGGCTTCGGCATTTCGGCGATCGTGCCCCGGATCCTGTTGGAGGAAGGTCAGGCGCAGGCCGTGACCTGGGCCATCGAACAGGGGGCGGTCGGGGGTATGCCGTTGACCGGGTTCGCCTTTGGCTGCGCCTCGAATGCCCATGCCTTCGTGCCGTCACCGAACCAGTTCACCTATTTTCAGGGGGGCGGGTTCGACATGTCTTTCCTCTCCTTTCTGGAGGTGGATGTGCAGGGCAATGTCAATGTCTCGAAGCTTGGGAAAAAACCTTATCTCACCGCAGGGTGCGGGGGGTTCGTGGACATCACGGCCCACGCGAGGAAGATCGTGTTTTCCGGATATTTCGAGGCCGGCGCGGAGCTGTCCCTGACGCCGGAGGCCATAAGCGTCACCAGACCCGGCAAGTTCACCAAGATGGTCGAGGCGGTGGAACATGTCACCTTTGCCGGTCAGCGCGCGCTGCGGCAGGGGCAGGATGTGCTCTATGTGACCGAGCGCTGCGTGATGCGACTGACCGAAACCGGGCTCGTGGCGACCGAGATCATGCCCGGCATCGATCCGGAGCGCGATATCGTGACGGCCTCCGAAGGGCGCGTCGCGGTCGCGGGCAATGCCAACCGGATGCCTGTGAGCCTGCTGTCGGAAACACCCATGGGGCTTGCGCTGTGAGCGCCGTTCATCTTCATCGGGGCGCGATCGCGCGGCTTGAGCTGGACAATCCGGGCAAGCTCAACGCCTTCACCCCCGACATGCTGGAGCAGTTGGAGAGCCATTGCGCGGCGCTGGACGCGGATCCCGCCGTGCTTGGGGTGCTGGTCACCGCGGCGCCGGCCAGAGCCTTTTGCGCGGGCGCGGATATCTCGGCCTGGGCCGGTCTTGCCCCCGCGGAGTTTGCCCGTCACTGGGTGCGTGACGGCCACCGGGTGTTCGACCGGCTTGCGCGACTGTCGAAACCCACGATTGCCGTGATCGGCGGCCATGCCTTCGGTGGCGGGCTGGAACTGTCGGCGGCGTGCGATGTTCGGGTAATGGCGACGGAGGCCAGACTTGGCCTGCCGGAAAGCTCGGTCGGGATCGTTCCGGGATGGTCCGGCACGCAGCGCCTGCTGCGTCTGGTGCCGGAACCGGTGGTCAAGGAGATGGCGCTGTTCGGGCGCCACCTGACGGCGGAGCGGGCGAGGGAGCTTGGCTTCGTGGCGGAGGTTGCGGCGGATCCGCTGGCCGCCGCAGAGGAGATCGCCGCGCGTCTGGCGCACACCAGCCCGCGGGCGACCGAGATTGCCAAATACCTGATCCACGCGGCCGCGGGCGAGGACCGGGCCGCGATGATCGAGGCTCTGGGTGGTGGCATGATCGCGGCCAGCGCCGACAAGGCCGAGGGCGTGGCCGCCTTTGCCGAGAAACGCAAACCTGAGTTCCCGGGGGTATGAGATGACGGAGTTTACCCTGATCCCGGCCTGCGGCGCCGCCATCCCGACCGACCCGTTCATCGGGCAGCATCTGATCGATGGCGCGTGGGTGGGGAGCGCCGACGGCGCCGTGTTCGAGCGACACTCCCCGGCGCATGGCGATCTCGTCAGCCGATCCGCACGGGGCGGCGGCGATGATATCGCGCGCGCGATTGCGGCGGCCAGACATGCCTTCGATGCGGGCGACTGGGCCGCCTCCCCGGGCGCGGCGCGGGCAAGGATCCTGCTGAAAACCGCTGATCTGATAGACGAAAACCGCGAACGGATCGCGGTTCTGGAAACCCTGGAAAGCGGCAAGCCGATCACTCAGGCGCGCGCCGAAATCGAGGGCGCCGCCGATCTCTGGAGATATGCCGCCGCCCTTGCACGCACGCTGCATGGCGACAGCCATAACAGCCTGGGCCCCGATATGCTGGGCATGGTGCTGAAGGAGCCGGTGGGCGTGGTCTCGCTGATCACGCCATGGAATTTCCCCTTTCTGATCATAAGCCAGAAACTTCCCTTCGCGCTGGCCGCAGGCTGCACCGCGGTGGTGAAACCTTCGGAGATGACGCCCTCCACCACCGTGATCCTCGGCCAGTTGCTGCAACGGGCCGGCTTGGCCGACGGTGTGGTCAATATCGTGCTGGGATACGGCGATCCGGTCGGGGCGCTGATGACCGGCGATGACAGGGTCGACATGGTGTCCTTCACCGGCTCCACCGCGGTCGGCAAGCAGATCGTCAGGACCGCGGCCGGGACGCTGAAAAAGGTCTCGCTGGAGCTTGGGGGCAAGAACCCGCAGGTGATTTTCCCCGACGCCGACCTTGAGGCCGCCGCCGATGCCATCGTGTTCGGTGTCTATTTCAATGCGGGCGAATGCTGCAACTCCGGCAGCCGGATCATCGTGCATGAAGACGTGGCCGGGACGCTGACCGAAATGGTCGTGGACGCGTCGCGCAAGGTGCCCTTCGGCGACCCGCTCGATCCCCGGACCAAGGTCGGCGCAATCATCTCGCCCGACCATCAGGCGAAGATCGCGGCCTATGTCCGGGATGCCGAGACCGCCGGGGCGCAGGTGGCGCTTGGCGGCAAGGCGCTGTCGATCGACGGTTTGGCGGGCCAGTTCCACGCCCCCACGATCGTCACCGGCGTTACCCCCGACATGGCCATCGCCACCGAAGAGGTGTTCGGGCCGGTTCTGTCCGTCCTGACCTTCCGGACAATGGATCAGGCGATTTTGCTTGCCAATTCCGCGCCTTACGGGCTGTCGGCGGGGGTATGGAGCCGCGATGTCTACACCTGTCTTGAGTTCTCCCGCAGGGTTCGGGCCGGGACGGTCTGGACCAATACCTGGATGGATGGTTTTGCCGAGATGCCCTTCGGCGGGGTCAAGCAGAGCGGGCAGGGCCGGGAACTGGGCCGATACGGGATAGAGGAGTTCCTTGAGGTCAAATCCGTCCAGATGCGGATCGGCGACACCCGGCCGAGATGGGTGGCCTAATGGTCGCTGTCGCCGCAAAATCCGGTGTCGGGGCGGAACAGCACATTGAGCGCTTCCGGCGGCTCGCCCGCCATCCGGCGCAACAGCATCTCCGCCATCGCGCGGCCCGTGGCGCGCAGGTCTTCGAACACGGTCTCGATCCGCGGACGGATATTGTCGAAGATGGGAGAGGCGCGTTTGGCCAGCACATCGGCCTCCACCCCCGGTGTCACGCCCACATCGCCAAGGGCCGTCAGCGTCACCAGCGCGGTCACCTCGCCCACGCAGATGTACCCGTCGGGCGGGTTCGGCCGATACCTTCGCCGCTTGGTGGCCTCCGCGATATCGGCGGTGGCGGAATCGAGCGTCACGTCGGTGACGATCTCGTACTCGACACCGGTTTCCCGCACCGCGCTCATGAAGCCGTAGCGCAGATGCTGGGTGAAGGTGAACCGGTCCTCCGGCAGGATCAGGCTCAGCCGTCTGCGGCCCTTCTCGACCAGCCGGTGCACCGCCTTGCGGGCAAAGGTCTCGTTGTCGAAATCGACCCATGGATGGGGCGTGGTGAATTCGGTTCGGCCATGGCTGACAAAGGGAAACCCGTTCTCCATCATCAGCCGGACCCGGGGGTCGAAGCATTCCGTCCGGGTGAAGAGAATGCCATCGGCCAGATTGTTGCGCAAAATGGTGCGCACCGGATCCAGCCGGTCCTTGCCGACCGTGTCGGGAACGACGGTGACGGAATAGCCCGTGCCGCGCAGGACGTCGGTGATGCCGGTCAGAAACTCATGGGTGAAGCCCAGAAACTCATGTTCGGTATTGAGCAGAAGGCTCACGACCTGCGTGCGCCCGGTGCGCAGCCGCCGTGCCGCGCGGTCGGGCACATAGCCCAGATTCTTCGCCGCAAGGGACACTTTTTCGCGGGTCGTCTTGGCGATTCGCGGGTCGTTGGCCAGCGCCCGCGACACGGTGGCCACGGCATATCCGGTCTGCTCCGCGATCGTTCGCAATGTCGGGCGTTCGCCGGGCGCAAGCGGCGCGGTCTCGTCGGTGTCCTTGGTCATCAAGCCGGGGTGCTCCGCTGCGGAAGGCTTGGGTCACTATGGCGATTATTTGAAACGTTTCAACTGAAAAGCGTTTCGCGGTGTTGTGGCCATGTAGTCGCCTTTGTGCCTGTAACGCTGAGTATATGGCGATCGCGTTGCAACCCAGACGCGAAATTTTCCGTTGACTCAGGGCTGTGTTATAACGTTTTAATTCCAGCAGTCCAAAAGGGACTCATAACGAAAAGGGAGGACGATCATGACCATTCTCAGAAAGCTTCAGCTGTCTGCCGCAGCTGTCGCGCTGTCGACCACGGGGGTCGTGGCGCAGGAAGTTGAAGTTCTTCACTGGTGGACATCCGGTGGCGAGGCCGCGGCGCTGAACGTGCTGCGCGAGGATCTGGCCGGCAGCGGCATCGGCTGGACCGATATGCCAGTGGCCGGCGGCGGCGGCTCCGATGCGATGACCGTTCTGCGCGCCCGCGTGACCGCAGGCGACCCGCCCACCGCCGTGCAGATGCTCGGCTTCTCCATTCAGGACTGGGCCGCCGAAGGCGCGCTGGCCAATCTCAACGATCTGGCCGCCGAACAGAACTGGGACGATGTCGTGCCCGCGGCGCTGCAGCGTTTCTCCACCTATGACGGTGACTGGGTGGCGGCACCGGTGAACGTCCATTCGACCAACTGGGTCTGGGCCAATACCGCGCTGATGGAAGAGCTTGGCATCGAACAGCCCGGAACATGGGATGAGTTCGTGGCCGCAATGCAGGCCGCGCAGGATGCGGGCTACACCGCACTCGCCCATGGCGGTCAGGCCTGGCAGGACGCCACGATCTTCGATTCGATGGTGATGGGGGTCGGTGGCCCCGAATTCTATCAGGCCGCGATGGTCGATCTCGACCCCGAGGCGCTCGGCTCCGCCCAGATGGTCGAGGCGTTCGAGCGTATGGCCGTATTGCGCGGCTTCGTGGACGACAACTTCTCGGGTCGCGACTGGAACCTCGCCTCGGCGATGGTCGCCAATGGCGACGCGCTGTTCCAGATCATGGGGGACTGGGCCAAGGGCGAGTTCATCAACGCAGGCCAGACCGCCGGAGAAGAGTTCCAGTGCTTCCGCGTGCCGGGCACCGAGGGAATGGTCACCTTCAACTCCGACCAGTTCGCGATGTTCAACGTGACCGACGCCGCGGCGATGGAGGCGCAGACGGCCATGGCCTCGGCGGTGATGAGCCCCGAGTTCCAGGTGGCCTTCAACACGGTCAAAGGCTCCGTGCCCGCCCGGACTGATATCTCGCCCGAGGCGTTCGATGCCTGCGGACAGATGGGGATGGCGCAGCTTGCCGAAGCCGCGGCCAGTGGCGGGCTTTTCGGGTCCATGGCCCATGGTCATGCCAACAACCCGTCGGTGCAGAATGCGATGTATGATGTGATCACCGCGCATTTCAACGGCGAATACGATGCCGAAACCGCTGCCCAGGAAATGGTGACAGCCGTCGAACTGGCGATGTAACGCCTGTCGGGACCGGCCCTTTTTTCGGGGCCGGTCCACGGGTCCGGGCAGGGGCCCGGTCGTCACCGCAACGACAAAGGGGAGGGGGCCAATGGCTGCTACCGACGCCGGGCAGGATACGGGCGTGGATTTCCGCACGCGTCTTCAGAACTGGCTGCCCAAGATCGTTCTGGCGCCGTCCTTTGCGGTGATGGTGATCTTCGTTTACGGCTTCATCGCCTTCACGGTCTATCTGAGCTTCACAGACAGCCGCATGCTGCCGTCATACGAATGGGTCGGCTGGCAGAATTACGACCGGCTGTTCCGCGTCCGCGAATGGGATATCGCGGTCAAGAACCTCGCCATATTCGCCTCGCTCTACATCGTGATCTGCACGCTGATCGGCCTGATGCTGGCGATTTTTCTCGATCAGAAGATCAGGGGCGAAGGTATTTTGAGGCCCATCTTCCTTTATCCCATGGCGCTCAGCTTCATCGTGACGGGCACCGCTTGGAAGTGGTTTCTGGACCCCGCGATCGGGCTGGAAAACACCATGCATCTCTGGGGCTGGGAAAGCTTCACCTTCAACTGGATCAAGGATCGCGAAATGGCGATCTACACCATCGTCATCGCCGCGGTCTGGCAAAGCTCGGGCTTCGTCATGGCGATGTTTCTGGCCGGTCTCCGCGGGATCGACAACGAGATCCTGAAAGCGGCCCAGATGGACGGGGCCTCGAACTGGAACCTGTATCGCCGGATCATCCTGCCGCAGCTTCGGCCCGCGTTCCTGTCGGCCTTCGTCATTCTCAGCCACCTTGCGATCAAATCCTATGACCTTGTGATCGCCCTGACCGGCGGCGGGCCGGGCAATGCGACGGCGCTGCCTGCGACCTTCATGTATTCCTACACATTCACGCGCAACCAGATGGGCATCGGCGCCTCGTCTGCGGTGATCATGCTGATGACCATCGCGGCGATCATGGTGCCCTATCTCTATGCCGAATTGCGGGAGAAGAAGTGATGGCCATCGCATCCGCCGACACCGCAATCCGGTCCTCCAGCTTCAGCCGGGTGCTGATCTATCTGGTGCTTCTGCTCTTCGCCCTGTTCTACCTGCTGCCCTTCGGCATCATGCTGGTGAACTCGCTCAAGCCGCTGGAAGAGATCACCGGCGGAAACATGGTGTCGCTCCCCCGGGAATGGACCATCGCACCCTGGCTGAGCGCCTGGTCGACCGCGCAGATCGGGGTGGAGCCGACCGGCCTGCGCCCGTATTTCATCAACTCGATCGTGATGGCGGTGCCCGCCGTGGCGCTGTCGACCATCGTGGGGGCGCTCAACGGCTATGTTCTCACCAAATGGCAGTTCCGGGGCGCGACGCTGATCTTCGGGCTGTTGCTCTTCTCCTGCTTCATCCCGTTCCAGATCGTCCTGATCCCGATGGCGCGCATTCTCGGCATTCTTGACATCGCCGGCACGACGACCGGTCTGATCCTTGTGCATTTCGTCTACGGGATCGGGTTCACCACGCTCTATTTCCGGAACTACTATGCCGCGTTCCCCACGGAGCTGGTGCGCGCCGCACAGATCGACGGCGCGGGTTTTTTCCAGATCTTCTGGCGGATCATGCTGCCCAGTTCGGGGCCGATCATCGCGGTGTCGTGTATCTGGCAGTTCACCAATATCTGGAACGATTTCCTGTTCGGCGCCTCCTTCGCATCGGGCGGGTCCGCCCCGATGACGGTGGCGCTCAACAATCTCGTCAACTCCTCCACGGGTGTGCGCGAATACAATGTGCATTTTGCCGGCGCCATCATGGCGGCCGCACCCACTCTTCTCGTTTACATCGTCGCTGGCCGCTACTTCGTGCGCGGTCTGATGGCGGGCTCAGTCAAGGGATAAGTCCGATGGGTTTTCTCGACATCAACAACGTCACCAAATCCTACGGCGCGGTGGAGGTGCTGCATAAGGTCGATATCGAGGTGCAGGAGGGCGAGTTTCTTGTTCTTGTCGGCCCCTCGGGCTGCGGCAAGTCCACGCTTCTCAACATGATCGCGGGGCTGGAGGGGATCACCTCCGGCGAAATCGCCATCAAGGACCGGGTGATCAACGGCGTGCACCCGTCCAAGCGCAACATCGCGATGGTGTTCCAGTCCTACGCGCTCTACCCCAACATGACCGTCGGCCAGAACATCACGTTCGGGCTTGAGATGCATGGCGTTCCGAAGGCCGACCGCGACCGCGCGATGGCGGATGTGGCCAAGCTGCTGCAGATCGAAAACCTGCTTGACCGGAAACCCGGCCAATTGTCCGGCGGTCAGCGGCAACGGGTGGCGATGGGGCGCGCGCTTGTCCGCAACCCGGACGTGTTTCTGTTCGACGAGCCGCTGTCCAATCTCGATGCCAAGCTGCGCGTGGACATGCGGACCGAGATCAAGAAACTGCACCAGAAGCTGGGCACGACGATCGTTTACGTGACCCATGATCAGATCGAGGCGATGACGCTCTCCACCCGTATCGCGGTGATGTATGACGGCTATGTGCAGCAGCTCGGCACGCCCAAGGAGATCTACGACAACCCCGCCAACCTGTTCGTGGCCAGCTTCATGGGCTCGCCCTCGATGAACGTGCTGCCGGCACGGTTGCGGAACTTGAATGGCGAGATCCACGCCGAGATCACCGGCGCGGAGGATCAGCCGCTGCATCTGCGGATCGAAAACGCGCCGGAGAGCTACCGGGCCTATCTGGACGCGGAGGTGATGCTGGGCATCCGCCCGGAGGCGATCACCGATCCCGAAGGCGCCGACCGCAACGCCCGCAATATTCAGTCGCTGCACAACACGGTCAGCGTGACGGAACCGGCCGGCGCGGATACGTTCGTCAGCACGACGCTTTCGGGCAAGGACTGCATCGCGCGGATGCGGGCCGATGCCGATGTCCACCCGGGCCAGGCCTTCGATTTCGCGGTGAACATGGACAAGGCCGTGCTGTTCGACCCGAAGACCGAAGAGCGGATCGGCTGAGGCGGATGGGGTGGCCCGAGGCCGCCCTTTCTTTCAGGTAGAAATTGGAATGTTCCAAATGCAGATCGCGGCATGACGACCGACATCCTGATCATCGGCTCCGGCATGGGGGGTGCCACATTGGCCGCCGCCCTGGCGCCAAGCGGTGCGCGGATCGTGGTTCTGGAGCGGGGGGATCATCTGGCCGACAGCCCCGCCGCGCGCGACCCGCAGGCGATTTTCCGCGACGGCGTTTTCCAGCCCGATGAGACATGGCTGGACGGGCAGGGCGAACCGTTCAATCCGGGCAACTACTATTGCGTTGGCGGCAACAGCAAATTCTACGGTGCCGCACTGATCCGGTTTCGCGAAACGGATTTCGCGCCGGTCCGGCATATGGGCGGCACGACATCGGGCTGGCCCTTCGACTATGCCGAACTAGAGCCGTGGTATCAGGCCGCCGAAGAGATGTATGAGGTGCGCGGGTGTTTGGGCGAAGACCCGACCGAGCCGCCCCATTCGGGCAGATACCCGCATCCGCCCGTGCCCGATGAACCCGAGATTGCGGCGCTTCGCGCCCGGCTTGTCCGTATCGGGCTGCATCCGTCCTCCCTGCCGCTTGCGGTCGATCTGCCCCGCTGGCTGGCGCGGGGCCAAACGCCATGGGATGCGTTCCCCGATACCGATGGCTCCAAGATGGATGCCGAAAGCGTGGGGATGCGCCGGGCCTTATCCTTTGAAAACGTAACCTTGCACACCGGCATGCATGTGGATCGTCTGTTGGCCGATGACGCGGGGCGCATCACGGCAGTACAGGTCACCGGCCCCGATGGCCGGTCAGAGATCGCGGCCCGCAGCTTCGTGCTGGCCGCTGGCGCGGTGAACAGCGCGGCGATCCTGCTGCGCTCGGCCACGGACGCTTATCCCAAGGGGCTCGCCAATCGCTCCGATCAGGTCGGGCGGAATTTCATGAACCACAACTGTTCCGCTGCGCTGGCAATCCATCCCTGGCGAAAAAATCGTTCCGTCTATCAAAAGACGATTCAGATCAACGACTTCTATGGAAAGCCTCATGCCGGCGACATGCCTCTTGGCAACATTCAACTGCTTGGGCGCGTCTCCGGCCCGATCCTCGCCTCGCAGACCGGGCTGCCGGGCCCCGTTGCCCGATGGATCGCGGATCATGCGATTGATTTCTACGTGATGTCCGAGGATCTTCCCGATCCTGAAAGCCGTGTCACGCTGCGGGGGGATCGGATCGTGCTGGACTGGAAGCGCTCCAACTGGGCGGCGCATGACGCGCTGGTGGCGCGGCTGAAACGGGTTCTGCGCAAGGCCGGTTTTCCGGTGGTCCTGTCGCGGCCGTTCGACCGGCGCACACCGTCGCATCAATGCGGCACCGCCCGTATGGGGACCGATCCGGCGCGCAGCGTGGTCACGCCGACAGGCCGTGCCCATGACCATCCGAACCTGTTCATTGCCGATGCCAGCATCCTGCCCACATCGGCGGCGGTGAACCCGGCGCTGACCATCGCCGCCAACGCCTTGCGGATCGCCCATCATTTCCGGCAGAGGGAGCTTGCCATATGACCCGAACAGCCCTGATCACCGGCGGCCAGCAAGGCATAGGTCTCGGCATTGCGCGGGCCCTTCGCGGGGCCGGCTATCGCGTCGCGGTCTGCGCGGAGCAAGCGGCGGACAGCGCCGCCGTGCGTGGTGTCGTGGAAGAACTGGAGGTTGAGTATTTTGTACATGATCTCAGCTCTCTGGGGAACGAAGCTGATCTGATCGCGGAGGTCGAATCCCGCCTCGGCCCGCTGACATGTTTCATCTCGAATGCGGGGGTTCCGGCGCATGTGCGGGGCGATATGCTGGGGTTGATGCCGGACAGCTTCGATCATGTCATGTCGGTGAACCTGCGCGGCGCCTTCTTTCTGGCGCAGGAGGTCGCAAGGCGGATGCTGGCCACACCCTCGGCGCATTACAGATCGCTGCAATTCGTCACCTCCGTCAGTGCGTCCATGGCCTCGGTCGAGCGGGCGGAATACTGCATGTCCAAGGCGGCGGCCTCGATGATGGCGCAGCTTTTCGCGGCCCGGCTTGCCGAGGCGGGGATCGGCGTATTCGAACTTCGCCCGGGCATCATCGAGACGGCGATGATCGCAGGCGCGAAGGACATCTATGATGCGCGTATCGCCGCGGGTCTGGTGCCTGCCAAACGGTGGGGGCAGCCCGCCGATCTGGGCCAGGTGGCCGCGGCCCTGGCCGAAGGTCAGTTTGCGTTTTCCACGGGTGCGATCATCCCGGTGGATGGCGGCCTGTCCATAGAACGGTTGTGAGGGAACGGATGGCCGAGAGTTACGACATCATCATCGTGGGCGGGGGCAGTGCCGGATGCGTGCTGGCCGCGCGGCTGTCCGAAGTGCGGGAGTTGCGGGTCTGCCTGCTGGAGGCCGGCGGCAGCGACCGGCACCCGTTTTACAAGATGCCCGCCGGCTTCGCCAAGATGACCAGGGGCATCGGGTCCTGGGGGTGGCGGACGGTTCCCCAGAAACACATGAAAAACATGGTGATCAACTACACTCAGGCCCGCGTGATCGGCGGCGGGTCGACGGTGAACGCGCAGATCTACACGCGCGGCAATGCGCTGGATTACGACGAATGGCGGCAGATGGGGTGCGACGGCTGGAGCTATGCCGACGTGCTGCCGTATTTTCGCAAGGCGGAAGACAACGACACCTATGACGACGCGTTTCACGGGCGCGGCGGTCCCTTGGGCGTGTCGCAACCGCGCGCCCCGCTCCCGATCTGCGAGGCCTATTTTGCGGCAGCGGGGGAGCTGGGTATCCCGCGGGCCGGCGACATGGCCGGAGAGAACCCGGAGGGTGTTGGATTTTACCAGCTGACACAAAGAGATGCGCGCCGATCTTCAACCTCCGTGGCGTATCTGGGGCCGGCGCGTGGGCGGCCCAACCTGACCATCAGAACCGGGGCGCAGGTCCGTCGTCTGATCATCGAGACGCATCGGGCCGTCGGTGTCGAACTGATGGATGGCACCCGCCTGATGGCCGGAGCCGAGGTGATCCTGTCTTCCGGCGCGATCGGGTCGCCGCGCCTGTTGATGCTGTCGGGGATCGGCCCGGCAGACCATCTGTCCGAGGTCGGGGTGCCCGCGATACTGGATCAGCCGGAGGTCGGTGCGAACCTGCAGGATCACCTCGATCTCTTCACGATTTCCGAATGTACCGGCGATCACACCTACGACAAGTACGCCCGCCCGCACTGGTCCGCGCTGGCCGGGTTGCAGTATCTGCTGACAAAACGGGGCCCGGTCGCCTCCAGCCTGTTTGAGACCGGCGGGTTCTGGTATGCCGAGGAGGGCGCGCGAAGCCCCGATCTCCAGTTCCATCTGGGGCTTGGGTCGGGGATCGAGGCGGGCGTTGCCAAGATGCGGAACCCCGGCGTCACGCTCAACTCCGCCTATCTGCGCCCCCGGTCGCGCGGTACTGTCCGACTTCAAAGCGCCGATCCGTCCGCCGCGCCGCTGATCGACCCGAATTACTGGGCCGACCCGCATGACCGGGCGATGTCGATACGCGGCCTGAAGCTGGCGCGGGAGATCTTGCGGCAACCCGCGCTGGCGCCCTTCGTCGAGCGGGAGGTTCTGCCGGGGCCTGATGTCCGGACCGATGCGGAGTTCTTCGATTTCGCCTGCGCCAACGCGAAAACCGATCATCACCCGGCGGGCACCTGCCGCATGGGCGCGGATGCGACCGCCGTGGTCACGCCGCGCCTGCGGTTCAACGGCATCGACGGGCTGCGCGTGGTCGATGCGTCGATCATGCCGCGCCTGATTTCCTCCAACACCAATGCGCCGGTGATCATGATCGCGGAGAAAGCCGCCGATCTGATCCGCGCCGATCACGGGGTCTGAACCGATGCTCTTGCCAGGCCATGATGGCCGCCTGAAACCCTATCGCCTGACCGGGGCCTCCTTGACCCCGCGCGCCCCACGCCGGCCGTTCACCCGGACGGCATTCGCCGCGGCCCATGTGGTCAGCGACCCGCTGGCTGAGCGCGACCCGTGGCAGGGCCGCCCTGCGGTGGATTGGGATGCAACGCTGAAATTCCGTCATTATCTGTGGGATCAGGGCCTTGGTCTGGCCGAGGCGATGGACACCGCCCAACGCGGCATGGGCGTGGATTGGCCGACGGCGCGGGAGCTGATCGAGCGGACGATGCGCGAGGCAAAGGCGCATCCGCTGGCCCCCCGCGTCGCCTGTGGCGCCGGGACCGACCACATCGCGCCCGACGATTTGCGCGACGCGGACGCCATCATCGCGGCCTACGAACATCAGATGGAGGTGATCGAGGCCGCGGGCGGGCAGGTCATCTTGATGGCGACCCGGGCCTTGCCCGCAATCGGCGCGGGCCCGGAGACCTATACCCGTGTCTATGGCCGTCTTCTCGATCAGGCCCGGGACAAGGTGATCCTGCATTGGCTGGGCGATATGTTCGACCCGGCGCTTGCGGGCTACTGGGGCGGGGCGGATGTAAACGCGGCCTCCGATGCGGTGCTCGCGATCATTGCGGCCCGGGCGCACAAGGTCGACGGTATCAAGATTTCCCTTCTGGATCAGGCGCATGAAGAGGCTTTTCGCAAGCGGCTGCCCGCCGGTGTCCGCCTTTATACGGGCGATGACTTCAACTATGCGCCGCTGATCGAAGGGGACGGCCGGTATCATTCCCACGCGCTTCTGGGCATTTTCGCGGCCATCGCCCCGGCGGCATCGCAGGCATTGGAGGCGCTGGCGATGGGCAACAGCGCAGAATATCACGCGCTTCTGGCCCCGACGGTTCCGCTGTCTCGGGAGATTTTCAAGGCGCCCACGCAGTTCTACAAGGCAGGCATCGCCTTTCTGGCCTGGCTGAACGGGGCACAGGATCACTTCATCATGCCCGGCGGTTTCCAATCCTCCCGCGAGATCACGCATTACGCCGAGGTTTTCCGCCTCGCCGATCAGGCCCGGCTTTTGACCCGACCGGATCTGGCAGAGACGCGGATGCGTATGCTACTGGGTCTGCACGGGATCGACGGGGGCTAGGCCGGGCTTGGGCAAGAGACCAACCATTCTGGATGTGGCGCACCATGCGGGCGTGTCCAAATCCACGGTGTCGCTGGTGTTGCAGCGCAGCCCGCTGGTGAAGGCGCAAACCGCCGAACTGGTGCGCAAATCCATGGCCGATCTGGGCTATGTCTACAACCGCGCGGCGGCGCAACTCCGCTCGGGCGGGGTCGGGCTGATCGGGATGGTGATCAACGATCTGAGGAACCCGTTTTTCACGGAGTTCGCCATATCGGTGCAGATGGCCCTGTCCGCGCGGGGCTACGCCACGATCGTCTCGAACTCGGATGAGGACGCGGACCTGCAGGCGCAGGTCACAGGCTCGATGATCGAACACGGGGTGTCGGGCCTGATCATGTCGCCCGCCTACGGGGACGCCACGGGCGCGCTTTTCGACCGGATCGCCCGGGCCGGGCTGCCCTGTTTGCAGATGCTGCGACAGGTCGATCCGCGGACCGATCTCTTTCCCTTCGCATCCTTCGACTACAGCGCGGGCGGGCGCGCGGCGACGCGGGCGCTTCTGGCATCCGGGGCGCGGAACATCGCCTTTGTGGGCGGGGTCGAGGGGCGCGAGATCACGCAGGAGCGCCTGTCGGGCTATCTGTCGGAGACGCGCAGCGCGGGACGGGATCCATTCGTCCTTTATGGGCGCGCGTCCCGCGCTTTCGGGCGCGACGCGGCGAAGGTTCTGGCCCGCGAGCACCCCGAAATAGATGCCGCGATCTGTTTCAACGATCTTGTCGCCCTTGGGGTGCATTCCGGCTGCGCCGAGATCGGACGGCGGGTGGGTGCGGACTTTCAGCTGATCGGGTTCGACGATATCGAGGAATCTGCACAGGTTTATCCACAACTCTCGTCGGTAAGTTGCGATATTGAAAGCTTTGGGTCTTATACCGCTTATCTGATGGCTGAATGGTTGGAAAAAGGAAATAAACCCGCGCCGGAGTATCGGGCGCCGGTGCGTCTGGTAACCCGATCTTCAAGCCGTGAGCCCGACAGATGACCGCTCCCGCCCTGCTTCGCGGCCTTTTCGACCGCGCCGTGGAAGTGGCCGACCCGATGCGCAGCCTGTCTGCGTATCTGCCGCCGAAACCCTCCGGGCGGGTGGTCGTCGTCGGGGCAGGCAAGGCGTCGGCCCGGATGGCCGAGGCGGTCGAACGGGCCTGGGGCCCTTGCGAAGGGCTGGTCATCACCCGCTACGGCTATGCACGGGCCTGCCAGGGGATCGAGATCGTCGAGGCCGCACATCCGGTGCCCGACGAGGCAGGCGAGGTCGCCACAAGGCGCATGCTGGCGCTCCTCCACAGTCTGGGGGAGGAGGATTTCGTGCTGGCACTGATCTCGGGCGGCGGATCGGCCCTGCTGACGGCCCCGGCTGCGGGCATCACCCTCGCCGAGAAACGCGCGCTGACCCAGGCGCTGCTGGCGTCGGGTGCATCGATCGGCGATATCAACGGCATCCGAAAGGAGGTGTCCGCGGTCAAGGGCGGGCGGCTTGCGGCTGCGGCCTATCCGGCGCGGATGCTGGCGCTGATGATTTCGGACGTGCCGGGAGACAATCCGGGCGATATCGCGTCGGGCCCGACGGTGGGCTATCGGGGCGATGCGGTGCGCGCCTTGGCGACCCTGGATCGGTGGGGCGTGACGCCGCCCGATGCGATCGGGGATTTTCTGGCCGCAGGGGGAGATCCGGTCCGGCCGGAAGATCCGCGCCTGTCCCGCGTGGAAAACGTGGTCTACGCCGCCCCGTCGCAGTCTCTGGCCGCAGCGGCGGAAATGGCGCGGGCCCGCGGGCTGACCGTGGAGATGCTGGGCGACGCGCTGGAAGGTGAGGCACGACGCATTGCGGCGGACCACGCGGCGATTGCCCGCGCGCGGCAGCAAGGCCTGACGCCCGGCGCCGCCGGCCACCTGATCCTGTCCGGCGGGGAACTGACCGTTACCCGGCGTGGTGGCGGCAGCGGTGGGCCCAATGCGGAATACGCGCTGGCGCTGGCCATCGCGCTGAAGGGCGCGCCGGGCATTCATGCGCTTGCCTGCGACACCGATGGCGTCGATGGCGCAGCCGAGGTGGCCGGGGCGCTGATCGGCCCCGGAACGCTGAGCAAGGCCGCGGCCGCCGGGATCGACCCCGAAGCGGCGCTGGCCGATAATGACAGCCACGGGTTTTTCGCAGCGACCGGAGAGCAGGTCGTGACCGGCCCGACCCTTACCAATGTCAACGACTTCCGCGCCATCCTTGTAGAAAGACAGACCTGATATGCTGAAACACTGCGTTTTTGTTGCCGCGAACACACCTGACGCCTTGGCGCAAACCGCCGAAGCCATGGCATTGATCGAGGGGCTTTTGCCCAAGATCCCGGGCATGCTTGATCTGGCCCATGGCCCCAACCGGGATTTCGAGGAGAAAACCGGGGCCTATCCTTACGGCTTCATCATTAGTTTTGAGGGTCGCGCGGCCCATCTGGCCTATGAGAACCACCCCGATCATCAAAGGGCGGGCGCATTGCTGGTGGCTGCCGCGACCGGCGGCGCAGACGGGATACTGGTCGCCGATTTGGAGGTGTGAGAGCGGGGGGCGCTGTGTTTGCCTGATCGCCGGAAATGCGATAGACGGCGGTGATATAGCAAGACGCATTCAATCCGGCTCACACAGTCTCTTTGCATCCATGTCCGTGAACTCCATGACCGAAGATCAGACCCAGGCCGCGTTGCTGACCCGCATGGCCGATGGCGACCGGCAGGCGCTGGCGGCGCTTTACCGGGCATTGGAAAAGCCGGTTTTCAGATTTATCCGCTCCAGATTGAACGATCCGTTCGAGGCCGGCGACATACTCCATGACGTATTCATGGAGGTGTGGCGTTCCGCCGGCCGTTTCGAAGGGAGATCGAAAGTGCAGACATGGATATTCGGCATCGCCTATCGAAAGGTGATCGACGCCCATCGCAAACGCGGCCGCACCGATCTTGTGGGAGACGTTCCCGACAGCGCGGATGAAGGCCCCGATGCGGAGACCTGTCTGGCCGCGGGGCAGGAGGCCGAACATGTGCGCCACTGTCTTGGCACGCTGAAGGATGACCACCGGGCCGCCATCTCGATGGCATTCTACGACGACATGACCTATGGCGAGATCGCCGAGATCGCAGGCGTGCCGGAAGGCACGATCAAGACCCGGATCTTCCACGCCAAGAAGTTGCTGATGCGCTGCCTGTCCGGCCGTGTCGCACGGAGGGCGCCCGCATGACCCGGCTTGTCGAAGAGCTTCTGCCGTTTTACGTCAACGGCACCCTCGACGCAGCCGAGCGCGCCGAGGTCGATGCGGCGCTTGCCGACAGTGCCGATCTGCGCGCCGAACTGGAGGTTCTGACGGCCCTGCGCAAGCAGATGCAGGCCGACGAGGTCGAAAGCCCCGGTGAGTTCGGGCTGGCCCGGCTGATGCGCGATGTCGATCGGGAGGGCCCCCCGTCTTCCGCGCCGGTGGAGGAGCCCGGCACTGTCGTCCCGGTCCGGCAGTTGCGGATCTGGCAGATCGCGGCGGCGCTGGTTCTGGCGATCGGTTTGGCGCAATCCGTCATCTTGCTGAACGCGCCCGGCGAGCCCGGGTTCGAACTGGCCAGCGGCGGCGCGGCCGGAGCGGATTTCGTGGTAGGCTTCGCCCCGGATGCCACGGAGGCCCAGATTCGCGCGCTGTTGCTGGACGCGGGCGTCGAGATTTCCGCCGGACCCTCCGCGTTGGGCCTCTATGAACTGGCCGTGCTGGACGAAGCGGGAGTTGAGGCGGCCGAAGAGATGCTTCTCGCGGCGGAAGGGCGTCTGATCGATACGCTGGAAGTCACGGCCCCTTGAAACAAGGTTGATGAAAATGCGGGTTATCGCGGTGCTTCTGATCGTTTTGCTGGGCCTCGCGCTGCCCGCTGCGGTCGCGGCGCAGACCACCGGCCAGCAGGGCTCCCGCCCGCAAGGCGAGCCGACCCCACGCGATGACGGGGCGTGGGAGGAAAGCCGCCGTGCGGCCTCCACCGACGCGCACAGGATCGCGGGAAACCGACTGGAATACATCGTGATCGGCCCGCCGGGCCAGTCCAACGCCGTGATCCAGGCCTTGACTGCGGCGGGCGCGGAGCTGCGCCGGACCCGCGATTACCCGACGCTCAACCGGCGCGGGCTGTTCTTCGATTTCCGCAACCGTCTGCAACTGGCCGAAGCCGAACGGATCCTGGCCCAGGCCGCGCCGCAGAGCTTCGTCGACATTCATGCCTTTTACCGGTTTGCCCAGGGCAGCCCGCGGATATACGCCCCCGAAATGGTGGGCGTGGCGTCGCCGGGCCTTTGCCGCATCTCCGGCTCGGTCACGCTTGGCCTGATCGACGGGCCCGTCGATACCTCGCACCCCGCGCTGCAAGCCGTGCAGATCACGAACGAAAGCGTTCTGAACCGGGGCGAACGCCCGCCCGCTGCGGACCATGGCACGGCCATTGCGATCCTGATGGCCGGGCAGGACGGGGGCGGACCGCTGACAGGTCTGGCCGGGGGCGCCCGGCTTCATGCGATCTCCGCCTTTTCGCGGAATGCCGGGCGGGAGGCGGGCGATATCGAGCGGATTGCGGCGGCCATCGACCGGCTGCTGAGCCGGAATGTGCGCCTGATCAACATGTCCTTTGCCGGGCCGCAGAACCGGGCCATGGCGGCCGTGCTGGAGGCCGCGGCCGGGCGTGGTGCGGTGATGATCGCCGCGGCCGGCAATAACGGCCGTGATCTGGCCAGCTATCCGGCGGGCTACCCCGATGTCATCGCCGTAACCGCCATCGATGCAGGCTATCGGCGGTACCGGCGGGCCAATTTCGGCACGCACATCGAATTTGCCGCCCCGGGTGTGGACCTTTTCGTCGCCACGCGACGCGGTGGCAGTTACGCCTCCGGCACATCCTACGCGGCGCCGATCGTCACGGCACTGGCCGCGCGTCTGGCCCCGTCCGCGTCGGTCCAGACGGTGCGCAGCCGGCTGCGTGCGGCGTCCGTCGATCTGGGCAGTCCCGGCCGGGATGCGGAGTTTGGCTGGGGCCTTGTCCGCGTGCCGGGCTGCTAGGCGCCAGCGCGTTTCCCGCGTCTCCCGACCCTTTCGCCATCGCGCCTGTCGGGGCCCCGATCCCCGCCGCCGTGGAGCCGACCCCGATACCGATCCCGGTGATGCCGCCGCCCTATCCGAGGCCGGTTCCGCCCTCCGAGGATGCCGCCGATACGGCCCCCGATCCGGGTGAGGGGATCGACCCCGAACTTGCGGCTCTCCTCGGTCTGATCGAGGCACTTGCCGGGCTCTGAACCGTCCCCGATCAGTTGCCCGGCGGAACCGGCCTGCCGAGGTCCCGCGGCAGGTCGGTCTTTTCAGGCGACCGCCAGTCCCTCGTTCGACAGCCCGTCAAGCTTGGGCATCAGCGACAGCAGATCGCGGGTATAGGGATGCTGCGGTCTGGCAAACAGATCCTCGGTATCGGCGACCTCGACCAGTTTGCCGCCCTTGAGCACGCCCACCCGGTCGCACATTTGCCGGACCACGGGCAGATCGTGGGAAATGAACAGCATCGTCAGATTCAGATGCTCCTGCAAATCCTTGAGAATATTGAGGATCTGCGCCTGGATGGAGACATCCAGCGCCGAGGTCGGCTCATCGCAGATCAAGAAGCGCGGTTGCGTCGCCAGCGCGCGCGCGATGGAGATCCGTTGCCGTTGCCCGCCCGAAAACTCGTGCGGATACTTCAGCCCCGCATCCGCCCCCAGACCGACGCGGTCAAGCAATTCGCTGACCCGCGCCTGCAACGGCTCCCCCGACAGCAGCCCGTGATGGCGTGCGGGCTCGGCCACGATCTGATCGACCCGCATGCGCGGGTTCAGGCTGGAATAGGGATCCTGAAAGATCATCTGGATCTGCTTGCGGTAGAAATCGGGCACGCCGCGCCGCCCCGCCGTGACCTCTTGGCCTTCGAAGCGGACCGATCCCTCATCGACCGGATAAAGCCCCGCGATCATCCGCGCGATGGTGGATTTCCCCGACCCGCTTTCGCCCACCAGCCCGAACACCTCGCCCTGCCGGATCTCGAAATTGGCGTTGTCGACCGCGGTGAAGAACTCCCGGCGCGACGGCAGCAGGGCGGCCTTCTGCAGGAACCGTTTGGTCAGCCCCGACACCTCCAGCAGCGCGCTTCCCCGCTCGGCTTCGGTGGAGGGCCAGTTGCGGGCCAGATCCTCGATATGGAATTCCGTCACCCGCCCGCCATAGCTGATCAGCGGGAACCGGTTCAGCTTGACCGTGGGGCGGGGAACGGCGGCGATCAGCGATTTCGTATAGGGATGATCGGGCTGGCCCAGAACCTGTACCGTTGCCCCGCTTTCGACGACTTCGCCCTGATACATCACGGTGACCTTGTCGGTCGTGTCGGCGATGACGCCCATGTCATGGGTGATCAGGATCACACCCACCTGGCGTTCGCGCGCCAGTTCCTTGATCAGGTCAAGGATCTGCGCCTGAATCGAGACGTCGAGCGCGGTCGTGGGCTCATCCGCGATGATCACGTCGGGCTCGGAACACAGCGCAAGCGCGATCACCACACGCTGGCGCATGCCGCCCGAAAACTGGTGCGGATACTGGTTCACACGGATTTCCGGGTCGGGAATACCGACACGGTTGATCAGTTCGATCGCGCGGGCGGCGGCGGCCGCGTCGTCGAAGCCCAGATGCTCCTGAATGGTCTCCACCAGTTGCTGTTTCACGGTGAAAAGCGGGTTCAGCGAGGTCAGCGGATCCTGAAAGATCATGCTGATCTTCCTGCCCCGAAGCGCCTGCATCGCGGCGGCATCCAGCCCCGAGATCTCCTCGCCCCGGAAGCGGATCGTGCCGCTGGTGATATGCCCCGGCGGGTCCAGAAGACCCATGACGGCGGCGCCGATGGTGGATTTGCCGGCCCCGCTTTCGCCCACCAGCCCGTGGATCTGGCCCGGTTCGACGGTCAGATCGGCCTTGTTGACGGCGACGAAGGTCTTGCGGCGGGTCGGGAACTCCACCGTCAGGTTGCTGATCTCAAGCAATGCCATCGGAGGGCCCTCCCATCATCGCCAGACCAGCCCGAAGACAAACAGCAGCACGAAGACGATGCCGCCGAACACCGCGAATTGCTTGCCGCGCGACAGGCGCGGCAGCGGCGAGAACATCACCAGCGCGTAATAGACGCCCACCACCAGCAGAACCTGCGCGATGTAGCGCCCCCAATCGACCTCCATCACGGGCCCCCTTCATCAGCGCAACCTCGGGTTCAGCGCATCGCGCAGCCAGTCCCCGAGCAGGTTGACCGCCAGCGCCAGCGCCAGCAGCGTGCAGGCCGGGAAAAACAGGATCCACCACTCGCCGGAGAACAGGAAGCCCTGACCGATCCGGATCAGCGTGCCGAGCGAGGGCTGGGTCGGCGGCGCGCCGACGCCCAGGAAGCTGAGCGTCGCCTCGGCGATGATCGCCAGCGCCAGCGAGATCGTGGCGATCACCAGAACCGGGGAAAGCACGTTGGGCAGGATATGACGCACCATGATCGCCAGCGGGGTGCGCCCGATCAGCCGCGCGGCCTGCACGTATTCCTTTGATTTCTCTACAAGGGTTGCGCCGCGAACCACCCGCGCGAACTGCACCCAGTCACTCAGCCCGATGGCGATGATCAGCACCCAGATCGCGACCTGATCGCGGTATTCGATGGGCGTGATCCCCTTGGCGACCCCGAAGATCAGCATCGCGACAAGGATCGCGGGGAAGGTCAGCTGCACATCGGCCACGCGCATGATGATCGTTTCGGTCCAGCCGCCCACATAGCCCGCCAGAAGACCGAGGGAGATCCCCAGCACCATGGCGAAGAGCACCGCGGCGAAACCCACGAAGAGCGAAATCCGCAGCCCGTAGAGGATGGTCGAAAACACGTCGCGCCCCTGATCGTCGGTGCCGAGCAGAAAGCTTTCGCCGGTAAAGGCGTTGGCCTCCCCCGGCGGGGTGAACCCGTTCATCAGGTTCAGCGTTGCGGGGTTGAACGGGTCATGGGGGGCGATCAGCGGGGCGAAAACGGCCGCCAGAACAAGCAGAAGCGTCACGAAGAGCGAGACCATGGCCACCGGCGAGTGGCGGAAGGAATAGCCCACGTCGCTGTCCCAGGCCATATACAGGCGCGACCGCGCGCGGGCTTTTTCCGGCGGGGTGATCGGCGTGTCGGTCATCAGCTTTTCCCTTCGGTCCGCAGCCGCGGATCAATCGCCACATAGAGCAGGTCAACCGCCAGATTGATGCCCACGAACATGACCGAGATCAGCATCAGATAGGCGGCCATCACTGGGATATCGACGAACTGGATGGCGTTGATGAACAAGAGCCCGACACCCGGCCACTGGAACACGGTTTCGGTGATGATGGCGAACGCGATGATCGAGCCAAGCTGCAACCCGGTCACGGTGATCACCGGCACAAGCGTGTTTTTCAAGGCATGGCGGAAGTTTATCGCGCGTTGTTTAAGCCCGCGCGCGCGGGCGAAGCGGATGTAATCTTGCCGCAGCACCTCCAGCATTTCCGAGCGGACCAGCCGCATGATCAGCGTCATCTGGTAAAGGCCGAGCGTGATCGAGGGCAGGATCAGCGCCATGAGGCCCGATTGGGTCAGAAAGCCGGTGGACCAGCCGCCGATCTGCACAACCTCGCCGCGTCCGAAACTCGGCAGCCAGCCCAGTTCCACCGAAAAGAGGTATATCAATAGTATACCAATCAGGAAGGTGGGCAGCGACACGCCGATCAGCGACAGGGTCATGATCGCGTTCGAGGCGAAGCCGTCCCGTCGGATCGCCGTGAAGACACCAAGCCCGATGCCAAGGACCAGCGCAAAGACACCCGAGACCGCCGCCAGTTCAAGCGTTGCGGGAATGCGCTCGGCGATGATCTCGGAAACCTGCCGGCCCTGACGGTAGGAGATCCCGAATTCGCCCTGCACGGCGCCCTGAAGGAAGCGGTAATATTGCACGACGAAGGACTGGTCGAGGCCGAGCTGTTCGCGCAGGCGTTCCACATCCTCCATGGTGCGTTCCTGACCGAGCATGTTGTCGACCGGATCGCCCACGAACCGGAACATGGCGAAGGCCACGAGCCCCACGACCAGAAGCACAAGAACGGATTGCAGCACGCGGCGTATGATATAGTTGAGCATCCCGCTGTTCTGCGTTGCGGGCGGGCGCGGGTCAAGGGTTCTGCGCGGGGGAGGAGAGGGTTGTGATCCAGGTTTTCGCCGATCGGGCCGCACGGGGCGCGCCGACGGCCCGGCGATGCCGTCGGGAACACGGCAGGCGCGCGCCGCCCGCCTGTCTGCGCATTCCGGCCGGCCGCCGCCGGACAGGGGCCCGGCGGCGGCGTGGAACCGGTGTTCAGTTCACCGTCACCCAACGCAGGATGAAGAAGTTGTCGGGGCGTTGCGTGAGGTCGATATTGTCGCGGGTGCCCCAGATCAGCGGCTGCACATACATCGGCAGATAGACCATATCCTCCTGAATGATGCCGGCAGCCTCGTCCAGCATGGCCTGCCGCGCGGCATCGTCGATCTCGGACTGGATCAGGGGAAGCATCTCGTCGATGCGCGGGTTGGAATAGCCGCCGAAATTCCACGTGCCGAGCCGCTCACCCGATGTATGGACCAGAAAGCGGATCGGGTGTTCGGCGTCGAAGGTGCCGGGCGACCAGCCCAGAAGATACATGTCGAAGTTATCGGCACGCAGTTCGGGCCAGTAATTCGAAACGGGCATCGCATCGAGCTGCGCCTCCAGCCCGATCTGCGCCAGCATGCCGACCACGGCCTGACAGACGGATTCGTCGTTCAGATAGCGGTCGTTCGGGCAGGACAGACCGAAGGAGAACCCGTCGGGATATCCCGCCTCGGCCAGAAGCGCGCGCGCGGCGTCCAGATCGACGGCGGGGCGGGCCGCATGGATCGCGGAATAGCCGCGCATGGCGGGGCTGACCAGCTGGCTGGCGGGTTCGGCATTGCCGCGCATGATGGTTTGCAGGATCGCGTCGACATTCACTGCATGGGCCACGGCGCGCCGGACGCGGACATCGGCAAACGGGTTCGGCGCGCCCGCATCGGCGCCCCCGTAGAGCACCTCGTGGTCATGGGCGAAACCCAGCATGATCACGCGCGCCTCGATCCCCTGGACAACCTTGACGCCGTCCGTTTCCGACAGTCGCGCGGCATCCTGGATCGGCACCGGGTCGATCATGTCCACGTCGCCCGACAGGAGCGCGGCGACCGCGGTGGCCGAATTCTGGATCGGCGTCAGTTCGGCGCGGGTGATGTTGTGCTCCACCTCGCCCCACCAGCCGTCGAAGGGCACCAGAACGGTGCTGAGGCCCGGCTGCCGTTCGGCCAGCATGAAGGCGGCGGTGCCGTTGGCGTTCAGCGTGGCGTGGTTTTCCGCGTCCCGGGCGGGCAGTTCCGCACCATTGGCCTCGGCCCATCCACTGTCCATCATCATCCAGTTGGCGATGCTGTCGGGAAAGATCGGCTGCGGCGAGGTGGTCATGATGTCCACGGTGAACTCGTCGACCACGATGACCTCGGAGACGGGGGAGAACCAGCTTGCCACATCCGACTGTTCCGAGGATGCGCGTTGATAGGAGAACAGCACATCCTCGGCGGTGAAGTCGCTGCCGTCATGGAAGGTCACGCCCTGGCGCAGGGTGAACCGCCAGCCGTCGCCGGCCCCGATCGGCTCCCATCCCGTGGCGAGCGCCGGTTCGATCGACATGTCGCGGCCGCGCCGGACAAGCCCCTCGTAGACATTGTTCAGAAAGCCGAGCACCGGTGCGGAGCTGACCGCGTGGGGGTCCATGGTTTGCGGATCGGTGGTGGTGGCCCACCGGAAGGTTTCCGCGGTGGCCGCGGTGCCAAGGCAAAGCGCCATGGCGGTGAGTGTCAATGCGCGTTTCATCGGCAGCAGTCCCTTGAAGATATGCGCCCTGCCGTCAGGGCCTGCGGCAGCCTGACCGAGAAGCCGCGCCGGCGCAAAGAGACCCCGATCACAACCCCGTGAGGCGCAACCGGCCATCGGCGGGTGACATGTGGACCGTCATGCGCGGCGCACGGCCCAGTCGAGCGGCGATCCCTGATCGATCTCGGAGATCAGAATATCGGGGCCTTGTGTGCTGGCGCGGTGCAGCGCGTGCTTGAGCCGGTCCCAGACCGTGGCGATCTTTTCGCTGAGGCCGGGGCGGACGAGCCCGATGCTGACGGTGGAACAGCCCACATCGCCGGGCGCAAGGTCGACGACCATATCGCCGATCTTTTCCCGGAGCATATCCATCACCCATTCCGCGTTTTCGGTATCCGTATCGTGCATTGCGATCCCGAATACGGATTTGCTGAGCCGCGCGACGCGGGTGCCCGACTGGATGTGGGAGGTGACGTGATCCATGATCGCGGAGATCAGCCTGTCGGCCATCCGGGATCCGTAGAGATCCGAGATCTCGTCGAAATCATCGACCCTGATCGCGGCCACGGCCGGCAAGGGCCGGTCGCTCAGGATATCTTCCTGCAACATGGCCTGCCACCGGGCGCGGTCGACCATCTGGCTGATCGGCCGGAGCTCTTCAAGCCTGCGCCGTTTTTCGAGCATGTCGATGATCACCGTGGACAGGTGCGACAGGATCGTCCGGTCGGTCTCGGTGAAATCCCTGGGTTGCAGCCCGATCGCGCAGATCGTTCCAAGCTGGTAGCCCTCGGGCGTACGGAGCGGGCAGCCGATATAGCTGCGCACGAAGGGCGCGCCCGCCACGAGCGCGTTTGCGTTGAACCGGGTATCCTGACGCATGTCCGGCACGGCCAGTATCTCGGGCTTGCGGATCGTGTAGTCGCAGAAGGCGAGGCCGCGTTCGGTGCCGCGGATATCCACGCCGGTGGCGGATTTGAACCACTGGTGATGCTCGTCGATCAGCGCGATGGTCGACACTTCGGTGCCGACCGTGGCCTGCACCAACTGCGTTATCGCGTCAAAGGCGGCCTCCCGCTCGGTATAGAGGACGTGGTAGTTTTCCAGCGCGCGCATGCGGCCGCGCTCGTCGGATCGGAACGGTGTCAAGACGGCTCTCCGGCAGGGGGACATCGATCTGCCGATGCTAGACCGGATAGGTAAACCAATACCTAAGCGGAGCGGGGTGCCGGGCGCGAAAAATCACGCAATTGAACCGATTTCCCGTACACCGTCGGGCCGGCCCCGGAACCTGCGAAACGCCAAGGGGCGCCGCCGGTCATCCGGCGACGCCCCCTGACTGCGCCGGCAACGGGACATGGCCCCGTTGCCTGTCGCGCTCAGTTTCTGGTGAAATACTTGAATTTCACCTGGTCATCCGCATCCACGACGGTGCTCCAGTCATCGCTGATGCCCCAGTTCAGGATCTGGTTGTGGATTGGCAGATAGATCAGCTCTTCCTCGGCCATCTGCCAGAGGCTTGCGATCATGCCGTCCCGCTCGGCCAGATCCACCTCGGAGGACAGACCGACGATCATCTCGTCCATCACCGCGTTGGAGAACCCGGTGCCGTTCCAGCTTCCGCGGCCTTCGTCGCGGGTGTGGTAGAGGAAGTTGAAGATGTATTCGCTGTCATAGGTCGGAACGCCCCATCCCAGCAGGTAGAAATCCGTCTCCCCATTGGCGATCAGCGGGAAATGCTGGGCGCGGGGCAGGGCGGAGAGGTTCACGGTGACCCCGATCTGCGCGAACATGCCCACCGCCGCCTGGCAGATCGCCTCGTCATTGACGTAGCGGTCGTTCGGGCAGTCGAGCTGGATCGTGAACCCGTCGCCATAGCCGGCCTCTTCCATCAGGGCCCGCGCGGCCTCCACGTCATAGGCGGGATAGGCGTCAAGCTCTTCGGTCCAGCCATGGACGGGCGGCGGCATGATGACACCGGCGGGTGCGGATTGCCCGCGCATCACGACCTGCTGGATCGCCTCGCGGTTGATGGCGATGTCCATTGCCGCGCGCACCCGGCGGTCGGCCAGCGGGTTCGCCCCGTCGACGCTGTCGCGGTCGAGATCGTCGGCCCCCACGTTCAGCCCGAAGAAGATCACCCGGTTCTGCGGCGCGGTGGCAAGACCGAGACCATCGGCCCCCGCCACACGCTCCAGATCCTGCACCGGAACGTCCTGAATGAAATCCACCTCGCCCGACAGGAGCGCCGCGACGCGGGTCGCGGGGTTCTGGATCGGCGTGAAGACGATCTCGGAGGCGGCCAGCGGGAACTCCCCGATGCCCCAGTAATCCTCGAAGGCGGTCAGCACGGTCTGCGCATCGGCCTGACGGCTGGACATCACGTAAGGACCGGTGCCGTTGGAGTTGCGCGCGCTGAACGTGTCTTCGCCACCGGCGTAATCCTGCACCTCGACCGCGTCGTTCTCGGTGGACCAGCCTTCATCCATCATGAAGATATTGGTCAGGTTGTTCGGCAGAAGCGGGTTCGGCCCGTCCGTTTCGATCTCCACCGTGTAGGGCCCGGTGGCGCGGACATCGACGACGCCGCTCAGCAATTCGCGGAAGTTGGAGTTGGCCGACATCGCGCGGTTCAGCGAGAAGACGGCATCGGCGCTGTCGAAGGTCTGCCCCTCGTGGAAGGTCACGCCTTCGCGCAGGGTGAAGACCCACACATTCGGGTCATCGCCCGAGGGCTGCCAGTCGGTTGCCAGCGCGGCCTCCATGGCGCCCTCCATGTTCCGCAGGATCAGCGGTTCATAGACCTGATGGTTGAGCGTGGTCGTCGGCCCCTCGTTCTGGGCATGGGGGTCCTGAGTGAGGGCTTCGGCGGCGCGGGCCCATCGCAGGGTTTCCGCATCGAGCGGCGCGGCGGTCATGGCAGTGGTGGCCAGCAGCGCGGTGGCCATCGCGGTAAAGCGAAGTGTCATTGTTATGTGCTCCCTGAAGTTGATGGGCGGAGTATGGCCGCTAAATCCGTCTTGGCAAGAGACCGCCGACAGGACGGCATGGGAAGTTTTGCGATTCGGGTCAGGATTGAGCTGTTGCGGCGCACAATCGGGCTTTCCAGTGAAACCTGGGCCCGCGCGCGGCCCAAACCGGTTGCCGGGGCGGGCCGGCCCGTGGTTCTGTAGCGGGATAACCCCAGCCAATGGAGACCCCCATGCGCCCGGTAGAGACCGATGCCCTGACCATCATCTTCGATGCCCGAACCTGCATCCATGCGCGCCGCTGCGTGCTGGGCCTGCCCGGTGTGTTCAGGCCCGGGGCCAGGGGCGGCTGGATCCAGCCCGGCGATGCCGACCCCGAGGCGCTGGTGCGTGTGATCGAGGCCTGCCCGTCCGGGGCGCTCAGCTATACCCGCAAGCAGGGCGCGGAGGAGCCGACGCCGGAGGTGAACACCGCCCGGCTGTGGGAAAACGGACCGGTGGAACTGCGGGGCGAGATCGTCATCGGAGAGGAGAGCTATACCCGCGTCACGCTTTGCCGCTGCGGGAAGTCGGCGAACAAGCCCTTTTGCGACAATTCCCATATCGAGGCGGGGTTCACCGCAACCTCCGAGCCTGCCGCGAACGAGGAGGCTGCGCCGCTTGAGGCCCGGAACGGGCCGCTGAACCTGCGCGTCGCCCCGAACGGCCCGGTCATCATATCGGGCAATCTGGAGCTGATCGCCGGATCGGGGCGGGCGCTCGACACGACGGAGAAGCTTTATCTGTGCCGCTGCGGCGCGTCGGGCAACAAGCCCTATTGCGATGGCAGCCACAAGGAGGCGGGGTTCACGACCGAGTAAGCCCCGGCGGGCCGCGGGCCCGGTTCCATCATGCCGCATGCCGCGGGGGGTTGAAGTTATGACTACTTGTCAAATATTGATACTGTAAATCAATTTGGCTCTGTCTGACCCATGTCCCGACCCGATTTCACTCGTTACCTGCCGATCCTGGATTGGGGGCGCCGCTATGATCGCACGGCGCTGACCGGGGATCTGATCGCGGCGGTGATCGTCACGATCATGCTGATCCCGCAATCGCTGGCCTATGCGCTGCTGGCCGGGTTGCCGCCGGAGGCGGGGCTTTACGCCTCGATCGCGCCGATCCTGCTTTATGCGGTCTTCGGCACCTCGCGGGCGCTGGCGGTGGGCCCGGTGGCGGTTGTGTCGCTGATGACGGCGGCGGCGGTGGGGCAGGTGGCCCAGCAGGGAACCGCCGGCTATGCGGTCGCGGCGCTGACGCTGGCGGTCCTGTCGGGCGGTATCCTCTTGCTGCTGGGCGTGCTGCGGATGGGGTTCATCGCCAATTTCCTGTCCCATCCGGTCATTTCGGGGTTCATCACCGCGTCGGGTATCCTGATCGCCGTCAGCCAGGTGAAACACATCCTCGGCGTAGAGGCATCGGGCCATACGCTGGTGGAGATCGGCAGGTCGCTTATGGCCGGTCTGCCGCAGACAGATATGACGACGCTGGCGATCGGGGTCGGGGCGACGGGCTTTCTGTTCTGGGTGCGCAAGGACATGAAACCGGCCCTGATCCGGCTTGGGCTGGGCGCGCGCCCGGCCGATATCGCCACCAAGGCGGGCCCGGTTCTGGCGGTGATCGTGACCACGCTGCTGGTCTGGGGGCTGGGCCTGTCAGACCAGGGGGTGGCCATCGTGGGCGCGGTGCCGCAATCCCTGCCGCCGCTGACCATGCCGGCCTTTTCCCCCGATCTGGTGGGCGCGTTGCTGGTGCCGGCGCTGCTGATCTCGGTCATCGGATTTGTCGAGTCGATCTCGGTGGCGCAGACGCTGGCCGCCAAGAAGCGCCAGCGGATCGACCCAAATCAGGAGCTGATCGGACTGGGCGCCGCCAATATCGGCGCGGGCTTCACCGGCGGCTATCCGGTGACCGGCGGCTTTGCGCGGTCGGTGGTGAATTTCGATGCGGGCGCCGAAACGCCTGCCGCCGGGGCCTTTACCGCCCTGGGGCTGGCCATCGCGGCGCTGGCGCTGACCCCGCTGATTTTCTTCCTGCCGAAAGCGACCCTCGCGGCCACGATCATCGTCGCGGTGCTGAGCCTTGTCGATTTCGGCGTTCTGAAACGCGCATGGGGCTATTCGAAGGCCGATTTCGGCGCGGTCGCGGCGACCATCGTGCTGACCCTCGGCTTCGGCGTCGAAATCGGCGTGTCGGCGGGGGTGATCCTGTCGGTGCTGCTGCATCTTTGGAAAACCTCGCGCCCGCATGTGGCCGAGGTGGGGCTTGTTCCGGGCACCCAGCATTTCCGGAATATCCTGCGCCACCGGGTGGAGACCGATCCGGCGGTGCTGACGATCCGGATCGACGAAAGCCTCTATTTCGCGAATGCCCGTTTTCTTGAGGATTACATCCTGAACCGGGTGGCCGAGGACCGCGCGCTGCGCCATGTCGTGCTGATGTGTTCCGCGGTGAACGCGATCGACCTGAGCGCGCTGGAAAGCCTTGAGGCGCTGAACGAGCGGCTTGGCGATCTGGATATCAGGCTGCATCTGAGCGAGGTGAAGGGCCCGGTGACCGACCGGCTGGCGCGCACCCATTTTCTGGATGCGCTGACGGGCGAGGTCTTCCTGTCGCAATACGACGCCTGGGCCGCCCTGACCGGCGGATCGGCAGGGCCCGCGCCGGTGCCGGTGGCGGGCCGCTGACCGGGCGGACGGGTCCCGGCGGGCGCGCCTATTCCACCATGCTGAGACTTGGGGCCGCGAGCGGCTCCATTGCCCGCTCCTCCCCGTCGAAGAAGGTGATCGCCTGGGCAGGTGCGGAAAGCTGCACGGTCTGGCCCTGCCGCATTCCCGCCTCCAGCGGCGCGCGCAGGATCAGGCGGTCCTCCCCCAGCTTCACATGGACGAGCATTTCCGCGCCAAGCGCCTCCACCAGCAGAACCTGCGCCTCGGGGCCGCTGTCGCCTGCATGGAGCGCTTCGGGGCGGATGCCCGCAAGGGCCGCGCCCGGCGGCTGCGCGCCCGCCATGGTGCACAGCGCCTGCCCGGCGGGCGAGGCGAGCGGGTAGATGTTCATCGGCGGGGCGCCGATGAACTCCGCCACGAAGCGGCTGGCGGGGCTGGAATAAAGCTCCATCGGTGTGCCGATCTGTTCGATCCGGCCCGCCGACATGATCACGATCCGGTCGGCGAGGCTCATCGCCTCCACCTGATCGTGGGTCACGAAGACGAAAGTCGCGCCAAGCCGGGCATGCAGGTCCTTCAGTTCGGCACGCAACTGGGTGCGGAGCTTGGCATCGAGGTTCGACAGCGGTTCGTCGAACAGGAACACGGCGGGTTCGCGCACGATGGCCCGGCCCATCGCCACGCGCTGACGCTGACCGCCGGACAACTGGCGCGGCTTGCGATCGAGATAGTCGGTCAGTTGCAGGGTCCGCGCCGCCTCGGCGATGCGGCGCGCGATCTCGTCTTTCGGCATCCGGCCGTTCTTGAGCCCGTATTCCATGTTCTTGCGCACGGACATATGCGGGTAGAGCGCGTAATTCTGGAACACCATCGCGATGTCCCGCTCCCCCGGTTCGAGCTTGTTGACCACGCGGCCCCCGATGCTGATCTCGCCTTCGGTGATCTGCTCCAGCCCGGCGATCATCCGCAGGATGGTGGATTTGCCGCAACCCGAGGGGCCGACCAGCACGATGAATTCCCCGTCCGCGATCTGGAAATCGGCGCCCGCCACGGCGGTCACCCCGCCGGGATAGGTCTTGCCCACATTTTTCAGCGTCAACTCTGCCATGTCTTATTTCTCACTTTCCACCAGCCCTTTGACAAAGAGCCGTTGCATCGCCAGCACCACCACGACCGGCGGTATCAGCGCCAGAATTGCAGTGCCCATTGTCAGGTGCCAGATCGGCAGACCCTCGCCGACATTCACCATCCGCTGAATGCCCATCACGACCGTGTAGAGATCCACATCCGTGGTGATGATGAAGGGCCAGAGATACTGGTTCCACCCGAAGATGAAGAGGATGATGAAGAGCGCCGCGATATTGGTGCGGCTCAGCGGCAGAAGGATATCGAAGAAGAAGCGGATCGGGCCGGCGCGGTCGATCCGCGCGGCCTCCACCAGTTCGTCCGGGATGGTCAGAAAGAACTGCCGGAACAGAAACGTCGCCGTGGCCGATGCAATCAGCGGCACCGTCAGGCCCCAGTAGCTGTTGAGCATGCCCAGATTGGTCACGATGTCATAGGTGGGCAGGATGCGCACCTCGATCGGCAGCATCAGCGTGATGAAGATCAGCCAGAAGAACCCCATGCGGAAGGGGAAGCGGAAATACACGATGGCATAGGCCGCCAGCAGGCTGACCGCGATCTTGCCGAAGGTGATGCCGAGCGCCATCAGAAGGCTGTTCCACATCATCCTGAGCACCGGCACGCCGCCGGCCTCGGCCACGCCGCCGGACAGAAGCGTGGTGTAATTCTCCACCGCCTGATCGCCGAACCACATCGGGATGGGGGAGCGGACCAGCGCATCGCCCGGATGGGTGGAGGCGACCAGCGCCATCCAGACCGGGAAACACAGGAACAGCACGCCGAGGATCAGCACCGCATGGGTGAGAATTTTCAGAAAGGGGCGATTTTCGACCATCAGTAATTCACCCTGCGTTCGACATAGCGGAACTGGATCACGGTCATCACGATCACGATCCCCATCAGGATCACCGATTGCGCCGCGGAAGACCCGTAATCCTGCCCGACGAAGCCCGTGGAATAGACCCGGTAAACGAGGATCGAGGTGGCATCGGCCGGCCCGCCCGACGTTGTTGCGTGGATGATCGCGAAGGTGTCGAAGAAGGCATAGACGAGGTTCACGACCAGAAGGAAGAAGGTGGTGGGCGACAGCAGCGGGAAGACGATCGTCCAGAACCGGCGCGTCGGGCTGGCCCCGTCGATGGCCGCGGCCTCGATCATGGATTTCGGGATCGACTGCATCCCGGCCAGAAAGAACAGGAAGTTGTAGCTGATCTGTTTCCACGCCGCCGCGATGATCACCATGATCAGGGCCTCGCGCCCGTTGACATAGTGGTTCCAGTCATAGCCGAAGAAGCTTTCCAGCCAGTAGGCGATGATGCCGAGCGACGGGTTCATCATGAAGAACCAGATCACGCCGGCCAGCGCCGGGGCCACCGCATAGGGCCAGATCAGAAAGGTCCGGTAAGTGGTTGCGCTGCGGATCACCCGGTTGGCGCAGACCGCCAGCGCCAGCGCGATGGACATGGACAGGAAGGTGACCGAGACCCCGAAGACCAGCGTGGTCCAGAAACTACGCAGATAGCCCGGATCGTTGAACAGGGCACGAAAGTTGTCCAGCCCGACGAAATTGCGCGAAAAGCCGAAGGCGTCCTCGATATAGAACGAGGTTTCAAGCGCCTGATAGGCGGGCCAGATGAAGAATACCAGAGTGACGGCGATCTGCGGCAGAACCAGCAGATAGGGCAGCCACCAGGATCGGAAAACAACACGTTTTTGCATGGAGAGCGGCCGGTATCCGGAAAGAGTGAACCGGCCGGGTATCAGGCCCGGCCGGTTCTGGAAAGGTGAGGCTTAGCTGTTTGCGGCTTCGAAGCGGCGCAACAGGTCGTTGCCCCGCTCGACCGCGGCGTCCATTGCCTCGCGGGCGGTCTTGTCACCGGACCAGACGGCCTCCAGCTCTTCGTTGATCACGTCGCGGATCTGCACGAAGTTGCCGAAGCGCAGCCCGCGGCTGGCAGGGGTCGGCTCGTTCAGGCTGAGCTGTTCGATGGCCGTGTCGGTGCCCGGGTTCTCTTCGAAGAAGCCCTGCTCGGTCATCAGATCTGCCGCGGCCGTGGTGATCGGCACATAGCCGGTGGAGCCGGCCCAGTCGGCCTGTTGTTCGGCGGTGGACAGGAAGGCGAGGAATTCGGCCGCGCCCTGATACTCGTCCGCCTCGTGGCCCTGCAGCACCCAGAGCGTGGCGCCCCCGATGATGGAGTTCTGCGGCGCGTCGGCCACGTCCGTATCGAGCGGCAGCATCGCCTGACCGAACTCGAAATCGGTGATGTCGTTCACGAAGCCGCCGTAATAGGCCGAGGAGTTGATCCACATCGCCACCTCGCCATTGACGAACATGCCCCGGCTGTCGCCGCGACGCCCGCCATAGGTGAAGAGACCCTCTTCGCCCATATCCGCGATGCGCTGGATGTGGTTGACCACGGCGTCATTGTTGAAGGTGAACTCGGTGCCGACACCGGCGAAGCCGTTTTCCATCGTGCCGAGCGGGATATTGTGCCAGGCCGAATAGTTCTCGATCATCGTCCAGGATTGCCAGCCGAAGCCGAACGGGCTTTCGACGCCGTTTGCCTTGAGCGCGCGGGACGCCTCGACAACCTCGTCCCATGTGGTGGGAACCTCGACGCCGGCGGCCTCGAACATGTCGGCATTGTACCACATCACGGGCGTGGAGGAGTTGAAGGGCAGGGACAGAAGGTTGCCCTCGGTGTCGCTGTAATAGGAGATCACACCGGAGATGTAGGACGCCTCGTCGAACGGGATGCCGGCATCTGCCATCAGCTGATAGACCGGGTAGATCGCGCCGTTATCCGCCGCCGACATCATCGTTGCGGTGCCAACCTCGAAGACCTGCACGATATGGGGCTGCTCGCCCGCGCGGAAGGCCGCGACCGCGGTGGTCATCGTCTCGGTATAGTTGCCCTGATAGATGCTGTTGACCTGGTAGGTGTCCTGCATCGCATTGAAATCGGACGCGAACTGGTCGACGCGCTCGCCCAGTTGGCCGCCCATCGCGTGCCAGAAATCGATTTCGATCCGATCCTGGGCCTGCGCCGCCGTGACGGCGATGACGCTTACCGCGGTCGCGGCGAAAAACAGCTTGGTTTTCATGTTGGAATTCCTCCTCCCGGTGCAAACTCGTGGTCTCGGCCGGGGCTGATTGTTGGTCGTTACGTGAGCGTTAACGCTCTGCCCGGCGGCGATAGACCTCTCGTGTATCGGCGATGTTACGGTTTTGAAACAGTTTTGTGAAGCACGCGATCGGGCTCTGGCAAGGCGATCACGGTATCGTCAGACGCGCCTTATTGTGACGTCTGCATAAGGATTTGTCTATTGCAAGGGCTTGCAATGAATGTCTTGAACCGCCTTACGAAATATCGCTAGGGTTGAAGCCGAGCAGGTGTCGAGACCTGCCAAGGGAGGACTACAGATGATGAAAATGACAAAGGCGGCCTTCGTGGCCGCCACGATTGCCGCGTCCGGCGCGACCATGGTGCAGGCCGATGGCCATCAGGTGGTGGACAGCATTCACTTTCTGGTCCCCGGCGGGGCAGGCGGCGGATGGGACGGCACCGCGCGCGGCACCGGCGAGGCGCTGACCGAAAGCGGGCTTGTGGGCAGCGCGACCTATGAGAACATGTCCGGCGGCGGCGGCGGTCTGGCGATTGCCCATCTGATCGAAACCAACGATCCGGGCGTGATGATGGTCAACTCCACGCCGATCGTGATCCGGTCGCTTCAGGGCGTGTTTCCGCAATCCTTCCGCGATCTGACGCCGGTGGCGGGCACGATCGGGGACTATGCGGCGATGGTGGTGCATTCCGACAGCGAGATTACGGATTTCGGCCAGCTTCTGGAGATGTTCGATGCCGATCCGACCGCGCTCAACATCGGCGGCGGCTCCGTCGAGGGTGGCATGGACCATCTGGTGGCCGCGATGGTGTTCCAGGCCGCAGGCGGCAACCCCTCGGATGTGAAATACATCCCCTATGACGCGGGCGGAGAGGCGATGGCAGGCCTTCTGACCGGCGAGATCCAGGCGCTGTCCACCGGCTTTTCCGAAGCCATCGCCCTGGCCAATCAGGGTGAGGTCCGCATTCTCTGCGTGACCTCGGCCGAGCGTGTCGATGCCGCCGCCGACGTGCCGACCTGCGCGGAGGCCGGTGCCGATGGCATGGAGTTCGTGAACTGGCGCGGGTTCTTTGCCGCCCCCGGCATCTCCGACGAGCAGGTGAATGCCTATCGCGATGCGCTGGAAGCGATGTACGAGACCGAGGCCTGGGCTGCCGTGCGCGACCGCAACGGCTGGGTCGAGATCTGGAACCGTGGCGAGGATTTCAACGCCTTCCTGGAAAATCAGGAACAGGTGATCGGCGATCTGATGCGCGATCTGGGCTTCCTCTGAGGGGCTGAGGCAATTCGGGCCGCCCCCCGGACCCGGGGGCGGCCCCTTCGCACAAGGGCAGGGGGCAGCGTGCCATGATGCTTTCCAAAGACCGGATCGGCGGGGTTCTGCTGCTGCTGTTCTGCCTGATCTATGCCTGGCTGAGCCAGGATATCCGGCTGCTGCCGTTTCAGGAGCGCGCGGCCTTTCACGCCCGCACGATGCCGGAAATCCTGTCGATCCTGGGGATCGGGCTGGCCCTGTGGACGATCATTCTGCCGGGCAAGTCGGAAAGGCCGGAGCTTGGCGGCGCCGACTGGCTCAAGGCGGGGCTGTTTCTGGTGCTGATGTCGGCCTATGGGTTCACGGTGCGTCCGCTGGGCTTTATCCTGTCCACGTCGCTGTTCCTGATGATCGGATATGCGCTTTTGGGGGAACGCAAGGTCGTGCCGCTGGTGCTGGCCTCGGTTCCACTTGTCGTCGCGTTCTGGGTGCTGATGACGCAGGGGCTGGACGTGTTCATCGAACCCTGGCCCGGGTTCCTGCGGGAATGAGATGCGCCGACGCCATTTCGCCCCGAACCCGCATCCTGGGGCCGTCGCCGACATGCGTTCCGCGCGCGCAAGCCAGTCATGACGTGACCGGGGCCGCCGTGGGCGCGCGCGGCCCGCTTCGCGCGCCGCCGTCCTGTCCCGCCCGTCCCGGTGCCATCCCTCAGCCAGCCTTCGCCCGGCCTGTCACGGGACCGGTTCTGAGCGCGCGACACATCTCATCCACGGAGGCCCTCTCATGATCGAAGGCATTATGATCGGCCTCGGTACGGCCCTGACGCTGCAAAACCTGCTCTTCGTGATGATGGGCTGCCTTGTGGGCACCTTCATCGGCATGCTGCCGGGGCTGGGGCCGATGTCGGCCATTGCGCTGATGATCCCGATCGCCGCGTCGCTCGATCCGTCGGCGGGCATCATCCTGATGGCGGCGGTCTATTACGGCGCGATCTTCGGGGGCTCCACCTCGTCGATCCTGATCAACGCGCCCGGTGTGGCCTCCACCGTCGCCACCTCCTTCGACGGCTATCCGATGGCGAAACAGGGCAAGGCCGGCAAGGCGCTGGCGATCGCGGCCTATTCGTCCTTTTCGGGCGGGGTCATCGCGGCGCTGTTTCTTCTGGTGGCGGCGCCGTTTCTGGCCTCGGTCTCGCTCAGCTTTCAATCGACCGACTATTTCGCGCTGATGGTGCTGGGTCTTGTCGCGGTTTCCGCCTTCGCGGGCAAGGGCGACATGATCAAGGCGCTGCTGATGACGGTGATCGGGCTGATGCTGTCCACGGTCGGCACGGACCAGACGCAAGGCGTGCCGCGTTTTACCCTCGGGATCATCGACCTGATCGACGGGATCTCCTTCCTGCTTCTGGTGATGGCGACCTTCGCCCTCAGCGAGGCGCTGATGGCGATCCTCCGGCCCAAGGGCGATGCGGATCGCAAGAAGGAAAAAGAGGCTTCGGAAAACCTGGGCTCGATGAAGGTGAGCCGCGCGGAGGTCAGGGAAATGGCCCCGGTCATCGGGCGCTCCTCCGTGCTGGGATTTCTGATCGGCGTTCTGCCGGGGGCCGGTGCCACCATCGCCTCCTTTCTGGCCTATGGCACGGAACAGCGGATCGCGGGCCCGAAAAAGGGGGCCGAGTTCGGCAAGGGCTCGATCCGCGGGCTATCGGCCCCGGAAACCGCCAACAACGCCGCCGCAACCGGCTCCTTCGTGCCGCTTCTGACGCTTGGCATTCCGGGCTCGGGCACCACGGCGATCATGCTGGGCGCCTTGATCGGCTACGGCATCCAGCCGGGGCCGCGTCTTTATGTGGACCAGCCCGAGATCTTCTGGTCGGTCATCGTGTCGATGTGGATCGGCAACATCATCCTTCTGGTGCTGAACCTGCCGCTGATCCCCTATATCGCCAAGGTTCTTGCCATCCCGTCGCGGTTTCTTCTGCCGCTCATCCTCTTTTTCAGCCTGATCGGCGTCTACTTCGTCAGCTTCAACACGTTCGATATCCAGCTGATGGTGATCTTTGCGGTGGCCGCAGTGATCCTGCGGGTGCTCGATTTTCCCATGGCGCCGATGATCCTCGGCTTCATTCTGGGCGGGATGATGGAGGAGAACCTGCGCCGTGCCCTGCTGATCAACAACGGCAGCTGGTCCTTCCTGTGGGAGCGTCCGCTGACCGTGACGATCCTGGCCATCGCGGCGGCCTGCCTGCTGCTGCCCTTCTTGACCGGCTGGCTGCGCCGGGTCAAAGACAGGGCATATGAGAAGACCTCCTCCAGCGGGGACTGATGCAGACCACAATTCTGACCCTTGCCATCGGGGCGACAGGTGCGGTGATCGCCTGGGCGCTTGGCGTGCCGGCGCCGTTTCTGACCGGGCCGGCGGCGCTGGTTTCTGCGGCGTCGCTGATGGGGGTCAGAACGGCGGTTCCGATGCCGCTGCGGGATGTCTGTTTCGTGCTGATCGGGGTTGGCATGGGCACCGGCGTGACGCCGGAAGTGCTGGCCGCCGCGCGGCAATGGCCGATCCCGCTGGCGATGCTCAGCCTGCTGCTTCTGGTGATCTTCTTCGGCGGTTCATGGGCGGTCGGGCAACTGTTCGGATATGACCGCAACACCGCGCGGCTGGCGGCCACGCCCGGGCATCTGAGCTTCATCCTGTCGCTTTCCACCGAGGTCAGGGCGGATATCCCCATCGTCGCGGTCATCCAGTCCCTGCGGGTTCTGATCCTGACGCTTCTGGTGCCCGCCGTGGTCGCCATGATCACCGAGGCGGACCTGTCGATGAGCCTCGCGCCCGCCACAACCATGGCGCTGCCGGCGCTGGCGGTGATCGTCGCGCTGGCGGCCGGTCTGGGCCTGCTTCTGAAGCGGAAGAACGTGCCCGCGGCCCTGTTGCTGGCCGGGATGGCCGTGTCGACCGTGGCCCATGGCTCGGGCCTTGTGCCGGGGGGCATGCCGCTCTGGGTGGTGATCCCGACCTTCGCGATCATGGGCACCCTGATCGGCACCCGGTTTTCCGGTGTCACGCTGAACCTGGTGATGCGCGCGGCGGCGGCGTCGGGCTTTCTGACCGCGCTGGCGCTGGCCGCGACGCTCGCCGCGGCACTGGTGGTGAACCGCATGACCGGGCTGCCGCTCACCGATCTGATGATCGCCTTTGCGCCGGGGGGGCTGGAAACCATGGCCGCGCTGTCGATCATGCTGGAGGCGGATCCTGCCTTTACCGCGCTGCACCATATCTATCGGCTGGTCTTCCTGACGTTTCTGGTCCCGATCTTCATCGAGCCCGACAGGGATCGCGCGGAGCGGGCGGAGCGCTGACCCCGGGGCCGGGCGCGCCGCCCCGTCAGGCCGCCAGATCGACCCAGACCGGCACGTGATCCGACGGTTTTTCCCGACCGCGGATCTCGTGATCTATCCGCACATCGCTCAGCAGGTCGGCCGCCTGCGGGCTGAGCAACAGGTGGTCGATCCGGATCCCGTCATTCCTGTTCCAGGCGCCGGCCTGATAATCCCAGAAGGAGTAATGCCCGCCGCCGAAGACACGCGCGCGAAACGCGTCGGTAAAGCCGAGGTTCAGGATACGCCGGAACGCCGCCCGGCTTTCGGGGCGCGCCAGCGCATCGTCCTGCCAGACCTCCGGGCGGGCGGCGTCCTCGTCTTGGGGAATGACATTGTAGTCGCCCGCCAGAACCACGGCCATCTCGCTCGCCAGCAGGGCGCGGGCATGGGCCTCCATCCGCGCCATCCAGGCAAGTTTGTACTCGTATTTCGGCCCCGGCGCGGGGTTGCCGTTGGGCAGATAGAGCCCGCAGACGCGAACCGCCGCGGTCTCGCCGATCACGGTTGCCTCGATCCAGCGGGCCTGCGTGTCATCGTCATCGCCGGGCAGGCCGCGGGACACATCCTCCAGCGGGAGTTTCGACAGGATCGCGACCCCGTTGAAGCCCTTCTGCCCGTGGGTTTCCACATTGTAGCCGCGCTCCTCGAACATCTCGCGGGGGAAACCTTCGTCGACGGTCTTGATCTCCTGCAACAGCGCCACATCGGGTCTGGCCTCGTCCAGCCAGTCGGGCAGGGCGGCCACGCGGGCCTTGATGCCGTTGATGTTGAATGTCGCGATCTTCATCTCAAGGAGTCCTTTTCCGCCAGTCCCCCAGATGTGCCCGGTTTCACGGCATAATCCAAGCCTGTCCCCGCCGATCGTCGCGGAAGTGCGAATTTGGCTTTGGGATCATCGCCCGGCCCGCTAGTCTGGGAACCGGTGACGCGCTGCAATTCAGGGGGAGAGATGCTGAAATTTCTTTTTGGAGGCCGTAAGAAGCCTGACGTGAAGATCGAGACGCAGCGGGAGAGCTTCGTTCGTCTGGTGACCGAACTGAACGAGGCGATCGATGCGCTGCCTGACAAGCCCCGGGTCACCATCGACCCGGCAAGCGGCCACATCCTGCCCGAGGCGCCCGAGCATTTCCCCGACGAGGCGCTGGCCCTGCCCGCACCCGGAGAAAAGGCGGCGGCCGATGCCGCCCCGACCCCTGAGGAGACCACATCCGCCGACACGCCCCCCGAAGGCGAGGGTCCCAGAACCGCCGGTACCGCCGACGCCAAGGACGCGCCCGGGCAGGCCCCGGACGACAAGAGCGTGCAGTCGGCGCTGGAGGCCGATGGCGGGGTGCGCACGGGGCGGGTGCCCCCGGTTTTGCCGGGCACGCCGGTTCCGAACCCGCCCAAGGCGGCCAATTCGGCGCAGGAGGCCCCAAAGCCCTCCCACTAGCGCGAGTGGCGCGGCTGTTCGGGGGAGAGGCCGGTTGGGTCGTTCTGCGATCAGCTTGCGGTCGCATCCACGCTCAGCGGGGCCGCCAGCCAGTCGCGGGCCTCCGCCTCCGCATCCGGCGGGAAGCTTTTGATCACCAGATTGGGGATCAGCGCGCTTTCGAGCCCCGCAAGGGTCCTGACCCATGACCGGTCGGTCAGAAGGGCGACCTTGTCGACCTTCTCCACCATGGCCATGAGCTGCACCCAATGGCGCAGCTCGACGCCGATCGCCCCCAGACTGGGCCACTCCACCCCTTCGGCGCGGATCAGAACGCCGCCATGGTGCATCCCCTCCATCTCCGCGACCAGCATGTTGAGCGCCACCTCCATACCGACGGCATCGAGCGCGCCATGGGTTTCGATCACCAGAAGGTCCGGGGTCTCGAGCCTGCTGCTGAAATTCGGTGTGGTCATCGCGGGATCTCCTTTTCCTGGGCTGGAGAGTGACAAGATCGCGGAGGCCCGACCTTGATGCGTGTCAAGCGCACGCAGGTTGACCGTCAGATACCTCGGGCCTTCGCGGCAAAGCCGAGCCATGAGTGCCGATCGAGATCCATGCTGGCCGTCCATGGATGCTGTAACGCATCCGGGGGCTCGCTTGGAGGTCAATTTGCTCGATGCTGCGGCAAGTCTGAATGGCTGCTTTAGTTATGCGCGACCGTTCGCCATGCTGAACTTGTCTGGAACCCAGGTCTGCGACCGGAAAGGGATCGAATGAAAAGTCTTTCTCACGCACCCATGCTGACGACTGAGCGGTTGGTTTTGCGTGGGCCCGAACGGGATGATTTATCGGAGTTCACTCGTTTCATGACCAGCGCCCCGTCGATGGAAGCTCAGGGAGAGACGGTCACGGCGGAACAGGCCTGGTTCGGGTTTCTGACTGGTATTGGCCATTGGCATTGGCACGGCTTCGGCTTCTTTACGGTCGTGGAGCAGCAGATCGGACATCCCGTCGGCCGGGTGGGCCTGATCAAGCATTCCAACTGGCCGGATGTAGAGCTGGCATGGCATCTTTTCGAAGGCGCCGAGGGAAAGGGTTTTGCCACGGAAGCTGCGATGGCCGTCAAGACATGGGCCCGTGAGGATCTGGGGCTGGACAGGCTGTACAGCTACATAGACCGGAAAAATACGCGTTCACAGGCTGTTGCAAAGAGGCTCGGTGCCACCACGGACGGAACGCGCGCCCCGCATGAACCGGAGGCGGAGGTATGGGTTCACTCAATGGAAAGCCATTGAACCACGCTTGCGAGACCTTGCAAAGCGGCCGTTCTCACTAAGCCGTCCGCCGGTGAGGCTCCGGCTGACCTGCGGGCCGCCGTTCAAGGATCTTGCGGCGAAGGGGCGGTCAGGGCCTTGTGCGGCAGCCCCTTGGCCTTGATGCTAAAGGATGCTGCGCCTGCTCCTAGGTCTGGTGCGAGCCCAGAGCTACAGAGGAAAACAGCTTTTGCACTCGCAAAAAGGGTGTCATGTAACAGCATGGTTCTTCGCGCAGCAACTTTCTCCGATGCATCAAGTATCGCAGCTATCTCTATCGAGGTATGGATCGGCACCTACCTGAAGAAAGGCGTGAGCGCTTTCTTTGCGGATTATGCGCTAGGAGAGTTCACGGTTGAAAAGACCAAGAAGCTGATTGGTGACCCAGAACAATTCATGGTGGTTTCTGAGAACGCCGAAGGAATTGATGGCTTCATAAGGGTTTCGTCGAACAGCCCTGCGCCAGTAAATGGCTGTTCAGATGTAGAGATTTCAACCTTTTACGTTCAGCCAAGACATCATGGGAAGGGCATCGGGAAACGCCTACTGTCTGCGGCGCTTGACCACTGTCGTGATGCTTCTGTCGGCTCCGTTTGGTTAGCAACTAATGCGGAAAATGATCCCGCGATAGCCTTCTATCTTGCTAAGGGTTTTGAACACATCGGCGAGACGCACTTTCATATTGATGATCAGGGTTACCTGAACAACGTCTATCGGTTTCCCTTGCTCTGAATATACCCTGCAGGATTAACGGCAGCTTTGTCCGCAGTGCCGACCTTCGCACGGATGGCGATGAAGCTCTGGTTTGGGCCGGAAACCCCTGATCCTTGGGCCGATACCGTGTGGCGCCGCCTCATTACAGCGATCAGACAACCCGCCCCATCCCGTCACAGATATGTGACGTTCTCCAGCGCCCGGAGACATCCGTGACGCGGAAGCGCGCCCGTCGCGGGGTTGGCGATCGGGCGGGTGGGGGATCCGCGACGATCCTGCGGGCAGACATGGCGTGCCTGCCGGGTGCATCCCGTGCCTGAAGGCGCGCTACATGGAGAAGGACGTGCCGCACCCGCAGGATGACGAGGCGTTGGGGTTTTCGATGGTGAAGCGCGCCCCGATCAGTTCTTCGGAAAAATCGATCACCGCATCGGCCAGAAACGGCAGCGACACGCTGTCGACCACGACTTTCTGGCCGCCGCTCTCCAGCACCAGATCGTCTTCGGCCGGGTCGTCCAGCTTGATCTCGTACTGAAATCCGGAACATCCGCCGCCTTCCACGGCCACCCTCAGGGCCTTGGGCGTGTCCGTGTCTTCGTTGATTTCGGCCAGACGTTCAAAGGCGCGCGGGGTGACTTTGGGCGGAACGGTCAGGGTCAGGGTCATCTTTCGGGCTCCGGGCGGTGTCGCTTCGCTACGAAACTGAATATATGGGGCGCAAGGGGATGCCACAAGGAGGCGGCGATGCTGGCGGTCTATGCCTGCGATCCGGGCAACAGCCGGGGACGGCTGATAGCGGAGGAGGAAAGCACTTTTCGCTCCTGCTTTCAGCGGGATCGCGACCGGATCATCCATGCCTCCGCCTTCCGGCGGCTGAAACACAAGACGCAGGTCTTCGTGGAGCATGAGGGGGATTACTATCGCACCCGCCTGACCCATTCGATCGAAGTGGCGCAGGTGGCGCGCACCATCGCCGGTGTGCTCGGCCTCAACGCGGAGCTGACCGAGGCGCTGGCGCTGGCCCATGATCTGGGGCACACGCCCTTCGGTCATACCGGCGAAGACGCGCTGTCGGCGCTGATGGCGCCTTATGGCGGGTTCGACCACAATGCGCAGGCGATCCGCATCGTGACCTCGCTTGAGCGGCATTACGCGGAATTCGACGGGCTGAACCTGACATGGGAAACGCTGGAGGGTCTGGCCAAGCATAACGGCCCGGTGACCGACGATCTGCCCTGGGCCCTGGCCGGTTACAACGCGCGCCACGATCTGGAACTGCACAGCCATGCCAGCGCCGAGGCGCAGGTGGCGGCCATCGCCGACGATGTGGCCTACAATCACCACGATCTGCATGACGGGTTGAGGGCCGAGCTGTTTTCGACCGACGAATTGGCGGAACTGCCGATCCTGTCGGGCTGTTTCGCCGAGGTTGACCGGCTTTACCCGAACCTCAATTACTACCGGCGGCGGCACGAGGCGCTGAGGCGGTTTTTCGGGGTTCTGGTGGAGGATGTGATCGCGGTTGCCCGGCGCAACCTGACCGAGATCGCGCCGCAAAGCGCGGAAGACGTCCGCGCGGCGGGCCGGGGCGTGATCCGCTTTTCCGATGCGCTCTGGGTGGATCTGAACGTGATCCGGCGGTTCCTGTTCAAACGCATGTATCGCGCGCCCGGTGTGGTCGAGATGCGCGCGGAGGTGACCGGCGTGGTCAATGACCTGTTTCCATACTTCATGGCGCATACCGAGAGCCTGCCGAAACAGTGGCGCAAGGATGTGGAGGAGGCCGATGGCGAGGTGGCTCTGGCGCGGATCGTGTCGGACTACATCGCAGGCATGACGGACCGCTTCGCGCTTCAGGAACACGCGCGGCTGATCGGCGGCGCTTGAAGGCAGCATTATTGATCTTTTGGTGTTTTTGACCTATGTCTGAGTGGACGAAACAGGAGTTGACATGAACGACAAGATCATCGCCTTTCATGCTCTGCGCGTGAACAAGTTCGTTGAGAACCGCGCCTGGTTCATCCTGGCGGCTTTTCTGGCTGTTCTGCTGCTGGCTGCTGTTCTCGGCTGAGTTCGTCGTCAATCTCTTTTTGCAACTCTTCCGAACGCTGTCGAAGCCGATCCAATTCGGCTTGCAGACGTGAAACCCGCCTTTGACAGGCAAGCAGCAGGGTTTCGATATCTTCCTCTTCCACCGGGTCCGCTTCGGGGGCGGAGCCATCGCCGTTTTGACCGGTGCCGCTGAGCAAGAAAAACGCTGACGCGGCGAAGAGCGCCAGATGCAGATTGCCAACGACGGCCTCCCCTGCTGCAACGGCACGGCTCAAGCCCTCCTCTGGCGTCAGATCGCCAAAGCCGAGGGTCGAGAAAGACACCGTAGAAAAATAGAACGCTTCAGCGGGATCTGTAACGCACCCCGTACCGTTCAATCCGTAGCTTATGTAGAAAGCGGCGCAGCTTGTGACCGTCTGAACCGACGAAATGGCGATATGAAGCAGAAAGTCGCTGATACTGCCTTTGCCTGAATAGGCCGAGTAGGCGAAGGTTGCCAGAAACGCGACATACAACACTGCGAATACAAGCAAAACGACGGCGATCGCAGGCGTGTCTGCGATCCAGCGCCCGGAGAACACGACCAGCAGGATGCTGATCGTCGTGATAATGCCAAATATCGCGTGGACCCGCATCCGCCCGATACTCCAAGCCGGCGTTGACCTTCCTTTCCCAGATGCTAAACCGCCGGGCAGTTAGGGGAAAGCCATATGCATCTGTTCACCGATATCCGTGCCCTTGTTCTGCAAAGCCTCGACGCGCTTGTCGCCGAGCAGGTTCTTCCGGGCGGGCTGGAGATGCGAAACGTCACGGTGGAGCCGCCGCGCGACGCCGCCCATGGGGATATGGCGACCAATGCGGCGATGGTGCTGGCCAAGCCCGCCGGGATGAAACCGCGCGACATCGCGGAGGCGCTGGCGGGCAAGCTGGCCGCCGACGACCGGATCGACAGCGCCGATGTAGCCGGGCCCGGCTTCATCAACCTGCGGCTGTCGGCGGAGACCTGGCGCGGCGTGATCCGGGGGATCCTTGCCGCCGGGGCCGGGTATGGCCGCTCCGACGTGGGGGCGGGGCGGAAGGTGAATGTCGAATATGTCTCCGCGAACCCGACCGGGCCGCTGCATGTGGGCCACACGCGGGGCGCGGTGTTCGGCGACGCGCTGGCCAGTCTTCTGGATTTCACCGGCCATGCGGTAACCCGGGAATACTATATCAACGATGGCGGCGGGCAGGTCGATGTGCTCGCCCGGTCCGTCTATCTGCGCTACCTGGAGGCCCATGGGCAGAAGGTCGCCTTCGAGGACGGCACCTATCCGGGCGATTACCTCATCGAGGTCGGGCAGGCGCTGAAGGACAAGGTCGGCGATGCGTTCCTGGGCAAGGGGGAGCAGTTCTGGCTGGCCGAGGTGCGCGACTTCGCGACCGACGCGATGCTAAAGATGATCCGCGCCGATCTGGCGCAGCTTGGCGTCGAGATGGACCTGTTCTACTCCGAAAAATCGCTCTATGGCAGCGGCCGGATCGAAGAGGCCATCGCGGAACTGCGGCGCAAGGGCCTGATCTATGAAGGCACGCTGGAGCCGCCCAAGGGCAAGACGCCCGAGGATTGGGAGCCACGGGTCCAGACCCTGTTCAAATCCACCGAATTCGGCGACGACGTGGACCGGCCGGTCATGAAGTCGGATGGATCATGGACCTATTTCGCGCCCGATATCGCCTATCATTTCGACAAGGTGTCGCGCGGGTTCGAAGAGCTGATCGACGTCTTCGGCGCCGATCATGGCGGTTATGTCAAACGGATGAAGGCGGCAGTGGCCGCGCTGTCGGACAGCAAGGTGCCGCTCGACATCAAGCTGATGCAGCTGGTCAAGCTGCGGCGGGGCGAGGAAGAGCTGAAAATGTCCAAACGCGCGGGCACGTTCGTCACACTGCGCGATGTGGTGGATCTGGTCGGGCCGGACGTGACCCGGTTCGTGATGCTGACCCGCAAGAACGACGCGCCGCTTGATTTCGATGTGGAGAAGGTGACCGAGCAATCGAAGGAAAACCCGGTCTGGTACGTGCAATACGCCCATGCGCGCATCGCCTCGGTGCTGCGCAAGACGGCCGAGGCGGGGATCTCTGCCGATGATGCGGTTCTGGCGGAGGCGGATCTGTCCCCGATCTCCGATCCGGCGGAGCTGGCCCTGGCCGCGAAGCTGGCTGAATGGCCGCGGCTGGTCGAGATCGCGGCCCAGACCCACGAGCCGCACCGGGTGGCATTCTATCTCTACGATCTGGCCTCGGAATTCCACGCATTGTGGAACAAGGGCAACGCCGATCCGTCGCTGCGCTTTCTGCAGGAGGATGACGAAACCGCAACTTTGGCGAAATCTGCGCTGATTCGCGCCGTAGCCGTTGTTATTTCGGGCGGTCTTGGTATTTTGGGTGTGACCCCGCTGAACGAAATGCGCTGAGGCAAGACCTCGATAACTAGGCGCCGAGGCGGGGACGAGCAGGCAAACCCCGGCATCGCCATTGCCGGGCATAAGAGGGCAGGCATGGCTGATATCGATTATTTCGAGGATGAGGCGCATGGTCATCCGCCGCCGGCGGGGCCGTCGCCAGTTGCAACATTGATCAATTGGGCGGGGGCGCTGATCTCGCTGGGCCTGATCGCGGGCATGGCGATCTGGGCGTGGCAGCTGACGATGCGCGACGTGACCGGGGTGCCGGTCGTCCGCGCGCTGGAAGGGGCCATGCGGGTCGCGCCGGAAAACCCCGGCGGCAGTCAGGCGGACCATCAGGGGTTGGCGGTGAACCGTATCGCCGAAGGGCGGGAGGCCGAGCCCGCCGCCGAACGGATCGTGCTGGCCCCTCCGCCTGTGGAACTGGTCGAGATCGATCTCAGTTCGGCCAGCCTGCCGGAGGCGACACGCGAGGCCGTGCCGGAAACGCCCACGCCGCAGGCCGCCAGCGAAGCGACGCTTGCCCTGATCGACCGGCTGATGCAGGACGAAACGCAGACGCCCCCCGTGCCCGAGGCAGGGGCCGAGACGGCCGCGACGCCTGAGGCCACATCACCCGACCCCACGCCGGAGCCTGCGCCGCAGACCCGCGATGCGATTGCCGTGATCCCAGTTTCGGTGCCGGGCGTGCGCAGCTCTCCGCGCCCGACCACCCGGCCGGCGGCGGTTCAGATGGCCGCGCTGAGCGCCGCGGCCGATGCGGCGACCGCCACCGCAGGCGCGACGCCGGCCGCCGAGATCGACCCCGACAGCCTGCCGGCGGGGACCCGGCTGGTCCAGCTTGGCGCCTTTGACGATGCCGAGACCGCGCGCACGGAATGGGAGAGGCTGACCCGCAGCTTCCCGGATTTCTTCGACGGACGCTCCCGGATCGTACAACCGGCGGTCTCGGGCGGGCGGCAGTTCTACCGGCTGCGCGCCCATGGGTTCACCGATCTCAGCGATGCGCGGCGCTTCTGCACGACGCTTCTGGCGCAAGGCGCGGCCTGTATCCCCGTCACGGTACGCTGAGCGGGATGGCGGCGGGCTCTGCCACGATCCTGGGATGTCTCGGTCCGGTCCTGTCCGCTGACGAAGCCGCCTTTTTCGCCGAAGCGCAGCCCTGGGGCTTTATCCTGTTCGCCCGGAATGTCGAAAACCCGGGGCAGCTTCGCCGCCTGACCGGCGATTTGCGTGCGTCCGTGGGCCGCGAGGCCCCGGTGCTGATCGATCAGGAGGGGGGGCGTGTTCAACGCATGGGACCGCCCAACTGGCGGCAATGGCGCCCCGCGCTCGATCAGGTGATGACTGCGGGCCGGGACCGCGCCGCGCGGTCGATGTTTCTGCGCGCGCGGCTGATCGCCCATGAACTCCATGATGTCGGGATTGACGCGAATTGCGCCCCGCTTGCCGATGTGGCCCGCGAGAGCACGCATCCGGTGCTGCGTAATCGCCTTTACGGCCATGATGCGCCCGGCGTCATCGGTGCGGCCCGGGCCGTGGCCGAAGGGCTGATGGCCGGCGGCGTCCTGCCGGTTCTGAAACATCTGCCGGGCTACGGACTTGGCGAGGTGGACAGCCACCGGACCCTGCCGCGGGTGGCGGCCCCGCTGGAGGAGTTGCGCGCGGTGGATTTCGCCGCGTTCCGGCCATTGGCCGATCTGCCCATGGGGATGAGCGCCCATATCGTCTATGAGGCCGTGGAGGACGGTTTGCCCGCCACCATGTCGCCACGTCTGATCGACCTGATCCGGCAGGAGATCGGCTTTGACGGGTTGCTGATGACCGACGATCTTTCCATGGGGGCCTTGCCGGGCCCGCTGGCGGAGCGGGCCGCGCTGTCGCGGCAGGCGGGGTGCGATATCGTTCTGCACTGCAACGGCGACCGCGCCGAGATGGAGGAGGTGGTCAGCGCCAGCGGCGGATTGACGGGACGCGCGAAATCCCGCGCCGACGCGGCGCTTGCCGCGCGCCGCCGCCCCGAGCCGCTTGACATTGACGCCGCCGAAGCCGACCTTGCGGCGCTTCTGGACGGACAGGTTTATGGCTGAGATCCCGGTACCGGCAAATGACAATGACGCGGAATGGGACGCGGTCAGCGAGCGGCGCGCCGCCGAAGCGCTGATCGTCGATGTGGACGGGTTCGAGGGGCCGCTCGATCTGCTGCTGATGCTGGGCCGCACGCAGAAGGTGGATCTGCGCAAGGTCTCGGTCCTGCAACTGGCCGAGCAATATCTGGTCTTCGTCGAACAGGCGCGCGCGCTGCGGATCGAACTTGCCGCGGATTATCTGGTGATGGCGGCATGGCTCGCCTTTCTGAAATCGCGCCTGCTTCTGCCGCCCGACCCAAGCGAAGACGGGCCTTCGGGGGAGGAGATGGCGGCCCATCTGGCGTTCCAGCTGGAACGCCTTGCCGCGATGCGCGACTGTGCGGCGAAGCTGATGGCCGGGGACCTGCTGGGGCGGGACCGGTTCATGCGCGGCCTGCCCGAGGATGTGACGACCGCGCGCAAGATCACCTATACCGCCAGCCTGATCGACCTGATGCAGGGATATGCCCGGATCCGCACCCGCGACGAGTTCCGCCCCTATGTGATGGATCGCGAAAGCGTCTTCACCATGGAGGAGGCGCTGGAGCGCATGCGCGGGCTGATCGGGTTTGCGGGCGACTGGACCGATATCTCCTCCTACATCCCCGAGGGCTGGGAGATGGACCCCAAGCGGCGCCGCTCCGCGACCGCCTCCACCTTTGCGGCGGCGCTTGAGCTGGCCAAGGCGGGCAAAGTGACGTTGCGACAGACCGAAACCTTCGCGCCGATCCAGCTGAAACGCAAAGACGACCCGCAATGAGCGACCCAGAGACCGACACCGAGGAAAGCCTGTTTCAGGCGCCGCCCCTGGCCGAGCAGGAACGCATGGTCGAGGCGTTGCTGTTCGCGTCTTCCGAGCCGATGAGCACCCGCGAGATGGAAGCGCGGATGCCCCATGGCTGCGATGCGGCGGAGGCGCTTGTGTTGCTGCGCCGCCGCTACGAGGGCAGGGGGGTGACCGTGACCCGTGTCGGCGATGCCTGGGCGATCCGCACCGCCGCCGATCTGGGCTTTCTGATGAGCCGTGAAACGGTCGAGACCCGCAAGCTGAGCCGGGCCGCGGTCGAGACGCTGGCGATCATCGCCTATCATCAGCCCGTCACCCGCGCCGAGATCGAGGAGATCCGCGGCGTTTCGGTCAGTCGCGGGACGGTGGATCAGCTGATCGAGATGGAATGGGTGCGTTTTGGCCGCCGCAAGATGACGCCGGGCCGGCCGGTGACCTATGTGGTGACACAAGGCTTTCTGGATCATTTCGGTCTGGAAAGCGCCCGCGATCTGCCGGGGCTGAAAGAGCTGCGCTCCGCCGGTCTGCTCGACAGCCGACCGCCGCCGGGGCTGATGCCGGGACCGGGCGGCGAAGACGACCTGTCGGAGCTGGACGATGGCCCCGATGACGATGGCCAGGACGAGCTTTTCGGGGAATGACGGGCGGGACGCCTGAATTCTGCCGCGTTTTGCCCTATATTGCCGGGGAGTAACGAACAGGAGGCCGATGATGGACCGCATCATTCGCATGGTAATGAATACGCTGATCCGTCAGCTTGTGAACCGCGGCGTCAATGCCGGGATCAACCGCGCCACCCGTGGCCGGGGCGACGCCCGCGAAGAGTCGATGACGCCCGAACAGCGCGAAAGCGCCCGGAGCAGCCAGAAAAGCACCCGCCAGATGATCCGCACGATGCGCAAGGCCTCCCGGTTCACCCGGTTCTAGCGGGCCGCGTCGTCGGGAAGGCCGGAAAGCCGGTTCACGAACTGGTTGAGCGTGACCTGCCAGACATCGAACGTATCCTCGAAATTGCGCTGGTTGACGCCGTAGCGGATGCTGGTGCTGTAGTGCAGGATGACATCGCCATCCTCCTGAAGATAGGCCGAGCCGAACCGTTTGTCCGCGTTCCACTGGTTCAGAAACTCCAGCGTGGTGCCGGATTCCGAAAACGTGGCGAAGAACTGCACGCTGTCGCAGCCATCCCCCTCGTCGCAGCCATACATCAGCACACCATAGCGGGTGCCGTTCAGCATACCGGTCACAAGCGGGCGGCCGGCCCTGTCGGCGGCTTCCATCTGGGCCGCGCCGAAGCCCCTTGCAACCTCAAGGATCGCGTCGGGATCGGTGCCCAGTTCCGCAGGCGGCGCGGCGTCCTGGGCGAGGGTCGCGGTGGTCAGAAGGGCGAAGGGCAGCGCAAATAGGGCCAGGCGGGTCATGGGTCTTCCGGTTCGAGTCTGTTTCAAAGGTTCGGCTGATCCTCAACCGGTGCGCATGTCGGGTCAAGCCTTTCGCTTGATATCGCAAAAGAAAAGGGCGCCAACATGGCGCCCTTTCCGAAACCCGAACCGCTTCGGCTCAGCAGCTGTAATAGTTGAGATACTCCACCGGGTGAGGGGTATGCTCGAAGGCATAGACCTCTTCCCATTTCAGCTCCATGTAGCCTTCGATCTGGTCCTTGGTGAACACGTCGCCGGCCAGCAGGAAGGCGTGATCGGCCTCCAGCGCGTCCAGCGCTTCGCGCAGGCTTGCGCAGACCGTGGGGATGCCCGCCAGCTCTTCGGGCGGCAGATCGTAGAGGTCCTTGTCCGAGGGATCGCCCGGATGGATCTTGTTCTGGATCCCGTCCAGACCGGCCATCAGCAGGGCCGCGAAGCACAGATAGGGGTTTGCCGACGGATCGGGGAACCGCGCCTCGACCCGTTTCGCCTTGGGCGATTCCGTCCACGGGATCCGCACACAGCCCGAGCGGTTGCGGGCGGAATAGGCGCGCAGAACCGGCGCTTCGAAGCCCGGGATCAGGCGCTTGTAGCTGTTGGTCGACGGGTTGGTGAAGGCGTTCAGCGTCTTGGCGTGCTTGAGGATGCCGCCGATGAAATACAGCGCCTCATCCGACAGGTCGGCATATTTGTCGCCTGCGAACAGGGGCTTGCCGTCTTTCCAGATCGACATGTTCACATGCATGCCGGTGCCGTTGTCGCCTGCGATGGGCTTGGGCATGAAGGTCGCGGACTTGCCGTAGGCATGGGCCACGTTGTGGATGACGTATTTGTATTTCTGCAACTCGTCGGCCTGTTTGGTCAGGCTGTCGAAGATCAGGCCCAGCTCGTGCTGGCACGACGCCACCTCATGGTGGTGCTTGTCGACCTTCATGCCGATCCGCTTCATCGTGGACAGCATTTCCGAGCGCAGATCATGGGCTGCGTCGGTGGGGTTCACCGGGAAATAGCCGCCCTTGACGCCGGGCCGATGGCCCATGTTGCCCATCTCGTATTCGCTGTCGGTGTTCCAGGCAGCGTCCTGCGCGTCCACCTCGTAGGAGACCTTGTTCATGCCGACCGAAAAGCGCACGTCGTCGAACAGGAAGAACTCCGCCTCGGGCCCGAAATAGGCCACATCGCCGATGCCGGAGGATTTCAGATACGCCTCGGCCTTTTCCGCCGTGCCGCGCGGGTCGCGGTCGTAGGACTCGCCGGTGTCCGGCTCCACGATCGAGCAGTGCAGGCAGATCGTCTTTTCCGCGTAGAACGGGTCGACATAGACGCTTTCGGTGTCGGGCATCAGTTTCATGTCGGAAGCTTCGATGCCTTTCCAGCCGGCGATCGAAGAGCCGTCGAACATGAACCCTTCGTCCAGGAAGTCTTCATCAACCTGGTCGGACAACACCGTGACATGCTGAAGCTTGCCTCGCGGATCGGTGAAGCGGATATCGACATATTCGACATCCTCGTCCTTGATCATGGACAAAACCTTATCTTTGCTCATCGTGACCTTCCTTGACGTTTTGGGTCTGTTTCCGGGGCATGATCATGCCCCTCTCGTACAACTGATCGCGGTTCAAAGCGCGTCTTCGCCAGCCTCGCCGGTGCGGATGCGGATCGCCTGTTCGATGGAGGAGACGAAGATCTTGCCGTCGCCGATCTTGTCGGTCTTGGCCGCGTCGATGATCGCTTCGATCGCGGTATCCACCTGATCATCGGCCAGCACGACCTCGATCTTCACCTTGGGCAGGAAATCCACAACGTATTCCGCGCCACGGTAAAGCTCGGTATGACCTTTCTGGCGCCCGAACCCTTTGACTTCGGTGACGCTCAGGCCCTGTATGCCGATCTCCTGAAGGGCCTCTTTGACCTCATCCAGCTTGAACGGTTTGATGATCGCCTCGATCTTTTTCATGTCCCCCGGGCCTCCTCGTCATGCATGCCCGCCCGTGACACCACTTTCGCCCATGGGGGGCAATCGGGTAGCATGACGCATGCGTTGCGCCACTGATGGAAACCCGGCGGTGCGATGACGAATTAAGCGGTACGCATATTTTTTATGCAGAACTGAATCGCAAGAGGGGATCGGCGTGACGGAATTGCTGACGGCGGCGCAGATGCGCGGGGTCGAAACCGCCGCGATCGACAGCGGCTCGGTCACGGGTCTGGAGCTGATGGAGCGCGCGGGCCGGGGCGTGGTGGAGGCCGTCTTCGCCGAATGGCCGGATCTGGCGCAGGCCCCGCACCGCGCGGTTGTGCTGTGCGGCCCGGGCAACAATGGCGGCGACGGGTTCGTCGTCGCGCGCCTGCTGAAAGGCTTTGGATGGGAGGTGGAGGTGTTCCTATACGGCGATCCCGACCACTTGCCGCCGGATGCGAGAGCGAATTACGAGCGCTGGAGAGAGTTGGGCGCGGTCACCATGCGCGGCATCGACCCGCCCCCCCTGCAAGACGACAGTCTGGTGGTGCCCGAATGCAGCCTGATCGTCGACGGATTGTTCGGGACCGGGCTCACGCGCCCCTTTCGCGGGCTTTTCACGGTTTTTGCGCAGGCGCGGGACGTGTTTGGAAAAAAGGGCGTTCGCGTGGTGGCGATTGATACGCCCAGTGGCCTCTGCGCCGATAGCGGGCGCATTCTGGGCACCGCGATCAGGGCGGATCTGAGCGTGACCTTTCATGCGGCGAAGCTTGGCCATTATCTGGATCGTGGCCCGTCGGAATGCGGGAAAACCGTTCTCTGTGACATTGGCTTGACGCCGCGATCCGGGGGGAGCGCGGTCGTGCCGCCTGTCGAGACTGTGCGGCTGGTGGAGCGCCCGGCGCATGGGGCGCTGGCAAAACGCGCGGATCACCACAAGTATTCCCATGGTCACGCGCTCATCCTCTCCGGTGGGTCGGGTGCGGGCGGTGCCGCCCGCCTTGCCGCGCGCGGTGCGCTCAGGATCGGGGCGGGCCTCGTCTCCGTTGTCTGCGAGGATGCGGCGGTGGCGGAACATGCAGCACAACTGACCGCCATCATGATCAAACGTGCCAACGGGGCGGGGGGGCTTGCTACTCTTCTGGAAGATGAGCGGCTGAATGCGCTCTGCCTCGGTCCGGGACTGGGTGTGGACCGCGCGAGGGATCTTGTGCCGGTGGCCCTCGGGGCCGGGGACCGTGCGTCACGGGGCCGCGCGCCGGGTGCGCCTCCGCCGCGCCGCTCCGTCGTTCTGGACGCCGATGCGCTCACCGCTTTTGCGGATGCCCCCGCGGATCTGTTCGCGATGCTGCATGAAAGTTGCATCCTGACACCCCATGCGGGCGAATTCAGCCGCCTTTTCCCGGATCTCTCCGAAAGGCTGGACGCCGCGCCAACCAAGGGCCCCGCCTATTCCAAGGTCGACGCCACGCGGGAGGCCGCCGCTCGGGCGGGCTGCGTGGTGCTGTTCAAAGGGCCGGACACGGTGACCGCAGAGCCGTCGGGGCGGGCGTCGATCAACGCCGCCCGGTATGACCGCGCCGCGCCGTGGCTTGCGACCGCAGGGTCGGGCGATGTGCTGGCCGGGTTCATCACCGGCCTGCTGGCGCGGGGCATGAGCCCGATGGAGGCCGCGGAGACCGGCGCATGGCTGCATGTGGACTGCGCCCGCGCCTTCGGGCCGGGCCTTGTCGCGGAGGATCTGCCCGAGAGGCTTCCGGAGGTGTTGCGCGATCTTGAGGATGCTGCGCCGCTTGGGAGCCTCTGAGGGGAACCTATGGCCGGGGCGCGGGAAACGCGTTGCCGTGCGCGCCCTTGCGCCGTGTTAGGCCGCGTCAGAGACCGGCGGGGCCAGCCGGGCCGTGCTCTGTAGCTCCAGACCCGCGGCATAAAGGATGACCTGCCGGTCGAAATGGAGAGAGATCACATGCGCCGGCGTGTCCATCGTCCAGCGCACATATTCCCTGTCGATCAGACGCTCGACAGGGACACAGGCTTGCGGCGCGTCGTAAAGCGCCCGGGCGCGCCAATCGCGGATCAGAACGCGCTGCCGGGGCAGAAGCGTGATATCCGCATCCGGTTTTCCGCCAAGCGCATCGCGACTGACGCGGACCATGCGCAGCCCTTGTGGGACAGTATGGCGCAGCGCGGCGCGCAGCCGATACGCCCCGTCGCGGGTGATCACCCGGTCGCCGGGCACGAGATATTCGACCGGAAGCGTGCCATCCAGCGTAAGCAGGGTGGTGCCGATCGGAAGCGCGGCGTCATCGAGCCACGCCGCCTTGTCCAATGCGCTATGATGGCGCCGATCATCTGCGGGCCGTGTCATATGAAATCCTGCTCATGGATCTGCGGGCAATGCTGCCTCATTGTGATTAGGAAAAGGTTAACCGATACAGGCGGAATTCCCAAAGCCTTTTGACTGGGCGGTTTTTCGCCGTGACAAAGAGGCATCGCCCGGCGGTTTCCCGCAGGCGCATTCGGTCGGCGCGGGGCATGGGGCGCGAAGGCTGCGCCGATCGCCACGTGACGGTTTGTGCCTTGTTCCGGCCGCCCGGACCGGGGATTTGGCGCGCGCGGCACCCGGCCCGGCCGATGCGTTTTGCCTCTACCCTGTGACCAAGCCCTCTGCTAAAGAGCGCGGCGCATGCGGGTGTGGCGAAATTGGTAGACGCACCAGATTTAGGTTCTGGCGCCGCAAGGCGTGGGGGTTCAAGTCCCTCCACCCGCACCAAACCCCTTTCATTTCGGGGTTGAACGCCCCCCGGCCCCCCACTAGTAAGGCGCAAATTCTGCCAAGGGACCCGCCGGGTGCCCTTTTCACCTATGCGAGGACAATGATGAACGTCACCGAGACGCTGAACGACGGACTGAAGCGCGCCTATGAAATCACCATCACGGGCGCCGAGCTGGACGCGAAGGTGGACGAAAAGCTGGCCGAGGCGCAGCCCGAGGTCGAAATGAAGGGCTTTCGCAAGGGCAAGGTGCCGCTGCCGCTGCTGAAGAAGCAGTTCGGCCCGCGCCTGATGGGCGAGGCGATGCAGGAAACCGTTGACGGCGCGATGCAGGGCCATCTTGAGGAGAGCGGCGACCGCCCCGCGATGCAGCCCGAGATCAAGATGGTCAACGAGGACTGGAAGGAGGGCGACGATATCGTCGTGGCCATGTCCTACGAAAAGCTGCCCGATATTCCGGATGTGGATTACAAGAAGCTGAAGCTGGAGCGGCTGGTCGTGTCCCCCGCGGAGGCGGAGGTCGACGAGGCTTTGGGCAAGATCGCCGAAAGCGCGCAGAACTTCGCGACCAAGAAAGGCAAGGCGGCCAAGGGCGATCAGGTGGTGATCGACTTCCTGGGCAAGGTCGATGGCGAGCCCTTCGATGGTGGCGCGGCGGAGGATTACCCGCTGGTTCTGGGGTCCGACAGTTTCATTCCGGGCTTCGAAGAGCAGCTTGTCGGCACCAAGGCGGGCGAGGAAAAGGATGTCGAGGTCTCCTTCCCCGAGGAGTATCAGGCCGAGCATCTTGCCGGCAAGGCGGCCGTGTTCGAGTGCAAGATCAAAGAGGTCAAGAAGCCCGTACCGGCCGAGATGAATGACGAGCTGGCCAAGCAGTACGGGGCCGAGGATCTGGCCGCGTTGAAGGGCCAGATCGAGGAGCAGTTGAAGGCGCAGTATTCCGGCGCCGCCCGGCAGGTGCTGAAGCGGCAACTGCTGGACCAGCTGGACGATCTGGTGAAGTTCGATCTGCCGCCGTCGCTGGTCGCTGCGGAAGCAGGCCAGATCGCCCATCAGCTCTGGCATGAGGAAAACCCCGATGTGCAGGGCCACGACCACCCGGAGATCGAGCCCACCGAGGAGCACAGGACGCTGGCCGAACGGCGCGTCCGTCTGGGCCTGCTTCTGGCCGAGCTTGGGCAGAAGAACGATGTTCAGGTTTCGGATGCCGAGATGACCCAGGCGATCATGAATCAGGCCCGGCAGTATCCGGGGCAGGAGCGCCAGTTCTTTGAATTCATTCAGCAAAATCAGGCCGCGCAGCAGCAGCTTCGGGCCCCGCTTTTCGAGGACAAGGTGATCGACTTCATCTTCGAAATGGCAGCGGTGGAGGACAAGGACGTCTCCAAGGACGATCTGCAAAAGGCCGTCGAGGCGTTGGAAGAGGAGGACTGAGACGTCGGCGCGACCCGCGCAGCCGATATCGCAGACCATCAGACAGAGTGATTTGGGCCGTCCCTGGGGCGGCCCTTTTTACAAGCAAAACGCACAAAAAAGGCACGTGCCGCGAAAGGTTTCCCCTATGCGTTTGGCGGTAATCCGCCTATCGTTGTCGGTGTGCCCCGGTCACGGGGCGGCCCGACCCGTCCCGTGCCCGGCACGTGGAAGCATCATGCATGGCGGGGGCAGGCCAATTGATCCGGATCGTGGTCGGAGGGTTCTGCCTGCGCCCACATATTTGACACTGATAAGCTTAGGGGAGGGAATTCCGATGAGATTATTCCTAGCCAGCATTTTTCTGTTCTTGTCCATGGGCGTGGCGGCATTGGCCTGCCCGGCCTACCAACTGGCCGGCGGGTCCTTCACCTATACCGGCGACCAGCTTTACACCCCGACGACCTTCGGCGTGCAGGCCGGCGGCGACAACAGCCTGGCCAATTGCGGTCTTGGCACTCTGGGATCGGGCAATTTCCGGTCCGCGCCCGATTACTCCTTCGATCTGTCGGGAATGGACAGCTACCGCCTGGTCATCGATGTGGACAGCACGTGCGACGCGGCACTGCTCGTCAACACGGCCAACGGTCAGTGGCTGTTCGACGATGACAGCAACGGCAACCTCGATCCGCGGATCGAGCTTGCGACCGCGGCGCAGACCAATGGCCGCGTCGATGTCTGGGTCGGCACATTCGCAGGCGGCGGGTGCAGCGCGACCGTGACACTTGAGACCTTCCTCACACAGGCGCCCGCGCCCGCGCCCACCCCGGCACCGGCACCGGCAAGTTGCCCGACATGGAACACGCAAGGCGCGCAGATCCAGCTTACCGGCGACCAGCTTTACGCACCGCAGCGTTATGGGGTTCAGGCGCAGGGTACCACGCCGGCATCGAATTGCGGCGAGTTCCAAGGCACGGGCTATTTCAGCGCCGCGCCGCAATACTCCTTCTATCTGAGCGGGATGGATCCCTACCGTCTGGCGATAGACGTGGTGGCGGAATGCGATACGACCCTGCTGGTCAACAGCGCCGATACCACGTGGCATTTCGACGATGATGGCGCGGGATATCCGAACCCCCGCCTCGAACTGGTCGGCGCCCAGGCGTTGAACGGGCGGGTCGATGTCTGGGTCGGCAGCTATTCCGGCACGCCCTGCAACGCGACCCTGAACATGGAGACCTTCTATGTCACCGCGCCCGCGCCCCAGCCGCAACAGGCCGGTGGATGCCCGAGTTTCGCGCTGTCGGGTCAGCAGGTGAACATCACCGGTCAGCAGCTTTACAGCCCGCAGGCCTATGGCGTTCAGGCCGGTGGCGGCACGCCCGTCGGCGATTGCGGCATCGGCGCGGGGGGCTATGCCAACGCGACGCCCGATTACACCTTCTTCCTGAGCGGTATGGACCAGTATCGGCTTGCCATCGACGTGGACAGCCAATGCGACAGCACGCTGATCGTGAACGCGGCCAACGGGCAGTGGTTCTATGATGACGACAGCAACGGCAATCTGGACCCCCGGCTGGATCTGCGGGGCGCGCACCTGTTGAACGGGCGGGTCGATGTCTGGGTCGGCACCTTCAGCGGGGATAGCTGCCCCGCCACGCTGAACATGGAGACCTGGAACAACTGACCGGTTTCCAGCCTGAGGGCATCGCAAGACCCGCCCTCCGAGGCGGGTCTTGTTTTGTCGGTTTTCGCCCGGCTGCGTCACAGCATCTGTGAGAGACGGGACGGCGGACCCCGGTGGAGGACGGGCCATGAGGCCCTGCCAGGGCATGAAAAAACCGCGCCGGTAAGGGCGCGGTTTCGATTTCTCCGGTAATGCGGAAGATCAGGCGGTCTTGTCGCCGTCTTCGCTGTCGCCTGCGTCTTCGGCAGACGCGTCGTTGCCGGTTTCGGCAGGCGCCTCTTCCAGATCGTCCAGTTGTGCCGCGCCGATATCGTCGAACAGCTCGGCGATCTCGAACTCCGCGGCGGCCTCTTCTTCGGCGGCCAGTTCCTGGATCGACTTGCCGGAGGCCTGAAGCTCGGCTTCCTCGACGGAGCGGGCGACGTTCAGCGTGATGTCCACCTCCACCTCGGGGTGCAGGATGACATGCACGGTGTGCAGGCCCAGTTCCTTGATCGGACGGCTGAGCGCGACCTGCTTGCGGTCGATGGTGAAGCCATCGGCGGTGGCGGCATCGGCCGCATCGCGGGTGGTGACCGAGCCGTACAGCGCCCCGGAATCGGAGGCGGAGCGGATCACGACAAACTGCTGACCGGCGAGTTTTTCGCCCATCTTGTCGGCCTCGGCCTTGGTTTCGAGGTTTTGCGCCTCAAGCTGGGCTTTCTGGGTTTCGAAGGCTTTCAGATTGCTTTCATTCGCGCGGAGGGCTTTTTTCTGCGGCAACAGATAGTTGCGCGCATAGCCTTCCTTGACCGAAACCACTTCGCCCATCTGGCCGAGCTTGGCCACACGTTCCAGAAGGATAACATCCATGGGTCGTTCTCCTTATTTCACGGCGTAGGGCAGAAGGGCGAGGAACCGCGCCCGCTTGATGGCCTGGGCCAGACGGCGCTGGTTCTTGGCACCGACGGCGGTGATGCGGCTGGGCACGATCTTGCCACGCTCAGAGATATAGCGTTGCAGCAGACGCGTGTCCTTGTAGTCGATCTTGGGTGCGTTGTCGCCTTCGAACGGGTCGGATTTGCGACGGCGGAAAAACGGTTTTGCAGCCATTGGTCTTGATCCTTCCCTTAACGGCGCTCGCGGCGGTCGCCGCGTTCGTCACGTTTCTGCATCTGAATCGAGGGCAACTCGGGGTGTTCATCGACCTTGATGGTCAGAACCCGCATCACGTCATCATGCAGACGCATCAGGCGTTCCATTTCCTGCACGGCGGTCGCGGGCGCGTCCGAACGCATGTAGGCGTAGTGGCCCTTGCGGTTCTTGTTGATCTTGTAGGCCATGGTTTTGACACCCCAGTACTCGTGATCCACGAGGGTGCCGCCATTGTCGGACAGCACGGAGCCAAAATGTTCGATAAGGCCTTCGGCTTGCGTGTTGGACAGGTCCTGACGCGCAATCATCACATGCTCATAGAGCGGCATGTCTTCTCCAGTTCATATCAAAGCGTGTTTCAAAGACCGGGGCGATGATCCTCCGCCCCCCGGTCACGAGAGACCACGCCGGTGCGAAAGCAACGACGGAGGAAGGGCGCCTTATAGGAAGGGTTCGCCCGTGGCGCAAGGGGAAACGCGCCCGCCTCGCCGGGTGCGGGCCGGGGGAGGAATTTCGCCGAACTGGCGGGCGCGGGTGGCGAAAACCGGCCGGCCCAAGTCGACCGGCGGCGGGGCGCGGCTATCTGTGGACGGGCCGGGCGGCACTCGTGCGGTGGCGCACAGGATCTGTTGAGGCAGATCGGGTTGTCATCGCCGGGTAAGACCCGAGATGTGTTCCGTTATCACTTTGTTCTTTCAGGGAGTTCCCAAGATCATGAAACAGCTTCTGTCCTCTGCCGCGCTGCTTGCCGCGGTGACCGCCACCCCCGCCCTCGCCGATGCGGAGCTTTACCGGCTTGACGCATCGCACAGCCAGATCGTGTTCAGCTGGAACCATCTGGGCCTGTCCACGACCTATGGCATGTTTTCCGGTTTCGAGGGCGAGATCATGTTCGACGCCGACGATCCGGCAAGCTCGTCTGTCAGCGTGTCGATGCCCACGACCTCGATGTTCACCGGCTGGGAGGCGCGGACCGCCCATATGCTGGGCGAGGATTTCTTTGCCGCCTCCGACGACGACATGATCACCTTCGTCTCCACCGGGATCGAGGTGACCGGCGACGACACGGCCCTGATCACTGGCGATCTGACCATCGGCGACACGACGCAGGAAGTGGTGCTGGACGCGACGCTGAACTCCGCCGGGCCCAGCCCGTTGCCGCAGATGAACGGCGCGCTGGTGGCCGGGTTCGACGCGACCACAACCTTGAGCCGGACGGCGTTCGGCCTGAGTGCGTTCACCCCCTTCGTGGGCGACGAGGTCAACGTGATGATCTCGGTGGAAGCGATCCGCGCCGCAGATATGGAAAGCTGAGCGCGGCCGCACCGCGGGCACGGGTGGCGTGCCGGGCCGCCCCTTGCGAAAGGGGCGGCTTTTTTTGGCCGACATGGGGGGCGTTGTGCGGCGGGCGGGGGCGGGCGGAGGTTATTCCGCGTCGGCACGAACCGCCGTCAGGGCGACCCGCACATCCACACCGAAACCCACGCTGCTTTCATCGGGGTAGCTGGGGCCCATCCCGAAATCGCGGCGATCAAGCGTCACCTGCGCGGAAACCGTTGCCGTATCGTCGGCGATGGCCAGTGTGAAGGGCAGAACGGCAGCCACATCGCGACCGGCAAGCGACAGGATGCCATCGACGACATAGCCCTGATCCGCCGCGCGGATGGGGCCGGAGAAACGGGCCGTGGGGAAGGCGGCGGCGTTGAAGAATTCCGCATCCAGCGCCTGCGTGGTCACGCCGCCGAGAGACAGCGACCCGATGGCGATGACCACGTCCACGCGGCCATGGAGCCCGTCAGCCGGCGTTTCGGTAAAGTCGATCTCGGCCGTCCAGTCGGCGAAGCTGCCGGTGACGGCGCTGCCCAGTTGCTGGACGGTGATTTCCAGCGTGCCGTCCTGCACCGCCCACTCCGACTGCACCTCGGCCAGGCGCGGAATGGCGGCCCGATCGTCGGCTTGCAGGCCGAGGAGCGTTCCGCCCGCAAGCGCCAGCGCCCAGATCGCGAGCGCGAGAATGCGGGCGCGGCGGCCTTCGCCCCCCGTCCGCTGCGGCATCGGGTCCGGCAGGGCGGGCTGGCCCGGCAGCATCCGGGCGAGGGTCGCATCCCGGTCGATGTAGTGGTGTTTCAGCGCGCCGGCGATGTGAAGCAGGATTGCCGCGGCCAGAAGCTTGGTGAAAAGCCAGTGCCAGGCGGCGAAGAAACCCGCCACCGCCTCCGACCGGGGAACGAAGGGCAGGGTCTGGCCAAAGGGCCACCAGATCGGCGCGAAGCCGGTGGTCGCGGCATGGTGCAGCCAGCCGGAAAGCGGCACGATGACGAGGCTTGCATAGAGCACCCAATGCGTTGCATCGGCCAGGAGCAGTTGGGTGGGCCGCCCGGCGATCAGCGTTTGCGGCCGGGGCTGGATCGTGGCCCAGAAGATCCGCGCAAGCGCCACGAAGAAGGCGAGAAGCCCGATGGTCTTGTGCAGCGAGAAGAGCAGAGCCTTGACCGCCAGTTGCGCGGAGGTGTCATAGGGCCAGGCATTGGCGACGAGCCCGAGCGGAATGGCCGTCAGAATCAACAGCGCGGTGAGCCAGTGGAATGTTTTTGCCACGGAGCCGTAGCGCCGCGAACTGTTGCGGGGGCCGGGGTGGTCGGGCCGGGCATCGGTTGCCGTCATGATCCTTCGATCCTCTGCCGTGCTGGGGTGCGATTGATGGTTCAGAGATAGCGGCTGGCGCGCCCGGCGCAACGCACAAGGCCTGTTCGCAATTGCGAAGAGCGGTTTCATGCGATAGCCCCGATCCTCGAAGCCAGCGATGTGGAGGAGCATCCCATGACCCGAGCCTTTATCTTTCCCGGACAGGGGGCGCAGACCATCGGCATGGGCCGTGATCTGGCCGATGCCTACCCCGAGGCCAAAGCCGTCTTCGAGGAGGTCGACGAGGCGCTGGGCGATGCGTTGAGCACGCTGATATGGGAAGGGGACATCGACGAGTTGACCCTGACGCGCAATGCACAGCCGGCCCTGATGGCCACGTCGATGGCGGCGATGGCGGCCTTGCGCGCCGAAGGCGTCGAGGTGACGACGGCCTCCTATGTGGCGGGGCATTCGCTGGGCGAGTATTCGGCGCTTTGCGCAGCCCGGTCGATCACGCTAGCCGATGCTGCGCGGCTGCTGCGGCACCGGGGCGAGGCGATGCAGGCGGCCGTTCCGGCGGGCGAGGGCGCCATGGCCGCGCTTCTGGGGCTGGATTTCAAGGCGGCCATGGCGGTCGCCAAGGAGGCGGCGGACGGGCAGGTCTGCCAGGCTGCGAATGATAATGATCCGGCGCAGGTCGTGGTGTCGGGCCACCGGGGCGCGGTGATGCGTGCGGTGGAGATTGCCAAGGTCAAGGGCGCGAAACGGGCGGTGCTGCTGCCGGTCAGCGCCCCGTTTCACTGCGCCCTGATGGAGCCCGCCGCCAGCGCGATGGCCGAGGCGCTGAGCCATGTGGATATCGAGGAGCCGGTGGTGCCGCTTGTCGGGAATGTCACGGCCCATGCCGAAACCTCCAAGATGCTGATCCGGAACAATCTGGTGGATCAGGTCACCGGCTCGGTCCGCTGGCGCGAGAGCGTGCTGTGGATGGCCGCCCATGGCGTGACCGAAACCTGGGAGATCGGTGCCGGCAAGGCGCTGTCGGGGATGGTGCGCCGGATCGACCGGGAGATTGCCACCCGGACGGTGGGAACCGCCGATGAGGTCAAGGCGGCGGCCGAGGTGCTGAACAATGGCTAGGCGCGTTCTGTTCTGGGGTCTGGGCCTTGTCATTCTGGGGGCCGCCACCGCTGGTTTGCTGTATTTTGCAACCGCAGGCGCGACGGTGTTCCGGGTGGAGGGAGACCGGATGTACATGTCGGGCCCGATGACCGGGGCCAGCCCGGAGCGGTTCGAGATGCTGGTGGAGCAGAACCCGGACCTGAGAACCGTGGTTCTGGGCGACATGCCGGGGGCCGCGGATATCACGGCGTTGCTTCAGAACGGTTATCGCATCCGGAGGCTGGGGCTGACGACCGAGGTGGCGCCCGGTGCCCGGATCGAAGGGGATGCGGCCTGGCTGGTGCTGGCGGGTGCCGGGCGGCAGATCGGCGCGGGGGCCGAGATCGTGATCAGCGACTGGGGCGGCGCGGCCCTGGCCGAGGATGACGTGGCCCATGAGGAACGCCGCCGCTACGTGACCGATATGCTGGGCGATGACGCGTTTTACCGGGCCACGCTGGATGCGGGCGCAGAGGGCCGCCTCCTGACCGGGGAGGATTTTTCCCGGTTCGGGCTGGTGACCGGCGGTTGATTTCAAAAGGAGACGGTGATGACGGATTTGACGGGCAAATGCGCTTTGGTGACCGGGGCGTCAGGCGGGATCGGCGCGGATATCGCGAGACAGCTGCACGCCGCGGGCGCGACTGTGGGTCTGAGCGGAACGCGGGTCGAGCCGCTGGAGGCGCTGGCCGCGGAACTGGGCGAGCGGGCCCATGTCCTGCCCTGCAACCTGAGCGATGCAGAGGCCGTCGAGGCGCTCCCGAAACAGGCGATCGCGGCGATGGGGTCTGTGGATATCCTTGTGAATAACGCGGGGATTACGCGGGATAACCTGTTCATGCGGATGTCCGACGAGGAATGGGCCAGCGTTCTGGAGGTGAACCTGACCTCCACCATGCGGCTGTGCCGGGGCGTGTTGCGCGGCATGATGAAGGCGCGCTGGGGCCGGATCGTCAACATCAGCTCGGTCGTGGGCGCCACGGGCAACCCGGGGCAGGGGAACTATGCGGCCTCTAAGGCGGGGATGGTGGGCATGTCGAAATCGCTGGCCTATGAAGTTGCCTCGCGGGGGATCACCGTCAATGCAGTGGCGCCGGGCTTCATCGAAACGGCCATGACCGACAAGCTGACCGACGACCAGAAGACCAAGATCCTTGCACAGATCCCGGCGGGCCGGATGGGCACACCGGGCGAGATCGCCGCGGCGGTGGTGTATCTTGCAAGCCCGGAGGCGGGCTATGTGACCGGGACCACGCTGCATGTGAATGGCGGGATGGCGATGCTTTGAGCGATATCTCCTGGCAGCAGCGGGTGAGCCTGATACTGGCCCGATATGGGCAGAAACCCGTGTTGGCGCTGCCTTTTCCGTAGCCGGTGGCGCGGGCGCTGTTCAATCTGAACGCGCGGATCGTCTACAGGACGCCGCGCGATCTGACGCTGCGGGCGGACAGGATCGGCGGTGTGCCGGGCGTTTGGGCCGGCCGGCGGGGGCAGGCGAAAAACGGCGTGCTGCTGTTTCTGCATGGCGGCGCCTTTGTTCTGGGATCGGTCCGGTCCTATCGCCATCTGGTGGCGGCCCTTGCGGCCGAGGCGGGGCTGGAGGGGTTTCTGGCGGATTACCGGCTGGCCCCGGAGCATCCGTTTCCCGCGGCGCTGGACGATGCGCTGGCGGCCTATCAAGGGCTGCTGGCGGCGGGACACGCGCCGGACCGGATCGCCCTTGCCGGAGACAGCGCGGGCGGAGGGCTGGTTCTGTCGCTGCTGCATGTGCTGGGGCGGGAAGGCCTGCCGATGCCGGCGGTGGCCGGCGTGATGTCGCCGATCACGGATATGACCTTTTCCGGCGCTTCGATAGCCGCGAACCTGAAACGCGACCCGCTGATCCCGGTGAAATGGGGATATCGCGGCGTCATGGAGTATCTGAACGGGCACGACCCGCACGATCCGCGGGTTTCGCCGCTGTTCGGAGATTTTTCGAGCGCGCCGCCGGTGATGATACAGGCTTGCGAAACCGAGGTTTTACGCGATGACGGGGTTCGCATGGCCGATTTGCTGCGGCGGGCCGGGCGGGAGGTGGTTCTGGATATCTGGCCCCGGGTGCCCCATGTGTGGCATCTGATGGCCGGACGTGTGCCCGAGGCGGACCGGGCCATTGCCGAGCTGGGCGGATTTCTGAGCCGCCATATTGCAGGGGAAACGGGCGATTCGGGACAACGGGAGGGACCGGAAAAACCGCAACCAGCATAGTTGCCTTCGCTTCGGAGTATGCTATAGGCGGCGCAGATTTGCCGGGGGGCGGGAACGCCAGACGGAAATGGACCGGCTTGACCGGTTTGGAAACCGCCAGATGGGCGAAACGAAGGGTGGCACGGACTATGTCTGCCCGCAACGGATGAGGAAAGACCATGAGCGACATCGCAGATCGCGTGAAGAAAATCGTCGTCGAGCACCTGAGCGTGGAAGAGGACAAAGTAACTGAAAACGCCTCGTTCATCGATGATCTGGGCGCAGATTCGCTCGATACCGTTGAACTGGTCATGGCATTCGAAGAGGAATTCGGCATCGAGATTCCGGACGATGCGGCCGAAACCATTCAGACTTTCGGCGATGCGGTGAAATTCATCAAGGAAGCATCGTAAGCGATCGATTGCCAGTTTTGGAATTTGCAGGCGGCACCCTTTTGCGGGTGCCGTTTTGCTTTTGCGGGCTGTTTTCCGCCGGAAACCCGGGTTGTGGGCCCTTGGTTTGCAAGGCGCGGCCGGGCGGTACCCTGTGTTGGAATTGCATGTAGCATCTTGCCGGGCGGGATATAGAGAACCGGACGCACGCCACGTGATCGCCGGGCTGGGGATTGCCCCGGATCACCCAATGGCGGTATCAGGTGTCGAATTGCGCTGAGAAGATAAGGGGCGGGATATGAGGCGAGTGGTTGTTACCGGGCTGGGGCTGGTTACGCCTTTGGCCTGTGGGGTCGAAGAAAGCTGGTCGCGTTTGCTGGCCGGAAAATCGGGCGCGGGCACGATTACCAAGTTCGATACGACGGGCTTTGCCACGACCTATGCCTGTGAAGTGCCGCGGGGCGATGGTACGAATGGGACGTTCAATCCGGATGACTGGATGGAGCCGAAAGAGCAGCGCAAGGTCGACGAATTCATCCTTTATGGAATGGCCGCCGCGCAGCAGGCCGTGGAAGACGCGGGCTGGATGCCGGAGGCCCATGAAGACCGGATCCGCACCGGGGTCATGATCGGATCGGGGATCGGTGGGTTGAACTCCATCGCCGAGACCTCGATCACGCTGAACGAACGCGGGCCGCGGCGGGTGTCGCCCTTCTTCGTGCCCGGTGCCCTGATCAATCTGGTCAGCGGTCAGGTGAGCATCCGCTACGGGTTCAAGGGACCGAACCATGCGGTCGTGACCGCCTGTTCGACCGGCGCGCATGCCATTGGCGACGCGGCGCGTCTGATCATGCTTGACGACGCGGATGTGATGATCGCCGGCGGGGCCGAAAGCCCGATCGGCGCCATCGGCGTGGCCGGGTTCAACGCGTGCAAGGCGCTGAGCACCAAGCGGGGCCATGAGCCCGAGAAGGCCAGCCGGCCCTGGGACGCGGATAGCGACGGGTTCGTCATGGGAGAGGGCGCGGGTATTGTCGTGCTGGAGGAATACGAGCATGCGAAGGCCCGCGGCGCTCGGATTTACGCCGAGATACTGGGCTACGGCCTGTCGGGCGATGCCCATCACATCACCGCGCCGCCGCCGGATCACGAAGGCGCGGAGCGGGCCATGCGGGCGGCCCTGAAACGGGCGGGGCTGGAGCCTTCGGCGGTGGATTACGTGAACGCCCATGGAACATCCACCATGGCCGACACGATCGAACTGGGGGCCGTGGAACGGCTGATGGGGGACCATGCGGAAAACGTGCTGATGTCGTCCACCAAATCGGCGACCGGGCATCTGTTGGGCGCGGCCGGTGCGATAGAGGCGATCTTCGCGATCCTGGCGTTGCGCGATCAGGTGGCACCGCCGACGATCAACCTGGACAACCCGGCGGCCGAAACCCGGATCAACCTTTGTGCAAACACCAAGGTCGAGGGCGAGATCAACGTGGTTCAATCGAATTCTTTCGGGTTTGGCGGAACGAATGCCTGCCTGATCATGGGGAAAGTCTGACCTTATGTGGAAACACGTCGCCGCCAACGGGCTGAGCTTTCTGATCGTGGCGTTCATCGCCTTTGCGGCGGCAATCGGCTGGGGGCAGAGGGAATTCACCACGTCGGGGCCCTTGCAGCAGGCGATCTTTTTCGAAGTGGAGCGGGGCGCGAGCCTGCGCACCGTGTCGGAGGGGCTTGCCGAGGAGGGGGCCATTTCCAGCCCGATGGTCTTCCGGCTTGGCGCGGATTACACCGGACAGGCCGGGGAACTGCGGTTCGGGAATTACGAGATCCCGGCGGGTGCCTCCATGGCGGAGATTCTGGATATCGTGACATCCGGGGCGGCCTCCACCTTTCGCTATACGGCGACATTCGTGTTGCGCAACCAGGGCACGGGCGAGATCCGTCTGCGGGAGCGTGTGCCGGGCACGGGCGAGATCATAGAACTGGCGACCTTTGCCTATGAAGAGGAAGTGCCGGAGATCTACCGGGAACTGACCGGCAGCGATGCACAGGTGGTGTATCGGGTTTCGGTGCCCGAGGGGCTGACCAGCTGGCAGATCGTCGAGGGGCTCAACCAGGCGGAGTTTCTGAGCGGGGAGGTGCCGGAACTGCCGCAGGAGGGCATGCTGGCGCCCGACACCTACGAGGTGGAGCGCGGCGCGGACCGGCAGGAGTTGCTGGCGCGGATGCAGGCGGCGCAGGAGGAGATCCTGACGGCGGCCTGGGAGGCCCGTGCCGATGACGTGCCGTTGGACACAATCGAGGAGGCGCTGATTCTGGCGTCGATCATCGAGAAGGAAACCTCGGTGCCGGAAGAGCGCGGCCGGGTGGCGAGCGTTTTCGAGAATCGCCTGAACCGGGGGATGCGGTTGCAGACCGACCCGACGGTGATTTACGGGGTCACGAACGGACGCGGCGTATTGGGCCGCGGCATCCGGCAGAGCGAGTTGCGCGATGACAATCCGTGGAACACCTACGTGATCGATGGCCTGCCGATAACCCCGATCGCCAACCCCGGACGGGCCGCGATCGAGGCGGCGCTGAACCCGGACGGAACGGATTACGTGTTCTTCGTTGCCGATGGGACGGGGGGCCATGCTTTCGCCGAAACCCTTGAGGAGCATAACCGGAACGTGGCCCGCTGGCGCCAGATCGAAGCGGAACGCGAGGCGTCCGCGACCGAGTGAGGCCGCGCCCGATGCGGATCGCGGGGCGTGGGGTGCCAACCTCTCCGCGGCCTCGGCATCTCGGGGAGTAGGAGGCGCGGGAGGTTAACAGAGTGTAACGCCGTGCGGGCCCCGTTAACCCTTTGTAAATGAAAAACTTATTGACTGTGCGCGCGGTCTGTGGCATCACTTGTGACATGCTGGAAGAAGTGGGTAAGCGGCCCGGGATTTGATGTCCCGCGGTCGCTTTTTCATTTCTCGCTCGTGCGGGTTTTGAAGCACGGGGACTATTGAACTTGACAGCTATTACTCACGAAACACCCGGTCTGGAAACGGACCGTAACGATCTGGCACGGGCCGAAGGGATCGTGGCCGAGGCGATGAAGGCCTTCGATGTGGCGCTGGAGGTGCTGTCCGATGCGATTGACGCGCTGCGGGCAGAAAAGACGGTGGGCGAACAGGAGGTCACCAAGGACCTCAGGGCGATGAACACCGCCTACATGTTCGCCTTGCAGATGCGGGAGAAAGCGCGTGACGCAGGAGACAGAAACGGGACCGCTGCCGGGGGGGGAGGACTTGACCTTGACGCAGCGCGCGAGGAGATCGGCCTCCGCCTGGCTTGCCTTGAGGCCGCAAGCGGAAGTGGACGCGTTTCTGGAAAGCCTGAGTGATCAGGCGCTGGCGGCGCTGCCCTACGTCTTCGATGTCTGGGCCTTGCCGCACCAATTGCCGCCGGAGGGGGACTGGCGGACCTGGGTGATCCTGGGCGGTCGCGGCGCGGGGAAAACCCGCGCCGGGGCCGAATGGGTGCGGATGATGGTCGAGGGCGGCACGGCCGAGGCACCGGGGCGGGCGCGGCGGCTGGCGCTGGTGGGGGAGACCTATGATCAGGCGCTGGCCGTCATGGTGAAGGGGGAGAGCGGGATATTGGCCTGCTCTCCACCCGACCGGCGCCCGCGCTGGGTGGCCGGGGAGCGGATGCTGGTCTGGCCGAACGGTGCGGAGGCCCGGCTCTACTCCGCCCATGATCCGGAGGCGTTGCGGGGGCCACAGTTCGATGCGGCATGGGTCGATGAGCTGGCCAAGTGGAAACGGGCGCAGGACACCTGGGACATGTTGCAGTTCGGGCTGCGGCTGGGCCGCCATCCGCAACAGGTCGTCACCACCACACCGCGCAACGTGGCGGTTCTGAAAGACCTGCTGACCCGGGAGAACACGGTGATGACAAGCGCACCGACGGAGGCGAACCGGGCCTATCTGGCGCCGTCCTTTCTGGACGATGTGAGGGAGCGCTACGGCAATACGCGACTGGGCCGGCAGGAGCTGGACGGGGAGCTGCTGGAGGATGTGGATGGGGCGCTGTGGCGGCGGGCGTATCTGGATGCCGCACGGGTCGAGACGGTGCCCGATGGCGCGCGCGTGATCGTGGCGGTGGACCCGCCGGTGACGGGACATGACGGCTCCGACGCGTGCGGGATCGTGGTTGTGGGCGTTGTTCGGGACGGGCCGCCCGAAAAATGGCACGCGGTGGTGATCGAGGACTGTTCGGTCCGAGCGGCAACGCCGCAGGGCTGGGCGGAAGTGGCGAGTGCGGCCTATCACCGGCACGGGGCCGGACGGATGGTGGCGGAGGTCAATCAGGGCGGCGATCTTGTCGAGACGATCATGCGGCAGACCGATCCGCTGGTGAATTACCGGGCGGTGCGGGCCTCCCGCGGGAAGGTGGCCCGCGCGGAGCCGGTGGCCGCCTTGTATGAGCAGGGACGGGTCCGGCATCTGGGCACCTTGCCGCAACTGGAAGACGAGATGTGCAAGATGGCGCTGACCGGGTTCGAGGGCCGCGGAAGCCCGGACCGGGTGGACGCGCTTGTCTGGGCGCTGACCGACGGGATGCTGGGACCCGCGCGGGCCTACCGGAACCCCGCGGTGCGGACGCTGTAACGAAGGTGAAACTGGTCGAAGGGGCGCTCATCCGCCCTTGTCGGGGTGCCTCGCATGATGCGGCGGCGCCCTTTTTCATGGACTGAGGAGAGATGCGGATGGTGTTGGATTTCTTGAAACGCGGCACGGTCGAGGTGCCGGAGGCCAAGGCCTCGGCAGCGGGCCGGGTGATGGCCTGGGGCGGGGCCGGGCGTGTCGCATGGAGCCCGCGGGATACGGCGTCTTTGACGCGGACCGGATTTCAGGGGAACCCGGTGGGTTATCGCTCGGTCAAGCTGATCGCGGAGGCGGGGGCGGCGCTGCCGGTTGTCTGTCAGGATGCGGAGCGGCGCTATGACCTCCACCCGGTTCTGGGGCTTCTGTCGCGGCCCAATCAGGCACAGGGGCGCGCCGAACTGATGGAGGCGCTTTACGCCCAGCTATTGCTGTCGGGCAATGGCTATCTGGAGGCCGTGACGCCGGGGCCCGGGGTTCCGGGAGAGTTGCATGTGCTGCGTTCGGACAGGATGAGCCTTGTGCCCGGCGCCGACGGCTGGCCGGTGGCCTATGACTACACGGTTGGGGCGAAGAAGCACCGTTTTGCGCCCGAGCTGATCTGCCATATCCGAAACTTCCACCCGCAGGACGACCATTACGGGCTGGCACCGCTTCAGGCGGCGGCGACGGCGATCGACGTCCATAACAGTGCCTCGCGCTGGTCGAAGTCGCTTCTGGACAATGCGGCGCGGCCGTCGGGCGCGATCGTCTATCGCAGTGCGGATGGCGCCGGATCGATGAGTCAGGACCAGTTCGACCGGTTGCAGGCCGAGATGGAGGCCCATCACCAAGGCGCGCGGAATGCCGGCCGGCCGATGTTGCTGGAAGGCGGGCTTGACTGGAAACCGATGGGCTTCAGCCCGTCGGATATGGAGTTTCAGAAGACCAAGGAGGCCGCCGCGCGGGAAATCGCGCTGGCCTTCGGGGTTCCGCCGATGCTGCTGGGCATTCCGGGGGACGCGACCTACGCGAATTATGCCGAAGCGAACCGGGCGTTCTATCGGCTGACCGTCTTGCCGATGGCGCAGAAGGTTCTTGCGCAGCTGTCGCACTGGCTGTCGGGGTTTGCGGGCGAGATCGTCGAGTTGAAGCCGGATCTGGATCAGGTGCCCGCCCTGGCCACGGAGCGCGATGCGCAATGGCGCAGGGTGGCCGAGGCCGATTTTCTGACCCAGGCGGAAAAGCGCATGATGCTTGGGCTTCCGAAACTGGTGGAGGATGAATGAGTGGGCGCGACGCGGGCGGCTCCCGGTATCTTTATGACCCGTTCGATGCGGCCAATGCACGGATCGAGGCCAATGAACGGGTGCTGGAGGAGCGGTGGCAGGCGCTGACCTTCCGCCTGGAAGCGATCGAAACCGCGATCGAGCGGCTGGAACGGCGATTATGGCTGGCCGTTTTTGGCGTGGTCAGCGTGATCCTGGCCCAGGGTATCAACGAGTTGATCCAGATGAGTTCTGGTGGATAGGAGACGGGAATGACGGCAGTAAACACCGCAGGGCTTGAGACCAAGTTCTGCCAGTTCGATGACGCGCTTGTTGTCACCGAGGGGCGGGTGATCGAGGGGTATGCGAGCCTGTTCGGCGCCTGCGACCAGGGCGGAGACGTGGTGCAGCCCGGCGCCTATGGGCGCAGCCTGAAAGCGCTGCAGACCGCGGGCCGCAACGTGAAGATGCTTTGGCAGCATGACCCGGCGCAGCCCATCGGGATCTGGGACGAGGTTCGCGAGGATCGCAAGGGGCTTTGGGTCAAGGGGCGCCTTCTGGACAGTATCGAAAAGGGCCGCGAGGCTGCTGCGCTGATCGAGGCGGGCGCGATCGACGGATTGAGCATCGGGTATCGCACGGTGCGGGCCCACAAGGACGATCAGGGGCGCAGGCTTCTGTCGGAGGTGGAGCTTTGGGAGGTCTCTCTTGTGACTTTCCCGATGCTGCCACAGGCACGGGTGGATGCCCAGGAGGCCGCGCAGGCCAAGGGCGACATCCTGCATGAACTGGCGACGGTGTTTCAGGACGCCCGCCGTAAACTGGCGGCGCGCGAGCCCCGCTGATCTCATCTTAAACAATCAGGATGATGTGATGACCGAGACTGAGACCAAGTCCGGGGCTGGAGGTGGTGTGTCTGCCGACCGGGGCCCCGCGGCTGAAGTAAAGAGCGCCCTTGACGGGTTTCTGAGCGAATTCAGCCAGTTCCAAGACGATATGACCGCAAAGCTTCAAAAACAGGAAGAGCGTATTGCCATGCTGAACACCAAGACCATGACCCACCGCCGCCCCGTGTTGTCGGCGGCAATCGACGAGGGTGCGCCGCACAAGAAGGCGCTCTCCACCTATCTGCGTTGCGGCGACGATGATGCGCTGCGCGGATTGGAGATCGAACAGAAGGGGCTGAACGTGGCGGTGAACGCCGAGGGTGGTTTCCTTGTGGATCCGCAGACGGCGGAGCAGATCCAGGGCGTCCTGCGGTCGTCCTCTTCGCTGCGTTCGGTGGCCAATGTGGTCAATGTGGAGGCGACCTCGTTCGACGTGCTTGTCGATCACACCGATGTCGGCGCCGGCTGGGCGACGGAATCCGGACCGCAGGCCGAGACCGATACGCCGCAGATCGAACGGATCTCGATCCCGCTTCACGAGCTTTCGGCGCTTCCCAAGGCGTCTCAGCGCCTGCTGGACGACAGTGCCTTCGACATCGAGGGCTGGCTGGCGGACCGGATTGCGGACAAGTTCAGCCGCGCCGAGGCGATGGCGTTCATCTCGGGCGATGGTACGGACAAGCCGACCGGCTTTCTGACGCATCCGACCATCGACAACGCCGCCTGGACCTGGGGCAACCTGGGCTATGTCTTCACCGGCACCGATGGCGATTTCGACGCCACAAACCCGGCGGATGCGGTCGTTGATCTGGTGTATTCTCTGGGCGCCAGGTACCGCGCCAACGCGAATTTCGTGATGAACTCGAAAACCGCAGGAGCTGTGCGGAAGATGAAGGACGCCGACGGCCGATTCCTGTGGTCCGACGGGCTGGCGGCGGGCGAGCCGGCGCGCCTGATGGGGTATCCGGTTCTGATCGCCGAGGACATGCCCGATATCGGCTCCAACGCGATGGCGATCGCCTTTGGTGACTTCAACGCCGGGTACACGATCGCGGAGCGTCCCGATCTGCGGGTTCTGCGCGATCCGTTCAGCGCCAAGCCGCATGTCCTGTTCTATGCCACCAAGCGCGTGGGCGGCGATGTCAGCGACTTTGCGGCGATCAAGCTGCTGAAATTCGGCACGCTCTAAAGCCACGGTCGCGCGAGACCAGAAGATCCCGCCCGGGTGATTTCCATCCGGGCGGGCAGGGGCGGCCGGCCCAGAGATATTTGCGTTGTCCAGCAGTGTGTGTCCTTCCGCCCGAGCGGCGCGAAGGGCCGGTCGCCCTATCCAATGAGGTAGGTATTTCCCGGAGAAAACAACATGATGATGGTCGAATTGACCTCGGTCTCAAGTGCTGCGTTGCCAGTGGCGGAACTGACCGATCATTTGCGGCTGGCCACCGGGTTCGCCGATGACGGCAGCCAGGACGCACAGCTGGAAAGCTGTTTGCGGGCGGCCCTGTCGTCGATCGAGGCGCGGATCGGCAAGGCGCTGATGCGGCGCCGCTTTGCATGGCAGCTGAGCAAGTGGCAATCCGACGAGCTGCAATCGCTGCCCTTGGCGCCGGTCGAGAGCATCGAGAGCGTCAAGGTGATCTCGCGCTCGGGCGGCGAGACGCTGGTGGATCCGGCGCGCTATGTGCTGCGCGGCGATACCCATCGCCCGGCAATCCTGGCTGTCGGCGGCACGCTGCCATCGCCGTCGCAGGGCGGGATGATCGAGATCGAGTTTACCGCCGGCTACGGTGTGGACTGGGCCGGCGTGCCCGCTGATCTGCGGCAGGCGGTTCTGATCCAGGCGGCGGAGTTCTATGGCGGTCAGGCGGATCACGACACCGGGTTGCCCTTTGCGGTGACGGTGCTGATCGAGCCCTATCGCGCGATCCGGCTTCGCGGGGGTGGGGCATGAGCGCCCGGCCGCATCTGTCGCGCCGTCTGCGTCTGGAGGGGCCGATGCGGGTGCCTGACGGCGCGGGCGGCTTCACCGAGGTCTGGCAGGCCCTGGGCCATATCTGGGCCGAGGTGGCCGCGCGGACGGGACGGGACGACGCCACGATTTCCCGTCTTGGCCTGCGGATCACGGTCAGGGCGGTACCGCAGGGGGCCGCGTCGCGCCCGACCCCGCAGCAGAGATTTGTCGATGGGTCGCGGATCTACCGGATCGAAGCGGTGACCGAGGCCGACCCGGAGGGCCGGTACCTGACCTGTTATGCCAGCGAGGAGGCGGGGGCATGAGTTACGGGATGACAGCCGCCCTGCAAACGGCGGTTTATGCCGCCCTTGCAGGCGATGTGGTGCTGGACGGGCTGGTTGGCGGGGCGATCTACGATGCACTGCCGCCGGGCCCCGTGCCGCCGATTTACGTGAGCCTGGGCCCCGAACGGGTACGCGACCGGTCGGACAAGACCGGCGACGGCGCGCTGCATGATTTCAGTGTGACCGTGTTCAGCGAGCAGGCCGGTTTTCAGACCGCCAAGGAGGTCGCGGCCCGTGTGTCCGACATTCTGGATCGGGCGGAGCTGACGCTTGCGCGGGGGCGTCTGAGTGGCCTGCTGTTCACCCGGGCGCGGGCCCGACGCACGACCGGAGGACGAGAGATAGAGATCTGGTTCCGCGCCCATGTGGATGACGCCGCACCGGTGTGAACCGCGGGGCCCAAGCCTTTGACTTGATTGGAGAGAAATATGACTGCCCAAAACGGTAAGGACCTTCTGGTGAAGGTCGATCTGGATGGCCAAGGTGTGTTCCAGACGCTTGCAGGCCTGCGCGCCACGCGGCTGAGCTTCAACACCGAAACGGTGGATGTGACCAGCCTGGAATCCACCGGCGGCTGGCGCGAATTGCTGGGTGGCGCGGGTGTGAAATCGGCCGCGCTGTCAGGCTCGGGCGTGTTTCGCGATGAAGCGACGGATGAGCGCGCGCGGCAGATCTTCTTCGACGGGGAGGTGCCCGAGTTTCAGGTCATCATTCCGGATTTCGGGACGGTCGAGGGGCCATTCCAGATCACCGCGATCGAGTATTCGGGCAATTACGATGGCGAGGCGACCTACGAGTTGTCGATGGCCTCGGCGGGTGCCTTGAACTTCACTCCGCTCTGACCGAATGGCGAACCCCCTGAGAGGCGAGGTGGCGCTGGTTCTGAATGGCGAACGCCGGGTCTGCAAACTGACCCTGGGTGCGCTGGCAGAACTGGAAGCCCGGCTGGAGGCGGAGAGCCTGACGGCCCTTGTCGAACGGTTCGAGGGCGGCCAGTTGCGCGCCCGCGACGTTCTGCTGCTTGTCCTGGCGGGGTTGCGCGGGGGCGGCTGGACCGGCGATCTGCCCGATCTGGTGCAGGCCGAGATCGAGGGCGGGCCGCTGGAAGCCGCGCGGGTGGCCGCGCGGATGCTGGCGCTTGCCTTCCAGCCGCCCCGATGAAGACGGATGCGGGCTTCGACTGGCCCGGGCTGATGCGCGCGGGCCTGCAGGGTCTGGGCCTGACCCCTGACCAGTTCTGGGCGCTGACACCGGCGGAACTGCTGATGATGCTGGGTGAGGGGCAGGGCCCCGCGCCAATGGGACGGGCGGGGCTTGAGGCCCTGGCCGCCCGGTTCCCTGACACCACACGCAGCCCGGAGGGCGAGACATGACGACCGAAACGGAAGACGAGTTCGCGAGACTGGAGATCCAGATCGAGCAGATGGAGCAGGCGCTGGCCGGGGCGTCCACCATGGCCTCCGCCTTTCAGAGCGAGCTGCGCGGCATGCAGGAGACGATGCTTTACACGGGCCGCGAGGTGCAGGGCATGTCGCGCAGCATCGGCGGTGGCCTCAGACGGGCCTTCGACGGCGTGATCTTTGACGGGATGCGCCTGTCGGATGCGCTGAGAAACGTGGCGCAGAGCATGGTGGACGCGGCCTACAACACCGCCATGCGGCCGGTGCAGAACGCCCTGGGCGGCGCGCTGAGCAACGGGATCAACAGCCTGGTCAGCGGCATTCTGCCGTTTCAGAACGGCGGCGCGTTCAGTGGCGGGCGGGTGATGCCCTTCGCGCGCGGCGGGGTTGTCAGCGGTCCGACGCATTTTCCGATGCGCGGCGGGCTGGGCCTGATGGGAGAGGCGGGGCCGGAGGCGATCATGCCGCTGAGGCGCGGGGCGGATGGCCGCCTGGGCGTCGCCTCGGCGGGCGGTGCCCCGGTCAATATCACAATGAATGTCAACACGCCGGATGTGCAGGGGTTCCAGCGCAGCCAGACCCAGATTGCCGCGCAACTGAGCCGGGCGATGGCGCGCGGACAGCGCAACCGCTGAGACACCGCTAAGACAAGGGACGCAACATCATGTCATTTCACGAAGTCCGGTTTCCCGCCAATCTGAGCCTCGGTTCGGTCGGCGGGCCCGAAAGGCGCACCGAAGTGGTGACGCTGGCCAACGGGTTTGAAGAGCGCAACACGCCCTGGGCCCATTCGCGGCGCCGTTACGACGCGGGCGTGGCCATGCGCTCGCTTGACGATATCGAGACCCTGATCGCGTTTTTCGAGGCGCGGCGCGGGCAGCTTCACGGGTTTCGCTGGAAGGATTGGGCGGATTACAAAAGCTGCGCGCCCTCCAAGGAGCCCGCTTATCGCGACCAACTCATCGCAATGGGCGATGGCTTCACCAGGGTTTTCCAGCTGAACAAGACCTATTCCTCGGGCGGGGAGAGCTATACCCGCCCGATTTCCAAGCCGGTCGAGGGGTCCGTGCGGATCGGTATCTCGACCGACGAGCTGGTCGATACGGTGCACTACACGGTCGATACCACGACCGGGTTGGTCAGTTTCGTCGATGCGCCGGACGACGGCGAGCGGATCACGGCGGGGTTCGAGTATGACGTGCCGGTGCGCTTCGATACGCCGAGCATCCAGACGTCGGTTGCGAACTTTCAGGCCGGCGAGGCCCCGAGCGTTCCGGTGGTGGAGATCCGGGTATGAGCGGGGTGGAGGCGCTGGACGCGCATCTGGCAGATGGCGCGACGGGGGTTGCACGCTGCTGGAAGCTGACACGGCGGGACGGGGTCTGTTTCGGCTTTACCGATCACGACATGCCGCTGGAGTTCGACGGCGTGATCTTCAAGGCCGATAGCGGGCTGACCGCGGCAGCGCTGAGCCAGACGACCGGCCTGTCGGTGGACAATACCGAAGCGATGGGTGCGCTGAGCGATGCCGCGATTACCGAGGCCGATATCGAGGCAGGCCGCTATGACGGCGCGGAGATCGAGGCATGGCTGGTCAAATGGGCGGAGCCCGACGCGCGGGTTCTGCAGTTTCGCGGCTCCATCGGCGAATTGAGCCGCCAGAATGGCGCGTTTTCGGCCGAGCTGCGCGGTGTGGCGGAGGCGATGAACCAGCCGCGCGGGCGGATCTACCAGAAACCCTGCGGTGCGATCCTTGGCGACAGCATGTGCCGTTTCGACCTCGCCACCACCGGCTACAGCGAGGAGCGGCCGGTGGAACAGGTCGAGGAGGCGCGCGTGTTCCGTTTTGCCGGGTTCGACTCGTTCGAACCGCGGTGGTTCGAGAAGGGCCGGTTCGAGGTTTTGAGCGGGGAGGCCGCGGGCCTTGTGGGTGTGATCAAGAATGACCGCTTTGACGACGGTGTCCGCAGCGTCGAGTTGTGGGAGCCGTTTCGCGCGCCGGTTGCGCCGGGCGATATGATCCGGCTGGAGGCCGGGTGCGACAAGCGCATGGAGACCTGCCGGCTGAAATTCAACAACCTACTGAATTTCCGCGGTTTTCCGGACATACCGGGAGACGACTGGCTGATGAGCTATCCCGCCAGGAGCAATGCGCGCGACGGCGGGTCACGCCGATGAGCAGGGTCGTGATCGCGGCCCGTGGCTGGCTGGGAACGCCCTATCTGCATCAGGCGAGCTGCAAGGGTGCGGGATGCGATTGCCTTGGATTGCTGCGCGGTGTCTGGCGCGAGATCCATGGCGCGGAGCCCGAAGCGGTGCCGCCCTATTCGCAGGACTGGTCGGAGCCCGAAGGGGTTGAGCGGCTTTGGGCGGCGGCGCTTCGGCATCTGTGCCCCAAACCTCTGACCCAGATCGCGACGGGCGATGTGCTGTTGTTTCGCATGCGTGAGGGATCTGTCGCAAAGCATCTGGGGCTTCAGGGAGATATCGGCCCTGCGGCAACATTCATCCATGCGTATTCCGGGCATGGCGTGGTGGAAAGCGCGCTGAGCGCGCCTTGGGCACGGCGCATCGTCGCGCGGTTTGCCTTCCCCGAAAGGACATAAAGACATGGCAACGATAGTTCTGTCAGCGGTGGGTGCGGCCATCGGTGGAGCAGCGGGCACGGGCACGTTTCTGGGCCTGACCGGTGCCGTGGTCGGACGGGCCGTGGGGGCAACCCTTGGCCGGGTCATCGACCAACGGCTTCTGGGCTCGGGATCGGACCCGGTCGAGGTGGGGCGGGTCGAGCGGTTTCGACTGACGGGCGCCAACGAGGGCAGCCCGATTGCGCAGCTCTTCGGGCGGATGCGGCTGGGCGGGCAGGTCATCTGGTCGACCCAGTTTCTGGAAACCGTCACCCGCTCGGGCGGCGGCAAGGGTGCGCCGTCGCAGCCCGAGACGACCAGCTATTCCTATTCGATCAGCCTGGCCATGGCGCTTTGCGAAGGCGAGATTTCGCGGGTCGGCCGTGTCTGGGCGGATGGTGTGCAATTGTCCCGCGACGAGATCACGATGCGGGTCTATCGTGGTACCGAAGACCAGATGCCGGACCCCAAGATGGAAGCCGTCGAAGGGGCGTGCACCGTGCCGGCCTATCGCGGGATCGCCTATGTCGTGATCGAGGATCTGCCGCTGGCGCAATTCGGCAACCGGGTGCCGCAGTTGAGTTTCGAGGTGATCCGGCCGGCGCAGCCCGCGGCCCAGCCATTCCTGCCTGCGGTGTCGGAGGCGGTTCAGGCGGTGGCCCTGATGCCCGGCACCGGCGAATATGCGCTGGCGCGGTCGCGGCTGAGCTATCGCGGGGCGGTTGGCAGTTCGGAGGCGGTGAATGTCAACACGCCCGGCGGGGAGAGCGACCTTGAGGTGTCGCTGGAGGCCTTGCGCGGAGAGCTGCCCAATGTCGGGTCGGTTTCCCTGATCGTCGGCTGGTTCGGTGACGATCTGCGCGCAAGCCAATGCCAGATCAAACCCAAGGTCGAGAATACGAGCCGGGACGCGGCGGAAATGCCGTGGCGCGTTTCGTCGGTCACCCGCGGCGCGGCGGAGGAAGTTGCAAGGCTGGACGACAGGCCGGTCTATGGCGGGACACCTGCCGACGCCTCCGTCATTCAGGCCATCGAGGCGATCCATGCGGGCGGGCAGCATGTTGTGTTCTACCCGTTCCTTTTGATGGAAATCCTGTCCGGCAACGGTCTGCCGGACCCGTGGTCGGACAATGCGGATCAGCCTGTCTTGCCCTGGCGGGGCCGGATCACTGGCGACAAGGCGCCCGGACAGCCGGGCAGCGCCGACAAGACCGCGGCCAACCGTGCCGCGGTGGCGGCGTTTTTCGGAAATGCCCAGGTCAGCGATTTCACGATTTCGGGCAGCACCGTCACCTATTCGGGCCCCGAGGATTGGGGCTATCGGCGGTTCATTCTGCATTATGCGGCGCTTTGCGCGGCGGCAGGCGGCGTGGAGGCATTTTGCATCGGAACGGAAATGCGCGCACTGACCCAGATGCGCGATGAGTTCGGGTTTCCGGCGGTGGACGCGTTTCGGGCGCTTGCCGCGGATGTCCGGAGTCTGTTGCCGGACGCGAAGCTGAGCTACGCGGCGGACTGGTCGGAATACTTCGGCTATCATCCGCAGGATGGCTCGCATGATGTGTATTTCCATCTGGACCCGCTTTGGGCGGATGAGAACATCGATTTCATTGCCATCGACAATTACATGCCGCTGTCGGATTGGCGGGATGGGCCGGATCATGCGGATGTGGCCTGGGGCAGTATCTACAACACAGATTATCTCAGGGCGAATGTGGCCGGCGGTGAAGGCCATGACTGGTATTATGCGTCGAGCGAGGGGCGGGTGGCGCAGCGGCGTCTGCCGATCGAGGACGGCTCGACGGGCCTGAGCCTGAGCGGGTTCCTGGAAACCATGGCGCCGGGCGTTTCGGGTAGCTTTGCCGTGGCTTACCGTCAGGAGACGGTCGTCTTTTCCGGGCAGGTGAGGTTTCCGGACACGGCCGTTGAGGCGACCCTCTGGGAAGCCGGCGCTGCGGGGTTCGGCGCGTGGATGGGTGTGCGCGACGCGGGCGCGACCTTCCGGTTGCGGGCGGGGGACGGCTCCAGCGCGAAGACCGCGTCTGACACCGGAACCGTGGTTCTGGATCTGGCGACCGATCTGCTGCCGTTTGACGGACTGATCCACGAACTGGTCTGGGAACTTCGCCCGGTCGCGCCGGGACATGTGAAGCTGTGGATCGACGGGCGGCTTGTCGGGATGAGCAGCATTTCGGACGGCTCCGGCATGCTGGGAGGCTATTGGGCGGGGGCGGCCGATACACGCTGGACCGGACCGATCGACCCGGCCAATGTGACCAGAGGCGAACCCGTCGCGCCGTGGCCGGAAACCGATGCCGGAGAGCTGAGCATCTATGAAGCGGTATCCGATGGCCCGACCAATGCGCCATGGGTTTATCGCTACAAGGCGATCCGCGAGTGGTGGGCTTCGCCCCACGCTGATCGGAGGGGCGGGTACCAGTTGGCGACGCCAAGCCCCTGGGTTCCGAAATCCAAGCCGATCTGGTTCACCGAGTTCGGCTGCGGCGCGGTCGACAAGGGGAGCAACCAGCCCAACAAGTTTCTGGACCCCAAAAGCTCGGAAACCGCGTTGCCCTATTTCTCCGACGGGCGGCGGGATGACCTGATTCAAGCGCAGTATCTGCGCGCCACGATCGCCTATTGGAGCGACCCGGCCAACAATCCGGTCTCGCCGATCTATGGGGCGCCGATGGTGGATCTCTCGAAGGCGCATGTCTGGGCGTGGGATGCGCGGCCCTGGCCCGCATTTCCGAACAAGCGCGACATCTGGAGCGACGGGGAGAATTACGGGCGGGGCCATTGGATCACCGGCCGCGTTTCCGGCCAGCCGCTTGCCATGGTCGTGGCAGAGATCTGCGAAAAGGCGGGGGTGACCGATTACGATGTCTCGGGTCTGTTCGGGTTCGTGCGCGGGCATGTCTCTTCCGATATCGAAACGGCGCGGGCGCGGTTGCAGCCGCTGATGCTGGCCTATGGGTTCGGCGCGGTGGAGAGAGATGGCAAGCTGCATTTCCTGCATCTGCCCTTGTTGCCGGATGGCGAGATTCTGGCCGAGACGACGGCCGTCGATGAGGATGGCGCGGCGGGTCTGCGCCTGACGCGCGCGCCGGAGGCGGAGACCGTCGGTCGGGTGCGGCTCGGCTATACGGAGGCGGATGGCGCGTTCGAGACCCGCGTGGCCGAAGCGATTTTCCCCGACGACGACGATATCGGCGTGAGCCAGAGCGAGTTGCCCCTTGCGCTGACGCTGGCCGAGGGCCGGGGCATCGCCGAGCGCTGGCTGGCAGAGGCGCGCGTGGCCCGCGATACGGTGAGCTTCGATCTGCCGCCGTCGCGCCGCGATCTGGGTGCCGGTGCGATGATTGCGCTGGAAGATGGCTCCTCCTGGCGGATCGACCGGGTGGAGGATATCGGCGCGCGGCGGATCGAGGCGGTGCGGGTCGAGCGCAGCCTTGCCGAGCCGTCCGATGCGACCGACGAGGCGGTGCCACAGCAGGCCTTTGTCCCGCCATTGCCGGTCAGCCCTGTGTTCATGGACCTGCCGCTTCTGAGCGGCGATGAGGTGGAGCATGCGCCGCATCTGGCCGTCGCGGCCAAACCCTGGCCGGGCTCGGTGGCGCTTTATTCCTCAAGCAGTTCGAACGGGTACACGCTGAACCGCCTGATCGAGGCGGGCGCCGTCATCGGCACGCTGGAAACACCGCTCTTCGCGGCGAGCGCGGGTCTTTGGGACCGTGGCGCGCCGTTCAGTGTGCGGATCGCATCCGGCGGCGGCCTGTCGTCGACCGACCGGGAGGCCGTGCTGAACGGGGCCAATGTCGCCGCGATCGGCGCGGGTGACGAAGGCCCATGGGAAGTGGTCCAGTTCGCCGATGCCGAACTGGTCGGCACCGGTTTGTGGGAGATTTCCATGCGGCTGCGGGGGCAGGTGGGCAGTGACGGGGTGATGCCCGATGTCTGGCCACCGGGCAGCCTGTTCGTACTTCTGGACGGACGCCCGCAGCAGATCGATCTGGCCGTCTTGGCACGTGGCCTGGCGCGGTACTACCGCGTCGGTCCGGCGCGCCGCGCCCTAGACGATGCAAGCTATCAGGAGCGCGTTCTGGCCTTCGACGGTGTGGGGTTGAGACCCTATGCGCCGGCCCATCTGCGGGCGCGGGCCGGAACCGGCGGGCTGGAGGTGACATGGATACGACGGACCCGGGTCGATGGCGATACGTGGCAGGGCACCGAGGTTCCGCTTGGCGAGGATGCCGAGACCTATCTGGTGCAGGTGCGCGACGCAGGTGGACTGAAACGCGAGGTGACGGTCAGCCAGCCCGGCTGGATCTATGACGATGCCGTGCGCGGCAGCGATGGCACCGTTGCGCCGTACAGCATTGATGTTGCTCAAGTATCCGGGCGGTTCGGCCCGGGCCCCTTCACAAGGATCATGATTGATGACTGATACTCCGCAATTGAACCTGCCCCTTCTCAGCCCGTCACAGGCGCAGAAACATGTGACCGTGAACGAGGCCCTGAGCCGGCTTGACGGGATGGTGCAGCTGCGCCTGAAGTCGCTGAGCGTGAACGACCCACCGGCTGTTGCCGAAGAGGGCGATTGCTATGCTGTGCCGTCCAACGGGGTCAACGCATGGGCGGGGCAGGGCGGCCAAATCGCCATTTACGTCAATGGCGGATGGGATTTCGTGGCCCCGCGGCAGGGTTTCCGCGCCGTGATCCTCGATGAGGGGGGGCTGGCGATGCATGACGGCGAGGACTGGCGCGCCGGGGCGGTGACGCTGACCCAGAACGGGGCCGGGATGGCCCTGCGCTCGGTCGAGATCGACGTGGCCCTGACCGCGGGCCCGACGGTTGCCACGCCCGCGGTCATTCCCGACCGCGCGATTGTCTTCGGTGTGACGGGACTGGTCACCGCCGCGATTGGCGGCGCGACGACCTGGCGGCTGGGCGTTGCGGGTGACGATCTGCGTTATGGCTCCGGTCTGGGCGTCAGCCAGAACTCGTGGGTTTCGGGGCCGACCACGCCGACCGTGTACTGGGCCCCCACGGAATTGCTGATTTCTGCGGAAGGCGCGGATTTCACGGGCGGCACCGTTCGGCTTGCGGTCCATTACGCAAGCCTTGCCCTGCCCAACGCCGTTTGATGGCGGCGATCACGGTTTCTGTCTTGGGATGGCCTGCCGATCTGGTATAAAGGGTCGGCAGACTGCCCTGAAGGAGCCCGCCATGGCTGAACGCCGCACCCATATCGCAGAGATCGACCCGGTCTGGTCGCGGATCACCGCCGAGGCGCAGCAGGCGGTTCAGGCCGAGCCTTTGCTCGGCGGGCTGGTGCATGGATCGGTCCTGCACCATGCGACATTGGAGAGGGCGCTGGCCTATCGCGTGGCGCAGAAGCTGACGTCGGGCGACATGTCAGAGCAGATCCTGCGCGAGATTGCCGATGAGGCCGTTGCCGCCGATCCGGGGATTGGCGCCGCGGCCCGCGCCGATATCGTCGCCGTTTACGAGCGCGACCCCGCCTGCCATCGCTTCTTGCAGCCGCTTCTGTACTTCAAGGGGTTCCAGGCGATCCAGGCCTATCGGGTCGGCCATTTCCTGTGGCGGCAGGGGCGCAAGGACTTTGCCTATTTCATCCAGATGCGGGTGAGCGAGGTGTTCGGTGTGGATATCCATCCCGCGGCGCGGATCGGGCAGGGGATCATGATCGACCATGCCCATTCCATCGTCATCGGGGAGACGGCGGTGGTGGGCGACAATGTCTCGATGCTGCATTCCGTCACCCTTGGCGGCACCGGCAAGGAAGAAGAGGACCGGCATCCGAAGATCGGCAACGGTGTTCTGATCGGGGCGGGCGCGAAGGTTCTGGGTAACATCCGGGTCGGGGATTGCTCCCGCGTCGCCGCGGGGTCCGTGGTGCTGGAAGATGTGCCGGCCTGCAAGACGGTGGCGGGCGTGCCAGCGAAGATCGTGGGAGAGGCCGGTTGCGACCAGCCGTCGATGAAAATGGATCATCTGTTGCCCTGCGGCGGATCATCCACCTGAGGGACACTTCCCAAATATTTGAAAGATAGCGAAAATGGCCTCCGGAAGGGCGCCTTTTTCTATGGGTGTTCGTAGTCCAACAGAACTTCCGCGCGGGCGATTTGGCCTATGAAGGCGCAGGGATCGTTGCGTTCGGTCAGATGTTGCCAGGCGCGTCGGGCGAAAACATCTGGGGCCATCATCAGGATAATCGGGTTCAGCGCATCGCGGGAGATTGGCCCGTCTTGGAGCGCTGCGGCCTCGAAGATGGCGCGGTCGGCCTCGGGCAGGAACCGCACCTGCATGGTATAGGCGACATACTCCTGCCCAACGAGACAGGTTCCGAATGGGCAGGGCATGCTGTCGAGCGCGGCATGGGCGAGTTCATGGCGAAGGATGCTGGCGTAGAACGCATCGGTCGAAACGCCGTGGAACGCGCCGGCCTCTTCCGGCCTCAACCGGCCCGAATAGGCGTCACGTGGCAGGATCTCGATGAGGCCTTCGCCACAATGATAAATGCCGAGGCAGTACTCTTCGAGCTCGGGCACGATGGAAATCGTGAGCGGTTCCGGAACCGTCAGTGCGCAGCTGGCGAGTTGATCGGTCGCTTCGGCGACCAGTCTGCAGATAAGCGCCGCGTCACTGCCCGCATTCTCGACCCGGACCTGTGTGTTGGCGCAATCAACGGTTTCCGCGATCAGTGGCGCGGCCAAGGCGTAGAAGAGCGCCGCGCAGGGCGCTAGGTAGTATCCGTTTGAAACCAAAGGCCTGCCCTCATGTGCAGGTCGAGCAGTCCAGTCAGCCTGCGGCCCTAGACTGGCGCTTGCGCTCATGGGGATCAAGGAAGCGTTTGCGCAGACGGATCGCGTTGGGCGTGACCTCGACCAGTTCATCATCGTCGATATAGGCGATGGCCTGTTCCAGCGACATGGTGATCGGCGTGGTCAGGCGGACCGCGTCGTCGGTGCCGGAGGCGCGGACATTGGTCAGCTTCTTGCCCTTCAGCGGGTTCACTTCCAGATCGTTGTCGCGGCTGTGTTCGCCGATGATCATGCCGGTATAAATGGCTTCCTGCGCGCCGATGAACATCTTGCCCCGCTCTTCGAGATTCCAGAGCGCATAGGCGACCGATGTGCCGTTTTCCATCGAGATCAGGACACCGGCGCGCCGGCCCGGGATCGACCCCTTGTAGGGCTCCCACGCGTGGAAGACGCGGTTCAGAACGCCGGTGCCGCGGGTATCGGTCAGAAACTCCCCGTGATAGCCGATGAGACCGCGGGAGGGCACAAGCGCCACGATCCGCGTCTTGCCCGCGCCCGCCGGTTTCATCTCCGACAATTCGCCCTTGCGGGGGCCTGTCAGCTTTTCGATCACGGCGCCGGTGTATTCGTCGTCGACATCGATCGTGACCTCTTCGACCGGCTCCAGTCTCTCGCCGTTTTCTTCGAGGAACAGCACCTGTGGCCGGGATATCGACAGCTCGAACCCCTCCCGGCGCATGTTTTCGATCAGGACGCCCATCTGCAATTCGCCACGGCCCGCGACTTCGAAAGCCTCGCCGCCGGGGGTGTCGGTGACGCGGATCGCGACATTCGATTCCGCCTCTTTCATCAGGCGTTCGCGGATCACACGGGACTGAACCTTCTTGCCGTCCTTGCCGGCCAGCGGGCTGTCATTGATGCCGAAGGTGACCGTGATCGTGGGCGGGTCGATGGGCTGCGCCGGGATCGCGTCTGTCACCGAAAGATCGCAGATCGTGTCGGCCACGGTGGCCTTGGACATGCCCGCGATGCTGACGATATCGCCTGCTTCGGCGATGTCGATCGGTTGCTGGCCAAGCCCGCGAAACGCCAGAATCTTGGTCGCGCGGAACTGTTCGACCTTCTCGCCGTCGCGGGACAGCGCCTTGACGGTTTCGCCGGTTCTGAGCGTGCCGCTTTCGACCCGTCCGGTCAGGATGCGGCCGATGAACGGGTCGGAGCCGAGCGTCGTCGCCAGCATGCGAAACGGCTCCTTGTCATGGGCGATCTGTTTCGGGGCGGGCACATGGGCCACCACCAGATCGAAAAGCGCGGTCAGGTCCTTCCGCGGGCCGTCGAGCGTGTCATCGGCCCAACCGGCGCGGCCGGAGGCGTAGAGATGCGGAAAATCGAGCTGATCGTCATCGGCGCCGAGATTGGCGAAGAGATCGAAACATTCGTCTAGGGCCCGGTCCGGTTCGGCATCGGGCTTGTCGACCTTGTTCAGCACCACGATCGGGCGCAGGCCAAGCGCCAGCGCCTTGGATGTCACGAATTTGGTCTGCGGCATCGGCCCTTCGGCCGCATCCACCAGCAGCACGACCCCGTCCACCATCGACAGGATCCGCTCCACCTCGCCGCCGAAATCGGCATGGCCGGGCGTGTCGACGATATTGATGCGCATGCCCTTCCATTCCAGGCTGGTGGCCTTGGCCAGAATGGTGATGCCGCGTTCGCGTTCCAGATCGTTGCTGTCCATCGCGCGTTCGGCCACGGCCTGATTGTCGCGGAATGCGCCGGATTGCTTCAGCAGTTCGTCCACAAGCGTGGTTTTGCCATGATCGACATGCGCGATGATCGCGATATTGCGGAGGTCCATGAGGGAACGGCCTTGGATAAAAGTGGAGTTGGCAGGGCGTTACAATGCTGCGGGCGCAAAGGCCAGTGCAAAACGCTCAGGCGCGGGCCGGGGCGGGATTACACCGAAGCGGCAGATCCTGCCCGGATATGATCAGGTTTTGCGGCGGAGCCGGATGACGACATCGACCTTGGCGATCTCGTGCCCCTCGGGCGGGGTCGGCAGGGAGGTGATCTTCAACTGGGAGGCGGGCGCGTCGGTCAGCCTTCCGTCATCTTCCCAGTAGTAATGCGGGTGATCGTCCATCCGCGTATCGAAATAGGACCGCGACCCGTCGACCGTGACCTCCTGCATCAGGCCCGCGTCGCAGAACGCCTTGAGCGTGTTGTAGACCGTGGCCAGCGAAACCTTGTCGCCAGTGCCCAACACCGCGGCATGCAGCCCCTCCGCCGTCACATGCCGATCCTGACCGTCCCCCACAAGCAGCGAGGCGAGAGACAGACGCTGCCGCGTGGGCCGCAGATCGGCCTGAGCGAGCCATTTGGTGCCGCGTTCAAGGGCTTCAGGGGTCATAAGCGGGGTCTTTCCTGGCGTTTCAGCATATATATATGGCGTTTGGCCCCCGTTTTTCAAACGGTTTTGCCCACAGTTCCGCGATCTGTGACCAAACGGCCCGCACTTGCCAGCTTTGCCGCCCCAATGATAGGGACAAAGAAGCAAACGCATCTGAGAATGCTACATATAGCGGCAGGCAGGGACATATGGCGGATTTTCCAACGAGCTTTGACAAAGATGCGTTGCTGCAATGCGCGCGGGGCGAGTTGTTCGGGCCGGGCAATGCCCAGTTGCCGGAACCGCCGATGCTGATGATGGACCGGATCACGGACATTTCCGGCGATGGCGGCGAACACGGCAAGGGCCATGTCAGGGCCGAGTTCGATATCACCCCCGATCTGTGGTTTTTCGAGTGCCATTTTCCCGGCAATCCGATCATGCCCGGCTGTCTGGGGCTGGATGGGTTGTGGCAGCTGACCGGGTTCAATCTGGGCTGGCGGGGCTGGCAGGGGCGCGGCTATGCGCTTGGCGTGGGCGAAGTGAAGCTGACCGGCATGGTCCGGCCCGATCGCAAGATGCTGACGTATTTCGTGGATTTCACCAAGGCGATCCAGACCCGACGCCTGACCATGGGAGTGGCCGATGGACGGGTGGAGGCTGACGGAGAAGTGATCTATCAGGTCAAGGATATGAAGGTCGCGTTGTCGGAAAGCTGAGTTTGCGAGGGAGGGTGCGTTCATGCGCCGTGTGGTTGTTACAGGTCTGGGAATTGTCTCGCCGATCGGAAACGGGGCCGACGAGGTCACCGCCGCGCTGAAAGCGGGCAAATCCGGCATCGAAGCTTCGCCCGAAATGGCCGAGCACGGGTTCCGCAGCCAGATCGCCGGGACGCTGAAAATCGACGTGACCGAGCATGTGGACAAGCGCGCGCTCCGGTTCATGGGGCCGGGCGCGGCCTATGCCCATATCGCCATGACGCAGGCCATCGCCGATGCAGGGCTTGAGGAAAGCACGGTCAGCACGCCGCGAACCGGGTTGATCGCGGGCTCCGGCGGGCCGTCGACCAGCGCCATGTTCGCGGCCCATCAGACCGTCCTGAAGACCGAGGCGACCAAGCGTATCGGGCCGTTCGCCGTGCCCAAATGCATGTCGTCAACGATCAGCGCCAATCTGTCCACGGCTTTCAAGATCAAGGGGATCAACTATTCGATTACCTCCGCCTGCTCCACCTCGCTGCATTGCATCGGGGCGGCCGCCGAGCAGATCATGATGGGCAAGCAGGATGTCATGTTCGCAGGCGGCGCGGAGGAGCTGGACTGGACGCTTTCCTGCCTGTTCGACGCCATGGGCGCGATGAGTTCGAAATTCAACGAGACGCCCGAACGCGCCAGCCGCGCATTCGACGCGGATCGCGACGGGTTCGTGATCGGCGGCGGCGGCGCGATCCTTGTGCTGGAAGAACTGGAGCACGCGCTGGCGCGTGGCGCCAGGATCTACGCCGAAGTCACCGGGTTTGCGGCCACATCCGACGGGCATGACATGGTCGCGCCCTCGGGCGAAGGCGGCGAACGGGCGATGCGGCTGGCGCTGCAGACCCTGCCGGAGGGTCGCAAGGTCGATTACATAAACGCGCATGGCACTTCCACGCCGGTGGGCGATGTCGGCGAGGTCGAGGCCGTGCGGCGGGTGTTCGGCCAGCGGAAGACGCCGCCGATTTCCTCCACCAAGTCCATGACGGGGCATGCGCAGGGTGCGGCAGGAGCGTTGGAGGCGACCTTCTGCCTGCTGATGCTGGAGCATGATTTCATCGCGCCGTCGATCAATGTCGAGACCCTCGATCCGGCCCTTGACCCTTCCGAGATCGCCACGGCGTTGGTCGAAAATGCGGGGCTCGACACGGTCATGACCAATTCCTTCGGGTTTGGCGGGACCAACGGCTCGATGTTGCTGTCGAAATACAACGGATAAAAAAATGTCGGAATTGATGAGGGGCAAGCGCGGGCTGATCATGGGGGTCGCCAATGAGCGCTCCATCGCCTGGGGCATCGCGCGGGCGATGCATGCGGAAGGGGCGGAACTGGCCTTCTCCTATCAGGGGGAGGCGTTCGGCAAACGCGTGGAGCCGCTTGCCGCATCGCTTGGCTCGGATCTTCTGATCGACGTGGATGTGACCGATGACGCCTCGATGGACGCCTGTTTCGAGCGTCTGAAAGAGGTCTGGGGCAGTATCGACTTCGTGGTCCATGCCATTGCGTTTTCGGATAAATCCGAGCTGACGGGCCGGTTCATCAACACCACGCGCGAGAATTTCAAGACCTCGCTGACCATCTCCTGTTACTCGCTGATCGACGTGGCCAGGCGGGCCTCGGCTCTGATGCCCGATGGCGGGACGATCCTGACGCTGACCTATCAGGGATCGAACCGGGTCACGCCGTTCTACAACGTGATGGGTGTGGCCAAGGCGGCGCTGGAATCAGCGGTGCGCTATCTGGCCAACGATCTGGGCCCCGAGGGCATTCGCGTGAACGCGATCAGCCCGGGCCCGATGAAGACGCTGGCTGGCGCCGCGATCGGCGGGGCGCGAAAGACCTTCAAGACGACCGAGGCGAACGCCCCGCTGCGCGCCAACGCGACCCTGGAGGCGATCGGCGGCACGGCGGTTTATCTCGCCTCCGACTACGGGGCCTGTACCACGGGCGAGATCATTATCGTGGATGGCGGCTATCACGTGCTCGGGATGATGCAGCCCGAGAACCTTTAGCGCCCTAGCCAAGCGCCACGATATGCACCGCGAAGGTCAGATCCTGACCGGCCAGCGGGTGGTTCGCATCAAGCGTCACATGGGTGTCCGACACCTCGGTGATCGCGGCGACCATGGTTTGCCCCTCTGGCGTCTGCAATTGCAGTTTTGTGCCCAATTCCAAGGGGATATCGTCGGGAATGGCCTCCCGCGGGACCTGCTGGACGCCATCGGCGATATGCTGGCCATAGGCCTGATCGGCGGGGACGGTGACGGTTTTCCTGTCGCCGAGGCTCATGCCCTCGAAGGCGGCCTCCAACCCCGGTATGATCTCACCTTCGCCCATGGTGAATTGCAGGGGGTCGCGGCCGTCCGAACTGTCGAAGACGGACCCGTCGTCGAGGGTTCCGGTGTAGTGGAACGATACCGAAGTGCCTAGGGTAACCTTTGTCATATGACATCCTTGTCGGGGGGAATTTGTGCGCCGCGATCCGCGTCGCGATCATCCCCCGAGCCTAGCCGAATTCCGACCTAAGTAAATATTGCTGTTGAGAATTGTCGGAAGAGGCGGCCTGTGTCACGATGGCGCCACCAAAACAGGAAGGCGATGCCATGCCGGTTACAACCTGTGTATTCGATGCGTATGGGACATTATTTGACGTAAATGCCGCTGCGAGAAATCTGGCGGAGGAAGACGGGCTGGAAGGGTTTGCCGCGGTCTGGCAGCAGGTTTCCAGCCATTGGCGGGCCAAGCAGCTGCAATATTCATGGATCCGCACGATCGCGCGCGACCACGTGGATTTCTGGCAGATCACGCAGGACGGGCTGGATTGGGCGCTGGATGTGACCGATCAGGCCGATCCGGAACTCAGGGAGCGATTATTGGGCCTTTACTGGACCTTACCCGCCTATCCTGAAGTGCCAGAAACGCTGGCCAGGCTGAAAGCCAACGGGATGAAGACGGCGATTTTGTCGAACGGATCGCCCAAGATGCTGGAAGGCGCGGTGGACAGCGCCGGGATCGGCGATCTGCTGGATGCGGTGCTGAGCGTCGAGGAGGAGCGGGTTTTCAAGCCCGATGCGCGGGTCTATGCGCTGGTGGGCCGCCATCTGGATGTCTCCAAGGACGAAGTTTTGTTCGTGTCGTCGAACGGGTGGGATGCCGCCGCGGCGGCCTCCTACGGGTTCCGGGTGCTCTGGGTGAACCGCGCCGGGGAGCCGGTGGACAGGTTGTCGGGCAAGCCGGGACAGACCGCGCGGGATCTGCGCTGCGTGCCCGACGTGGCCCGGGCCGATCCCGCATGATCCGATATGCGGTGTCCGACGATGGCCTGCGTCTCGCCTACGAGGATCGGGGGGCGGGGGCGCCGCTGGTCTGCCTGCCCGGGCTGACCCGGAACATGGAGGATTTCGAGCCGGTGGTGGCGGCCTTTTCGGAGCGCGCGCGCATCATACGGATGGATTTCCGGGGGCGCGGCGCATCGGATCACGCCCCCGACCCGATGAGCTACAACGTCCCGCAGGAAGCGCGCGACGTGCTGGCCCTGCTGGACCATCTGGGGCTGGACAAGGTGGCCATTCTGGGCACATCGCGCGGCGGGCTGGTGGCGATGATGCTGGCGGCGACAGCCAAGGAGCGGCTTTCCGGCGTTGTGCTGAACGATGTGGGCCCGGTGATCGAGCCCGGCGGGCTGGACGCGATCATGGATTACATCGGGCGACGCCCCGGATTTGCCACGCTGGCCGAAGGCGCGGCGGCCCTGCCTGCAAGCTATGCGCCGGATTTCCGGAACGTCCCGCCCGCCACATGGGTGGACATGGCGCGGCGGATCTGGCGGGAGGAGGAGGATGGGCTGCATCTGCGCTATGATCCGCGCCTGCGGGAGGCCGTGGCCCCCGCCTTCGACACCACGCAGCCGGCGCCGGACCTCTGGCCGCTCTTCGATGCGCTGGACGGGCTGCCGCTTGCGCTGATCCGGGGGGCGAACTCCAACCTGCTGTCACGGCAGACCACCGCCGAGATGCGCCGCAGGCGGCCGGACATGCTGGTGGCCGAGATCCCGGACAGGGGCCATGTGCCGTTTCTGGACGAGCCCGGCACAGTCGCCCTGATCTCCGAATTTCTGAATCTTGTTTCATGAGTGATATCAAAATGATAGAGGCCGCGGCTGACAGGGCGCGGGGCCATGTCAGGCGCACGCCCTTGCTGTCCTCCCCGTTTCTGGACGAGATCGCCCGGCGGCGCGTTCTGGTGAAGGCGGAATGCCTGCAACATACCGGCAGCTTCAAGTTTCGCGGGGCGTGGTCGGCTCTGTCCGGTCTTGCGCCCGAACGGCGCCGGGCGGGGGTTCTGGCGTTTTCCTCGGGCAATCACGCGCAAGGCGTGGCGCTGGCGGCAAAGCTTCACGGCGTGCCGGCCACCATCATCATGCCGCAGGATGCGCCGGCGCTGAAGATCGACAATACCCGCGCCTTCGGGGCCGAGGTCGTGCTCTACGACCGCGCCGGGCGTGAAAAGCGCGAGGAGATCGGTGCGCGTCTGCAGGCCGAACGGGGGCTGACCCTGATCCGGCCCTATGACGAACCGCTGGTCATCGCCGGGCAGGGCACCTGCGGGCTGGAGATTGCCGAACAGGCGGCGGAACAGGGCGTGACCAAGGCGGAGGTGCTGAGCTGTTGCGGGGGCGGTGGCCTGACCTCGGGCATCGCGCTGGCGCTGGAGGCGCGCGCGCCGCGGATGCGGGTGAGACCGGTGGAGCCGGAGAGGTTCGACGATACCGCGCGCTCGCTCGCCTCGGGCGGCATCGTCCGGAATAGCGGCCCGGAAACAGGGTTTTGCGACGCGATCCTCACACCATCGCCGGGGGAGATTACATTCCCGATCATGGCCGCGCGTTGCGGCCCCGGGCTGGTGGTGAGCGATGCCGAGGTGCGCGCGGCGATGCGGCTGGCGGCCGCCCGGCTGAAGCTGGTGATCGAGCCGGGCGGCGCGGTGGCCCTTGCCGCAGCATTGTTCCATGGCGATGCGCTGGAGGGCGATGCGGTGATCGCCACGGCCTCGGGCGGGAATGTGGATCTGGCGCTTTACAGCGAGGTCTTGTCGGAGGCGGCCTGAGATCGCCTGCGGCTGAGGCCGATGGCGAAGATCGCAAAGGACATCGACATCAGAACCGCCGACAGCAGGAAGGGCGCGCCGGGCAGCACCGGATCCGCGCCATCGCGGGTGAACCAGAAAAACGCCTGCGTCATCATCAGTGGCGACAGGATCATCGACAGGGCCGCGATGGAGGACAGGACGCCCTGCAATTCGCCCTGCTGGTCCGCGCCCGCCGCCCGCGACATCACCGCCTGCATGGCCGGGGCCACGATCGCGCCGATGGCCGAGATCGGGATCAGCGCCCAGATCATCCAGCCCTGGCTCGCCAGACCGTAGGCGACCAGACAGATCATGTTCAGGATCAGCCCCCAGTAGACCGCGCGGACCTCGCCCAGGCGGGGCAGGATGAGACGGATCAGGCCCGCCTGCACCACGGCCATCGCCAGACCGTAAAGCGCAAGCGACAGACCCACCTTGCCGGTGCCCCAACCGAACGCGGCTTGGGTGTAATAGGCCCAGACCGCGGGATAAACGAAGTTGGAAATCTGGTAGACCAGCATCACGATCAGCAGCAGCCTGACACCCGGCAGGGCGCCCACATGCTGCAACGCGCCAAGCGGATTGGCCCGGCGCCAGCGGAGCGGGCGGCGCTTTTCGGGCGGCAGGGATTCGGGCAGAACGACATAGCCGAAGACAAAGCTGAGCGCGGCGAGACAGGCCGCGGCGATGAAGGGCGCGCGCGGGTCCAGCCCACCAAGCAGACCGCCGAGGATCGGGCCAAGAATGAAGCCGACGCCGAAGCCTGCCGAGATCAGGCCGAAGTTCTGCGCCCGTTTCTCCGGCTCCGTGATGTCGGCCATATAGGCCAGCGCGGTGGCATGGGTGGCCGCGGCGATGCCCGCGACGATGCGGCCCGCCAGCAGCAGCCAGATCGTGCCTGCAACCGCCATCACCGCATAATCCAGCGCCATGACCGCCATCGAGACGAGCAGGATCGGGCGGCGTCCGAACCGGTCGCTGAGATTGCCGAGGGTCGGCGAAAAGCCGAATTGCATCACCGCATAGGCGGCCGACAGGATCCCGCCCCACAAGGCCGCATTCGCCAGATCGGCGCCGCGAACCTCGCGGATGAGATCCGGCATCACCGGCAGGATCAGCCCGATGCCGATGGCGTCGAGGGCGACGGTGATCAGAATGAAGATGACAGGCAGGCGGCTGCGCATGGGAAAATCCGGTTCTGCCGCCGCGTTGGACAGCGCATTTACCTATCGGGCCCGCCCTGGCCTGTCCATCCCCAAGGGGATTTGCTCAGGAAAACCGCCGGTCCGCGGCCGCTGCATAGGCGCGCGCCTCGGCGGGGGCGTGGCCAAGCGCGCGTCGCGGATCGCGCGCGGCGGCAGGGTCCAGATCGGGAAAGTCGCGGGCCACCAGATCGCCAAGCGGCGCGCCGGATGTCTGAGCTTCGTCGCATAATGCCTTGATCGCGCTTTGGGCTTCGGGTCTGGAGATCCGCTCCGCAAGCAGAAAGCTGTACGCTTCCGCATGGATCAGCTCCAGCGGATCGGCGATGTTGGCGGCCATGCGCGCGGTGTCCGGCGTCAGCGTTTCGGCCAGATCGGCGGCGAGTGCCAGGGCCTTTGCGGCCCCCGCCACCATGGCCGGCAGGCTTAGCCATTCGCAAAGCCACGCCGCGCCGTCCCGTTCCTGCCGGTGCAGCATCGCGCCCTGCATAGCGGTGTTGAGTGCGGCCACATGCCGGGCCAGCGCCACCAGAACCGAGGGGCCGACCGGGTTCTGCTTCTGCGGCATGGTCGAGGAGGCGCCGGCGGCGGCCAGGGAGATTTCCGCAATCTCGGTCTGGGTCAGCAGGATCAGGTCCTCGCCCAGCTTTCCGGCCGAGCCCGCGACCAGCGTCAGCCAGCCCGCAAGCTCCGCGATCCGGTCGCGCTGACTGTGCCATGAGGCGTGCGGCGCGGCGAGGCCAAGTGCCTCTGCCAGCGCCTCGCGAAGGGCGGGCAGTTCGGGGTCGAGGGCCGCGCCCGTGCCCGCCGCCCCGGACAGCGAGACCGTCAGAAGCCGCGTGCGCAACTGATCGAGGCGATCCAGATGCGCCAGAAACGGATGGCCCCAGCCCGCCGCCACCATGCCGAAACTGGTGGGCGTCGCCCGCTGGCCATAAGTGCGGCCGGCCATCGGCGTTTCCGCATGCCGCCGGGCATGGACGGACAACGCCTTGCAAAGGCGGGATATTTCACCTTCCATCCGCACCAGCGCCTGGCGCAGCCGAAGGATAAGGCCGGTGTCGACGATATCCTGCGACGTGGCCCCCCAATGGACGTATTGGGCCGCATCCCGGTCGCCGATTTCGGCCCGGAAGGCGGCAACCAACGCAGGGATCGGCACCGCGTTCCGGCCCGTGTCGGCGGACAGGGCGGAGGGGTCGATCTGAACCTCCAGACTGGCGCGGTGGATGGCGTCGCCCGCCGCCGCCGGGATGATGCCAAGCGCGCCCTGAGCCTTGGCAAGCGCCCCCTCGACCAGAAGCAGGGCGCGGATCTCGGCGCTGTCGGTGAACAGTTTCGAGGTTTCGCGATCCGTGAACAGATCGCGGTAGAGCGCACTGTCGAAGGGAGAAATGCTCATAGTCCGCCCTCGATCACGCCCAGACCGGTCAGGAAATCAACCAGATGGCCGGTGTAGATGTCGGGCTTTTCCACGCATGGCAGATGGCCCGCCCCCCGGATCAGCTCGTACCGCGCGCCGGGGATGAGCCCGGCCATTTCGCGCACCAGATCGGGCGGGGTGGAGCCGTCTTCGGACCCCGCGATCACCAGCGCGGGCAGGCGCAGCGCCGCCGTGGTGGTGTAGAAGTCGGACCCCGCGATCGCGGCGGAACACCCCGCATAGCCTGCCGCCGGTGTGGTTTCGACCATGCGTTTCCAGAGCAGAACCGCCGCGCTCTCCCGAAAGGCCGGGGAAAACCAGCGTTGGAGGATGGTGTCCGACATGGCCGAAAGACCTTGGCTTTCCACCATCGCGATCCGCTCATGCCACATCTCGCGCGTTCCGATTTTGGGGGCGGTGTTCGACAGGACGACCGCGCGGATCTGATCGAGCCGTTTGGCGGCAAGCCCCTGCGCGATCATGCCCCCGATGGAAAGGCCCACGAACACGCAGTCGCGCACCTCCAGCGCGTCGAGAAGCTGCTCCGCATCGCGCACCAGTGCGCCCATGGAATAGGGCGCTGGCGGGCAGGCCGACAGCCCGTGGCCGCGTTTGTCATAGCGGATGATCCGCAGGTTTTGCGGAAGCCGCGCCACCACATCGTCCCAAAGCCGCAGATCGGTGCCGAGCGAGTTGGCGAAGACCACCGGCGGGCCGTTCGGGTCGCCATCCTGCCGCACATGCAGATGGATATCGCCAAGCTGGATGCTGTTCATGTGATCCTCCCTCAGGGGCTTTGTCGGACAGATCGGCCCGTGCCGCAAGCGGGGCGTGGTGGCGCAAACGGACCTTGCACGCCGCGAATGGGCTTGCGGGCGGGTGAAACCCTTCGCACTCTGCCCGAAAGCGAGAAGGATTCATCGGTGACACTCATCCGCGCGGCCGTCTGCCATGCCTTTGGCGAACCATTGAAAATCGAGGAGGTTACCCTGCGCGCGCCCGCCGCGGGCGAGGTGGAGGTGACGCTGGAGGCGGTGGCGATCTGCCATTCCGACATCTCCTATATCGACGGCGGATGGGGCGGCGGCCTGCCGGCGGTCTATGGCCATGAAGCTGCCGGGATCGTCACCGGCATCGGGCCCGGCGTGACCGGTCTGGAGGCTGGCGCACGGGTGATCGTGACGCTGATCCGCGCTTGCGGCACTTGCGTCGATTGTGCCTCGGGCGCGCCGGTCTATTGCAGTTCCGCCGCACCGGTGCCGCCAAGCCTGACGGGCGCGGACGGGCGCGCGCTGGTCAAGGGGCTGAAATGCGCGGCCTTCGCGGAAAAGGTGGTGGTCGACCAGAGCCAGGTCGTGGATGTGGGCGGGCTTGCGCCGGAGGCGGCATGCCTTCTGGCCTGCGGGGTGCCGACGGGCGTCGGCGCGGCGGTCAACACCGCCGGGATCCGCCCGGGGCAGAACGTGGTGGTGATCGGCGCGGGCGGTGTGGGCCTGAACGCGATCCAGGGGGCCCGGATCGCAGGCGCGGCACGGATCATCGCGATGGATCTGGAGCCGTCGAAGCTGGAGGATGCCAGGGCATTCGGAGCCACCGACGGAGTGCTGGCCAGCGAGCCGAAGCCGTGGAAGGCGATCCGGGCGCTGACCGGCGGGCGCGGCGCCGATCATGTGCTGGTCTCCGTCGGTGCGATCCCGGCCTATGACGTGGCGATGCGGCTTCTGGCGCCGAAAGGCACGGTCTATGCGGTCGGCATGCCGCATTCGGGCGACACGGTCAGCTACGAACCGGTGATCATTGCCGCGACGGGGCAGGGCATGCGCGGCTCGCTGATGGGGGAGGTCGTCCCGAAACGCGATATCCCCTGGATGGTCGAGCTTTACGGGCAGGGCCGTCTGAAGCTTGATGAGCTGGTGACCGGGCGGTGGACGCTGGACCAGATCAACGAGGCGATCGCCGATACCAGAAGCGGCAAGGCACGGCGCAATGTCATCGTGTTTCGGGGCGCATCCCCGGGCGGCACCGGCCCCGCAGGACTGGCGGCGGATCAGGCCCTGCCCGGGTGACGGGCGCGCGGCCGGACCGGATCGCAAGGCCGCCGCGCCGGGCCCGCCGATGGCTGGGCCGGGTCAACTGGACCCGTTCGGCGAAACGTGATCTGGTCGGCCCTCCCGGCCCCGGAAAAAGGAGAGCCCGCCATGAAACTCGCCGATCTTGAGGTGTTTGTCGTCGCGCCGCCGCCGCCGGGCTGGGGCGGGCGCTACTGGCTGATTGTCCGCGTCACCACCGCCTGCGGGATCACCGGACTGGGGGAGGTCTATGCCGCGGCTGTCGGGCCGGAGGCGATGCGCGCGGTCATCGGCGACGTGTTTGCGCGGCACATGGAGGGCGAAAGCCCCGAAGATATCGAGAAGATGTTCCGCCGGGCCTATTCAAGCGGGTTCACGCAGCGGCCCGATCCGACCGTGATCGGCGCGTTTTCCGGGCTGGAAATGGCCTGCTGGGACATTCTGGGCAAGGCGCGGGATCGGCCGGTCTGGGCGCTGATCGGGGGCCGGATGAACGACCGTCTGCGCACCTATTCCTATCTGTACCCGATGGATCACCACGATCCGCGCGCCTTCTGGACCAGCCCCGATATGGCTGCCGAGGCCGCGGCGGCCCTGGCCGATGACGGCTGGACGGCGGTGAAATTCGACCCTGCCGGCCCCTATACGATGCGCGGCGGACATATGCCCGCGCTGTCCGATATCGCCCGATCCGTCGCCCATTGCGCGGCGATCCGCGCGGCGGTGGGAGGGCGGGCCGATCTGCTTTTCGGCACCCACGGGCAGTTTTCGACCGCGGGCGCGATCCGGCTGGCCCGCGCGTTGGAGCCCTATGACCCGCTCTGGTACGAGGAGCCGGTTCCCCCCGACAACGCGGCCGCCATGGCCGAGGTCGCGGCGGCCAGCACGATCCCGGTCGCGACCGGCGAACGGCTTTGCACCAAGGCGGAGTTTGCCCCGGTTCTGCGCGCCGGGGTGCGCATCCTGCAGCCGGCCCTTGGCCGGGCGGGCGGCATCTGGGAGGTCAAGAAGATCGCCGCGATGGCCGAAAGCCACAATGCGCAGATGGCGCCGCATCTCTATGCCGGGCCGGTGGAATGGGCCGCCAATGTGCATTTCGGCGTCAGCACGCCCAACCTGCTAATGGTCGAGGCGATCGAGACGCCCTTTCACGACGCCCTGGTCTCGGGGCGGCCCCGGGTCACGGACGGCTTCGTGGAGGCGCCCGCCGCGCCCGGTCTGGGGATCGAACTGGACGACGCGGTGGCCGCGGCGCATGCCTATGCCGGCGACCGTCTGCATCTGGAGATGCGCGATGCGCCGTGCGACTGGCAGGGCGGCAATGCCTTCGCGGGCGGGGCGGAGGATTAGCGTGCCTTTTCGTGCTGGTAGCGCAGCCTTGCCACCTCTTCGTTCTTCTCGGCCCGCTGCTGATTCTTCAGGTCTTCTTCCACATAGCTCATATGGGTGATGATCGCCGCGCGGGCGGCCTCGGGATCGCGGGCCTGAATCGCGTCGTTGATGATGCGGTGGTGTTCCAGAAGCAGGTCGCGGGTTGTGCGCTGCTTGAACATGATCTGGCGGTTATAGAACACACCTTCGCGCAGCAGGTCGAACATCGACCGCATCATGTGCAGCATGATCACATTGTGGCTGGCCTCGATGATGGCCAGATGAAACTCCGCGTCCAGTTCCGCCTCGTCCGAGGGGTTCCGCTTGGAATGGGCAGCCTCCATCTTGTGGTAAAGCGTGTCGATGACCTTCAGATCGGTGTCCGAGCCATGAACGGCCGCGCGGGCGGCGGCCAGCCCTTCGAGATCCCGGCGGAAGGAGACATAATCGAACACCGCCTCGTCATGGGCGGCGAACAGCCGGATCAGGGCCTCCGAAAAGGCGCTGCCCAGCACATCGGCAACATAGATGCCGGCACCCGCCCGTGTGGCGAGCAGGCCGCGGGTCTGCAGTTCGGCGATGGCCTCGCGGAGTGACGGCCGCGACACGCCCAGGCGTTCGCTCAACTCCCGCTCGGACGGCAGCCGTTCGCCCGGCCGCAGAATGCCGCGCAGGATCAACTCCTCGATCTGTCGCACAACGGAGTGGGACAGTTTTTCCGCCTCTATGCGCTGAAACGGCACGACCGGGCCCTCCCTCCCAATTGGTCAAAACATATGACCAGCACGGGCGGGTTGTCTAGGGCTGTGATGGGGGAATGATGCCCGGCAGAAACGTCGCCGGGCGCGAACCCGGCCCGTTCGGGGGCCGGGTTCGGGTTTGCGTTCCTGCCGAGGCGTCAGTTCATCGGGCGGATGACGATCTCCACCCGGCGGTTTTGCTGGCGGCCTTCCGCAGTGGCGTTGGTGGCGATCGGTGCGGTTTCGCCCCGGCCATAGCTGCGGACGCGCGCGGGGCTGACGCCTTCCTCCAGAATCACCCCGGCCACCGCGTTGGCGCGGCGCGTGGACAGATCCTGATTATAGGCGGCCGAGCCGGTGTCGTCCGTATGGCCGATCACGTCCACCGTGGTGTTGGGGTATTGCTGCAGGTTGCGCGCAAGGGCGCGGATATCGTTTTGCAGGCCGGGGCGGATGGCGGCGCTGTCCACGGCGAACAGGATGCCCTCGGGCATCGTCACCACCAGCTCTTCGCCGGTGTTGTTGATCGAAATCTGGTCATTGGCCATCGACGACCGCAGATCGCGCGCCTGACGGTCCAGCATCTGGCCGATGCCTGCGCCGGCAAGCGCGCCGACGGCCGCCCCTGCGACGGCGCCCATGCCCCGGTCGCTGTCATTGGCCTGCGCCCCGATCGCAGCCCCCAAGATGCCGCCAACGATCGCACCGTCCCGGGTGCGGTTCGCATTCGGGTCGGTGTTGGTCGGCACGCAGGCGGTGAGGCCCAATGCGGCGATGGCGGTTACGGCGATGCCGGTTTTACGAATGGTCATGTAGCTGCCCTTTTCCCATGTCTTCTGGCCCGGTATCTGTCACGGGCCTCCTTGGCTATCTGCAATAGCAGGGCCTTGTTATTCAATAACATCGAAAAAAGCGACGGCGGAAAGCCGCCGGTTCGCCGGGCCCGCCCGGTCAGGCGGTGCTCCGGGCGTCCTCGGCGGCGGTTTCCCAGGCGAGCATGGCGCGCTTGACCGGCAGGCCCCAGTGATAGCCTGCCAGCGCACCGGATTTCCTGATTGCCCGGTGGCAGGGGATCAGCCAGCTGATCGGATTGCGTCCCACGGCGGTGCCGACGGCGCGCACCGCGCGGGGGTTTCCGACCGCCCCGGCAATCTCGGAATAGGTGGTCACCTGCCCCGAGGGGATGGACAGAAGCGCCTCCCAGACCTTGATCTGGAAGGGGGCCCCGATCAGATGCAGCCGCGTCTCGCCGGTCCGGCCGAAGGCGGCGGCGACCCATGGGGCCAGCGAGGTGGGATCTTCGACATAGGCCGCATTGGGCCAGCGCCCCGACATGTCGGCAAAGGCCGCCTCGCGCCCGACCTCGGAGGCAAAGGCCAGCCCGCAGAGGCCCCGCTCGGTCCCCATGGCGAGCGCGTCGCCGAACGGGCTGTCGAACCAGCCATGGCGGATGGTCAGGCCCGCACCGCCGCGGGCGTAGTCGCCGGGGCTCATGGCTTCCCACCGCAGGAACAGATCATGCAGCCGGCCACCGCCGGAAAGGCCGGTTTCGGCCACCGTATCCAGCACCGTGAACCGGTCGGCCAGCAGGCGCTTGGCATGATCCAGCGTCAGGTATTGCTGATAGCGTTTGGGGGACACGCCGACCCATCTGGAAAACACGCGCTGCAGATGGGCGGGGCTCATCTTGAGCGCGCGCGCCAGTTCCTCCAGCGAGGGGCCGGGCGCGGGTGCCGCATCGATGATGTCGATCGCGCGGCGCACCACGTTGAAGTGATAGGCGGTGTCGGGTTCCGGCAGGGTCATCTCATTCATCTTACGCTCCATCCTCTGGTCAAGGATAGGGGGGCGGTGGCGGTTGATGCGACCCGGTTCTTGCGCCAAACGGATGGCCGGTGTCAGGCGACGCTGGCGCGCGTTTCCCGTGCTCTCTGACGTTGCGGATAGAGGCAGAGGATTTCCTCGGGCGCCAGATCGAGACGGGCAAGGCAGGGCCGGTCGGATAGCCCGCGGGCGATCTGCTGCGCGATGACCCGCGCCATCGGCGGCAGGGCCTTCAGCGTCGGTTCGCCCAGCCAGAGACTTTCGACCCAGAGCCCGTTGACCTGCACGAGTTCATGGACGTCGAAGAGAAGCTGCACAACCGTGACCGAGGTGCCTGCCGGCTGCGCGGCAATGGCGCCGCCATCGGCCAGCCGGCCCGCCTGCGCGAAAACCTGCGGCTCACCGAACAGAAAGTCGGCCATCGGTTCGCGGATCTGGACCCGCAGAGAGCCCGAAACGGTCAGCGGCTGTTCGGGCCGCCCTGTTGACACCGCACCGGCGGCAAGCTGCACCGGAGCCGTGCCGGGGCTGGTCGTGGATGTGTCCGCTTGCATGCGATGGCGCAGGATCCAGCGAACGGGTTGCAGCCCGTTGTCATGGGTCAGCACCATGTCCCCCTCGCGCAGGCTGTCCGCGCGGCGGAGGCCAGCCCCGGTCGCCACCAGTGCGTCGGAGGCGAAACCGGGCAGATCATGGGTGGCGCGAGAGCCGGCGCTGTCGGCGTGCGCAGGCGCGCACGATCCATCTTCGCCGGTCAGGTCCGCATAGCTGAGGCCCGGCACAAGCGGCCGGGAGCTTGCATAGCCCACCGCGCGCCCGTCGATTTCGATCCGGTCGAGACAGATCGCCGCTCCGTCGGGTGCGCGCAGCCGTGCATAGGGCGTGGCGTCGACCGCGCCGCTGATCCGGGGCCTGTCGGCGGGCGTGGCGATGCTGGCCACAGGCGTAGGCGACGGCCCGCCGGGGACGCCGGGCGTGACGATCATCTCGATCTCATCCCGCCGCGGGTCGAACCCGGCCCCAAGGGCGAATGTCGCCTCCCGCCGGTCATAGACGAGAGCCAGAGGATCATAGGCGATAAGACGAATGCGGGGCATGGCAGTGCCTTTCCAGGTCGACTTTCGGGCCCCGCGTCCTAACAGGCTGATCGTCATCACCTGATTAACCGCACCGGGCAAAGCGCGGACAATTCGCAACGAATTGGCGGTATTCATCCGGGGGGCTTGCCGTGCCGGTTCTGCCGCGCCATACGGTTGCCCGAAATGGCCAAACAGCTCGACTATCATACGCTCCAAGAGATTTTCACGCGCTTTCGCGCCTCCGAACCGGAGCCGAAAGGCGAGCTGGAGCATGTGAACGCCTATACGCTGGTCGTGGCTGTGGCTCTCTCGGCGCAGGCGACGGATGCAGGCGTGAACAAGGCCACGCGCGCGCTTTTCCAGATCGCGGATACGCCGCAGAAGATGCTCGACCTCGGCGAAGAGGCGTTGATCGGCCATATCAAGACGATCGGTCTCTATCGCAACAAGGCCAAGAACGTCATCAAGCTCAGCCGCATTCTGGTGGAGCAGTATGACGGGCAGGTGCCGTCCTCCCGCGCGGCGCTGCAATCGCTGCCCGGGGTGGGGCGCAAGACCGCCAATGTGGTCCTGAACATGTGGTGGGGCTATCCCGCGCAGGCGGTCGATACGCATATCTTCCGCCTCGGCAACCGTTCGGGCATCGCGCCGGGCAAGGATGTCGATGCGGTGGAGCGCGCGATAGAAGACAATATTCCGGTGGAATTCCAGCAGCATGCCCATCACTGGATGATCCTGCACGGGCGCTACATCTGTGTGGCGCGCAAACCCAAATGCGCGGCCTGCATCATCCGCGATCTGTGCCAATTCGAGGACAAGACCTTATGAGTAAAACCTATGACGTGGTGGGCATCGGCAATGCGGTCGTCGACGTGATCTCCCATGGCGATGACAGTTTCCTGGACAATATGGGCATCACCAAGGGCATCATGCAGCTGATCGAGCGCGAGCGCGCCGAGGTGCTTTACGCCGCCATGTCGGACCGCGTCCAGACGCCGGGCGGATCGGTCGCCAACACGCTGGCAGGCCTTGGTACGCTGGGTTTGAGCACGGCCTTTGTCGGCCGGGTCAAGGATGACGCGCTCGGCCGGTTCTATGCCGACAGCATGGTGGCCGAAGGCACCGATTTTCCGAACCCGCCGGTGAATGGCGAGCATCTGCCGACCTCGCGCTCGATGATCTTCGTCTCGCCCGATGGCGAACGCTCGATGAACACCTATCTGGGCGTGTCCTCCGAACTGAGCGAGGAGGACGTGGACCCAAGCGTGATGGGGGCCGCGAAACTCCTGTTTCTGGAGGGCTATCTTTTCGACAAGGACAAGGGCAAATCCGCCTTTCTCGCCGCCGCGGCGGCATGCCGGGCGGCCGGCGGGCAGGCGGGCATCACCCTGTCCGATCCGTTCTGCGTGGACCGCCACCGCGACGGGTTCCGGGCGCTGATCGAGGATGAGATGGATTTCGTCATCGGCAACGAGGCCGAATGGCTGTCGCTTTATGAGACCCACGATCTGGATGTGGCCCTGCGCGAGGCGGCGATGGTCTGCCCGACGCTGGTCTGCACCCGCTCGGGCGAGGCGGTGATCCTGCGCCGCGATGACGAGCAGGTGGAGGTGCCGGTGGACAAGATCACGCCGGTGGATGCAACCGGCGCGGGCGATCAGTTCGCCGCCGGGTTCCTTTACGGGCTGGTCACGGAGCAGAGCCTTGAAATGGCGGGGCGCATGGGCGTGCTGGCCGCGGCCGAGGTGATCCGCCATATCGGCCCGCGCCCGCATCGCTCGCTAAGGCAGCTCTTCGCCGAAGAGGGGCTGATCCAGACCGAAGGCTAGGTCCGCCCCCCGCGATTTGCTAGCAAGGGTCTGGGCCGCCATGCACAGAGCCGCCGCAGCCCGTTGTTCTTGAAGCAGATTTTCCGGGGCGCCGATCATGGATCGCTACATCATCCTGCGCGATGAAAACACCGCGCTGCGGCGCGGACAGCCCTTTGGCGTGCCCGGGGCGGGCGCCGAGCCGTTCAGCCGCGGCATGGCGTCGACGATCCCGCCCGATCCCGTCTTCGAAACCGCCGAGATGCACAGCGCCGAGGCCCGCAGTCTTGAGCATGACCCGGGCGTGCTTCACGTCGCCCGCGCCATGCCGACCCGGCTGGTGGCCCCGGTCGCTTCCGCCACCCCGGGGCCGGGCGTAGGGGATGGGCCCACATGGGGCGTTGTGCGGACCGGTGCCGCCGACAGCCCGTTTGACGGGGTGGGGGTGAAGGTGGCCGTGCTGGACACCGGCATCGATGCCGCCCATCCGGCGTTCCGGGGCGTACAACTGGAGCAGCGGGACTTTTCCGGCGATGGTGACGGCGATCCGAACGGTCACGGCACCCATTGTGCGGGCACGATTTTCGGCCGGGATGTGGAAGGAACGCGGATCGGCGTTGCCCCCGGGGTCGGGACGGCGCTGATCGGCAAGGTTCTGGGCGATGACGGCTCGGGCAGTTCGGAGATGCTGTTCGATGCGCTGAAATGGGCCTCCAGCAACCGGGTGCGGGTGGTCTCGATGTCGCTCGGCTTCGATTTTCCCGGATTTGCGGAGCGGTTGGTCGCGGAGGAGGGCATGCCGGTGATCCTGGCCACCTCCATCGCGCTGGAGGCCTACCGGATGAACCTGCGCATGTTCGACCGGATCATGGACCTGTTTCGCGCGCAGGCCGCCTTCGATGGCGGCGTGGTCGTTGTGGCGGCGAGCGGCAACGAAAGCGCGCGCGAGACGAACCCGGATTTCGAGGTTTCGGCCTCCGTCCCGGCGGCGGCGGAGGGCGTCATCTCCGTCGGTGCGGTTTCCGAGGCGAGCGGCGTGCTGTCGGTTGCGCCCTTTTCCAACACCAACCCGGTGCTGAGCGCGCCGGGGGTCAATGTCGTCTCCGCCGCGACCGGGGGCGGGCTGGTGGCGCTGAACGGCACCTCCATGGCCTGCCCGCATGTGGCCGGCGTTGCCGCGCTCTGGTGGCAGGCGCTGGCGGGCGCGGGCGTCCCGCTGACCAGCCGGGCGGTGGAGGCGCGGATGCTGGCCAGCGCCACGCGGGACGGGTTCGTCGACGGCACCGATATCGCCGATCGGGGGCAGGGTCTGGTGCAGGCACCCTCCGCCGCGCTTGCCTAAGCCATCGGAAGGCTTTTCCTATCAATTGTTGCAATGACTTGCAGACCGGAATCTCTGTAACAGGGTAGCGGTGCTTTGGCAGGCCCGGGGCATCCAATCCAGCCAGGCCATCGTCGCAACATTGCCGGAGGCCGCTACGTATGACTGACGCGCTCAACAGCTATATCTTCTACGAAATCGCCGCCCTTCTGGTGCTGGCGGCGTCGGTCGGCTTCGTCGGGCTGATGCTGCGCCAGCCGTTGATCGTGAGCTTCATCGCCGTGGGCATCCTGGCCGGGCCGTCGGTTCTGGACATCGCGCGCTCGGATATCCAGATCGACCTGCTGGCCGAGCTTGGCATTGCGGTGCTGCTGTTCCTTGTCGGGCTGAAGCTGGATCTGAACATGGTCCGAACCCTCGGGCCGGTGGCGTTGCTGACCGGGTTGGGGCAGGTGGCCTTCACCACGATCTTCGGCTTCCTGATCGGGCTGGCGCTTGGCTTCGGCTGGGTCACGAGCCTTTACATCGCGGTTGCGCTGACCTTCTCCTCCACCATCATCATCGTGAAACTGCTGACCGACAAGCGCGAACTGGGTTCGCTCCACGGGCGCATCGCGCTGGGGTTCCTGATCGTGCAGGATCTGGTGGTGGTGATGGCGATGATCGTGCTGTCAGCCATCGGTGTGGGGGCGGGACAGGACGGCGCCTGGACCGAGGTGCTGGCCGTGTTCGGCTATGGCGCGCTGATGCTGGTGGCGGTCGGGCTGTTCATCCGCTATCTGGCCGACCCGCTGGTGGAGCGGCTGTCCCGGTCGCCGGAACTGCTGGTCTCCTTCGCCATCGGATGGGCGGCGATGCTGGCGGCGCTCGGCCATTATCTGGGCTTCGGCAAGGAGCTGGGCGGTCTGCTGGCGGGTGTCTCGCTCGCCTCCACCCCGTTCCGGGAGGCGATTGCCGCGCGTCTGGCAAGCCTGCGCGACTTTCTGCTTCTGTTTTTCTTCATCGCGCTCGGTGCCTCGCTGGACCTGTCGGTTCTGGGCGCCAGCGTCTTCGCCGCGCTGATCTTCTCCGCCTTCGTTCTGATCGGCAACCCGTTGATCGTACTGGCGATCATGGGGGCCATGGGATACCGCAAGCGAACCGGGTTTCTGGCGGGTCTGACCGTGGCGCAGATCAGCGAGTTCTCCCTGATCTTCATGGCGATGGGCGTCTCCATCGGCCATGTCAGCGACGAAGCGCTCGGGCTCGTCACGCTGGTCGGGCTGATCACCATCGCGGCCTCGACCTACATGATCACCTATTCCCACCAGCTCTATGACCGGGTGGAGCCGGTTCTGGGCGTGTTCGAACGCGCGTCGGCCGGGGCGATGGAGGATCGAAGCGAGGCGCCCACCCGCGCCCATGATGTCATCGTGTTCGGCCTTGGCCGCTACGGCATGGCGATCTCCCGCGAACTGGCGGAGCAGGGGCAGCGCGTTCTGGGGGTCGACTTCAATCCGGTCGCGGTCCGCTTCGCCCGCGATCAGGGCATGGATGTGGTCTATGGCGATGCGACCGACCCGGAATTTCTGGCCCATCTGCCCTTGTCGAACGTGCGTTGGGCGGTTTCGGCGGTGCCGGAACATGACACGGGCATCACCCATGACGATCCGCGCCGCGCCCTTGTGCTGGCCCTGCGCCAGTTGGGCTTTGCGGGAAAGGTCGCGGTGGCCGTTCACAACGACAGGACGGGGGAGGCGATGCGGCTGGCCGGTGCCGATCTGGTGCTGCGCCCGTTCCAGGACGCGGCCACCCAGGCCGCGCGACTGGTGATGGACGGCACCGCGCGCCCCGCAATCGCCGATGTCACCGACCCCGAGGGGCAGCGCGATCTGGCCTCATGACCCGCGTTGCGGGCCCGCAGGCCTAGCCGAACTGCCCGTCGATGAAGGCGCGCGCCTCGCGGGTCTTGGCATGGGTGAACATGGTTTCCGTGGGCCCGATCTCCAGAAGCCGGCCCAGATGGAAATATGCCACCCGGTCCGCGACCCGGCGGGCCTGCATCATCGAATGGGTGATGATGACGATGGCCTTGCTTTCCTTCAGCTCCAGCACCAGTTCCTCGACCTTGGCGGTCGCGATCGGGTCGATGGAGCCGGTGGGTTCGTCCATGAGCAGCACATCGGGCTGGGTGGACAGCGCGCGGGCGATGCACAGCCGTTGTTGCTGCCCGCCTGACAGATCGGTGCCCGCTTTGCGGTGCAGATCGTCCCGCACCTCCTCCCACAGATGGGCGCGGCGTAGGCAGGTTTCCACATGGCCCTCGAGCTCTGCCTTGTCGCGCATCAGCCCGTGAAGCCGGGCCCCGTAGGCGACATTGCTCCAGATCGAGGAGGGGAAGGGGTTGGGCTTCTGCGCGACCCAGCCGAAGCGCCGGCGCAGAAGCGGTGGGTCCACATCGGGGTCGTGAATGTCTTCGCCATCCAGCACCAGTTGGCCGGTGATCCGCACGTCCCGCGTGTCGTCATGCATCCGGTTCAGGCATTTCAGCGCGGTGGATTTGCCGCAGCCGGAAGGGCCGATAAAGGCCAGCGCCTCGCCGGGATGGAGATCGAAATTCACGTCGATCAGCGCCTGTTTCTCTCCATACCAGAGGTTGAGGTCGCGGATCTCCATGAAGGGCGCCGTATTGCGGCCCGAGGGATGGATGACGGTGGGGGTCGTGGCGGCGTCCGTGTCAGCAGTGTCGAACATCTTTGCGCTCCTGATTTTGGTCCTGATCCTTGCTCTCGAAGGTCTCACGCGGACAGAGACGGGATGTTGATCTGGATCGAACCGGGGCAAGATTTCATGAAAGTTTCACAAACCTGAGGAATCACGTCAGACTGATGTCACCTGCCTTCACTAGACAGGATCTTTGATACCCTTTTGTGACGGAGACGATCCCATGCAGAGTTTTACCGCGGCCCTTGACCGTCGCTGGGTGCTGAAGGCCATGGCCGCCGCCCCGATTGCCGCCGGTCTGCCCGCCCGGGCGCGCGCGCAGGAGAGCCGGGATGCGATCCTGCTCAGCATCTCGGACCTGCATTCGCCCTATGCGCGGCTTCCCGCCCTGCTGGAGGAGGTGCGCGGGATCGTGCGCGGGGCCGGCGTGCCCGTGGGCATGGTGATCAACGGCGATCTGTTCGAGCGCGGGAATGTGGCGGCCACCCGGTCCGGCGCCAGCGCGGACTGGGTGTTTCTTGAGGCTTTGGCGGCGGAACTGCCGCTGGTCGTCAATCTGGGCAATCATGAAACCGCGATCCTTGACGATATGGCCGTGTTCGTGGCCCGCGCCACGGCCGCGGGCGCGCAGGTGATCGGCAATCTGGTGGACCGCCGGACGGGGCGGTTCTTCGCGCCCGTCTCAACCCGGATGGGGCTGGGCGGGATCGACATCGCGCTGATGGGTGTGGGAACCGACAACCCCTTCGTCTATCGCCCGCCCGCCCGGGAGACGCTCAGCCTTCTGGATCCCGTGGGCTTCGTTTCCGATGCCTTCGCCGATGCGACCGGCGGCGCCGACCTGCCGGTGCTGGTCAGCCATGCGGGCGTGCTGGCGGATCGGGCGATCCTGCCGGATCTGTCGCCGGGCACGCTGATCCTCGGGGCTCATGATCATCTGGATTTCGCCCATGAGGCCGACGGGTTGAGCTATCTTCACGGCGGGGCCTGGGCGCGCAACCTGACGGTGATCGGGTTGAGCAGGACCGGCGAGGGCGTGGCCGTGAGCCATGAGATGCGCGCGATCGCCCCCATGGGCGGCGACGCGGCCCTGGCCGAGACGATCGCGGCGGTCAAGGCCGAGCATCTGACCGCAGAGGATACCGCCGTCATCACCGAACGGGCCGCGGCGCTGGATCTGCCAGCCTCGATCCTGCTGGCCGCCGAGGCGGTGCGCGCGGCAAGCGAGGCCGATCTGGCGGTTCTGGGCCACACGACCTTCGGCGCGCCTTTGGCCGCGGGGCCGCTGACCCGCTATGATTTCGACGCGTTTATCCGGTTCGACGGGGCCATCGCCGTGGCCGAGGTGCCGGGCGATGTGCTGGCGCAGATCATGACCCGCGCCAATCAGCATCAGGCCGGCAGTCTGGACCAGCGGACCGGCGATTTCATTCACGCCGCCGAAATCGAGATCGATCCCGCGCGCATCTACCGGCTGGCTACCAATGGCTGGACCGCCCGGAACCAGGACAGCTATCTCGGGACGAGCGATCTGGAATTTGCCGAGATCGAGGGCATGAGCCTGAAATCCGTGGTGGCGGAGGCGCTGGCGGCCGGGCTTTGACGACCCGGGCTTGACCGGATCCTGAGGGCGCGCGGGGAGGCTCTTTGCGCGTCAGAGTTGCGGGACGACCAGCCAGAGCGTCGCGCGCTGGCCGCTCTCCTCATCCGCGCATGTCAGCCGGACAAGCGCGGGGTCCGTGTCGGCATGAAAGAGGCGCATCGCGGCATCGGCCCGGCAATCCGCCACCGGATCGAAGGCGGAGGGATCGAACGCATCCGGGCCCGTGTTGCCGCCACCAAGCGCATGCGGCGGCAGGATCTGCCGGCCGGCGCGCAGCGTATCCTCGATCCGCGCGGCCAGATCCCCGGCCGACAGGTGATAGGCGGGCCCGGAGGGGACAGCGGAGTTCGGGCGGTACCCAAGGCCGGTCCGGTCGAGCGTCAGCGCATCCTCGCTGGGCAGGCCGGTGCGCCCGGCGTCAAGCGGTCAGGCATCGGCCGCGGCAAAAAGATCATACGGGTTGGCGGGGTCTTGCAGGGGAAGCGTCTCGACACGCGGCGCGCCATCGGGGCCGAAGTCGATCACTCGTGCCACACCGCGAAATCCGCGGTCGTCGCCCCCGGCGAGAGAGCGATGGATCAGGAGTGTATCGGTCTGCCGGACCATGTGCAGCCTGTGATTGTCGGTGATCGTGCGCAGCAGAAACAGCGTATCGACGTTGCGCGCGAACAGCGCATCCTCCACAGTCATGACCTGCGGCGGGGTGGCCCAGACAGGCCCCGCCGCGATCAGGGCCGCGGCGCAGAGCCTAGTCGCCCAGTTTCGCGTGCACCTCGTCAAGGTCGATCTCTCCGATGGGCATCTTGTTGGATGGATCCTCGAAATCATACCGGAACAACTGGAAATCGCGTTTGTAGATCTCATAGACCAGATGCATCGACAGATCGTCGAAATAGTCTTCGACCGGGTGGGCACGCTTGGGGCCATGCCCTTCGGATTCGTTGAACCGCGGCACGGCGTCCAGCGCGACCTCATGGGCCATTGGGATCGCATCCAGAACGGTCTGCATCCCGTCATTGAACTTTTCGGTCCAGAAAATGTGGTCGTAGCGCCCGCCATTCACGATGAAGGTGGAGATATGGCCCGACATTGCCGACCAGTGGATATCCGGGTCCATCGGGCGCCGCCAGCGGATGGTGTCGCGCGCGAACAGCAAGAAGCGCCGGAAGCTCCTGATCTGGTCGAACTCCTCCTTCCCGTCATCGCCGCCGACCTCGATCCCGTATTTCTGGATCAGCAGCGGCACCATGTTGCCCCGGTAGCGCTTGCCGTTGCGCTGAATGCCGCAAATCTTGTCGAAAAAGCTGGACAGGATGCGGGTATAGGGGTTGCGCACGCAGGTGAAGGCATAGGATTTATGCGCTTTCACATTCGCTTCGATCTTGGGCTGGCTGGCCTCAAGCGCCCATTTGTGGATGCCCGCCTTGGCATCATGGATATCGCCGTCGAAATACGCGCCCTGATCGGAGTAATACATGATCTGGCCGATGGTGGAGCAGGCGCATTTGGGCACCACGCGATAGACCACGCTTTCGCTTTCGGTCATCCAGGTTCCGGGAAAACCCATGGGCGGAGCACCTCCTACTCGATATTCGACGCCTTATAGCGCGCTGATTGATACCGAAAAAGCAAACAACTAGGGTTTCTTCAACCGATATCAGGTATTAGTGGCACAACTATAAGGAAAGATTGAGGCTTCTGTTTCGGAAATGGCAAAGATCGCCTTCATCCTTCTGTGCCACAAGGATGCGCCTGCCATCATCCGGCAGGCGGAGCGTCTGACCGCGACGGGCGACTATGTGTCGATCCATTTCGACGGGCGTGCCAACCAGGCGGACTATGTGGCCATCACCACGGCGCTGGCGGATAATCCGGGCGTCGTCTTCGCCAGAAAGCGGATCAAATGCGGCTGGGGGGAATGGTCGCTGGTGCAGGCCAGCCTGAATGCGCTGGAGGCGGCGGAGGCCGCCTTTCCCAAGGCCACGCATTTCTACATGCTGTCGGGCGATTGCATGTCGATCAAATCGGGCGCCTATGCGCGGCGCTTTCTGGACGCCGCCGACAAGGACTACATCGAAAGCTTCGATTTCTTCACCTCCGACTGGATCAAGACCGGGTTCAGGCGCGAGCGTCTGGTCTACCGGCATCTGGTCAACGAGCGGAAGAACAAGTGGCTGTTCTACCTGCTGTTCAACACGCAACGGCGTCTTGGGCTGGAACGCAGCATCCCCGAGGATCTGCAAATCATGATCGGAAGCCAGTGGTGGTGCCTGCGCCGCCGCACGGTGGAGGCGGTGCTGGGGTTCTGCCGGCAGCGCCCGGATGTGATCTGGTTCTTCCGCACGACCTGGATCCCCGACGAGACGTTTTTTCAGACGCTGGTGCGCCATCTGGTGGCCGATGTGGAGATCGAGACGCGCTCGCTGACCTTCAAGATGTTTTCCGATTACGGGATGCCGGTGACCTTCTACAACGATCACTACGATCTGCTGATCAGTCAGGATTACCTCTTTGCCCGCAAGATAAGCCCCGAAGCGACGTTTCTGAAAGACCGGCTTGGCGCGCTCTGGGCCTCCAGCGAAACGAATTTCGCGATCTCGGGCGATGGCGAGAAGCTTTACACGTTCCTCACCGGCCGGGGCCGGATCGGGCGGCGGTTCGCGCCGCGCTTCTGGGAGCGGGAATCGACCCTCGGGCAGGACCGGGAACTGATGATGATCGTCTGCAAGAAATGGCATGTGGCCAAGCGGCTGCTGCATGCCGCCGAAGCCGCGACCGGGATCAGGGGGATCGAGTATCTGTTCGACGAGGCATCCTGCGCCATCCCGCATCTCGGCGGGCTGGAACGCACATTGGACAAGCGCAACCGCCACCGTCGCGCGGTGATGCGGATGCTGTTCGACTATTACGACACCGATCAGATGATCATCTGCCTCGACCCCAACAATCTCGACCTGATGCAGGATTTCATGTCCGACCGGGCCAATGTCAAACTGCTGGAGATCCAGTGTGTCTTCGACGATGCATATCTGATCGGGCATGCCGAGCGGGTGGGGCTGGCGGCGCCGGAAACCCCGGCAAAGATCGTCGACCGGCTGCTGCCGACGCTGCGCTATGAGTTCGATTACGAATCGGACCGGATCCGCGAGGCGGACTTTCCCAATCACCTGCGCCTGCGCCAGGATCGCCTGGCCGAGGAGAACACCGATGTGCTGCACAGCTTTTTCGGCGGCTCGCGGGAGGTGGCCATGGCGCTGGCGGACACCCCAAATCTGTTCGACGACTGACCGCATGCGCAACATCCGGGTCGCGGCGAGGGGGCCCGGCACCGCATGCTGGCCCCGATGACGACCTATCGGGGAGATACAGCCATGTCCGTAACCTTCGAAGCCCTGCCCACCGATCATGTCGAGGCGCTCAGATCCGGGGCGCCGGATGCCAATGGCATGGCGGCCGAGCGGATGGTCTCCGACGGGCAGGGAATGCCCTGTCGTCACTGCCTGCGAAATGTACCCGCCGGTCGGGAGGCGCTGGTGCTGAACCACCGGCCGTTCGCCGCTCTGCACCCCTACGCGGAAAGCGGCCCGATTTTCCTCTGCGCCGACGCCTGTACGCCCGGCGACGGGCCGACGCCCGAGCTCCTGACCTATTCGCCGGATTTTCTTGTCAAAGCCTATAATGCGGAGGAGCGGATCATCTACGGCACCGGCGCGATCACCCCGGCTGAGGACGTGGCCAGCCGCTGCGAGACCCTGCTGCGCGATCCCGATGTCGCCTTCGTCGATGTGCGATCCGCGCGCAACAACTGCTTCCTGACCCGGGCGAAGCGGGCCTGATCAGGCGTTGGTGGAGGTCAGCGCCACGAACACGTCTTCCAGATCGGGCTCTTCCGTCGCCACGTCGCGGATCGTGATCCTGGCCTTGCGGACCGCTTCCAGGATCGCATTGGCGGAGACTTCCGACCGGTGATAGGTGAACACCAGCGCGCCGTCGTCGCGGGTCAGGCATTCCACCCCGCCCGGCACGTCGATCGGGCCCGAAGGCGCCTCGGGCGTGATGACAAGGGTCTTCGCATCCATCCGGGCCAACAGATTGTCCGTGCGGTCGCGGACGATCACCTCGCCATGATTGATGATCGCGATTTCGTCGCACATTTCCTGGGCTTCTTCCAGATAATGGGTCGTCAGGATGATCGTCATTCCCTCTTCGTTCAGGCGGCGGACATTGGCCCAGAGCATCTGCCGCAACTCGATATCCACGCCCGCGGTCGGTTCGTCCAGAACCAGGATCTGCGGATGATGGACGAGCGCCTTGCCCAGAAGCAGCCGCCGCCGCATCCCGCCCGAAAGCGATCTGGCATAGGCCTCCGCCTTGTCCTCCAGCCCGATCAGGCGCAGGATATCGTCCGTCCGGCGCTGTGCCTTGGGCACGCCGTATAGCCCTGCCTGCACCTCCAGCGCGCCGCGCGGGGTAAAGAACGGATCGAGGTTCAGTTCCTGCGGCATCACTCCGATTGCGGCGCGGGACTGGCGCGGGTTCACGTCCTGATCGAAGCCCCAGATCCTGACCTTGCCCGAGGTTTTGTTGACCAGCCCGGCCAGGATGTTGATCATCGTCGATTTGCCTGCGCCATTCGGCCCGAGCAGCCCGAAGATCGACCCTTGGGGGATTGTCAGATCGATCCCTTTCAGCGCCTCTTTCGCCGGGCCGCTGCCGGCCGCCGCATAGGTCTTGCGCAGCCCCGTCAACTCGATCGCGTTGCCTGACATCTGGCCCCTCCTCCCCGGGCTTGCCCGAAAGGGGGCAACCTGCAATATGGACCCCGCACTTAGGCTGTAAGCCCCCGACGGGCAAGAACGAGGACGACCAAAATGACCCAGGATGCCCCCGAAACCGAGATTGTCACTCAATGGCGCGTGTCCTGTGACGGCGGGGAGGGTGCATTGGGGCATCCGCGGGTCTGGTTGCAGATCCCGCCCGACCGGGGCTGGGTCGAATGCGGCTATTGCGACAAGCGATACATCCATGAGGACTTCGCGGATCAGACCGGCAAGGGCTGATGCGGCGGACGCTGCGCCGCGTCGCGCTGGCGCCGGTGCTGATCATCTGCGCGTATCTGGCCGCAGCGATCATCGGCGCGCTGATCCCGGGGCCCGTGGCCGAGATGCCCCGCGACGGGGCGCAAAGCGTCGAGATCGGCCTGATCGGGGGCCCGATCCATTACGATTTCCTGCTGCCGGCCACGGCGGAAAGCCGCGCCGCCCTGTCTGACGCGGAGGCCGCGGGCGTTCCCGTCCGGCACCCGCTGGTGGCGCATTTCCTGGTCGGTTGGGGCGCCCGGGCGTTCTACACCACGGCGGGCAGCTACGCGGACATCACCGGCACCGCGCTGGCCCGCGCGGTCGCCGGCGACGGCTCGGTTCTGCGGGTGGAGGCGTTGGGCATCGTGCCGCCGGGGTTCGACTATGCCCGGATATCCCTGACGCGGGCGCAATACGACGCGCTGCTGGCGGCCATCGCGGCAACCTCCACCGGTGTGCCCGTTCCCGGGGCAAGCTTCACCGAAGCCGACGGATTTCTGGAGGCGCGGGGGCGGTTTCACATATTTCGCACCTGCAACACCTGGATCGGCACCATGTTGCGCGCCGCCGGCGTGGAGGCCGGGATCTGGACGCCCACACCCTATGCGGTGCGCCTGTCGCTCTGGTGGCATCAAGGCTGAACCGCAGCGTCGGCGGGCCGCGCCGCCCGCCGACGCCCGGGTCCCCGAAAAAGGCAGTCGCGCAGAGCGCGGCACTTGGGTAGAACCAAGAGCATCAGCGTGGGAGACGGCAATGGCGGGCGACAAATTCGGCAAGGGACATCATCTGCACCTCGTGGACGGCTCGGCCTTCATCTTTCGCGCCTACCATGCGCTGCCGCCGCTGACGCGCAAATCCGACGGTCTGCCGGTCGGTGCGGTGAGCGGCTTTTGCAACATGATCCACAAGATGATCGAGGGGAACACCGGCCCCGATGCGCCGACACATGCGGCGGTGGTGTTCGACAAGGGATCGCACACGTTCCGCAATGACATGTACGACCAGTACAAGGCCAACCGCGATGAAATGCCCGAGGATCTGCGCCCGCAAATCCCGCTGACGCGGGAGGCCACGCGCGCGTTCAACCTCGCCTGTCTGGAGTTGGAGGGCTACGAGGCCGACGACATCATCGCCACATTGGCGCGACAGGCGCGCGAGGCGGGCGGGCGCTGCACGATCATTTCGTCGGACAAGGACCTGATGCAGCTTGTCGGTGGCGGGGTCGAAATGCTGGACGCGATGAAGAACCTGCGCATCGACGCCGAGGGGGTCGAGGCCAAGTTCGGTGTCGGCCCGGACCGGGTGGTGGACGTGCAGGCGCTGGCGGGCGACAGCGTCGACAACATTCCGGGCGCGCCCGGGATCGGGGTGAAGACCGCCGCGCTTCTGATCAACGAATACGGAGATCTGGAGACGCTTCTGTCGCGGGCGGACGAAATCAAGCAGCCCAAGCGGCGCGAGACGCTGATCGAGTTTGCCGAGCAGATCAGATTGTCGAAACGGCTGGTAACGCTCGACACGGAAACACCGATCGAGGTGACGCTGGAAGAGCTTGAGGTGAAGGACCCCGAGCCGGGCCCGCTGATGGCATTTCTGGCGGAAATGGAGTTTCGGACGCTCACCCGCCGGATCGCCGAGCAGATGGGTGTGGAAGCGCCCGAGATCGCCGATACACCCGCCCCCGTGGCCGAGGGCGCGCCGGAAGCCGTGCCGTTCGACCATTCCGCCTATGAGATCGTGCGCGACATGGCCGCGCTGGAGGCGTGGATCGCCAGGGCCCATGCGGTGGGATATGTCGCGGTCGACACCGAAACCACCAGCCTGAACGAGATGACTGCCGATCTGGTGGGGGTATGCCTGTCGACGGAGGCCGGCGGCGCTTGCTACATTCCCGTGGGCCACCGGGAGGGCGGGGACGATCTTTTCGGCGGAGAGAAGCGGGTCGAGGGTCAGCTGCCGCTGACCGATGTGCTGGATGCCCTGAAACCGATGCTCGAGGATCTCTCGGTCCTGAAAATCGGGCAGAACATGAAGTACGACGCCAAGATCCTTGCCCGCTACGGGGTGGATGTGGCGCCCATCGACGATACGATGCTGATGTCCTACGCGATGCATGCGGGGCTTCACGGGCACGGCATGGACACGCTCTCGGACCGCTATCTGGGGCATGAGCCGATCCCGATCAAATCCCTCCTGGGAAGCGGCAAATCGCAGATCACCTTTGCCGAGGTCGGCATCGCCGATGCGGCGCCCTATGCGGCGGAGGATGCGGATATCACGCTCCGCCTCTGGCAGCAGTTCAAGCCGGCCTTGCACCGGGCGCAGGTGACCACGGTCTATGAAACGCTGGAGCGCCCGCTGGTGCCCGTGCTGGCGCGCATGGAGATGGCCGGGATCAAGGTCGACCGCGATACGCTCAGCCGCATGTCGAACGCGTTCGCGCAGAAAATGGCCGGGCTGGAGCATGAGATCCATGCCTTGGCGGGGACGCCGTTCAACGTAGGCTCGCCCAAGCAATTGGGCGAGATCCTGTTCGATCAGATGGGGCTGGAGGGGGGCAAGAAGGGCAAGACCGGGGCTTATGCCACGGGCGCCGACGTGCTGGAGGATCTGGCCGCGCAGGGCCATGATCTGCCCGCGCGGGTGCTGGACTGGCGACAGCTTTCCAAGCTGAAATCGACCTATACCGACGCCCTGCAGGACCATATCAACGCCGAGACCGGCCGGGTCCACACATCCTATTCCATCGCGGGCGCCAATACCGGGCGGCTGGCCTCGACCGATCCGAACTTGCAGAACATTCCGGTGCGCACCGAAGAGGGCCGGCGGATCCGGGAGGCGTTTATCGCAGAGCCGGGCAAGGTTCTGGTCTCGCTTGATTATTCACAGATCGAATTGAGGATCCTTGCCCATATCGCGGGGATCGACGCGTTGAAACAGGCGTTCAGGGAGGGCCAGGACATCCATGCGATCACTGCATCCGAGATGTTCAACGTGCCGCTTGACGAGATGACGCCGGATGTGCGCCGGCAGGCAAAGGCGATCAATTTCGGCGTGATCTACGGTATCTCCGGTTTCGGTCTGGCGCGCAATCTGCGCATTCCCCGGGCCGAGGCCCAGGGTTTCATCGACCGCTATTTCGAGCGGTTCCCCGGTATCCGCGACTACATGGATGCGACCAGGGATTTCGCGAAATCGAACGGCTATGTCCAGACGTTGTTTGGCCGCAAGATCCATACGCCTGAGATCAACGCCAAGGGGCCGAAGGCCAGCTTTGCCTATCGTGCGGCGATCAATGCGCCGATTCAGGGCACGGCGGCCGATGTGATCCGGCGTGCGATGATCCGCATGGAACACGCCATCGAGGGGTGCCCGGCCCGGATGCTTTTGCAGGTGCATGACGAATTGCTGTTCGAGGTGGAGGAGAACGCAGTGGACGATCTGATCGCCCGCGCCCGCGAGGTGATGGAGGCGGCCGCCGACCCGGCGGTGCGACTTTCGGTGCCGCTGACCGTGGATGCGGGGCAGGGGGCGAACTGGGCCCAGGCGCATTGAGGGCCGGGCGCGCAGAGGTGACGCGGGCCCTGCGCCTGCCGCGCGCATGACCGGGCCGGAGGATACGCCCCTTGTGACCGTCAGGTCGCGCGCGGAGTTGCGTGACTGGCTGGCCCAGAACCATGCTACCGCCAGGACCGCCTGGCTTGCCACCTACAAGAAACATCACCCCGATTACCTGCCATGGGAGCAGGCGGTGGAAGAGTTGCTGTGCTGGGGCTGGGTCGATGCGCAGGTGGCCGCGCTGGACGCGGACCGGATGAAGCACCGCGTGGCCCCCCGCAACGAAAGCTCGGCCTGGTCGGCGGTCAACAAGGAGATCGTGGCGCGGATGCGGGCCGAGGGCCGGATGACGCCGGCGGGCGAGGCGAAGATCGCCGCCGCGGAGGCCAACGGCATGTGGCAGTTTCTGGACGATGTGGAGCGTCTGGAGGTGCCGGAGGATCTTGCCGAGGCTCTGGGGCCGCTGATGCCCGTCTGGGACGGCTGGCCGCGCAGTGTGAAACGCGGCACGCTGGAATGGATCAAGACCGCCAAAACCGCGCCGACCCGCATCAGGCGCGTCGATGAAGTGGTCGAAAGCGCCCGCGCCGGATTGCGGCCCAGCCCGTTCCGGCGATAGCGCGACGCCCGGTCAGGCTTGACCCAGCCCCCGCCGCCCGGTCTGTTCGGTCGCGGGTAGCAAGGGGAGAGCATCCATGGGCACGCTGGTTTCCGTCATCGATGAACAGGGCCCGGTAGTGGAGCTGCGGCTGAACCGCCCCGAAAAGAAGAACGCGGTCACGCTGGAGCTTCTGGATGAGCTGGTGGAGCTGGGCGAGGCGCTGGCAGACCGGGACGACCTGCGCGCGGTCATCCTGACGGGGGAGGGCGGCGATTTCAGCGCCGGGATGGATACAGGCGTTCTGATGCAGATGGCGGGCAAGCTGGATCAGGTGAAGGCCCAGATGCTGGCCCCGCCCGAGGGCCGGACCGCCAACCGGTTTCAGCGCCCGGCGCAGGTCTGGATGGATCTGCCCGTGCCCGTGATCGCCGCCATCGAGGGCGTGTGTTTCGGCGCCGGATTGCAGATCGCGCTGGCGGCGGATTTCCGCATTGCCGCCCCGGAGGCCCGGCTGTCGATCATGGAGGCGAAATGGGGCCTGATCCCGGATATGGGCATCAGCCTGTCCCTGCCGCGCCTGATGCCGGTGGACCGGGCCAAGGCGCTGATCATGACGGGGCAGGTCTTGTCGGGCGAGGCGGCGCTGGCCGAGGGGCTGGTGACGCGGGTGGCCGCGGACCCACTGGCCGCCGCGCGGACCCTTGCCGGTGAGCTTGCGGCGAAATCGCCCGACGCGGTGCGCGCGGCGAAGGTGCTGGCCGATGCGCTCTGGGCCGGGGAGACGGAGGCCGATCTGGCGCTGGAGGCGCGCCTTCAGGCCGGGTTGCTTGGGGCGCCGAACCAGATCGAGACGGTGATGGCGCAGATGCAGAAGCGCAAGCCGGACTACCGGTAGCCGGCATCGAAACGGGCAGCGCCGGTTCCGGCGCCGCCCGTTTTGCAGCAGGTTCTTCCTTTGCGACCGAAGCCCGCGATCAGGCCAGCATCACCATCGGATTTTCCAGATTGTCGACGATGGCTTGCAGCAGTTCCGCGCCAAGCGCCCCGTCGATGACCCGGTGATCGACGCTGAGCGTGACCGACATCACGGTGGCCACGGCCAGTTCGCCATCCTTGCCGACGACCGGTTTCTTGACGCCCGCGCCGACCGCAAGGATCGCGCCATGGGGTGGATTGATGACCGCGTCGAAATTGTCGATGCCGAACATGCCGAGATTGGAGATCGCGAAGGTGCCGCCCTGATACTCATGCGGTGCCAGTTTGCGTTCCCGCGCGCGGGCGGCGAGATCCTTCATCTCCGTCGAGAGGGCGGACAGGGATTTCATCTCCGCGTCTTTCAGAACCGGGGTGAACAGGCCGCCCTCGATGGCGACGGCCACCGCCACATCGGAGGGTTTCAGCCGCAGCATGCGATCGTTGGCCCAGACCGCGTTGGCCGCCGGAACCTGTTGCAGCGCGTTGGCGCAGGCCTTGATGATGAAATCATTGACGCTGAGTTTCACGCCGCGGGCTTCGAGTTGCTTGTTGAGCTGGCCGCGGAAGGCCAGAAGCGCATCGAGCTGGATATCCCGGCGCAGGTAGAAATGCGGGATCGTCTGTTTCGCCTCGGTCAGGCGGGCGGCCACGGTCTTGCGCATCCCGTCCAGCTTGACCTCTTCGAACTCGCGGCCCTCGTACATCTTGAGCACGGTTTCGGTGGCCGGACCGGTGGGCATCGCCCCTCCGGCCGCCGCGGCGGCCGCGGGGGCCGCCGAGGGCGCGCTGGCGGGCGCGTCCGCCCTGGGGGCGGCGGTGGCGTTTTCCACATCCGATTTCACGATGCGGCCTTTGGGGCCGGACCCTTTGATCGCGGCCAGGTCAAGGCCCTTGTCCGCCGCGATCCGCCGTGCCAGCGGGCTGGCGAAGATGCGCGCGCCATCGCCCGATGTGGGGGCGGCGGGGGCGGGCGTGGCCTCCGTCGCGCCACGGCCATGGCCCTTGGCGGGGGCGGTCTGCTCCGATGCCTCCGCCGGTGCGGTCTCCGATGACGTCTCCGCCGGTTTGGGCGCGCTGTCGGTGCTGCCGATATCGTCCGCGCTTTCGCCATCGGCCAGAAGCACGGCGATGGGGCTGTTGACCTTGACGTTCTCGGTGCCCTCCGCGACGAGGATCTTGCCGATCACGCCGTCATCCACCGCCTCGAATTCCATCGTGGCCTTGTCGGTCTCGATCTCGGCCAGAAGGTCGCCGGAACTGACCTCGTCGCCCTCCTTGACCAGCCATTTGGCGAGCGTGCCTTCCTCCATCGTGGGGCTGAGGGCGGGCATCAGAATTTCGGTGGGCATCGCTTAACTCTCCTCTGCCAGCGCCAGGCCGTCATATGGCGCGCGCGGGGTCTTTCCATTGGCCAGAACGCGGGCCGCATCGACCAGCGCGTGTTGATTGGCCGCAATCCATTCATAGGCTTCGGTGTGGCTGACACGGGCGTCCCGGCCGTATTTCGAGGACAGGAGCGCATCGCTGACCCACAGTTCGACCGGCGGCTTGCCGTCCAGATCGACGGCGACCCGGTAGGCCGCTCCGTCTTTGGTTTTGCCAAGCACATCCATCCGATCAGCGATAGGTCACTTGCTTCACCGCCGCGATCACCTCGTCGGTGGTGACCAGCGCGTGTTTCTCAAGATTCGCCGCATAGGGCATCGGCACATCCTTGCCCGTGCAGTTGATCACCGGTGCGTCAAGGTAATCGAAGGCGTTTTCCATGATATAGGCCGACAGGTGATTGCCGATGGCGCCCACGGGGAAACCTTCCTCCACGGTCACGCAGCGGTTGGTTTTCTGCACGCTCGCGATCACCGTGTCATAGTCGAGCGGGCGCAGCGTGCGCAGATCGACCACTTCGGCCTCGATCCCATCCTCGGCCAGCTTCTCGGCCGCTTCCAGGGCATAGGTCATGCCGATGCCGAAGCTGACGATGGTGACATCGCCGCCCTCGCGCCAGATCCGGGCCTTGCCGAAGGGCACGGTGAAATCGTCCATCACCGGCACGTCGAAGCTGCGGCCATACAGGATCTCGTTTTCCAGAAAGATCACCGGGTTCGGGTCGCGGATCGCCGTTTTCAGCAACCCCTTGGCGTCGGAGGCGGAGTAGGGCATCGCCACTTTCAGGCCCGGAACGCTGGAGTACCATGCCGCGTAATCCTGGCTGTGCTGCGCGCCGACGCGCGCGGCGGCGCCGTTGGGCCCCCGGAACACCATCGGTGCCCCCATCTGGCCGCCGGACATGTAAAGCGTCTTGGCGGCCGAATTGATGATCTGGTCCATCGCCTGCATGGCGAAGTTGAAGGTCATGAACTCTACGATGGGGCGCAGGCCGCCGAACGCCGCGCCGACGCCGATGCCGGCGAAGCCATGCTCGGTGATCGGCGTGTCGATGACGCGCTTGGCGCCGAACTCGTCCAGCAGCCCCTGGGAGATCTTGTAGGCGCCCTGATACTCGGCCACCTCCTCGCCCATCAGGAACACCGTGTCGTCGCGGCGCATTTCCTCGGCCATGGCATCGCGGAGCGCTTCGCGGACGGTCGTCTGCTTCACCTCGGTGCCCTCGGGCCAGTCCGGTTCCATCTTCCGCGCCTGGGCCGGCGTCGCGGGGGCGGGGTGGTCCATGCCGGCGGCCGGCTCATCCTCGGAAGACCGGGCCTTTTCTACCGGCGCCGGCTGCTGCGGCTGCTGGCTGCTTTCCACGGTCGCGCTGTCGGCGTCCTCGCCCTCGTCCAGCAGCACGGCGATGGGGCTGTTCACCTTCACGCCCTCGGTGCCTTCCTCGACAAGGATCTTGCCCATGACACCTTCGTCCACGGCTTCGAATTCCATCGTCGCCTTGTCGGTTTCGATTTCGGCCAGAATGTCGCCGGACGAGACGGTATCGCCTTCCTTTACCAGCCATTTGGCCAGCGTGCCTTCCTCCATCGTCGGAGAGAGCGCCGGCATGAGAATTTCGGTTGCCATGGGTAGTCGTCCTTCAGTCGGGCGCGGCGCAGCGGGACGCGAGCGCGCGGATATCGTCGAGCACGAACTCGGCCCGGGAGCCGGCCATCGGGCCGCCCACAACGAGCGAGGCCGAGGGCGCGTCGTCCCGGGCGGGATGTTCGAGCGTGATGGTGCAGGCGGTGTCGGAGCAGGTCGCGCCCTGCTGGGTCCAGGAAGCGCGGGTTTCGGGCTCGGTCGTGGTCAGCGTGATATCGACCATCACCGGCTCCGCGCCGTCGCGAAGAAACAGGTTGATCTGCGCGATTTCCAGCGTATCGACCGTGCCCATCTCGTTGATGTCGGTGCGGATGCCGGCATAGTCGATCGGGGTGCGGGTCGTGCGCTCGGCCCCGTCCGAATAGACCTGGGTCATGGTCGCGGTGGCGGTGCAGCCGTCGTTTTCATATCCGAACAGGATCGAACCGTCATTGCTCTGCCCGTTGAGATAGGACGCCATGCGGGCATCGGTGCTCTGGGCCAAGGCGACCACAGGCACCGCCAGCGCGAGGCCAAGCATCGGGGCGGCACGCATCATGCGGACGCCTCCTGCGGGACCTCATCGGCATAGATGTCGGTCCAAAGCTCGTCCAGCGCCGGTTCCGGGCTTTCCTTGGCGAACTCCGCCGCCTCGTTCACGATCGCCTTGATGTCCTTGTCGATGGCCTTCAGATCGTCCTCGGTCGCGTGTTTGCCCTGCAGGAGCAGCTCGCGCACATGTTCGATCGCGTCGCGTTCCTCGCGCATTTTCTGAACTTCTTCGCGGGTGCGGTACTTGGCCGGGTCCGACATGGAATGGCCGCGATAGCGGTAGGTCTTGATTTCGAGGATGTAGGGGCCCTTGCCCGCGCGGCAGTGCGCCACGGCCTTTTCGCCCGCGGCCTTCACGGCCAGCACATCCATCCCGTCCACCTCTTCGCCGGGGATGCCATAGGCCGCCCCGCGTTCCCAGTAGGATGGCGATTTGGTGGAGCGTTTGGTGGAGGTGCCCATGGCGTACTGGTTGTTCTCGATCACGAAAACCACCGGCAGGTCCCAGAGCTCGGCCATGTTGTAGGCCTCATAGACCTGCCCCTGGTTGGCCGCGCCATCGCCGAAATAGGTGAAGGTCACGCGATCATTGCCAAGGTACTTGTCGGCGAAGGCGAGGCCCGCTCCGATCGGCACCTGCGCGGCAACGATGCCATGGCCGCCGTAGAAATGCTTCTCTTTCGAGAACATGTGCATCGAGCCGCCCTTGCCCTTGGAATAGCCGCCCTCGCGCCCGGTCAATTCGGCCATCACCCCCTTGGGGTCCATGCCGCAGGCGAGCATATGGCCATGGTCGCGGTAGGATGTGACGCGCTTGTCACCCTCCTCGGCGGCGGCCTCAAGGCCCACGACGACCGCTTCCTGACCGATATAGAGGTGGCAGAACCCGCCGATCAGGCCCATGCCGTAAAGCTGGCCGGCCTTTTCCTCGAATCTGCGGATCAGCAGCATCTCGCGGTAATACTCCAGCAGCTCCTCGGCGGAAACATTTGGTTTCGCGGCAGTTTTTGCCGTTGTCTTCCGTGCGGCCATGCGAACGGCTCCTCCAGCCTTGGGCAGATAGTTTAGCGTTGAACTATCGTTAGCAAAGGATTTGAGGAATTGCACCAGTGGAATTCGACGTTGCGTCAAAGCGTCGTGCGACGGACGGGTGGCCGTCCGGGCGCGCCATGTGCGGCGGGCATCCGCGCTAGGGCAACACGATCTCGTCTGCGCGCATGTACCCCAGAACGGTGCGGGCCTGTTCGTCCAGCAGATCCAGGTCGAGATACTCGTCCGACATGCGCCGGGTCAGTATCTCCATCTCGGCGGTTTCCTCGCGCAGCATGGCAAGCTCTTCAGTCAGGCTCGCCACTTCCGCCTCCACCTGTATCCGATGGAACAGGCCATAGTTTCCCTGCACCGCGGAAAAGGTGAAATACGCCCCCACAAGCAGAAGCACCATCGGGATCAACAGCCCGGAAGCGGAGCGTTTTTTGGTCATCTGATCGTGTTGCCTCAATGCCGCGCGGTCTCTGTCGGATCGCTGCACGGGGGAGATTCGCATATCTGCTTTGAAAAGGGAATCCCTTGAAAACAGATTGTTGCGCTATAATGACAAGGGAAAGGTGATCATGACCGATCCGCAATCGCATCTGCCGACCCATGAGGTCACCAATCAGCCGCCGGGCCCGCCCGAACGGCATCTCTGGCATGACGATCCGGTGTTGCGCAGCTACGCCGATGCGGATGCGGCCCCCTATGCGGAGATGTTGAGCCAACCGGACTGGACCGAGATCGCCCGGCAGGCGCAGCATCCGGGCCCCGAACTTCGGCTCTTCGATGCAGGCGGCCGGCGTCTGGACGAGGTGCGTTTCGCGCCCGCGTATCATCGCTTGTTACAGGCGGGGCTCGCGGCCGGATACGCGGGCGGGCCATGGACCGGCGGCAGCCATCTGAGCCATGCGGCGATGGTCTATCTCCATTCCCAGGTGGAGCCCGGCACCTGCTGCCCGATGACGATGACCTATGCGGCGATCCCGGTGCTGGCGAACACGCCTCTGGCCGCGGAGTGGGTGCCGAAACTCTCCGCGCGGGAGCATGATCCGGCGATTGCCCCGATCGGCGGCAAGCGGGCCGCGACGCTTGGCATGGCGATGACGGAAAAACAGGGCGGATCGGACGTGCGGACCAACACCACCCGCGCCGAGCGCGACGGGGCGGTCTATCGCCTGACCGGGCACAAGTGGTTCTGTTCCGCGCCCATGTCCGACGGGTTTCTGACATTGGCGCAGGCGCCCGGCGGTCTCAGCTGCTTTCTGGTGCCCCGCTGGCTGGAGACGAGCCGCAACGGCATCCATCTGCTGCGTCTGAAGGACAAGCTGGGCAACCGCGCGAACGCCTCCGCCGAAATCGAGTATCACGGCGCGCAGGCCCATCTGATCGGCGAGGAGGGGGAGGGCGTTCAGCGGATCATCGAAATGGTGCATCACACCCGGCTGGACACGGCGCTGGCGCCTGCGGGGCTGATGCGCGCGGCGCTGACCCATCTGCACCACTGGGTGTCCCATCGCCGGGTGTTCCAGCGTAGCCTGATCGATCAGCCGCTGATGCGGAGCCTTCTGGCCGATCTGGTTCTCGACTGGGAAGGGGCCACCGCGCTCGGTCTGCGCGTGGCGCGCGCGTTCGACGGTGACCGCGCCGAGGATCGCGCCTTTGCCCGGATCGGTGTGGCGCTGGCGAAATACATCAACAACAAGCTTTGCCCGCGCGTGGTGGTGGAGGCGATGGAGGGGCTGGGCGGCATGGGCTATGTGGAGGACACGCCCCTGCCGATGCTCTACCGGGAGGCGCCGCTGAACGGGATCTGGGAAGGGTCGGGCAATGTGATCTGCCTCGATATCCTGCGGACGCTGGCGCGGGACGGGCTGGCCGCGGCGACATTGGGCGAGGAACTGGAGGCCGCGCGCGGCGCCGACCGGGCCTATGACGCGGCGCTGGCCGACCATCGCGCGCGCTGGCCGGTCCTGCCGGAGGAGGCGGAGGCGCGGTGGTATGCGGAGCGTCTGGCGCTTCTGCTGACCGCGTCGGTCCTGCTGCGCCATGCGCCGGGCGCGGTCGCCGACGGGTTTTGCGCGACCCGGCTGGCCGGGATGCGGGGCCATGTGGCCGGAAGCGTCGGCGGATTGGACATGGACGCGCTGATCGCGCGGCTGGGGCGGTAGCGGGCCGCCCTGCCACGGCCCTGTCCCATCATGCCGAGAGGGGAATGGCGCGCCCAACCCGCGGGCCCGGTTAGCCGGCGACGGAGGCCGCGTAGATCGTATCGATCGATTTGCCGATGGCGGCGTTGAACTCCGCATCCGATTGCCGGGCCGACAGACCTTCGGTCAGGGCGCGGGAAAAACTGGCGATGACGCCGGTGTTCTGCGCCAGTTTCGCGTTCGCCTCGTCCCGCGAATAGCCGCCGGACAGCGCCACGACCCGCATCACGGCGGGATGCTCCACCAGCGGTTTGTAGAGGTTGGGCTGGTCCGGCAGGGTCAGTTTCAGCATCACCTGCCGGCCTTCGGGCAGGGCGTCGAGATGCCGGGTAAGCTCGGCCAGGAGGATCTCCTCGGCGCGCGCCTTGTCGGCGATGGAGATCGTCACTTCCGGCTCGATGATCGGCATCAGGCCCTTGGCCGAAATCCGCGCCGCGATCTCGAACTGCTGCGCCACGTTGGCGGCAATCCCGTTTTCCGAGGCCGCATTGATGACCGAGCGCATCTTGGTCCCGAAAATGCCGGCGGCGACCGCGCGGTCAAGCAGGGCGTCAAGATCGGGAATGGGCTTCATCAGCTGGACGCCATCGGCCTCCTCCTCAAGGCCCTTGTCGATTTTCAGAAACGGCACGACGCGCCGGTCCTCCCACAGAAACCGCGCCGAGGGCTTGCCGCCGATCTCCCGGTCCATCGTCATCTCGAACAGGATCGCCCCGATCACCTTGTCGCCGGTGAAGGCCGGGGCCTGGGCGATGCGGGCGCGCATCTGGTGGATCAGGTCGAACATCTCCGCCTCCGAGCCATAGGCGTCCTCCTCAATCCCGTAGAGACGCAACGCCTTGGGCGTGGAGCCGCCGCTTTGGTCCAGCGCGGCGATGAAACCGGGGGCCGAGGTCATTTGGGCGGCTTGGGCATCGGTCATGGGGACAGGGCCTTTCGTTGGAGGAAACGGGTGACCCCGTGCTTATGCGCTGCGGCGGCGGCGGGCAAGATTGGTGGCGCTAACGACGCGCCGGACCGGCTGCCCGCCGCGTTCGTTCACGGCGCGCGGTAGCGGCTGGCCAGATCGAGCGCGATCCAGTCCGCCAGCGCCGCACGTTGGGTTTCGGCGCTCAGATCGGACCAGAAGGCCGCAACCGCGGGCCCGCGGGCGCCAAAGCGCGCCTCGATCTCCTCGCGGAGCGCCGTGGCACCGATATCGCCCGCGGCTTCGGCCAGAAGCGCATAGTAATAGGCCCGCGCATAGGCCCGTGGCGCACCCAGGCCGGTGAAATGGGCCAGCGCCAGCGCCCTGAGATCGCGCGGGTCGGTGCCGGTGCCAAGCGCGTCGGCGGGGCTGCCGGTCAGATTGACATTCTGCGCGGCGATGACGGTCGGCGTGGTCAGCCGCGCCTCCAGCGCGTCAAGCATCGAAATGGCCCCGGGCACTTCGGCGGCGGTGGCGCGCAGCGCGTGGCCATAGGCGGTTTCCGGGTCGGTCCGGGCCAGCGCATTGGCCACCAGACCGGCGGCTTCGGCGGCGCGGTCATCGTCACTGCCGAGGACCGGGGCCAGAAGCTCGGGCACAAGCGCGGTGGCCAGCGGCACGCCGTCTCCGGACATCAGCGCCCGGGCCAGATCGAGCCTTTCGGCGATGGTCAGGTCGCCGCCGTCGATCTGCGACAGAAGGCCGGTGTCGATCAGGCGCGACCGCGACAGGGGCGTCATCCGTGCATCCAGCGCCAGCGCCGAGATCAGACCGTGGGGTTTGGCGTAGGTGTCGGGTTCCAGCACGATGCCACCGGGTGGCAGATCCGCCTCGATGGTGATTTCGCCCGGGTCGCGGACATAGGCCTCCACCTGCGTCATCAGCGCGTCGATGAAGTTGCGTTCGATGGCGCTGAGATTGCGGGTGCCGCCTTCGGAAAGGGCCTGGGTCAGCTGCTCGTTCCCGAGGGCGCGGATGGTTTCGGGCGCGCGCAGGTTTTCCGGCAGCAATTGCGACAAGGCGGCCCATCCGCCGGTGTCGCGCAGGCTGGCCACGGCCCGCGTGACACGGAAGGCGGGATCGCCCGATTGCCCGAACTCACCCGGCCGCGGCAGGAAGGTCCCGGCGGCCGAGACATCCAGAATGGCCACCCCGTTCAGCGCCGCGGACAGATCGAAAAGCGTGGCGCCGGTGCCATAGACGTAATCGGCGGTCAGGGTCAGCCGGTCGAGCGTGATGGCGTTGAAACCGGCCGTGCGAAGCCCGAGCGATGCCTCCGGCGGCAGGCAGGCGATGGCGGCATTGGCCCCGATCAGCGTCAGCGCAACCTCGGAGGAGACGGCGAAAGGCTCCGACAGGTCGGAGCTGAGCACGGCCCGTTCCACGGTGATCTCGCATTGCCCGGCCCGGTCATAGGGCAGGCGGGGGCGGGCGGTGACACCGGACAGGGACAACGTGCCGCGCAGGACATCGGTGGACAGATACTCGTATTCGAGCTCCATCTGGGTCCGGATCGCGGCAATGCCGACATTGGCGAGTGCCGTTGCCAGACGATCGGGCGCGAAAATCTCGCCATAGCCCGGGCGTGGGTCGCCTTCCTGGGCGGCGGCAGGCAGGCTCAGCGCGGCGGCGACAAGTGCTGCCCGCGGCAGCATGGTGAAAAGACGCATGAAAAATCTCCCCTCAGAAATGTCCGGGGCAGAGAGTACCGCAGAATTGCCGTTTGGTAAGGGGGGTTTCACTTACCCTGCCTGGCACCGGGCCTGTCGCGCGCGGCCGGCCCGGCTTCACCCTTCCAGCGCGGCGACGCCGGGCAGGGTCTTGCCCTCCATCCATTCCAGAAACGCGCCACCGGCGGTGGAGATGTAGGTGAAGCGATCCGCCGCGCCAGCCTGGTTCAGGGCCGCGACCGTGTCGCCGCCGCCCGCCACGGTGATCAGATCGCCCGCGGCGGTCAGGCGTGCCGCGGCGTCGGCGGCGCGATTGGTGGCGGCATCGAACGGCTTCAGCTCGAACGCGCCAAGCGGGCCGTTCCAGATCAGCGTTTTGGAGGCCCCGAACACCGCCTCCAGCGCCGCCACGGTCTGCGGTCCGGCATCCAGGATCATCGCGTCCTCCGGGCAGGCGTCGGCGGGCAGGGTCTCGTGCGGGGCCTCGGCGGCGAACGCGCGCGCGACGACGATATCCTTGGGCAGATGGATCGTGCAGCCTGCGGCGTCGGCCTTCGCCAGCACGTCACGGGCGGTTCCGGCCATGTCCTTTTCGGCCAGAGAGGTGCCGATTTCATGGCCCTGCGCATACAGGAAGGTGTTCGCCATGCCGCCGCCGATCACCAGATGATCGACCTTTGCCACGAGGTTGCCGAGCAGATCGAGCTTGGTGGAGACCTTGGCGCCCCCCACCACGGCCACAACCGGGCGCTTGGGGGTGCCAAGGGCGGCCTCCAGCGCGCTCAGTTCGGCCTGCATCAGTCGCCCGGCGCAGGCCGGCAGAAGCCGGGCCACGGCCTCGGTCGAGGCATGGGCGCGATGGGCGGCGGAAAAGGCATCGTTGCAGTAGATATCGGCAAGGGAGGCGAGGCGGGCGGCGAAATCGGGGTCGTTCTTCTCTTCCCCCGGGGCGAAGCGGATGTTCTCCAGAAGCAGGATATCGCCCGGCTGCATCGCCTGCACCGCCGCGCCGTAGTCGCCATCGGCGAAGGTGACCGGCTGCCCGAAGGCCTTTTGCAGCGCCGGCAGAAGCTGGCGCAGGCTCATCTCGGGAACGACCTTGCCCTTGGGGCGGCCGAAATGCGCGACCAGAACGGGCAGGCCACCCTTGGCGAGGATGTCCTTCACCGTGGGCAGGATCCGGTCGATCCGCGTGGTGTCGGTTACCTCGCCGTTTTCGACGGGCACGTTGATGTCCACCCGCGTCAGCACGCGCTTGCCCGACAGGTCCATATCGTCAAGGGTTTTCCAGGTCATGTCACGCTCCTTCCGGCCGGGGGCCGCCTCTTTGAAACCGGCGCGGGGGCCGGGCGTTCCGAAGAAACCGCTCTGCCTGCACCTGTCAGAGATATCTGCCCATTTCAACGGCGGTATCGGCCATCCGGCAGGAGAAGCCCCATTCGTTGTCATACCAGCTGAGCACGCGGCACATGTTGCCGTCCATCACCTTGGTCTGGTCGGTGGCGAAGATCGAGGAATGCGGGTCATGGTTGAAATCCATCGACACCAGCTTGTCGTCGGTGACGCCGAGAATGCCTTTCAGCGGGCCATCGGCAGCGGCGGCATGGATCGCGGCGTTGATCTCGTCGGGGCTTGTGTCGCGCCCGGCCTCGAAGGTCAGGTCGACGACCGAAACGTTCGGCGTGGGCACGCGGATCGCCACCCCGTCAAGCTTGCCGGACAGCTCCGGCAGGACAAGGCCCACTGCCTTCGCCGCGCCGGTCGAGGTCGGGATCATGCTCATCGCGGCGGCCCGCGCGCGGTAGAGATCCTTGTGCATCGTGTCGAGCGTCGGCTGGTCGCCGGTATAGGAATGGATCGTCGTCATGAACCCGCGCTTGATACCTATCGTGTCATTCAGCACCTTGGCCACGGGGGCAAGGCAATTGGTGGTGCAGGACGCGTTCGAAACGACGATCTTGTCGCCGTCCAGCAGCTCGTGGTTGACCCCATAAACAATGGTCGCGTCCGCGTTCTTGCCGGGGGCCGAGATCAGCACCCGGCTGGCGCCGTTTTCCAGATGCGCTTGGCAGGCCTCCTTCGAATTGAAGATGCCGGTGCATTCCAGAACGATATCCACGTCCGACCACGGCAGATCGGCGGGGTTGCGGATGGCGGTGACGGCGATCGGGCCGCGGCCCACATCGATGCTGTCGTCGGTAGTCGTGACGGTGGCGGGAAACCGCCCGTGAACGCTGTCGAACCGCAGCAGATGGGCATTGGTCTCGACTGGCCCCAGATCGTTGATCGCGATCACCTCGATATCGGTGCGGCCCTGCTCGATGATGGCGCGCAGCACGTTGCGCCCGATCCGTCCAAACCCGTTGATTGCAACTTTGACGGCCATGATCTGTCTCCTCGCCATGTAACTCTGGATGCTCTCGGTGCCATTATGCAGATCGTGTTGGGGAATGGCACATGTTAGCGGTAACAGTCCGCTTGTAACGGTATGATGTCGGGATGGAAAGACCGGCTAGCGCCAGAAGGCCATCCAGTCGAGGAGGCGCAGGAGCAACTCCCCGAGAATCAGGTGCAGATCCCAGTCGAAGACCAGAAAATCGGCGGCGAAAACGGTGAGGATGATGGCCGCCAGCCAGAGCGCGAGCGTATTGGTCATCTGGGCAGGGTCCCGGGGCTGATCCGTCGCGGCAGACTGGTCCGGGCCGGGGCCGGGCGCAACCCCTCAGTGCAGGAGCCGGCCCATGGCGCCCGCCACATCCGCCATCCTGACGGAGAAGCCCCATTCATTGTCGTACCAGGCGAGCACACGCACCGTGCGGCCGCCCACGACCTTGGTCTGATCCGGCGCGAAGATCGAGGAATGCGGCGTGTGATTGAAATCGATCGAAACCTTGGCCTCGGGGTCGTAGGCCAGAACTGCGCCCATATGCCCGGCCGCGGCTTCGGCGACCACGGCGTTCACCTCCTCCACGGTCACGTCGCGCGCCGCCTCGAAGGTCAGGTCGACCGCCGAGACATTCGGCGTGGGCACCCGCAGCGCGGTCCCGTCAAGCTTGCCGTCGAGTTCCGGCAGCACCTCCTTCAGCGCCTTGGCGGCCCCGGTGGAGGTGGGGATCATCGCCAGCGCCGCGGCCCGCGCGCGGTACAGATCCGCATGGCGCCGGTCCAGCGTCGGCTGGTCGCCGGTATAGCTGTGGATCGTGGTCATGATCCCGCGTTCGATGCCGATCGCGTCATTCAGGACCTTGGCCAGTGGAGCCAGGCAATTGGTCGTGCAGGAGCCGTTGGAGACCACGTGGTGTTCGGGCCGCAGCTCCCGGTGGTTCACGCCATAGACGATGGTCTTGTCGGCCCCCTTGGCCGGCGCGGAGACAAGCACGCGTTTCGCCCCGTGCTCCAGATGCACCGCCGCCTGATCGCGGGAGTTGAACTTGCCCGTGCATTCCAGAACCACGTCGCAGCCGGACCAGTCCAGCTCGCGCGGCTCGTAGGTTGAAAACACCTTCATCGGCCCGCGACCCAGATCAAGCGTGTCGCCGCTGACCCGCACCTCGCCGCCGAACCGGCCGTGGATACTGTCGTATTTCAGCAGATGGGCATTGGTCTCTATCGGGCCGGTGGCGTTGATCTTGACCACCTGCACATCGTTGCGCCCGCTTTCGGCGATATGCGCCAGCGTGCAGCGCCCGATGCGGCCAAAGCCGTTGATCCCGATGGTGACAGTCATGCCCGGTGTCCTTTTGTCGTCGCGCGTCGCATTTCCCGGTCCGAATACAAAACCGGACCTGGGATCGAAAGGAAAAACCGACATGTTTCCGGCATGTTAGCGCAAACCCCTGTCGAAACGGCCATGGTGGCGCTAACGAAATGCGTCCGCCCCTCTCCGGGCCGGCGGAACCGCCCGCAGGCGCAAACGTTGCCTTCCGGGGCCGATTGGGCCACCAGTGGGGACACAAGTTGCACACAAGGCGGGCAGGATGAGCGGGCTACTGGCACTGTTGGACGATGTGGCGGCGATCGCCAAGGTTGCGGCGGCGTCGGTCGATGACGTGATCGGGCAGGCGACGAAGGCCGGGGCCAAGGCCGCGGGCGCGGTGATCGACGATGCCGCGGTGACGCCGAAATATGTCCACGGTTTCGCGGCCGAACGCGAGTTGCCGATTGTCTGGCGGATCGCGCGCGGCTCGATCTTCAACAAGCTGGTGATCCTGTTGCCGGTGGCGATGCTGCTGTCCGTCTTCGCGCCCTGGATGATCCCGCCGCTGCTGATGCTGGGGGGCGCCTATCTCTGTTTCGAGGGGGCGGAGAAGATCTGGCACAAGCTGAACCCTACACCGCATCCCGAGATCCCCATCGACGAACAGCTGAAGGACGCCGCCCATCTGGAAGAGGAAAAGGTCAGGGGCGCGATCAAGACCGATTTCATCCTGTCGGCCGAGATCATGACCATTGCGCTGGCGGCCTTGCCGGAAAGCAACCTCTGGTTCGAGGCGGCCGCGCTGGCCATCGTCGCGGTCGGGATCACGGTGCTGGTTTACGGCAGCGTCGCGCTGATCGTGAAGGCCGATGATGTCGGTCTGCACATGGCCGCGGAGGGGCGCCTGGGCGTGACCCGCCGCGCGGGCCGGGCAATCGTCCGGGGCATGCCCGGTTTCATGACGGTGCTGACCTGGGTCGGCACGGCGGCGATGCTCTGGGTCGGCGGGTCGATCATCGTGCACGGGCTGGCGGAGCTTGGCTGGCACGCGCCCGAAGACAGGATCCACCATTCGGCCGAGGCCGTGGCGCATCTGGTGCCCGCCGGTCTGGCCGGGTTCACCGAATGGCTGGTCAAGGCCGTCATCGACGGCATTCTTGGCCTCGTGCTCGGCCTGCTGCTGATCCCGGTCGCGACCCGGGTGATCGGCCCCACGATCCGCGCCGTGACCGGCAAGGCCGAGGCCGGCGGGCACTAAGCCCGTCAGCCCCGCAGGTCGCGCGCCCCGTCGCGCGCGGGCCGGATGTGCGGCCCCGGCATGGGCCGGCGCTATTTCAGCAGGGATTTCACCTTGTCCGCCACGGCTTCGGCGGTGATGCCGAAATGGGCGTAGAGATCTTCCGCCGGGGCCGATCCGCCAAAGCCATGCATTCCCACGAAACCCGATTTCTCCCGCTTGCCGCGTTCGCCGAAAAGCCAGCGGTCCCAGCCGAAGCGCACCGCCGCCTCGACCGCGACGCGGACCGGCCCGCCGGGCAGAACCCGTTTGCGGTAGGCTTCGGGCTGCTCCTCGAACAACTCCCAGCATGGCATCGAGACGACGCGGGTTCCGATCCCGTCGGCCTGAAGCAGATCGCGGGCGGCCATGGCAATCGCCACCTCGGACCCCGTGGCCATGAGGATCGCCTGCCGCTTGCCCTCGGCATCGGCCAGCACATAGCCGCCCTGGGCGACCATGTTGCGGGTCTTGTGGTCGACCCGGACCGTGGGCAGCCCCTGACGGCTGAGCGCCAGAACGGATGGCGTTGATTTCTGCGACAGGGCCAGTTCCCACGCCTCGGCGGTTTCCACCGCGTCGGCAGGGCGGAAGACAAGGCAATTGGGGGTGGCGCGCATCATCGCCAGATGTTCCACGGGCTGGTGGGTGGGGCCGTCTTCGCCCAGACCGATGCTGTCATGGGTCATCACATATTGCACCGAGACGCCCATCAGCGCGCTCAGCCGGATCGCGCCGCGCGCATAGTCGGTAAAGCACATGAAGGTGCCGCCATAGGGGCGCACGCCCCCGTGAAGCGCCATGCCGTTCATCGCCGCCGCCATGCCGTGTTCGCGGATGCCGTAATGGATGTGGCGGCCCTTGCGATCCTCGGGCGAGAACACGCCGAGATCTGCGGTCTTGGTGTTGTTCGACCCGGTCAGATCGGCCGACCCGCCAAGCGTTTCGGGCACGATCGGGTTGATCACCTCAAGCGCCATCTCGCTGGCCTTGCGGGTGGCCACCTTGGGCCGGGTTTCGGAAATCTGCTTTTTCAGCGCCTTGATCGTGGCCGACAGTTTCGGGGGCATATCGCCCGCGAAGGCCCGCGTGAAACTTGCCTGTCTGGTGGCCGATTGCAGGGCAAACTCCGCCTCCCAGGCCTCGCGCGCGGCTCGGCCGCGCGACCCGATCGCTTCCCATTCGGCTTTCAGATCCTCTGGGATCTCGAACGGTCCGTATTTCCAGCCATAGGTGGCCTTGGTGTCGGCGATGAGCTTGGGATCGGTCAGCGCGCCATGGCCCTTGGCGGTATCCTGGGCGGAGGAGCCGATGGCGATATGCGTCTTGCAGGCGATCATCGCCGGGCGCGGGGACGCCTTGGCCTCGCCAAGGGCGCGGTCGATATCGGCGGGGTCATGGCCGTCGCAGTCGAACACATCCCAGCCGGAGGCTGCAAAACGCGCCTTCTGGTCGGTCCGGTCCGAGAGCGACACCGCACCGTCGATGGTGATGTTGTTGTTGTCCCACAGCACGATCAGCCGGCTCAGCTCGTGGCGGCCGGCAAGGCCGATGGCCTCCTGGCTGATCCCCTCCATCAGACAGCCGTCGCCTGCGATGCAATAGGTGTAATGGTCGATCAGCTTGCGGCCCCACCGGGCGCGGAGGCTTTCCTCGGCCATGGCAAAGCCCACGGCATTGGCGATGCCCTGCCCAAGCGGGCCGGTCGTGGTCTCCACGCCCTTGGCATGGCCGTATTCCGGATGGCCCGCGGTGATCGCGCCCAGTTGGCGGAAGTTGCGGATCTGGTCGATGGTCATGTCCGCATAGCCCGTAAGGTGCAGCAGGCTGTAGATCAGCATCGAGCCGTGGCCCGCGCTCAGGATGAACCGGTCGCGGTTTGGCCAGTCCGGGGCGCTTGCGTCGAAGCTCAGATGTTTCTCGAACAGAACGGTCGCCACATCGGCCATGCCCATGGGCATGCCGGAATGTCCGGAATTCGCGGCACCGACCGCGTCAAGCGTCAGGGTGCGGATGCAGGCGGCGCGGCGCCAATGATCGGGGTTCTGTGCGGCAAGGGCGGAAAGGTCCAAGGCGGGCGTCCTGTCTCAAGTGGCGTTAGGTCGGGGCGGTGATAGCAGAGGTCGGGCGAAGTGCAAGCGCGCCCGCGCCGGTGGGGGTGCCGATTTGGCGGCGAAAAATGCGTGCGCGACCGGGAAAACCCCGGAAACGGTTGCAAAACCGGTCCGGATAAGATTCGCTAGGCGCGAGGGTCCGGAATGCGGCGACAGGCCCGCCGGACAAGGTGAAAAACGGCCCCCGTCCAAAGGGGGCGCCAGAGACCGGGGGCATCCGCAGAGCATGAGCGAGACCGCAGATATGGACCAGATCGCCGCGTTGGAGGGGCGTCTTGCCGCCGCGCTTGACCGGATCGCCGCGGGCGTGACCGCCCTGCAGAGCCAGACCGGTGCCGCCGAAGACATGAACGCCGCCGCAGCCGCGCTGGAAGCCGCCGAGGCGCGCGCGACCGAACTTGCCGCCCGTCTGGCCGAGGCCGAGGCCGAGGAGGGGGCAGGGGGCGAGGCGCTGGCCGAAACCCAGGCCGCGCTGGCCGCGGAACAGGCCGCCAATGCGGACCTGACCGAGCAGGTTCGCGCGCTGGAGGCCTCCCGTCAGGCAAGCCGGGACGAACTGGCCCGCGCCGCCAGCGCCCATGATGGTCATCTGGACGAGATGAAGGCCGAACTGGAGCAGGCGCGCGCCACCATCGAAGAGCTGCGTGGCAAGGTCGCGGAGGCGGATACGGCGTCTTCGGCTGACGCGGGCGACCCCGCCGACAAGGACCGGATCGCCCAATTGGAAAACGAGGTCGAGGTTCTGCGCCGCCGGGTGAAGCGGTTGCGCGGCGAAAGCCACGCCGCCATGGCCGCCCGCGACGAGGCGCAGGATGCGCTGGACGAACTGCGCGCGTCGGATTCGGATGGCGCCGCAATGCCGGAGGCCGCGCTGCGCGCCGAACTGCGCAAGTTGCGGCTGGCCAATGCGGAACTGATCGCAACCAGCGAGGAGATGCGCCGGAACGCGGCGGCCGGCGACGCGGTGGATGCCGACCTGCTGAATGCCGCGCTGGCCGCCGAACTGCTCGCGCTCAAGTCGGAACGCGCGGCGGATGCGGCCGAGATGCAGGATATCGTGGACGAGTTGACCCCCCTTGTAAGCGGAGACAAAGCCAATGCCTGAGCTGGATATCGAAATCGGCGGCCGCACATTTGCCGTGGCCTGTCAGGAAGGTGAAGAGCCGTTTCTGGAATCTGCCGCCCGCATGCTCGATACCGAGGCGGCGGTGGTTCTGGGCCAGATCGGCCGGATGCCGCCCGAGCGCATGTTGCTGATGGCGGGCCTGATGCTGGCCGACAAGACCGCCGGATTGGAGGAGGATCTGGGCCGCATGCAGAGCGAGATGGAGGCGATGCAATCGGCCCTGACCACGGCGCAGAACCGGCTGGACGACCGGGCGCGCCGGATCGCCGAACTGGAAGAGGCGGCGCCGCCCGCCGAGATCGCCGTGATCCCGGCGCAGGTAACCGATGGTCTGGCCGAACTGGCCGCACGGGCCGAAGCAATGGCCGATACGCTCGACCGGGCGCGCGGGTAGGTCCGCGCCGGTCTGCCGCGGATTGTGCCTGTGGCTCATAGGTTTATTCGATTGATCCCTTCGGGTTGACCCTGCCCGGCGGCATTAATCTCACAGATGACTTGGCCTAATCTTTGCCCCGTCGGGAGCGTCCCGTCGACTTTCGGAAGGGGTGAAAATGAAGCGGGTCGTGTTGCGGGCGTTCCTTGGGCTGGGGCTGATTCTGATCCTGGTCGGGGCGGGGGGCTACATCCTGTTGCGCAACAGCCCGGCCTGGGACGGTCTCATGCTGTTTTCCGAAGGCACGCGGGTTGAGAATTTCCGCAATCTCGATGCCTTGTTCCCGTCCGATCCGGTTCGGCGCGGCACGACGGTCTGGGCGTTGGCCGAAGCGCCCCACAGCCTACCGGACGGCTATGAGTTCGAAGGCGAAAACCGGAACCTGGCCGCATTTCTGGACAGAACCGAGACGACCGGGCTGCTTGTCCTGCATCAGGGACAGATCGCCCACGAGGACTACCGGCTCGGGGCGGACGAGACCTCGCTCTTCACGTCATGGTCGGTCGCGAAATCAATGCTGTCGGCCTTGATCGGCATCGCGCTGGAAGAAGGCCATATCGCATCCATCGATGACCCGGTCGCGGATTATGTCGGCGCGCTGGACGGGTCGGCCTATGGCGCGGTTCCGATCCGGCATGTGCTGACCATGTCATCGGGCATCGGGTTCGACGAGAACTACGCCAACCCGTTGTCGGACGTGTACCGCATTTTCATGAGCTTCTCCACCGGCACCCCGCTGGCGGAGGTTCTGGCCGGCTACGAGGCGGAGCGGGAGCCCGGCATCTACAACGACTATATCAGCAGCGACAGTCTGGTGCTCGGTCTTGTGCTGGAGGGTGCGACCGGTATCGGGCTTGCGGACTATGCGCAAACCCGGCTCTGGGCCCCCATGGGGGCGGAGGCCGATGCCACCTGGAGCCGCAGCGTCTCCGGCGAAACGATCGCGATGTGCTGCTTCAACGCCACGCTGCGGGATTATGGCCGGTTCGGCCAGCTCTATCTGCAGAACGGGGCGCGGGATGACGTGCAGATCGTGCCGCAGGACTGGATCGAGGCCAGTATCACGCCGGAGGCGCCGCATCTGCAACCGGGTGACAACCCGGCCTCGTTCTGGAGCTTCGGCTACGGGTATCACTGGTGGATCCCCGAAGATCCGCAGGGCGATTACCTCGCCATCGGCATTTGGGGGCAGTACATCTATATCGACCCGTCACGCGAGATCGTGATCGTGAAGAAAAGCGCCGACGCGGGGTTCGATACCCGCGACCATGAAACCGTCGCGGCGTTTCGCGCCATCGCCCGGCATGTCGCGGGGGGCTGACGCCGACCCTCAGGCGCCGAGCAGAACCGGCAGCAGGCGCGCGGCCTCGTCGCGGGGGGAGGCGAGGGCGTCCCTGTCTTCACCGGGATAGAACCGGGCCCGGATCGCGGTGGGCATCGGCTCGGGCTTGAGCAGGTGGATCTTCGGGCCCGATTTCGCCGTTTCGGCCCGCCAGCTTTCCACCAGCGCCCGCTGCGCCGCCTTGGACATGCCATAGCCGCCCGCGAATTTCCGGTCCCAGTCGCTGTCGAAGAAAACCGCCCTGGGGGCCGGGCTGGGCGCGATCAACGGATCGACCAGCGCGATCAGCCGGGCCAGCGCGCGGATATTGGTGGCGATCAGCCGGTCCAGATCCTTGCCCGTCAGATGTGGCGTGGGGGTCAGCGCCGTGGCGTGAAAGGCGCTGTGAACCCAGATATCGGCATGCCCCCACCGGTCATGTATCGACCGGCAGAGATGGGCCATCGCCCCCTCATCGGTCACATCCATCGGCGCAAGCGTGGCCTTTCCGCCCGCAGCCTGGATGCGGTCATCCAGTTCCTCCAGCGCGCCCGTCGTGCGGGCCACCGCCACCACATGCGCACCCCGTGCCGCCAGCCATTCGGCGCTGGCCGCGCCGATCCCGCGGGAAGCGCCGGTCACCAGCGCGATCTGTCCGTCCAGTATCTTTTCCATGGCCGCCAAATGCCGCGTCTGGCGCCGCTTGGCAAGGGGTGCAGCCTGCGGCGGATTGCTTGACTTTGCCGCGCCTGCATCAGACAACATCCCCCGACATGGACATTATGCAAGGAGAGGCCGATGAGCCGCGAAATGACCCTGAGCCAAGCCGCTTTCGGAACCGATGGTCTGCTGCGCAAGACGCTGATGGTGGTGTTCGGCACCTTGCTGATCGCGCTTGCCGCGAAGGTCAGCGTTCCGCTCTGGCCGTCGCCGATCAGCCTGCAGACCCTGGCCATCCTGACCGTCGGCTTCGCCTTCGGCTCGCGCATGGGCGCGGTCACGTTGCTGGTCTATCTGGCGCAGGGCTGGGCCGGTCTGCCGGTCTTCACGCCCACCACCGCACTCGGGCCGCTGGCCTTCGTCGGCCCGACCGCGGGCTTCCTCGTGGGCTTCGTCGGCATGGCATGGCTGGCCGGCCTTGCGGCGGAACGCGGGCTGGCCAAAGGCTTCCTCGGCACCGCGCTTGCGGGCGTGGTGATCTCGGCGCTGCTCTATATCCCCGGTGCGATCTGGCCAATGGCCGTGGCCGGTGTGCTCGGCGTTGAGGCCGGCTGGGTCGGTCTGGATGCCTCGGCGATCTGGGCCGGTTTCGTCGCGCCCTTCCTGATCGGCGATGCGATCAAGGCGGTACTCGCGGCCCTGATCGTCACCGGCGCCTGGACGGTGCTGCGCAAGCGCGGCTGAGCGCCTTCCGGGCCTCGCGTCGGTCCCTACCACATTCAAAGCGCCGTCCCCGTCCGCGGGGGCGGCGTTTTGCGTTGCAGGGCCCCCGAAACCACGGCCATGGCCGTCGGCGCAGAAGAAAGCTGGACTTGCGTGGCATGGCGGCGCAGGCTGCCTGCGGTGGCGGGCACAATCGCCCGCCCGGGTCGAAAGCGGTTTGCCGATGCACCTTGTTCAGTTGATCTATTCCTCGCGCCCCTTCGGCTATGATCAGGCCACGCTGAACGGCATTCTCGTCACTGCCCGCGGGCGCAACTCCGCGGCTGGCGTGACCGGCGCGCTGATCTGTCGGGCGGATCTCTATCTCCAGCTTCTCGAAGGGCCCGAACCGGCGGTCACCGAGATCTACAAAAGCATCATCCGCGATGACCGGCATCTGGACGTCACCCTGCGCAGCGACGGGGCGGTGACAGAGCGGCTTTTCGGCGAATGGGACATGCTGGACGATCCGGCGCGGGGCTGGATGTGGGACCGGGACGCGGTGGCCGACGGGGTGCTGGACCACGCGACCGCGCAGGAATTCGTGTCCGTGTTTCGCCGGGTGCGCCGGGAGATCCCGGCGGGCTGAACGCCGCCTGTCGGTCTACTCGGCCGGTTCGCGCTGCCGGAACTCGAACCCCTTGGCCTCCATATCCGTCGGACGCACCGGATAATCGCCCGAAAAACACGCATCGCAATATTGCGGCGATCCGGCATCGCGCCCCTTGGGCTCGCCCACGGCGCGGTAGAGACCGTCTAGGGAGATGAAGCGCAGGCTGTCCACCTGCAGATGCGCGCGCATCTCCTCCTCCGACATGGTGGAGGCCAGAAGCTTTTCGCGTTCGGGCGTGTCGACCCCGTAGAAGCAGGGCCATGCCGTGGGCGGAGAGGCGATGCGGAAATGCACCTCCGCCGCGCCGGCATCCAGGATCATCTCCTTGATCTTGCGGGAGGTCGTGCCGCGCACCACGCTGTCATCCACAAGGATCACGCGCTTGCCGCGGATCAGCGCCCGGTTCACGTTCAGCTTCAGGCGCACACCCATGTTGCGGATCTGTTCGGTCGGCTCGATGAAGGTGCGGCCCATATACTGGTTGCGGATGATGCCCATCGCATAGGGAATGCCGCTTTCCTGGCTGAAGCCGATGGCCGCGGGCGTGCCGCTATCGGGCACGGGGCAGACCAGATCGGCATCCACCGGCGCCTCCCGGGCCAACTCCACCCCGATCTGACGACGGGTTTCATAGACCGACTGGCCGCCCAGAATGCTGTCGGGCCGGGAGAAATACACATGCTCGAAGATGCAGCTGCGCGGTTTGCGCGGCTCGAACGGCATGTAGCTTTCGATGCCGTCGCCGTTGATCACCACCATCTCGCCGGGCTCCACCTCGCGCACGAACTCGGCGCCGATGATGTCCAGCGCGCAGGTCTCGGAGCTCAGCACCCAGGCTCCGTCACCGATCCGGCCCAGAACCAGCGGCCGCACGCCAAGCGCATCGCGCACGCCGATCAGCTTGGTGCGGGTCATCGCGACGATGGAAAACGCGCCTTCGACCCGTCTGAGCGCGTCCTTCATCCGCTCGGGGATGTTCTTCTGATAGCTGCGCGCCATCAGGTGGATGATGCATTCGCTGTCCGACGAAGACTGGAAGATCGAGCCGCGCCCGATCAGCTCCCGCCGGAGTTCCTCCGCATTCACGATGTTGCCGTTATGGGCGATGGCCGCGCCGCCCATGGCGAACTCCCCGAAGAAGGGCTGCACGTCGCGGATGGCAGTGTTGCCCTTGGAGCCGGTGGTGGAATAACGCACATGGCCGATGGCCAGCGGGCCGGGCAGGGTCTCCATCACCTTGTGGGAGGTGAAATTGTCCCGCACATAGCCGAAGCGCCGGGCGGAGTTGAACCCGTGATCGGGGTGGTGGGCGACGATCCCGCCCGCCTCCTGCCCGCGATGCTGAAGCGCATGCAGGCCAAGGGCCACGAAATTCGCCGCATCGGTCACGCCGATCACGCCGAAGACGCCGCATTCCTCATGCAGTTTGTCATCATCGAAAAACGGGTCGAAAGGATGGGTGGGAAACCGGTCGTCAGCGCCAGTCGGGTGGCTCATTCAGTCGCTCCTGTGGCAGCAGGTCAGGGCCGAATCCGGGGTCAGAGTTCAGCTTGTATGTAGGGCGTCGGGCAGGGGCTGTCACGCGCCGCTTCATCAAGCTGTCACAATTGTTGCGGCGATGCCCTAGTTGCCGGTCGTTTCGGGGGCGGCCGGTTCGTCGGTTGCGGGCTCGGTGGCGTTGATCAACTCTTCGTACCGGTCGAGAATCCAGGCCGGTGCGTTGCTGGGGATCTGCGCCTCGATCCGGTCCTGAAGCTGGCCGAAGATCTGGGCGGTGCGGCTGTCATCGACCATCGACACCGCCTGATCGCCCGACACCCGGTCATAGACGATCAGCGCCACCACGATCAGCAGAATGCCCCGCGCAACCCCGAAGAGAAAGCCCAGACCGGCATCGAGCCCCCCCAGCACCGAGCGTTGCACGGCGCTGGCAAATAGCGGCGTGAAGATCGAGACGATGACGAGCGCGATGGCAAAGACACCCGCGAAGGCGACGATGATCCCAAGTTCGTTGCTGCCGCCGATGAAACTGCCCAGATAGGGGATCTCGTCCACCAGCGGAAAGGCAATGGGGGCGAAGATGAAGGCCACGACCGCCGCGATGATCCAGCCGACGATGGCCATGACCTCGCGCACGAAGCCCCGGGAATAGGCCAGAATCGCGGAAATCACGATGACCCCGGCCACGACGCCGTCGATGATGGTGAAGCCGTCCATGGCTGCCCTCGTTTCTTTCTGCGCCCCTGCTGCTGGCGCCGTCCTTGCCCCGGCGCGCCTAGGCTGCGCCGAAAATATCGCCCACGAACCGGGTCAGATCGGCCATGGCTTTCAGTTCCATACCCGCGCCATCGCCGGTTTTGCACCCCTCGGGCGCTATAGCCTGTGAAAAACCAAGTTTCCGGGCCTCTTTCAACCTGTTTTCCGCCTGCGACACGGGGCGAAGCGCGCCGGAAAGGCTCAATTCCCCGAATACCACGCAGTTCGGCGGAATCGCGGCATCTTCCCGCGCGGACAAAAGCGCCGCCGCCACGGCCAGATCGGCGGCCGGTTCCGAGATGCGCATGCCGCCCGCGATGTTCAGATACACATCCAGCCCCTGAAAGGAGATACCGACCCGCGCCTCCAGCACCGCAAGGATCATCGACAGCCGCCCGCTGTCCCATCCGACCACCGCGCGACGCGGCTGGCTGAGCGACGAGGGCGCGACGAGGGCCTGGATTTCCACAAGCATGGGACGCGTGCCCTCGATACCCGCAAAGACGACCGACCCCGGCGCGGGCGTGTCCCTGTCCGACAGGAACAGCGCCGAGGGGTTCGGCACTTCGGCCAGCCCCGCACCGGTCATTTCGAACACGCCGATTTCGTCGGCGGGGCCGAACCGGTTCTTGACGCTGCGCAGGATGCGGAACTGATGGCCGCGCTCACCCTCGAAATAGAGGACGGTGTCGACCATGTGTTCCACCACCCGCGGCCCCGCGATCTGGCCGTCCTTGGTCACATGGCCCACCAGCATCACCGCGACACCGCGTTTCTTGGCGAATGTCACCAGTTCATGGGCCGCGGCGCGCACCTGCGACACGCTGCCGGGCGCGCTCTCGACCGTGTCGAGCCACATGGTCTGCACCGAGTCGATGATCGCGAGATCGGGGCGTTCAGCATCCAGCGTGGTCAGGATGTCGCGCAGGTTGGTTTCGGCGGCAAGCTTGACCGAGGCATCCGCCAGCCCCAACCGCTGCGCCCGCATGCGAACCTGCGCCGTCGCCTCCTCTCCGGAGACATAGATGACCTTCAGGCCCATGCGCGCGAAGCTGGCGGCGGCCTGCAGCAGAAGCGTGGATTTGCCGATGCCCGGATCGCCGCCCACCAGACAGGCCGACGCCGCGACAAGCCCGCCGCCAAGCACCCGATCCAGCTCCGCCAGACCGGAGCTTTGGCGGGGCGGCGGCGTTTCCTCGCTCGTCAGATCGGTCAGGGCCATGGCGCGGCCCTTGACCGCGCCGAGCGATTTTCCGGGCCCGGCACTCAACGGGGCTTCCTCGGCGATCGTGTTCCACTCGCCGCAATTGTCGCACCGGCCCGACCACTTCTTGTGGACCGAGCCGCAGGCGGAGCAGATGAACTGGGTGACGGGTTTTGCCATGGCGGGTTGGTACCTTGCCCAATGCGGAAAGACCATGGCCCGGATTGCGCCAGCCGTCAGGCGGCACGGACCGGCGGGCCGCCGGGCCTGAATAGCGCTCAGGACACTGATTTTATTCATGCCGGATCATCTCGACACTGGAAATGAAGTGTTCACGATTACGAAGACGTTTACAGGCGCGGTTCCGGGGTGGGGGCCAGCAGTCAGCGAACAGTTTGCGCAGCTTGTCGGGGCCGCCGGCGCCTTGAGCCGCAGATCCTCCGCCTCTTCTTTCGCAGTGGCCCGGTCATCGGCCGTGGACAGTTTTGTCGCTCGGGGCCGGGCGCTGAGCTATGAACTGGGGCTCCTGCCGAAGGCGGCAGCCCACAGGTTGTTGCGGTCTCGTCTCAGTCGCCCGATCTGGTCGGCAACGTGTATACATGGTTCGAATTCACCGGATATGAGGCCTCTGGCCGGTCCGACAGTCGCGACTACTCCGGTCGGCGGGCTTGGATCCGATCTTCGCACGACGTCGGGCAATCTGCGCTTCGAGATCCGGTTCTAGGGCGCCCCGTCCGCTGCCAGACGCCTGCCGCTCGCCAGGCTGATCGCCAGCGAGGCGAGCACGCAGGCCGTGAACAGCCAGAGCCCCCAGGCGGTTTCGATGCGCCCGACGCTGACGCCCTTGGCCAGAACGATGTAGAGCGCGATCAGGAAGATATCCGCCATCGCCAGCTTGCCGAGCATCGTGGTGACGCGCAGCGCCCGACCGGGCAACCGGCCGAGATGGATCAGCGCGATGGCAATCGTCTTGGCCATGGGCGCGATCAGGGCGAAGATCGTGACCAGAACGGCCAGCAGCTTCTCATCCTCCCAAAGTGCCGCGATACCCGACAGGACGGAGATCTCCTCCAGCCCGAAGAGCGGCAGCACGCCCGCCCGCATCAGCGGCGCGGTCCAGGAGATGGGGAACAGGATCAACAGCGCCAGATTGGCGACTTGAAGCGCGCGCATGGAAGGGCCTTTTGCAACCGGTCTTCTGACGCAGATGACCCGATGCGCCCGGGCAGGCAAGCCTTCGCTGAAAGATCGTGCTTGGGATATCGCCCCGACCGATGTAATGTTCACCATATGTTCTGATATTATCCTTGCCCCGGGAAGAAGTCTGTGGCTTCGGGCGCGACGCGGTGCCCCCGCCGTGATCGTGCCGGCCTGCGGACCGGTGCAGGACCATTGGTGGAGAAGACGGATGCAGACGCGTGACGGAACGCCCGGTGGCCCTTCGATGATCTTTGACATCCGCCCCGCGGATTGGGCCGGGTTTGCCAGCGTGATGGGCGAAAAGGGTGGCTGCGGCGGGTGCTGGTGCATGTTGTGGCGGCAATCCCGCGCGGAGATGGAGGCGGGCATGGGCGCGGGCAACCGGGCGGCGATGAAGGCGCTGTTCGCGGAGGGGCCGGGGCCGGGTCTGATCGCCTATCACGACAGTCTGGCCGTGGGCTGGGTGCAGGTCGCCCCGCGCACGGCGTTCATCCGGCTCGCGCGGTCGCGGGTCCTGCAACCGGTGGATGACAGACCGGTCTGGAGCGTCTCGTGCTTCCTGATCGACAAGCGGTTTCGCCGCACGGGCCTATCGGTGCAGTTGCTGCGCGCGGCCTGCGGCTTCGCGCAGGCGAGGGGCGCGGATATGCTGGAGGGGTATCCGGTCGACACGCCGAAACGGACCTATCCGCCGGTCTATGCCTGGACCGGATTTGCGGGCAGCTTCCGGCGGGCGGGGTTTGTGGAGGTTGCCCGCCGGTCGGAGACGCGGCCGATCATGCGCAAGGAATTGATATAGCGGGAGATCAAGGGGGCCCGCGCGGTCAGCTGAACTGCCGCCGCCAGATCGTGACGCCCGCAACCGCAAGAACCACCAGCAGCTTGACCGTCTCGAACCGCCAGTTGGCATCCCGCATGTCGTTGAGCGACTGGTGCAGCCCGAACGCCAATCCGGCGGGAAACAGCAGCGCGATGATCACCACGACCGAGGGCAGGCCGACCACGGCGCCCGCCATCACCACCACGATCAGGGCGATCATCACCGGCACCAGATTGGCCAGAAGCTCGGTGACCATCGGAATATGCTGCCGCCTCTCGGCGCGCGCGGCGCGCAGCAGCCACTCCAGCAGCCCGGCCCCCGCATAGACCCACAGGATCGTGGCAATCGCCTCGATGGCGGCGATAGGGGTCATCGCTTCGCCGCCTCCGGCAGGGCGGTGCCGAGGGCGGGCGGCGTCCTTTTGGCGCGGCGTTCGGGGGCCATCAGCGCACGGCCTCGATCGGGCCGTCGGCCGATCCGGTGATGAACTGATGCAGATAGGGATCGGTCGCATCATCCATCCGCGCCACCGGGCCTTCCCATTTCACCACCCCGTCATGCAGCATCGCCACCCGGTCGGCGATGGCGCGCACCGACGACATGTCATGGGTGATGGTCATCGCGGTCGCGCCCATCTCGACCACGATTTCCCGGATCAGTTCGTTGATGACGCCCGCCATGATCGGATCGAGGCCGGTGGTCGGTTCGTCGAAGAAGATCACATCCGGTTCCGCGGCGATGGCGCGGGCCAGCCCCACGCGTTTCTGCATGCCTCCCGACAATTCCGAGGGGAAGAGATCCGCCACATCCGGGGTCAGCCCCACCCGCCGCAGTTTTTCGATGGCGATCTCGCGCGCCTCGGCCATCGGCCGTTTCAGGGAGCCGCGCAGAAGGCGGAAGGCGACATTCTGCCAGACGGCGAGCGAATCGAACAGCGCGCCGCCCTGAAACAGCATCCCGAAGCGCGCGAGGAACGCATCGCGCTCGGCGGTCAGCACGTCCTCGCCCTCCAGCGTGATGGTGCCGCTGTCATGACGGATCAGGCCAAGGACGCATTTCAGCAACACGGATTTGCCCGTGCCCGAGCCGCCGATGATCACCATGCTCTGGCCACGTTCGATGGTCAGATCGACGCCGCGCAGCACCCGTTTGGGCCCGAAGGATTTATGAACGCCCTCAAGTCTGATCATGCGGTGAAAAACAGCTCCGTCAGCAGGTAGTTCGAGGCCAGGATCAGGATCGAGGCCGAGACGACGGCGTTGGTGGTGGCGCGCCCCACACCGCGGGCGCCGCGGCCCGAATTCATCCCGTGATAGCAGCCCATCAGCGCCACGATGAAGCCGAAGACGGCCCCCTTTACAAGGCCCGAAAGCACATCCCAAAGCTCCAGGAAATCGACCGTGTTGTCGAGATAGGTGGCCGGGTTGAACCCCAGCCGCGAGGTCCCCACCAGATAGCCGCCGAAGATGCCGATCACGTCGCCCACGGCCACCAGAACCGGCAGGCTGAGCGTGGCGGCCAGCACCCGCGGCGCGGTCAGGTACTTCATCGGATGCGTCGACAGCGTGACAAGCGCGTCGATCTGCTCGGTCACCTTCATCGTTCCGATTTCGGCCGCGATGGCCGAGGCGACACGACCGGCCACCATCAGGCCGCCCAGAACCGGCCCCAGTTCGCGGACCATGCCGATGGCCACGATGGAGGGCACCACGGCCTCGGCGTTGAACCGCGCGCCGCCGGCATAGATCTGCAAGGCGAGCGCGCCGCCGGTGAACAGCGCGGTCAGCCCCACCACCGGCAGGCTGAGCCAGCCGATCTGCAGCAGGGCCTGGGCGAATTCGCGCGGGTAGAAGGGCGGGCGGACCAGATGGCTGATCGCCTGCGCGGCATAGATCGCGACGCGCCCGATCAAGCCAAGCATTGACAGGGTCGAACGGCCGATCGCCCCAAGCGGAGAAAGCAGGATCATGCCGTGGTGCCCCCGGAATACAGGCGGTCATAGCGCGCGCCCAGAGAGGTGAGGATTTCATAGCCGATGGTGCCCGCGGCCTCGGCCAGATCGTCGACCGTTTGCGCGGGGCAGAGGATATCGAGGTGATCGGGCATGTCACGGAGGCCGGTCACGTCCACTGTGATCAGGTCCATCGACACGCGGCCCGCGACCGGGCAGGGCGTGTCGCCCGCGTAAAGCGTGGCCCGGCCGCTCAGCGCGCGGATCAGCCCGTCGGCATAGCCGCCCGACACCGTGGCGATCTTCCGCGGCGCCGGGGCGGTGTAGGTCGCGGAATAGCCGACCGTTTCGCCGGGCGCGAGATCGCGGACCTGCACCACCGGCAGGGACAGGCGGATCGCGGGGCGGGCCGCGGCATAGGGCAGCCCGCCATAAAGCCCCACCCCCGGGCGCGTCAGGTCGAAATGATATGCGCGCCCAAGCAGGATGCCGCCCGTCGCAGCAAGGGAGCGGGGCACGGTGACGCCCTCGGTCATGGCGGTGAAGGCGGCCAGTTGCGCGGCATTCTGCGGATGGGCGGCATCGTCGGCGCAGGCCAGATGGCTCATCACAAGCCGCATCGGGCCGGTTTCCAGCCCATCGCGCAGTCCGGCCCAGTCTGCGGCTTCCATCCCCAGCCGGTTCATGCCGGTGTCAAGCTGCACGCCATAGGGCGCATCGGGCAGCGCCTTGCGGTGGCGCGCGGCTTGTTCGGCGCTGTTGAGCAGCGGGATCAGCGTGGCGTTGCGGATCGGATCGGTATCGCCCGCCATATGACCGGAAAAGACGTAGATCTCCGCCGACGGGCCAAGGATGTCGCGCAGATCGGCGCCCTCCCGCGCGGTTGCCACGAAAAAGCTGCGGGCGCCCGCACCGGCCAGTGCGCGGGCCACCTGCGCCGCGCCCAGCCCATAGCCATCGGCCTTGACCACCGCACCGGTTTCGCCCGCCGACAGGGCATCCAGCGCCCGCCAGTTGGCGATCACCGCATCCAGATCAATATGAAGCTGCCCGCATGCCATGGGCTCTTCTGTCCGCGTTCCGGGCAGAGGCGTCAAGGCCCATGCGCCGGCGCGGGCCTTTTCGGGTGCAAGACGCCGCAGGAGGCCTCCCGCCATGAGATGGCCCGCCGCTGCCGGGCGTTCAGCGGAACCCGTCGCCTTCGACCGCCGCCTGCCACGGTTTGACCAGATTGCCGAACCGGGTGAAGCGGCCCTCGAAGCTGAGATCGACCGACCCAACGGGGCCGTGACGCTGCTTGCCGATGATCACTTCGGCCTTTCCGTGCAGTTGCTCCATCTCCTGCTGCCATTTGGCCATGGCCTCAAGATTGTCCTCGCCGGGTTTCTCGCGCTCTTTGTAGTATTCGCCGCGATAGACGAACATCACCACATCTGCATCCTGTTCGATCGACCCGGATTCACGCAGGTCGCTCAGTTGCGGGCGCTTGTCGTCGCGTTGTTCCACCTGCCGGGAAAGCTGCGACAGGGCGATCACGGGGATGTTCAACTCCTTGGCGACCGCCTTCAGTCCTTGGGTGATCTCCGAGACCTCGTTGACCCGGTTTTCCGATTTTCCGCCGCCGCGCAGAAGCTGGAGATAATCGACGATCAGAAGATCCAGACCCTGCGGCGAACGTTTCAGCCGCCGGGCGCGGGCGGCCAGCTGGCTGATCGGCAGGGCGGGCGTGTCGTCGATGTAAAGCGGGCAGCTTTCCAGATCCTGCGCCGCGCGCAGGTAACGCTGGAACTCCTGCTCGTTCAGGTCGCCCTTGCGGATCAGTTCGGAGGGCACCTCGGCGGCCTCGGACAGCACCCGCTGCGCAAGCTGCGCGGCCGACATCTCCAGCGAGAAGAACCCCACCACGCCCCCGTCCACCGTACCCTCGGAGCCATCGGGCTTCTGTCCGCGCTTCCACGATTTGGCCACGTTGAAGGCGATGTTGGTGGCCAGCGATGTCTTGCCCATCGACGGCCGCCCGGCAAGGATCAGCAGGTCGGAATTGTGCAGCCCGCCCAACATCTTGTCCATGTCGACAAGGCCGGTGGAAATGCCGGCCAGCCCGCCGCCCCGGTTATAGGCGGCATTGGCGATATCGACCGCATCGGTCAGCGCGCGCAGGAAGCTCTGAAAGCCGCGCGAGGTGGTGCCGGAAGAGGCGAGCTTGAACAGGTCGGCCTCCGCCTCGACGATCTGCTCATCGGGGGTGGTGTCGTCGCGCACGGTCTGCGCCCGGTCGGCGATGGTGCGGCCCAGATCGATCAGTTCGCGCCGCAGCGCCAGATCGTGGATCAGCTGCGCGTAGTCGCGCGCGGCGGAGGTGGCGATGGCGGAAAGCTGCAGGCGCAGCAGATATTCCGCGCCGCCCAGATCCTTCAGCCCCGGGTGATCGGCAAGGAAGTTCTTGAGTGTGGTGGCGTCGGTCTGCAGGCCCTTGGTGATCCGGCTGGCGGCGGTGGCGAAGATCTCGCCATGCACCGGATCGTAGAAATGATCGGGTTTGACCAGATCGTCGACCCGGTCCAGCACGTCGTTGGAGGACAGGATCGCGCCCAGAAGCTGCTGTTCGGCCTCAATATTATGGGGCAGCTCGGGCGCGGCATCCAGCGCGGCACCGGTCGGGTTGATGGCCTTCACCTCGTTCATGACGCTGCCCCTGTTTTTTGCTTTGGATCGCTGCCCCCGACAGTGGTCACGGGCCTACAGGAGCCGCCGCGCGGGGGTCAATCTGGATATCCCTGTGGATAGCCTGTGGGCCGAAATCAGGGGCGCATATTGCCTTACTTCGCCTGCCCGCGTCAACATCTGGTGTCTGCCGGCCGGCGGCGTGGCGCAAAGACCACGCCCGCGATTTATTCCCGCGGTCCGGGATCAGGCGCCGCCACGTGCGGCTTGCCAGGCGTCGGGCGCGGCAAGGAATCGCTCCACCTCGGTCAGCGTGTGCTCGTCGAAATCACCGGCGCGGCGCGCCTCGGCCACCACATCGGCCCAGGTGCAGAGGTAATGGAGCGCCACACCCTCCGCGGCCAGCGTCGGCACCGTATCGGGAAAGATGTCGTAGAAGAAAACCACCGCCGTGTGGTTGCAGCTTGCGCCGGTCTTGCGGATTGCCTCGACGAATTTCAGCTTCGACCCGCCATCGGTCGTCAGATCCTCCACCAGCAGGACCCGCTCGCCCTCGATCATCTGGCCTTCGATCTGGGCGTCGCGGCCATAGCCTTTGGGCTTCTTGCGCACATAGGTCATCGGCAGCGCCATGCGTTCGGCGACAAGCGCGGCGAAGGGGATGCCCGCGGTTTCGCCGCCCGCGATATTATCGAAGGCTTCCAGCCCGGCATTGCGCAGGATCGTGCAGGTCAGGAAATCCATCAGCGTGGAGCGGATGCGCGGGTAGGAGATCAGCTTGCGGCAGTCGATATAGGTCGGGGCCTGCTTGCCCGAGGCATGGGTGAAGGGCTCGGTCGCGTTGAAGTGGACGGCGCGGATATCCAGCAGCATGCGGGCGGTCATCTGCGCCATGTCAGCGGGAGAAAGATAGGTAGCGGGGATCATCGGCGCGGGTCTCCTTAGCGGGCCGCGGGATGCCTCCGGCGGCCATGTGTCGAAAGCGAAGGTGCGGTCAGGTCACGGCCCAGTACAGCGGGTGGCCGGGATCGAACAGGGTGACCGGCCCGTCGCCGGTGTCGAGCTTGGCGGGGTAGGCGACCGGCGTGGCCTGTCTGGTGAGGGTGATCATGTCCGTGTTCGGGGGCAGCCCGTAATGGGCGGGGCCGTGCAGCGAGGTGAAGCCTTCAAGCCGGTCGAGCGCGTTCTCCTCCTCGAACACATGGGCGAGGCAGGAGAGCGTGTTCGTGGCGGTGAAGCAGCCGGCGCAGCCACATGCGCTTTCCTTGTTCGGATCCGTGTGCGGCGCGGAATCGGTGCCCAGAAAGAACCGCGGATTGCCCGAGGTCGCGGCCCGGCGCAGCGCCTGCTGATGGGTGTTCCGCTTGGCGACCGGCAGGCAGTAGTAATGCGGCCGGATCCCGCCTGCGAGAATATGATTTCGGTTGATCATCAGGTGGTGGGTGGTGATGGTGCCGGCGATTTTGCCATCCGCATCAGCAACATAGTCGATACCATGACTGGTGGTGATATGTTCCAGCGTGACCGTTAGGCCGGGCGTGGCGCGGCGGAGCGGGTCCAGCACCTTGTCCAGAAACACCTGTTCGCGGTCGAAGATATCGACCTGCGGATCGGTCACTTCGCCGTGGATGCACAGCGGCAGGCCGATCTCGGCCATCGTTTCCAGAACGCCGCGCACCCTGTCGAAATCGGTCACACCCGAGGCGGAATTGGTGGTGGCCCCCGCGGGGTAGAGCTTGACCGCCGTGATCAGTCCGCTGGCATGGGCGGCGGCCACGTCGCGGGCATCGGTCTCCTCGGTCAGATAGAGCGTCATCAGCGGGGTGAAATCGGCGCCTTCGGGCAGGGCCGCGAGGATCCGGTCGCGATAGGCGGCGGCATCGCTCCCGCGGACCACGGGCGGCACCAGATTGGGCATGATGATCGCGCGGGCGAAATGGCGGGCGGTTTCGGGCAGAACGGCCTCCAGCATGGCGCCATCGCGCAGGTGCAGGTGCCAGTCGTCGGGGCGGCGGAGACGAAGTGAGGTCATGACCTCTCCGCTACACCGGGGCTGCGGCGCTGCCAAGGGGGAAGTCCGCCGCAGCGCCATGCGCGGCCTGCCGATTCTCGCGGCGCTTTGCCTGAATTTTGGGCGAACCTGCAAGGTGCGGGCGGGTCCGGTCGGGGACCGCTTGTCACCATCCGAAAGCGTGCCAAAGCTTGGCCGATGTTCGACGCAACCAGCACCGCCACCGGTTTGCAACGCACCCGCGGGCGGGCCCGGGTGGCGATGGCCGATGGCAGGCTGACCTATCTGCATCAGGAAGGCGCGGCCAAGGCGATGCTGCCCCGGATGCATGGTCGCTGGCCCGAGGTGGTGTTTCTGAACACAAGCGGCGGGATCACCGGCGGCGACAGGCTGGATTACGCGCTGGATCTGGCCCCGGGAAGCCGGGCTGTGGGCACCACGCAGACCGCCGAGCGTGCCTATCGCGCCGCGGGCGGGGTGGGGTGGGTGCGCACCCGGCTGACATTGGGCGCGGGCGCGGAGCTGCATTGGCTGCCGCAGGAACTGATCCTCTTCGACGGCGCCGCGCTGGAGCGGGATCTGCAGGTGGAGATGGCGGCGGATGCTACGCTGGTGATGTTGGAAACGCTGGTTCTGGGCCGGATGGCGATGGGCGAGACGCTGACCGATCTGCATCTGCGCGACCGGCGGGCGGTGCGCCGGGGCGGGCGGCTGGTTCTGCTTGAACCCGTCCGGATGGACGCCGCCGACCTGATGCGCCCGGGCACGGCCGGGCTGAACGGGGCGCGGGCGCTGGCCAGCCTCAGTCTGATTGCGCCCGATGCGGTGGATCGGCTGGCGGGGCTTCGCCGGGTCCTGCCCGCCGATGGCGTGCGGGCCGCGGCGTCCGTCTGGGGTGGGCGGCTGACCGCGCGGCTTGTCTCGGCGGATGCGTTCGCCCTGCGCCGCTGCGTGGCCCGTGCCGTGACTTTTCTGACCCGCCAGCCGCTGCCGCGGGTCTGGCAGATTTGAGCTTCGAGGAGACCGGATGAACCTGACCCCCCGCGAAAAAGACAAACTGCTGATCAGCCTTGCCGCGATGGTGGCGCGCAACCGCCTGCTGCGCGGTGTCCGGCTGAACCATCCCGAGGCCATCGCGTTGATTACGGATTTCGTGATCGAAGGGGCGCGGGACGGGCGGAGCGTGGCCGATCTGATGGCCGCCGGCGCCGGTGTGATCCGTGCCGATCAATGCATGGAAGGGGTGCCCGAGATGATTCATGACGTTCAGGTCGAGGCGACATTTCCCGACGGCACCAAGCTGGTGACCGTGCATCACCCGATCCGATGAGCGGAGCGGCCGGCATGCCTGCGACATCCCAATCGCCCGCACGCTCCGCCGGTCTGTGGTATCGTCGGGGGCGGGCCCGCTTCCGGGCCCCGCGCAAAGCTGCTGTGGCAAAGGAGTAGAGACGGATGTTGTGGAACCTGATCCTGGGGGCGGTCGCGGGCTATCTGACACCGATGGCCGAACCGCATGTCAAACGGGTGCTCAAAGAGCTGGTGCAGGCCGAAATCCCCGTCGGCAAGACTGAATACGACATGCTGACGCTGGTATTGCTGCTGATGGCGGCGGCGATCCTGGTCTGGCTTCTCGGCGGGGACAGCGCGGCGTTCCTGCTGTTGCTGGGCGCGCTTGGCGGGCTTTTCGGCAAGAGTATCTACAAGGCGATCGTGAACCCGGGCGTAGCGGAAAACCCGGGCACGGACGCGCGCTATGCGGCGGCGGCCTCCCCCGCTGCGCCGGCCGATGCAGGCGTTGTGGCGGCAGAACCGGTGAGCGTGGCCGAGGCCCCCCAGACGGAGCCGGTGGCGGAGACGCCCGCCGAAGATACGGTGCCCGCGGAGGATGCCGCACCGGCCGAGGACGCCGCGCCCGCCGAGGATACCCCGTCCGCGGAAGAGACCGCGCCCGCGAAGGCTGGCCCGTCCAAGCGCAAGACCCGATCCCGGACGCCCAAATCATGATCCCCGGAGAGATCATCGCCGCGCCGGGCGACATCACGCTCAATGCGGACCGTGCGGCGGTCACGTTGCGTGTGGCGAATACGGGCGACCGGCCGGTGCAGGTCGGCAGCCATTACCATTTCGCCGAGGCCAACGAGGCGCTGAGCTTCGACCGCGATGCGGCGCGCGGCCACCGGCTGGACATCCCCGCCGGCACCGCCGTCCGGTTCGAACCGGGCCAGACCCGCGATGTGCAACTGGTGCCCTATGGCGGGGACCGGATCGTCTGGGGCTTCAATCAGAAGGTCATGGGGGCATTATGAAATCCTCTCCGTTCGATTACTGGCGCGCCGGGTTCGAGCTTGCGCAACTGGGTGTGGAGGCCAGTTCGGTCATCTGGATGCGGATGATGGGGCTGGCGGGCGCGTGGAACACACCGTTTGACGAAAGCTGGCGGATGATGCGGGAAAAACCGGGCGCATTCGTCGAGGCGACCGGCCGCGGGGTGGAGGCGATGCTGCGAGGCCAGCCCCCGGCCAATGTGGTGTCCGCCACCGTCGCACCGCTCAACCGGCACGCGGCGACGAACCGGCGGCGGCTGGCGCGGCGCGGCCCGCAGAGGAGACGCTGAGATGCCGTGGGGCGAGGCGGCGGCGATCGCGCGGGCCGGGAGGGGGTAGCGATGGGCACCGTCCGGCTTTTGCGCGATGACGAGGTGAGCGACGAGGCCCGCGCCGTGTTCGACGATATCCGGGCCACACGCGGCACCGATCACATCAACAATTTCTGGCGCGCGCTGGCCCATGACCCGGCCCTGCTGAAGGCGACATGGGAGCGGTTGAAGGTGGTCATGGCCCCGGGGGCGCTCGACCCGCTGGTCAAGGAGATGCTCTACGTCGCGGTCTCCACGGCGAACGGGTGTTCCTACTGCATCCACAGCCACACGGCGGCCGCGAAGGCCAAGGGGATGACGCCGGAGCAGCATGGCGAATTGCTGGCCGTGATCGGGATGGCGATGCAGACGAATGGGCTGGTGCAGGGGCTGGGGGTCGAGGTGGACGAGGGGTTCAAGGCGTGAGGTTCGGCCGCAGCACCCCGGCGCGGAATCAAGCGCGTCGCGCGTCGCGCCATACATCGCCCGACAGGCGATCTTGCGCAGCAGGATCCGCCGAAAGGGGACGGGTCGCCCTGGTCGTGCGGAGCACCCAGCGCGTTAACAGCGGCCGCAGGCCGCCGCGCCATCTACGGGCCGCCCCCCGGCACGTCGATTGGGTTGATCTGGGCGCGCCGCTCGGAGGGTCTTCTGATCTGGCTGCCATAAATCGACTTCGCTCAGAGGTCGGTTCGACGCCCCGCGGCCCGTCGATGGCGCTCCGGGGACGGCGAAATTCAGACCGAGTGGCCTCATTTGAACCTGCTGAAAAGCAGTACCAGCATGATTTCTACAAGTGCTTTCAAAGCAACTTTGGCAATGAGGTGCCAAGTCTCGATGGGTTCCATTCTGGGTGCCTTTCAGTTTCGATGGCGAACGAATTACCCGTTGCGCGGGCACCCTCTCTAATAATCAGGCTCAACAGGCGTGTGCGGCGGAATTCTAGCCCGCCGCCAAATTCTTGAGGTTCAAATGCCCACACGCATCCCCCGCAGCACCTATGCCGACATGTACGGCCCCACCACCGGCGACCGGGTGCGGCTGGCCGATACGGATCTCATCATCGAGGTGGAGCGCGACCTCACCACCTATGGCGAGGAGGTGAAATTCGGCGGCGGCAAGGTAATCCGCGACGGCATGGGCCAGAGCCAGGTCACCCGGGCAGACGGCGCGGTGGACACCGTCATCACCAACGCGCTGATCGTCGATCATTCGGGCATCTACAAGGCGGATGTGGGCCTGAAGGACGGGCGGATCCACGCCATCGGCAAGGCGGGCAACCCCGACACGCAGCCGGGTGTCGACATCATCATCGGCCCCGGCACCGAGGCGATTGCGGGCGAGGGGCGGATCCTCACGGCGGGCGGGTTCGATGCGCATATCCATTTCATCTGTCCCCAGCAGATCGAGGATGCGCTGCATTCCGGCATCACCACGATGCTGGGCGGCGGCACCGGCCCGGCCCATGGCACGCTGGCCACCACCTGCACGCCCGGCTCGTGGCATATCGGGCGGATGTTGCGGGCGCTCGACGCGTTTCCGATGAATTTCGGCCTGTCGGCCAAGGGCAATGCCAGCCGGCCCGCCGCCCTGGTGGAGATGATCGAGGCCGGCGCCTGCGCGATGAAGCTGCATGAGGATTGGGGCACCACGCCCGGCGCCATCGATTGCTGCCTGTCGGTCGCCGAGGATATGGATGTGCAGGTGATGATCCACACCGATACGCTGAACGAAAGCGGGTTCGTGGAAAACACGCTCAAGGCCATCGGGGAGCGCTGCATCCACGCCTTCCACACCGAAGGGGCGGGCGGCGGGCATGCGCCGGACATCATGAAGGTGGTGGGCTACCAGAACATCCTGCCCAGCTCGACCAACCCGACGATGCCCTACACCGTCAACACGCTGGAAGAGCATCTGGACATGCTCATGGTCTGCCATCACCTCGACAAGTCGATCCCCGAGGATGTGGCCTTTGCCGAAAGCCGGATCCGCAAGGAAACCATCGCCGCCGAGGATATCCTGCACGACATGGGCGCGTTTTCCGTCATGGCCTCCGACAGTCAGGCCATGGGCCGGGTGGGGGAGGTCATCATCCGCACATGGCAAACGGCCGACAAGATGCGCAAGCAACGCGGCCGTCTGGCCGAGGAGACCGGCGATAACGACAATGCCCGCGTCAAACGCTACATCGCGAAGTACACGATCAACCCCGCCATCGTGCATGGGATGAGCCGGCATATCGGCTCCGTCGAGCCGGGCAAGCGCGGCGATCTGGTGTTGTGGTCGCCCGCCTTCTTCGGCGTGAAACCCGAGATGTCGCTGATCGGCGGCAGCATCGCGATGGCGCAGATGGGGGACCCGAACGCCTCCATCCCCACGCCGCAGCCGGTCTATAGCCGGCCGATGTTCGGGGCCTTCGGCGGCGCGGTCGGGCAATCGTCGGTCAGCTTCGTCAGTCAGGCGGCGCAGGCGGCGGGCATCGGCGCGGCGCTGGGGCTCGCCAAGGACACGGTCGCGGTCGAGGGCATCCGCGCGGTCCGCAAGGCCGACATGATCCACAACTCGGCGACGCCGGAGGTGCACGTGCATCCCGAAACCTACGAGGTGCGCGCCGACGGGGAACTGCTGAGCTGCGCGCCCGCGACCGAGTTGCCCATGGCGCAACGCTATTTCCTGTACTGAGACCGCCCTTTCCGGCGGCAGGCGTCGGGGCGGCCCGGATCGGGCCAGCCTTGACAAGAAAGGCCAACCTCCGCCCCCATGGGATACGGGCGATGCGGAAGAGCCGTCCGGTGACCGGCACGGCCCGCTTGGTCCGCCCGGATGAAGGAAGGGGGGGTATTATCCATGCGCGATTATCTGATGGCGGCCTGTCTGGCCCTGATCGCGGCGGGCCCCGCCATGGCCAGTTGTCCCGCCAGCCGGGAGGATGTGACCGATGGCATCTATGTGGGGTTCGACGGCTATGTGATGCGGTATCAGCTGCGCCGCGACGGCAGCATGGAGGAGGTGGAAACCCATTTCGACGGCAGTTCCACCTTTCGGTTCCTGACCCGTGGCGGCGTCTTCGTGACCGACAGCTGGGAGATGGAGCATGGCCGGCTTCTGGCCGGATCGCATCACCGGACATCCTTTGCGGTCCCGCCCGGGGATCTGCCGCGCCTCAGCGCCGGTCTGCGCTGGAGCGCTGCGACGCAGACCCGTTTCGCCGACGGAAGCGTGTCGGCCGATACGATGACAGTCAATGTGGCGCAGCCGACGCAGCTTCGCCTTGGCGCCTGCAGCTACGAGGCGCTGCCGGTGCAGGTGACCCGGACCGAAGGCACCGCAGGCGAGCCCTATGTGGAACGGATGCTTTACCTGCCGCAACTGGGCATCGGGATCTATCTGGCCGGGGGTGGCGCGTCGGAGACGGTTCGCCCGGCGATCCCCCTGACGATCGGTTTCGAGCCGCCGGAGACGGAGCCGGAAGATGACGGCGGGCAGGGCGGCGGTGCGGCGCTGCTCCCGCCCGCGGGCGGCGCGGCTCCGGCCAAGTAGCCGCTAACCCGGCCCGGCCCGGTTCGGCGGCGGTTCGGGGCGCGCGCCATGCGCGGCGGCTGCCCGTCCAGCGCAGACCGGGGTTGCAGGAATGGCAATTGCCCGGGCCGAGCGCCACGCCTAGCTATGGATCAAGGGAGGAAACACCTGACACGACCCTGAAGGAGTTTCCATATGGCATCGAGCACAGCCAGTATCAGAACGGCCCCCATCAGACCTCTCGCGGGACTTGCCGCGCTGATCGCGAAACCTTTCGCGGCAATCGGCGGTTTCCTGGTGCGGATGATGGATGGCAACGACCGGGTTCGCGAGGTCGAAAAGCTGAACGCCCTGAGCGATGCGCAGCTTGCGCACCGGGGGCTGAAGCGCGAGAACATCGTGCGCCACGTCTTTCGCGACATGGTTGGCTGATCGGCGCAGCGCATAGGCAATGCAGGAAGGCGGTCCGTCAGGGGTCGCCTTTTTTTTGTGCAATGCGATGAATTGGCGGGCAGGCCGTTCTTGCCGGCCCGACCGTGGCCCGGCGAGGGGATTGCGCCCGCCGGCGCGGCGCTTATCGTCGCTCCTGACCCGCGCATCCATCCGCCGAAATCAAGGACATCATCGCCCATGACCGCCGCCCAGATCGTTCATAAAGCCGGGCACTGGTCCGGCCCCGCCGCCGACCGGCTTGTGCTGGACTACGAGGCGCGGTTTCTGCGCCGCAAGCGGATGGTGACCGAGGCGGGGGCCGAGCTGATGGTGGATCTGGCCGAGACCGTATCGCTTGACGAGGGCGACGCGCTGGAAACCGGCTCGGGCGAGATGATCGAGATCCGCGCGGCGGCGGAGCCCTTGCTGAAGGTGACCGGCGATCTGCCCCGGCTGGCCTGGCATATCGGCAACCGGCACACGCCCTGCCAGATCATGGGCGACCACCTGCTGATCCGCGCCGATCACGTGCTGGCCGGGATGCTGGCGGGCCTCGGCGCGGAGACGGAGGCCCTCACCGCGCCCTTCACGCCGGAAGGCGGGGCCTACGGACATGGCCGCACCCATTCCCATGCCCATTGAGGCCGCATTGCCCGGCGACGGGCTCTTGCGCCTGACCCAATGGCTGTCGCCGGGCTTTCCGGTCAGCGCCTATGCCTATTCCCATGGGCTGGAGGCGGCGATGGAGGCGGGCGAGGTGACCGACGCGGCAAGCCTGTCGCTCTGGATCGAGGGGGTGTTGCGCGCGGGCGCGGGGCGCAACGACGCGATCCTGCTGGGCCGCGCCATGGCCGGGGAGGACCCCGCCAGCCTGGCCGAACATGCCGAAGCGCTTGCGGGCTCCGCCGAACGTTGGGAAGAAACTCGCAATCAGGGCGCGGCGCTGGCGCGGACCCTGACGGCAATGGGCCACCCGGTGCCGCCCTTGCCCTATCCGGTGGCTCTGGGCGTGGCGGCGGCGGGGCTGGCGGTGCCGGCGGAAACGGTCGCGCGGCTGATGCTGCATGCTTTCGCCGCCAATCTCGTCTCGGCGGGGGTGCGGTTCATCCCGCTCGGGCAATCGCAGGGGCAGGCGGTGCTGGCCGGGCTGCACGGCGCCGTGGCTGAGGTGGCGGCCAAAGCCGCCGGGGCCACGCTTGACGATCTCGGCGGCGCGGCCTTCGGGGCCGATCTGGCGGCGATGATCCATGAGCGGCTGGAGGTGCGGCTGTTTCGCAGCTGAACCGCCCGGCAGGGCGCGGCGCACGCAGGACGCCGAAGCAAGCGCCGCCCGAACCGATCGCATCGGGCCGGGGCGGCAGATCGGAAGGGAGATCGGACTATTGGCACATGCGAACGGGCCCCTCAGGGTCGGGATCGGCGGGCCGGTGGGCGTGGGCAAGACCACGCTGACGGCGGAACTTTGCCGGGCGATGGCGGCGGAGTTTTCCGTGGCCGTCATCACCAACGATATCTACACCGCCGAGGATGCGGAGTTCCTGCTGCGCGCGCAGGTCTTGCCCGCCGACCGGATCAAGGGCGTGGAAACCGGGGGCTGCCCGCACACGGCGATCCGCGAAGACGCCTCGATCAATCTAGCGGCGGTGGCGGAGTTCCGGGAGCGGCTGCCCGATCTGGACGTGATTTTCATCGAATCCGGCGGCGACAATCTGGCCGCGACCTTCAGCCCGGAACTGGCCGATCTGACGCTCTATGTGATCGACACCGCGGCCGGGCAGGACATTCCGCGCAAGAAGGGGCCGGGGCTGACCCGCTCCGACCTGCTGATCATCAACAAGACCGATCTGGCGCCCTATGTGGGCGTCGATCTGGACCTGCTGCGGCACGATGCGGAAACGGCGCGGGGCACGCGGCCCTTCGTGATGGCGACGCTGCGCGAGGGCCGGGGCGTGGCCGAGGTGGTGGCCTTCCTACGCCGGGAGGGTGGGCTGTGACCCGGGCGCGGCGCCGAGTGTCTGCAGCGCGGCGGCGAATTCCGGGTGGCCGGTGACCTCGGCGCCGTGGGCCGCGACCTTGCGGGCCAGAGCTGGGCGCCCCTTGTCGAGCGCGCGGGCCATCAGCCGTTTCAGATAGGCCGGATCGCTGCGCCGGGCGGTGCGGGTGATCCGCGCGAAGCCGTGGACCGTCATCCTGCCCCGGGCGGCCTCCTGCAACAGGCGGTCGAGCGCGCCGTTGCGCGCCAGAAGCGGGAGCAGGCTGGCCCCGCACCAGCGCATGGGCAGGCGCGTGGTATTGGGCGCGCGGAACAGCGCCGCATGCGCCGCCGAGGGCGGATCGTAGGGGTCATAGACGATGGTCGTCTGGGCCGTGCCGTCCACCATGTAGGGCGCATAGCCGTAGCGATCGGTGAAGTTCAGCCGCCGGGCGCCGCGGAACCGCATTTCGAACGGCGCGTCTTCGCGATCCAGCGTGGCCGCCGGGCCAAGCGCCAGCACCCGCGCCCCCGGCGAGGTCACCGCATAGGCGCAGGCCGCATAGCCGCACATCGGCCCCGCCCCCAGAAACACCACCCGGTCGAAGCTGTCGAAGAAGCCCTCGTCCACCAGCTTGTCGAAAAACGCGTAGAGATCTGCGTCGCGGAACCAGCTCTGCCCCGAGGCCATGATGTTCAGCAGCGACCATTCATGGCGCTGCACGGCGTCGAAACCGATGGGCAGGCCGTCTTCCGTCTGGCCGTAGACGCGGGCGGCCTCATCGAACGTGACCAGAAGGGTGGGGCCCTCTTCGACGAACAGCGCCGAATGCCGCTTCCCGATCCGTTCGAAAAAACCGTGCGCACGCCCGATCTCGGTCAGGTGGGCCAGCCAGGACTGGCGCGAGTCGTGGCTCGGCCGGGTCGGGTTACTCATGACACTCTCTCAAAACTAATCAACTCGTACCGCTGCCGTCTTGGGAGACAACTGTGGCAGTGCTGCGCATCGGATGTGGTTTTTCTTGGGGAAGTAGTTACCAAAACCTTAACGGTGTCAGAAGGGGTAATCGGGTCAACGAACGGGCGCGATTGTTTCGTGGCGGCTCAAGGCGGGGCTTGACGGTCATGATCTGCGCCGCCTTGATGGGCGCTCAAGGAGGAGAGGCCATGCAAAGCATCGACGCGGTCACCCAAGCCCTCGCTGCGCAGAATTATGTGTGTGGCCGCCCGTTGGCGACGGTGGTGTTTCTGTCCCTGAAACTGGGCCGTCCCCTGTTTCTGGAAGGGGAGGCCGGCACCGGCAAGACCGAGATCGCCAAGGCGATTGCGGCAAGCCTCGGCCGCCGCCTGATCCGTCTGCAATGCTACGAGGGGCTGGACGCGGCCAGCGCCGTCTATGAATGGAATTTCGCCGCGCAGATGGTGGCGATCCGCGCCGCCGAGGCCGAGGGCGGGGCCGACAAGGAGGTGCTGACCAAGGCGCTGTTTTCCGCCGATTACCTGATCGAACGGCCCTTGTTGCAGGCGATGCGGCCGGATGCGGCGGGCGCGCCGGTGCTGCTGATCGACGAGCTGGACCGGACCGACGAGCCGTTCGAGGCGTTCCTTCTGGAGGCGCTGTCGGATTTTCAGGTGACGATCCCCGAACTGGGCACGATCCGGGCGCCGGAGCCGCCCATCGTGATCCTGACCTCGAACCGCACGCGCGAGGTGCATGACGCGCTGAAACGCCGTTGCCTCTATCACTGGGTCGACTACCCCGATTTCGCCCGCGAGATGGAGATCGTCACCGCCCGCGCGCCCGAGGCGTCGCACGCGCTCAGCCGCGAGGTGGTGGCCTTTGTCCAGAAACTGCGCACCGAGGATCTGTTCAAGAAACCCGGCGTGGCGGAGACGATCGACTGGGCCAAATGCCTTCTGGCGCTGGATGTGGTCGAACTGAGCCCCGATGTGATCGCCGACACGCTTGGCGCGATCCTGAAGTACCAGGACGACATCCAGAAGCTTCAGGGATCCGAGGCCAAGCGCCTTCTGGACGAGGCCCGCGCCAGCCTGGAACCGGCATGATCCTTTTTCGGCCCACAGGATTGAAGGAGCTTGTCTTGGTGCGCGACAGCGGGTGGCGTACATGGCCGCCGCGCTTGCCTGATCAACCGATATTCTACCCTGTGACCACGCAATCTTACGCCGAGAAGATAGCGCGCGACTGGAACTCGGTTTTGCCGGCGCCGGACGACCTTGGGTTTGTGACACGGTTTGAAATCACGCCCGACATGGCGGCGAGATACCCCGTTCAACAGGCCGGTGGGCGCGAACATGAAGAACTCTGGGTGCCGGCCGAAAACCTTGGCGCTTTCAATCAAGGGATCGTCGGGCAGATCGAATTGGTTGGCGCGTTCCGCAACAAAGTGGTCTTGCCCTTGGACGCGGTCAAAACTCTTGTGGAAGCCGCATGAGGCGTCTTTCTTGTCGAAAATACCCTGCCGGATCGTCGTCCATGCGCGACCGGGTCGCGCGTAACTCGCGACGGGTGACACCCGCGACCGGCACCGATGCCTGAATACGCTCCCCTCGATATCCCCGATGAGGGCAAGCTGGCCCGGAACATCACCCATTTCGCGCGCGCCTTGCGCAAGGCGGGGCTGCCCGTCGGGCCGGGGCGGGTGGTCGAGGCGATCCGCGCGGTGGAGGCGGCGGGCTTCTCCGACCGGATCGATTTCTACTGGACGCTTCACGCCTGTTTCGTCTCGCGCCCCGAACAGCGCATGGTTTTCGCGCAGGTGTTCCGGCTGTTCTGGCGCGATCCGCGTTATCTGGAACACATGATGGCGATGATGCTGCCCGCGCTTCGCGGCGTTGCCGAGGACCGGCTTGTCAAACCGGCGGAGAAACGGGCCGCCGAGGCGCTGCTGGACGGCGCGGCGCGGGATCTGCCCGAGGGCATGGACGAGGAGGAGGGGACCGAGATCGAGGTCGATGCCTCCTTCACCATGTCGGGGGAGGAACGGTTGCGCAGCCTCGATTTCGAACAGATGAGCACGGCCGAGATCGCGGCGGCCAAACGGATGCTGACGCGTCTGAGCCTGCCGGTCCGACCCCTGCAAAGCCGCCGGACCATGGCCGCGCGTGGCGGGGCCCTGCCGGACTGGCGGCGCACCATGCGCGCGGCGATGCGGCAAGGCGGCGAGATCACCGGGTTCGAGATGCGCCGCCGCCGCCTGCGCTGGCCCAATCTGGTGTGCCTGTGCGACATTTCGGGCTCGATGTCCGCCTATTCCCGGGCGGTTTTGCATTTCCTGCACGCGGTGGCGAACCGCAAGGGCGCGGGCTGGGCGCGGGTGCATGCCTTCACCTTCGGCACCCGGCTGACCAATATCACCCGGCATCTGGACCAGCGCGATGTGGATGCGGCGCTGGCCGCGGCCGGGGCCGAGGCGCAGGATTGGGAGGGGGGCACGCGGATCGGGGCCTGCCTGCATGCGTTCAACCGCGACTGGTCCCGCCGGGTGCTGGGGCAGGGCGCGGTGGTCCTTTTGATCACCGACGGGCTCGACCGGGACGACCCGGAGGCGCTGGCCCGCGAGATGGAGCGGTTGCACCTGTCGGCGCGGCGCGTGATCTGGCTGAACCCGCTGCTCCGGTGGGAGGGGTTTGCGCCGAAAGCGGCGGGAATCCGCGCGATCCTGCCCCATGTGGATACGTTCCGCGCGGGCCACAACATCGCCGCTCTCGAAGGGCTGGCCGCGGCGCTGTCGGACGGGGCCGATCCGGGGGAGGCCGCGCGCCTGCGCGAGTGGCTTGCGCGGGAGGCGCCTGGGCCGGAGCGGGAACTTTTGGCTGACGGGGCCGTTAACCTTTCGCACTGAAACATTTCGGGAATAAGACCATGCGACTTTCGCTGAAAACGTCCACCGCCCTGATCGCCAGCCTTGCCCTCGCCATGCCGGGAACGCTGCCGGCGCAGGGATTGGGAGAGGCCGTACCGGAATTCGAATGCCCCGAGGGCACGTCCGAGGCGGATTGCCTTCTGCTTAGCGAACAGGCCGCAGCAGACGCCGCAGCCGCAGCCGAGGCCGCCGCCGAGGCGGAAGCAGCCATTGAGGCCGAGGCCGCCGCCGAAGCAGAGGCTCAGGCCGCCGCGGACGCCGAAGCCGCCGCTGCCGAGGCCGCAGAGGCCGAAGCCGCCGCTGCCGAAGCGGAGGCGCAGACCGAGACACAGACCGAGGCTGAGGCTGAGGCCGAGACTGAGGCCGCGGCCGAGACAGATGCCACAGCCGATGCGCCCGCCGCGGACACGGAAGCCGCCGTCGAGGGGGACGCCACATCCGAGACGGAGACGCCGGCCCCGGAAGGCACGGCGGAGACAGAAGCCGAGGCGACAGTCGAAACCGAAGCCGAGGCCGCCACCGGCGAGGCCGCGACACCCCCGGCGGAGACGACGGACACCGCCGAGACGCAGGACGCGGAGGGGACGGAAACCGAAACGACAGAGGCGGGATCGTCAGAGACCGCGACATCCGAAACCGCGACCGCGGAGGCGGACGCCGCCGCCACCGAGGAGGAGACGCAAGCCCCTCTCGCCGCCCTGGGCGCCGACGGCGAGGCCGAGGTCACGACCGAAACCGTGACCGAGGAGAACTCCCGCTCCAGTTCCGAGGATTTCGAGCAATCCGCCTCGGGCGAGGCCACGGCGGAGGCCGGTGCGGAAACGACTGCCGCCCCCGCGGCCGGCAATGACGATGACGGGCTTTCGAACCTCGAACGTGCCTTGCTGATCGGGGCGGGCGCAATCGTAGTTGGCTCGATCCTCAACGGCAACCGCGAAGTCGTGAGCCAGACTGATGACCGCGTCGTGGTGCAGCGGAGCGATGGCAGCTACGAGATCCTGAAGGACGACAACGCGCTGCTGCGCCAGCCGGGCTCCGAGGTCCAGACGCAGACCTTCTCCGACGGCTCGACGCTGACCACGGTCACCCGGCCCGACGGCTTTCAGGTGATCACCGTGCGCGATGCCGAATTGCGGGTGGTCCGCCGCGTCTCGATCGCGCCGGACGGCACCGAAACCGTGCTGATCGACGACACGAACCGGGCCGAGCCGGTGGATGTGACCACTTTGCCGGCCCCGATGGAGACCACGACTGACGGGGATCTGCGGGCGGCGCTGGAACGTCAGGCGCTGATCGACCGGCGCTTCTCGCTGGCGCAGGTGCGCGACATCCGCGAGGTTCGTCTGCTGGCCCCCGCCATCGATCTGGACAACATCACCTTCGAAACCGGCTCCGCCGCCATTTCGCCGTCTCAGGCGGAGGAGTTGACGATGATCGGCCGGCTGCTCAGCGACATGATTGACGAGAATCCGGGCGAGATCTTCCTGATCGAAGGCCATACCGATGCCGTGGGCGGGGCCGCGATGAACCTGACCCTGTCGGACAGGCGCGCGGAATCGGTCGCGCTGGCCCTGTCGGAGTATTTCGACGTGCCGCCGGAAAATCTGGTGGTGCAGGGCTATGGTGAATCCAGTCTGCGGGTGCAGACGGACGGCCCCGAGCGCGCCAACCGCCGCGCGGTCGTGCGCCGGATCACGCCGCTTCTGCAGGTTGCCGCCGCGCAGTAACCCGAGCCGGCGGAAACCCGCATACGACGCCCGGACATCCTCGCGCGCGCCCCATCCGGGGCGCGCGTTTGTCCGTGCCCCCGCCTGCGTCCGCCCGCCTGCGCCCCTGCGCGCGGGGTCGATTTTCCTTGCAGACCTACCGCTCTTCCGGCCTGATTGGCGCGGGAAAGGCGGGGGCTGCGTGGCAAGAGGCGCGGGCCGGCCGGGAGGGCCAGGATGGACGATCTGGAAAATCTGCCCGAACGGGCGCTGGAATGGCACCGCCAGGGCAAGGGCGCGGTGCTGGCGACCGTGGTCGAAACCTGGGGCAGCGCGCCGCGCCGAGTGGGCAGCCAGTTGCTGGTGTCCTCGGACGGGGAGATGGCGGGCTCGGTCTCCGGCGGCTGTGTCGAGGGCGCGGTCGTGGTGGAAGCGATGGAGGCGCTTGAGGCGGGCGACGCGCAGCTTCTGGAATTCGGCGTGAGCGATGACGAGGCCTTTGCCGTGGGGCTGGCCTGCGGCGGCACGATCAAGGTTCTGGTCGAACCGGTGGGCCGGGTCCTGCCGGTGGAAATGCTGGAGGCGCTGGTCGATGCGCGCGCCGCGCGCCAGCCCGTCGCCTACGTGGTCGAGATCAAGAAAGGCCAGCGCTGGCTGGCGGGGCCGGGCGATGACGGGCTTGCCGCGCGGTTCCGGGAGGATCGCTCGGGCATGGATGCCAACCGCTATATCGGCATCCACAACCCGCCGCTTCGGATGGTCGTGGTGGGCGCCGTCCATATCGCGCAGGCCCTGGTGCCGATGGCGCGGATGGCCGGGTATGATCCAGTGCTGGTCGACCCGCGCCCGGCCTTCGGCGCGGAGGCCCGGTTTCCCGGTGAGCGCATTCTGGAGGACTGGCCCGATGCGGCACTGGCCGAGGTCGGTCTGGATGCGCGCACCGCCGTGGTGACGCTGACCCATGACCCGAAACTGGACGATCCCGCGATCGCCGCGGCCCTGCGTTCGGAGGTGTTCTATCTGGGCTGTCTGGGGTCCAGCCGGACCCATGCCAAACGGGTCGGCCGGTTGAGCGAGGCGGGGTTCACGCTGGAGGATATCGGGCGCATCCACGCCCCCGTGGGCCTGAATATCGGCGCGCAGGGCCCGGCGGAAATCGCTGTGGCGATCATGGCGGAGATCACCCAGAGGCTGCGATTGGGATGAAGTTCGGTCCGGTTCCCGTGACAGAGGCGCAGGGCGCGGTTCTGGCCCATTCGCTGGCGCTGCCCGGCGGGCGGCTGCGCAAGGGCCGGGTGCTGGAGGCGGAGGATATCGCGGCGCTCCGCGAGGCGGGCCAGACGGAGGTGATCGTCGCGCGGCTCGACCCGGGCGACGTGGACGAGAATGCCGCCGCCGCCGCGCTGGCCGATGCGCTGGTGCCCGATCCCGAGACCGCCGGGCTGTCCGTCGAGGCGCCCTTCACGGGCCGGGTGAACATCCGCGCCGCCGGGCCGGGCATCGTGGGGCTGGACGCCGCCGCGATCGCCGCGCTGAACGCGGTGGATCCAATGATCACGCTGGCCAGCCTGCCCGAGCATCAGCGCGTCAGCGAGGGGATGATGGTGGGCACGGTCAAGATCATCTCCTACGCGGTGTCGCGGGCGGCGCTGGACCGGGCGCTGGCGGCGGCGCGCGGCGCGCTCTGGCGGGTGCCGGTCCGGCGGCGGAGCGCCGATCTGATCGTGACGGAGGTGCCCGGCGCCCCGGCCAGCCCCGAGGACAAGGGCGTGCGCGCCGTGGCCGGCCGGCTGGACGCCCTCGGGATCGCGCTGGTGCGAATCCGGATCGTGGCGCATGACACCGCCGCAATCGCCGAGGCGCTTGCCGGCTCGGAGGCGGAGATGGCCCTGATCCTGACCGCCTCGGCCACGTCCGATGCCCATGATGTGGCCCCGGCAGGCCTGGGCCGGGCCGGTGGCGCGCTGACCCGGTTCGGGATGCCGGTCGATCCGGGCAACCTGCTGTTTCTGGGCGATCTTGCGGGCAAGCCGGTGGTGGGGCTGCCGGGCTGCGCCCGGTCGCCTGCGCTGAACGGGGCCGATTGGGTGCTGGAACGCGTGTCCTGCGGGCTGGAGGTGACCAGCGCCGATATCGCGGCCATGGGCGTGGGCGGGCTCCTGAAGGAAATCCCGACCCGCCCGCAGCCGCGCGACCGGCCGAAACGACGCTGACGGCGCCGCGCCGGCAGGCCCGGGCCGGGCTGTCGGAAAATGCACAGAAAATCCTTTTTGCGATTCCGCCGATCCATGGTTGGATGGGGCGGACAACCAAGGGAGGATTTGGATGACCCAGGTAACCATGACCGTGAATGGCAAGGCTGTTTCCGGTGACGTGGAAGGGCGGACGCTGCTGGTCGAGTTCTTGCGCGAAGGCCAGGGCATGACCGGCACCCATGTGGGATGCGACACCAGCCAGTGCGGCGCCTGCGTGGTGCATGTGGATGGCAAGGCGGTGAAGGCCTGCGCGGTTCTGGCGCTGGAGCTGGAAGGCGCGGAGGTGACAACCATCGAGGGAATGGCGAATGCGGACGGATCGCTCGGGACCATCCAGCAGGCGTTTCAGGACCATCACGGCCTGCAATGCGGCTTCTGCACGCCGGGCATGGTGATGTCGGCGGCGGCACTTCTGAAAGACAATCCGTCGCCGAGCGAGGCCGAGATACGGGAGTATCTGGAAGGCAATATCTGCCGCTGCACGGGCTACCACAACATCGTCAAGGCGATCATGGCGGCCAGCGGGCAGGACGTATCGGCGATCGCGGCGGAATAGCGCCGGGCCCGGCGCCCGAGGACGGCGCCGACCCGGCCGGAGGACCGGACGCGACGACAAGACAGGGCCGGTGGCCCTTGGGATGATCCTTCAGAGGCCCCCTATGGTGGCGGTGCCGGAAGGACACAGAGATAAGGGAGGACAACCATGCCGAAAGACAGTGGCATAGGCGCAAGTTCCAAGCGGCGCGAAGATCTGCGGTTTCTGACCGGGGAAGGACGCTACACGGACGACATCAATCTGGCGGGGCAGGCCTATGTGTATTTCCTGCGCTCCGACATGGCGCATGCGAAGATCAACCGGATCGACACATCCACCGCCGAGAACATGCCCGGCGTGCTGCGCGTCTTCACCGGCGCGGATTTCGAGGCGGTCGGCGGCATTCCCTGCGGCTGGCAGGTGACCGACAAGCACGGCAACCCGATGCAGGAACCGGCCCACCCGGTTCTGGCCCGCGGCAAGGCCCGCCATGTGGGCGACCCGATCGCCGCGGTCGTGGCCGAGACCTACGCCCAGGCCCGCAACGCCGCCGAGGCCATCGAGATGGATCTGGATGAGCTGCCGGCGGTCGTGGATATGAAAGCCGCGCTCGCCGACGATGCGCCCAAGGTCCATGACGAACTGGACGGCAACCTGTGCTACGACTGGGGCTGGATCGAGGATAACAAGGCGGCGACCGATGCGGCCTTCGAGGCGGCGGCCCATGTGACGACGCTGGAACTGGTCAACCAGCGGCTGGTGGCCAATCCGATGGAGCCGCGGGTGGCCGTGGGCGATTACGCCAAGCATTCCGACGAAAGCACGCTCTACACCACCTCGCAGAACCCCCATGTGATCCGGCTTCTGATGGGGGCCTTCGTGCTGGGCATTCCGGAACACAAGCTCAGGGTCGTGGCCCCGGATGTGGGCGGCGGTTTCGGCTCCAAGATCTTCCATTACGCGGAAGAAGCCTTCTGCACCTTCGCCGCGAAACAGCTCAGACGTCCGGTGAAATGGACCTCCACCCGGTCGGAGGCCTTCATCTCCGACGCCCATGGCCGCGATCACGTGACCAAGATCGAACTGGCGCTGGACGCGGAGAACAATTTCACCGCCATCCGCACTGAAACCTACGCGAATATGGGGGCCTACCTGTCCACCTTCGCGCCCTCGGTGCCCACCTATCTGCATGGCATCCTGATGGCGGGCAATTACAAGACGCCCAATATCTACGTGAATGTGAAGGCGGTCTTCACCAACACCGTGCCGGTCGATGCCTATCGCGGCGCGGGCCGCCCCGAGGCCACGTTCCAGCTTGAGCGTGTGATCGACAAGGCGGCGCGCGAACTGGGCGTGGACCCGGTGGAACTGCGCCGGCAGAACTTCATCACCGAGTTCCCCTATGCCACGCCGGTGGCGGTGGAGTATGACACCGGCGATTACAACGCGACGATGGACAAGCTCCTCGAAATGATCGACCGCGACGGGTTCGAGGCGCGGCGCGCCGAAAGCGCCAGGAACGGCAAGCTGCGCGGGCTGGGCGTGAACTGCTATATCGAGGCCTGCGGCATCGCGCCCTCGGCCCTTGTCGGGCAACTGGGCGCACGCGCGGGGCTTTACGAAAGCGCCACGGTGCGGGTCAATGCCACCGGCGGTCTGGTCGTGATGACCGGCAGCCACAGCCACGGGCAGGGGCACGAGACCTCCTTCGCGCAGGTGGTGGCCGATATGATCGGCATCGACGAGAACATGGTCGAGATCGTCCATGGCGACACCGCCAACACGCCGATGGGCATGGGCACCTACGGGTCGCGCAGCCTCGCGGTGGGCGGCTCGGCCATGGTGCGCGCGACCGAGAAGATCATCAACAAGGCCAAGAAGATCGCGGCCCATCTGATGGAAGCCTCCGAAGCGGATATCGAGCTGAAGGACGGCCAGTTCAGCGTGGCGGGCACGGATAAATCCGTGGCCTGGGGCGATGTGACCCTCGCCGCCTATGTGCCCCATAACTACCCGATCGAGGAGATCGAACCGGGGCTTGAGGAAACCGCGTTCTACGACCCCAGCAACTTCACCTACCCGTCCGGCGCCTATGCCTGCGAGGTGGAGGTGGACCCCGAGACCGGGAAGGTGCAGATCCTGTCCTTCGCCGCGGCGGATGATTTCGGCAATATCGTCAACCCGATGATCGTCGACGGGCAGGTGCATGGCGGCGTGGCGCAGGGCATCGGTCAGGCGCTGCTGGAACAGGCCGTGTATGATGAGAACGGGCAGTTGGTGAATGCCTCCTACATGGATTACACCATGCCGCGCGCCGACGACGTGCCGTTCTACCGGGTGGATCATTCCTGCGTGACGCCCTGCACCCACAACCCCTTGGGCGTGAAAGGCTGCGGGGAGGCGGGGGCGATCGGCTCGCCGCCATCGGTCGTCAACGCGGTGGTGGATGCGCTGCAACGGGCGGGGCACACCCATGTGACCCATATCGACATGCCGCTCAGCCCCTCGCGGGTCTGGCAGGCGATGCAAGGCTGAGGCGGGCGGGGGCCGCCACACCGGCGGGCCCGTCCGACCATTTCGAACAAGGAGAGGGCGCATACCCCTCTCGGGAGGAGACAAGGATGTATAATTTCGACTTAGCGCGCCCCGGCAGCCTCGATGAGGCCGCAACGGCGCTTCAGGGCGAAGAGGCACAGGCTCTGGGCGGGGGGCAGACCCTGATCCCGACCATGAAACAGCGGCTGGCCGCCCCGGCGACCCTCGTCAGCCTGACCGGCATCCCCGAGATGCAGGGCGTCTGCCTCGACGATGACGGCCGGGTCTGCATCGGGGGCGCCACGCCGCATGCGGTGGTGGAGGCCGAAGCGGCGGCGCATTTCCCGGCGCTGGCGGCCCTTGCCGGGCGCATCGGCGACCCGGCGGTGCGCAATCGCGGGACGATCGGCGGTTCGCTGGCCAACAACGACCCCTCCGCCTGCTACCCCGCCGCGGCGCTTGGCACCGGGGCCACGATCAAGACCAACACCCGCGACATCGCGGCCGATGATTTCTTCGAGGGGATGTTCACCACCGCCCTTCATGAAGGCGAAATCATCACCGAGGTGCGCTTTCCGGTGCCCGAGGCCGCGAATTACCAGAAATTCGTCCAGCCCGCCTCGCGCTTCGCGCTCGTCGGTGTCTTCGTCGCGAAGTATGGCGATGGCGTGCGGGTCGCGGTGACCGGCGCATCGGAGGATGGCGTGTTCCGCTGGAGCGAGGCGGAGGCGGCCCTGTCGGCGGATTTCTCCGCCGAGGCGATTGCCGATCTGTCGGTGCCTGCCGATGACATGATCTCGGATCTGCACGGCTCGGGCGCCTATCGGGCGCATCTGGTCGGCGTCATGACCCGGCGGGCGGTGTCCGCCGCCGCCTGAGCCGGGACCGGACCGGAACCGGGAACAAAGCCCTGCCATTGCGGCAGGGCTTTTCCTGTTTCAGTGGGGCGCGATACGGGTCGGGTCGAACGGCAGGTCGGCCAGCTCGCGTTTGCTCATCCGGGCGATGTCCGGATGCGAGAGCGGATCGCGCCGCCATTGCCGCCCCGCCTCGTCGGTCCGGCGGCATCGCCAGAGACGCAGCAGATGTCGGGGATGTCGGAAAAGCTGTGTCATGGCTATAGAGATAGCGATGGGCCTGCCAGTATGTTATGGAGTATTCCGGCATCGGACTTTAGGAAAACTGAATGAGAGAGCTGAACCGTGTCCATCTGTCGGGCCTCAGGGCGGTGGAGGCCGTGGGCCGTCTGCACGGGTTGCAGCCCGCCGCCGACGAGCTTGGCGTTTCCATCGGCGCGGTCAGTCAGCAGGTCAAGAAGACCGAAGCAGCGCTTGGCCGCACCTTGTTCCACCGCACCCCGGCGGGGATGCGCCCGACCAAGGCGGGGGACGAGGTTCTGGTTCATCTGGGCCGGGGCATGGCCGAACTGGCCACGGCGGTGCGTCTTGCCGGGCGCGGCGCGGAAGATCGGCTGGTCGTCTCCGTCGCGCCGATTTTCGCAAGCCGCTGGCTTGTCTGGCGGCTCAGCGATTTTCATGCGCGGTTCCCCGATATTCGCGTGCGGATCGAGCCCGACATGGCGCTGGTCAATCCCGACGAGACGGATGTGGATGTGTGCATCCGCGTGGGCCGCGGCGGCTGGCCCGGCGTGGTGGCGGAGAAGCTTCTGGATCAGCGCGTGTTTCCGGTCTGCACAGCCCAGATGGCCGGGCGGCTGGCCGCGCCCGCCGATCTGGCCCATGTCCCGGTGATCCGCGAGAACGAGGCGCTGTTCGGCTGGGATGTGTGGCTTGGGGCCCAGGGCCTGAGCCCCGATATTCTGGGCGAGGGGCCGACCTATGCCGATGCATCGCTTTGCCTCGACGCGGCGATTGCGGGGCAGGGGGTGTTTCTGGCCTGGGAAACGCTGGCCTGTCCGGCGCTGGAGATGGGCCAGCTTGTCACCCCCTTTCCGCAGCGGTTTCAGACCGGCGTCCATTACTGGGTCATCGCCCGGCAATCGGGCCTGCGGGCACGGGCCATCGCGCAGTTCACAAGCTGGCTGAAGGCGGAAATGCAGGCTTCCGTCCGTCAATGGCGGGCGCGGGAGGTGCAGGCGGGATGATGTCCGAACGCGAAAAGATGGCGGCCGGCGCGTGGTATTCCTGCCTTGATGAGGAGCTTGAGGAGATGCGCAGGGCCGCCCGGCGGGCCGTGCATCAGCATGTGACCATGGCGCCCGATGCGCGCGGCGGGATGGCCCCGATGCTGCGCGATCTGTTCGCCTCGGTCGGGGCCGGTGTGATGCTGGAGGCGCCGTTTCACTGTGCCTACGGGGTGAATATCTCTCTGGCCGACCGTGTTTACATGAACGCGGGCTGCGTGATCCTGGATACCGCGCCGGTGCGCATCGGGGCGCATACGATGCTGGGCCCGGGCGTACATATCTATTGCGCGGAACACGATCACGATCCCGCCCGCCGCGCGGCGGGGCTGGAGATCGCACGGCCGGTCACGCTTGGGGCAAATGTCTGGATCGGCGGCGGCGCGATCCTGTTGCCCGGGGTCCGTATCGGCGATGGCGCGATCGTGGGGGCGGGCGCGGTCGTGACCCGGGACGTGGCCGCGGGGCAGACGGTGACCGGTACGCCCGCGCGGGCAAGGCCCGGCTGATCCGCCGGATCAGTCCGCCTTCGGGAAAAACAGCGGCTCCCGGTCCCGCGTGAAGGCGCGATGGCGCTCTGACCCTTTTCCGACTCAGCCACCGGGTAAAGGCCGCCGCTCCCCGCCGGCCTTACCCTTCGGTCAAGGCTTCGGGTTGACCGGCACCAAACCGTCTTGATTGAACAACGCCGCGCCCCCGGTCGAACGATTGCGGCATGATGGGGTCCGCCCGCGGCACGGATCCGGCGCGCAGCAAAAAGGCGCGGCGGGTCCGACCCGCGCGCGCCTCATGTTTCGTTTCGGACCAATGACTTACTTGGCCGGGCCGATCATCATCACCATCTGGCGGCCTTCCATCCTGGGCATGTTTTCCACTTTGCCGAGCCCCTCGATATCGGTGGCCACACGTTCCAGAAGCTCGCGTCCCAGATTCTGGTGAGCCATTTCGCGGCCGCGAAAGCGCAAGGTCACCTTCACCTTGTCGCCGTTTTCCAGAAACCGCGTCACGTTGCGCATTTTCACGTCATAATCATGGGTGTCGGTGTTGGGGCGGAATTTCACCTCCTTCACCTCGATGATCTTCTGTTTCTTCCGCGCCTCGGATTCGCGCTTTTGCTGTTCGTATTTGAACTTGCCGAAATCCATGATCTTGCAGACGGGCGGGTCTGCATTCGGAGAGATTTCCACCAGATCAAGGCCGGCCTGCTCAGCCATTTCCATGGCGCGGGCGGGTGTCACGACGCCGACATTTTCGCCTTCGGCGCCGATAAGGCGTATTTCGGGTGATCGGATGCGTTCATTGACGCGGGGTCCTGTCTCGCGCGTGGGCGGCGCATTATGGGGTCTGCGGGCTATTGGATTTTTCCTTCTGTAGCCTGAGGTTCGGGCCGCAAATCTAACCTTACCACCGTCGGCTTTCAAGGCGAATTGATGGCGGCCCCTTGCCGAGGGGAGCGGAGCCGCCGCTTTCCCATTGTGCCGACGCTGCGGGGCAATTATGTGCCGTGTCATATGAAGTTGAACACCCTTGGGGGATAAGATGAATCGGATTCTGATCATTGTTGCGGTGCTGATCGTTGTTGCGGTGGGCGGGTACTTCCTGACCCAGGGCGGGGATGAGGCACCCATGGCCGACGCGGTCGAAAGCACGACCGAAGACGCCGAGGCCGCGGCTGAAGAAGCTGCAGCTGCCGCTGAAGAAGCCGCTGCTGCCGCAGAAGCGGAAGCCGCAGCCGCCGCCGAGGCTGAGGCCGCCGAAGCCGCAGCCGCCGCAGAAGCGGCCGCCGCGGAAGCCGCGGCAGAGGTCGAAGCCGCTGCCGACGCCGCCGCAGAGGCGGTTGAGGATGCCGCGACCGAGGCCGCAGACGCGGTTGAAGGCGCCGCAGCCGATGCCACCGCAGATGCCACCGCCGATGCCGAAGTGTCGGCCGAAGCCAACGCCGCGCTGACGGTTGACGGGTTCGATGCCGATGCCGCGCTGCAGGCCGTGGAAAACTCCGATCTGGGCGAAGGCACCAAGCTGGGCCTGCGCACGGCCATCGAAGCGGCCCGCGACAACCCGGCGCTGGTCGAAGGCGTGGTGACGCAGATCCGCGAGGCGCTCGGCCTCTAGGCCGGAGCCGGGCCAGCCCCATGACGACGCAACCCCGCACCGGACCGGTGCGGGGTTTTTTCATGTCTCGGCCGGAAAGGCGTTTCAGCTCGCGCGCGGCGTGGACGCGCCGGGATCAGTCCAGAAACGCCTTTTCCACCACATATTGGGCGGGTTTGGAATTGGCGCCTTCCTCAAGCCCGTATTCCTCCAGCATCGCCTTCAGTTCCAGATTGAAGGCCAGGTTGCCGCAGATCATCGCCCGGTCGTTTTCGGGGCAGAGCGGTTCGACGCCCAGATCCGCATAGACCTCGCCCGAGCGCATAAGGTCGGTGATCCGCCCCATTTTCGGGCTCTCTTCGCGGGTCGTGGTCGGATAATAGCGGATCTTGTCGGCAAAGCCTTCGCCGAACAGCTCGGCCAGAACCTCGTCCTTGCGGATGCTGTCGATCAGCTCGGCACCATAGGCCAGCTCGCCCGCCTCGCGGCAGGTATGGGTGATGATGACCTCTTCGTAATCCTCGTAGGTCTGCGGATCGCGCAGCAGGCTGGCAAAGGGCGCAAAGCCCGTGCCGGTCGCGAAAAACCAGATCCGCTTGCCCGGGATCAGCGCGTCATGCACCAGCGTTCCCACGGGTTTGGGCCGCAGGATGATCTCGTCACCGGGCCGGATATGCTGCAACCGGCTTGTCAGCGGGCCATCGGGCACCTTGATCGAATAGAACTCCAACTCCTCATCCCAGGAGGGGGAGGCGATGGAATAGGCCCGCAGAAGCGGTTTCTGCTTGCCCGTCTTCGGATCCGGGTCGCCCATCAGGCCGATCATCACGAACTCGCCCGAGCGGAACCGCAGGGAAACGGGCCGCGTCACGCGAAAGGAAAACAGCCGATCCGTCCAGTGCTTCACGAAGGTCACGGTCTGGGCGTCGGGCAGGGTGGGTGCCGGTTTGGCGGCGGTCTGGGTCACGGGGGTTTGCTCGGTCATGCTCATGTAACGGCTCTAGCAGCCGTCCCTTGTCTTAGGCATTGATCTGGATCAGGGGAAGGGGCCTTAGCCGCGCAGCCGGGCCTGATAATCGAATGCGCGCCAGTTCGCGCGCGCCAGCCATTGCTCCTCGGGCTGGCGGGCGGCCAGATCGGGGCCGATCTCCACCTCGTCGAACCCGGCCCGCCGCGCCATCGCATATTGATCGGCCAGCACGTGGCCGCAGGCCCGCAGCCGCCCGCCATAGCCCATCGCGCGCAGCCGTCTGGCAAGCGTGAAGCCGCGCCCGTCGGCAAAGCTGGGAAAGGCGATGCGGATAATCTCCAGCCGGTCCAGATCCGCGGCCAGATCGGTCACGTCATCCGCCGGGCCCAGATCCAGCCCGGCCGCATTGGCCGCGCAGCCGTCGCCAAGGGTCACGAAGCCCCCGGTCCAGTCCTCCGCCGCGAACCCGGTGTCGCGGACCAGCACCTGGTCTTTCATCGCGGGGTTGCCTGCTGTCTGTTCCAATTGCGCAAGTTCCATTGCCGGGCCCTTTCACGATGCCTGTTTCAGAGGGCCGCGGACGATCCGGCCATCGACGAAATGAATGCCGCATTCGTCCTTGTCCCGGCCCTTCCAGCGGCCCGCCCTCGGGTCTTCGCCCGCCGCAACCGGCGCGGTGCAGGGCGCGCAGCCGATCGAGGGATAGCCGCGGGCCACAAGCGGGTGCCGGGGCAGGCGGTTGTTGATCATGTACTCCTGCACATCCTCGGGCGCCCAATGGGCCAGCGGATTGATCTTGATGCGGAAATCCCCCTCCGCCTCGAAAAACTCCAGCTCCGCGCGGTGCCCGCCCTGAAACCGCTTCCGGCCGGTGATCCATGCATCGAACGGGGCCAGCGCATGGGCCAGCGGCTGCGTTTTCCGCAGGCCGCAGCACGCATCGGGGTCGCGCTGATGCAGATCGCCCTCGGGATCATGGGCGGCCAGCGCCGTCTGGCTCGCCCGGATGATCCGCAGCTCTTCCAGACCCAGAACCCCCGCAACCTCCCGCTGATACGCCAGCGTCTCGGGAAACAGCATTTCGGTGTCGATGAAAAGCACCGGCGTGGCCCGGTCGACCACCGAAACCATATGCAGCAGCACGATCGACTCCGCCCCGAATGCGCTGACCAGCGCGATCCGCCCCGTATCGGTGTCGCGCAGCCCGTGCTCCAGCACCGAAATCGCCGAATGATGCCGGTAGCGGGCGTTCAGCCGGGCCACCCGCGTTTCAACCGGCGGCAGCCTCGCGTCACGCGGCATCTGCCTTGGCCTCCGCCGGGTAAAGGGCCGCCTTGAACGGCGCGATGCCAAGCCGCCGATAGGTTTGCAGGAACGTCTCCTCCGGGGTGTCGCGAAGATCCAGATAGGCATGGACCAGCCGTTCGATGGCCGGAACGATCTCCTCGGCGCCGAAGCCGGGGCCCGCGCGCTCGCCGATGGTGGCCTCCTCGGTTCCGTCGCCGCCAAGGGTGATCTGGTAATTCTCCACCCCCGCCCGGTCGAGCCCCAGAATGCCGATATGGCCCACATGGTGATGCCCGCAGGCATTGATGCAGCCCGAGATCTTGATCTTCAGCGGGCCGACATCCTGCTCCAGTTTCAGCGCCTCGAACCGGGTCGCGATCTCCTGCGCGATCGGGATCGACCGGGCCGTGGCCAGCGCACAGTAATCCATGCCCGGGCAGGCGATGATGTCCGAGATCAGCCCGATATTCGCCGTGGCCAGCCCCGCCCTGCGCAGCGCCGCGTAGATCCGGGGCAGATGCCGGCGCGGCACATGGGGCAGGATGACGTTCTGCTCATGGCTGATCCTCAGCTCGTCATGGGCATAGGTCTCCGCCAGATCGGCCATCACCCGCATCTGCTCCGCCGTCGCGTCGCCGGGTGTCGCCCCATGCGCCTTGAGCGAGATGGAGACGATTGCATAGCCATCCTGCCGATGCTTATCCACATTTGTATCCACAAAGGCGCGAAATGCCGGATTTGTCGCATATGTGATATCGAATTCATCATTATCCCGGGTTTCGAACACGGGCGGCGCGAAGTGATTTTCGATTTCTGAAAGCATACGCTGGTCGATTCCGGCGAATGCGGCCTTGCGCATGGCAAATTCATCCCCAACCATGTTGCGGATTTCGTCGATCCCGGTTTCATGCACGGTGATCTTGATCCGGGCCTTGTACTTGTTGTCGCGCCGGCCCAGCAGGTTATAGACCGCAACCACGCTTTCCAGATAGGGCAGCAGGTCCTCGCCGGGCAAGAAATCGGCCAGCACCTTGCCGATCATCGGTGTCCTGCCAAGGCCGCCGCCGACCAGCACCCGATAGCCGATCTGCCCGTCCCGCGCGACGATGCGCAGCCCGATATCATGGGCCGCCGTCACCGCCCGGTCATTGGGCGCGCCGGTGACGGCCACCTTGAACTTGCGCGGCAGGAACTGAAACTCCGGATGGTCGGTGGACCATTGCCGGATCAGCTCCGCCACCGGGCGCGGGTCGGCGATCTCGTCGGCGGCGGCGCCCGCGAAATGGTCGGCGGTCACGTTGCGGATGGTGTTGCCGCTGGTCTGGATCGCATGCATGCCCACCTCGGCCAGCGCGTCCAGCATGTCGGGCACATCGGCCAGTTTCGGCCAGTTGAACTGGATGTTCTGGCGCGTGGTGAAATGGCCATAGCCCTTGTCCCACCGCTCGGTGATCATCGCCAGCTGCCGCATCTGCGCACTGTTGAGCGTGCCGTAGGGGATCGCCACGCGCAGCATATAGGCATGCAGTTGCAGGTAGAGCCCGTTCATCAGGCGAAGGGGTTTGAACTCCTCCTCGGTCAGCGATCCGTCGATGCGGCGCGCCACCTGCGCCCGGAACTGGGCGTTGCGTTCGGCCAGAAAGGCGGCGTCGAAATCGGTGTATCTATACATTTTCCGGCTCCGCCTGCTTGCCATGGGGGTAGTTGGACGGCCCCGTGGCGCGAAACGTCTCGCGGAAATGGACCGGGGCGGGGCCGTCGGGGCCGGCGATGGCGTCGGCCAGATAGGGCCCGACAACCTGACCGGGGCGCATCTCCGCATCCAGAAGGCGCAGTTGCGCATGCGCCTCGTCCTCGATCAGCTCCGCTTCGGTCAGCTGCCGGGTCCAGCGGTCATCTTCGGTCAGATACACCACATCGCCTTCCAGAAGGGCGTTGGCGGTGACGACTTTGGGCGTGAAGGCACGGGGCATCAGGCATGGTCCTTTTGCAGATGGGGAAGGGCGGCCTCGGCGGCGCGGGGGCTCAGGCCATAAAGCAGGATCGCGGGCCCCGCCATGGCGGCGGCATCGATATCGGCAGCCAGACGCGCCAGCGTGGTCGACAGCACCCGCGCCCCGATGCGGGAGGCGTTTTCGACCACGCTCACCGGCGTGTCGGGGGCCGCGCCATGCATCAGCAGCCGCCCCTGCAGGAACCGCGCGCCGCGCTTGGCCATGTAGATCGCGGCCACCTCTCCGCGCCGGGCCAGACCGCGCCAGTCATGCTCGGCAAAGCCCTTCACGTCATGGCCGGTCAGAAACCGCAACGCCGAGTTGCGATCCCGCTTGGTGAGGCTTTGGCCGATCCCGGCCGCCGCGGCCGAGGCGGCGGTGATCCCGGGAACCACCGACCATGGAACGCCCGCGGCCTCAAGCGCCTCGATCTCCTCGTCGAGACGGCCATAGATCGCGGGATCGCCGGATTTCAGGCGGACCACATAGGCGCCCTCGGCCGCGTGCCGGATGATCAACCGGCAGATCTCCTGCTGCGACATGGACGGGCCGAACCCCTCTTTGCCGGCATGGATCAGCACCGCTTCGCGCCGCGCGAGTTCCAGAATTTCCGGCGCGACAAGCCGATCGTAGATCACCACATCGGCCTCGTCCAGCGCGCGGCGGGCCTTCAGCGTCAACAGTTCCGGATCGCCGGGGCCTGCGCCCACCAGCGCAACGCGGCCCGGCTGGGCCTTGCGCGCCAGGTGGTCGGAAAGCAGGGTTTCCAAGTTCTCCAGAATATCGTCTTCATCTTTTGCATCAGCGGCTTCCGGCCCGGCCTTGAAGTAGTACTCCGCCCAGAAATCGCGCCGGGCGCGTCCCATGGGCAGCGCCTCCGCCGCTTTGCGAAAGCCCTTGCCGACCCGTGCCAGAAGGCCAAGCTTGACCGGCAGGCGCGCCTCCAGATCGGATTTGATCGCGCGCGCCAGAACCGGGGCTGCGCCCTCGGTGCCGATCGCCACCGTCACCGGATCCCGGTCGACGATGGCGGGCGTGATGAACTGGCTTCGTTCCAGATTGTCCACCCAGTTCGTCAGGGCGCCATCGGCCTGGGCCAGCGCGGTCACGCGCGCATCCTCGGCCGCGTCGTCATTGGCGGCGTAGAAAAGCGCCGCGCAGAGCGCATCGCCCGGGCCAAGCGGGCGCCGGATCACGGTCAGTCGGCCATCCGCCGCCCAGGCGTCGATCTCCGGCGCGGGATCGGGCGCGAAGACCGACAGGCGCGCCTCGGTCTTCATCAGCAGCCGCAGCTTGGCCAGCGCCGCCTCGCCTCCGCCCGAGACGACGATGCGGCGACCGGCGACGGCCAGAAAGATCGGGAAATGCTGCATGGCGAACCTCAGGCGCTATTTTCATGCCAAAGGTAGAATAATTTCCCGATAAATGGCAGATCGAGCTTGCGAAAAGGGACGTATGTTCTATGACCTGAGTGAGATCAGATACCCTGTTCGCCCGATGAAAGGCCCTTGGAATGACTGTTCAGGTCGATGAGATGGATCGGAAAATCCTACGCGCGCTGCAGGAGGATGCGAGCCGGTCTCTGGACGAGATCGCGCGGGAGGTCGGCTCCTCCAAGACCCCGGTCTGGACCCGGATTCGCAAATTGCGGGAGGCCGGCATCATCGGCCGGCAGACGGTGATCCTAGATGCCGAGGCGCTTGGGCTGGAGGCCTGCTTCTTCGTGCTGATCCGCACGTCGGAGCATGAGGCCGAGTGGCAGCAGACATTCCTTGCCGCGCTTCGCGCCCGGCCCGAGGTGATGGAGGCGCACCGCCTCGCCGGTGAAATCGACTATATCCTGAAGGTGCGCGTCCCCAACGCCCGGGCCTATGACGCGTTCTATCAGGCGCTGATTTCCGAGGTGCGGATCTACAATGTGACCGCGCTTCTGAGCATGGAAGAGATCAAGTCAACGCCGCTTCTTCCACTTGGACAAGCTCCGTCGAAATCTTAGCACTTTGCTCTAGGCTCTTGTGAACAGGGCATTTATCCGCGATCTCCAGAAGGCGCAGGCGCTGGTCGGTATCCAGATCGCCGCTGAGCGTGATGGCCCGTGTGAAATGATCCAGCGGCATCGCTGGGCCCGCGGCGTCCTGCCCGTGCATCCGGTTGTGGGTCACGTCCACGGCCACATGGTCCAGCGGCCATTTCTTGCGCCGCGCATACATCCGAATGGTCATCGACGTGCAGGCGCCCAGACCCGCGGCAAGGAACTGATAGGGCGTCATGCCCCGGTTGGTCCCGCCATAGCTGAGCGGCTCGTCGGCATAGGCGTGGTGGAACGGGCCGGCCTGAACGTCCTGCAGGAAACCGTCCGGGCCCGCCTCGCTCACGCGGGTGATGCCCTCCGGCGCGCCGGGCGGTGGGGCGGGCGGGCGCAGGTCGACATAGCGGCCGACCCATGCGGCGATCACATCGGCGGCGTATTCCGCGTCCTCGGCCCGGCTGACCAGATGATCGGCGCCGTCCAGCGTGACGAAGCTTTTGGGGTGTTTTGCGGCAACGAAAATCTGCGTGGCGTTTTCGATCCCCACGATCTCGTCACGGGGTGCGTGAAGGATCAACAACGCCTTGTTGAGCCTTGAAATTGCGGGCGCAATATTCTCCGCCTTCACATCCTCGACAAAGCCCTGACCGATCCTCACCGGTCGCCCGCCAAGGTTCACCTCGCCCACGCCCTCGGCCGCGATCCTGTCCAGCGCGTCGCCGAAATTATGGGTCACATGGCCCGGATCGAACGGCGCGCCGATGGTGGCCACGGCCTTCACGCTGTCGATCCGGCCTGCCGCGCGCAGCACCGCAGCACCTCCAAGCGAATGGCCGATCAGAAGCGCGGGCGCCATGCCGCGCGCTTGCAGCGCGTCGGCGGCGGCCAGCAGATCGCCCACATTCGAGGTGAAGGAGGTGTTTTCGAACTCGCCGCCGGAATGGCCCAGCCCGGTGAAATCGAAGCGCAGCACCGCAAAACCCATCGCCGCCAGCCGGGCGGAGATCCGCCGCGCGGCCGGAATGTCCTTCCCGCAGGTGAAGCAATGCGCCATCAGCGCCGTCGCCAGATGCGGCCCGTCCGGCAGGTCGAGCCGCGCAGACAGGTCATGACCCCCGTGGCCGGGGAAGGTGAAGCGCTCTGTTGGCATGGGGACACGGGCTCCTTTGTGCACCATTCAGCATGTGGTCCACAGGCGGTCTGCCGCAAGCTTGGTGTCGGTGATCTCACGGCCTTGTGCATGGAACACAGGCGATGCGTGACAATTCTGTGGCGTTTCGAACGCCCGCGCCGCGCGGCTTCGGGCAATGCGCCCCGGTTTCCCGCATGCGGACGCCGGTCAGGGTCTCCGGGGCGGGTCCGCAGCCCGCGGGCGATTCCCCGGCTGATCCCAGCGCTCATCTCCGGCCCGAAAAGGCCCGCGCCTCAGCCTGCAATCGGCTATGCCGAATCGCCGCTCAGCCCCATCAGGCGCTCGTCAAACGGATACCGGGTCAAATCCTCGTACCCGTCTTCCGTCACCAGCACCTGATCTTCCAGCTTGATGCAGAAATCTCCGCCCTCTTCGCCCACCAGCGCCTCGACGCAGAGCGTCATCCCGGCCTCCAGATGATACTCGAAGGCCCCTTCGACCAGGCTTTCCGGATACGCGATGAGCGGCCATTCATCGCACAGCCCCACCCCGTGGAACCGGCACGAGTACTGCCGCGCCACGTATTTCCGGTCCAGCTGATGGCCGCCGAAGGTCAGATCCCGGAACGACACGCCGGGTTTCAGCATCTCCTTGTTGGTCATGATATGCTCATGGGCATGCTGCATCGCCGCGATCATGTCGGGGCGCGGGGGGCCATCGCCCACCCACCATGTGCGGCTGATATCGACGCAGATGCCATAGCTGCCGATCAGGTCGGTGTCGAAGGCCACGATCTCGTTGTTCTGCACCACCCGCGGCCCGCATTCCTGAAACCACGGGTTGGTGCGCGGGCCCGAGGCCAGCAGCCGCGTTTCGATCCATTCGCCGCCGCGCCTGATATTCTCGGCATGCAGCACCGCCCAGATCTCATCCTCGCTCAGCCCCGGCGCGCAGACGGCCTCCATCTCGGCCACCGCAACTTCGCAGGCATGGGTGGCGCAGCGCATGGCGAGGATCTCGTCGGGGCCCTTGAGCACGCGGGCCTTCTCGGTCACCTCCTCGCCTTCGAAAATCTCGAACCCGGCCCGCTCCAGCGCCCGGGCGCCTTTCAGCATGATCTTGTCCACCGCCAGCCGCCTGTTGCGCCCGGCATGGGCCGCCATCACCTCCGCCACCTGGGCCGCGAACCCCTCGGCGGCCTCGCTTGTCCGGTCCCCGGCCGAGAAATAGAACATCGACGCGCCGGAGCGGGTTTCGCGCACCAGCGGGTTGTGATCGGCCAGAAAGGGCGAGTTCTTGTAGTCCCACAGCACCATGTACCCATCCGCCGTGACGAGGCAGGCGCGAAACGGGTTATGGGTGTTCCAGAGCTGCATCGAGGTCGAATCGGTCGCGTAGCGGATGTTCAGCGGGTCGAACATCAGCAGCCCGCCATAGTCCCGCTCCGCCAGCTTCTCCACCAGCCGTTGCAGCCTGTAGGCCCGCATCGCGGCCAGATCCGGCAGCGTCAGCCCCGCCGCCTCCCATTCGCGATAGGCCAGCATCGTCGGCCCGATCTCCACCCGGTCATTGTCGTTCGGCGTACCGTCGGGCAGGGCGGTGCCCCTGCCGGGGTCGATCTTGCGCTTGGGCGGGCGATAGGCTTCATTCATCTCGGGCGTCCTCACCACCATGGGGCCAGCCTGCGGGTCCGCGACGGGCCCATCGCGCCGGAATGCGGCACCGGAAAGGTCGGATTTGGAACACATCTTTCAGAAGACCCTGCCTTTTGCGCCCTGGACGACCGAAGCAAGCCGGCGCCTTCCGGGGGTGCAGCCGCTGCGGATGACCGACTGGCTGGTGGTGGATGACGCCTTCGCCGGGCAGATGGCCGCGCGGGACCAGTTGCTGAGCGAACGCCGGGCGGAGGTGCTGGCGCCGGGCCCGTCCGACGCGCCCGCGGCGGAGCTTCTGGCGCTGATCCTCGCCCATCTGGGCGCCGGCTACCGGCGCGCGGCAGGGCAGGTGACCCGCCCCGACGGGGTGACCGTGCCACTTGACGGGCCGCCGCTTCTGACCGCCGCCCGGCTGGTGCAGGAGGATCTGTGCATTCTGGAAAAACCGGATGGTGCGCCCGAGCATGTGCTGACCGCCGCGGCGCTCTGCTTTCCGGCAAGCTGGACACTGGCCGAGAAGATCGGCCACCCGCTCAGCCGCATCCACGCCCCGGTTTCCGTCTATGACGCCGATATGGCCCCTCGGGTGCAGCGCCTGTTCGATAGGGTCCACCCCGATCGCCCGCTCTGGCGGCAGAACGCGCTGCTCTACGCGGACCCGGCGCTCTATCACCCCAGAACCGAGATGCAGCCGCGCGTCGCCCCGGCGGAGCGTCCGGACTACCTGCGCTCGGAACGGCAATGCATATTGCGTTTGCCGGACACCGGGGCGGTGGTGTTTTCCATCCACACATGGGTGTTGCCCTTCGCGTCCCTGACCGCGTCCCAACTGGCCACGCTCAAGACCCATCCGATCGAATATGAAGGGCGAACCTGATGGATGATATCGCCGCCCAATACGACGCCTATCCCTATCCCCATCGCGACCCGGAGGATGAAAAGAAGCGGCTGGTCACCGGCTCGCCCAGCCATCCGCTGGAGATCGACCATTTCCTGTTCGCAGGGCAACGCGACTGGTCGCGCAGCTTTCGCGTTCTGGTGGCCGGCGGGGGTACGGGCGACGCACTGATCCAGCTTGCACAAACGCTCACAAGTGCCGGAAAGCCTTACGAGATTACCTATCTCGACCTGTCCGCCGCCGCGCGCCGCGTGGCCGAGGCGCGGGCCAGGGCGCGGGGTCTGCGCGGCATCGCCTTCCACACCGCATCGCTTCTCGATGCGGCGCAATACGGGCCGTTCGACTATATCGATTGCTGCGGTGTGCTGCATCATTTGCCCGAGCCGCAGCTTGGCTTCGATGCGCTTGGCGCGGCGCTGGCCGATGGCGGCGGGATCGGGCTGATGGTCTATGCGCCCTACGGCCGTGCCGGGGTCTATCCCCTGCAAGAGGCGTTCGGTGCGCTGTTGCAGGGCAGCCCGCGCGACAGGCTGCGTCAGGCCCGGGCGATCTTCGCCCGCCTGCCCGAGGGCCATCCGTTCAAGCGCAACCCGCATCTGGGCGACCATCTGGAGGGGGATGCGGGCTTTTACGACCTGCTCCTGCATGCGCAGGACAGGCCCTACACGATCCGCCAGCTTGTCGAAACGCTCGGCGCGGCGGGGCTGGACCTGGTCGGCAGCCCGCAGGCCCATCTCTACGATCCGGCGCCCATCGTGGGCGATCCGCGTCTCATGGTGGGGATGGACGATCTGGCGCGGATGGAGCTTGCCGAAAAACTGCGCGGCACGATCAAGACCCATGTGATCTATGCCGCCCATAACGCGGCCGGGAGGGTGGCGCGGCCGGGGCCCGGGGCGGTGCCCCATCTCAAGGGCGTGTCCGGGCCCAAACTGGCCGAGGTGGTCACCCGCAAAGGCGTGGTGCCGGTGACATTGGCGGGCGAAAGGATGGAACTGCCGGTGTCCGGCATGGCCGCCCGGTGCCTGCGCCATGTCACGGGCCGGGCCAACCTGAGCCAGATCGGCGCGGCGGCGGGGCTCGATCCCATCGCCTTCAACGCCGTCTGGGCCCCGGTCTCCGATGAGCTGACCCGGCATGGGCTGATGTATTATTCCACACTTCTGACCGGCTGAACGGCCGCGCAGGGCCCGCTACATCCTGAAATGCTTGGAGAGTTTCAGCCCCTGACCTTGATAGTTGGAGGCCAGATCGGCGCCGTAGAGCCGCTCCGGCAGGGCCGCCATCTTCTCATAGACCAGACGCCCGACGACCTGCCCGTGTTCCAGCACGAAGGGCGCCTCGTGGCACCGCACCTCAAGCACGCCGCGCGCGCCCGTGCCGCCCGCCTCCGCATGGCCGAAACCGGGATCGAAGAACCCCGCGTAATGCACGCGGAACTCGCCCACCATCGCCAGATAGGGGGACATCTCGGCGGCGCAATCGGGCGGGATCGTCACCGCCTCCCGGCTCACCAGAATGTAGAACGCGCCGGGGTCCAGAATGATGCGGGCTTCGTCCGTGCGCACTTCTTCCCAGAAATCGGCCGGGTCATAGCCTGCGATGTTGTCCAGATCGATCACGCCGGTATGCGGTTTGGCCCGGTAGCCCACCAGATCACCGGTATCCGGCTTCAGATCGACGGAAAAGCCAAGCCCCTCGTCGATCACCGCCGTGCCCGAGACCAGCGGGCTTTCCGCGTGGCGCGCGCGCAGGTCGTCATCGCTCAGCACGGCCTGTCCCTGCCGGAACCGGATCTGGTTGAGCCGCATCCCGGGGCGGACCAGCACGCTGAAGGAGCGCGGACAGATCTCCGCATAGAGCGGGCCGCGATAGCCCGGGCCGATCCGGTCGAACTCCACGCCGCCATCGGTGATCGTGCGGGTCAGAAGGTCTAGCCGACCGGTGGAGCTTTTGGCATTGGCCACCGCGCTCACATCTTCGGGCAGCGACAGCTCCTCCATCAGGGGCACCACATAGACGCAGCCCTTTTCCAGAACCGCGCCCTGGGTCAGATCGACCCGGTGCATCTCGAACTCGTTCAGCCGCGCCGCCACCGTCGTCCCGTCGCCGGCCAGAAAGGAGGCGCGCACCCGATATGCGGTGGTGCCAAGGCGCAGGTCGAGACTGGCCGGCTGGATCTGATCCGCGGTCGGGGGAATGACGGCGGCAATCTCCCGCCGGTCGATCATCGCCCGGATTGCGTGGTCGGGCAGAACGCCTTGCATCATCACGGCCCCCTTTTCAGCCATCAAAAAACCGCCCCGCCCAAACGGGCCCGGGCGGTTCTTGAAATGGTCGGGCTAGCAGGACTCGAACCTGCGACCTTCCGTCCCCCAGACGGACGCGCTACCAGGCTGCGCCATAGCCCGACGTCCCGCCCTTCTAGCGATTTTGCGAGAACGTGCAAGCTGGAAACAGGGGCGGTCATCGGTGGGCGCGCGGGGGCCGGTCTCAACCCGGCGGGCTGCCGGCCAGCCTGTCGCGCAGGGCCTGCAACCGGGCCAGCGCCGGGGCCAGCGCCTGACGGCGATCCGCCGGCAGATCGGCGCCGCGGGCCACGAGATCGCGCAGATGGGCGACATGATCGACCTGCCCGGCGGGGGCGGCGCGGGGCGAATCGGCCCCGGCGGCCGTCTCCGGGCTTTGCGCTGCCACGGGTTCCGGCTCGGGGTCCGGTTCAGCCTCAGCCTCAGCCTCAGATTGAGTCGTCTCCTCAAGCGGCAGTTCCGCAGGGGCAGGGGGGGTGTCCGGCACCTGCTCCGCCTCGGGCTCAGCCCCGTCCGCCTCCGTATTGCCAGCGGGGTCCGCCGCATTCTCCTGCAGATCCTCCTCGGTCACCAGCGTTCCGCTCAGCGTTTCGACGCCCGCGGCCTCGAACGGCGGCGACAGGCTCGCGATATGGGCCACGCCTTCCTCGCGGATCATCTTCTTGACCCCACGGATGGTCAGGCCCTGCTCATGCAGCAGAACCTTGATCCCGCCGACCAGGGCCATGTCCGCGGGCCGGTAATATCGCCGTCCGCCGGCCCGTTTGACCGGTTTTATCTGTGGAAACTTGCTTTCCCAGAAGCGCAGCACATGGGCGGCCACGTCAAGCCATTCGGCCACCTCGCGGATGGTGCGAAAAGCTTGCGGAGATTTGGACATCTGCGCGGCCTTACCTGCGGTTGCCCGCGGCCACCCGGTCTTTCATGAGATGGCTGGGGCGAAAGGTCAGCACCCGGCGGGGCAGAATGGGCACCTCTTCGCCGGTCTTCGGGTTCCGGCCGACACGCGCGGTCTTGTTGCGGACCGAAAATGTGCCGAAGGACGAGATTTTCACCTGACCGCCCTCCACCAGATTGTCCGACATCAACTCCAGCACGCGCTCCACCAGTTGGGCGCTTTCGTTGCGCGACAGACCCACCTCGCGAAACACCGCTTCGCTGAGATCCATCCGTGTGAGAGTTTTGCCAGCCATGCCATCATTCCCCATGTATTTCGCAACAGCATGAGCGATGGTATTTCTCAAGTCAATATCAAGGGCTTGTGGATAGGCGCTGATTTGCCGCCCGCTTCGGGCCTACCAGCGCAGGATAACCGCGCCCCATGCCAGCCCGCCGCCGATCGCCTCGGTGACCAGCAGATCGCCCCGCTTGATCTGCCCGCGCGCCACGCCGACGGACAGCGCAAGCGGGATCGACGCGGCCGAGGTATTGCCATGATCCTGCACGGTCACCACGACCCGATCCATGCCCACGCCCATCTTCTGCGCGGTGCGGGTGATGATCCGCAGATTGGCCTGATGAGGCACGATCCAGTCGACGTCTTCGGCCCCCAACCCGGCCTTGCCGAGCGCGGTATGGGCTGTTTCGGCAAGCTTTTCAACGGCATGGCGGAACACTTCGCGCCCCTGCATCCGCAAGACACCGGTGGATTGTGTGGACGAGACGCCTCCGTCCACATAGAGCAGATCGCGGAAATCCCCGTCCGAATGCAGATCGGTCGCCAGAATGCCCCGATCCTGCGGGGTGCCCTTGCCCTCCTGCGCCTCAAGGATCAGCGCACCAGCCCCGTCGCCGAACAGCACGCAGGTGCCGCGATCCTGCCAGTCCATGATCCGGCTGAAGGTCTCCGCACCGATCACCATGACCCGCTTGACCTGCCCCGAGGTGATGAACGCATTCGCCGTGGAGAGCGCATAGACAAATCCCGCGCAGACCGCCTGCACGTCGAAGGCAAAACCGCTCTTCAGGCCAAGGCCCGCCTGCACCATCGTCGCCGCCGACGGGAATGTCAGATCCGGGGTCGATGTGGCGACGATCAGCGCGTCGATATCGCCGGGGTCAAGCCCCGCATCCGCCAGCGCGGCCCTGGCCGCGGCAATCGCCATGTCGGAGGTGGTTTCGCCCTCCGCCGCGAAATGGCGCCGCTCGATGCCCGAGCGGGACCTGATCCACTCGTCGGTGGTGTCGATCGTCTTCTCGAACTCGGAATTCGGCACGATCCGCGCGGGCAGATAATGGCCGATACCGACGGGAACGGCGCGCAGGGTCATGACTTGCTCTCTTGTTGTTCTTCTTGTTCTTGTTTTTCTTCCGCCTCGTGGATGGCGGCCGCCGCGGCCTCTTCGGCATCGCCGATCCGGGCGGCCAGACGCTCGGTGAAATCGGAGGCCGCAAGCCGCGCAGCAAGCTTGATCGCGGCCGCCATTCCCGTCGGGTCGGAGGAGCCGTGGGATTTCACGATCGTTCCGTTCAGGCCCAGAAACACGCCGCCATTCACCCGGCGCGGGTCGATCCGTTTCGACAGGCGGCGCATCGAGGTCAGCGCCAGAAGCGCGGCGATCCGCGACAGGGGCGAATAGCGAAACGCCTCACCCAGCAATTCGCGGATCATCCGCGCCGTGCCTTCGCCGGTTTTCAGCGCCACGTTGCCGGTGAACCCGTCGGTCACCACCACATCCACCCGGTCCGAAGGCAGGTCGCCGCCCTCCACATTGCCGATGAACTCGAAATTCGCCGCAGGCGCCACCCGTTCGATCAGGTCATGGGCCATCTTCAGCTCGGCCCGGCCCTTGTGCTCTTCGGTGCCCACATTCAGCAGGCCCACCCGCGGGCGCTTCAGGTCCAGCCCGTTGCGGGCATAGCTGGCGCCCATCAGCGCGTATTGCAGCAGGTCTTCGGCATCGGCGCGGATATCGGCGCCCGCATCCAGCATCACGTTGAACCCCTGCGGATTGCGCGACGGCCAGAGACAGGCGATGGCGGGCCGGTTCACCCCCTCGATCTTGCGAAGGCGCAGCATCGACATCAGCATCAGCGCGCCGGTATTCCCGCAGCTCACTGCGACCTTGGCCTCGCCCGCCCGCACCGATTCCACCGCCGACCACATGGAGGTGTTCTTGCCGTGGCGCATCACCAGGCTGGGCTTTTCGTCCATCGTCACGACCGCTTCCGCATGGCGGATGTCGCAGCGACCCGCCAACACTTTCTTGCGCTCGATCAGGCGGGTCAGTTCCGCCTCGTCGCCATGGACGATGAACCGGATATTGGGATTCTTGCTGGCCGATTTGGCCATGCCGGAGACAACCGCGGAGGGGCCCAGATCGCCCCCCATGGCATCAATAGACAGAACTGTGCCGGGAATCTGCGCCCCGGTCAGTGCTGCCTTATCGGTCATGCCGCCCCCGGGCCGCGCTTAGGCCGCGTCGTCGTCGAGGTCGATCTCATCGGCCTGGGCGATCACTTCGCGGTCGGCATAATGCCCGCAGGACGGGCAGATGTGATGCGGGCGTTTCAACTCGCCGCAATTGGGGCATTCATTGGGATTGTCTGCAACCAATGCGTCATGCGCCCGGCGCATGTTGCGGCGCGATTTGGTGATCTTGTTCTGGGGGACAGCCATGTCTCAACCTCAAATTTAGGGCGGGGTCGGCCTGGCCGGTTTTACCCCTGGGTTCCGTCTAACTCTATTCCTGTCATCACGCCTTAGCCAAGCGGCTACCGGCACACCCCGTCCGGCCGGGCGCAACCTTGTGGTAAGGCGCGTCTTTTCTTGGCGGCGAATGAGGCCGGGAACATACTCGGATTCCCCCGCCATGCAAGCCCTAATCCCGGCCCCGCGCCAAACCCGCCGCAAAGGGCTCAGCCCTGTCCGCCGCCATCCTCTCCCCCATCGTCCGGATCGGCGTCCTTCAGCGCCGCGCGCAGCCCCGACAGGCCCGCAAACGGGCGCGTATCCTCGTCGCGCAGGGGCGCGACACCCGGTTCGGCGAACACCGCCTCGCCCAGATCGGCCCCTTCGGCGCGCGGATAAAGCGGCAGGTTCAGCGCCAGCGCCTCGATCATCACCTCCGCCAGGTCCAGACGCGGGCGCAGAGGTTCCATCGTCTCGTCCTCGGGCATCTCCACCTCCTCCTGCTCCGGGTCCGGCTCGGGCATCTCGGCCAGATAGCGGCGGGTCACCTCCGCCTCGATCCGGGTCGTCACCGGGGCCAGTGTGATGATGCAGGGTTGCACGACCGTTGCGCCCAGATGGCCGTTCAGCCGCAATTCGCTATCCGAAACGCGGTCCAGCGCGCCGGTGAAGCGCAGTTTGCGCAGCCCGTCGATCTGCAGCGACCGGGCGATCGCGCGCATCTCCCCGGCAGTCGGGATCAACTCGAACGCCTGCGCCTTGTCGCGGCGGATGTCGCCAAGGCGGGTCTCGGCGCGGGGCAGGTCGCTGGCGGGCTCTGTCATTACGAAAGGCTCCTGATGTCAACGGATACGCGCGTGCAGCTTGCCCTGTGCGCGCGGGTCGGGTAAGCCGATAGAAAGGATTGGCGGGCCTTGCAAGAGCCCGCGGCAGAAGGGTTGGGCAATGGCGATCGGGCGAACTTTCCCCATCAGGCAGCGGGTGCGGCTTGGTTTGGCACTGCTGGTGATATCGGTGGCGGCGGCCTGTTCGGCCACGTTCAACAATCACGGATATGTCCCGCCCGAAGAGGAACTGGCCGCGATTCTGCCCGGCGTGGACACCCGCGAAAGCGTGGAATCCAGCGTCGGACGGCCCGCCGCCTCGGGCGTGATCCGCGACGAGGCGTGGTTCTACGCCGATTACCGTGTCCGCAATTTCGCCTATCGCGCGCCCGAGATCATCGAACGCAACATCGTGGCGATTTCCTTCGACGATGCCGGCGTGGTGCAGAATATCGAACGCTTCGGTCTGGAAGACGGGCAGGTCGTGCCCCTGTCGCGCCGGGTCACCGAAACCAGCGTTCAGGAAATCACCCTGCTGCGGCAGATCTTGCAGAACTTCGGGCGGATCAACGTGGCCGATGCGCTTGGCGGCGACAACTAGGGCCCGGCATCGGCCCCGGTCGGCCGGAACCGGATTGATATACCATTGATACAGTAGCGCAGGCCCGTCGGGGCCGGCCCGTCGCCGAAGACATGGCCCAGATGGGCGTCGCAACGGGCGCAATGCACCTCCGTGCGGCGCAGGAACCAGCCGCGATCGACGCTTTCCCCAACGGCAGCCGGATCGATCGGCTGTGTGAAGCTGGGCCAGCCTGTTCCACTGTCGAATTTGGCGGTCTGCCCGAACAGGGGCAGATCGCAGCAGACACAGTGGAACTGCCCGGGATCCTTGGGAAAATCATCGTTGCTGAACGGGCGCTCGGTCGCGTGTTTGCGGGTCACGCGATAGGCCAGATCGCTCAGCTCGGCGCGCCACTCCGCATCCGGTTTCATCAGTTTTTCCACGCGCGCCCTCTTGTCGTTTCGCTGTCATAGTCCCAAGCTATTGGGGGTGCACAAGATGTAGGCCACGTCTGCATCCTGACAAATTGCCCGGCAAAGGCAGGAGCTTGGGCCGATGTTGAATCTTCTGAAAGGGCGATATCGCGCCCGGTTTGCCGAGAACAACGCCGATATCGACGCGGCACAGCGGCTGCGTTGCCTTGCGTTTCGCGCCGATGGAACGGGGCGTGATGCGGATGCCTACGATGCGGCCTGCGCCCATGTGCTGGTGGAAGAGGTCAGGACCGGGCGGCTCGTCTGCTGCTTCAGGCTGCTCCATCTGGCCGGCGGCGCGGAGATATCGCGGTCCTATTCCGCGCAGTATTATGAGCTTTCCGCGCTGAAGGATTTCGCGGGCCCGATGGTGGAGATGGGGCGGTTCTGCCTTCACCCCGAGTGCCACGACCCCGATATCCTGCGCGTGGCCTGGGGCGCGATGACGGCCTATGTCGACCGTGAGGGGGTGGAGATGCTGTTCGGCTGCTCCTCCTTCCACGGAACCGAAGCGCGGGAGTATTACGACGCCTTTGCCCTGCTTCGGGACCGCCACATCGCCCCGAAACGCTGGCTGCCGCGGGTCAAGGCGCCCTCGGTCTTCCGATTCGCCAGCCGGCTTCGCCGGAAACCCGATCTGAAACTGGCCCAGGCCAAGATGCCGCCGCTTCTACGGACCTATCTGCTCATGGGCGGATGGGTCAGCGACCACGCGGTGGTGGACCGGGACCTGAACACGCTGCATGTGTTCACCGGGCTGGAGATCAAGGCGATCCCGCCGGCCCGCGCCCGTCTTCTGCGGGGCGTCGCCGGTTAGCGAGGCGCAAGGGCGCAACGGCCCGCGGCGGAATGCCAGGGCGAGAGGCGGATTCCACCCTGCGCGGCAAGGCCCTTTCACACTAGCGGGGCCGGGTGCGCCACCAAGCGCGTCTGCGCTCTGCCGTCAGGTCCGCGGGCCAGCGGTGCAAGCGCGGCAGACCTAACTCTGTGCCAGGCAAATGACAGGACGCCGGCCGCATCGGTCCGCGGCCCTATGTCCTGTGCCACCATTCGGCGATGGATTGCACCGGGCCAAGCGTGGCCGAGCATGCCCAGGTGCCGCCAAGCGGTCTTGTCCGTGCCCCGCTGCCGCGCTTGAACCGGGCAAGCCCGGGTGCGTCATCCGGGTTGTACGCGCCAAGATCTATCCGCTGATGCCCTGCGGCGGAGAGGGACTGCATCGCCTGCCAAAGCAAGAGGTTATGGGCGGAGTTCGCGCGGCCCTTCTCACTGCTCCAGCCGATGTGATAGCTCGCCACGGGCCCGTGGCAGAGAAACAGCATCGCCGCAACCGGCCGCCCCCCGGCGCGCGCGGTGAAGAGCTGGGCAGCCCCCGGCAAGGCGCTGGCCATGGCCAGCGTGACCGCATGGGGCAGGGCGCGGAAATTCAGGCGTTTTTGCTGCGCGATGTCTTCGCTCAGCAGCCAATGGGCCGGGTCGGGGCGGAAAGCGTTCTGGGTCACCACCAGCCCGGATTTCTGCCCGTGCCGCAGCCGGTTGCGCCATTTGACGGACATTGCCGCCCACCACGCCTCTCGCGGGCCCTGCAACGACAGCTCCGCCACCTCGCGCGGCGCGGCGATCCGCAGGAAACCGGCCTGTCTCAGCGCCGCGGCGTCCGCCGCATCCTCGGCATTCACGATCAGATGGCGGATGCCAAGCGCGCGTCTCAGCCCAGCCAGCGCCTGCGGATTGCGCCGCCCCGTCCAGACCGGCCCGCGGGAGATCAGCCCCACCGTGCCGATCCCGGGCCAGCGCCGCCGGATCACCAGCGCGCGCCCGCCGGGCAGAACATGGGAGATCGCATCGACCCCGGCCGCTGTCAGCGCATCGGCGAACAGCGGGGATTGCTGGAGCGGCAGGGCGGTGGCGGGCGGGCTTGGGGCGAAATCGAACATGCGGGCAGGGTAGAGCCAACTCTCTAATGGCTGGTTAACCCTGCGCCGGGATCGGCGGTGCCGGTCCGCAGTGCGCCGGGGATGGTCCTCTCCCGATGGCCGCCTTCGCCACACGCCCGGCGCTGACCGCCGATGACGGTGGGAGAGGTTACTCCATCACCACCAGAGCGTGGCGTTTCCGGCCCGCGCTCAGCTTGATGGGTTCCGCCAGATCGGCCGCGGAAATCATCAACCCGGCATCGCTGAGCAGCTCGTCATTGATCCGGGCACCCTTCTCGGCGATCAGGCGCTTGGCCTCCTTGCCCGATTTGGCCAGCCCCGCGCGGGTGATCAACTGCACGACGGAAATCCCGTCGCCCACCTCATCTGCGCCAAGGCTCAGCTTCGGCAGATCCTCGCCCGCGCCGCCATGCTCGAAGACCTCCCGCGCGGTCGCCTCAGCTGTTCCGGCGGCATCAACGCCGTGCAGCAGGCCCGTGACTTCATTGGCCAAAATGATCTTGGCATCATTGATCTCGGAGCCTTCCAGAGCGCCAAGACGGTCACATTCCTCCACCGGCAGTTCGGTGAACATCTTCAGGAATTTTCCCACATCCGCATCGGGCACGTTCCGCCACCATTGCCAGAACTCATAGGAAGACATCATGTCTTCATTCAGCCAGACGGCGCCATCGGCGGATTTGCCCATTTTCTTGCCGTCCGCGCGGGTCACCAGCGGCGTGGTCAGCCCGAAGGCATCCGCGGCCTCGACCCGGCGGATCAGATCGGCGCCCGAGACGATATTGCCCCACTGGTCCGACCCGCCCATCTGCAGGATGCAGCCATATCGCCGGTAGAGTTCCAGATAATCGTAGGATTGCAGCAACATGTAGTTGAATTCGATGAAGCTGAGCGCCTGTTCCCGGTCCAGCCTCGATTTCACGCTCTCGAAGGCCAGAAGCCGGTTGATCGTGAAATGCTTGCCGATATCACGCAGGAAATCGATGTATTTCAGCTTGTCGAGCCATTCGGCATTGTTCACCAGCGGGGAATCCGTGGGCCCGTCGCCATAGGAAATATAGCGCGAAAAAACCTTGCGGATCCCCTTCGCATTCGCCTCGATCTGCTCCACCGACAGGATCTTGCGCATCTCGTCCTTGCCCGAGGGGTCGCCGACCTTGGTGGTGCCGCCGCCCATCAGCGTGATCGGGCGATGTCCGGTCTTCTGCAGCCAGCGCAGCAGCATGATCTGGACCAGATTGCCGATATGCAGGCTGGTCGCGGTCAGATCGAAGCCGATATACCCCGTCACCACGCCCTTGGTCAGACGCTCGTCGAGCTCTTGCAGATCGGTGCAATCGGCGATGAATCCGCGTGTGCTCAGTTCCCGCAGGAAATCGGATTTGGGGTGGTAGGTCATGGGTGATGCGTCCATTCTTTCGGCAACGGGTCTATAGCGGGGCAGGTCGTGAAGGGAAAGAGCGAAGCGCGGCCTTTGCGGGTGGCAGGCGCGATGTCGGGCACCTCGCTGGACGGGGTCGATCTGGCGGTGATCGAAACCGATGGCGTCTCGATCCTGGGGTTCGGCGAAACCGCCTACCGGCCCTATGGCACGAGCGAGCGGGCCGCGTTGCGCGCGGCGCTTGGCCGCTGGCCGGGCGAGGCGGGGGTGGCCGATGCCGCCGCCATCGTGGAGGCGGCGCATCTGGCGCTGGCCCGGGATCTCGCGCCGGTATCGGCGCTCGGCTTTCACGGGCAGACCCTTGCCCATGAGCCGGACGGGCGCGGGACGCATCAGGCGGGCGATGGCGCACGGCTGGCGCGCGATCTGGGTTGCCCCGTGATCTGGGATTTCCGCAGTTCCGATATCCAGCTTGGTGGGCAGGGCGCGCCGCTTGCGCCCTTCTTCCACTGGGCCTGCGCCCGCTGGATCGGGGCCGAAAGGCCGGTTGCATTCCTCAATCTCGGCGGTGTCGGCAACCTGACCTGGGTCGATCCGCTGGCCGATGCCCCCGATGCGCCGGGGGCGCTTCTGGCCTTCGATACCGGGCCCGCCAATGCCCCGCTCGATGATCTGATGCGGGCGCGGGGGCTGGGCGAGGTCGATCTGGATGGCGCGCTGGCGCTGTCGGGCCGGCCCGATGAGGAGGCCGTGGCGGCGTGTCTGGGCGACGGGTATCTCCTGAAAATCCCGCCGAAGTCGCTGGACCGCGGCGATTTCGGCCATCTGACCCAAAGGGTTGCGCGCTTGCGGGACGCCGATGCGATGGCGACGCTGGCGGCCTGTGTCACGAGGTCGGTCGCGCGCGGAATGGTGCACCTGCCCACGCTCCCGGCACAGGTTCTCGTCACCGGTGGCGGGCGCCACAACCCGGCGCTGATGGCGGGGCTGCAACAAAACCTCGACATGCCGGTCCTGCCGGTGGACGCGGTCGGGCTCGACGGCGATTTTCTGGAGGCTCAGGCCTTTGGCTATCTGGCCGTCCGGGTGATGCGCGGCATGACCACGAGCGCGCCGGGAACGACCGGCGTGGCGGCAGCGGTGGGTGGCGGGCGGATCAGCCGGCCCGACACCGCGACCTGAGCGGCGGCGGTGCCGCCTGCGGGCGTTACCGGCGCGGGATATCGAAGCCGGGCGGCGCGAGGGTGAAGCCGCTGAACCGGAAACCGGGCGAAACCGTGCAGGAGACGAGCGTGTAGGCCCCGGTGGTGCGGGCGGCCTGCCAGTGGTTTTCGGGCACGATGCATTGCGGCCTGCCCTGGGCGAGATCCGGCGTCAGCAGGTGATCGGTGGCGGGGCCTGCCTCCGTCCCGCTGAGCGACAGGATTATCGGCGCGCCCGCATGGAACAGCCAGATCTCGGTCGCATCGACCTTGTGCCAATGGCTGGCTTCCCCGTCGCGCAGCAGGAAATAGATGCAAGTGCCCGACGGGCGACCCGGAGTATCGGCAACCCATGTCTGACGGTAATGGCCCCCCTCGGGATGGGGGGCCAGATCGAGCGTTGCGATGACCTCATCGGCCGTCATGTCGCGGGGGTTCATCCTGGTGTTCCAACTCGGTGCCGGACACGGGCGGCGGTGCCTCGGACGGCACCTGCCGTGTCTTTTTCGCGCTGTCTGACGTCAGGCCTTCGGCCACACCGGCCAGACCATTGTCGAGGCTCATGCCCAGCTCTTCGCCCAGGCGTTTCAAGGCGGGCATTTGCACCGCCATGCCCATGATCGAATCCAGCGCCTGATTGACGACCGGCTTGTCGCCGCCGGGCGCATCGGCGCCGCCGCCGGGCCCGCCCGTGCCAAGCCCGCCGACCTGATGGATCTTGATCGAGTCGATCTTTTCGACCGGTTTGACCATCTGCTCCATGATCCCGGGGATGGCCTCGATGCGGGCCATGTCGACCTTCATCGCGACGATCTCGGGGCTGAGCGCGTTGTCGGCCTCCACGATGGCGCGTTTGCCTTCGGCCTCGGCCAGCATGTCCTTCTTCTTGGCCTCCGCCCGGATCGAAATTGCATCCGCCTCGGCCTGCGCCTCTTCGCGGCGGGCATCGGCGCGGTCCTGTGCTGCGTCCTTTTCGGCCGTGGCGGCAAGGCGGATCTTCGTCGCTTCCCGCTCGGCCTCGCGGGTGGCTTCGATCAGGGCGATCTGCTTGGCGCGCTCGGCCTCCGCTACCGCGCGCGCGGTGGTCACGGCTTCCAGCGCCTTGGTGGCCTCGGCGCGGGCCAGATCGGCGGAGCCACGGGCGCGGCTTTCTTCCTCGGATTTCTGGTTGATGATGATCTGGCGTTCCTGCTCGGCCACCTCAAGTTCGCGCTCCTTGGTGATCTCGGCCTCGCGGATCTTGCGTTCTCGGGCGATCTCGGCGGAGCGAATGGCCTCTTCGCGCGCAATGCGGGAACGTTCGGTTTCGCGCATGGAATCCTCTCGCCGGGCGGCGATTTCGGCTTCCTGCGCGGCCTTCATGGTTTCGATCTGCTGCACCTGCGCAATCGCGGCCTGTTCCTCGTCCTGCTGGATCGCCAGTTTCTGACGTTCGGCCTCCATCGCGGCGCGGCGCACGGCGACCTCGGCCTCGGCGTCGATCTCGGCGCGCTCTTTCTTCGACTTCGCGATGACCTCGGCCAGTTTGCGCATACCCACCGCGTTGAACGCGTTGTTTTCGTCGAGCGCCTCAAACGGTGTCTGGTCCAGCGCGGTCAGCGACACCGATTCCAGCGACAGACCGTTTTTCAGCAGGTCCTCGGACACGGCGTTCTGCACCTGCTGGACAAAATCCGACCGGTTTTCATGCAGCCCATCCATCGTCATCTTGGCGGCCACGGCGCGCAGGCCGTCGATCAGCTTGCCTTCGATCATCTCGCGGAGCTGGTCGACATAGAAGGTCCGGTCGCCAAGGGTCTGGGCGGCGCGGGCGATGCCGTCATCGGTGGGGTTGACGGAGACGTAGAACTCCACGCCGACATCGACGCGCATCCGGTCCTGGGTGATCAGCGCGCCTTCGGCGGTTCGGCGCACTTCAAGGCGCAGGGTCTTCATGTTGACCGGGCTGACCTCATGCAGAAGCGGCACGACGATCGTCCCGCCATCCATGATGACCTTCTTGCCGCCGGCGCCGGTTTTCACAAGGCTCACCTCGCGCGTGGCCCGGCGGTAAAGGCGGCCCAGAACAAGGCCGATGAAGAGAATGAAGGCCAGGATGGCCCCGACGATGATACCAAGGGTGGCGAGATCCATGGGGTCTCCTTTCAGGATCGGTTGGGCGCAAGGTCTGCGCGTGCAATTTGCCCGTCAGTCGCTGAGCGGGATCAGTCGAAATCCGCCGGTCGGGCGGTGGCGGAGCACGAGAACCTCGGCCCCCTGGGGGATCTCCTCGCCGGGCCTGAACGGTTCGGCGCGAAGGTAGTGGCTGTTGCCATAGCGGTCGGTGACGCGGACCTCGGCGGGGGTCCCGGTCCGGGCGGTGCCTTGCGTCACGGTGCCCCTGCGCCGCGCGAGGCTGCGGGCGGCGACGGACTGGGTTTCGGTCTTGGGAATGGCGCGGGCAAAGACCGCGCCGAATCTGCGGGCGAACCAGATCGCGGCAAGAACCGCAGGCAGGCTCGCAAGGGCGGCGGGCAAGGGGGCCCAGAGGGCCGTGGCGGCATTCTGGATCACGATCCCCGACACGCCGAAGGCCAGCAGGACCGCGCCCAGCCAGATCAGGGCCGGGACACGGCCAAGGCCAAGCCAGGCGGCAACTCCCGTCGCCGACCCGGCGGCGGCGCCGGTGTCGAGATCGGGGGCAAAATCCTCGGCGCTCGGAAGCTCGAACTCGGCGGGGTCTATGTCGAGCGCGTCGAAATCCATGTCGAGATCGAGCTCGGGAACATTCGCCAGATCGGGCAAATCGATCTCGACCTCCGGCTCGCCGCCGCCTGCACCCAAAAGCGTCGCCCCCATGATCGCAAAGACAAGCTCCAGCGCCAAAAGGCCGAAAAGCAGGGCGAGAGACAGCGTGAAAGGCGCGTATGCGCCGGACAGAAGAGTGTCGAGCATCCGTTGGAACCGTTCATTGTGTGCCGTGGTATACTGAAAACATAGGAGGTCACGGGTTTGTTACAAGTCTGGCGATGGGCGTTCGGACTGCGATGCGACGAGATCACAAGGCAGACCGTGTGGCATGATCGTATCGAGATTATTACCTTGGCGCGTCACGGGCGGCGCCGCAACGGGGAAAGACCTGACGCCCCGGGCTCATGGTACGCGGGCGCCAAAACCCGGCGTCCCGCGATCTTCGGGGTGGCGCGCCAGATAGGCGTCCTTGATCTGTTCGGAGGTCTGGCGCGAGCCGTCATGGCTCCAGCCCGGCGGGGCCAGCGCATAAAGCAGCCGCTGGCGGAGCGTCAGACCGGGCTGCGTGATGTCCCGGAAGATCCCCACCCATTCATGAAAGGCGACGCGCAGCGGATTGAAGGTGCCGATATTGTGGACCAGCCCGTAATCCGGCTTTTCCTCCTTCAATTCGGGCACGAAGGTGCCGAACATCTTGTCCCAGACGATGAAGACGCCCGCGTAATTGGCATCGAGATAGCGGGCATTGCGGCCGTGATGGACCCGGTGGTGGGAAGGTGTGTTCATCACCGCCTCGAACCAGCGGGGCATCCTGTCGATCGCCTCGGTATGGATCCAGAACTGATAGATCAGGTTCAGCCCGCCCACGAACAGCACCATCGCCGGGTGAAAGCCCAGAAGGATCAGCGGCGCACGGACCACCATCATGAAGGTGAAGGTTCCGGTCCATGTCTGGCGCAGCGCGGTGGTCAGGTTGTAATGCTGGCTGGAATGGTGGTTCACATGGCTGGCCCAGACCCACCTTATCCGGTGGCCGAAACGGTGCACCCAGTAGTAGCGCAGATCGTCCAGCACGAAGCACAGGACCACGATCCAGACCGATGTGCCCAGATCGAGGGGAGTGATGGCCCAGAGCAGCATGAAAAAGCCCCAGGCAATGAAGCCCAGCAAGATGCTGGAGGCGACATTGCCGGCCCCCATGATCAGCGAGGTGATCGCGTCACGGGTTTCATAGCGCCCGCCGCGATGTCTGAGCGTGATCCAGAGCAATTCGGCCAGAATCGCGGCGATGAAGAGCGGCACCGCCCATTGGACCACGTCGGGATAGATAAGAAGGTCGGTCATCGGGTCCTGTCCAGTTTTTGCCGCCAGAGGGCGCGCGCATCGGGCGCCAGTGAAACGGTGAGGCCCGGTGCCCCGAAATCATGCAGCTCGATCCTGAGACCGCGCGCGGTTTCGGTGACGGTGGCGCCGGCCAGCCGGTGCGCGGTGCTGTCCGCGCCCATCACCCAGACGAGGCCGGGGCCATGGTCGGTTTCCACAAGAGCCGACAGGCCGTCGTCGCTGACATGAGTGGCCGATATGGTGTCGTCGGGAAAATGGCGGGCCCATTCGCGGCGGATCGTGGCGTCATCGGCGAAATGCAGACGCCGCGAACAGCCCAACAGATGCAGCAGGATCGCGATGGCGGCAATTCCGCCGATCACCAATGCAAGCAATAGCGGCAGCGGCATGGTCTGGTTGGCCCTTCCCCCCGGTTGCTCCTCCGCGGATCACTCTGCCATGTCGGACGCGTCTGTCAAAGGCACCGTGGCGTCACGATCGGCCTGCGGCAGGACAAGCGTCGCCTCCAGCCCGCCCTCGGGCCGGTTGCGCAGCGAGAGCGCGCCCTCGGTCTGTTCGGCAAATCCCACGACCATGGACAGCCCAAGGCCGGAGCCCTTGCCAAGGGGCTTGGTCGTGAAGAACGGGGCCTTGACCTCTTCCAGGCGCGCCTCGGGGATGCCGGGGCCGTTGTCGCGGACCGCGATCGCGCAGAACCGCCCCGACAGGCGCCTGCCGTCGGAGCGGTGCGGGGCCTGCGGGTACGGCAGTTTCCGGGGCCGCGCGGTGACCGAGATATGCCCGCCCTCCGGCATCGCGTCGCGCGCGTTGATGACCAGATTGAGCAGCGCCGTGGACAGCTGGTTCGGGTCGGCCCGGCAGGTCAGACCCGGCGGCCCGGCATCCATGATAAGCGTGATCGTCGCCGGCAGGATGCGCCGGTACATCGTGCCCATACCGTCGAGAAACTCAGCGATCTCGATGGGTTCGGGGCGAAGCGTGGCGCGGCCCGAAAAGCTCAGCAACTGCGCGGTCAGCGTGGCGGCGCGATTTGCGGCGACCTGCGCCTCGCGGACGACGCTGTCGCGCTCGCCCGGATGATCCAGTTCCTCGTAGAGATCCAGATTGCCCAGAATGACCGTCAGGATGTTGTTGAAATCATGGGCCACCCCACCGGTAAGCCGCCCCACGGCCTCCATCTTCTGGGCCTCGGCCCGGATCATCTCCGCCTTGTTGAGACGGCCGCGGATATGAAGGCTGCCCAGATAGGCGACGCCGAAATAGACCGACAGCCCCACAACCCCGGTCAGGATCAGCACGGCCTCGCCGGTGCTGGCGGCGTTGCGGACAAAAACCCAGGCAACCAGCGCTGCCCCGATGCCCATCAGGATGACATCCCAGACCGCCACATGGGTCAGACCCCGGTGGCGCACCAGATTGTGCACGCACATGCCCAGAAATCCGCAGAGGCCGGCGAAGGTCAGCCCAAGCTGATCGGTGGTGATCAGATAATAGGGCATCACCGCAAAGGCCGATGAGGTGACGATGTTCATCGCCATGATCATCATGTAGCCGGGCAGGCGAACCGGCGGGCGCCAGCGGCGCATGATCGACACATAGGAAGCGTCGATCACGATATAGCTCATCGCCCAGATCAGCGGCAGGGGCGCGGCCATTGCATACCATAGCGCCAGCGCGCCGACGGTGATGACCGACCACCTCACCACGATATCCAGCGAGGCGCGCGTATCCGCCTGGATCAGTTCCGACGCCTCGGGCCAGAAGTCCCGGCGCGGGGGCGGGGCGTCTTTGGTCCGGCCGTCATGGGCAGGCTCAACTCTCATGTATCAACATCATACTCGATAGACTTCTTGCGTCACCGACGAAGTTGCCGCCAGAAACCCGAAAAACTGGTTAACGATAGTTGACCATGTATCGGAACGCCGCGCGCGTCCCGACAAGGCCCCGCCCGAACGGCATCAGCCGCGCAGAATGCTGCGCCCGGCATAGACCGCCGTATCGGCCAGTTGCTCCTCGATCCGGATCAGCTGGTTGTATTTCGCCAGCCGGTCCGACCGTGCGAGGCTGCCGGTCTTGATCTGTCCGCAATTGGTGGCAACCGCCAGATCGGCGATCGTCGCATCCTCGGTCTCGCCCGACCGGTGCGACATGACGCAGGTCATCCGGTTGCGATGAGCCATGTCCACGGCGGCCAGCGTTTCTGTCAACGTGCCGATCTGGTTCACCTTGACCAGAAGAGAATTCGCCGCGCCGCGATCTATCCCCATCTGGAGCCGTGCCGGATTGGTCACGAACAGATCGTCGCCGACAAGCTGCACCTTGGCGCCAAGCGCATCGGTCAGCATCTTCCAGCCGTCCCAGTCGTCTTCGGCGCAGCCGTCTTCGATCGACAGGATCGGGTAATCGGCGCAAAGCGCCTCCAGATAGGCCACATTCTCTTCGGCGCTCAGGGATTCTCCTTCACCGGCAAAGACATATTTTCCGTCCTTGAAGTATTCCGTTGCGGCGCAATCCAGCGCCAGCATCACCTGTTCGCCCGGCGTGTAGGAGGCTTTCTCGATGGATTTCAGGATGAAATCCAGCGCATCGCGGGTGGAGGAGAGATCCGGCGCAAAGCCGCCCTCGTCGCCGATCCCGGTGGACAGGCCCGCGGCCGACAGCTCTTTTTTCAGCGTGTGGAAGATCTCCGAGCCCATGCGGACCGCGTCCTGCATCGTATGGGCCGCGACGGGCATGATCATGAATTCCTGAATATCGATCGGGTTGTCCGCATGCTCGCCGCCATTGATGATGTTCATCATCGGCACCGGCAGCACATGGGCCCGGGTGCCGCCGACATAGCGATAAAGCGGCTGCGTCGTGAACTCCGCCGCCGCCTTGGCCACGGCCAGCGACACGCCCAGAATGGCGTTTGCGCCCAGACGGCCCTTGTTCTCGGTCCCGTCCATCTCGATCATCGTGGCGTCGATTGCCGCCTGTTCCGTGGCATCGAAACCCACCAGCCCCTCGGCCAGTTCGCCATTCACGGCGGCCACCGCCTCGCGGACGCCCTTGCCCAGATAGCGCTCCGGGTCGCCATCGCGCTTTTCAACGGCCTCGTGCACCCCTGTCGACGCCCCCGAGGGCACGGCGGCCCGGCCCATCGTGCCATCTTCCAGCAAGACATCGACCTCGACGGTCGGATTGCCGCGGCTGTCGAGGATTTCGCGGGCGTAGATATCGATAATGGTGCTCATGGGGTCCCTCATGTTCAGGTGTCGCGCGGTCTATAACAGGGCCGGGGCCGGGATCGAAGGCATATGTTGGCGGTCGCGGCGCGCGCCCGCCCGGGTCATGGTCGCCGCAGCCGCGCCTCGCGGGCGAATGTGTACAGCCCGGTTGCGATGACGATCGCGGCGCCGATCAGCGTCCAGAGATCCGGGCGTTCGTCGAAGATCACCAGCGCGATGATCAACGCAAAGACCAGCCGTGTATAGCGGAACGGCGTGACCGCGCTGATTTCGCCGACGCGCATCGCCTTGGTGATCGAGAAATAGGCAACCAGCCCCATCGCCAGCGCGCCCGCCATCGCGCCCCAGATCAGCGGCTCGGGCCAGACCGCTCCGCCGCCGGTCAGCGCCAGAACGGCCAGCCCGCCGGGCACGATCGCGGCCATGCTGTAGGCCGATAGCTGAGCCGCCGAGATCGAGTGCGGCACGGGCCGGGTGGCCAGATCGCGGGCGGACATGAAGATCACGCCGAAGACCGCGAACCAGACATTGGCATCGAACCCCTCGACGCCCGGGCGGATGATGATCAGCACGCCCGCCAGACCCACGATGATCGCGGTCCAGCGCCGCCAGCCCACGGGCTCCGCCAGAAACAGCGCGGCACCAAGTGTGACCAGCAGCGGGTTGGCCTGCAAAATGGCCGAAAAGGTGGAAAACGGCACCAGCGCGATGGCCGAAACGATGCAGATCGTGCCGCCCATTTCGGATATGTTGCGGATCATCACGGGACGCATCCACAAGACCGGCGAGAGCAGAATCGCCCCTTCGCGTTTGGCCACCGCCCCAAAAACCAGCGCCCCGCCAAGCCCGAACATCGCAAGGATCTGGCCCACGGGCAGGGTTTCGGACGCGAATTTGATGAACATGTCGGCCAGCGCAAAGCCGAGCATCGCCAGCGTCATCCACGCCATGCCGCGAATATTGTCCATGGATCGGCCCTTCCGGAGGTCTCAGGGCTTGGCCATAGGCTCAAGCGCCGGAAAGGGAAAGCCCGGCGGGCCTGTTTCGCAGCCTCCTTGGGGGATAGACGCGCGTGTCGCGCCCACCGCGACGACCCTGGCAACAAGACGGTGCCGCAAGCCGGCCCGCCCGGCCCGGTCAGCGTTTCCTGATCGGGACGCCGTAAAGCTCCAGCTTGTGCCCCTTCAGGCGATATCCCAGCTTTTCGGCGATCTTTTCTTGCAACGCCTCGATCTCGGGGTCGACAAACTCGATCACCTCGCCGGAATTCATGTCGATCAGGTGGTCGTGATGGTCGCGCTCGGCATCCTCGTAGCGCGCGCGCCCGTCGCCGAATTCCAGCCGCTCGATGATCCCGGACTCCTCGAACAGCTTCACCGTCCGGTAGACCGTGGCGATGGAAATCCGCGGGTCGCGGCCCGAAGCGCGGGCGTAAAGCTCCTCCACATCGGGATGATCGGCGGAGCTTTCCAGCACCTGCGCGATGACCCGGCGCTGGTCGGTCATGCGCAGGCCCTTTGCCTCGCAGCGATCCTCTATGGTGTCGGTCATGGCCCGGTCCCCGGCGTATCGTGTTGGGCCATTCTTCTAGGGCAAAGCGGCGGTTTGGAAAACCCCGCCATCGGCCTTTGGCGCATGATTTTCAGCTGGCCGGTAGGCGGTCCCGTGGTGGGGGTTCAGGGAGCGTCGGTCAGCCGCCGGGCGAGGGTGCCGACGGTCAGGCCCTGCACGATGATCGAGAACACCACCACCAGATAGGTGGCGCCCAGAATGACCGGCTTCCACTCCCCTTCGGGCAGGGACAGGGCCAGCGCGACGGAGATGCCGCCCTTCAGCCCGCCCCATGTCATGATCGGGATCACGCCATCGGAAAACTCGCGGAACGGGCGCAGCATCAGGATCGGCACCGAAACCGCCACCAGCCGGGCCAGAAGCGCAAGGGCGATCGCCGCCGCCCCGGTCAGAAGCACATCGCCGGTAAAGGCCACGGCGAAGACTTCCACCCCGATCAGCAGAAACAGCACCGCGTTCAGGATCTCGTCGATCAGCTTCCAGAACGCATCCACATAGGAACGGGTCTGCTCGGACATGCCGCCCTTGGGCCCGGTATGGCCGATCAGCAGGCCCGCCACCACCGCCATGATCGGGGCCGAGACATGCAGCGCGATGGCCAGCTCATAGCCGCCGAAGGCCAGGCCAAGCGTCAGCAGCACCTCAAGCGACGGGTCGTCGATCCGGCGCATCACCCGAAAGGTCAGAAAGCCCAGGACAGCGCCCAGCAACGCACCGCCAAAGGCCTCCTGCACGAACAGGATCGCGGCGTCGCCCAACCCGCCTTCGCCATGGGACTGGTCGCCGGTGAAGGCCAGCCCGATCAGGATCAGGAACACCACATAGGCGACCCCGTCATTGAAAAGGCTTTCCCCCGCGATCTTGGTTTCCAGAGATTTCCGCAGATTGGCGGCCCGCAGCACGCCCAGAACGGCTACCGGATCCGTGGGTGTCACGATGGCGCCGAAGACCAGCGCAATCAGCAACGGCATGCCGGTTATCCAGGAAAACCCGACACCGATGATCGCCGTCGACAGACCCACGCCAATCGTCGCCATCAGGGCCACGACCCGCCATTCGGCGCGGAGATCCTCGATCTTCACATGCAGCGCGCCCGCAAAGAGCAGCAGGCCCAACATCCCGTCCAGCAGCGCTTCGGAGAAATCGATGCTGCTGACCAGCCCGCGGGCCTGATCGGCGATACCAAGCGCGGGGAAGGCCGCATCGACCGCAAGTGCGACGAGCGAGGCCGCCAGCGCCACGATCAGAATGCCGATGGCCGATGGCAGGCGCAGGAACAGATAGTTCACGGCCCCGAACGCGCCCGCCAGCACGATGAGAAGAGAGGTGATCTGCAAAAGCGACATCTGGATGGTCCTATCGCGAAGTTTGGCCTCTCCTATCACGGGGCCGGGCGGTTGACACCGGGCGATTGCGCGCCTCTGGTCGGATTTCAGGAGAAGGGCAGGGCCGCCATGCAGCGCAAAGACACCATGGATGCGTTCGGCGTGATCTCGCTGACCGGTTTCGCGCTGCTACTGGCGATCAATCAGGTCACGATCAAGGTCACCAACGAGGGCATCCAGCCGATCTTTCTGGCCGGACTGCGCTCGCTTGGCGGGGCGGTCTGCATTCTTGCCTGGATGCGGTTCCGGGGGCTTTCCACGCAGGTGGCGCCGGGCACCGCGCGGGCAGGGCTGCTGATCGGGCTGCTTTTCACCTTCGAGTTCGTCTTCCTGTTTCTGGCGCTCGATCTGACGACCGTCACCCGCAGTTCGGTGATCTTCTACACCATGCCCGTCTGGCTGACGCTTGGCGCGCATCTGCTCCTGCCGGGGGAGCGGATGAGCGCATCCAAGGCCGTAGGCCTTGCCATGGCCGTCGCCGGCATGGCCTGGGCGATCCTCAACCGGGGCGGCCCCGAGGGGGAGGCGTCGCTTCTTGGCGATCTGTTCGCGCTCGCGGCCTCGATCTGTTGGGCGGCGATTGCGCTGTGCGCCCGGGCCAGCGCGCTGAAGGCGGTCCGCCCGGAGATGCAGCTTTTGTGGCAACTGGTTATCTCCACCCCGATCCTGCTGCTGGCCGCGCCGTTCTTCGGGCCGCTCCTGCGGGAGCCGTCGCTCATTCACTGGGCTGGGCTGGGGTTTCAGATCGTGGCGGTGGTCAGCGCGGGCTTTCTGTTCTGGCTCTGGCTGCTCAGCCTCTATCCCGCGGCCTCAGTCGCCTCGTTCAGCTTTCTGTCGCCGATTTTCGGCGTGTTGCTCGGCTGGGCACTGCTGGGCGAACATGTGGGTCCCGAGATACTGGTGGCGCTTGGACTGGTCTGTGCGGGTCTGGTGCTGATCAATCGACCCGTGAGAGATCCGCCCATACCGGCAAATGATCCGAGGCCCGGCCCGCCGCGCCCGCCCGCATGACCCCGGCCCGTTCCAGCCGCAGGTCCGGGCCCGTCGCGACCCGGTCAAGCGCGGCCACAGGCCGGAAGGCGGGAAAACTGCGGCCGGGCCGGTGCACCGTGAAATAGGGGTCGAGCGGGGCAAACCCCGCGGCGGGCGCCCATTCGTTCAGATCGCCAAGCAACACCGTCGGGCGCGCGGGCAGGCCCGCAAGCTCGGCCATGATCAGCGTCATCTGCCGCTGCCGGTCGCGCCGCCGCAGACCCAGATGGGTGGCCACCACCCGAAGCGGTCCGAAGGGTCCGGCCAGATCCGCGATGACCGCGCCGCGCGGCTCCAGACCGGGCAGGCTCAGCCGGTGGATATGCGTGCTGTTCCAGCCATCGGCCAGCAACAGCGCATTGCCGTGCCAGCCCAGAGAGACCGCGTTGAGCGCCACCGGCGCGCGCTGCAATCCCGCCTCCGCCCGGGTCAGATCGGCGGACAGGGCCGCCCGGCGCGGCGGAAGCCGCCGGTCGGCTTCCTGCAGGGCCACCACATCCGCCGACAGCGCGGCCAGCACGCGGGCCACGCGATGCGGGTCGCGCCGCTGATCCAGACCCACGGATTTGCGGATGTTGTAGCTGGCGACGCGCAGATGATCGTCGGTTTTGCGGGGCAGGGCGGTCATGATCGGCAAGGTGCCAGTGTCTCCGGCTCTGGGAAAGTGCGGTTATGGTGCCTAGATACCAAACATGAGCATCCTGCGCGGGCAAACACCGGTCACCTATCTGATCTGGGGCATTCTGGCCGTGGCCTGTCTGGCATCTCTTGCCATGGGCCGCTGGGCCGTCGCCTTCGTGTCGGTCGCCACATGGGCTGTCTCCATCCTGCCGCTGATCCTGGCGCCACGCTTCGGCCTGCAATTGCCGCGCCAGTTCATCGCGCTGATCGTGGTCTTTGTCTTTTCCACCCTGTTTCTGGGCGAGGTCTTCGATTTCTATGAACGCTACTGGTGGTGGGACATCGCCCTGCACGGGCTTTCGGCGGTCGGGTTCGGGCTTCTGGGCTTTCTGCTGATCTTCATCCTCTTCGAAGGCGACCGCTATGCCGCCCCGGCCTGGGCGCTCGGCACGATCGCATTCTGCGTCGGCGTCACCATCGGCGTGGTCTGGGAGATCTTCGAGTTCGGGATGGACCAGATCTTCGGGCTGAACATGCAGAAATCCGGGTTGATGGACACGATGGGCGACCTGATCGTGGACTGCATCGGCGCGGCCCTGGGCGGTTTTGCCGGGTTTCTCTACCTCAAGGGCCGCAGTCTGGGCGGCAGCGGTGCGCTGATTGACGAGTTCATCGGCCTGAACCGGCGCCTCTTCGGCCGGTCCCGCAACCGCTAGGTGCCGCAGAAGGTGCGCGTCACCTCCTCCCCGACGGCGGGCGCGGCCTGATAAGCCCGGTGTTCGGGCTGATCCTCGAACGGGGTCCGCAAGATCTCGTGCAGGGTGAAGAAAGGCGCGTAATCCCCTGAAACGGCGGCCTGTATCATGTCTTCCACGCGATGATTGCGGGGGATATAAGCCGGATTGACGGCCTGCATCGCCGCGGGCCTTTGGCCCGGGTCGCGCCGCTCGCGGGTCAACCGCTCCCGCCAGCGGACCAGCCAGGCCTCGAAGGGGCCCGGATCGTCGAATTCCTGCGCGGCCAGGCCCGGATCCTCGCCGGACAGAGCGCGGAACGTGCGGGTGAAATCGGCCTTGCCGTCTTCCATCGCGGTCAGAAGGTCGAAGGCGAGCGCCGCATCGTCGGCCTCGGTCTCGGCCAGCCCCAGCTTGGCATTCAGGACCTCGTGCCAAGCGCCGTTGAAGAGATCGGGGAAGCGGTTGATCTCCTCGGTGAAGACCTCGATCGCGGCCTCCCTGTTGTCCATCAGCGGCAGTAGGGCCGTGGCCAGTTGCGCAAGGTTCCACACCGCGACATTCGGCTGATTGGCAAAGGCATAGCGCCCGAACTGATCGATCGAACTGAACACCTTGTCCGAATGATAGGCATCCATGAAGGCGCAGGGGCCGTAATCGATGGTCTCGCCCGCGATCGACATGTTGTCTGTGTTCATCACCCCGTGGATGAACCCCACGCCCATCCATTTCGCGATCAGATCGGACTGCGCCGCGACGACGGCCTTCAGCAGGCCAAGCGGGCCGTCTGCACCGGGATAGTGGCGCGCGATGGCATGGGCCGCCAGCGCCTGCAACGCGTCCACATCCTGCCGCGCGGCAAAATACTGAAACGTCCCCACCCGGATATGGCTGGCCGCAACACGGGTGACGACAGCGCCGGGCAGTGCGGCCTCCCGCAGGACGGTCTCTCCGGTGGTGACGGCGGCCAGCGCGCGGGTGGTGGGGATACCAAGGGCGTGCATCGCCTCGGACACGATGTATTCCCGCAGGACCGGGCCCAGCCACGCCCGCCCGTCGCCCATGCGCGAATAGGGCGTGGGGCCCGATCCCTTGAGCTGAATGTCCCGGCGGTTGCCTCTCGTGTCGACCACTTCGCCCAGCAAGATCGCCCGGCCATCGCCAAGCTGCGGCGACCAGCCGCCAAACTGGTGCCCGGCATAGACCTGCGCCAGCGGCGCCGCCCCGTCGGGCAGGGCGTTGCCGGCGAAAATCGCCGCGATCTCCTCGTCCGCGTCGGGCAGGGTGATGCCCAGTTCGGCGGCCAGCGGGCGGTTCACGGTAATCAGCGCAGGTTGTGCCACCGGCGTGGGCGGCTGCGCAGTGAAGAACCGGCCCGGCAGACGGGCATAGGAATTGTCGAAGGGGATCTGGATGGTCATGACGCGCTCCTTACCCCAAAGCTAGGAGGTACGCACGGGATTACCAGATCACAGACGGGCGATCCGGTCCGTCAGCAGGTCGAAAAATCCGGCCGCATCCACGCGGCCCATGAAGGTGGCATTGGGCGCCCTGTCGGTCACGCCCCACCAGTCGGCAACGGTCATGCCGAGCGTCAGTTCCGAGCCGGTCTCGATCTCCACATTGACAAAGCGCCCCGCAAACAGCTCGGGCCGGATCAGATAGGCGATCACGCATGGGTCATGGAGCGGCGCGCCTTCGGAGCCGTATTTCTCTTTGTCGAAACGCTCGAAAAAATCGGTCCATTCCGCCACCATCTTTCCGACATGGGTGCCCATGGCGCGGAACGCCTCCACCCGGTCGGCGGTGGTCAGCGCCTTGTGGGTCAGATCAAGCGGCATCACCGTGATATCCGCGCCCGATTTGAACACGATATCAGCGGCCTGGGGGTCGACATAGATGTTGAATTCGGCCGCCGGCGTGATGTTGCCCACCTCGAAATAGGCCCCGCCCATCAGCACGATCTGCTGCACCCGGTCGACGATATCGGGCGCGCGCCGAAAGGCCGTGGCGATATTGGTCAGCGGGCCAAGCGGGCAGAGCGTGACCGTGCCCGGGGGATGGCTGCGCAACGTCTCGATGATGAAATCGACGCCATGGCGGTCCTGCAGAGGCATCGTCGGGTCGGGCAGTTGCGGGCCGTCAAGGCCGGTCTTGCCATGCACATGCTCTGCCGTCACCAGCTTGCGCTGAAGCGGGGCGTCGCAGCCTGCGAAGACGGGGATATCGGTGCGCCCCGCCAGTTCGCAGACGATCCGGGCGTTGCGTTGGGTCAGCGGCAGGGGCACGTTGCCGGCCACCGCGGTGATGCCCAGCACCTCCACCTCCTCAGGGCTGGCCAACGCCAGCAGGATCGCGACGGCATCGTCCTGGCCCGGATCCGTGTCGATGATGATTTTGCGGGTCATTTCGGGGGCGCTCCTGCGGCTGGCTCAAGCGCCAAACTCGCGCGGTCCCGGAAAAGATTCAATGCTTTCCGTGGCGCTCCTCACAACCGGATGACAGGGCCGCCTGCGTCCGCTGCACACGAAAAGGCCGCCCCTTTTTCAAAGGGCGGCCGTTCGTGTCGGTTGCGTGGGCGATCAGCGGTTTTCGATATCCACGTAATCGCGGTAGGTCTCGCCGGTATACAACTGGCGCGGACGGCCGATCTTGCCCGACGGATCGGCGATCATTTCCTTCCACTGGGCGATCCAGCCAACCGTGCGGCTAAGCGCGAAGATCGGGGTGAACATCGAGGTCGGGAAGCCCATCGCGTCCAGAATGATCCCGGAGTAGAAATCCACGTTCGGATAGAGCTTCTTGTCGTGGAAATAGGAATCCTCGATCGCGATTTTCTCAAGCTCCTTGGCGACTTGCAGGGTGGGGTTGTTCTCCACGCCAAGCAGGTCCAGCACCTCGTCGGCGCTTTGCTTCATCACCTTGGCGCGCGGGTCGAAATTCTTGTAGACCCGGTGGCCGAACCCCATCAGGCGGAACGGATCGTCACGGTCCTTCGCACGGGCGATGTATTCGGGAATGCGGTCCACAGTGCCGATCTCGCGCAGCATTTCCAGGCAGGCTTGGTTCGCGCCGCCATGGGCCGGGCCCCAGAGACAGGCGATGCCGGCGGCGATACAGGCAAACGGGTTGGCACCCGAGGAGCCCGCAAGGCGAACCGTCGATGTGGAGGCGTTCTGCTCGTGATCCGCATGGAGCGTAAATATCCGGTCCATCGCGCGGCTCAGGATCGGGTCGGGCTGATACTCCTCCGCCGGAACGGCGAAACACATACGCAGGAAGTTGGTGGCGTAATCGCAATCGTTCCGCGGATACACGAAGGGCTGCCCGATCGTGTATTTATAGGCCATCGCCGCAATCGTCGGCATCTTTGCGATCAGCCGGATCGAGGCGACCTCGCGCTGCCACGGATCGGAGATGTCGGTCGAATCGTGGTAAAAGGCCGACATCGCGCCCACCACACCGGTCATGACCGCCATCGGATGCGCGTCGCGCCGGAAACCGCGGAAGAAATTGGCCATCTGCTCGTGGATCATCGTGTGGTTCGTCACACGGCTTTCGAAATCCTCAAGCTCCGCTGCGGTGGGCAGTTCGCCGTAGAGCAGCAGGTAGCAGACCTCCAGGTAATGGGATTTCCCGGCAAGCTGGTCGATCGGATATCCCCGATGCAGCAATTCGCCCTTGTCGCCATCGATATAGGTGATCTTGCTTTCGCAGGCCGAGGTGGAGGTGAAACCCGGATCATGCGTGAACACGTCGCCTTGCGCGTAAAGCTTGGTGATGTCGATCACATCCGGCCCCGCGGTGGGCGAATGTATGGGCAACTCCAGTGTCTTGCCGTCAAAGCTCAGCGTCGCGAATTTGCCATCAGCCATGTCAGTCCCTCTTCGATTGGCCGCATCTGACAAGGTGTCAGACGGGTCGTTTTCAGGGCCTTGTTCCGGCCCGCATTTCTGAGCCGGGGCCCGAGCACCGTCAGCGGGCGGGGGCGGCGGCCTCCGTCAAGCGGGCGATGGTTTCATCGCGGCCAATGACGAGCATCATATCGTAGACACTGGGCGTCGCAGTCCGACCGGCAAGAGCTGCGCGAAGAGGTTGCGCAAGCTGACCGAATTTGAGCCCGTGAGCTTCGGCCGCCGATGTCAGGGTCGCCTCAAGCGTGTCACGGGACCAGCTACCATTCTGCAACTGCGTAGTCAATTCCGACAGTATACCACGGGATACATCGGTCAGCGCCGCCTGGCTCTTCCCGTCCCGCTCGATCGGTCGATCCGTCATGATAAACTGGGCTTTTTCAAGCAGATCGGGCAAGGTTCTGGCCCGATCCTTGAGGCAATACATCGCAGCCAGAAGCCCGTCATGCTGCGCCTGCGAAAGCGGCGGCTGACCGGTCAGGGCGCGAAACCGCGCGATCTCCGCCAGCAGGTCGGCGTCGTCCATCCGCGCGATATGCCAGGACGATACGCTGTCCAGTTTCTTGAAATCGAGGCGCGCGGGCGATTTGCCGATACCGTCGAGATCGAACCACGCGCGGGCCTGTGCGTCGTCGAACAATTCGTCATCGCCATGGGACCATCCTAGGCGGGCAAGATAGTTGCGCATCGCCGCAGCCGGGTAGCCCATCGCGGCATATTCCTCCACCCCCGTCGCGCCGTGGCGTTTCGACAGTTTCTTGCCGTCGGGCCCGTGGATCAGCGGAATATGCGCCCAGACCGGCACCTCCCAGCCCATGGCCTGATAGACATGGATCTGCCGGGCGGCATTGTTCAGATGATCGTCGCCGCGGATCACATGGGTCACCCCCATGTCGTGATCGTCGACCACCACGGCCAGCATGTAGGTGGGCGTCCCGTCCGAGCGGAGCAGGATCATGTCGTCCAGCGTGGCGTTGCGGATCGTCACGTCGCCCTGAACCCTGTCGGCGATCACCGTCTGGCCGTCGCGCGGGGCTTTCAGGCGGATCACATAGGGCGCATCGGGATGGCTGGCCTCGGCCGCATCGCGCCAGGGCGACAGGAACAGGGTCGAGCGGCCTTCGGCCTTGGCGGTTTCCCGGAACGCGGCGATCTCCTCCTGGGTGGAGAAACACTTGTAGGCCGTGCCGCTGGCCAGCATCGCGCGGGCCACCTCCGCATGGCGATCACGCCGCGCGAACTGGCTCACCGCCTCGCCGTCGTAATCCAGCCCCAGCCACGCGAACCCTCGCAGGATCGCCGCGGTCGCCTCGGGGGTGGAGCGGGCCCGGTCCGTATCCTCGATCCGCAACAGGAACCGCCCGCCATGCCTGCGGGCGAACAGCCAGTTGAACAGCGCCGTCCGCGCGGTTCCGATATGCATGTAGCCCGTGGGCGAGGGGGCGATGCGGGTCACCACGGGGCGCGCGGCACGGGGGTCGGTCATCTTCGTCCTTTCGGCGCGGGGCGTCGGACGGCACGCGCGTTAACGTCTTGGAAACCATGAGGCGGATAGGTGTGGCTGAGTGTTTAGGCAACCGCGCGCGGGGTGACAAGGGTGCGCCTCTGGCATCTGATCAACCGGCTTCAGCAGGGCCAGCGTGGGGCCCTGATGCCGTGGTCGCCGGTGTTCGCGGGTTTGGGCGTGGCCTGGTATTTCGGCCTCCGTGCGGAACCGGGCTGGCCGGTCTACGGCGCCGCCTTGGCCGTGGCGGCAGTGTCGCTTCATCTGGCATGGCGCTGGCGCGATCAGGCCGGGCCGATCTTCGCCGCGCTTTGTCTGGTCGCGCTCGGGCTGGGCCTTGCGGGGCTTCGCGCACATCTGGTCGCGGGGCCGGTTCTGGACTTCCGGTATTACGGCCCGATCGAGGGGCGGATCGTGGCCATCGACCGCTCCGCCTCGGATGCGCTGCGCCTGACGCTGGATCAGGTCGTGCTGGACCGGACCGATCCGGCGCGCGTGCCCAGACGGGTGCGGGTGTCACTGCATGGGGATCAGCAATGGCTGGTGCCCGAACCCGGCGCGCGGGTGATGATGACCGGGCATCTGAGCCCGCCCGAGGGCCCGGCGGAACCCGGCGGCTTCGACTTCCAGCGCCACGCCTGGTTCCTGCAGATCGGCGCGGTGGGGTACACGCGCAATCCCGCCCTGCTGCTGGAACCGCGGCCGGGGCAGGCGCGCCCGCTCACCCATTTGCGGCTGGATCTGTCGGCGACCATTCAGGCGCGGATCCCGGGCGATGCGGGCGCATTTGCGGCGGCGGTGCTGACGGGGGACCGTTCGGGCCTCTCCACCGGGCCGCTGGAGGATATGCGGCGGTCCAACATCGCCCATCTTCTGGCAATCTCGGGCTTGCATATGGGGCTTCTGACGGGGTTCATCTACGCCGCGCTGCGCTTCGGGCTGGCCCTGATCCCGGCGCTGGCGCTGGTCTACCCGATCCGCAAATGGGCCGCGCTGGCCGCGTTGTCGGCAGGGGCATTCTATCTGGCCCTGTCGGGCGGCAACGTGGCCACCGAACGGGCCTTCATTCAGGTGGCGGTGATGTTCGTCGCCGTCCTTCTCGACAGGCGCGCGATCACGCTCAGATCGGTGGCCATCGCGGCGCTGATCGTGCTGGCCCATCGCCCCGAAACGCTGATGGGCCCCGGGTTTCAGATGTCCTTCGCCGCCACCACCGCTCTGGTCGCCGTCTTCAACGCCCTCCGGGATCGGGCATGGCTGAGCGGTCTGCCGGTCTGGGCCAAGGGCGCTGCGGCGCTGGTCATCTCCTCGGCGGTGGCCGGGGCCGCGACGGCGCCCTTTTCGGCGGCCCATTTCAACCAGATCGCGGTTTACGGGCTGGTCGCCAATCTGCTGACCGTGCCGGTGATGGGCAGCATCGTGATCCCGGCGGCGGTCTTCGCGGCCGTTCTGTGGCCTCTCGGGCTGGAAGGGCTGGCCTTCTGGGTGATGGAGCAGGGGCTGGTCTGGATTCTGGCGGTGGCGCATCACGTGGCGGATCTGCCGGGGGCGACGCGCGCCGTGATGGCGCCGCCCCCGGGCGTTCTGGGGCTCATCACGCTCGGGATGCTGCTGGTCATCCTCTGGCGGGGGCGGGCGCGGATGCTGGGCCTTGCGCCTGTCGCGGTTGCGCTGGCGATCTGGTCCGGGGCGGATCGGCCCGATCTCCTGCTCTCCTCCTCCGGTCGGCTGGCCGGCGTGCTCGCGCCCGAGGGTCGCGCCTTGACGAAGCCGCGCGGAGACGGGTTCGTGGCCGGTATCTGGCTGGAAAACGATGGCGACCCCGCCGATCAGGAGGCCGCGGCGTCCCGCCCGGGCTGGCAGGTCGCGGGGACGGGCCACAGCCTTGCGCTGCCCGATGGGCAAAGCCTCTGGCATGGCGGTGGGCGGCGGGCCGCGCGCGAGGTTGCGGAGGCCTGCGCCCGCCATGACATCGTTCTGATGTCCGAACCGCTGGAGGATTTCTGGCCCGATCTCCTGCCGCTCGGGCGCGCCTCGGGCGATCTGCTCTCGGATGCAGACGGGCTGATCTGGCAGGGCAGGCCCGGGGGCGCGGGCGGAGCCGTCGTGTCGCTGGCCCGCGCCGCTCCGGCGGAGTTCCCCTGCCTTCTGATTTCAGGCGAAACACTGCGCGAAACCGGGGCCATCGCGATGGAGGCAAGGGACAGGGGTCTGCGGATCACCAGCGCCCGCGCCCGTCAGGGCGCGCGCCTCTGGACGGGGGCGGGCCAATAGGCCTCGCCGCGCCCGTGGAGCGGGGGGATCGCCGGGTTCGCGCGGGTCAGTAGGTGCGGATCAGCCCCACCAGCTTGCCCTGCACCTTGACCTGATCGTCGCGCAGCATCCGCGTCTCGTAGGCCGGGTTCGCGGCTTCCAGTGCGATCATGTTGCCCTTCTGGCGGAACCGTTTCAGCGTCGCCTCCTGATCCTCCACTAGGGCCACAACGATATCGCCGTTATCGGCGGTATCGCCTTCCTCGATCACGACGATATCGCCGTCATTGATCCCGGCTTCGATCATCGAGTCGCCCTTGACCTCCAGCGCGTAATGATGCTTGCCGGTGCCGATCATCTGCTGGGGCACGGCCACATGGGCCGCGACCTGGCTGATCGCCTCGATCGGGGTGCCGGCGGCGATCCGGCCCATCACCGGCAGTTTCATCGCGCCATCCGTGGCAACCGGCATCGCGCCCGCGGGCAGGTTCTGCCGGTCCCCTTCGATCACGCGCGGGGTGAACCCGGTCTTCGCCTCAAGCGCGTCGGGCAGCTTCACGATCTCGATCGCGCGGGCCCGGTGGGCGAGCCGCCGGATGAACCCGCGTTCCTCCAGCGCCGTGATCAGCCGGTGAATGCCGGATTTCGAGCGCAGATCCAGCGCCTCCTTCATCTCGTCGAAAGAGGGGGGGACGCCATCGCGCTGCATCCGCTTGTGGATAAACTCCAGTAGGTCGAGCTGTTTCTTCGTCAGCATAAGAGATCTCTCCGCCTGTCCGATAGGGCCTCGTTCAGGGTATGTTCTACCCCTGTTCCCCCTCTGTGTCAACGAATCCGCGGCCTTCAAGCCGGCGAGAGCAAAAGCGGGGCCAGATCGCCCAACTGGCTGCCGGGGGCGGTCAGCCCGATGAGACCCCGGCAGAGCGCCTCGCTGCGGGCCCGGCCCAGAACCGGCGCCGCAAGCCCGGTGAACTTCGCGGCGATCTCGGCCTCGCTCAACGGGCGGCGCCTGTCGCCGCGGGCATGGGTGTCGCCCGAGGCCAGACTGCGCCCGTCGGTCGTGATGATACGGATATCGGCCATCCGGCAGGCCGGAAACGTGGCGTCGTGACGGGCCGCGCGGGCCACGTCGATCCGGCGGTGCATCGCGATCACGTCGGCATCGGCAAGCCCGCGCCCCGAAATCTGCTCCAGTCCGATCGTCCCGTGAACAAGATAGGCGGCGAGGGCGAAGGGCAGGGAATACTGCGCCTGCGACGTGGTCCGCGGCAGGCCCGGAAAAAGGGCCACAGCCTCGGCAAAGCTGTTGACCTGCACATGGGCGATATCCCCGGGGCCAAGCTTGTGGGCCAGCATCACATCGCGGGCCGCGTCAATCGCGCCATGGGCCCATCGGCAGATCGGGTAGGGCTTTATGTACTGATCCTCCACCAGCCAGTTGCGCCCCAGATCGGCCCAGAATTCGGGCGCGTCCTCCACCGTCACCGCAGGCGCGCCGGTAAATCCCTTTTCCGCCAGAACCGCCGCGGAGAGGCCCGCCAACGTGCCCCAGCCGGACCCGTCATGCAGCATCGTGGGGTTGGCGATCTCGCGCATCATCTGGCTGCGGGGACCGTGATATTCGGCAATGCCCAGCCCCCTCGCGCAGCATCGCCGCCCCATGGCCGCGCATCCGTGCCGCCATCGCCGCGACGCCAAGCGCGTTCCAGGCCCCCGATGTGTGATAATCGCAGGCGGTCGCATGCAGCGCCTTGCCCGCGCGGCCCGCGACCTCGTAGCCCACCACAAGATGGGCCAGCGCCTCGGGGCCCGTCATCTCCGGCGCCCGCTGCATCAGCGCGCAAAAGGCCGCCACCGCCGCCACCCCGATATGGCCCTTGCAGGGATTGTAGCCGTCATGGGCATCCAGATTGTCGATCTGCGTGGCCGCGGCATAGCCCGCACCGGCAAGGCTGACCGGTCGCCCGTCGAACATCATCCGCGCGGTCAGGGCCGGATCGGCGCTGCCATAAAGGGCGCAGGCCGTATCGCGCGCGATGATGCCCGCCTCCATCGGGCCCGCGGCGGCGGCCACGCCGACCGTATCAAGCAGCAGCCAGGCCGCGCTCCGCAGGGCGCTGGCGGGCATGCCGGCGGCGGGCCGGTCCAGCACGAAGGCGGCGATATGCGCGAAAGTCCGGCTCATGGCCCATAGCGGCATGCGCCTCTCCGCCAGTCTCGCAATGAAAACGGGGTCTCACGCATAAATATTCTGGCCCATGGGGTGAATTGCGGGTTTCATGTGCCGCACATGGCAAGAAGGCGCCCGGCCCCCGTGGAACACCGACCCTACCTGAATCACCTCCGCTCCTTCGAGGCGGCGGCGCGGCACCTGAACTTCACGCTCGCCGCGGAGGAGCTGAACTACACCCAGGCCGCGATTTCCAATCACGTCCGCTCGTTGGAGGAGTATCTCGGCAAACCCCTGTTCATCCGCCACGCCCGCAGCCTTGAACTGACCGGTCCGGGGCAGGCCTATCTGCCCGGCATCCGCCGCGCGCTGCTCCAGATCGAGGACGCGACCGAGGCCATCATCGCCCGGACCCATGACCAGACGGTGGTGATCTCCTGCCCGATCAGCCTGGCCGAGAACTGGATGGCGGCCCGGGTCGCGGCGTTTCTGGCGGATCATCCCGATTTCACGATCACCCTGAACGGAACGGTCTGGGGCGACCGGATCGGCGAGGTTGCCGATCTGACCGTCGCGATCAAACCCCGGGACGAGGTTCTGCCCGGCGACGCGCTGCTGGCGCCCGAGCGTCTGACCGTGGTCTGCGCCCCCGGATACACGGTCGCCGGAGAGGTGTTGTGCCGGCCCGGGCAACTCAAGGGGGCCGGGCTGATCCATATCCTGACCCGGCAGGATTGCTGGGGCGCAGTCGCCGCGGGGCTGGATCTCGACGATCTGGATCTGCACGGGGGCGTGCGGTCGAATTCCTCCAACGTCGCGCTGGAACTGGCGGCAAACGGGTTGGGCTGCGTGGCGGTTCTGCGGTCGCTCGCCGAACCCTATCTGGCGCGCGGCGTGTTGACCGAGCCCTTCGCTTGCGCCGTCGACAGCCCGTGGAACTACTACCTGACCCGCCCCGCCCGGACCCTGAAGCCGCCTGCCAGACGGTTCCGCGACTGGTTGCTCGACGGCAACGGCTGATCTCATCCGCGCAGTCTCAGCCCCTCGGGGTCGAACGGCGGCGCGGGCAGCATCCGGGCCCGGTGCGGGCGCCCCAGCACGTGGATCTCCACCACATCGCCCGGCTGCGCCGTCCCGGCCCGCGCGAAGCCAAGGGCGAGGGATTTGCCCGTATGGGCCGAATACGCCCCAGAGGTGACCCGCCCCACACCGGTGCCGTCCGGCAGGAAAATCGGTTCTCCGCCGCTGGCATCGGCATTGTTCACCGCGTCGATCTCGAAGATCGACAGGGTCTCGCGCGGCGACGTCCCGGCCAGCGCAACATAGGCGCCCTTGTGCAGGAAGTCCTTGTCCAGCTTGATCAGCCGGTCCAGCTCCACTTCCTGCGGCCGGTATTCGGGGCTGTATTCGCGGCCCCATGAGCCGTATCCCTTCTCGATCCGCAACGCGCCGAGCGCGCGGCTGCCGACCGGGCCGCCGCGCATGTCGCGCGCGGCCCCGATCAGGGCACGGTACAGGGCGGTCTGCTGCTCCTCCGCGCAATGCAGCTCCCATCCCAGATCGCCGGTGAAGGACACGCGCAGCGCCACCACCGGCACACCGGCCACCACCATCTGCCGCGCCTGCATGAACCCGAAGCCCGCGTTGGACAGATCCTCGTTCGTCAGCCGTTGCAGAAGCTCGCGCGATTTCGGTCCGGCGACATTCATGCCGCAAAGCGCATCGGTCCGGTTCTCGAAGACGGTGCCCTGCGGCAGCGGCACCATGTCGAAAAACCGCCGGTGATAGCGTTCCGCCAGGCCCGAGCCGATCATCATGAAGCGGTCCGGGGCCAGTCTGCTGACGGTGAAATCGCCCGCCACGCCGCCCCGCACCCCGATCAGCGGCGCAAGGCAGGCCCGCCCCACAACGGACGGCACGCGATTGGCCAAAAGCGCATCCAGCCAGTCCTGCGCGCCGGGCCCCCTGATCTCGTAGGTGGCGAAGTTGGAGATGTCGAGCACGCCGACATGGGTTCGCAGCATCCGGACCTCGCGGCCGACCGGCTCGAACCAGTTTTGCCGCTCGAACCCGGTCGTTTCGGTCACACCGGGTTCATCGGCGAACCACAACGGATGTTCCCACCCGCAATTCAACCCGAACACTGCGCCCATGGATTTCTGCACCTCATAGGCGGGCCGCAGGCGGGCAGGGCGGCCGGCCGCGCGTTCCTCGTTGGGGAAATGTATCGCGAAGCGGTTGGCGTACTGGTCCCGCACCCGCGCCTTGGTGAAGGCCTTGCCGGCCCATGGGCCGAACCGCGCCAGATCCCAGCCGAACATGTCCAGCCTCGGCTCCCCCTCGATCATCCATTCCGCCGCCAGAAGCCCCAGCCCGCCGGATTGGGAGAAGCCCGGAATGATCCCGTTGCAGCAGAAGTAACCCCGCAGTTCCGGCACCGGGCCGAAGAGCGCCGCGCTGTCGGGCGACCAGATCATCGGCCCGTTGATCACCCGCTTGATCCCCGCCGTCGCCGCAACCGGCACCCGTGCCATCGCGCGCATCACGTTGTCCATGATCCGGTCCAGATCGTCGGCGAAGAGTTCATGGCCGAAGCCCTGCGGCGTGCCATCCTCGGCCCAGAACCGCATGTCGCGCTCATAGGCGCCGATCAGCAGGCCCTGACCTTCCTGGCGCATGTAGTATTCGCCGTCCCGGTCCGCGACCGAGGGCAGGCGACGGCCCTGCGCGGCCACTTCGGGGATGGTTTCGGTGACGAAATACTGGTGCTCGGTCGGGATCAGCGGCAACTCCAGCCCGGCCATCGCCGCCACTTCCCGGCCCCAGAGCCCGGCGGCATTCACCACCCAGTCCGTGCGGATAGACCCTTTTGGCGTCTCGACGATCCAGGACCCGTCGGGCTGCGGCACCGTGGCGGTGACGGGCGTGAAGCGGTGGATCTCCGCGCCCCGTGCGCGGGCGCCCGCGGCATAGGCCATGGTCACGCCGGACGGATCCACATTGCCGCCATCGGGTTCGTACATGATGCAGCGGATACCGTCGAAATCCACCAGCGGGTGCAGCCGCTCCGCCTCGTCCCGGCTCACCGCGTGGAAATTCATCCCGTAATAGCGCGCCTTGGCCTCCTGAAGCCGCAACTGGTGTTCCCGCGCCTCGGTCTGCGCCAGATAGAGCGAGCCCGGCTGAAACACGCCGCAACCCTGGCCGGTTTCCGCCTCCAGCTCCTTGTACAAGCCCATCGTGTAATGCTGGATCCGGCTGATATTGGTGCTGTCGTGAAGCCCGTGAATGCCGGCCGCCGCATGCCATGTGGACCCCGATGTCAGCTCGTCCCGCTCCAGCAGGATGACGTCGCGCCAGCCCAGTCTGGCCAGATGGTAAAGGATCGAACAGCCGACCAGCCCGCCGCCGATCACCACGGCCTGTGCATGTGTTTTCATCGCGCGCCCGTCCTCTTCGCCCCTGGCCTTCAGGCCCGGGCTAGAGGCTTGGCCGGATCACGGCAACGAAAAAACCTTATGGGAATGACCCCGCTTTTTCGGGGTCATCGGCTCAGAGCGGCAGGATCTCCACCAGCGCGCCGGCCTTCAGCGGCGGCTGATGCGGGGGCAGGACCAGAAGTGTGTCCGCCTCCGCCAGCCGCGTCAGAAGGGAGCTGTCCTGCATGTCGACGGGCGTCACTTCGGGCAGCTCAGCCCCGTGGGACAGGCAGGCGCGCATGTAGTGCTCCCTCGGGCCGTTCGCGGGCAGATCCACGGCCAGCCGGGCGCGGCTTCGGCGGCGCTCGCCCGCGGGCAGGCCAAGAAAGGCGCGCAGCATCGGTACTATGAAGAGATGCCCGCAAACCATTGATGAAACGGGATTTCCGGGAAGGCCGACCAGGGCCGACCCGGCCAGCCGCCCGGCCATCAGCGGTTTGCCCGGACGCATGGCGATCTTGTAGAAGGACCGCTCCAGCCCCATCGCCTGCGCCACCTGTCCGACAAGATCGTGATCGCCCACGGACGCGCCGCCGATCGTCACGATCAGATCGGCGCCCGCGGCCAGACCCAGCACCTGTTCCAGGCTTTCATGCGTGTCCCGCGCGATGGGCAACAGCCGGGCCTGCCCGCCCTCGGCATCGATCACGGCCTTCAGGCCATAGGTGTTCGACGCGATGATCTGGTCGGGCCGCGGGGTCTCGCCGGGCTGCACAAGCTCGTCGCCGGTGGCGATCAGCGCCACATCGGGGCGGCGGGTCACCGGCAGGCGGGGGTGGTTCATCGACGCCGCCAGTGCGATATCGGCGGGCGACAGGCGGCGCGGCGCCTCGATCCGGTGCCCCTCGCGGAAATCCACGCCGGCCGCGCGGATATGCAGGCCCGCATCCAGCTTGTCGCCAAGCGTGATCCGGTCGCCCTCGCGCTGCACATCCTCCTGAATAACGATCCGGTCGGCGCCTTCGGGCACCGGCGCGCCGGTGAAGATCCGCAGCGCCTCGCCCGCGCCGATCCTGCCGGGCCACATATGGCCCGCGGGGGCCTCGCCCACCACGGTCAGCCGCGCGCCCGGCGCCACGTCCGCGCCGCGAACCGCGTAGCCGTCCATCGCCGAGGCCGCAAAAGGCGGCTGGTCCCGCCGGGCCAGCACCGAGCGGGCCAGCACCCGGCCCGCCGCCTCGCTCAGCGGCACATCCTCCACCTCCAGCGGGCGGGTCAGGGCCAGGCAATGGGCCAGCGCCTCGGCGACGGAAATCACGGGTCGGCCTCGAAACGCCCGGATTTGCCGCCATCCTTCAGAAGTACGCGCAGCCCGCCGATCTCCATCCCCCGATCGACGGCCTTCAGCATGTCATAAACCGTCAGCGCCGCGGTGGAGGCCGCGGTCAGCGCCTCCATCTCGACCCCGGTCTGCCCGTTGGTCTTGACCGTCGCCGTGATCCGCACCCCGGGCAAGGCGGGGTCCGCCACCAGTTCCATGGAGACCTTGGTCACCGGCAGCGGATGACACAGCGGGATCAGATCGGCGGTGCGTTTGGCGCCCATGATGCCCGCAAGCCGCGCAACCGCCAGCACGTCACCTTTCTTGGCATTGCCTTTCTCAACCAGATCAAGGGTTTCGGGCAACATCTTCACCCAGACCCCGGCCTTGGCAACTCGGGCCGTCACCGGCTTTTCGGACACATCGACCATATGGGCCTGCCCGTCGCCGTCGAAATGCGTGAGTTTCGGCATCAGAACCGCGCCGTCAGCGGGTTGGCCAGCAGGTTGCGGGTCGCTGTGGCCACATCCTCCTGCCGCATCAGGCTCTCCCCGATCAGGAAGCAGCGCGCACCGTATTGCGCCATATCGGCCAGATCCTCCGGCGTGGATAGCCCGCTTTCGGCGACCACCAGCCGGTCATCGGGGATCATCCGCACCAGCCGCCGGGTCACATCCAGAGAGGTCTCGAACGTGTTGAGATCCCGGTTGTTTATGCCGACAAGGCGCGAGTTCAGATGGCTTGCGCGATCCAGTTCCGCTTCGTCATGCACCTCTATCAGCGCATCCATTCCCCAATCGGCCGCGGCCGCCTCCAGTTCGCCGGCCTGCCCGTCATCGACACTGGCCATGATGATCAGGATGCAATCGGCACCAAGCGCGCGGGCCTCCGCCACTTGATAGGGGTCATAAAGGAAATCCTTGCGCAGCACCGGCAGGTCGCAGGCCTCCCGCGCGGCCACCAGAAACTGGTCGGCACCCTGAAAGCTCGGCCCGTCGGTCAGCACGCTCAGGCAGGTCGCGCCGCCCGTGGCATAGGCCTGCGCAAGGGCGGGCGGGTCGAAATCCGCGCGGATCAGGCCCTTGGACGGGCTCGCTTTCTTGATCTCCGCGATCAGGCCGTAGCCTTCGCGCGCCGCCGCGCTCAGCGCTTCGGCGAAAGGGCGGACCGGCGGGGCGCTGCGGGCCTCCGTCTCGACCGACTCAAGCGGGCGTTCGGCCTTGCGGCGCGCGACCTCCTCCAGCTTGTAGGCTTTGATCTTTTCCAGAATCGTCGGCGTTGTCATGAGCTCTCCGATGTGATGCGGGCCAGGGTCTCCACGGCCTGCTTCGCCTTGCCGCTATCTATGCTTTCCCGTGCGATTTCAACACCCTCCAACAAGGTCTCCACCTTGTCCGCAACGATCAGCGCCGCCGCAGCGTTCAGCAGGACCGCATCCCTGTAGGCCCCGGTTTCGCCCGCCAGAAGCGCGCGCAGCGCCGCGCCGTTCTCCTCGGGCGTGCCGCCCAGAATGTCGCGGAGCGGATGCACCGGCAACCCGGCCTCTTCGGGATGCACCTCCCGGGCGGTGATGTCGTCCCCGTCCAGGACCGCCACGGATGTCGGCCCGCTGATCGAAATCTCGTCCGTGCCGTCGGCACCATGCACCAGCCAGGCTTTCTCGCTGCCCAGATCCTGCAGGGTTTCGGCCATGGGAAAGATCAGGTCGATGGCGAATGCGCCCGTCAATTGCCGCTTCACGCCCGCGGGGTTGGTCAGCGGCCCCAGAATGTTGAAGATGGTCTTCGAGCCAAGCTCAAGGCGCACCGGCATCACATGTTTGATCGCCGGATGGTGCATCGGGGCCATCATGAAGCCGATCCCCGCTTCGGCGATGGCGCGTTCCACGATCTCGGGGCCGACCATGACATTGATGCCCATCTGGCCAAGCGCGTCCGCGGCGCCGGATTTCGAGCTGAGGTTCTTGTTGCCGTGTTTCGCAACCGGCACACCGGCGCCCGCGACCACGAAGGCCGTGGCGGTCGAGATGTTCAGCGTGCCCATGCCGTCGCCGCCGGTGCCGACGATATCCATCGCCCCGTCCGGCGCGCGCACCTTGATGCATTTGTCCCGCATCACGGCGGCGGCGGCGGCATATTCGGCGACGGATTCGCCGCGCGCCCGCATCGCCATCAGCAGCCCGCCGATCTGCGCCGGCGTCGCGGCCCCCTTGAACAGATGCTCGAACGCGGCGCGCGCCTGCGCCCGGCTGAGCGGCCCTTCGGAGGCCGAATAGATCAGCGGCTTCATCGCGTCGGTCATGCAGGCTCTCCGATCCGGGCGCTGTCGAGGAAGGTGCGAAGCATCCCGTGCCCGTGTTCCGAGCGGATGCTTTCGGGGTGAAACTGCACCCCTTCTATCGGCAGATCCCGGTGGCGCAGGCCCATGATCGTGCCGTCGGCCAGTTCGGCCGTCACCGTCAGGCAGTCCGGCAGATCGTCGCGCGCCACCACCAGCGAGTGATAGCGCGTCCCCAGAAGCGGGGAGGGGAGCCCGGCAAAGACACCCTCGCCCCGATGCAGGATCTGGCCCATCTTGCCATGCACGATCTCCGCATGCTGGACGACGCGGCCGCCAAACGCCTGCCCGATCGTCTGATGGCCCAGACACACGCCCAGAAGCGGGGTTCCCGTTTCCGCCGCCGCCCCGGTCAGGGCCAGACAGATGCCCGCCCGGTCCGGGTCGCACGGGCCCGGGGACAGCACGATCGCCCGCGGTTTCAGCGCCATCGCCTCCTGCACGGTCAGCGCGTCATTGCGCGCAACCTGCACATCGGCACCCAGTTCCCCAAGGTAATGAACCAGATTATAGGTGAAACTGTCGTAATTATCGATCAAGAGCAGCATGTTGCCCAAGCCTTTCCGAAAGGGGTCGAAGGCGACGCGCGCCCGCGTTATACATGTTCAACAGCCGCGCGGCAGGGTCAAGGGACCGGGCAGGGACGGTGCGTGATAGCGGATGAGGAGCGGAATGGGCAGAGGTGTGGTGACCGGGATGCTGCTGGGGGTGCTGTTCGCGGCGCTGTTTCTTGCGATATTGTCACTCAGCGCCCCGCTTCCGAACCGCTCCGGCGGCGTGAACGATGCGCCATCCGCGCCTTCGGGCACACCGGTTCCGGAAGAAACTGCCGGCGCGGAGACGGCCCCCGCAGCGGTCGCGCCCGCGCCCGAACAGCCCGGGAGCGAACCGCCCGCCGACACGACCCCCGCCGATCCCGCCCCTGCGGAGGACGCGCCCGCGGATCGACCGGCCGCGTCCGCAGATACCGCGACCCGCACCGGGCCTGCCGACAACGTGCCGCTGCCCGCAGGGTCCGAGTTCAATCGCCCGCCGCCCGAACAGGCCGCGACAGTGCCCGCGCCCGACAGCGCGCCGGTTTCCGCGCCGCCGCAAGGCAGCCCGGCCCCCGCGCCCGATACGCTGGCGGCCTCACCGGTGCCCGACACGGCGCCCGCGCCGCGCCCCGCAGGGACGGCCGCGCTGGATCTGCCGCAGGTGCAGAGCCCGGTGCCCGACACGTCCACCCCCGAGGTGAGCGATACAAGCGCCGATCCCCTGGCCCCGCCGCCGGAATTGCAGCCCGCCCCTCTGGGTCTGCCGCAGATCGACACCGACCCCGGCACGCCCACGACCATGCCCGCCCCGGCCCCGGAACTGCCGGAAGAGCCCGCAACCGGCGCTCCCGCGGCGGGCGAAGAGACCGCGCGCGCCGCGCCTGCGCCTGCCGTCACACCGGCGCCGCCCGCGTCGTTCCGCCCCGCGCTGCCGCGGATCGGCGACGCGGCCGATGCTTCCGAACCGCAGGCGGCCGAAACGGCGGCGGGGGTGCCCGTGCCCGACCCGTCCGAGGGGGAGGATCCGCGCCCCGCGATCGAGGCCTATGCCGCGCCTTTCGACCCGTCGGAAACCCGCCCCCTGATGGCCGTGATCCTGATCGATGACCCGGCCTTCGGTTCCGACAGGTCGGTGCTGCTCGATTTCCCCTTTCCGGTCAGCTTTGCCATCGACCCGACCGCCCCGGGCGCTGCCGAGAGCGCCGCGGCCTATCGCGCCGCCGGGTTCGAAGTGCTGATCCTTGCCGGGATGCTGCCCGATGGCGCTGCGCCCTCGGATGTGGAGACGGCGCTGGCCGGTGCTCTGGACGTGTTGCCCGAAACCGTGGCCCTTCTCGATACCGACCAGAACCGCGTGCAGGGCGATCGCCCGGTGCTCGATGCGGTCGTCGCCGCGCTGGCCGATACCGGCCATGGGCTCGTGGCCTATCCGCGCGGTCTGAACGCCGCCGAGCAAAGCGCTGTCCGGGCAGGGGTGCCCGCCGCGACGCTTTTCCGTCAGATCGACAGCGAGCGGGAGCGCGCCACGGTCATCACCCGCTATCTGGACCGCGCCGCCTTCGCCGCCGGACAGGAGGGGCGCGTCATCGTCGTCGGGCATACCTATTCCGACACGGTGACGGCGCTGTTTTCCTGGGCGCTTGGCGATCGGTCGGAAAGCGTGGTGATGGCGCCCGTGTCGGCGGTGCTGACGCGTTAGCGAAACGCGGGTCCCGAAGGAGCGCGGGGGCCGATCTCAGCCGTTGCCGCGCGATGTGAACATCGCCGCGTCCTCCGCCGCCTTGCGGATGGCGCGGGCCTTGTTCACGGTCTCTTCGAACTCGGCCTCGGGGTCGCTGTCATGGACCACGCCGCCGCCGGCCTGAATATAGAGCTTTTCATCCTTCACCACGGCGGTGCGCAGGGCGATACACATATCCATGTCGCCGCCGGCGGAGAAATAGCCGACACCGCCGCCATAGATGCCGCGTTTTTCCGGCTCCAGCTCGTCGATGATCTCCATCGCGCGCACCTTGGGCGCGCCTGACACCGTGCCCGCGGGCAGCCCGGCCAGCAGCGCCGAGAGCGCATCATGCTCCTCCGACAGCTCGCCCACCACGTTGGAGACGATATGCATCACGTGGCTGTAGCGTTCGACGATGAATTCCTCGGTCGGGCGCACCGTGCCGATCTTCGAGACGCGGGCAGTGTCGTTCCGGCCCAGATCCAGCAGCATCAGATGCTCGGCCAGTTCCTTCTGATCGGCCAGCAGATCGGCTTCCAGCGCCTTGTCCTCCTCGGGCGTGGCACCGCGCTTGCGCGTGCCCGCAATGGGCCGGATCGTGACCTCGCCGCCGAAAACCCGCACCAGGATCTCGGGGCTGGCACCCACCACCTGAAACGGCCCGAAATTGAAGAAGAACATGAAGGGGGAGGGGTTGGTCCGCCGGAGCGCGCGGTAAAGCGCGAAGGGCGGTTCCGGAAACTCCTGGGTCCAGCGCTGCGAGGGGACGACCTGAAAGATGTCGCCCGCGCGGATATAGTCCTTGGCCGTTGCGACCGCGGCCAGATAATCGGCCTTGGTGAAATTCGAAACGGGCTCCGCCATCGGCGCCGTCGCGCCCATTTCGCGGGTCGCGCCCACGGGCGCGCGCTCCAGATCGCGCAGCGCGTCGGACACCCGCTCGGCGGCCTGCGCATAGGCCGCGCGCGCCGACAGGCCGCCCGAAACCCAGGCCGGCGACACCACCGTCACCTCGCCTTTCACCCCGTCCAGAACGGCAATGACCGACGGGCGCATCAGCACCGCATCGGGCAGGCCCAGTGGGTCGGGGTTCACATCGGGCAGATGCTCCACCAGCCGGATCATGTCATAGCCCAGATATCCGAACAGGCCCGCGGCGGCGGCGGGCAGATCGTCGGGCATGTCGATGGCGCTTTCGGCCAGCAGCGCGCGCAACGCATCGAGCGGCGGCGCGTCGCAGGGAGCAAAGGTATCGCGGTCGTAGCGGGCGGTGCGGTTGATCCGCGCGGTGTTGCCCCGGCACTCCCAGATCAGATCGGGTTTCAACCCGATGATCGAATAGCGCCCGCGCACCTCGCCTCCGGTCACCGATTCCAGGATGAAGCTGTCGCGGCCCGCATCGGCCAGCTTCATCATCACCGAAACCGGCGTATCCAGATCCGCGGCCAGCCGGGCATGGACAAGCTGATTGCGCCCCGCCGCCCAGCCTTCGGCGAACGCGTCATATGTCGGGATCAGCGCCATGCCTCAGGGGAATTGGGCATGGACGGCATTGATGACCGACGGGCTCAGGGAAATACCCACATCCGCCTCCAGCGCCTGACCGAAGCTCTCGAACACGTCCTGCGCGATGGACTGGCGGACCTGCTCGGAAATGAGCGCCAGCAGCGCCTCGGCGCCGGGGCTGCCACGGGTGCCGGAATTGATCTCGTCCAGTCGGGCGATCACGGCGAAATCCGCGCCCGGGATCACGGCGGTATCGCTCGGCGCGTCAAGCTGGAAGATCTGCGCAACCAGCGTGGGCGGCATGTCCGGGATGAAATCCTGACGCCGGATCTGAACCTCCCGGCTCACCGCCGGCCCCAGATCCTCAAGTGCTGTGCCCCGCGTCAACCGGCCGACCAGCTCCTGCGCATGGGCGGCCAGCTGTTCGCGCCGATGCCGGGCCAGCCAGCTTTCGGCCACCTCCTCGCGGATCTCCTCCAGCGGCGGCAGCGCCGGGGGGATCACCTCGTCCAGACGGATCGCGAAAAGCCCGCCATCGGACAGCTCCAGCAGTTCCGGGAAATCGCCCTCCCGCGCCGCCGCGGCGGCCTCGCGGAAGGCGTCGTAGCCCGCGATCCCTTCGTCGGAGCCGGGGGACCACTCGATCGTGCCCAACTCCATCAGCGTATCGCCGGCCAGCTCCTCAAGGGTTGCGCCGCCGGCCAGCAGGTCGTCCACATCGCTCCGGATATCGTCGATCGCCCGGCGCGCGGCCTCCGCGGCCAGTTCGGCGCTCAGATCCTCCTCGGCCTCCTCGAAGGGCACCTGCGTGGCATCCAGCACCGCGTTCACCCGGAAAATCGCGGGGCCGAAGGCGCTTTCCACCGGCCCGATGATCTCCTGCTCCTCGGTCCCGAACACGGCCTCGGCAGCGGCCTCGCTCAGATCCGGCGCGGCCACTTCGCCCATATCCACATCTTCCAGCGTCAGACCCCGCGCCGCGACCAGATCGTCATAGCTCGCCTCGCCCGCATCCAGCGAGGCGCGCGCGGCCTCGGCCTCTTCCAGCGACGGATAGACCAACCGCTCCAGCAGCCGCCGCTCGGGCTGATTGTACAGCTCCGCGCGTTCCTCATAGAGGTCGCGCAGCGCCTGCTCGTCGATCTCCATGTCGTCCATGATCATGCTGGGCCGGACCCAGGCATAGGTGATCGCCCGCGCCTCGGGCCGCATGAAGCGCGCCTCGTTAGCGGCGTATTCCGCCTGCAGGTCGTCCTCGCCCGGCGCGGCCAGCCCGGTGGGCAGCTGCGCCTCGGTCACGCGCAGCACCGAAAAGTCGCGCGTTTCGGTCTGGTAGGCGGTCAGGGCCTCGGCGAATATCTCGGGCGCCTGAACCCCGCCCACGACCGCGATCTGCAACAGCGAGCGGGCCACGTCCTCGCGCACATTCTGTTCGAACTCCGCCGGGGTCAGCCCGGTTTCGCGCAGGGCGAATTCATAGGCCGCCCGGTCGAACCCGCCCTCGGGCGTGGCGAACCCGCTGGTTTCCCGGATTTGCCGCGCAACCTCCAGATCGCCGATCGAAAGGCCCATTTCCTGGGTTTCGTTGGCCAGCGCCGCCCGCGCGATCAGCCCGTCCAGCACGGCGCGGTCCAGCCCCTGCGCCGTCAACTGGTTCAGGTTCACCGGCCGCCCGGTCTGGGCCACCTGCGCGCTTATCTCCCGCTGGAGCGCGCGCGCGTAGTCATTGGCGGTGATCCGGGCGGAGCCGACGCTGCCCACCTGGCTGGCGGAGCCGCTGAAACTGGTGATCCCGAACCCGGTCAGGGCAATCATCAGAAGGCCCAGAATGATCCAGACGAAGATGTTGGAGGCTTTCTTGGCGGTACCTTTGACCATCGCGGATCATCCCCTCCCATGGGCGTTGTTTGGCTTGATCTACGCGCTGCGGGGCAGGGGGGCAAGAGGTGGCTAGAGCGTAACGCCGGCCAAACGGTCCACCACCTGCGCCAGCCCCTCCGCATCGGCATTGGCAAAGGCGATCCGCAGGCTGGCCTCCGCCTGCCCGTCGCCGCCTTCCGCGCGGGTCGGGCCGAACATGGTGCCGGGCAGCACCAGAATGCCGGCCTTGCCCACCAGCGCCTGCGCCACCGCGTCCGACGGACGCGCGAAAGGGTGGCGCGCATAGGCGAAATAGGCGCCGCAGCCCAGCAACTGCCAGCCCGGCAACCGCTGGAAGCCCGCGATCAGCGCGTCGCGGCGGCGCAGGATCTCCAGCCGTTCGCCGTCCAGCCAGTCCCCCAGATTGCGCATTCCCCAAAGTGCGCCGATCTGGCCGATCTGCGGCGGGCAGATCGCGACGGTGTCGAGAAACTTCTCCACCTCCACCAGCCGCGCGGGCGAGGCCATGACCGCGCCCACACGGTGTCCGGTCAGCCGGTAGGCCTTCGAGAAGGAGTAGAGATGGATCAGCGTCTCGTCCCAGTCGGGATCGGCGAAGAGGTCATGTGGTGCGCCGGTCTGCGAATGAAAATCGCGATAGGTCTCATCCAGGATCAGGGCCAGACCGTGCCGTTTTGCCAGATCGCGGAAGGCGCGCAGAACGGGGGCGGGGTATTCGACCCCGCCGGGGTTGTTCGGGCTGACCAGAATGATCGCGCGGGTCCGCGCGCAGACAAGGGCCGCCGCCGCCTCCGGGTCGGGGATCAGGTCGTCGCCGGTGGCCAGCAGCTTGGCCTCGACCCCTTCCATGTCCAGCCACATCTTGTGGTTGAAATACCAGGGCGTCGGCAGGATCACGGCATCGCCCGCGCCCGCGATGGTGGAAAGCGTCGCGGTGAACGCCTGGTTGCAGCCCGCGGTCACCGCGACCTGATCGGGCCGGATCGTTCCGCCATAGGCCGTGCTCCACTGCCCGGCCAGTTCGTCGCGCAGCTCGGGCAGGCCCAGAACCGGGCCGTAAAGATGGCTCTCCGGTCGGTTCAGCAGCGCCTCGGCCATCGCCTGGCGAAGCGGCTCCGGCGGCGGCGCGACGGGGGCGGCCTGGCTCAGGTTGATCAGCGGGCGATCCTCGGGAAAGGTCACGCCGTCGATCCAGCGCCGCGCCTCCATCACCGGTGGGGCGATCGTCCTTGCGTATCGCGGGTTTATCGGTGTCCCACTCATTGCGTCCCTATCCCCAGATCGTGGCCCTGCATGTCGGGGCGGGTTCGATGGCGCGCTGGTCCCCTCCGGGGCCGTCGCACGCGCCTGCCGCGCCCATGGCTGCACTCACACCGGTGGCCTGCCGCTGCCGCGCGCCTTGGCGCACGGGCCCCGTCCGCCCGGTCGCTTCAGAACGGTATTTCGTCATCCAGATCGCTGGCGCCGCCAAATCCGCCCGCGGGCGCGCCGCGATCGTCCGGCGGGCCGCCGCGATCGTCGCCATACCCGCCACCGCCGCCGCCGCCACCCTCGCCGGAGCCGCCGTCGCGCCCGTCAAGAAACGTCATTTCGCCGGCATAGGGCCGCAGCACCACTTCGGTGGAGTACCGGTCCTGCCCGGATTGATCCTGCCATTTGCGGGTTTCCAGCTTGCCCTCGATATAGACCTTCGACCCCTTGCGCAGATACTGCTCGGCCAGCCGCGCAAGATTCTCGTTGAAGATCGCCACCGAATGCCACTCGGTCCGCTCGCGCCGTTCGCCGGTGGTGCGGTCCTTCCAGGTTTCCGAGGTGGCGATGCGCAGGTTGCAGACCTTGCCGCCATTCTGGAAGCTGCGCACTTCCGGGTCGCGGCCAAGGTTGCCTATCAGGATCACTTTGTTGACGGAACCGGCCATATCACCTCCTGGAAAATCGTCGCACGAATCTGCATCTGATCCAGAGTTAGACCATCCGAATTTGGTGAATGGAAGGTGAATTGCCCGGCCCGGGCACGCTGGTACTGGAAATGGCGGCGGGTTTCCGTATTATGCGCGCGTTGGTTCGGGGCGTCACGGGGGATCGGATAGCCATGGGGGACAGAGGATTTGCGGCGCGTCTCGCGCTGATCGGCGGGGCCATGTGCCTTGTGGCCGGCACCGCGCTGGCCGATACGCAGCGCGACCGGTTCAGCTCCGCAACGCGGCTTCTGGACAACCGCGCCTCCACCCAATACGCGGCCTCGGTACGGCTGACCCCCAATTACACCGAAAGCGCCGGCAGCGCCTCCACCGTCGTGCCCCGCTGGACCGGCAGCTATCGCGGCCCCTATCTCGATCTGGCCCGCGCCGCCGCGCGGCGTCACGGAATTCCCGAAGACCTGTTTCTGCGGCTGGTCAGTCAGGAAAGCAACTGGAACCCCGATGCGGTCAGCCATGCTGGCGCCATCGGTCTGGCGCAGTTGATGCCCGGCACGGCGCGCATTCTGGGCGTGAACCCGCGCGATCCGTCGCAGAACCTCGATGGCGGCGCGCGGTATCTGGCGGAGCAATACCGCGCATTCGGGTCCTGGCGGCTTGCGCTGGCGGCCTATAACGCGGGCCCCGAAGCCGTGACCCGGCACAATGGCGTGCCGCCGTTCCGCGAAACGCGGAACTACGTGCGCGTGATCCTGGGCAGCAGCTGAGCCCGCCGCGGGAACCGCGCCTGTCCGTCGGTCTCGCCGTCATCCAGTCCCCCGACCGACCGCATCACGCCCGCACCCCGCCCACCGCGCCGGCGGAGCCACTGTCAGATCGCGTTCAGGGCCTTCAGTCCTCCGCGCAGCCTCTCGGCCTCCGGCGTGCCCGCCTCAAGCGCAAAGACATAGGCCTGCGTCAGATAGAAGGCGCGGGCCGTCCGGTCCGTCGCCATGTCCGACGCCTTGGCATAAAGCCCGATCAGCGCCGCCCGGTCGTCCCTGGCATGGGCCGCCAGAAGGGCGCGGTCCAGATCGTCGCGCGTCATGCCCGCCGGGCGGCGATCCGGCCCGCGACCCAGGCGTGGAACAGATGCGTGGGGCCGTCCATCGCCGGTGAAAACCGCCCGCCATCGAACCCCGGCGCGGCGCGCCCGGCCTGCATCCCCTCGACCACGAAAATGTCCTCCTCGAAGACGGCGCGCCACTGCTCGGCATTCCGCGCGCGCAGGGCCGGGTCGGTGTCGGGGCGCGCATAGTAGATGTTCACGTGCTCCCGCGTCCGCATATGGCCGACCGGTTCCAGAACGATCGAATAGGCGTGGTCGCGGTGAACCCCGAACAGCACATTGGGAAAAAGAGAGATGTATTCCGCGCCCGTGTCCCATTTCGGCGACAGTCCCTCGAAATCGGGGAAGCTCCGGCCCGCCTCATCGGTCAGTTGCCGATAGACATGGGTGCCCTGACCGGAAAACCGGCCCGGCGCCTCGATATGATAGTGATCCTCCAGCCGGGAATAGCTGTTCAGGCCCGGATGAACCCATGGCAGGTGATAGCTCTCGCAGTAATTCTCCACCGCCAGTTTCCAGTTCGTCGCCACATCCAGCGTGAAGCGGCTGTCCTCGCCGCCATGGTGAAGCGGTCTGTCGAACTCCGCCCACCGCGCGATGACATCGCCATGACCCTCCGCGAAGCCGGGCGCGTCACCCGACAGGTTCACGAAAACCACATCGCGCCAGACATGGCTGCGGACCTCGATCAGCCCAAGCGTGGCGCGGTCGATCCCCGCATGGCTGTTCCGGCCGGGGCCGCCCACATGGGGCGTGGCCACCAGCCGCCCATCCTTGGCATAGCACCAGGAATGATAGGGGCAGCGGATCGCGCCCTCGATCCGGCGCGGCGCGGAGACGAGGATCATGCCGCGATGGCGGCAGATGTTCTGGAACACGCGAACCTGCCCCGCCTCGTCCCGCAGCAACAGAAGCGGCTGGCCCAGAAAGCTGATCGGCACGGCATCGCCCGGCGCGGGCACATCCGCGCCCACCGCCAGCCCGGCCCAGGTATCGGCCAGCACCGCGCGGGTCTCCTCGGCAATGGTTGCGGGGTCCGTGTAATGGGCGTTGGGCAGGCCACGGGCCCGTTCGATCGGGGCTTGGACGTCTTCCAGCCCGGTGATCCGCATATCGTCGGCCATGTGCTTGGCCTCCCCTCGGCGTGTCAGTCTCACCGCGACAGGCTGGCGCGGCGGGGCGGGGGCCGTCTTCTTCACTGGCGACATGGGCCATGTCGCGAACAAACCGCGGAGCGTGCGGGCATGGGTGTGATGACGGGGCGGGGTTCGGGCGGGGCTTTCGGTGCGCTTGCGGCGCCGCCCGCCGGTCTCAGCCCTGGTCGAGTAATGCGGATACCGGCGTGTCGGGGCTCAGCCCCATCTTCTCGCAGAGCGCCGCACGCCCCCGCGCCAGCCGCGAGGTGACGGTCCCGATGGGCAGCCCCGTGGCCGCCGCGATCTCCGCATAGCTCTGGCCCTCAAGCGCGCGCAGGCGCAGCAGATGGGCCTGATCGGCCGGCAGCGCGTCGATCGCGGCCAGCGTTTCGGCGCAGGCAAGGCGCGCGGGCGCCTCCGGCGGGCTGGCGGGCTCGGTCGTCAGTTCGGCCCAGGGCAGGCTTCGCGCGCGCGCGCGGTTGCGCAACGCGGTGAAGGCATAGGCGCGCAGATCCTCGATCTCCCCGCCCTCCGGATCGGCCATCCGGGTCCAGACCCGCAGGAGCGTGTCCTGCACCAGATCGTCGGCATCCTCCCATGTCCGGCTCAGGCGCCGTCCGACCCGCCGCAGATCGGGAAGGAGCGCCTCCAGCTTGCGGGCGGTATCGGTGGGCATCACCCGCGGGGCGGGGCCGTCGGATGGGGCGGGGCCGTCGGATGGGGCGGGGCCGTCAAACGGGGCGTGCCCGCCGTCAGGGCGCATCGCCGCGACATCCTGCGGCGCGTGGTGCGGGCGCGGCGGGCCGTCTGGCCGGGCCTGAGGGTCGGGCGGGGGCCCGTCGGACGGGGGCCGGGGCTGGGGCATGGACGCTCTCGGGACGGGTTTGAGATGTGGCATGGGCCTCACCCTTAGGCACGCGCGGGGCATGTGCAATCGGGGGTGCGCATTGGCCCGTCCATCTCGGCGGCGGCTGGCCCAAAGCGGCGGCGGATCGGCGAAGGACCGCGCGGGCTCATTTGCATCGGCGGCGGCTTGCTGGGTCCGGTGGCGCGGTTTCAGCGGGGCCCTGCCGAGATCGGGCGGGCGGTGCGATGGGGGGATTAAACTCTCGCTAACCTTGTCTTGGTAACCACGGGTGCCGGTTCGGACCGGCCCTCGAAACCCAACTGTTCTCAAAGGAGACGACACGGATGACCTTTCCCCAAATCAAACAGGCCACGGGCCGCCGCACTTTCGCTCTCTGGCTCGGCGCGCTGGCGCTTGTCATGGGTCTCGTTGCCGCAAGCTACGCGATGGGCCAGGGCTCGTCGCTGGATACCGATGGCGACGGGCTGGTCTCGTATACCGAGCTGTTGATGGCCATGCCCGACATGACCGAGACGGATTTCGCCACGCTGGACGCCGATGAAAGCGGCGCGCTGGATGCGGATGAACTGAATGCGGCGCAAGAGGCCGGCATCATTCCCGCAGGTTAACGCGGGGACGTGTGTACCTGCGCCCCGTAATCCCCGATCCACCGGGGCAGGGTGCATGCGGGAACCGGCGCGGCTGTTTATGCCTCGGCTGCGCCGGTTCTAATCACAGGGGCCGGTTCCGACCGACGGGACCGGCCCGATTACGGCCCGAAAATGTCGTTTCGGGGTCGCCGGGCGAACCAGCGCGGCTCAGACCCCGCGCGCGATTGCCGCCACGCCCGTCCGGGCCAGACGCACATCGCCAAGCGGACGCATCAGTTCGCAAAAGGCGTCGATCTTGTCCGGCGTGCCGGTGATCTCGAAAACAAAGCTTTCCAGCGTCGAATCCACCACATTGGCGCGGAAGATCTCGGCAATCCGCAACGCCTCCACCCGGGCCTCGCCCTTGCCCATCACCTTGATCAGCGCCAGTTCACGGCTGACGAAGGCGCCTTCGACCGACAGGTCCGAGACCTCGTGGACGGGCACCATGCGTTCCAGCTGCATCTTGATCTGCTGGATCACTTGCGGCGTGCCGCTGGTCACGATGGTGATGCGGCTGCGATGGCCTTCATGGTCCACCTCGGCCACGGTCAGGCTGTCGATATTGTAGCCGCGGCCCGAGAACAGGCCGATGACGCGGGCCAGAACGCCGGCCTCGTTGGTGACCAGGACGGCCAGCGTATGGGTCTCGATCTCGTCGGACATATGGCTGCGAAGGTCATAGGCGGAATGGCTGCTGGCGCCTTGTTCGATTTTCAGCGGGGACATGTTCGGGCTTCCATCTTTGGGGGGTCTTGTGGGCGCGCGGCCCCGAGGGGCCGGCAATCTTGCGGGGCGGTCACATCATCAAGGTGCCGCAGGCCCGTTCGGGCGGTTGGTCGGGAAACTCGGTCCGCAGCGCCGCGACCGAAACGGGCCGGGTGAAGGGCAGGGCGAACGGGCGCAGGCCGGAGGCGAGATTGTAGGGGTCGCCGTCGCGCACACCATCTTGCGGCACATCCGAGATCAGCATCTCCCAGTCGAAGCAGAATTCCGAACCCGGATCGTCCGCGCCGAACGAGCCCGGACGATAGACATAGCAGACCTCCCCGATATCGGGCGTGATCTCCGTGACATCCCAGGTGCCCAGCACCAGACCCTCGTTGCCGCTGTGCCAGAGATAGGCGGAGCCGTCGGGCGCGGTGTATTCGATCTGGTTGCCAAGCTCGGGGCTGAAGTAATGCACCGTACGCCCGCAGATCAGCGCGAGGATCGAGGCCGCGTCCTGCGCGCCGGCGGGCAGGGCGGTGAGAGCGGCCGCAAAAATCCCGGCAAGGCGGGCGCGGTGGCGCATCGGCCGCGCCGCACGGGCAAGCTCACCGGCGCTCATGACAGGTTGGCGCTGCAGCTTGTGCTGCGCGCGTCATCGGGGAAATCCATGCTGAGCGTGGCGATATCGAGCGGCGGCTGCGCGGCAAGAACATGGGGCGGGGTGCCGCTGCGCAGGTTGTAGGGGTCGCCATCGCGCAGGCCGTCCCTCAGAAAGGTGCCCAGAAACCAGTCGCCCGAAAAGCAGAACTCCTCCCCGTCATAGCCCGGGTGGAGCGCGCCTTCGGCATATTGGAAACAGATGTCCTCGCCGCCCTGCTGCGTCTCGCCGATGCGCCATGCGCCCACGATGACCGCCGCGCTGCCGGGCCGCCAGAAATAGCTGTCGCCATTGGCCGCAAGAAACTCGATCTGGTTGCCGATCCCGTAATAGACATGGAGCGTCCGGTCGCACAGAAGCTCGTGCAGGCTGCCGGGCGTGTCGGCCCGCGCGACTGACCCGGCAAGGCCCACGGCCCCGAGCCACGCCACCAGCGCGGCGCCGCATATGGCCGCTCGGGATGTCACACCAGAACGCCCCCCTCGGCGCCGATCACGCCCTGGGTCTCCGCCTCGCCCAGAAGCATCTCGTTATGGGCCTTGCCCGACGGGATCATCGGGAAGCAGTTCTCGTGCTTCTCGACCAGACAATCGAAGATCACCGGCCCGTCATAGGCCAGCATCTCCATGATCGCGTCATCCAGATCGGCGGGATCCTTGCAGATGATCCCCTTGGCGCCGAACGCCTCGGCCAGCTTTACGAAATCGGGCAGCGCCTCCGACCAGCTGTGGCTGTAGCGCTCGCCATGCAGCAGCTCCTGCCACTGGCGCACCATGCCGAGCCGTTCATTGTTGAGGATGAACTGCTTCACCGGCAGGCGATACTGCACCGCCGTGCCCATCTCCTGCATGTTCATCAGCCACGATGCCTCTCCGGCGACATTGATGACCAGCGCGTCGGGATGGGCGACCTGCACCCCGATGGAGGCCGGGAACCCGTAGCCCATCGTGCCGAGACCGCCCGAGGTCATCCAGCGGTTCGGCCCCTCGAACCCGAGATACTGCGCGGCCCACATCTGGTGCTGACCCACCTCGGTGCAGATATAGCGGTCGTGATCCTTGGTCAGCGCCTCAAGCCGTTCCAGCGCGTATTGCGGTTTGATCGTCTTGGCGTCGGGCTTGTAGGACAGGCAATCGGTCTTGCGCCACGTCTCGATCTGATCCCACCACTTGGCCAGCGCGGCGGAATTGGTCTTGCGCCCGCGCGCCTTCCAGATCCGCAGCATATCCTCCAGCACATGGGCCACATCGCCGATGATCGGGAAATCGGCATGGATCACCTTGTTGATCGAGGAGGGGTCGATATCCACATGGGCCTTGCGCGATCCGGGGCTGAAATCGGCGATGCGCCCGGTGATCCGGTCGTCGAACCGCGCCCCGATATTGATCATCAGGTCGCAGCCATGCATCGCCAGATTGGCCTCGTAGAGCCCGTGCATGCCCAGCATCCCCAGCCAGTTCTTGCCCGAGGCCGGGTAGCTGCCCAGACCCATCAGGGTCGAGGTGATGGGAAACCCGGTCGCCTCCACCAGTTCGCGCAGCAGGGTGCTGGCCTGCGGGCCCGAGTTGATCACCCCGCCGCCGGTGTAGAAAACCGGCCGCTCGGCCGTTTCCATCGCCTCGACCAGCGCGGTGATGATCTCCGTGTCGCCCTTCACGCGCGGCTGGTAATGGTGCAGCCTGACCTGCCGCTTGTCGGTATAGGTGCCGGTGGCGAACTGCACATCCTTGGGAATGTCCACCAGAACGGGGCCGGGGCGGCCCGCGGTGGCGATATGGAAGGCTTCGTGGATCGTGCCCGAAAGCGCCTCGGTCTCCTTGACCAGCCAGTTCATCTTGGTGCAGGGCCGGGTGATGCCCACCGTGTCGGCTTCCTGAAACGCGTCCGATCCGATCATGAAGGTCGGCACCTGACCGGTCAGAACCACGATCGGGATCGAATCCATCAGGGCATCGGTCAGCCCGGTCACCGCATTCGTCGCCCCGGGGCCGGAGGTCACCAGAACCACGCCCGGCCGGCCGGTGGCGCGCGCATAGCCTTCGGCCGCATGCACCGCGCCCTGTTCATGGCGGACCAGGATGTGGCGGATCTCGTTTTGCTGGAACACCTCGTCATAGATCGGAAGCACCGCGCCGCCCGGATAGCCGAAAATCGTATCGACGCCCTGATCCTTCAAAGCCTCGACCACCATCTGTGCGCCGGTCATCTGACGTGTCATCTTGCCCTTGTCCTTTACCGTCTGTGTGGCGTGTCCGCCGACACTCTCACATAAAAAAGCCCCCGATCTGGCGGGGGCGCATGGGAAACCGATATGGTTGTCGTTACCGACCCATGCGCGTGTTTCCTACAAGTACGAGAATGCCGGTCATGTGACCCTCTGAGTTATCGTCTGCGCGGGACATTAGGAGCGGGTGCCAGAGGCGTCAACAGGCAATTCCGCTAATAAACTGTCTCGGGCGCGATTTTTTGCGCAAGAATGCTGCGCGCACGGCCTCTTCCCCGCAATGCGGCCGCCCGAACCGGTGTATCGGGCGTGATCCGGGGCAGGCCGCCGCACCCGCGGCCCCGCCGGGGTCCGGGGGCCGGGGCAATCCCGCCCGCCGGTGGCCCGACCTGCGGCGCCCGGGCCTCGGTGACAGGCCGGTGATTTCCATGCAAACGGGTCGCGTCCGGGCCGATCCGGGCGGCGACAGACCCCGAGTCACGACCGATCCCGGCGCGAATTCCTTGCACCCGAAGCTAATTTTTCGGGCATCCACGGGAGTTAGCGATAACGTTATGCAACCTGAGGTGGAGAATCCGCCCAAAAGCCGATTTTGGTAAAAAAATTTGACAAAAAACCGTGTTTCGAGTTGAAAACTGTTTTCTGCGACCCACGGCTTCGCTAACGTGCGGTCACCATGAACCAATAATCCGCTATCCGAGGGGGATAGCGGCAATTCCGAATGGGGAGGATACCATATGGATCGTCGTTCTTTCTTGAGAACGTCTGCACTTGGTGGCGCGGCAGCGGCATCGACAACGCTGGCCGCACCGGCCTACGCGCAGGGCAACCGGACGCTGACCATGGTCACGTCCGTGCCGGATGGCTTCGCCATCTTCGACGATGCGGCACAGCTGGCCATCGACTACATCACCGCGATGACCGATGGCGCGCTGAGCTTCAACAAGATGCCCGCGGGCAGCCTCGTCGGCGCGTTCGAAGTGTTCGACGCCGTGTCTTCGGGTCAGGCGGATGTCTACCATTCCGCGGAATACTACTTCCTGAACCAGCACCCGGCTTTCGCCTTCTTCACCTCCGTGCCCTTCGGCATGACGGCGCAGGAAATGGCCAACTGGTACTATCGCCGTGGCGGTCAGGACCTGCATGACAACCTGTCGTCGCTGTTCAACCTCAAGCCGATCATGTGCGGCATGACCGCGATGCAGCCCGGCGGCTGGTACAATATCGAGATCACCTCGGCGGAAGACCTGCAGGGTCTGCGGTTCCGGATGCCGGGGCAGGGCGGTCAGGTTCTCGGTCGCCTTGGCGCCTCGGTTCAGAACATCCCCGGCGGGGAGATCTATCAGGCGCTGGCAAGCGGCCAGATCGACGGCGCCGAGTGGATCGGCCCCTATGCGGACGAGCGCATGGGCTTCCAGGAGGTCACCAACACCTACTACGCCGCCGGTTTCCACGAGCCGGGTTCGGCGCTGGCGCTGGGCTTCAACCTCGACATCTGGAACGAGCTGAGCGAACAGCACAAGGCGATCGTCAACGTCGCCGCGCAGGCCGCACACGCACAGAACACGGCGCTGTCGCTGGCCGAAAACGGTGCAGCCCTCGCCCGTCTGCAGGCCGGTGGCGTGCAGGTGCGTCAGTTCCCCGACGATGTCTGGGATGCGTTCGGTCGTGCCTCCGCCGAGGTCCGCGAAGAGAACATGGGCGACCCGATCTATTCGGAAATCGCCAACAGCTACTTCGCATCGATGGAAGAATCGGCAGGCTGGTACGAGATCGCCGATGGCGAGTACATGCGTCAGCGTAACCGGGTCAACGCCGCCGGTTAATCCGCCTCAGGTGGAACCATGATGGCCCCGCCCGACCCGTAATCCAGGCGGGCGGGGCCAGCTTCGAGACATACCATGATCGTCGCGTCCGCAATCCGGCCGCGTTCGGGGGGGACAACCGTATGATCGACTTCATCGTCTGGGTGCTGCAGAATATCGCGCTGGCGCCGTACCATCTGTTCCTTGCGATCGCGAACCCCGGCGACTGGCTGAACTGGTCCAACCCCGAAGCGGTGATGCGCTTCATCTATTACGGGGCTTCGGTCGAATTCTTCTTCGTGGTCATGACCACCTTCGCCGTGATCACCGCGCTCGGCATGGCCTGGAAGCGCGAAATTCTCTGGACCTGCGTGCGCGGGCTGGAGGCCTTTGCGAACGGCGTCGGCCGGTTCGCGGCCTGGGCCGGCCTGCTGATGGTCCTCCAGCAGGTCATGATCGTGTTCCTGCAGCGCATTTTCCGGGTCGCGGAAATCCAGATCGGCCCGCTCGGCACCGCGTTTTCGCAAGATCTCAGCTGGTGGGGCGAGGAGCTGAAGCTCTACAATGCCATCGTTGTCTGCCTCTGCGTATCCTACACCTTCGCGCAGGGCAGCCATGTCCGCGTCGATCTGGTCTATTCCGCCGTCAGTCACCGCACGCGGCGCGTGATCGACATGTTCGGCAGCCTGTTCTTCATGATCCCGGCGATCACCATCACCTATCTCTACGCCTGGTTCTTCATGTGGCGCCACCTGATGACGCCCACGGTGACCGCCACCAGCGATCTCGACCGGATGCTGATGCAGGCCCGCATCTTCCGCTGGAATGTCGAGACGATCGGTTTCAGCCCGAACGGCTTCAACGCGTATTTCCTGTTCAAGATCCTGATCGTGGCGTTCTGCGTCATGGTGTTCCTGCAGGCCATCGCGTTTTTCTGGCGCTCCTACCTCGAATGGATCGAAGGCGAGGAGAGCGCGGGCAAGTATGCCGATTACGACACCACCGGTGACGAGGCCGAAGACCTCGAACACGCGATTCACTCGGGCTCGACCTGATCCGTAACGACGACGCCAAAGACGCGCGCAGCAAAGGGACATAAGCACATGCTTTTCGGATTGGATGGAGTCGAGATCGGACTGATCATCGTCTTCCTGACACTCTTCGCAGGGATCATGACCGGCTTTCCGGTGGCCTTTGCCATCGGCGGGGCCGGGGTCATTTCCTTCGCGATCATCGCTGCGCTCGACAGTGCGGGGCTCCTGATCCATCAGGCCATCGACACAAGCTCGGCCGAATACTCCGCGCTGGTGGCCGAGGGGGTGGCGCGGGACGCCATATCGGTCTTCCGATACCCCGAATTGCCCCGGATCGAAGAGGCCCTGTTTCCCGGCGGCTGGGAACAGGCGATGGACCGGAACATTTCCTTCATCGTCAACCGGATGAACGAGCGGGTGATCGCGGGCCAGAGCATCGAAACCCTGCTGGCGGTTCTGATGTTCGTGATGATGGGCATCACGCTGGAACGCTCCAAGATCGCCGAAGACCTGCTCACCACCATGGCCCGCGTCTTCGGCCCGCTGCCCGGCGGCCTCGCAGTTTCCATCGTGATCGTGGGCGCCTTCCTCGCCGCCTCCACCGGGATTGTCGGCGCCACCGTGGTGACCATGGGCCTGCTGGCCCTGCCGACGATGCTGCGCAACAATTATTCGCCCGAACTCGCCACCGGCGTCATCGCGGCCTCGGGCACGTTGGGCCAGATCATCCCGCCCTCCATCGTCATCGTTCTTCTGGGCACGCTCGTGGGCGACCTCTATGCGACCGGTCAGGAAACCCGCGCGCAGCTTGCGGGCTGTTCCGACGCGCTGACCTTCCTGGGCGAACCGGCGGTCCTGTCGGTGGGCACCCTGTTCCAGGCGGCGCTTTTGCCGGGTCTGTTCCTGGCGTTCCTCTACGGCGCCTATGCCTTCGGCTTCGCGCTGGTCAAACCCTCCGCGGCACCGCCGGTGGTCATCGAAGGCGGCAGCAACAGCGAGCCGGTCACCCGCAACGAAGCGCTGACCTGGTATCTGGCGGCGCCGGTCGCACTGATCGTGGCCATGGTTCTGGCCGGGTCCGCCGGCCTTGTGGGCAGCCAGACGATCTTCGTCTCCGACTATGCCGAGCGGGAAGCCGGCCCCGCCCTGCGGACCAACGTCTCCGAACAGTGTCAGGCCGCGATGATCGATCTGCACGGGCAGGAGGCCTGGGATGAGGCGGTCGCGCAACGCGCCGCTCAGGTCGAGGCCGGGACCGATGGCGACCGGGCCGTCGAACTCACCGAAGAGGAAATGATCGTGGCGCGCGCCGATGAGCTGGCCAATGCCGCGCCCATCGGCACCGGTGTCGCGGTGCTCTTCACGCTGCTCGCTCTGGTGCTGATCATCGCGCGCGGGGTGTCGCCCTCCGGCGATCCGGTGCCGCTGATCATCGGCGGGGGCGGTATCGTGCTGGCCCTTCTGGCCGATATCCTGCTGATCGGGCCGCTGACCGGCCCGGGCGCCACCTTCATGATCCTGGCGGTCCCCACGCTGCTCACGCTCTACGGCTGCCGTGTCGCGATGATGCGGCTGTCGAAGAACGAGCTGTTGCGCGTCGTGTTCCCGCCGCTGGTCCTGATCGTGGCGGTTCTGGGCTCCATCCTGGGCGGGATCACCAACCCGACCCCGGCGGCGGCGCTCGGCGCGGCGGGTGCCATCATGCTCGCGGCCTATCGCAAGCTGAAGGAGGAGAACGGCAAGTCCAAGATCGTGATCTGGGCCAGCTTCGCCCTTGTGATCATGATCATCGTGGGTGTGAACTTCGACCTGCGGATCACGCGCGAAAGCGTGCCCTTTGCCGATTGGGTCGCCTATGTCGTGGCGCAGGGCGCCTATCATTTCGCCTTCTTCGGCCTGCTGTTCAGCTGTTGGGTGCTGTTCCGGACCAGCGTTCTGGGCCCCGTGGTGCGGGAAACGGCCAAGGTCACCTCGATGGTCTTCACCATCCTGATCGGCTCGCAGCTTCTGAACCTCGTGCTGATCTCCTTCGGCGGGGAGCATTACATCCAGCAGTTCCTGCGCGCCTTCGACAACGAGATGGTGGTGTTCCTGCTGGTGATGCTGATCCTGTTCATCCTGGGCTTCGTGTTGGATTTCCTGGAGATCATCTACATCGTGATCCCGATCGTGGGGCCGGTCATCTATGGCGGCACGCTCGATCCGAAATGGGTGACGATCATGATCGCGGTGAACCTGCAGACCTCGTTCCTGACGCCACCGTTCGGCTTCGCGCTCTTCTACCTGCGCGGCGTGGCGCCGAAATCGGTGACAACGGGGCATATCTACCGCGGTGTCATCCCCTTCGTGGGGATCCAGGTGATCGGGTTGGCGCTGCTCTGGCTGTTCCCGGGGATCGTGACGATCGTGCCGGACCTGCTGCCCTGATCCGAGATCGGCCTCAAGGCGGCACCGGGCCGGACGTGGGGAGGCGTCCGGCCCGTTTGGTTTCGGAGATGGCTGTTCACCTCATAAGGTCAAGCTATGGGCTTGACCTCATTCGGTTGCTTGGTAGGACTGTTTGCAACACGTACAGGCAGATATACCCGCAATCGACATATCAAGTCTGAGACGCCTGCGCTGCACACGCTCGGCTGTCATCATTGAAGGACCACCAATGCCCGTTTCGTCTTCACGGCTCGCCTCGCTGAGCGCCTTGGTCTGCCTTCTTGCGACGCCTGTCGTTGCCGACAGGATCAATATCTCGCAGTTCGTTTTTCGCGACACGAACATGAATGGCGTCTATGATCGCGGCGAGGAACCACTTTCAGGTTTTCCGGTTACCATTCATCAGGACGGTCAGGATCCGGTAACCGAAACCTCCAATCTAAATGGATTTGCGAATTTTGTTCTCTCCATTGATGAGGAAGACGCCGACTTGCGCGGCTCCGGTGAAATCCGGGTCGAATTCGGAGCATGGCCAGGATGGGATATCACCACGCCAAATACCGAATTCCACTCGGAGATCGTGGAGTTGGCGGATAGTCCGGCAGGTCTGATTGTTGATCCGCCATTTCCGTTTCTTGGCCTGGCTTTGCGCCCCGCGATTTTTTCGGCCATACCCGAAGAAGAGGCGGACGGAAGCCTTGGTTGCGACAATGGCAGCATATCGGTCCGAGGTACGGTTGGTGCAGATGCGGTTGGACAGGCCGATATGACCATGTTTTCCTGCTACCTTCCGATGGAAGCGTTGCAGGACATGTGGGGAATTCCGACAGCGCTGAACGCGGTGTCTGATGGTCCCGGACTGGCGCTGCGTGAAGTCGTGCCCGGTTACGGCCATACTTTCGTGGCTGCCTCGGTCCCTTCTGTCCCCGCATCAGTGTCCGGAGAGCCGATGAGATCGGTGATCTACTCCTTCGATGACCTGATTACCTCAAATGATATCAGGGAAATGCCATCGGGCGCAGACGGGCTTGCTTGGCACAACTGGGTGGTAACCAACCGCCGCTTCTATGGCGGATCAGGCTATGTCAATTCCGTCACTTCAGGAGAATACATCGCCTATACATCCTCTGGCCATCCCGCAACAATCAGATCGGACACGCCGTTTGATTTTGTTCAGGCCATGATGACGGTTGCGTGGCCGCGGGCAGGCGGCGGCTATGTGATAGTGGAGGCATTTCGGGGTGACGAACTGGTGGGGCGTGAAGCGATACGGCTTGGTACGCGCGGTCCGGTCCGGTTCTATGCAGACTGGACTGGCATCACCGAACTGCGTGTGTCTCATTCCACGTATTGGCAGGTGATTGTCGACGATCTTGAACTCCGCGTCGCGGCAACCGACTGACTGGACCGTCAGGGGCGAAACATGGTGACTTTGCCCAGGATCAGCTATGCGACGAGGCGGGCGTTTATGCCGGGCGCAGCAAATCCCACAGATTGCCGAACGGGTCGCGCCATTGCGCGACGGTGCCATAGGGCTCCGTCCGCGGCGCTTCGAGGAAGGTGCCGCCGGCGGCGGTGATCCGGGCCGCGTCGCGCCCGAAATCATCGGTTTCAAGGAAAAACGCCACCCGGTCGCCGGTCTGCGCGCCGATGGTCCGGGTCTGGAGCGGTGTCGTCGCCTCGGAGAGGAGCAGCGCAGCACCGCCCTCCGGGTCAGCGGAAACGGTCACCCATCGCTTGCGGCCCTGATCCTCGTCCGCGGTGCAGGTCCAGCCGAGGCCGCCCACGAAAAACGCAAGGCCCGCGTCGTAATCCGGCACGAGCAGGGTGATCGTGGCCAGCCGCGGCACGTCTCAATCGTCGGCGCGCAGGTCGGGCAGGCTGATCTGCGCCACCTGCTGCGCGATGGGATCAACGGAGAGCGGATGGGTCTGGTTGGAGTATTCCGCCGGGTCACCCAGATCCTGCCACGCGCCATCGAGATAGATCTCTAGGGCGGAGAAGTTGGCCTTGTAGCCCATCTTGCTGCTGCCGGGCACCCAATAGCCCAGATAGACATGGGGCAGCCCCGCCTCGCGCGCGATTTCCAGATGGTCGAGGATCACATAGGTGCCAAGCGACTGGGCCGGCAGATCCGGCCGGAAGAAGCTGTAGACAAGGCTCAGCCCGTCATCCAGCACATCCGTCAGGCACACCGCCGTCAGCTCGTCGGTCGTGCTGTCGCGATACTCCACAACCCGCGACCGCACCGGCGTCTCCTCGATCATCGCGGCGAATTCGAACACATCCATATCCGCCATCCCGCCATCGGCATGGCGGCTGTCAAGATAGCGGCGGAAGAGGGCATACTGTTCCTCGGTCGCCCATGGCGACCGCGCGGTGCGGGTCAGATGGGCGTTGCGGCGGATCGACCGGCGCTGGCTTTTCGAGGGTTCGAAATCCGCCACCCGGATCCGCGCCGACAGACAGGCCGAGCAATCCGCGCAGGATGGCCGGTAAAGCACGTTCTGCGACCGGCGAAAGCCCTGCTTGGACAGGGCATCGTTCAGCTTGCCCGCATGTTCCCCCTGCAACGCCGTGAACAGTTTCCGCTCCCGCCGGCCATCCAGATAGGGGCAGGTCTGCGGCGCTGTCACATAGAACTGTGTGGCAATCGGAAGGGTGTGGCGCATATCCAGGGCTGAGTTGTCCGCGTGTTACGCCAAAGCCTGCACCAGTCGCCCGGTTGGGGGCAACTGGTTTTTGTTTCGTTAACGATGATCCGGTCAGCGGGGGCGGTTGATGGCGGCCGATCCGATCAGCATGTCATGCAGGCCCTGGTGTTTGTCGCCGATCACGATCAGTACCGCGGAGATCAGTTGCGGCAGCAGGAAGGCCGAACAGGTGAGATAGGTCAGCGTGTGGATCGTCGCCTCGCCGGCCGAAAGCCGCTCGCCCGTGGGGCCGCGCAACTGGAGGTTCATGATCCGCATGCCAAGCGTGGCGGAGCCGCCCGCGATGGTGATCGTGCGATAGAGGAAACTCACGGTCAGATAGACCAGCGGCCACAGGAAGAACAGCAGCGTCAGCGTCAGGATGCCCAGGGTCACCGTGATCAGCGTGATCAGCGCCACATCGATCAGCCAGGCGAAAAACCGTTTCGCGGGCACGCCCTCGTAGAAGACGGACTGGTAATGCGGGTCGGGCAGGCGGGAAGAAAATGACATGGAACTGGACATGGGGGGTCGTGAACCTTTTGCAAGATGAATGATGTCGCGGCCCCGGAGCCGGGAGGGCTGTGACCGGCCCGGGACCGCGTTGCGCTCAGCCGGAGTGGGGGACGAGAGCTGCGGCCGGGCGGCTCTGCTCATGGCCCCGCGACATGGCGCGGTCATCCATGAACCTGTCGAACTCGAACGTGTCCTTGGCGGCGCGCAGCCGCGACAGGAAGCCCTCGAATTCCGTCTGCTCCTTTTCAAGCCGGTTGAGAAGCTGGTCGCGATAGGAGTCGAAGCTCTGGTTGCCGCTCGATCTCGGTGCGCTGCGCTCCACCTCCGGGCGAAGCAGATCGACCGCGTCGTCAACGCTCATGCGGCCGCCCAGTGCGGGGATGCGGCCCCATTGCCAGGCGAAGAGAACGGCCAGAAAAACCCCGATCAGGCCGAACAGCGCCATCGCCACGATCGAAACCGAAATCGCGAAACCGCCATAGACGAGGATCGAGAGGATCTGCACCGGGACCGGGATGCGCTGGCTCGGCACTGCAGATGATGAAGAGGCTCCACTGTTGGTGGTCATGATGTCTTTCCTTCAGAACGCGCGGCCAATATCCGCAATAAAGGATCGCCGGACCCGTTTTTCGCGGGCCCGGCATTTCACGTCAGTCGTCGGACTCGTCGGCCGTTGCCGGCTTCTTGCGGTCGTTCATGAACTGGTCGAACTCGGCCTTGTCCTTGGCATCCCGCAGGCGTTGCAGGAATTCCTCGAACGCGGTCTGCTCCTCTTCCAGCCGCCGCAGCGTATCGGCCTTGTAGCTGTCGAACGCCGTGTTGCCCGAGCTGCGGAAGTTGTGGCTGCCCATATGGGCAAGACGGCGGGATTTGCAGGAACCGTTGAACATGCGTTTGCTCCAGATCATATAGAACAGAAGGGCCAGCCCGATGGGCCAGAAGAAGATGAAGCCAAGGATCATGGCAGCGATCCAGGCACCTTTGCCTTTGCTGTCAAGCCAGGCCTCGGAACGCGAAAACCAGCCTTGTGCGGTTTCGACGTGGGCGGCTGTTGTAGACATTTGCTGTGCTCCTTTATCCGTGCTTGGATGTTAATGTTAATCACATTAACTCATATGGCATTCCGCCCGCGCCGCGCAAGAGGGCGCATGTCAAAAAGTGAATCTTTTTTACATGCGGCCCGAAGGAGGGGGTGATCGGGTGCATCGGTCTGCCCGCGACCCTCCCGTGCCGGATGCCGCATCCGGCTTTCCAGAAGACACTATCTTCCAGGAGACATTACATAGCGAATCTGTTATATAAGTATATATGCATTTAACAGGATGCCCATGCCATGCAGCTTGACCGAACCTTCGCCGCGCTGTCCGATCCCACCCGGCGCGCGATCCTCGCAAGGCTCGCCAGCGGGGAGGCGACCGTCACCCAACTGCGCGCGCTTTCCCGCATCAGCCAGCCGGCCATATCCCGCCATCTCAAGGTGCTGGAGGAGGCGGGGCTGATCGAGGCGCGGGTTGCGGGCCAGTCCCGTCCGCGGGCCCTGAAGGCCGAGGCGCTGACCCCCGCGCGGGACTGGCTGGAAGATGTCCGCGCCGCGTTCGAGCAGACCTACGCCCGGCTGGACGCGCTTCTGGCCGAGATGCAGGACGCTCCCCCCAATCAGACCGGAGACGACACATGACCACCCCTTCGAACAAGGCCCGGGTCACACAGCCGGGCGATGCCGAAATCCTCGTCACCCGCCGGTTCGCCGCGCCGCGCGCTCTGGTCTTCCGGGCCTATACCGAACCGGCGCTGATGCAGCGCTGGTTGCTTGGCCCGCCCGGATGGACCATGCCGGTCTGCGAGATGGACCTGCGCGTGGGCGGCGCCTATCGCTGGCAATGGCGGAACGAGGCCGATGGCGCCATTTTCGGCTTTCACGGAGAGTTTCTGGAGGTTGTCACCCACGCCCGGCTGGTGGAAACGCAGATCTACGATCCCGGCACCATGGGCGGGGAAATGGGGTCGCCCAGCATCATCACCATCGATTTCGCTGAGGATGGTCCGGAAACGGTCCTGACCACCCGGATCGCCTTTGCCTCGCCCGAAGCCTGCCGGGCCGCGCTTGAAACCGGCATGACCGACGGGATGGAGCAAAGCTACCGGCAGCTCGACCGGCTGATCCCCGGGATGTCCTAGCCGCGTCCGCGCCCTTCGAACCGGGGCAGCATGGCCGAGAAATCGCGGCCCGCGCCGCCTTCTTCCTCCACGAACCGCTGATAGAGCGCCATCGCCGCCTGACCCATGGGCGTGTCGGCATCCGCGGCCTCGGCGGCCTGCTGGCTCAGGCGCAGATCCTTCAGCATCAGGTCCGCCGCGAAGCCGGGTTTGTAGCCGTTGTCGGCGGGGCTCTGCGGGCCGATGCCGGGGGCCGGGCAATAGGCGTTCATCGTCCAGCTATACCCCGACGAGGTGCTGACCACATCGAACATCGCCTGCCGGTCCAGCCCCAGCTTGTCGGCCAGCGCGAAGGCTTCGCAGGTGGCGATCATGGTCACGCCGAGGATCATGTTGTTGCAGATCTTCGCCGCCTGTCCGTTTCCCGCGCCGCCGCAATGCACCGCTTTCTGGCCCATTATGTCGAAAAGCGGTCTGGCGGTCTCGAATGCCGCGTCGCTGCCGCCCACCATGAAGGTCAGCGTGCCCGCCGCCGCACCGCCAACCCCGCCGGAAACCGGCGCGTCGAGAAACCCGAGACCCGCCGCCTCTGCTGCGCCCGCCACGTCGCGGGCCGCGTCAACCTCCACGGTGGAGCAATCCACCAGCACCGCGCCCGGCCGCATCGCCGGCAGGATCTCGTCGGCCACCCGGCGCAGGATCGCACCATTGGGCAGCATCGTGATCACCACATCCCGGTCGCCCGCGGCCTCGGCCGCGCTGCGGGCCTGGCTCACCCCCTCGGGGCATTCGGCCACAAGGTCGAACCCGGTCACTCGATGGCCCGCCGCCGCCAGATTGGCCGCCATCGGCGCGCCCATGTTTCCCAACCCGATAAACCCGATCTTCATGGCGTAATGTCCCTGTTGCTAGATATCCGGTGCGTCCGCCGCCGGAACCGGGCGCAGCATCTGCGCCACCTCCACCGGCGTCACATCCCGGGCCGCCGCATGGGCCCATTTCGGTGTGCGGTCCTTGTCGATGATCTGGGCGCGGATGCCTTCCAGAAAATCGCCCTGTTCCATCGACCGCGAGGTAAAGCGGTATTCCTGCATCAGTGCCTCGTCGATCCGGTCCCGGCTGCGCGCCCGATGCACCAGCTCCACCGTGCAGGCCATGGACAGGGGCGCATTGCGCGCGATCTTCTTCAGGCTCTCGCGGGCGAACTCCGTGTCCCGAAACTCCAGCATCGTCAGGATATCGCGCAGGGTTTCCCCGGCAAAGCTGTCGTCTATATCGGCCTGCATCGCGGCCAGCGGGCTGTCGGGCGGGGGCAGGGCGCTCCGGTCCACCGCGTCCCAGTCGCCGGTTTCGCACAAGACCCCGATCAGCCGGGGCCAGTCGGCGCGCGGAATGTAGTAATCGGCAAAGCCCGCGAAAATCGCGCAGCCCGGGCCCATCCGGGTGCCGGTCACGCCCAGATACTCGCCCACGCGCCCCGGCGCGCGCGCCAGCAACAGCGAGCCGCCCACATCGGGCACAAGCCCGATGCCGCATTCCGGCATCGCGATCTGGCTGTCCTCGCAGACGATCCGGTGCGACCCGTGGCAGCCGACGCCGACGCCGCCGCCCATGGTGAACCCGTGCAGAAAGGTCACGACCGGTTTCGGAAATTCGAACATCCGCCGGTTCATCCGGTATTCATCGGCCCAGAACCTGCGCCCGTAGCCGAAATCGCCCCGCGTGCCGGTCTCGTACATCTGCATCAGGTCGCCGCCAGCGCTGAACGCCCGCTCGCCGGTGCCGTCGATCACCAGCAGGGCTATGGCCGGGTCCCCCTCCCAGGCCATCAGCGCCTCTTCGATCGCCAGACACATCTCGTGGGTCACCGCGTTCAGCGCGTCGGGCCGGTTCAGCGTGATCCGCCCCGCGCGGCCCTCGATGCGGATATGGATATCGGTGCTCATCAAACCCCCTGCCTCAGTCATTGCGGCCCGCCCGGTGCGCGCGGCCTAGCCCCGCTCCGCCAAGAGATGCCGCGCGGTGATCACCCGCATGATCTCGTTCGTGCCTTCGAGGATCTGATGAACCCGCAGATCGCGCACGATCTTCTCCACCCCGTAATCGGCCAGATAGCCGTAACCGCCATGCAGTTGCAGGCATTGATCGGCGATGCGGCTTCCCGCCTCGGTCACGAATTTCTTCGCCATCGCGCAATGCTTGGAGGCATCCGCCGCACCATGATCCAGCTTCCACGCCGCCTGCCGCAGGAACACGCGCGCCGCCTGAAGCTCGATCTCCATATCGGCAAGCCGGAACTGCAACGCCTGAAACTGGTCGATCGGCTGCCCGAAGGCCGTCCGTTCGCCCATATAGGCCAGCGTGGCCTCCAGCGCCGCCTGCGCTGCGCCAAGCGAACAGGCCGCGATGTTCAGCCGGCCCCCGTCCAGCCCCGCCATCGCATAGCTGAAACCCTTGCCCTCTTCTCCCAGCAGGTTCTCGGCCGGCACGGCGCAATCGTCCAGCTGCACCTGCCGCGTGGGCTGCGACCGCCAGCCCATTTTCTCCTCCAGCCCGCCGAAGCTCAGCCCCGGCGCCCCGTCCTCCACGATGATGGAGGATATGCCCCGCGGCCCGCCCTCGCCGGTCCGGCACATGACGATATAGGCATCCGCATAGCCCCCGCCCGAGATGAACGCCTTGGTGCCGGTCAGCCGGTAGCCGTCATTGGTCCGTTCCGCGCGGGTCTTCAGCGCCGCCGCGTCCGAGCCGCTGCCGGGTTCGGTCAGGCAATAGGCAAGAAAGCTCTCCATCGCGATGGCCCTGGGCAGAAACCGGGCCTTCAGGTCGGGGCTGCCGAATTTTTCCACCATCGCGGCGCACATGTTGTGGATCGACAGAAACGCCGCGACCGAGGGGCAGGCCATCGACAGCGCCTCGAACACCAGCGTCGCATCCAGTCGGGACAGGCCCGATCCGCCGTTCTCCTCCGAGACGTAAAGCCCGCCGAACCCGAGTTCGGCCAGCTTCGGCCAAAGCCCTTTCGGGATCGTCCCGTCGCTCTCCCAGGCCTGGGCATGGGGCGCGATATGCTCGGATCCGAACCCGCGCGCCATCTCGAAAATCGCCTCCTGCTCCTCCGTCAGTGCGAAGTCCATCGGCTCCCTCCCTCGATGAATTGAACGCTTGTTTAATTAGCGATTGTTGCAGAACTATTGCAAGCCCTCACAGGTCGGCATGATACTCCTCGATCAAATGCCGCACCACGTCGCGCATCGCCTCGTCATGATCCCGTTCGGCGACCCGCGCGCCGTCATAGACGCCGCGCTGACGCTCCGAACTGGTGCCGTCGCGCAGGATGTTCCGCGCCCCCTCGACCTCGGCCAGACAGCCAAGCGCCTCGGCGTCCTCCTGCACCAGCTCGATGATCTCATCGAGCAATTCGGTCATCGGCACCAGCGCGCGCCGCCCGAAATCGATCAGCCCGTCACCCACCCCGTAGCGTTGCGCGCGCCACCGGTTCTCGCCCACCAGAAACCGGTCATACAGCCGCCAGCGCTGGTTTTTCTGCCGCAGCCGCGTCAGCATCCGCGCAAGGCTCTGGATCAGTGCCGCCACCGAAATCGTGTGTTCCAGCCGCGGCATCACATCGCAAATCCGGGTCTCCAGCGTCGGGAACTGGTGCGAAGGGCGCAGATCCCACCAGATCTTCGAGGAATCCTCCACCAGCCCCAGTTCGATGATCGCATCCACCGACCGGCGATAATCCGACCAGCTGTCGAAATGCGGCGGCAGCCCGGTGCGCGGCAGATTGTCGAAAATCGTCAGCCGATAGCTGGCAAGCCCCGTATCCTGCCCCTGCCAGTAGGGCGACGAGGTCGACAGCGCCAGAAGATGCGGCAGGAAATAGCTCAACTGCCCCATCAGGTCGTTGCGCAGATCGTTGTCATCCAGCCCCACATGCACATGCATCCCGCAGATCAGCATCCGCCGGGCCACACCGGCCAGATCCCTCTCAAGCGTGTTGTAGCGCTCCTTGTCCGTATGGGTCTGATGCTTCCAGTCCGCGAACGGGTGGCAGGACACCGCGATCGGCGCCATGTCGAAGGTGGCGGCCTGTTTCGCCACGCAGGCGCGGAGCCGCTTCAGATCCTCCCGCGCCTCTGCGATATTCGCGCAGACCTTGGTGCCGATCTCGATCTGGCAGGCCAGGAATTCCGGGCTGACCTGGCCTTCAAGCTCGGCCTTGCATGCCTCCATCAGGGCCTCGGGCGCCTCGACCAGATCAAGGGACTGGCTGTCGACCAGCAGGTATTCTTCCTCGATGCCCATGGAAAAGGGCGGCATGGATGGCGCCATCGCGGTCTCCTTTTGCCCCAGCAAAGCGATCCGCGAACGAATTGCCAAGAGAAAACCGCGATTTGGTCGCCCGCGGGCCCGGCCCGCGCGGCCCCGCGCTACAGCAGCCGGACCTGCGCGCCGATCGGCGTCAGCTCGAACAGCTCGGCGATATGTTCGTTGAACAGCCCGATGCAGCCCGAAGACGACCGCCGCCCGATCTTGCGCGTGTCATGGGTGCCATGGATCAGATAGGCCGGCCATGTCAGGTACATCGCATGGGTGCCAAGCGGGTTGTCCGGCCCCGGTGGCATATAGGCGGGCAGCGACGGGTCGCGTTCCCGCATGGATTGCGTCGGCGTCCAGTCCGGGTCCACACGCTTGCGCACGATCTCGGAATAGCCGCGCCGCGTCAGCTCATCGGTCAGCGGCACGGAGGACGGGTAAAGCCGGTAGTCGCTGCCATCGGCGCTCCAGTAATGCAGCGCGCGGGACTGGATATCGGCGACGATGGTGGCCCGGCCAAGGCTGTCGAAATGGTCCTGCCAGCGCTGCACCCGGAACGATGACAGGTTGCGCCTTGTGCCGGCGCCGGCCCGCACGTTCGGGGCAGGGGCCTCAGCCATGGCCAGCATCGGGGTGGCCAGCACCGCCGCGCCGCTCAACAGCGTGCTCCGCCGTGTGATCCGTGATCCGCTCATGGGTTTCTCCCTCATTCTTTTGCCTTTTGCAGGCATGTGGTGTCCGCGACGCGCGCGGACAACGGCGCGCCGGGCACCTCACGCAATTGTCAGACCGTGGATGCAGGGTAAGGCATTCCTCCATTGCCCGGCCGGGCCCGATCCGGCAGGCTTCCCTTACGTCAAGTCATTTCATGAAGTCATTTTACGAATCATGAAGTCATTTTACGAAGGATCGGAGCCACCCCATGCCAGACCCGACCCGTGTCGCCATTGCCGTGATCCACGGCATGGGCAGTCAGGGCGACAAGCCCCAGGGCCCCAACGATATCAGTTTTTCCGCCGGGCTTTACCGCGCGCTTCGCAACTACATGGCGCCGGAGGAATGGAACGGCCGTGTCGCCTGGCGGGAGGTTTTCTGGGCCGACATCCTGCAGGAGCGGCAGGAAGATTACGTGCTGAAGGCCCTGAAGGGCAAGGCGCGCTGGCTCAAGACCCGCCGTTTCGTGATGCACAACCTCACCGACGCCGCCGCCTATCGCAAGGTGTCCGACAACGAGACGGATGTCTATCAGCGCGTGCAGGCCCGCGTCACCGACGCAATCGACAATCTGCAGGCGGTGGCCGGGCCGGAAACGCCGCTTCTGGTCCTCGCCCATTCGCTTGGCGGGCATATCGTATCCAACTACATCTACGACCGGCAGAAGGCGATGCGGCTCGATGCGCCGTGGGTGCAGGCACTGACACCGTTCCAGCGGCTGGAAACCATGGCCGGGTTCGTCACCTTCGGCTGCAACATCCCGATCTTCACCTTCGCCTATCCCCCCGATGAGGTCTGGCCGATCAATTATCCCGGCATCCGCATCCCGCAGCCGCGGCGGATCTCTCCATGGTGGCAGAACTTCAACGACAAGGACGATGTGCTGGGCATGCCGCTCGCCCCCGCCGGCACCAGATATCAGGACATGGCCGATGCCGGGGATCTGAGCGACCGCTGGATCAACGCGGGCAGCCCGCTCACCTCCTGGACCCCGGCCTCCCATAACGGCTACTGGACCGACAGGCATTTCTACCGCCCGGTCGCGGCGATGATACGCAAGGCGCTGAAAATCGGTCCCGTCACCTGAACACGGTGGAGACCCGGCCCGGTCGGCTTTCATCCCGGGTCCCGCTGCCCGCCGGCCCATGCGAAAGGCGCGCGGTCAATCGGACCGCGCGCCGTGATGCCCCCTGAACGGGGCAAATCCGAACGACCTGCGCGCGGGCCTCAGCCCGGCGCCGTCATTCCATCACCGGGATCGAGAACTCGCCGCCTTCCTTGATGCCCGACGGCCAGCGCGCCGTCACCGTCTTGGTCCGCGTGTAGAACCGGAACGCATCCGGCCCGTGCTGGTTCAGATCGCCGAAACCCGATTTCTTCCAGCCGCCGAAGGTGTGATAGGCCAGCGGCACCGGGATCGGCACGTTGATCCCGACCATCCCGATATTGATCCGGTTGGCGAAATCCCGCGCCGTGTCGCCGTCGCGGGTGAAGATCGCGGTGCCGTTGCCGTATTCATGATCCATCGCGTAGCCGATGGCCTCCTCATAGGTCTTGGCCCGGACGGTGGACAGGACAGGGCCGAAGATCTCAGTCTTGTAGATGTCCATATCCGTCGTCACCCGGTCGAACAGATGCGCGCCGACGAAAAAGCCGTTCTCGTAGCCCTGCAACGAGAAATCGCGCCCGTCGACCAGCAGCTCCGCCCCCTGATCGATGCCGGTCTGCACCAGCCGCAGGATGTTCTCCTTGGCCGCCGCGGTCACCACGGGGCCGAAATCCACATCGTCGCCCGAGGTATAGGGCCCGATCTTCAGCGCCTCGACCTTGGGCACCAGCTTCTCCATCAACCGGTCCGCGGTCTCCTCGCCCACCGGGACCGCGACGCTGATCGCCATGCAGCGCTCGCCCGCCGCGCCATAGCCCGCACCCACCAGCGCATCCGCCGCCTGATCCAGATCGGCGTCGGGCATGATGATCATGTGGTTCTTGGCGCCGCCGAAACACTGCACACGCTTGCCGTTGGCGCAGCCGCGGGAATAGATGTATTCCGCGATCGGCGTCGATCCGACGAAGCCCACACCGGCAATCACCGGGTTGTCCAGGATCGCATCCACGCTTTCCTTGTCGCCGTTGATCACCTGCAACACGCCATCGGGCAACCCGGCCTCTTTCAGCAGTTCCGCCAGCATCAGCGGCACCGAGGGGTCACGCTCCGACGGCTTCAGGATGAAGGCGTTGCCGCAGACCAGCGCGGGCGCCATCTTCCACATCGGGATCATCGCCGGAAAGTTGAACGGCGTGATGCCGGCCGCCACGCCAAGGGGCTGGCGCAGCGAATACATGTCGATCCCGGGCCCGGCGCTGTCGGTGAACTCGCCCTTCAGGTGATGCGGCGCGCCGATGCAGAACTCCACCACTTCCAGCCCGCGCTGCACATCGCCCTTGGCGTCGGGGAAGGTCTTGCCGTGCTCGCGGCTCAGCGCCTCGGCCAGCTTGTCCATGTCGCGGTTGATCAACTGCACGAAGGCCATCATCACCCGGGCGCGTTTCTGCGGGTTCATCGCGGCCCATGCCGGCTGCGCGGCGGCGGCATCGGCCACGGCGGCGTCCAGCTCCTCCTTGGAGGCCAGCGGCACGCGCGCCTGCACCTCGCCGGTGGCCGGGTTCATCACATCGGCAAATCGCCCCGATGTGCCCTTGACATGTTGGCCGTTGATCCAGTGGCTCAGCTCTTCCATCGCCGGTGTCCTCCCAAATGCGGTTCGGCGCAAACCCTAGCCTTGCAATGCTGCGCGGAAAAGGGGCAGGTTCTCAAAAGCGTTTTGCGAAAATGCAAGGATGACCCCGATGACCAACTGGGATGACCTGCGTATCTTCCTGTCCGTTGCGCGCGGCCAGAGCCTGACTGCGGCGGGCAAATCCCTGCGGATGGATCCCGCGACCGTGGGCCGCCGCATCGCAAGGCTGGAAAGCCGGCTCGGGGCCGATCTGTTCCTGAAATCGCCGCAAGGCTACGGGCTGAGCGAGGCGGGCGCCCGCCTGATGCCCGCCGCCGAAGAGGCGGAGGCGGCGCTGTCCGCGGGCGTCGGCGATCTGACCGGGGGCGGCGAAACGCTTTCCGGCAGCATCCGGATCGGCGCGCCCGATGGCTGCGCCAACTATCTCCTGCCGCAGGTCTGCGCCGCGATCTGCGACCTCAACCCGGGGCTGGAGGTCCAGATCCTGGCCTTGCCCCGCGTCGTCGATCTCAGCCGGCGGGAGGCGGATCTCGCCATCGCCGTCTCGCGGCCCCGCACCGCGCGGCTCCGCTCCGAAAAGCTCAGCGCCTATCGCCTGTCGCTCGCCGCGTCGGACGCATGGCTCGCCCGGAACGGGGCCCCGCAAAGCCGGGCCGATCTGCAGGGCGCGCGGATGATCGGCTATATCCCCGACATGATTTTCGACGCCGAACTGGACTATCTGGCCGAACTGGGGCTCAGCCATGTGCCGCTGACTTCCAATTCCGTCTCGGTCCAGCTCAACTGGGCGCGCGCGGGCGCGGGGCTGGCCGTGGTCCATGATTTCGCGCTGCCCGCGGCGCCGGGTCTGCGCCGGGTGCTGCCGGGGCAGATCGCCCTGCACCGCAATTTCTGGCTGATCCGCCATGCGCAGGCGCTTCGCGAGCGCCGGTTGCAGCGATTTGCCGGGCTTCTGGCCGATGGCATCCGCGCGGAAATCATCCGGCTGGAAACCGCCGTCACCCGGGCCGAGACCGGCGCGGCGCAGAACACATCTTCTTGACAGTAAAGGGCGATCCGGTGGACGCTGCTCTCAAGGGACGCATCATTCCAGACATCCAGACAAAAGGAGGCGCCCATGCTTGTTCAGCAGATCCTCAAAAGCAAACCCACCCAGGGTGTGGACACGATCAAGCCCGGCAGCACCGTCGCGCAGGTGGCCGAAGCCCTGTCGAAGAAGCGGATCGGTGCGCTGGTCGTCTCCGCGGATGGAAAGGCTGTGGCCGGGATCGTGTCGGAACGCGATATCGTCCGCGAACTGGGCGCGCGCGGGCCCTCCTGCATGGCCGAAACCGTGGACAGTCTGATGACGAAGGACATCATTTCCTGCACCGGGGAGGAGACCTCCGATGCGGTGCTCGCCAAGATGACACAGGGCCGGTTTCGCCACATGCCGGTGATGGACGGGGCCGACATGGTGGGGCTGATCTCCATCGGCGATGTGGTCAAGGCGCAGCTCTCCAAACTGGCGATGGAGAAAGAGGCGCTGGAAAGCATGATCAAGGGGTTCTGAGACGGCGGCAGGCCGGTCGCCGCAGGCGCGCCCGCTCAAGGGCGGCGCGCGGCATCCGCCTGTGCCTCTCTTTGTGCGCGCGGGATGCCGGGCAGGCCCCGCCGGCAACACGGCCCGGGCGTCCGGTGCATCCGGGGCTGGACAAGGCCGCGCAATGATGTTGCGTTGGCGAGGCTGAGACTTGGAAGGGACGGCTGGCGATGCGTGTGGGGCTTTATCCGGGCACTTTTGACCCGATCACCTTGGGTCATATCGACATCATCAGGCGGGCCTGCACGCTGGTCGACCGGCTGGTCATCGGTGTGGCGATCAACCGCGACAAGGGGCCGCTGTTCACGCTGGAGGAGCGTGTGGAGATGGTGGAGGCGGAATGCGCGCGTCTGGCCGAGGCGACCGGATGCGAGATCGTGGTCCATCCGTTCGAGAATCTGCTGATCGACTGCGCCAAGGATGTCGGCGCCGGCGTGATCATCCGCGGCCTGCGCGCGGTGGCCGATTTCGAGTATGAATTCCAGATGGTCGGCATGAACCGCAAGCTGGACAGCAAGATCACCACCGTGTTCCTGATGGCCGAGGCCGACCGGCAGGCCATCGCCTCCAAACTGGTCAAGGAGATCGCGCGGCTTGGCGGCGATGTGTCCCATTTCGTGCCGCCCGCGGTGCATCAGGCCCTTCTCGGCAAGTTCCCGCACTAGGCGCTTTTCCTTTCGGGCCGCGCGCAGTAGGGTCCGCCGCGACTGTTGCAGAAGGAGCGCCCGATGGCCGAGATCAAAGACCCCGAAAACACCATTCTGATGGAGCTGGAAGCCGGCACCGTCGTCATCGAGCTGATGCCCGATGTGGCCCCCAAACATACCGAACGGATGAAGGAACTGGCCCGCGACGGCGCCTATGACGGCGTGGTGTTCCACCGGGTGATCGAAGGGTTCATGGCCCAGACCGGCGATGTGGCCAACGGCAGGGAAGGCGGCAATCTGCGCGCCGCCGGCACCGGCGGCTCCGACAAGCCCGATCTGCCCGCCGAATTCTCCAAGCTGCCCCATGATCGCGGCACCCTCGGCGCGGCGCGCTCGCAGAACCCGAACTCGGCCAACAGCCAGTTCTTCATCAACTTCTCCGACAATCACTTCCTGAACGGGCAATACACGGTCTATGGCCGCGTGATCGAGGGGATGGAACATGTGGATGCGATCACCCGTGGTGAGCCGCCTGCGAACCCCGACAAGATGATCTCCGTCAAGGTGGCCGCCGATGCGTAGGCTGGCCGCCGCGCTCTGCCTGCTGAGCGGCCCGGCGCTTCTGTCTCTCGCCGCGCCCGCCGCCGCGACCGGGCTGGAGATCGACCTTGCGGGCGAGGCGGAGGGCACCATCGTCATCGACCTCTTCGAAGAGGTGGCCCCCGCCCATGTGGAGCGGATCGTGACCCTGGCCGCCGAAGGCGCCTATGACGATGTGGTGTTTCACCGGGTGATCGACGGGTTCATGGCACAGACGGGCGATGTGGAATTCGGCCGCATGGGCATGGATATGCGCTATGCCGGGCGCGGCGGCTCCGAGCTTGCGGACCTGCCCGCCGAGTTTTCCGAGCTGCCCTTCGAGCGGGGCGTGATCGGCATGGCCCGCGCCGCCGACCCCGACAGCGCCAACAGCCAGTTCTTCATCATGTTCGCGCCCACCCCGCAACTGAACGGCGACTATACCGTGATCGGTGAAGTGGTCGGCGGCATGGATGTGGTCGATGCGATCAAGCGGGGCGAGGGGCGCAATGGCGCCGTCATCGGGCAGCCCGACCGGATGGTCGCGCTGCGCGTGCTGGAGGAAGACCCCGAGCCCGTCGCCCCGGCGGAGTGACCGATCAGGAAAACGCACATCCGCGTGAGCGGGGCTAGGCGGCCCGGCGGCGCTCTGGCAGGGTAGGGTTGCCCTGTGGAAGGAGCCCCGGTCCAGATGCGCCTTGCCCCGCTCGCCGTGCCGTTCGTCGCGGTCTTCGTCGCCGCCTTCGGCCAGCCGGCCCCGGCGCAGCAGCCCGGGTTGGCCGCCGAATGGCCGAATACCGATTTCGGCACCGCCTCCGTAGATCTTGATGAGATCCGCGCCGGCGGGCCGGGGCGCGACGGCATTCCGGCCCTCGACGATCCCGCGTTCATTCCGGCCGCCGGGGAAACCCGCATCGCCGCGCGCGAGCCGGTCATCACGCTGGAATTCGACGGGGCCGCGCCGCGCGCCTATCCGATCCGCTACCTGACCTGGCATGAGATCGTGAACGACACGGTCGCGGGCATTCCCGTGGCGGTCACCTTCTGCCCCTTGTGCAACTCCGCCATGACCTTCGACCGCCGCGTCGACGGGCGGACGCTCAGCTTCGGGGTCTCGGGCAATCTGCGCCATTCCGACATGGTGATGTATGACCGCGAAACCGAAAGCTGGTGGCAACAGGCGGTGGGCGAGGGGATCGTGGGCACGATGACAGGGGCCAAGCTCACCGAATTGCCAAGCTGGATGGAAAGCTTCGCCGCGTTCCGCGCCCGCAATCCCGACGGTCTGGTGATGGACGAACCCGACTGGCGCCGCCCCTATGGCCGCAATCCCTATGTCGGCTATGACAGTCTGGCCCAACCCTTCCTCTATGATGGCCAGATGCCGCCCCATGGCATCGAACCGCTGGCCCGCGTGGTCCGCGTCGGTGACCGGGCCTGGCCGCTGACCCGGCTGGCCGACCTGGGCGAGATCACCGAAGCGGGCGTGACGATCTCCTGGGCGGCGGGCAAGGCCTCCGCGCTGGATACCGGGGATATTGCGGCCGGCCGCGATGTGGGCATGATCCGGGTGCGCGATGCCGCCGGCGCGGACCTGCCCCATGACGTGCTCTTCGCCTTCGCCTATCATGCGTTCTGGCCCGATGGCGACTGGATGCTGGGCAACTGACACCTTGACCTCCGCGGCTCCGCCCCATAGCAGGCGGCCATGGCCCGCGCACCGCTTTTGCAACTCAACGATATCTCGCTGACCTTCGGCGGCGACCCGGTTTTCGCGGGTCTCGATCTGGTCGTGCAGGAGGGTGATCGCGTCGCGCTCGTCGGGCGCAACGGTTCGGGAAAATCGACGCTTCTCAAGGTGATGGCGGGGCTTGTTGAAGCCGATAGCGGCACCCGAACCCTGCCGCCCGGCATCCATACCGGCTATATGGAGCAGGACCCGGATTTCGCGGGCTTCGCCACCTTGGGCGATTACGCGCTCAGCGATCTGGGCCCCGATCAGACCTGGCGGGTGGAGGCCGCCGCCGAGGGGCTGAAACTCCGGCTCGATGCCGATGTCGACAAGGCCTCCGGCGGTGAGCGGCGCCGCGCGGCCCTCGCCAAGCTGCTGGCCGAAGCGCCCGAACTGATGCTGCTGGACGAGCCCACCAACCATCTCGATATCGAGGCGATCCGCTGGCTGGAGGCCGAACTGGGGCAGACCCGCGCCGCCTTCGTGCTGATCTCCCATGACCGCGCGTTTCTGACCGCGCTCACCCGCGCCACGCTCTGGATCGACCGGGGCAAGGTGCGGCGGCAGGAAAAGGGCTTCGCCGATTTCGAGGCCTGGCGCGACAGGACATGGGAAGAGGAAGATCTCGCCCGCCACAAGCTTGACCGCAAGATCAAGGCGGAGGGGCGCTGGGCCGTGGAAGGCATCTCCGCCCGGCGCAAGCGCAATATGGGCCGGGTGCGCGCGCTGGCCGATCTTCGGGCCGAGCGGGCCAATATGATCCGCCGTCAGGGCGCGGCGGGCATGGTGCTGGACGCGGGCCAGAAATCCGGCAAGCGGGTCATCGAAGCGAAAGGCATTTCAAAGAGCTACGGGGGGAAGCTCATCCTGAAACCTTTCGATTTCCGGGTCCTGCGCGGGGACCGGGTGGGCTTTGTGGGCCCCAATGGCGCGGGCAAGACGACGCTGGTCAACATGTTGACCGGGCAGCTTGCGCCCGACACCGGCAGCGTCACCCTCGGCACCGGCCTCTCGATGGCCGTCTTCGACCAGACGCGCAGCGCGCTCGACCCGGACGCCACGCTCTGGGACAGTCTCACCAACGATCCGCTGATGGGGGTCAGCGGCCGCTCCGATCAGGTGATGGTGCGCGGACAGCCGCGCCATGTGGTTGGCTATCTCAAGGAATTCCTGTTCGACGATGCGCAGGCGCGCGCGCCGATCCGGTCGCTTTCGGGCGGGGAAAAGGCGCGCCTGCTTCTGGCCCGGATCATGGCGCGTGAATCCAATCTTCTGGTGCTGGACGAGCCCACCAACGATCTCGACGTGGAAACCCTCGATCTGTTGCAGGATATCCTTGGCGATTATCCCGGCACCGTGCTGCTGGTCAGCCATGACCGGGATTTCCTTGACCGGGTGGTCGGCACCACCGTCGCGATGGAAGGCGACGGGCAGGCCACGGTCTATGCCGGCGGCTGGAGCGATTATCAGGCGCAGCGGGGCGCGCAGGCGGGCGCCACCGCCGCCGCCCCGAAACCCGCCCGGTCCGCCGCCGCGCCGAAACCCGCGCCTGCGCCCAGATCGTCGCGTCTCTCCTTCACCGAGGCGCACCGCCTGAAGGATCTGCCGGCGGTCATCGCCCGTCTGGAGGCCGAGATCGCCAAGCTTGAATCCCTCCTGACCGATGCGGAGCTTTTCACCCGCGAGCCGGTGAAGTTCCGCAAGGCGACCGAAGCGCTTGCCGCCCGTCAGACCGCCCTGGCCGAGGCGGAGGAGGAATGGCTGCTTCTGGCGGAAAAGGCCGAAGGCTAGGGCAGGACCGCGGCCTCGAATTGATATACCATTGTTCTACCCCCTTGCCCCGAATTGCGTCAGGGCGACGCCCGCGGCCATCACCACAATCCCCGCGGCCCGCATCGGCGAGAGGCTCGCCACCTGCGCCCCGAACAGCCCGAAATGGTCGATCGCGGCCGCCGAGATCAATTGCCCCAGAAGCACGAAAAACACCGCGTTTCCAACGCCGAACGTCGGCGCGACCCAGGTGATCGACAGCACGTAGAACGCCACCAGCAACCCCGCCAGAAACAGATGCCGGGGCTGATCCGGCAGATCGGCCAGCGCGCCGGTCCCGCCGCTGAGCACCATCGTCACCGCCGTCGCCGCAAAGGCCACGATGAACAGGATCAGCGCCGCCGCGGCGGGCGAGCCGATATTCGCGCCCAACCGCGCATTCAGCGCCGCCAAAAGCGGAATGCCGATCCCGGCGGCCAGCATGATCAATGCCTGATGTGTCATTTCAAGATCCTGATAAATATGGGGGAATCACGAACAAATCCCGCGCAGTTCCACCCCGTCCCATGGGAGATAAACCTGCATCCCGTCGACGCGGGATTGCAAGGGCTGAACCGGCATCACCTCTTGCAGCAGGTGCAACAGCCGCTCCGTCCGCGCGCCGTCGGGGTCCAGCGTGCGGCAGCAGACATATTCCTCCACAAGGCTCGCCTGCTGCTCGTAGCCATAGTCCAGAAACCCGAATTCGCTATCTCCGTCAAAGAGATAGGGGTCTTCCGTCCGCAGATGCTCGGCGAAGGCGCGGGCCGGGTGATAGCCGGTAATATCGCGGTTCTGCCATTGCCAGATATGGGTCATTTCATGGGCGAAGAACATCGCCGCGACCAGATTCATGCCGCCATCGGCGGTGCGCACATAATCGGGTATCGCGTAATCCCGGCGCACATGCAGCCGGTTGAACAGCACGACCCCCGCGGTCTGCCCGACCAGAAACTCCCCCTCCGGCTCGGGAAAAATCCTTTCCCGGCAAGTGGTTCGGGGCCGGACCGGGAAAACCTGTCTGCGCAACCCCACCAACGGATTCTCGATGATCCTGACCTGGCTCACATCCAGCTGGTCGCCCTGCAGCGTGCCCATGAAGGTCCGCTCCGCCTCTGTCAGCGGGCGGCCGCAGGCGGCAAGGCTCAGGAACAGCAAACAGATCATCAGGCGCATGAACGCCACGATAGGCAAGCCATCCGGGCTTGGAAATGCCATTGACGAAAAATCCCGCCCGCGCAGAGGATTATCCGATTGCCGGGCGGGTTTGACGCCGATCAATGCGGCATGTGATCAATCGGTCATCCTGTCCGTGTCATCAGCCGAGGAGCCCATCGATGCGCATCACCATGCTGACCTTCGCAGCCCTTGCCACCGCCCATGCCGGCGCCCTTGTCTCCGCCCCGCCCGCTCTGGCGCAGGATGCCGCCGCCGGGCGGGAGCATTTCGTCACCTACTGCGCCGCCTGCCACGGGATGGAGGGCCGGGGTGATGGCCGCATGGCGGAGTTGCTGACCGTTCTGCCGCCGGATCTGACGCAGCTAAGCGCCGGAAATGACGGGGTTTTCCCCACCTACCGCGTGGCGCGCCAGATTGACGGGCGCGATCCGCTGCTGGCCCATGGGGGCGAGATGCCGCTTTTCGGAAGCTTCTTTCAGGAGGCCGGCGCCGATGTCGCGATTGCCGATGCCACGGGCCAGCCGATCATGACAACACAACCGATTGCCGAATTGGTGACGTATTTGCAGGAGATACAGGATTGAGGCTGGCCCAGGGCGGGGCCGGTCGCGTATCCCGGCCCCGACCAGGGCTGCAGACGGAGTAAGACATGGCGGTGAAAGCACTGATTTTGACTGGAGCCCTGCTCCTTGGCGTGCCGGCGCTGGCGCAGGATGTCCAGCGCGGCGAACGGCTCTATTTCCAGCATTGCGCCGTCTGCCACGGCGAGATCGCGCAAGGCGGCGGCCCGATGGCCGAGGTGCTGATGGTGCCGCCCCCCGATCTCACCCGTATCGCCGAGCGTCGCGACGGTGTGTTCCCCGTCATCCAGATCGCCCGGCTGATCGACGGGCGGGACCCGATCCTGACCCATGGCGGCGACATGCCGATCTTCGGCTTCGTCTTCGGGGAGTTCAACGTGGTGCTGCGCGAACGCGGCGGAGGCACGCTCTTGACCAGCCGCGAGGTGGTGGATCTGGTGGGCTGGCTGGAGACCCAACAGGAATGACCCGCCTTTGGTGTGTGTGGCGGAACAGCTCCGTGGGTACCCAACCAAGGCTTGCTTCAGCCTGAACAGGTCGCCTATTGCGTTGTGGCTACCCCGTTACAGCGGTTTTTCTAGTTGAATGAGCGGAATGGTAGCGAAGCTGCCCGGCCCCCGCGCCGGCGCTTCTGGTTGCGTCATTCATTCGGTGCAATGACTTTGCGGGGGAAAAGTGATTTGAATCAGAGTAGGCGCGCCACATAGTGAATTGTGTCGGACCCGTCTCATCACTCCAAGCTATAGTCAGCATCACCAGTGGCTGGCCCCTAGCAGGTTTGCTCGCTGTTACTATGGCCCCATATCGTCGTGTAATTAATACAGATAAGTAACCGGGTGCTAAAATCCGAGATAATCTGACTCACGTTCGCATTATGTAAATAGGATATCTCAAGAGTCTGATCTTGAAAAGGATTATTTACCAGAGCCGAGAAACGAAATAATTCCAATTGCCGCCCAACTCCAAGCCATTCTGCGTGTCTCATCCCATGGAAGCGGTATTGATAAGTGATTTCAGTGCCAGGGGGCAAAAGGCTCCGAGCGACTTCAGAATACGATTCTTGGAGGTCGGAAATCGGCCAGAAATCAATAAGTAGTTCCGGGCTATTTGCTGCTAACAGACTGAGCCGGGTGACCTCATCGCCAGTTGGTTCTGGATTGGCTATTTTAATGACAATGTCGTCGATGCGGATAGGTGTTGGTCCGACATTTTCGATATAGATAGAAACAGGCGTGTCCCGTATCACCCCCCTACTTAAGAATGCCGAGCTATTTCGAAACTCTATCTCGTGCTGCAAAGCTAGCGTTCTGTAGCCAAGGGCAAGACTGGCGAAACCAACAAAAAGTGATATAATTAGAGCGGCGAATGCAATTAAAATTTCAAAACGCCTTTTCCCCTCTTCGGTTCTGAGCCACTTGTAGAGTCGAGAAAAAAGTGGAAAATTATTACTCAAACATCCAACTCCTCCACGAACCGCGCGTTCTCCTGGATGTACTGGAACCGCAGTTCCGGCTTCTTGCCCATCAGCCGCTCCACCAGATCGCCGGTTTCGCCCGGTTCATCCTCGTCGATGGACACGCGGATCAGCTTGCGGGTCTCCACATTCATCGTGGTGTCCTTCAGGTCTTTCGCGTCCATCTCCCCCAGACCCTTGAAGCGGGAGACGTCGATCTTTCCCTTGCCGCCCAGACCCTTGGCCAGCCATTCATCGCGCTCCGCCTCGTCCAGGCAATAGACCCGGCGCGCGCCCTGGGTCAGCCGGAAAAGCGGCGGGCAGGCGAGATACAGATGCCCCGCATCGATCATCGGGCGCATCTGGGTGAAGAAAAACGTCATCAGCAGGGAGGCGATATGCGCCCCGTCCACATCCGCGTCGGTCATGATGATGATCTTGTCGTAGCGCAGGTCGTCCAGGTTGAACCGCGTGCCCATTCCAACGCCAAGCGCCTGACACAAATCGGAAATCTCGGCGTTCTGGGACATCTTGGAGGAGGCCGCGCCAAGCACGTTCAGGATTTTCCCGCGCAGCGGCAGCAGGGCCTGGGTCTTGCGATCCCGCGCCATCTTGGCCGAACCGCCGGCGGAGTCCCCCTCGACGATGAACAGCTCCGTGCCCTCGCGGGCCTGTTGCGAGCAATCCACCAGCTTGCCGGGCAGGCGCAGCTTCTTCGTGGCCGATTTTCGCGCGGTTTCCTTCTCCTGCCGCCGGCGCAGCCGTTCCTCCGCCCGCAGGATCAGGAAATCGAGGATCGCGCCCGCCGACTTGGTATCGGCCGCAAGCCAGTTGTCGAAATGGTCCCGCACCGCGCCTTCGATCATCCGCGCCGCCTCGGTGGTGGCCAGACGGTCCTTGGTCTGGCCCACGAATTCGGGCTCCCGGATGAAGCAGGAGACCAGCGCGCAGCCCCCGGTGATCAGGTCGTCGCGGGTGATCTGCGCAGCCTTGCGGTTGCCGGCCAGCTCGCCATAGGCGCGGATGCCCTTCAGGATCGCGGCCCAGAACCCCTGTTCATGGGTGCCGCCTTCGGGCGTGGGTACGGTGTTGCAATAGCTCTGGATGAACCCGTCCCGGGACGGCGTCCAGTTGATCGCCCATTCCACGCTGCCGGGTTCGCCGAAGCGCTCCTGAAACGCGACCTTGCCCGCAAAGGGCCGCTCCGCATAGGTGGAGGCGCCGCCGAGCGTCTCGCCCAGATAATCCGACAGGCCGCCGGGGAAGTGGAACACCGCCTCCGCCGGGGTCTCGCCATCGTCGATCGCGGTTTTCCAGCGGATCTCGACGCCCGAGAACAGATAGGCCTTGGAGCGCACCATCTTCATCATCCGGGCGGGTTTGAACCGGTGCTGGCCGAAAATCTGGTCATCCGCATGGAAGGTGATGGACGTGCCGCGCCGGTTCGGCGCGCTGCCTGCCGCGGCCACCGGGCCCTGCGGGAGACCGCGGGAAAACTCCTGCACGAACAGCTCGCGATTGCGCGCGACCTCCACCCGCAGGTGATCCGACAGGGCGTTGACCACCGAAACGCCCACGCCATGCAACCCGCCCGAGGTCTGATAGGCCTTGCCGGAGAACTTGCCGCCCGCATGCAGCGTACACAGGATCACCTCCAGCGCTGATTTGTCGGGGAATTTCGGGTGTGGATCGACGGGGATGCCACGTCCGTTGTCGCGGATCGTGACGGAGTAATCGGCGTTCAGCTCCACCTCGATCCGGGTGGCGTGGCCGGCCACCGCCTCGTCCATGGAATTGTCGAGCACCTCGGCCACCAGATGGTGCAGCGCGCGCTCATCGGTGCCGCCGATATACATGCCCGGGCGTTTGCGCACGGGCTCCAGACCTTCCAGCACCTCGATGGAGGAGGCATCATAGGCATTGGGATCGGGCGCGCCGGAAAGAAGGTCGTCAGCCATGCATCTGCTCTATCTTGTGTTTGTTGCGCCGTATTAGAGCAGGTTTGGGGGCAGGGGGGAAGTGTCTCCCGCCGCCTCAGCTACAGGCGACCACCAGCGAACTGGGCTCGGTCTCGCGCCGGGCAAAGAATTCCGAGGCGCGGGGCGAACTGCCGTCGATATCGGAGACGGTGCGGATCGACTGGCGGTTGTTGCAGGCGGTGCGCGCATCCGCGATGCAGTCGCCCGGCACCGAACACCACAGCGCAAGCCCCTGGCTGCCATCGGTCAGCGTGACAGGCACGCCGTTGATCACCGGCGCGGGCGCGGGGTTGGAGGGCACGGGCGTGTAGGTGGTCGATGTGCGGATCGGTCCGGTCTGATACGTGATGCAACCCGAAAGCGCGATCAGGCTGGTCAACAGAATGGGTCGGATCATGACTGCTCCCTCCGGTCATTTTCACCAGAATGACAGCGCGCGGGGCAGATGCAAGCCCCCCGCCGCCCGTCGGCCGGTTCCTGCCCGGATTTCAGAAGGACAGAAGGCCCGCGTTATACGCCTCCCCGTTGATCTGAACCGGGCCGCCATTCAGGGTTTCGGCCTCGATATGGACGGGCGGGTGGCCGAGGTCGCTGGCAAGCTGGTTGGCGGGCGAATTGGGCAGAAGGTTGACCCGCACACCGCCGCCCGGATTGTCGAAACTGACCCCGCCGCTCGGGTCGTAATGGCCGTCGGCGCGCAGATATCCGCCCACCGGCCCGATCGACGCCCCGGCCTCCACCCGCACATCGACACTGCCGTCCCCCTGCACCAGAACATGGGCCGAGAAACCGGGCACCGCCACCGAGAAACCGGAATTCAGACCCGGGATCAGGATGCCGTATTCGGGCAGATCCTCCTCGCAGCGATAGCTGGTCGGGTAGGGGCGGCCTTCGGTGCAGGCGATTTGGGCGGAGCTGTTTTCGATCTCGCAGGTCACCGACATCAGCCCGCCGATGATCGAGCGGGGGCAGATCTCCTGACAGCGGAAATTGACGTCGCACTGGGTCTGCAGGGCGCGGGAATAGCCGGGCGCGGCCCCGGGCAGCATGGGCAGGGTTTCCAGCAGGGCCAGACCGTTGGGCTCAAGCAGATGGGCACGCGCCAGCGCCGCGGCGGCCCCGTCCGCATCGCCCGCGGCCGCCGTCGACCGGGCAAGGTTGGTCCAGTAAAGCGGTTCCTCCGGGGCGAGTTCGGTGGCGCGGGCGCCATGCTCCACCGCCGCGTCATGCAGCCCCAGCCGCCGGGCGGCATTGCCCAGATTGTTCAGAATCGCGGGCTCGTCCGGCTGCAAGCCGTTCGCCGCGACCAGCGCGTCATGGGCGGCCTGCAGCATCGTCTCGGGCCAGGCGTCGGGGGCATCGGCATAAACCTCCATCGCCAGCGCGCCGAAATTGCTCAGGCTCGCGGCACTTGCCTCGGGCCGTTGGGCCGCGACGCCGAAGAACCATGCGGCCCGGTCGAACTGCCGGCGCGGGTAAAGCAGATGGCCGATCGTGTCCGCGCTCACCCCGTCCGGCAGGCCGATGAGCATCTGGGTGAAGCTTTCGGCCTCCCCCTCGGGGAAGCCCGCGGCCAGCACCGCCATGGTCGCGGGGATGTCCGCCCCGCCTGCGGGCGCGGGGCCGCTGCTCTCCTCCGGCGCGGGTGCTGCGGCTTCGGGCGGGGCTGTGTCGGCCGCCTCCTCGGGCGGGGTTGTCTCGGGCGCCGGTGCCGTCGGGACGGGCCGGGGAGTGTCGTCATCCTTGCCACCCCCGGCGGCGGGCGGCGCAGGCGCGGGTTGCGGCGGCTCAGGTTGCGGGGCCGGGACGGGTGCGGGGGCCGGGCCGTCCTTCGGGTCCGCCGTACCGGCCGCGGGCTCGGCCGGTGGCGGCGCGGGCTGCGGTGCGGGCCGTGGCGTCAGCGGGCCGGTGCCACCGTCGACATTCTTGCCCTCGTCGGGATTGCTCAGCAGGGTCTGGGCGCTCAGATCGCCCGCCAGCGCGCCGCCGATCACGGCGCAAAGCCCCAGAATGGACAGGCGCATCGACAGGATACGAACCGAATCCCGCACCCCCTGGCTGACAGAATGGGTCATGCCGGTCCCCCCTCAGACGGTCATGCTCGGCCGGAAACACGCGGCCCATTGCGTAAAACCTATCACAATGATGCATTTTTCCAAAGATATCGCGTCCGATTTGACACTGATCAAGGTCCGCCGGCGCGGAACGTGACAAGGGCGTGACACCTTTCAGCAAGATCTTTTCAGCAAGAGTAGAGGTGCCGTGCCGATGGAAGACCTTGATCCCGCGACCGCAGGAAATGCGGCAGAGACGGCCAAACCCGCCATTGACACCCTCCCGCGCAAGGGCGGGTTCCCGACCGTGACGCCGGATACGATCCGCCACGCGTTCGAGACCGGGGCCTATCCCTACGACACCAAGCTGTCGCGCCGCAGTTACGAGGCGCAGAAAGCCAGGCTTCAGGCAGAGATGCTGAAAGTGCAGAAATGGGTGGGCGAAACGGGTCAGAAAATCGTGATCCTGTTCGAAGGCCGCGATGCGGCGGGTAAGGGCGGCACGATCAAGCGTTTCATGGAACATCTGAACCCGCGGGAAGCGCGCGTGGTGGCGCTCAACAAACCCACCGACGAGGAGAGCGGCCAGTGGTTTTTCCAGCGCTATATCGAACATCTGCCCACCACCGGCGAAATGGTGTTCTACGACCGCTCCTGGTACAACCGGGCGGGTGTGGAGCGCGTCATGGGGTTCTGTGCGCCCAACGAGTATCTGGAATTCATGCGCCAGACGCCGGATCTGGAGCGGATGATGGTCCGCTCGGGCATCAGGCTCTACAAATACTGGTTTTCCGTCACGCAGGAGGAACAGCGCGCCCGGTTCGAAAGCCGGCGGCTCGACCCTCTCAAAAGGTGGAAATTGTCGCCCATCGACATGGCCAGCCTCGACAAATGGAACGACTATACCGAGGCGAAGGAGGCGATGTTCTTCTACACCGACACCGCCGACGCGCCCTGGACCGTGATCAAGTCGGACGACAAGAAACGCGCGCGGCTGAATTGCATGCTGCATTTCCTGGACAGTCTGGACTACCCCGACAAGAACCCCCGGATCGCGCGGCACCCCGACCCGCTGATCGTGGGCCGTGCGGCCCAAGTGATCCACAAGGCAGACCACATCCTTGGCACCTCGTTGCATCCGGATGCCCGTCGCGGGGGATGATTGCGGGGGGCGGCAGCGCTGAAGACAGGGCCGGCCGCAGAAGAACCGCCGCTAGTTCCGGTGGAAAATCAGGGCCATGGCGGTGTGCTGGGCGTCAGACGGTATGGATGTCGCTGAAGAACTGCTCGATGACCGCATCATCGACAATGTTCCGCTGGTAGGCCACCGAAGCCACCGCGACCAGTTCGGCCATCTGCGCATCTGTCAGGGTGCCGGCGTTCATCGCCGAGATGCCGCTTTCCAGCGCGGTCAGAATGGCCGCATTGGTCATCTCGTTGGCGTTGGTGAACAACTGCTCCGCCTGCGCGACGGTCAATGTGTCTTGCTGATAGAACGGCTCGAAATGGGCAGACGTGAACTGGACGAAGGAATCCGATATCTGCTGCGTCCGCAGCTGAGCCTCAAGATCCGACGCAAGCTCGCCGATACTGCCTTCCAGAACATCGGTTGCCGCAATCGCCATCGAGACGGCCGCAGCGGACAACACAACCCAGTCCACAGTGATGGCGCCGCTTTCATCGCGGAGAAACTGTCTAAAATATTCAGACATTTTTCATCAACCTCACCACATCCAATCAAAGACATTATATGCCCCAAAATGTGGGCATAATTGTGGCCGATTGTGGATCAGCGCCACAACAATGAACCAGGTTTTGCGAAACAATGGCTTGGGCAGGTGTCTGCCGGCGTGGGGTTCGGGCGGTTGCGGCGGGCCGCCGAAGGGTCCTATATCGCGCTCATGACGCGATCGTTTCTGCGCCCTCTCGCCCTGTCGGCCTTCCTGGCATCGGCCCCCACGCTGGCGGGCGCGCATCCGCATATCTTCATCGATGCGGGGCTCGACCTGATCCATGATGACAGCGGCAGCCTTGTGGAGGTGCGGGTGACATGGCGCTATGACGAGCTTTACTCGCTTCTGATCCTTCAGGACTATGGGCTGGACCCGGATTTCGACGGCGTTCTCACCGAAGACGAAATTGCCCGAACCCTTGGCTTCGACCTCAACTGGGGCGCAGGGTTCGAGGGGGGGCTGACCCTCTCGGCGGATGGTGCCGTGCTGGATATCGGCGCGCCCGAACCGGTCAGCCTGACCCTAACGGACGGGCATCTGGAAACCACCCATCGGCGCCCCGTCACCGGCCCTGCCTCCGCCGCCCTGCCGCTGGAAGCCGCGATCTACGATCCCGAATTCTATATCGCCTTCGAGATGACGCTGCCGATGGCGATCTCGGGGCGCGACGGCTGCACCCCCCGGCTGGTGCGCGCCGATCTGGATGCCGCCTATGCCACGCTTCAGGCCGAGATCGAGCGGATCGGCGGCGCGGTCTCCGCCGAAGACAATTTTCCCGCCGTGGGCGCGGTCTTTGCCGATCGGGTGGTGGTGACATGCGCCGCGCCCTGATCTTGCTCGCCGGTCTTCTGGCCCTCGGGCTGGCGGCGCTGGTTCTGACCGGGGCCGACGACATGCTTCTGCGCTGGGCCATGGAGGAGCAGCGCGACACGCAGAACGCGCTGGCCCGGGCGCTCCGCGCGCTCCGCGCGGGCGACCCCGGCGCCATGGCCGCCTTTGCAGCGCTCTGTTTCGCCTACGGGTTCTTTCATGCCGCAGGGCCCGGCCACGGCAAGATCCTGATCGGCGGCTATGGCGCGGCGCGGCGGGTGGGGCCCTGGCGTCTGTCGGGCATCGCGCTTCTGTCGAGCCTTGCACAGGCCCTGACCGCGATTCTGCTTGTCGCGGCGGGGCTCTGGGTTCTGGGGTGGAGCCGGGAGCGGATGACCGGCCTTGCCGAAGACAGCTTCGCGCCGCTCAGCTTCGCGCTGGTGGCCCTTGTGGGGCTGTGGCTGGCCTGGCGCGGGGCCCGCGCGCTGGGTGGCGGGCATGCCCACGCCCACGCCCATGCCCATGCCAACGGGCCCGATGGTCTCTGCACGACCTGCGGGCATACCCATGCGCCCGCGCCCGCGGATCTGGAGCGCGCCACCGGCTGGCGCGATACGGCCATGCTGGTGGGCGCGGTGGCGGTCCGGCCCTGCACCGGCGCGCTGTTCGTCCTCATCCTCACCGCGCAGATGGGCATCTTCGCCACCGGCATCGCCGGTGCACTGGCCATGGGGCTTGGCACCGCAAGCGTGACCGTGGCCGTGGCCATCGCCGCCGTGACCCTGCGGGAGGGCGCGCTGGCCAGCCTGCCGGGCAGCGCGGCCATCGCCCGCGTGCAGCCGATGATCGAGCTTGGGGCCGGCATCGTCATCGCGCTTCTGGCGGGCCGTCTGGCGCTGGGCGCGATTTAGCCAACGCGCATCTTGGCAAGTCCGCCAACCCCGGATAAGCCCGGATCGTCATGTCTCCGTTCCGCATCCATATGCGCGCCACGCTCACGCTTGGCCTGCCGCTCATTGGCGGCCAGCTGGCCCAGATATCCATCGGGCTGACCGATACGATCATGGTCGGCTGGTACGGTGTGCCCGAACTGGCCGCCGTGGCGCTCGGCGCGTCCTATTTCCATATCGTTCTGGTCGTCGGTCTGGGCTTCGCGCTTGCGGTGATGCCGATGGTGGCCGCCGCCGTCGCCAATGACGACAAGACGCAGGTCCGCCGGGTGACCCGCATGGGTCTCTGGATCGCGGTGCTTTTCAGTCTGGCCACCCTGCCGGTGTTCTGGTTTTCCGGGCCGCTTCTGCTGGCCCTCGGGCAGGAGCCGCAGGTCGCCGTCGACACGCAATCCTATCTGCGCATCGCGGGCGGCGCGATCGGCTTCGCGGTGATGTTTCTGGTGCTGCGCAGCCACCTGTCGGCGCTGGAACACACCAAGGTCGTGCTCTGGTCCACGCTGGCGGGCGTGGCCATGAACGTGGCGCTGAACTGGGTGCTGATCTTCGGCAATCTGGGCGCGCCCGAACTGGGCCTGCAGGGCGCGGCCATCGCGTCGCTGGGCACCAATGCGGTGATGATGATCATTATCGCCGTCTACGCGGCCCGCGCGCGCGGCGTGGCCGAATACGATCTCTTCGCCCGGCTCTGGCGCCCCGACTGGGAGGCGTTCGGCCAGGTTTTCCGCCTTGGCTGGCCCATCGCGCTGACGCTGCTGTCCGAAGGCGGGCTGTTCATTGCCACCATGATCATGATGGGCTGGATCGGCACGCTGGAACTGGCCGCTCACGGGGTGGCGCTCCAGATCGTGTCGGTCACCTTCATGGTGCATGTGGGGCTCAGCTCGGCGGCAACGGTGCGCGCCGGCCATGCCTGGGGGCGCAGCGACGTCTCCGCCCTGCGCCATGTGGCCATCGCCGCGCTGACCCTCTCGGCGATCATGGTCGCGCTGACCATCGTGCTGTTCCTTGCCCTGCCGGAACCGCTGATGTCGGTCTTCGTCGATCCCGCCGATCCGCTCAGGCCGCAGATCATCGCCATCGGCTCGGGGCTGCTGGCGGTGGCGACCCTGTTCCAGCTGGCCGATGCGGCCCAGATCATGGCGCTCGGCCTTCTGCGCGGGGTGCAGGATACGCGCCTGCCGATGCTTTACGCGGTCTTCAGTTACTGGCTGATCGGCATCCCCTGCAGCTACCTGTTCGGGTTCCTCCTCGGCATGGGTGGCGTGGGGATCTGGCTCGGTCTCGTCGTGGGGCTGGCCTTTGCAGGCGCGCTGATGATGGCGCGGTTCTGGCGCGGCCCGGCCCGGCTGACGAACCCGGCCTGACCGCGACCGCGCGGGGCATGGCGGAAACCGCCGCGCCCCGCCTGCCAAGTATCTCTTCCCTCTGGCGGCACCCGCCGCCAGCCGCCGCTTAGGATTGCTGCCGCGTTCAGGTGGCGAGGCCGCCCAGCACCCGCGCCCAGGCCCGGATGCCGCGATGGAAGCTGCTCAGATTGTACTTCTCGTTTGGCGAATGCACGGCGTCGTCATCATTGCCGAACCCGGCCAGCAGCGCGTCCATGCCCAGATGGCTCTTGAAATACCCCGCCACCGGGATCGAGCCGCCGCAGCCGATGAAGGCTGCCGGTTTCGGCCATTCCGCCGACAGCGCCGCCCGCGCAACCTCGAAGGCGGGGTGGCCGGTATCCATATGGCCGGCGGGGGAGGCGCCGTGATCGGCGAAGCTCACCTCGCAATCGGCTGGCAGCCGGTCCCGCACCCAGGCCCGGAAACTCTCGCGCAGCTTCAGCGGATCCTGACCGCTCACCAGCCGGAAACTGACCTTGGCGTGTGCCTCCGATGGCAGGACGGTCTTGAACCCCGCGCCCGTATAGCCGCCCCAGATCCCGTTGATCTCCGCCGTGGGCCGGGACCAGACCATCTCAAGGCCCGAACGCCCGGTTTCGCCCGCTTTCTCGGACAATCCGACATCGCCCAGAAACCGCGCCTCGTCGAAGCCGAGCGCGTCCCATTGCGCCTTCAGCCCGGGCGACAGCTCGGCCACATCGTCGTAGAAGCCCGGCACCTGAATGACGCCGTTGTCGTCATGCAGCCCGGCCAGAACTCTGGTCAGCGCCCGGATCGGGTTCATCGCGATCCCGCCATACATCCCCGAATGCAGGTCGAGCGACGGGCCGGTGACGCGGATCTCCTCCCCCAGAAGCCCGCGCAACTGCGTGACGATTGCGGGCGTTTCGGGGTCGAACAGCCCGGTGTCGCAGATCAGCGCGATATCGGCGCGCAGTTCGTCGGCGTTTTCCTCCAGAAACGGGATCAGCGAGGGCGACCCGCTTTCCTCCTCCCCTTCGAAGAAGATCGTCACCCGGGCGGGCAGGGTGCCGGTTTCCGCCTTCCAGGCGCGGCAGGCCTCCACGAAGGTCATCAACTGGCCCTTGTCATCGGCCGCACCGCGTCCGCGAATGACCTTGCCCTTGGGCGTCTCCTCGATCGCCGGATCGAACGGATCGCGATGCCACAGATCCAGCGGGTCCACCGGCTGCACGTCGTAATGCCCGTAGAACAGGACATGCGGGCCATCCCCCCCGCCATGGGCCACAACCATCGGATGGCCGGGCGTGGGCCGCGCCGACGCGTCGAAGCCAAGCTCGGTCAGCTCGTTCACCAGCCAGTCGGCGGCCTTGCTGCAATCCGCCTTGAAGGCCGGATCGGTGGAAATCGACGGAATGCGCAGCAATTCCATCAGACGGCCGGTGGCGGCATCCAGATCGGCGTCGATTCGGGCAAGAACGGCATCAAGGGACATGGGTGTGTTTCCTTCGGGTCAGGCGGTTTCGCCGAACATTACGCCGCTCCCGCGCGGTGTCCAGCGGTTGCCGGAGCCGGGCCGATCCGCTACATCGCGCGACACCGGCCCACGCGCCGGGCGGAGGGGCCGGAACGCCACCGGCGGAGAGTTTGGAACGCAGCAAGAGGAGCGGAGACATGCGCGCCATTATCGGAGCAGTTGCGATTGCGGCCCTGGGCCTGCCGGTTCTGGCCCAAAGTCTGCCGACCGGCCGGGAGGCGCAGCGAATGCTGTTTTCGCCCCGCGGCCAGGCCGAGGGCGTGGTCATCCCCCATGAAAGCCTGAACGCGGCCGAAATCGCGCTGCTGGGCGGGGCGATCGACGAGGGGCTGCTGCCGGATATGCTCTATTACGGCGCTCTGGCGATTGCACCCGATGCGGGGCTGGCCAACCCGGTCACGACCGCCGCCGTCGGAAACTACCATGACGAGGCTGCGGCGCGCGCCGCCGCATTGGCCCAGTGCGAGGCCGGCCGGGAGGAGGGCGCGGACTGCGTGGTGGTTCTGGTCGTGCGTCCGCGCGGCTGGGAGCCGGGCGCGGCCCTGCAGCTCAGCGCATCGGCCAGCGCGGTCCTGCGCGGCGATTACCGGCGCGCCGACCGGCCCAAGGTCTTCGCGATATCGCCGGCCACCGGCGCATGGGGGATAGGCGATACAGAGACATCCGCGAATGCCGCCTGCGGGCAGGCGGATTGCCGTGCCGTCATCGCCGATTAACGAGAGGTTTCCGCCGCTTGCTTGACACATGTCAAAGTACACAGCGCGGCAATTTGTAACTTGGCCAAGACAGCCCCGCCGCCATAAGTCAGCGGCAGAAGAGCGAGATGGCCGTTCGCTCGGGGGCGGCGGGAAAAGACAGCCAGCGTCTTTGGGTCAGGTCCCGGATGACAGTCCGGAGCCCACCCGGAAGGGAGACAGCCAGTGAACTACGACAGCGCGCTTGATACAGCCCTGAACCGTCTGCATGACGAAGGGCGGTATCGGACCTTCATCGATATCGAGCGGCGGCGCGGTCAGTTCCCCCACGCGGTCTGGACCCGGCCCGACGGCTCCACGCAGGAGATCACCGTCTGGTGCGGCAACGACTATCTGGGCATGGGCCAGCACCCGGTCGTGCTCGACGCGATGAAAGAGGCGCTGGAGGCCACCGGCGCGGGTTCGGGCGGCACGCGCAACATCTCGGGCACAACAGTCTATCACAAGGCGCTGGAGGCCGAGCTTGCGGATCTGCACGCCAAGGAGGCCGCCCTTGTCTTCACCTCCGCCTATATCGCGAATGACGCGACGCTGAGCACGCTGCCCAAGCTGTTTCCGGGCCTCATCATCTATTCCGATGCGCTGAACCACGCCTCGATGATCGAAGGGGTCCGCCGCAATGGCGGCGCCAAGCGCATCTTCCGCCATAACGACATGGACCACCTGCGCGAGCTGATGGCCGCCGACGACCCGGACGCGCCGAAACTGATCGCCTTCGAATCGATCTATTCCATGGATGGCGATTTCGGCCCGATCGAGCAGGTCTGCGATCTGGCCGACGAATTCGGCGCGCTGACCTATATCGACGAGGTGCATGCCGTGGGCATGTACGGACCGCGCGGCGCGGGCGTGGCGGAGCGTGACGGTCTGATGGACCGGATCGACATCATCAACGGCACGCTGGGCAAGGCCTATGGCGTGATGGGCGGCTATATCACGGCAAGCGCAAAAATGTGCGACGCCATAAGGTCCTATGCGCCGGGCTTCATCTTCACCACGTCGATCCCGCCGGCCATAGCCGCCGGGGCCGCCGCCTCCGTACGGCATCTGAAGACCGACCAGACCCGCCGCGATCTGCAACAGGAGCGCGCCAGGGTGCTGAAGATGCGCCTGAAGGCGATGGGCCTGCCGATCATCGATCACGGCTCCCATATCGTGCCGGTGATCGTGGGCGACCCGGTCCATACCAAGAAGATCTCCGACATGCTTCTGGCCGATTACGGGATCTACGTGCAGCCGATCAACTACCCGACCGTGCCGCGCGGCACCGAGCGGCTGCGGTTCACGCCTTCGCCGGTTCATGATCCGAAAATGCTCGACGGGCTGGTGCGCGCCATGGACGGGCTCTGGAGCCATTGTGCGCTGAATCGTGCCGAGTTGAGCGCCTGAGCCTTTTTCTGCTGGTGCACAGGCTTCTCCCTTTGTGATAAGGTGTTTCAAACGCGGGTGATTGGGGAATCACCCGTTCGGGGATGACGACGCCGAACCAACAATGCGGGCCCGATCCGCCGATTGGTGGAAAAGGGTCCGGATAAAAGCGCGGGGCAGGGCCGGTATGGGCCATGACAGGGTAGAACATCAGGTGCCGGGTGTACCGTTCGAGGAGTTCGCAGCTCTCGACGTGCCCTTGGGCGATCTGATGCGCGGCGAGCGCGCGACGCTCGGCAAATCCCTCCTTGATGTCGAGCGTGAACTGAAGATCAAGGCCGCCTATATCGCGGCCATCGAAAACGCCGATCTCTCCGTCTTCTCCTCGCAGGGTTTCATCGCCGGATACGTGCGCTCCTATGCCCGTTATCTGGGGCTCGATCCCGAATGGACCTTCGAGAGATTCTGCAGGGAAAGCGGGTTTTCCGGCGTGCACGGGTTTTCCGCCCGTCAGGCCGGGCTTGCCAAGCGTTCGCTGGCCGAAGCGCCGGGGCGTGTCGATCCCAATGACGTGATCAGGGCAGCGCGGGTCTCCTTCGCGCCGGAGCGCGAAAGCGTATTCTCGAAGGTGGAGCCCGGTGCGATGGGCTCGGCGCTGGTGCTGATCGCGCTGGTCGTCGGCATTGGCTACGGCGCCTGGGCGGTGCTGAACGACATTCAGCGCCTGCAATTCGCGCCCGTCGAACAGGCTCCCGATACGCTGGCCACGCTGGCGCCGCTCGGCGGCGCGGTCGATGGCAATTTCGGCGCCGACCTGCCCGATGATGTGGCCACTGCCGTTCCCGCCGCCGATGCGCTCGACCGGCTTTACCGCCCTCAGGCGCTGGATGTGCCGGTGATGACCCCGCGCGACCAGCCGCTTGCCACGCTCGACCCCGACGAGGTCGGGGCGCTGGCGCCGGCGGTGCACCGTCTGACCGGCGATCCGCTGCCCCTTGCCGACACCCCGCCCACGGGCAGTCAGGTGCAGGTGACCGAACGCACCGGGGACGAGGTGATGCTGTTTGCCGTCCGCCCCTCCTGGGTGCGCGTCACATCCGCCTCCGGCACGGTGATCTACGAAGGCACGCTGAACGCGGGCGACAGCTATGTGCTGCCCGCCTCGGAAGTGCCGCCGACCTTGCGCGCGGGCAATTCCGGCTCGCTCTATTTCGCGGTGAACGGCGTCACCATGGGCCCTGCGGGTCCCGGAACCTCCGTGGCGCGCGACGTGGTCCTTTCCGCCGATGCGATCTCCGAGGCCTATGTGATGGCCGACGCCACGACCGACCCGGATCTGGCCGAAGTGGCCGCCCTGGTTCTGAGCGACGAGCCCCAGGCAGACGAATGAGGCCCGAGGGCGTTGTGCCCGCGGCCCGGTCGGCCTATCTTTCAATCTGACTGTCACGCCGATCCGACGGAGTTTTCGCGCATGTCGCATAATCCGATCCGCCCATGGCGCAATATCGATCGCCGCAAGACCCGGCAGATCCATGTGGGCAACGTTCCCGTGGGCGGGGGCGCCCCGATAACCGTGCAGACCATGACGAACACGCTGACCACCGATGTCAAAGGCACCATCGCGCAGGTTCAGGCCTGCGCGGAGGCGGGGGCCGATATCGTCCGCGTCTCGGTCCCGGATCAGGCGTCCTCCCGGGCGCTGAAGGAGATCGTGGCCGAAAGCCCGGTGCCGATCGTGGCGGATATCCATTTCCACTACAAACGCGGCATCGAAGCGGCGGAGGCGGGCGCGGCCTGCCTGCGGATCAACCCCGGCAATATCGGCGACGAAAGCCGGGTGAAGGAGGTCATTCAGGCGGCCCGCGACAACAATTGCTCCATGCGGATCGGGGTGAATGCGGGATCGCTGGAAAAGCACCTGCTCGACAAATACGGCGAGCCCTGTCCCGATGCGATGGTGGAATCCGGTCTCGATCACATCAGGATCCTCGAAGACAACGACTTCCTGAACTTCAAGATCTCCATGAAGGCGTCGGACGTGTTCATGACGGTCGCGGCCTATCAGATGCTAGCCGAACAGACCGATGCGCCCTTCCATCTGGGCATCACCGAGGCCGGCGGCTTTGTCGGCGGCACCGTGAAATCGGCCATCGGACTGGGCAATCTGCTATGGGCGGGGCTTGGCGACACGATGCGGGTCAGCCTTTCCGCCGATCCGGTCGAAGAGGTGAAAATCGGCTTCGAAATCCTGAAATCCCTTGGCCTGCGCCATCGCGGGGTCAACATCATTTCCTGCCCGTCCTGCGCGCGGCAGGGGTTTGACGTGATCAGGACGGTCGAGGCGCTGGAGCAGCGTCTGGAACATATCAAGACCCCGATGAGCCTCAGCATCATCGGCTGCGTGGTCAACGGCCCGGGCGAGGCGCTGATGACCGATGTGGGCTTCACCGGCGGCGGGGCCGGCAGCGGCATGGTCTATCTTGCGGGCAAGCAGAGCCACAAGCTGTCCAATGACGAGATGATCGAGCATATCGTCGAACAGGTGGAAAAAAAGGCCGCCGAGCTTGAACAAGCCCGTGCCGCCGAAGACGCCGCAAGCCAGGCTGCGGAGTAGCGCGGGCAGGGGCAGGTTCCGCGCCGCCGCACCGGGCCCGCAGAAATAGGGGCAGCCCCTGGGGGCCACCCCACACTTCATCAAATGATCGTACCGCAGGGGGTAATTCCGCGGGGGCCGTGCCTGGGGCCTCAGGTCTCCGGTCCCCGGCAATCTGCCTGACGGAACAAGGGTCCCGGCTCTGCGCTGTTGGGGGCCAGCACCGGGGGCCGGGTAGGGCAGACTGCCGCGGACCGGAGGGCCAAAGCAGGCAGGGCCGACTCTGCCGACGAACATGTCAGCCACGTAAAGCCCCGGTGACATCTGCATAATCATCCCTGTCCGCGCCCCGAAACCTGTGGATAAGCGGCCCCCGCCGTGCCGGGCGTGCGCCGCGCCCCTGTTCCTCCATCCGCGCCCCGGGGCGGCCCTTGCGGCGGCGGGCCCGCGAATTCCGATACACCTTGGGCGGAAAAGGCCATAGTCTGGGCCGGAGACAACTGTGAAGGACCACCGCCATGGCGCTTCTGGCCGATCTGCCGCGCAACGAAGACGGGATTACCGCGGCTCTGGGTATCCTCGCCCAACGGTTCGGCCCGCGCATGGATACGGGCCGCGCGCTGCGCGAACAGCATGGCCATACCACGACATGGCTGAAGAACCAGCCCCCCGACGCGGTCGTCTTTCCCCATACGACCGAGGAGGTGCAGGAGATCGTGCGCATTTGCGCCACCCACCGTGTGCCGATCATTCCCTTCGGCACCGGCACCTCGCTGGAAGGCCATGTGAACGCCCCCGCCGGGGGCATCAGCGTCGATCTCAGCCAGATGGACCGGATCCTCGCCGTGCATCCCGAGGATATGGATGTGGTGATCGAGCCCGGCGTGACCCGCAAGGCGCTGAACACCCATCTGCGCGACACGGGCCTTTTCTTCCCCATCGATCCCGGCGCCGATGCCTCGCTCGGCGGGATGGCCGCGACCAATGCCTCGGGCACCAATGCGGTCCGCTACGGCACGATGAAGGACAATGTGCTGGCGCTGAAAGCGGTCCTGCCCTCGGGCGAGGTGCTGAAAACCGCCGCGCGCGCCCGCAAGACCTCCGCGGGCTACGATCTGACCCGGCTGATGGTCGGCTCCGAAGGCACGCTTGGCCTGATCACCGAACTGACGCTGCGCCTGCAGGGCATTCCGGAGGCAATTTCCGCGGCCACCTGTTCCTTTCCGAGCGTGGAGGCCGCCTGCAACACCGTGATCGCCACCATCCAGTACGGCCTGCCCGTGGCCCGGATCGAGCTGCTGGATGCGCTGACCGTCCGGGGCGTCAACGCCTATTCCCGGCTCAGCCTGCCCGAAACGCCGCTCCTGCTGGTGGAGTTTCATGGCTCGCCCACGGGCGTGGCCGAACAGGCCGCCGCCTTTGGCGAAATCGCGGGCGACTTCGGTGCGAACGGGTTCGAGGCGACGACGCTGGAGGAAGAGCGCAACCGCCTCTGGCAGGCGCGTCACGATGCCTACTGGGCTTCGCTTGCGCTGCGGCCGGGGGCAAAGGGCATCTCCACCGATGTCTGCGTTCCGGTCTCCCGCCTTGCCGATTGCGTGACCGCGGCGCAGGAGAAGACCGCCGAGATGGGCTTCGTCGCCCCGGTCGTGGGCCATGTGGGCGACGGCAACTTCCATGTCCTGCTGCTGATCGACATGGACGACACGGCCGAGGTTGCGCGGGCCGAAAACTTCGTCGGCTGGCTGAACGATCTGGCCATCTCGATGGATGGCACCTGCACCGGCGAACACGGCATCGGGCAGGGCAAGGCGCCCTATCTGGTCCGCGAGCTGGGCGACCCCGCCATGCAGGTGATGGCGGCGATCAAGGCGGGGATCGACCCGTACAACATCCTCAACCCCGGCAAGATCGGCCTGCCGACCTGAGCTAGCCCCCTCCTGTCCCCTCCGTAGTCCAAAGAACCCCCATGACCGGAACGCATCGCTTCACCGCCCATAAGGAACCTCATCTCTCCGGCCGCTCCGGCTGGCTGCGCGCGGCCGTCATGGGCGCCAATGACGGTATTCTGTCCACCGCGTCTCTCATCGTGGGGGTGGCCGCCGGCGGGGCGGACCGGGTGGAGATGATCCTGGCCGGCGTGGCGGGCATGGTGGCCGGCGCCATGAGCATGGCGGCGGGCGAATATGTTTCCGTGTCCAGCCAGGCGGATGTGGAGCGCGCCGATATCGCGCGCGAGAAAACCGAATTGAAGCGCAATCCCGAAGGGGAGCTGCGCGAACTGGTGGCGATCTATCGGGCCCGGGGGCTCAGCACCGAACTTGCCACGGAAGTGGCCCAGGAACTGACCCGCGCCGATGCGCTCGGCACCCATCTCAGGGACGAGATCGGGCTGACCGATCTGTCGCCGCCGCGCCCGCTTCAGGCGGCCGTCGTCTCCGCGTCGACCTTCGCGCTCGGGGCGGGCGTGCCGCTCATCGTGGCCATGATGAGCCCGCTTGCGATGGTTCTGCCGTCGGTGGGGATTGCCACGCTCCTGGCGCTGGCGATCCTCGGCGGGCTCGGCGCACAGGCAGGCGGCGCACCGAAACTGCGTGCGGCGGGGCGGGTGATGCTCTGGGGTGTCCTGGCCATGGCCGCCACATCGGTCATCGGTGCGCTGGTGGGGCAGGCGCTCTGAGCCCGGCCCATTGCACGGGTCACCTGAAAAGCAAACACCATCGGGCGCGCGGGGGGTGTCATGCGCCGGACCGTCCGGTCAGCCGGGGGACGATTGTGCCCACATGCCGGATGCACCGCGCCCAAACGCGCTCAGGGCAGCGCCGCCGCCATCGCCAGCGCCCCGTCCAGCGCGCTGCCTTTCGCCGGGACAAGACCGGCCTGCAACCCCTCAGGCAAATGCATGGCGAGCGCCTTGCCGAAACCGCCGGTCAGGACCAGCGGCGCACCCGGGGCATGGCCCAGATCGTCCAGCGCGCGGGTCACCTCGGCCACGGCCTCCCCGATCAGGCATTGCCCAAGCGCCGATCCGGCATGGTCCAGCACCACGGGCGCGAGCGCCGCGTAATCCACCGGCGCCGCGTCCCTCAGGGTGATCAGCGGATGCGGCGCAAGCCGGGCCATCAGCGCGTCGCTCAGGGCATCTGCCGCGATCCGCCCCTCCACCGCCTTGAGGCTTAGCGCGACCGCCCGCCGGCCCAGCCACGCGCCCGAGCCTTCGTCGCCAAGGGCAAAGCCCCAGCCCCCCAGATGGGTCAGATGCCCGCCCGCCTTGCGGATGAAGAACGACCCGGTGCCAAGGCTCGCCAAGGTCCCGTCGCCCCCCGCAAAGGCACCATGAAGCGTCGTCTCGCTGTCATCGACGATCCGCGCGGGAAACGGCAGCCGTGCGGCCAGTTCCGCGGCAAGCGGCGGCAGGCGGCAACCCGCGACCCCGGCGCAGATCCGGGCCCGTGGCAGAACCGCCCGTGTCAGCCCCGCCTGATCCAGCGCGCGCCCAAGGGTTTCCGAGATCTCGACCCCCGCGCGCCCGGCATCGGTGAAGGCGTTGGCCGGGCCGCCATCGACCCGCAGCACCCCGCCACCGGGCAGGCGTATCGCCACCCGGCAGCCGCTACCCCCGCCGTCTATCCCGATCGTGATCCGCGCCCTCATGAAGGGCAATCTACGCGGCAAGGCGATCCCCGGCCAGCGGTCATCACAGGGTCACGACCCGCCCCTCGCGGGCCGCCTCCTGCGCGGCCAGCCCCATGCGCACCGCCGCAATCCCGTCGCTCAGGCTGACCGCGGGCGGCGTGCCGCTTTGCACGGCCTCCAGAAACAGCCGGTGCTGATAGAAGGTCGCGCCATTGTGGTCTCCGGCCTCCAGCAGTGTCGGATCGACCGGAATTTCCATCTCGCGCGGGCCCTGCGGCATGCGCGGGCTGACGATCACGCGCGGCACCGGGGCGGGGCCCAGATGGGCGGGCCAGAACCGTCCGGGCCCGGGCACCAGCGCCTCGATCTTGCCGCGCGGGCCAACCGCCGACAGCTCTTCCTGGTAGCGGGAGCCTTGGGCGAACATGCATAATTCCAACATTCCCCGCGCCCCGTTTGCGAAATCGACGATCACGTAGCCATGGTCCCAGATATCCGGGATCTCGTCGCCATACCGCTCCTCCAGATGGTTCAGGGCCTGCCCGGCACTGGCCATCACCCGAACCGGTTCGGAATTCAGTGTGTGGCGCATCAAGTCAAAGAAATGACAGCATTTTTCGACCATCGTGCCGCCGGTGTTGCGATTGAAGCGGTTCCAGTTCCCGACCTTCGGAAGAAACGGAAACCGGTGTTCCCGAATGCTCAGCATGGCGATGCCGCCGGTCTCTTCCCGGGCCAGGGAGAGGAATTTCGCAATCGGCGGCATATATCGATATTCCAATGCGACCCAGATCAGGGCAGGATAGCTGACCTGAAGTTTTTCCAGTCGTGACGCCTCCGCCGGATCGGTGTAAACGGGCTTCTCCACAAGGACGGGCAGGGGCCGGGTCGCCGCGATTTCCTCCAGTTGCGCAAGATGCTGATGATTGGGCGTGGCGATCACCAGCGCGTCGATATCGGGGCGGGCCAGAAGCTCGGCGATGCTGTCGCAAAACGCGGCATCCGGGGCCAGCGCCCGCGCCGTTGCCCGCATGCCCGGATCCGGCTCCGCGATCGCCGCGACGGTGACACCGGGCAAGAGCCGGATATTGCGGATATGTTCCTGCCCCATCATGCCGCAGCCAATGATGCCGTATCGCATATGCGTTCTTTCCTGTTGTGGAACGTCAGTTCATTCGGGTGGCGTCAGCTGATCCGCGCCACGTAGCGCGCACGGGCGGGATCGAACCAGGTGCGGGAGAACTCCGCCGGCTCGTTATGCTGGCTCCAGGCGCGGCGCTCGACAAGGCCGGTCGTGGCGCCCGCGGCAAGGCCGAACGCGTCCGGCATCCAGTCCGGCGCCTCGGCGATGCCCACCCTGTCATCGGCGCGCAAAACCGACAGGCGGAGCGCGTCCCGGTAATAGAGATAAAGGGACTGGCTCAGATCCACGGCGCGGATATCGCCGGTGAAGCGGCCATCGAGCCAGATCTCCTCCACTGCGACGGCCAGCTTGTTCAGAAACCTCAGCCGCCGGATGCGCCAGCCGAAATCGACCACATTGCCGATATCCGGGATGTCGTCGGGTTTGGTCATTTTGCGCAGATCAAGGAGCCGCGCCGTGGGCAGGCCGCCGCCATTGAGCAGTTCGAGCCGGAAGAGCGCATACAGCCCGCGCGCGTTCTGTCCCGCCCGGATCGTGTTGCCGGAGCCCTGCCGGCGCTCCAGCAGGTCGCGCCGCTCAAGCTCGGCCAGCGCCTTGCGCAGCGTCACCACCGACACGCCATGATCCGCCGCCATCCGGCGCTCCGGTGGCAGGCGCTGCCCGTCGGCCAGACGCCCCGCGGCGATGTCGCGGATCAGCAGCTCGCTGATCTGGAGATAGGCCGGCAAGGCGCCCGGTTCGGTCATCTCGGCGCCCTCCCGCGCGGAAATTGATATACCATTGATCTACCCCAAACCCGATGCTACGCAAGTCGAAACTGCGCATCCGGGGGAGGATCAAGATGACAGTTGTGCCCGTCACGTCAGCCGACCTGGATGCCGCGGAAATCTCGTGGTTCGCAGCACTCTGCTCCGACGATTATCAGTTTCTCGGGGTGCCCGACGGTTCCCTCAGATCCAGTTGGGAGCATTGCTCCGCGATCCTGAAAGAGGCTGAAAATCAGGGCTTCAGGAACATTCTTTGCCCCAGTTCCTATCAGGTCGGGCAGGACACGCTGAGCTTCGTTGCGGGCTGTGCGCCGATCACCGAGAGGATCAACATGCTTGCCGCCGTCCGCTGCGGAGAAATGCAGCCGATCATGCTGGCGCGCACCATCGCGACCCTCGATCACATGCTGAAGGGGCGCTTGACGGTCAATATCATCTCCTCCGATTTTCCGGGTGAAAAAGCCGAAAGTTCCCTTAGATATCAACGGTCCCGCGAGGTGGTCGAGATCCTGAAACAGGCCTGGACCCAGGATGAGATCAGCTACAAGGGCGATGTCTACGAGTTCGAGGGGCTGACCACCGATCCGGCAAAGCCGTATCAGACGGGCGGGCCGCTTCTGTATTTCGGCGGGTACAGCCCGGCGGCGCTTGAGTTGTGCGGCCAGCATTGCGACGTGTATCTGATGTGGCCCGAGCCCAAGGAGCAGATCGCGCAGCGCATGAAGGACGTCCACGAAGTTGCTGACAGATATGGCAGAACCCTGGATTACGGGCTGCGCGTTCACATGATCGTGCGCGACACCGAAGCCGAAGCGCGGGAATATGCCGAATATCTGACCAGCAAGCTGGACGATGACTATGGCAAGCTGATCCGTGACCGTGCCCATGACAGCATTTCACTTGGTGTCGCACATCAGGCCAAGGCGCGGGAACTGGCCGATAAGTTCGGCTATGTGGAGCCCAATCTCTGGACCGGGATCGGCCGCGCGCGGTCGGGCTGCGGGGCGGCGCTGGTGGGCTCGACGGATCAGGTGCTCAGCGAGATCGAGGCCTATCGGAAGATGGGTATCCGGGCCTTCATCTTCTCGGGATATCCGCATCTGGAGGAATGCCGCCAGTTCGGGCAAAAGGTGATGCCGCATCTTGAAACTTGTTCGCTGCCAGAGGTTTACGGGCGGGTGCCCGATCGGCCGCCGGCCACGCCGCTGGCCGCGGGGGAGCGGCGATGATGGAGCGGATCGACCTGCCGTTCGGCGGACTTGCCCTGTCGCGGCTCGTATATGGGATGTGGCGGATCGGGGATGATGTGGATACCTCGCCCGCCCATGTTCAGGCCAAGATCGAAGCCTGTCTGGCCCAGGGCATCACGACCATGGATCAGGCTGATATCTATGGCGATTACGGGGCCGAGGAGATCCTTGGAGACGCATTTCGCGCGGCCCCGCAGTTGCGCGATCAGGTGGAGCTGGTCACCAAATGCGATATCATCGCGCCGATCGGCAAGTATGCCACCAAGCGGGTGAAGTATTACGACACTTCCGCCGCGCATATCACCGCCTCGGTGGAAGGCTCGCTGGCCCTGATGCGGACGGACCGGATCGATCTGCTGCTGATCCATCGCCCGGACCCCTTCATGGATCATGTGGACACGGGCCGGGCGCTGGACGATCTCGTCGCCTCCGGCAAGGTGCGCGCGGTGGGCGTGTCGAATTTCAGGCTGCATGACTGGACGCTGCTGCAATCGGCCATGTCCACGCCGCTGGTGACCAACCAGATCGAGGTGAGCGTGCTGCATCATGTGCCGTTCACCAATGGCGATATCGCCTGGATGCAGGAGCGGGGCATCCCCCCGATGGCCTGGTCGCCCCTTGCGGGCGGGGCGCTGTTCGGATCGGAGGCCGCGCCGGTCCGCGTCGTGCTGGACCGCGTCGCCGAAGCGCAGGGCGTGGGGCTGGACGCGGTTGCCGTGGCGTGGCTGCTGGCGCATCCGGCCCGCATCATGCCGGTTATGGGAACCAATAATCTGAACCGGATCAAGAGAATCGGGGATGCGGCTAAGGTAGATATGGACCGGGAGACATGGTTCGAGATCTATACCGCCGCCTTGGGCCAGGAGGTGCCGTAGGCATCTCCGCCCGGTGCCGGGCCGGGTGTGTCGGCGGTTGGGGATGTGGCAAAGCCCGTCTCAGGACAGGGCCGCGATGACGCCCCTGAGTTCGGCCAGCCCCTTCATCCGTCCGATCAGGGGATATCCGGGCTGCGAGGCGCGGGTGAGATCATCCAGCAGATCGTGCCCGTGATCGGGGCGCATCGGAATTTGCCAGTCGTCGCGGCCTTCGGCCTGTCTGCGGCTCTGCTCGGCCAGAAGCGCGCGGATCGTTGCGACCATATCGGTATCGCCGGCCAGATGATCGCTTTCGGTAAAGCCGGGCCGCGCCGCCGTCATGTCGCGCCGTGTGTTTCTGAGATGGACGAAATGGATCCGCGGCCCAAGCGCTTCTACAAACGCCACCGGGTCGAAATCGGCGCGGACGCCCAGTGAACCGGTGCAGAAGGTGATGCCGTTGGCGGGCATGTCCACCGCCGCCGTCACGGCGCGGTAATCCGACAGGTCCGACATCACCCGGGGCAGCCCAAGCAACGGAAAGGGCGGATCGTCGGGATGACAGCACAGGCGCAGGCCAAGGCTCTCCGCAAGCGGCGCGACCTCGCCCAGAAAGTCGATCAGGTTCCGGCGCAGGCCGTCCGTGTCGATCTGCTCATAACGCAGCAGCAGGTCGCCGACATCCTCCAGTGTCCAGCTGTCATTGGCGCCGGGCAGCCCGGCCACGATATTGGCGACAAGCTGGCCGGTATCCGTATCCGGCAGCCGCTTGGCGGCCTCGGCCTGTACGCTTTCGGGATAGTCATCGGCCGCGCCGGGACGCGCCAGAAGGTGAATGTCGAACAGGGCGAAATCGGTCAGGTCGAACCGCATGGCGGTGCCGCCGTGGGGCAGGGGGTGGCGCAGGGCGGTTCTGGTCCAGTCAAGCACGGGCATGAAATTGTAGCAGATCACCTGCGGGCCCGTTGCCGCGAGAGCCTTCAGGCTTTCCTTATAGGCCGCGATATGGTCGCGCCACGGACCGGTCCGGGTCTTGATCGCCTCGCTGACCGGCAGACTTTCCACCACATCCCAGGAGAGACCGGAGGGCGCGTCCTCCGGCTCTTCGATCTGGGCCTTGCGCAGGGCGATTTCGGCGGCGGGCCAGACCTGCCCGGGGGGGATGTGATGCAGGGCAGACACCACGCCCTGCGCCCCGGTCTGCCGGATCTCGGCAATCGAGATCGGGTCGGCGGGCCCGAACCAGCGCCAGGTTTGCCTCATGGCGTCTCGCGGAGGGTCAGCCCCGTTTCGGTGTCGAACAGATGCACCGCGTCTGGCGCAAAGCTGAGCGCCACCCGCTCACCGGCCACCACCCGGGTCTGTCCGGGATTGTGGACGGTCAGCCGCGTGCCATCGGCCAGTTGACCGTAGAGATAGCTGTCACTGCCCAGTTGCTCCACGCTGCGCACATCGGTGTGGATGCTGCCCATCTCGCTTGGCAGAAGATCGTTCGGGCGCACGCCAAGCGTCACCTTCTGCCCTTCGCGATGAGCAAAGCCGTCAACCGGAAGGCTGACCTCCTCCCCGGTGTCGAGCGTCAGGAGCGAGCGGTCGGCGGGATGGACGGCGCCGGTCATGAAGTTCATCTTGGGGCTGCCGATGAAGCCCGCCACGAACAGATTGCGCGGATGGTTGAACAGATCGAGCGGGCGGCCGAACTGCTCCAGCTCTCCCAGGCGCAGCACCGCGATCTTGTCGGCCATGGTCATCGCCTCGACCTGATCGTGGGTGACGTAGATCATCGTGTTTTCAAGCCGCTTGTGAAGCGCCGAGATCTCGCCGCGCATGTCCACCCTGAGCTCGGCGTCCAGATTGGAAAGCGGCTCGTCGAACAGAAACACCCGCGGCTCGCGCACCACCGCGCGCCCGATGGCGACCCGCTGCCGCTGCCCGCCCGACAGATCCTTGGGCCGCCGGTCCAGAAGCTGATCGATCTGCAGCATCGTCGCCACTTCGTTGATCTTGGTGTCGATTTCCGCTCTGGGCGTCTGGATGTTTTCCAGCCCGAAGCTGAGATTCTGCCGCACGGTCATATGCGGGTAGAGCGCATAGGACTGGAACACCATCGCCAGCCCGCGATCGGCGGCGGGGATGGTGTTGACCACTTCGCCGCCGATTTCGATGTCGCCCGACGAAATGCTCTCAAGCCCCGAGATCATCCGCAGCAGCGTGGATTTTCCGCACCCCGAAGGCCCCACGAAAACGCAGAATTCACCGTGCGCGATCGACAGGTCGATCCCCTTGATCACATCCGCCGCGCCGTAGGATTTGCACAGTCTCTTGAGTTCGATCGATGCCATCATTTCCCTCCCGTCGAGGCGATGCCGGTGGCGATGTATTTTTGCAGGAACATGAAGACGGCCGCGATGGGAAGAAGTGTCAGCACCGTCATCGCCAGCAGGCTCGACCAGTCGGTCTGCAACTCCCCCTGGAAGGAGTTGAGCGCCAGTTGCAGCGTGAAGTTTTCCGACTGCGTCAGCACGATGAGCGGCCAGAGAAAATCATTCCAGCGCCACATGATCGCAAGAATAGCAAGAACCGCGATGGCCGGGGCCGACAGCGGCAGGATGATCCGCCAGAAGATCTTCCACTCGCTGGCCTTGTCCATCCGCGCGGCGTCGAGGATCTCGTCGGGAATCGTGATCATGTATTGCCTGAGCAGGAAGACACCGGTGGGCGTGGCCGCGCCCGGAATGATCACCCCCCATAGTGAATTGAGCATGCCCAACTCGCTCACGATCAGGAAAAGCGGCACCAGCACCACCGTTTGCGGGATCATCAGCGTGCCGATCACCAGAAGCAGCACGGTCGTCCGCCCGCGGAACTCGTATTTCGAAAGGGCGAAGGCAGCCATCGCATTGACCAGCAACATGATCAGCGTGGCGGTCACCGTGATGAAGGTGGAGTTCCAGAAGAAGCGCAGGAAATTGAACCGCTCGAACAGGCCGGTGTAGTTCTCCAGCGCAAGCGCCACGCCCTGCACCGGTTCCCGGTCGTTTATCGAGACACGCAGCCGCTCACCGGGATTGGCAGGGTCGATCATCTGCGCCTGCAAGCCCACCCGCCGGAGCTGTGCAAGGGTCTGCCCCTCGTAGTCTCCGGCGGTCATCCGGAACAGCGGCAAGGGCTCGTCAAAGCCGTCCACCACCACGGTTTCCTGCTGGTAAGGCAGGAACGTGGGCGGGTAGCGCTGCAAATCGGCCTCGGTCTTGAAGCTGGAAAGGACCAGCCAGATGACCGGGAAGAACATCAGGAAAACGCCAAGGAACAGGTAGGAGTAGGACACCCAGTCGGTCCAGTCCCACCGCCCCTTGCCCCGTGTCGCCGTCAGCATCGACCAGAGATTAGCCATCCACATTCCTCCGGTTGATCCAAAGCTGGATCAGCGTGAGCACCACCAGCACGATCGCCACCATCAGAGATGCGGCGGCTGCAAGGCCGAAGAGCCGCGGCGCGCCGGCGAAGCCTTCCTCGTAGATATACTGGATGATGAAGGTTGTGGCCGTTCCCGGCCCGCCGCCGGTGAAGGCATAGACCTCGTCGAAGGTCTGCACCCCCTTGATCAGTGCCAGCACCAGCACCACCAGCATCGTGGGCGACAGAAGCGGGAGGGTGATCCGCCGGAAAGTCCGCCAGGGGGAGGCCCGGTCCATCAGGGCGGCCTCGTAGACATCCCGCGGGATCGCCTGCAACCCGGCCAGCAGGATCAGCGTGTAAAATCCCATATGCGCCCAGACCGACAGAAACACGGTCCACGCAAAGGCCCATTCCGCGTCGATCAGCCAGTTGAACCCGCCGATCCCGATCCAGTCGAGAAATGCGTTCAGCACGCCCTCACGCTGCAGGATCCACTTCCAGATCAGCGCCACGACAACCGGCGACAGCAGCACCGGAAAGAAGAAGACCGACCGAAAAAAGCCGCGCGCGCGGATGTCGCGATTGAGGATGATCGCGGTGAGCAGGGCGAAGCCGACCATGATGCCGACCTGAAGCGTCACGAACCACAGCGTGTTCCAGACCGCGCGCCAGAATTTGTCTTCGATACAGGTGTTGGGGTCGAGAAAGCTGCTGCAACTGGTCAGCGTCTCGAAATTGCGCCCGCCCACATAGGGCCGGGCCTCCAGCAGCACATTGTCGCCGCCGGTCAGCGAATAGGAGAGGTTCAGAATGACAGGCAGAAAGGCGAACAGCCCGAACAGCAGGAGATTGGGCAACAGGAAGACCCAGGCCAGCCGATTGACCCCGAGAAGCCGTTGCAGCGCCATCATCGGAATTTCGATGATCCGCATCAGAGGATTGAGTATCACCAGCATGGCACGTACCGGTCCCGCGCGATCCGGAAACCGCGCGGGACCATCGCTTTACTCGGTTTCGGCCATGGCGGCCTGAAGATCGGCCGCGGCACGTTCCATCGCCTGATCGACCGTCAACTCGCCGACAATGGCCTGGCTGACCCGCTCGACCGTGATGCCGAACATCGCGCGGTTGCCCGCATAGCCCTGATAGGCGAAGGCCGCAGGTGCCACATCCGGCAGATCGCCGGCGAAGGCGTTGAGCGCGGCCTGCGCCCCTTCCGAGACGCCCTCATAGGTCACGCCCGCCGCCGCCACGCCCAGATGTGCGGGCAGGTTCGAGGTGCGCGCCGTCACTTCGGCATAGATATCTTCCTGCGCCAGGAAGTCGATCACCGCGGCCACCGCTTCGGGGTGGTCCGTCTGTGCGAAGCCGACGATGCCCGCGCCGCCCGGCATGCCGGAACACGCACCGGCCGGACCGCAGGGGGAGCCCACGACCTGCCAGTCGAAGAAATCGCCGACCTGTTCGTTCATCCGGCCCACCTGCCAGCTGCCGGAATAGTAGAAGACCAACTCGCCATTGATGAATTCCTGCGCCGCATCCTGATAGGTCGCCCCGCCCTGACCGGCCCAGACATCGCGCGCCATCGTGCCGTCTTCGTGCCAATCGACGAATTGCTGCACGAAGGCCCGGAACCCGTCATCGACGAGGATCGCCTCGCCATCCTCGTTGAAGAGCGCCGCTCCATAGGAGATCGCGGGGCCCGCAACCCGGTGGCCCGAGCGGTCGATCGCCATGGGGAAGGGCGTGTCGGTCGCTTCGGCCACGGCGCGCGCGGCCTCTGCCCATTCGGCCCATGTGGCATCTTCGCCCGGGATCTCGATACCGGCCTGTTCGAACAGCGTGGCATTGATGAAGGCCCCGGTGATCGTCAGCTGGCTGTGCATGCCATAGATGCCCTGACGGTCGTCACCGCCGCGATACCAGTCCAGCGTATCGCCGAAGCTGGCCTCCCAGTACCCGGCATCCACATAGGGCGTCAGATCCAGATAGTATTCGTTGAGGCCGCCCAGATCGGTGACCTTGGCGATGTCCGGCCCCGTGCCGGCGGCAAGCTGAACCGGCAGATTCTCAAGGATCGCCTGATAGGGCACAACGTCGATGGCCACCGTGATGCCTTCGTTCTCCGCCTCGAACCGGTTCAGAACGTCTTCATAGACTTCGCACTCGTTGCCATCGGAATAGCACATGAAGCGGACTTCCTGGGCCGAGACCGCTCCGGCGCCCGCCAGCATTGCCGATGTCAGCAAGGTGGTTGTCAGAATTCTTTGTTTCACGTCGTCTTCCTCCCATTGGATGTGGTCATTTCTGTTCTTGTTTGTTTCCTTTGGCCGCCTGCGCCGGCAGCCAGCCTTGGTAGAGTGCCGCGTTTGTACCAAGCGGTAAAGAAATCCTTTTCCCGGTTCGCGCCGCGTCATAGATCGCCGTGACCAGCTCGATCGAGCGGCGGCCATCCTCTCCGGTGACCTCGCGGCCCGGCCGCCCGTGGATGGCCTCTGCCAGGGCCTCGAAGAAGCCCGCAAAGCCCGATCTGACCTCCGGCACCGCGGCCAGAACCGCGTTTATCCGGCTTTGGTCAACCGGCGCGCGGGCTTCGAATGTCCAGATGTCCTCGGCGGGTGCATAGGGTGTGGTGCCGCTGGTCGCGGTCAGAGTCTCGAAGACCAGCCGCAGCCGAGAGGTATCTGTCGCCGCGCCGAGCGTGACCGAACTTGTGGCCAATGCACCATTTTCGAACTGCATGAGGATTGCGGCGCAATCATCCGTTTCTATGCTGTTTATTCGTGTTGCAACCTGCGCGCTCAGATGCGCGACCGGCCCGAAGTGCCGCCCAAGCAGGTCATGATTGTGGATCGCGTGCCCCAGGACCGCGCCGCCGGCTTCACCGGCCCATGTGCCCCGCCACGGGGTTTCGTAATAGACCGCGCCCCGGTTCCAGTGGGTTTCAAGGCTCGCCACCTGCGGCTTGCCGGCAAGGCCCGCGGCGATCAGCGCATCGAGCTGCGCGGTGGCGGGGCCGTACCGGTACTGAAAAACCGGCGAAAACACCCGGCCCGAAGCGCGCGCCACATCGGCCAGCGCATCGGCCTCGGCCAGCGACCGCACCATCGGTTTTTCGCAGACCACATGCTTGCCCGCCCGAAGTGCCGCGGCAGACATCTCGAAATGCAGATGCGGCGGCAGGCAGATGTCGATCAGATCGAGCGTGTCATCGGCGAGTATCGCGGAAAAATCCGTGGCGATGGCCAGCCCCTCGCCCGCGACCAGCCGTGCCCGCGCCTCGTCCAGATCGCACAGCACCCGGACATCGAACAGATCGGGCAGGGCGCGGTACCCTTCCAGATGGGCCGCGCCGATACCCGCGCCGATGATCGCCACCCGGATCATCCGCGCCCCTCCGCGAGGGTCTGGGCGCGCAACGCAAGCTCCATCACCTTGAAAGCATGGGCCTGAGGCATTGCGGTTTCCGTCCGGTCGCGGATATCGCGGGCAAGCCGCGCGAAATAGGGCAGGCCCGCATCGGACGCGTCGATCATCTCGCAGCGGGTGCCGTTCGCCAGCAGCAGATGATCGGTCCCCGCGCGCCCGCCGACATCCACATACTTCCGCAGCTCGATATAGCCTTCGGTGCCCAGAATGGTCAGCCGCCCGTCGCCCCAGTTGGGCAGCGCATCCGGCGTGAACCAATCGACGCGGATATAGCCATGCCCGGTATCCGAGCGAAGGGCGATCTCTCCGAAATCCTGCAGACCGGGATCGTTCTGATTGGCGAACTTCCCGACCGAGGCCAGCGTGATCTCGGCATCGGTGGAACCGGTGAAGAACAGGAACTGGTCGATCTGGTGGCTGGCGATATCGGTCAGGATCCCGCCATAGGCCCCGCGGTCGAAAAACCACTCCGGCCGGGAGGCGCGGTTCAGCCGGTGCGGACCCAGCCCGACGGTTTGCACCACCCGGCCAATCGCCCCCTCGGCCACCAGTTCGGCGGCGCGGGTGACGCACGGCACCTCAAACCGTTCCGAGAAATCCACCGACCAGATCCGCCCGGTCTTCGCCACGCAGGCCTTGATCGCGTCGAGCTGCGCCGATGTGGTACAGCCGGGCTTGTCCACCATCACGTCCTTGCCCGCCTCCATCGCGGCGATGGCGAGGGCGGCACGGTCGCAAGGGATCGCGGAGATCAGGACCAGATCGATCGCGGGGTCGTCGAGCAGCGCGGCCTTGTCCGCCACCCGCGGAACGCCCGGAAAGCGCTTGCCGAACCCGTCCAGAGTGTTGGGGTTGCCCTCGGTCCACCAGCCGGCGAACTCGGCCCCCGCGCCGATCATGTTCCCCGCCATCCCGTAGATGTGCCGATGATCGAGGCCGAGGGCTGCAAACCGCAAACTCATGCCACTTCCCCGCAGCTTACGGTGCGACCCTCACGTGCGGACAAAGCGATGGCGTCGATCAGCAGATGGCTGTCCAGAGCCTGCCTGCCGGTGATCATCGGCGGGTGGTCGTCGCGCAAGGCGGCGGCGAAATCCTCCAGGATGCCCTTGTGCCACTCATGGGTGAAGGCCATCGGATCAGCCCCGCCGCCGGTTCCCGCGGTTGCCCCATGGGTCTCCTCGCGGCCGTCGCGCCAGTGGACCGTCAATACCCCTTCGCCCAGATGCAGGCTGGCACGTTCGAAATGGAGGGTGATGGTCTCGGCGCCTCCCGGGAAGCTGGCCGTGGAGGCAACCAGCGAGCCGATGGCGCCGTTTTCGAACCTGAGCCCGGCGGTGGCGAAATCTTCCGCTTCCATCTCGTGGAACCGGGTGGTCGCGGTCATCGCCTGAACCTCCGTCACCGGCCCGGTCAGGCTGAGGGCAAGGTCAATCGTGTGGATCGCCTGCGAAATGAGGACCCCGCCACCGTCGCGCGCATAGGTGCCGCGCCCGGGCTCGTCGTAATAGGCCTGCTCCCGCCACCAGGGCACGGTTATTTCCACCAGGCCGAGCGCGCCGAGATCGCCCGCGTTCACCAGCGCTGCCGCGTGTTGCGAGGCGGCCCGCACCCGGTGCTGAAACACGACGCCGAGCGGGATGTTCATCTCCTCGCAGAGGGTGACGACCGCCCGGGCCTCGCTTGCATTTCGCGCCAAGGGTTTTTCCAGCAAGATCGCCTTGCCCGCGCGGGCGAGCGGGGCAATCAACTCCAGCCGCGCGTCGGGCGGCGTGAGGATCAGGGCTATGTCGATACCGGGGTCCGCCGCAACCGCCGCGCTGTCGGCATAAATCGCGGGCCGGTAGCCCAGTTCTGTTTCGGCCCTGTCGGCGAACGCGGCGGCAGTTTGGGGGCGCCGGGCGCAGATCCCGGCAAGGCTCAGGGCAGGCCGCGCATCGCGGAGTGCGCGCAGATGCGTGGCGGCCACCATGCCCACACCGATCATCGCGACTGTCAGCGACGCCTTGTCCATGGTCTTCGATCTCCCCCCAGGATCGCTGCTATCTCTGCATGTTCAAATCGCGTTGTCAATAAACCTGTATACCGGTATGCTGGTTGGTGGGGAGGTGCCTGCTTCATGCCCGCACAGAAGAATGCCGCGGATCTGGCCGCGATCCCGTTTGCCGAACTGGAGACCGCTTCGCCCCCTGCGGAGCAGATCTTCCGTCAGGTGCGCGATGCGGTTCTGCGAATGGAGATCCGCCCCGGCAGTCTCCTATCGGAGACCGAAGTGGGGCAGCGCTTCGGCGCGAGCCGCACGCCCGTGCGAGAGGCGTTTACCCGCCTTCGGGAGGCCGGCCTGATCGTGACCCGCCCGAGCCGGGGCAATTTCGTCACCCGCCTGTCCGAGACGCGATTGCGTGAGGCGCAATTTCTGCGCAGCGCGATTGAAACGGCCGTCGTGACCCGGCTGTGCGAGATCGGTCTGGGGGCGGAGTATCTTGACCGCATCAAGATGAGTATATCCCGGCAGGTTACTGCGATCGCTGACAATAATGATCTGGACTTTCAGGCGCAGGACGACCGGTTTCACGCCCTTCTTGCGGCAGCCACCGGCTACCCGCGAACGGCCATGCTGCTGGCGCAGGAAAAGACACCGCTGGATCGGCTGCGGGTACTGGCGCTCAGTGATCGGGGCCACAAGGCGCGGCTTCTCTCGGAACATCGGGATATCCTGAACGCGGTGCGCGCGCGCGATCCGGAAGAGGCGCAGGCCGCGATGGCCCGGCATCTTGCCTCGGTGCTGGACCTGATCACGGATCTGCGCGATGCCGATGGCGACTATTTCGAGTAGGCGCGCGATCAAAGCCGCCGGTCGAGAAAATCAAGAACCCTTGCCCGCATTGCCGCACTTTCCGCGTGACCCAGATCCTCCTCGATATGGGTCTCCAGGGTAGTCTCCGAGCCGGAGATGCGATAGGCCGCGCGCAGATCCACCAGCCCTGCATCAAGCGCCGTCGCGGGCGTGCTCCAGTCCTGAAGTCCGGCGCAGACCAGTTGTGCGCGCGGGGCCACAAGCCCGGCGATCTGCCCCGACCGTGCCCGTGGCAACAGGCCCGGCACCATCATGTAGATCCCGTGCCCGTCATGCGCCCCCAGATCCACCAGCGTTTCCAGATCCGCGAAGCAGCACATATGCGCAACCGCCCTGATCCGCGCATCCAGCGCCGCAAGCCACCAGGCATGGGTGCCGCCCATCGAGAGGCCCATGGCGCCAAGCCTGCCCGCGTCGATCTCGGGCTGTGCGGCAAGCCAGCCAAGCCCTGCGGCAAGTTCGGCCAGCATACGCCCGAAAAGCGGTTTGCCCGACCATAACCCGGCCTTGGCCAGCGCGGTCTCGCCGGGCCTGGCCCGTTCCCCGAAACAAGGCATCTCCATGCACAATGCAGCGATGTTTCGGGTCGCGAGATCCGCCGCATAGGGGGCCTGAAGCGCCGGGCGGCCCCGGATCAATTCATCCCGTCCGACGCCGTAGTTGTTGCCGTGGGCGTGGCAATAGACAACTGCCCTTGCGGGCGGCGCGCCCTTGGGCGGATGGAGGAAAAAGGCCGGTATGGACGTGCCGTCGGCGCAACTCAGCCGCAGATCGTCCAGATACCAGCCCGCAATCCCGGACCGGCCCGATCGTGCCGCATCGGCAATCTCGACCGTGCCGATCTGATGGCCCAGAAGGGCGTTCAACATCTGCCGGTCCGGTTTCGTCATCCCTGCCTGCTAAGATGGCTGGGCGCGCTTGGCAAGCCTATCCCGAAGCCGCCAGAAGCGAGGCATTGCCACCGGCTGCGGTGGTGTCGATGCAGATATGACGCTCGATGATCAGGCGCGGTATCGGGTTGGCCTCGGTGATGAGCGGGATCAGCGCGCCCTCCCGCGACGCCAGCGCCTGCCGCAAGGGGCGGGTGGTCTCCGCGTCCGCCCAGATTATCACGGCGTCGAAGCCGGTGATGTCCGTCAGCACCTCGGGCGGGATGATGCCGTCGAGGCCGTCCGTCACATCTGGTGCGACCGGCAGTGCCATGCAGCCGATCGAACGGGCGATCCGGGCCTGGCTGGCCGCCGCCTCCGCATTCGGACCGAGGCAGAGAACCCGGCCGCGCGCAAAGGTCGAAAGACGGTTGGATTCGCCGGTGGGCCCCGGCAGATCCTGTGAGGACAAGGCGATGTTGCGGGACGGCGCAAGCGCATCCAGCGCCTGCTGCACCGCCGCTGCGGTGACCGGCTTGCCCCTCGCAACGGGGTTCGCCCGGGTTTCGGCGGCGGCAAAGCGTGGCACGTAATGGGGCCCGCCGGCCTTAGGCCCGGTGCCGGAAAGACCTTCCCCACCAAAGGGTTGCGACCCGACGATGGCGCCGATCTGATTGCGGTTGATATAGGTGTTTCCCACCTTCAGCCGTGCGCAAACCGCCTGCACGCGGTCGTCGATCCGGCTGTGCATTCCGAAGGTCAGACCGTAGCCCTTTGCGTTGATCGCATCGACCACGGCGTCGATCTCGTCGGCGGCGAAACGGGCGACATGCAGGACCGGGCCGAATACCTCCCGCTCCAGCGCGGCAATCCCGCCCGGCAGGTCAATCACCGAGGGTGGTACGAAATGGCCACCGGCCGGCGCCGGCAGTGTCTTCAGCAGGCGGCCGTCGGTCTTTGCCGCGGCGATGTAGCGGCGGATATCGGTTTGTGCATCCTCCGAAATCACCGGGCCGAGATCGGTCTTCAACTCCCACGGATCGCCGATCACCAGTTCGTCCATGGCGCCGTGGAGCATGTTGAGGAAAGGCCCGGCGATGTCGTCCTGCACATAGAGCATCCGCAGCGCCGAACAGCGCTGTCCGGCCGACTGAAAGGCGGATGTCACGATATCGCGGATCGCCTGTTCCGGCAGGGCGGTGCTGTCCACGATCATGGCGTTCAGCCCGCCGGTTTCCGCAATCAGCGGTGCGGCGGGGTCCAGCGCGCCGGCCATCGCCCGGTTGATCCGCTGCGCGGTGCCGGTGGAGCCGGTGAAGCACAGGCCCGCGATGCGCGGATCCGACGACAGGCCCGCGCCGATCACCGATCCGGGGCCCGGCAAAAGCTGCAACGCGGTGCGCCGGACGCCGGCCTCGTGCAGCAGGCCGACCGCGCGGATCGCAACAAGCGACGTCACCTCCGCCGGTTTCGCGATGACGCCGTTTCCTGCCGCCAGCGCCGCCGCGATCTGGCCGGTGAAAATCGCAAGCGGGAAGTTCCAGGGCGAGATGCAGGCGAAGACGCCGCGGGCCGGCGCCGTCAATCGGGGGGCCTGGGCCGCGTAGTAGCGCAGGAAATCGACGGCTTCCCGCAGCTCGGCCACGGCATCGGCGGGGGTTTTTCCGGCCTCGCGCGCCAAAAGGGCAAAGATCTCGCCGAAATGCGCTTCGTAAAGATCGGCGGCACGATTGAGTACCTCGGCCCGATCTTCGGTATCGGCGTTCCAGGGGGTGGCGGCTGATAGGGCGGCGTTCAGGTCATCCGCCGTGGCCTCCCGCAGATTTCCCACGATATCATATGGGTCCGCGGGGTTTTTCACGTCGTGGGCGGGGCCATTGCCGAGCTCTCCCGCGATCAGGGGCGCGCCCGTCCAGCGATGGGTGCGATATGGCGCGCGCGCCGCTTCGATCTCTGCCAGATCGACCGGATCGTGCAGATCCCAGCCCCGCGCATTCCGGCGCTCGGGCTGGAACAGGTCGCCCGGCGGAACGACGGCCGGGTTCGGCCCCAGACCCTCCAGAGCCGCGAAGGGATCGGTGGCAACCTCCTCCGGAGCGACAGTCGCATCGAGGATCTGGTGCACGAAGGAGGAGTTGGCCCCGTTTTCCAGAAGACGCCGCACCAGATATGCAAGCAAATCGCGATGCGCCCCCACCGGCGCATAGATCCGGCAGCGGGTCGCGTTGGATTTCAGCACCTGATCGTGCAGCGCCTCGCCCATGCCGTGGAGCCGTTGAAATTCAAAGGCTTGCGGATTGTCGCTCATCTCGATGATTGCGCCGACCGTATGGGCGTTATGGGTCGCGAATTGCGGATAGATGCGGGCCGTCATGCCAAGCAGCTTGTTGGCGCAGCACAGATAGGCGGCGTCCGTGGCGGGTTTGCGGGTAAAGACCGGAAAGCTCCGCAACCCTTCCACCTGGGCGCGCTTGATCTCTGTATCCCAATAGGCGCCCTTGACGAGCCGCAGCATGATCTTGCGATCAAGGCTTTCGGCCAGCGCGTAAAGCCAGTCGATCACCGCGCTCGCCCGCTTGCCATAGGCCTGAACCACAACGCCGAACCCGTCCCATCCGGCCAACGCCTCGTCCCGCAGCACGGCTTCGATCACGTCGAGCGACAGGTCCAGCCGGTCGGCCTCTTCGGCGTCGATATTGAGGCCCATGCCCGCCTTGCGCGCCTGCAGGGCCAGCGCCCGCGTCCGGTCCACCAGTTCCGTCATCACCCGGTCGCGCTGAGACACTTCATAGCGGGGGTGCAGCGCCGACAGCTTGATCGAAATGCCGGGATTGTCGCGAATGTCATCCGAGCGGCATTCCGGCGTCAGGCGCGAAATCGCCGCGCGATAGGATTTGTAGAACCCGTCCGCATCCGCTTGTGTCATCGCGGCTTCGCCAAGCATATCAAAGGAATAGGTGTATCCCTTCATCTGCATCTTGCCGCCCCGCTTCAGGGCCTCGTCCATGGTCTGGCCCAGAACGAATTGCTGCCCCATCTCGCGCATGGCCCGGCCCACGGCCACGCGGATCACCGGTTCGCCCAGGCGCCGCACCGCGCCGCGCAGCACATTCGCCATGCCCTCGCCATCCTGCAGCACCTTGCCGGTCAGCATCAGTGCCCAGGTCGAGGCATTGACCAGAGAGGAGGAGGATTTGCCCAGATGCGTTCCCCATTCCGAAGGCGCGATCTTGTCTTCAATCAGCGCGTCCACGGTTTCCGCATCGGGGACGCGCAACAACGCCTCGGCCAGGCACATCAGCGCGATGCCCTCTCGCGTGGACAGGCCGTACTCCGCGAGAAACACCTCCATCAGACCCGGCGTGCTGTCGGAACGCAGGGAGCGGACCAGCCTTGCGCCCCGGGCGGCCGCGGCGGCGCGGGTGTCCGCATCCGGCGCGGCCTCCCCGATCAACGCGGTGAGGACGTCATCCTCCGGCGCGTGGGTCAGGCTGCGGATGCGTGTTCGAAGGGCGGCAAGCGGGTCCATATGGGGCCTCATGAGGATCGGTTTCGACGCAGATTACAGCAAGCCGGGCAGGGCGGTCTGCCTTGACTTTTCGAACTGGCAGGCGTTTGTCCTGAAATAGGCACATCGAACGGGGAAAAAGATGCCAGATAAACCGGATGCGGGGCAGCTTGACGGATTTGATCGCAAGATCCTGCGGATATTGTCCACCGAAGGCCGGATTCCAGTCACCGATCTGGCCCGCAAGGTCGGTCTGTCGAAGAGCCCCTGCCAGGTCCGGGTGAAGCGGCTTCAGGCGCAAGGCTATATCCTCGGCTTTCGGGCGGTTCTGAATCCCGCCAAGCTGAACCGGGATCAGGTGGCCTTTGTCGAGGTCAAGCTGACCGACACGACCGAGGGCGCGCTTGGCGCGTTCAACGCAGCGGTGCACAAGGTGCCCGAGATCGAGCAATGCCACATGATTGCGGGGGCGTTCGATTACCTGCTGAAAGTGCGCACCAGCGACATGCGCGGCTATCGCCGCGTACTGGGAGAGGTGATCTCGGCGCTGCCCCATGTTGCTTCCAGTTCGACCCATGTCTCGATGGAGGCGGTGAAGGACAGCGCCTTCTAGAGGTGGGTCAGGTGGGAGGCGCAGCCGGTTAGCGCGGCGTAGTCATCCGACACGACGGCCACGCCGAACTGCTCCAGAAACGGCCCGAACCGGCCTTTGGCGCGCATCGCCTCGGCAAAGCCGAACCGGTCCAGATAGGGCGCGAAGGCGCGGCTGACCCCGCCCACCAGAAAGATGCCGCCAAAGGGCAGGTGCACAAGGGCCAGATCGCCCACAACCGTGCCCAGAATGCGCACGAACAGACGTGCGGTCGCCTCCGCCCGGGAGTTTCCGTCCTCCAGCGCCGACATGATGTCGGCGGCCGACATGCGCTGGTTGTGCAGGAAGACATGGATCGCCTCGATCCCGCGCCCGGAGAGCGCTTCTTCAACCGCGGCAAACCCATGCGCATCGCGCAGATGCCCCGACAGCGCCGCGCCTTCTGGGCCGCAAAGCGGCAGGCTGATATGCCCGCATTCCGACGGCGGCACGAACCGGCCGAGCGTTGTGTCGTAGATAGGTGCCGCATTGAAGCCGGTGCCGACACCCACCACCAGTTTCGCGGCCTGTCCGCTTGCCTCGGGCTGGGACAGGACCGGCCTGATCATCTCCGGCGAGAGATGGCCGATCGCGTGACCCTGGGCCTGCAAATCGTTCAGAACGGCTACTTTTTCGGCGCTCAACACCTGCGCCAGCATCGCGCGTTCCACACGCCATGGCAGGTTGGTCAGATCGGCCACCCCGTCATGAACCGGGCCCGCCGCCGCCACGCAAACCCCGGTGATCTGCCCGTGATCGGTGCCCGTGTCGGCCAGATAGCGGTGCAGCACATGGGCCAGATCGGGGGCGTCGCGATTGGCATAGCGGCGCACGCTGTCGGCATCCACGACCTTGCCGCTGGCCAGCGCCACGCGGGTGTTGGTGCCGCCGATATCGGCCACAAGCGACAGGGCAGAGGGCATATGCGGATCCTTCGGGGTTTCGGGCATGGCTTGTCGGGCGGTCAGCGCCACCAGTCTGCCAGTGCCTGATAGGATGCTTTCGGTGTTCGCTGCAAGCTGTCGAAATCCACATGGATCAGGCCGAAGCGTTTTTCATAGCCAAGCGCCCATTCGTAATTGTCCATCAGCGACCAGGTGAAATAGCCGCGCAGCGGCACGCCCTCGGCAATCGCTTCCCGTGCGGCGTTCAGGTGGCGGGAGAGATAGTCGATCCGGGCGATATCGGGCCGATCGGCGGTGTCGGCATTCGCCATCCCGTTTTCGGTGACGTAAAGTGGCAGATCGCCGGTATAGTCGCGGGCCGTCCGGATCAGGAAATCGCGCAGACCGTCGGGATAGATCTCCCACCCCATCTGGGTTTTCTCCAGCGGCCCCTCCACCTCGGCATAATTGGGCCAGGGGCCGGGCCTGTGGTCGATCAGCTTGCGGGTGTAGTAGTTCAGCCCGAGCCAGTCGAGCGGTTGCGCAATGCTGTCGAAGTCGTGCTGCCAGCCGTCGGGCAGATGCGGCTCCAGACCCGCCAGAGCCTCCGCCGGATAGGCCCGCTTGAAGAGGCCGCCCAGAAAGAACCGGTTGTAGATCGCATCATAGGTCGCCGCCGCCCCGGTCGCGGCCGCGTCGTCATTGGCGGGCGCGCTCCACTCGAAATTGCAGACGGCGCCGAGGTTCCGCATCCCCAGGCCGCGCATCACCTCCGTGGCGCGGCCATGGGCCAGAAGCACGTGATGCATCGCCCGCGCGGTGGCGCGTATGTCGCGCAGGCCCGGCGCGTGATGCCCGTCGAAATGGCTGAGCCACCCGACGCACCAGGGTTCGTTTATCGGGGCCGCCGACCAGACGCGATCCCCGATGCGGCCCATGATCACGGCGGTGAAATCGCCGAACCAGCCGGCGATATCCCGGTTGCGCCACCCGCCCAGATCGGCCAGCGCGCTTGGAAGCTCCCAGTGATAGAGCGTGGCCGCCGGTTTGATGCCGCGCGCCAGAAGCCCGTCGACCAGCCGGTCGTAGAAATCGAGCCCCGCCTCGTTCACCGTGCCCCGCCCCTCGGGCAGAACCCGCGCCCAGGAGGTGGAGAACCGGTAGGCATCGGCGCCCAGTCCGGCCAGCAGGTCAAGATCCTCCTCCAGCCGGTGGTAATGGTCGCAGGCGACGGCCCCGTTTTCCGCCCGCACCACATTGCCGGGCGTCGCGGCAAAGCTGTCCCAATGGGTGGGCCCCGCGCCGCCGAAGCCGTGGCCTTCGATCTGATAGGAGGAGGTGGCCGTGCCGAAGACGAAGCCTTCGGGAAAATCGGCGCGGCTGAGGGGCATCTTCATGCGGTGTCTTCCCTGGTGTCAGCCGGCCGGGGCCGGGCCTGTGGACCGGCCCACGGTCAGCTCCGTTTCCCACAACTCCTGCACATGGGGCTGGTTGGGTTTGCGGATGAGGTCGATCAGGATTTCCGCGCAGCGCTGACCCGCGCCGCGGATCGAGGACCGGGTGGCCGTAAAGGCCGGGCCATCTGCATCGTTGTTCATATAGGACAGCACATCGTCATGGGTGACCAGAGAGATATCGCGGCCCAGAACCAGCCCGCGCTCCACCACAGCCCGCCGGACCCCGATCGCGGGGATCACGGAGGAGACGAGAAAGGCCGTGGGCGTTTCGGCCAGATCCAGCATCTGCGACGCCGCGACATAGCCGAAGCCTTCGGTCATGACATCGGCGCGCATCCAGTCGGGGTTGGGGGCCATGCCGCGGGACCATATCGCCTCCGCATAGCCGGCGCGGCGGCGGGCGGCGAAGTCCAGATTTTCCTGCCCGTTGATCAGCGCGATCCGCCTGTGGCCCAGATCCAGCAGGAAGTTGGTGGCCTTGCGAAAGGCGGATTTGTTGGCCACGTCCAGCCAGCTGTATCCGTCGGGGTTCTGGGTGCGGCCATGAACCAGAAACGGCAGGCCAAGCTCCCGCAGAAGCGCGATCCGCGTATCGTCGGTTTCCGGCGACTGGACCATGACGCCATCGACCGACCCGTTGGCCGCCATCTGCCGGTAGGCGCGTTCCGCCTCGCCGTCCGAGACGATGGAGAGAAGCAGATCATACCCCTCGTTGGCATAGACCTCGCCCGCACCGGCCAGAAAATCGGCGAAGATCGGGTTGACCATCTCGGTCTTGCCGGCCAGCGGAATGACATGGCCGATGGTCATCGCACGCCCCGTGGCCAGACGCCGGGCGCGGGAGTTGGGCTGATAGTTTGCGGCCTGCGCCGCGGCCAGAACCCGCGCGCGGGTTTCCTCGCGCACCTCGGGATAGCCGTTCAGGGCCCGGCTGACCGTGGTCTGGGACAGGTTCAACGACTCGGCCAATTGTTTGAGATTCATTGCCAATCTGGACCCAAAGCGCTTCGGAAAGGAGCCCAAGACTAGCCATGCCGATGGTCTCTTGTCAAAGATTCAAACCTGCCGGATTTTTCTGCACCTGCACAATAACTCATTATTTTTCAGGGTGATGGAAGAAGGCGGATTGACTCGTAAGACGGCTTGATTGAGTGTGCCATATGCTCAAAGCGCTTTGAACGCAGCTTTGAGGCACTGGGATACCACGCGACCACCACGGGGTCGCATCAACTGGGAGGTACCAATGAAGAATTCATTCTATACCGGTGCTGCGCTTCTGGCGCTGACCGCCGGAATGGCGCAGGCCGACGGACATCTGATTTTCCCGATCGGGGAGGGCGACTTCAACTGGGACAGCTTCGAAGCCTTTGCCGAGGCCCATGATCTGAGCGGCCAGACCCTGACGATGACCGGCCCCTGGACGGGGCTGGATGCGGAACTGGTGGAAAGCGTGGCGGCCTATTTCGAGGAAGCGACCGGCGCGACGGTGCAGTATTCCGGTTCGGACAGTTTCGAACAGGATATCGTGATCGCGGCGCAGGCGAGATCGGCCCCCAACATCGCCGTCTTCCCGCAACCGGGCCTGGCTGCGGACATGGCCGCGCGCGGGTTCCTGACGCCGCTGGCCGATGGCACCTCGGACTGGGTGCGCGAAAACTACGCCGCCGGGCAATCCTGGGTCGATCTGGGCACCTATGCCAATCCGGACGGGGCCGATGAGCTCTTCGGCTTCTTCTACAAGGTCGATGTGAAATCGCTGGTCTGGTATTCGCCCGAAGCCTTCGACGAGGCCGGGTATGACATTCCCGAAACCATGGAAGATCTGCGCGCGCTGACCGATCAGATCGTTGCCGATGGCGGCACGCCCTGGTGCATCGGGCTTGGGTCCGGCGCGGCCACGGGCTGGCCCGCGACCGACTGGGTCGAGGACATGATGCTGCGCACGCAGCCGCCCGAGGTCTATGATGCATGGGTTGCCAACGAGATCCCGTTCAACGACGAACGCGTCGTGGCCGCGATCGAGGAGTTCGGCAGTTTTGCGCGGAACGACGACTACGTGAACGGCGGTGCGGCCGCCGTCGCCTCGACCGACTTCCGCGACAGCCCCGGCGGTCTCTTCTCCTTCCCGCCGGAATGCTACATGCACCGCCAGGCGTCGTTCATTCCCACGTTCTTCCCCGAGGGCGCCGATTCGGATTTCTTCTACTTCCCGGCCTATGAAGGTCAGGATCTGGGGCAGCCGGTGTTGGGTGCGGGCACATTGATGGCCATCACCGACGACTCGCCCGCGGCGCATGCCTGGATCGAGTTCGTGAAAACCCCCATCGCGCATGAAGTCTGGATGGCCCAGACCGGGTTCCTGACACCTCATGACGGGGTCAATACCGAGCTTTTCGGCACCGACGCCGCGCGGCAGATGAACGACATCCTGCTGAACGCGACCACCTTCCGCTTCGACGCATCCGACCTGATGCCGGGTGAGATCGGGCAGGGCGTGTTCTGGTCCGGCATGGTCGATTACACCACCGGGGCGGATGCCGCCGACGTGGCGACGATGATCCAGGAACGGTGGGACTCGATCCAATAACCGGTCATCCGGCCTAATACAGCCCGGCCCGCGCCGACTGCGCGCGGGCCGGGGCAACCACGACAACAGCAAGCCGTCATCGGGCCGACAGGCCGGCAGGCTTAAGGGAGGGTCTCATGTCACCAATGCTGCAAGGTGCGATCACCATCGTCATCGGCGTGGGGGGGTGTATCGGATACTTCTATTTCGCCAATCTGATCCTCGACAAGGTGATCTTCCCCGCGCGCGGCAACGATGCCGGGCGCAACATCAACCGCGCCAATGCCGTGCGACCTTGGCTGTTCCTGTTTCCAGCGATCTTCGCGCTTGGCCTCTATCTGGTCTATCCGGTGGTCGGCAGCTTCATCCGGTCGCTCTACAACCGGGCGGGCAACGAGTTCATCGGGTTCGGAAACTATGCCAACCTGATCGCGGACGAAACCTTCCGCACCGCGTTTTTCAACAATTTCCTCTGGGTTCTGGTCGTCCCCGCGATGGCGACCTTCCTTGGACTTCTGGTGGCGCAACTGACCGACAGGCTGAGCTGGGGCAACATCGCCAAATCCCTGATCTTCATGCCGATGGCGATCTCCTTCGTGGGCGCCTCGCTGATCTGGAAGTTCGTCTACGCGAATGACCCCGATATCGGGATCATCAACGCGATCCGCGCCAGCATGGGCATGGACAGCGTCGACCCGATGCAGATCCCGTTCTGGAACAATTTTTTCCTGATGGTGATCCTGATCTGGATCCAGACCGGCTTTGCCATGGTGATCCTGTCCGCCGCGCTGCGCGGCATCCCCGAAGAAACGGTGGAGGCCGCGATCATCGACGGCGCGAACCCGTTTCAGGTGTTCTTCAAGATCAAGGTGCCGCAGATCATGGGTACGATCGTGGTGGTCTGGACGACGATCACGATCCTTGTGCTGAAGGTTTTCGATATCGTCTACACCATGACGGGCGGCAATTTCGGAACCGAGATCCTGCCCAGTTACATGATGAGCTTCATGTTCCGCGATGACGGGCGGGCGACGGCCGTGGCCTTCGTGATCATGCTGGTGGTTCTGCCGGTCATGATCTGGAATATCGTGCAAGCCCGTAAAGAAATGCGCTGAAAGAGGATAAGAGACATGGACAATATTGCCGGTACCAAATCCTCGCTCACCTGGGCCGTGAACATCTCGGTCGTGTTCCTCGTGGTCCTCTGGCTGATCCCGACAATCGGGCTACTGGTCTCCTCGTTCCGCGACCGGGACCAGATCTCCGTTTCTGCCTGGTGGCAGGCGCCGCTGCCGGTTGAACAGGCCTACCGCCTGCGCGCCGAGGGCGACATCACCCGGACCGGCGATCTCTGGGTGATCGAGGGCAATGTCTTCGCCGCCTCCGAGATGGCGGAGGCCTTCCCCGAAGGCACAGATCACCCGCCGATTTCGGCCTTCGGGACGACCGGGCGCGATCCGGGCGCCTATGCGGCCGGCGAAGAGGTGCCCAACCGCGATGGCGGGACGCTGGTGATCAACGAAGACGGATCCTATGTCTTCACCACCAACGAAGACCCGAGCGAGCGTCCGCCGCGGCTTTACGTCATGGCCGAAACCCCGCCGGAATTCACCACCGCCAATTACGATACGGTTCTGGGCGGGGATGGCATGGGGCAGGCCTTCATCAACACGCTGACGGTGACCATTCCGGCCACGGTCATCCCGATCCTGATCGCGGCCTTCGCGGCCTACGCCCTTGCCTGGATGGATTTCCCCGGTCGCGGACTGCTGATCGCCGCGGTCGTGGGGCTGCTCGTCGTGCCGCTGCAACTGGCGCTTGTGCCGCTGCTCAGCCTGCATCAGCAGATCGGCATTGGGCAAAGCTTTGTCGGCATCTGGCTTGCCCATACCGGATTCGGCCTGCCGCTCGCGATCTATCTTCTGCGAAACTACATGGTCGGCCTGCCGCGCGATATCATCGAAAGCGCCAAGGTCGACGGGGCGACGGATTTCCAGATTTTCACCAAGATCATCCTTCCGCTCAGCTTCCCCGCTCTGGCCAGTTTCGCGATCTTCCAGTTCCTGTGGACCTGGAACGACCTTCTGGTCGCCAAGGTGTTCCTGCCCTCCAGCGATGAAAGCTGGGTGATGACGGTGCGGATCGCCGATGACCTTCTGGGGTCCCGCGGCGGCGACTGGGGCATTCTTGCGGCGGCGGCTTTCGTCTCCATCGCGGTGCCGCTTCTGGTTTTCTTTTCGATGCAACGGTATCTGGTGCGCGGTCTTCTGGCCGGCTCCGTCAAGTAAAGGTCTGAACCACTGATGAACCTGATGCAGGATCTCGCGCCGCAAACAGTGATGGCGCATGACAAGGACTGGTGGCGCGGCGCGGTGATCTATCAGATCTACCCCCGCAGCTTTCAGGACTCCAACCATGATGGCATCGGCGATCTGGCCGGCATCATCCACCGGCTGCCCCATATTGCCGAGCTTGGGGTGGATGCGATCTGGATCAGTCCGTTCTTCCGCTCCCCGATGCTGGATTTCGGATATGATGTCAGCGATTACCGCGACGTGGATCCGATGTTCGGCTCCCTTGGAGATTTCGATGCGCTGATCGGCCGGGCCCACGATCTGGGCCTGAAGGTTCTGATCGATCTCGTTCTCAGCCACACCTCGAACCAGCACGCCTGGTTCCAGGAAAGTCAGACCAGCCGCGAGAATGCGAGAACCGACTGGTATGTCTGGGCCGATGCCAAGCCCGACGGCTCGCCCCCGAACAACTGGCTGTCGATCTTCGGCGGCTCGGCCTGGGAATGGTCGGGCGACCGGATGCAGTACTATCTGCACAATTTCCTGAAAGAGCAGCCCGATCTGAACATGCACAACCCCGCCGTGCAGCAGGAGATGCTGGACGTGGCCCGGTTCTGGCTGGATCGCGGGGTGGATGGTTTCCGGCTTGATACGATCAATTTCTACTTCCACGACCAGCAGTTGCGCGACAACCCCCCGCTGGCACCGGAGAGCCGCAACTCGACCATCGCGCCCGAGGTGAACCCGTATAACTGGCAGGATCACATCTATGACAAGAACCAGCCGGAGAACCTGAATTTCCTGCGCCGTCTGCGCGCGCTGCTGGATGAATACCCCGCCGCCGCCGCGGTGGGCGAGGTGGGGGACGGCCAATACGGGCTGCAGCTTCAGGCCGAATACACATCCGGCGGCGACAAGATCCACATGTGCTACAGTTTCGAGTTCCTCTCGGGGATCGCGCCCACGCCCGAACGCGTGGGCAAGGTGATCACCGATTACGAGACCGCCATCGGCGATGGCTGGGCCTGTTGGGCGTTTTCCAATCACGACGTGATGCGCCACCCCTCGCGCTGGAACCTGGGCGAGGAGGCGCGCCGCGTCTACGCGGCCCTGCTTCTGTGCCTGCGCGGGTCGGTCTGTCTCTATCAGGGCGAAGAGCTTGGCCTGACCGAGGCCTATGTTTCCTACGAGGATCTGCAGGATCCCTATGGCATCCGCTTCTGGCCCAAGTTCAAGGGACGCGACGGTTGCCGGACGCCGATGCCGTGGGTCAGCGACAATCAGAATGGCGGATTTTCCGATGCGAAACCCTGGCTGCCGATGGCGGTCGAACATCTGAGCCGGTCGGTTGCCAATCAGGGCCGGGAGCCCGACAGCACGATGGCGTTCTACCGGTCGATGATCCGGTTCCGCCGCTCCTATCCGGCGCTGTCCAAGGGGTCGTTCACCATGGTTCAGGCCGATGGCGGGATCGTGTCATTCATTCGCGAACAGGACGGGTTGCGGATTTTCTGCGCCTTCAACCTGACCAACATGGCCCAGCCCGCGACATTGCCCGAAGGCGACTGGCGCGAAGACAAGGGCGCGCCCTTCACCGCGATCGCAAATACCGAGGGGGAGGTGACGCTGCCGCCCTATCAAGCCTATTTCGGCGTTCAGGATGCTGCGACCTGACGGCCGCAAAACGAAGACAAGAGGGAGGAAAAACCAATGGCCGAGCTGAAGATGACAGATGTCGCCAAAGCCTATGGCGATGTTCGGGTGCTCAGTGACATCAACCTGGACATCGAGCAGGGGGAACTGATCGTCTTTGTCGGTCCGTCCGGCTGTGGCAAGTCCACGCTTCTGCGCATGGTCGCGGGGCTGGAGAAGATCACCGAAGGCACGCTGGAAATCGACGGGCAGGTGGTCAACGACGTACCGCCATCCGAACGCGGCATCGCCATGGTGTTCCAGTCCTACGCGCTTTACCCGCACATGACCGTGCGCGACAATATGGCCTTCGCCCTGAAAATCGCGGGCAAGACCAAGGATGAGATCGACGAGGCGGTGAAGGCGGCGGCCGACAAGCTGCAACTCACCCAGTTCCTGGACCGTCTGCCAAAGGCGCTTTCGGGTGGGCAGCGCCAGCGGGTCGCCATCGGGCGCTCCATCGTGCGCGACCCCAAGGTCTATCTCTTCGACGAGCCGCTTTCCAATCTGGATGCGGCCCTGCGCGTTGCCACCCGGCTGGAGATCGCGCAGCTGAAGGAGCAGATGCCCGACAGCACGATGATCTACGTGACCCACGATCAGGTGGAGGCGATGACCCTCGCCACGCGGATCGTGGTTCTGGCGGGCGGCGGTGTCGCGCAGGTCGGCTCGCCGCTGCAGCTCTACGAGAAGCCGAACAGCGAATTCGTGGCCCAGTTCATCGGGTCGCCCGCCATGAACCTTCTGGGTGGTGAAATCGTCGGGACGGGCGAGATCACGACCCTGAAACTGAACGAAGGGGGCGGGACGATCACCTCTCACTATCCGTCCAAACCGGAAGACATGGGCGCGAAGGTGAATGTGGGCATCCGGCCGGAAGACATGGTCGCCACCGACGGCACCGATTTCGCCTATCACGGAACCGTTGAGATCACCGAGGCTCTGGGGGAGGTGACGTTGCTCTATTTCGAGAAATCCGCGCCGGAGCATGACCCGGTCATCGGCAAGTTGCAGGGCATCCACTCCAATGTCCGCCGCACGGATGTGAAACTGACGGCCGATCCGGCCAAGGTGCATGTGTTCAAGGACGGCATCTCGCTCCACTACCGCGACCAGCCGGTTTTCCTGCCCGGTGTGCAGCCGCATTGAGGGTGTGGCCGTTGCCCGGGGCGAGGCGGTCCGGTTTCGAAGTGCGTCGTGAAGACCCCGGCGGCATCGCGTCTGACGCCGGCAAAGGATCGGACGTCGGGGCGTGAATGCGTCCCGTTACGCCTCTCGCGCGGTTCATATCTTTGCATCCGCTTGTTGCACGTGGCCGGTTTGCGTCGGACAATTGAACCTGCGACGGGTTGGCGATAAATGAACTCCCGTTCAGTTCATATGCAAGGACCGCGAAGATGGAGATTTCAACGGCCAAGGCCATCGTCACCGGCGGGGCGTCCGGGCTAGGGGAGGCCTGCGTGCGTCATCTTGCCGGGCAGGGCGCGCAGGTGACGATCTTCGATCTGGAGGCCGCGCGCGGGTCCGCCGTGGCGGACGAGCTTTCCGGGGTTCGCTTTGCCGAGGTCGATGTGACCGAAGACGCCGCAACCGTCAGCGCGGTGGCGGAGGCCGCCGAGGCGATGGGGGGCCTTACCGCCGTCATCAATTGCGCGGGCATCGCCACGGGGGCCAAGACTGTGGGGCGCGACGGGCCGCACCCGCTGGACCGGTTTCAGCGCACGATCGACATCAACCTTGTCGGGGCCTTCAATGTTCTGCGTCTGGCGGCGGCGGAAATGGCCAGGAATACCCCCAATGACGATGGCGAGCGGGGGGTGATCGTCAACACGGCCTCGGTCGCGGCTTTCGAAGGGCAGAAAGGGCAGGCGGCCTATGCGGCCTCCAAGGCGGGTGTCGCGGGGATGTCCCTGCCGGTTGCCCGCGATCTGGCCTCGCTTGGTATCCGCTGCTGCGCGATTGCGCCGGGCATATTCCACACGCCGATGCTGGAAGGTTTGGGGCAGGACATCATGGATGGCCTCGCCGCCGACGTGATCTTTCCCAAGCGGCTGGGAAGGCCCGAGGAATTCGCCCGGCTGGCGGCGTTCATCCTGACCTGCCCCTATCTGAACGGCGAGACGATCCGCCTTGACGGGGCGCTGCGCATGCCAGCCTGAACGCAGACAGGTTACGAAAAAATGCAGGATCGTGATTTTTTGCAACCCGTTCCGGCGGCTGGCCTTCGAGATCGCCCAAAGCGGGGGCGCAGATTTCTGGCGCGGCCCCTCTGGAATTGTTAGCGCTAACAGGTTAGAGTGCCTCAAGCCGATGCCAGGAGACACCCATGCCCCTCGACGCCCGTATTGCCGATATCACCGCCCGCATTCAGGACCGTTCCCGCAAGACGCGCAGCATCTACATGGAGCGCATGCGTCGCGCCGCAGAGGATGGCCCGCGCCGGGCGCATCTGAGTTGCGGCAACCAGGCCCATGCCTATGCCGCGATGGGCGCCGACAAGGACGCGCTGGTGGATGCGAGAGTGCCCAATCTGGGGATCGTGACCGCCTATAACGACATGCTAAGCGCCCACCAGCCTTTCGAGACCTATCCGCAGAAGATCAAGGATGCCGCGCGCGCCGCAGGCGCGACCGCGCAGGTGGCCGGCGGCGTACCCGCGATGTGCGACGGGGTCACCCAGGGACAGGTGGGCATGGAACTGAGCCTGTTTTCCCGCGACGTGATCGCGCTGGCCACGGGTGTAGCGCTGTCGCACAACACGTTCGATGCGGCGGTCTATCTGGGTGTCTGCGACAAGATCGTTCCCGGTCTGGTCATCGCGGCGGCCACTTTCGGCTATCTGCCGGGTATCTTCATTCCTGCCGGGCCGATGGTCTCCGGCCTGCCCAACGATGAAAAATCCAGGGTTCGCCAGCAGTTTGCCGCGGGCGAGGTGGGGCGTGACGTGCTCATGAAAGCCGAGATGGACAGCTATCACGGCCCCGGAACCTGCACCTTTTACGGCACGGCCAATTCCAATCAGATGCTGATGGAATTCATGGGGCTGCACCTGCCGGGCGCCAGTTTCGTCAACCCCGGCACGCCGCTGCGCGAGGCGCTGACCGCGGCGGCGGCGGAGCGGGCCGTCTCGATCACAGGGCTGGGCAACGACTATCGCCCGGTTTGCGATATTCTGGACGAAAGGGCCTTCGTGAACGGCATTGTGGGCCTGATGGCGACGGGCGGGTCCACCAATCTGGTGATCCATCTGGTGGCGATGGCGCGGGCGGCGGGCGTGATCCTTGACTGTTCCGATTTCGCCGAGATTTCCGCGGTCACTCCGTTGATGGCGCGGGTCTATCCCAACGGTCTGGCGGATGTGAACCATTTCCATGCCGCCGGCGGGCTTGGCTACATGATCGGCGAGTTGCTGGAGGCGGGCCTGCTGCATCCCGATACCGAAACGGTGGCGGGCACGGGCCTGCATCGCTATGCGCAAGAGCCGAAGCTGAAGGACGGCGTGCTGGTCTATGAGGACGGCGCGGGGGAGAGCCTCAACACGAAGATTCTTCGCCCGGCAACCGACCCGTTCCAGCGGACCGGCGGGCTGGCCGAACTGCGCGGCAATCTGGGCCGGGGGATCATGAAAGTCTCCGCCGTTGCGCCCGAGCGCCATGTGATCGAGGCGCCGGCGGCGATTTTCGAGAGTCAGGCCGACGTCAAGAAAGCCTTTCAGAACAACGAACTCAATCGCGATGTTATCGTGGTTGTCCGGTTTCAGGGTCCGAAGTCGAACGGGATGCCCGAACTGCACGCGCTGACACCGGTTCTTGCGGTGCTGCAGGATCGGGGCCACAAGGTTGCGCTGGTCACCGACGGGCGGATGTCCGGGGCGTCGGGCAAGGTGCCGTCGGCCATTCATGTGGCCCCCGAGGCGCTGGACGGAGGGCTGATCGGCAAGCTTGAGGATGGCGATATCATCCGGGTCGATGCCACAAGGGGCGTGCTGGAGGTTCTGACCGAGGGCGTCGAGGACCGCGCCCCCGCCACGCCGGATCTGTCGGCCAATTCCCATGGCATCGGGCGGGAGATGTTCGAGATCTTTCGCCGGACGGCCGGTTCCGCCGCCGATGGCGCGGGCGTGGTTGTCTAGGCGCCGCGGCCTGCGTATCCCTGTGGCAGGCTTCCGGTTTCGCCGGAGCCACCCCCCCGAGTGAAAAGGACGACAGGATGACCCCTTTGCAGGCCAGCCAGACCACCCGCAAGATCTGCCAGATGGCGCCGATCGTCCCGGTCCTCGTGGTGGAGGACGCAGCCCATGCGCGCCCGCTGGCCGAGGCGCTGGTGGCCGGGGGTCTGCCCGCGCTGGAGGTGACGTTGCGAACCCCCGCCGCGCTGGAGGTCATCGCGGAAATGGCCCGGGTGCCGGGCGGCGTCGTAGGGGCGGGCACGTTGCTGACCCCCGCGGATGTCGGGGCGGCCAAGGATGCGGGCGCGCAATTCGGCGTGGCCCCCGGGGCGACCGACCGGCTTCTGGCCGCCTGTGAGGACGCCGATCTGCCGCTTCTGCCCGGCGCGGCCACCGCCTCCGAGGTGATGGCGCTTTTCGAGCGGGGCTATGACATGCTGAAATTCTTTCCCGCCGAGGCTTCGGGCGGGGCGCCTGCGCTGAAAGCCATCGGCGCGCCGATCCCGCAGGTTTCCTTCTGCCCCACCGGCGGGGTGTCGCCCGGCAATGCGGCGGAGTATCTGGCCCTGCCGAACGTGCTTTGCGCGGGAGGAAGCTGGGTCGCGCCCGCCGATGCGGTTGCAGGCGGGGACTGGGCGCGGATCACCGCCCTTGCGGCCGAGGCGGCCGCTCTCGGCTGAGACTTGCCAAAATCCCCGCGCGCGGGCGGCGGGTGATTGCCAGATCGCAGATTCTGACGATCTGGTTCAAAGAAATGATCGAAATGTGCATCGTAACGGGCCGCGGATATCCCCAAGTTCTGCCGTATCGCGCAAGACATCAAAAAAGGAGTCGCCCGATGCGAAAACGACATATCTTTGCTTTGCCCATGGCCTTTGTCGTGGCCGCCGGAACAGGCCCGGCACTGGCAGGCAACCTTGACCCGGCGCCGATGGAACAGCCTGTGGTTGTTGCACAGCCTGCGCCGGTTTTTGCCGGCAATGACTGGACCGGTTTCTATCTCGGTGGACAGCTCGGCTTTGGTGACGTCGGCACCGGCGGAGCGGCCAACGTGGATGGCGATGGCGGGTTTGCCGGTATTCACGGCGGCTATATGTGGGATTTCGGGAACACCGTGATCGGTGCCGAAATCGACTATGATTTCTCGGAGATGGAACTGGACGCAGGCGCCGGCACGATTGACGAGGTCGGCCGGCTGAAACTGCGTGCCGGTTGGGACGCGGGCAACACGCTTATCTACGGCACCGTGGGTGCGGCCAATGCGGCAGCCAATATCGGTGGCGTCGATTATGACGACACCGGCTGGCTGGCGGGCGCGGGCCTTGCCTATGATCTGGGCAACAGCTGGCTGGTCGGCGGCGAGATCCTGTATCACGAGTTCGAAGATTTCGACTCCACCGGCATCGACGTGGACGTGACCACGATCAGCGCGCGGGTGTCCTACCGGTTCTGATCCGATCCGCACTTAATGAAACAAGGGGCGGGCCGCGAATGTGCGGTCCGCCCTTTTTGGTGGTATCGTCTCAGTCCTCTCCGCGCAGCAGCGCGTCGACCCTGTCGCTGGAAATCCCCCGGATCAGGGGCGTGAAATCGCCATGATCGAACATGGCCTCCGCGGCATCATGGATCACCCGGTGCGTGACCCGTGCAAGGGCGGACCCAAGCGAGATGCGCGCCACCCCCGCGGCGGCATAATCGGCCCGGGGAATTCCGGCGAACCGGCCCGCGGCCAGGGCGTTGACGGGCACTGGGCTTGCCGCACAGAGCCGGGCGATATCGGACAGATCGGGCGGCATCGGCGTATAGACGCAATCGGCCCCGGCCTCGGCATAGGCCAGGCAGCGGCGCAGCGCCTCTTCCATATCGTATTGCCCGGTCATGACCCCGTCGGCCCGTGCGCACAGCACGAAATCCCGGGCCGACGCACGGGCGGCCGCAGACGCGGCCCGGATCCTGTCCACCGCGTCCGGAAAGGCATAGGGCTTGCCCGAGGGGAAGGCCGTATCCTCGATGGAGATGCCCGCAAGCCCTGCCTCGACCGAGAGCCGCACCGTTTCGGCGCTGTCCTCGGGGCCATCGCCGAAGCCGTTCTCGAAATCGCCCGATACGGGCAGGGGCGTGGCCGCGACCAGATCCACGGCGTGGGCCAGCGCCTCGTCACGGGTGAGCGTGCCGCCATCGGGGCGGCCAAGGGTGAAGGCATGGGCGGCCGAGGATGTGCCGATAGCCTGTGCGCCAAGGCCGGCCAGCATCCGGGCGCTGCCCGCATCCCACGCATTGGCGAGGATGAACGGATTGCCGGGTTGATGAAGCGCGCGAAAGGCGCGTCCGGGGTCGTGACGGCTCATGTCGATGTCCTTTTCTGATCTTCATATTGTCGTTCGAGTGTCAGCAGGTGATCCTTGCGCCAGAGTCCGCCGCCATAGCCGGTCAGGCCCCCGTCGGCCCCGGTGATCCGGTGGCAGGGCACCAGAATGGCAAGGGTGTTGGCGCCGTTGGCGCGGGCGACGGCGCGCACCGCATCGGGGCGGCCGAGCGCTTCGGCAAGCTGGCCATAGCTGCGCCGTTCACCCGCCGGGATGCGTTGCAGCTCGGCCCAGACCGATTGCTGAAAGACGCTGCCCGGTTGCCGAAGCGGCAGGTCGAACCGGGCGGAACCGCCGCTGAAATAGAGGTGCAGCGCGCGCTCCAGCCGGTCGATCAGATCGGTCCTGCCAAAGCCGAGCCTGCCGTGGCTGTCCAACAGAAGCCGGCGCAGCGCGGCGGGCAGGGCCTTGCGGTCGAAGAACTCCAGCAGATGGAGCGCGTGGCGACTGGCCACGGCGATCATCGGGCCGACGGGGGTGGCGATCCAGTCGGCGGTCAACTCGGCCGATTTGAGCAACTGGCCGGGCGGCAGCCCCAGACGCCGGATCACGGCCTGACGGAACGCATCGGGGGAGGAGAAGCCCGCATCGATCTGCGCGTCGATCACCCGGCCGCCCGCGGCCAATGTGGTGAACCCGGCCGCCAGACGGCGGTGCCGCGCCATTTCCAGAAAGCTCAGCCCGAAGGCCCGTTTGAAGGCGCGCCGCGCGGTGGACGGCTCGATCTTCATGGCGATGATGTCGGCCTCCGACCAGCGGCGGGACGGCTCGGCCTCCAGCGCGGCCAGAAGCCGCGTCACCATCGGGTCGCCATGGGCCAGCGGGTCGCAGCGCTTGCAGGGGCGAAAGCCCGCGCCGATGGAGGCGGCAGCACTGTCGAAAAAGCGGCAATTCGCGCGGTTCGGTTTGCGGGCTGGGCAGCTCAGGCGGCAAAAGATCCCTGTCGTCGTGACGCCGACAAAGACCTGCCCGTCATAGGCCGGATCACGTGCCAGAAGGGCGGTATAGAGCGTGTCAGAATCGGGTGTGGTCATCAGCATGGGGGCAGAGTAGCGCGCTTGCCGCGGCCGGTGAGCCGGAAATCGGGCGTCTATTCCGCACCGCGCCGGGCCGCGCAAAGATTGGCGAACCGGATCAGCCGGCTCGCGGCCTCCCCGAACTGGTCATCGGGCAGGGTCAGCGCCACACGTATATGGCCCGCCGCGGCGGCACCGAAGCTTTCGCCGGGCATCACGGCGATCTTTTCGGCCTCCAGAACCCGCGCGGCAAACTCCTCGCCGCTGAGCCCGGTCGAGCGGATATCGAGCATGGCGTACATGGCCCCCTGCGCGGGGACCGCGCGCACCGCCTGCTGCCCCGCCAGAAGGGTCAGGATGATCTCGCGGCGGCGCAGGAAGGGGGCGGCGATCCCGGCCTCGAACTCCACGCCGAGGCCAAGGGCATGAAGGCCCGCGTCCTGAATGTAGCCGGGCACGCCATAGGTGGTGTGGGTGGCAAGCGTGATCATATGGGCGATGACCTCCGAAGGCCCCACGACCCAGCCAAGGCGCGACCCGGTCATCGCATGGCTTTTGGAGAGCGAGCCCACCACAAGGGTGCGCGCGGCCATGCCGGGCAAGGCGCGCGGGGAGATATGGGCGCCCTGCCAGACCTGGGTGTCGTAAACCTCGTCCGAGATCAGCCAGAGCCCGCGGTCGCATGCGACCCGCGCGATGCCCGCAAGCGTCTCCGGCGTATAGACGACGCCCGTGGGGTTGTTGGGCGAATTGATCAGCAGGGATTTGGCCCCGGGTGCCGCTGCGGCAAGGGCGGTCTCGCGCGGCTGGAACCCATCCTCCGGCGCGGCCTGAACCGGGACGGGAACCGCGCCGACGCCACGGATCGTTCCGGGATAGGAGGCATAATAGGGATCGATGAGCAGCGCGCGGTCGCCCTCGTCGCAGGCGGCGTGGTGGGCGGCGAAAAGACCGGCCTGTCCGCCCGGCGTGATCAGCACGTTGTCGCGGGACGTGGGCACCCCGGTCCGTTCGGTGAGCCGCGCGGCCACCGCGTCGCGCAGGGCGGGGATGCCGGGCACGGCGGCGTAGCCCGTATGCCCGCCCCGGGCCGAGGCCGTCATGGCCGCCAGAATGCGCGGATCGGTGGCGATGTCATGCTCCCCGATGGTCAGCTCCAGCACCGGCTCGCCCGCGGCCTTCATCGCGCGGGCGCGCAGAAACAGGCCCCAGCCATCATCGCCGGTACCGGTCAGCGTGCGAATGCGGTTGGAGGCTTTCATCGCGCCACCTCATCTGATGCTGCGACCAGATGGACTGGCGGCGCGGAAAAAGGCAAGGGCTGCGCCCGCGATCCCGTTTCAGGCGCCCGCCGCACGCCCGCGTATCGGCGGCGGCGGGGGCAGTTCCGCCTGCCGTTCGCAGGGCAGGCCGCTGCGCACGATCATGTAGCTGTCGGTCAGCCGCCACCGCAACTCTTCGGGCCGGGTGTTCTCCCACAGGAACATCACCCAACCGCCCCGTTTGAGATAGGGCGCCGAGATCGCCTTGCGGGTCTGGATCAGCCGCTGCGCCGTGGCCCCGTCGGCGCATTTGACCGAAACGCCGTTCGCGCCGCGCGTATGGGCGGCAAACATCCGGCCACCGATCTTCCAGACCTGCGTGTCCGGTCCGAACGGTTGTTCGGCAACGGCGCCGGGCAGGGTCGCGCAATGGGTGTCGATCAGACGGGCGAACATGGCGGAAAGGGTAGTTTGCATACAAAGGAATGCAAGCGGGCCGGGCTGCGCCGCCGTCGCCGGTCTTGATTTGCGTGACGGGCAGGCGTATGGCTGGGTCATGACCCTGCTGATGACCCCGATTTGCGGCATTTGTATTCCTGTCTGACATTTGTCGGCGGGCCGGTCTTCTTTGTTTCCCTAACACTCCGAAGCTGCTACCCCGCCGGCGCGAGCGCTATGGCGAAAGGCTGTCCGTGATGGTTGAGATCCGTCTGAGAAACACCAAAACCCGCCGGGAGGAACGGTTCACGCCGCTCGATCCGGAAAACGTGAGGATGTATGTCTGCGGGCCTACGGTCTATGACCGGGCGCATCTGGGCAATGCGCGCCCGGTGATCGTCTTCGACGTGCTCTACCGGCTCCTCAGGCATGTCTATGGCGAGGATCACGTCACTTATGTGCGGAACTTCACCGATGTCGATGACAAGATCAACGCGACCGCGCAGAAGCGCAAGGCGGCGGGCGACCCCCGGAACCTGGAGGAGTTGATCCGCGAGCGGACCGAAGAGACGATCGGCTGGTATCACGAGGATATGGACGCGCTCGGCGCGCTGAGGCCCACGCAGGAGCCGCGAGCCACCGAATGGATCGGCGCGATGATCGCGATGATCGGCGATCTGGTGGCCAGGGGGCATGCCTACGAGGCCGAAGGGCATGTGCTGTTCGCCGTCGAGAGCTATGCCGATTACGGCAAGCTGTCCGGCCGGACGGTGGAGGACATGATCGCCGGCGCCCGGGTGGAGGTCGCGCCCTACAAGAAGAACCCGATGGACTTCGTGCTGTGGAAGCCCTCGACCCCCGACCTGCCGGGCTGGGATGGGCCAGTGGTTGATGGCAAGAAAGTTGGCCGTGGCCGCCCCGGCTGGCACATCGAATGCTCGGCCATGGCGCGGGAGTTGCTGGGGGAGAGCTTCGACATCCACGGCGGCGGCATCGATCTGCAATTCCCCCACCACGAGAACGAAATCGCGCAGAGCATGTGCGCCCACCCGGAGGGCGATTTCGCGCGTGTCTGGATGCATAACGAGATGCTGCAGGTCGAAGGCAAGAAGATGTCCAAATCCCTGGGCAACTTCTTCACCGTGCGTGACCTGCTGGATCAGGGGGTGCCGGGCGAGGTGATCCGCTTCGTGATGCTGATGACGCATTACTCCAAGCCGATGGACTGGACGGAGAAGAAGATGCGGGAGGCGGAAGGTCATCTCATGGGCTGGAACACTCTCAAGCGGAAAGTGTTGAGCGATCCGAACCGGAGGTTCGATGGTCTTGAGCCGGACAGCGGTGTCGTCGATGCCCTCGCCGATGATCTGAACACAAGCCGTGCGCTGGCGCGCCTGTTTGATTTGGCGATGGACGCGAAGATGGTCGATAAACGCGACGATGAACCAGCTCTGCTATTTTACGAAACCTTGGCGTTTCTCGGTTTCGACAACCTCGACACCGAGAGATTGCGGCGCAGGAAGGCTATCGACAAAGCATTTGATGTGACGGCCCGGATCGAGGACCTGGTCATCAAGATCAACGAGGCACGCCAATCGAAGAATTGGGACCTAGCGGATCATATCAGGTCGAAGCTCACTGACGCGGGGGTCCGGGTTATGATTGACAAGAGTGGCGTGACCTTTGAGCGTACTCCGGACTTCGACCCCTCCAAACTGGAGGCGCCTGAATGACCCCTCCCACATCCGATCCGCGTCAAACACAGGTTTGCCCCCGGCCCGAGGGTGGGGGCGATTTCGCCCCCGCCCTGGGGGGCGGGTCGGGGGCGAACCGGGCCGCAGGCGGCCCGGAAGAGGTCTCGCGTCATGGCTAAGGACCGCCTCTATCTCTACGACACCACTCTCCGCGACGGGCAGCAGACGCAAGGGGTGCAGTTCTCCACGCCGGAGAAGATCCGCATCGCCGAAGCGCTCGACAGGCTCGGGGTTGATTACATCGAAGGCGGCTGGCCCGGCGCGAACCCCACTGACAGCGCGTTTTTCGAGACCGCGCCGAACACCCGGGCGACGATGACGGCATTCGGGATGACCAAGCGCGCGGGCCGCTCGGCGGAGAATGACGAGGTGCTGGCGGGTGTCCTCAATGCAGGCACTTCTGCCGTCTGTCTGGTGGGCAAATCCCATGTATTCCACGTGGAAACCGCGCTTGGCATCTCGCTTGAGGAAAACCTCGACAATCTCTCGAAATCCTTCGCGCATCTGACCGCTCAGGGCCGGGAGGCGCTTTACGACGCGGAGCATTTCTTCGACGGCTACCGTGCCGACCCGGGATATGCGCTCGATTGCCTGCGGGCCGCACTTGATGCCGGGGCGCGGTGGGTGGTGCTGTGCGACACCAATGGCGGAACCCTGCCCGATGACATCCGCCGGGTGACGGAAGCGGTGATCGCCGCGGGCATCCCCGGTGACCGGCTTGGCATCCACACCCATAACGACACCGAAACCGCCGTGGCCGACAGCCTGGCCGCAGTGGAGGCCGGCGCGCGGCAGATCCAGGGCACGCTGAACGGTCTGGGCGAACGCTGCGGCAATGCCAATCTGACGACGTTGATCCCGACCCTGCTTCTGAAAGAGCCCTATGCCAGCCGCTATGAAACGGGCGTCGCGCCGGAGGCGCTGGAGGGGCTGACGCGGATCAGCCGGATGCTGGACGATATCCTGAACCGCGTGCCCCACCGGCAGGCGCCCTATGTCGGGGCTTCGGCCTTTGCGCACAAGGCGGGGCTGCATGCCAGCGCGATCCTGAAGGACCCCACGACCTATGAGCATGTCGACCCGGCGACCGTGGGCAATGCGCGGATCGTGCCGATGTCGAACCAGGCGGGGCAATCCAACCTGCGCCGCCGTCTGGCCGAGGCGGGGCTGGAGGTGGCATCCGGCGATGCGGCCCTGCCGCGCATCCTCGACGAGATCAAGGCACGTGAGGATCAGGGCTATTCCTACGACACCGCGCAGGCCAGTTTCGAGCTTCTGGCGCGGCGTATCCTTGGCCGGATGCCGCGGTTTTTCGAGGTGAAGCGCTACAAGGTCACGGTCGAGCGGCGGAAGAACAAATACGACCGGATGGTCAGCCTGTCGGAGGCCGTGGTGGTGGTGAAGATCGGCGATCAGAAAATGCTGTCGGTCAGCGAGTCGATGGACGAGACCGGCAGCGATCGGGGGCCGGTGAACGCGCTGGCCAAGGCGCTGGCCAAGGATCTGGGCCCCTATCAGAGCTATATCGACGATATCCGGCTGGTGGATTTCAAGGTGCGCATCACCCAGGGCGGGACGGAGGCCGTGACCCGCGTCATCATCGACAGCGAGGATGGGCAAGGGCGGCGATGGTCCACGGTGGGCGTTTCGGCCAATATCGTGGATGCCTCGTTCGAGGCGCTGCTGGATGCGGTGATGTGGAAGCTGGTGCGTGACGGGGCTATGGGGTCATGAATGCGGCCTTCTTCAGATTGCATGCGGATCTGCCGCGCGAAGGGCCGGGCGAAACCGCCGATGTGGCCTGGGCCGCGGCGGTTGCGCGCGCGCGCCCCGATGCGCGTATCTGCGATGCGGCCTGTGGCCCGGGCGGCGATATCGGCGCGCTGCTCAGGGCCGCGCCCGAGGGCCATGTGACGGCGATCGATGCCCATGCGCCGTTTGTGGAGGCCGCGCGGGAGCGGTTTCAGGGCAACCCGCGGGTGACGCTCCGGGTCGGCGATATGGCGGCGCTGGAGGGCCGGTTCGATCTGATCTGGTGCGCCGGCGCGGTCTATTTTCTGGGCATCGAAGCGGCGCTGCGGGGCTGGCGCGACGCGCTGAGGCCGGGCGGTGCGGTGGCGTTTTCCGAACCCTGCCTGTTCAGCGCGGCCCCGTCCGAAGGCGCACGCGCGCTTTGGGAAGGGTATGACGTGCGCGACGCACACGAGATCGCTCGTCAGATCTGGGCCGTCGGTTATGAAACACTCGGCACGCGGCGGCTGTCGGACGTGGCATGGGAAAGCTATTATCGCCCGATGGAAGCACGGATTGCCGCCCTGAAACCCGGCGCGGATGCGGAGTTGCGGCAGGTTCTGGAGGAGGCGGAGCGGGAGATTGCCGCCTGGCGCGCCCATGCGCGTGAAACCGGCTACCTGCTGTCCGTGGTGCGCCCGGCATGACGCTGGAGGCCTGCGCCGAGATCGTCCGCCGCGCCGACCCGGACCGGTTCCTTGCCGCGATGGCGGCGCCGCCCGCGGCGCGGCAGGTCCTGTTTCCGCTTTATGCGTTCAATGTGGAGGTGAGCCGCGCGCCCTGGGTCACCGAAGAGCCGATGATCGCCGAGATGCGGCTGCAATTCTGGCGCGATGTGGTGGAGGAACTGGCCGCGGGCAGGGCGCCCCGCGCCCATGAGGTCGCGGCCCCCCTTGCCGCGGCCGTGCGCCCGGGGGATGCCGGTCTTCTTGATGCGCTGGTGGCCGCGCGGCGGTGGGATATCTACAAGGACGCGTTCGAGGATCAGGCGCATTTCGACGACTATATCGCGGCCACGAGCGGCAATCTGATCTGGGCCGCGGCGCGGGCGCTTGGCGCAACCGATGCGGCCGAAGCGCCGATCCGCGCTTACGGGTTTGCAAGCGGGGTGGCGGCCCTGCTGCGGGCCGTGCCGGCACTGGAGGCGCGGGGGCGGGTGCCGCTTCTGGACGGAACGCCGCAGGGCGTGCGGGATCTGGCCGCGCGCGGTCTGGCGGAACTGACCCGGGCGCGCGCCGCTCGCGCTGCCGTCGGCCGCGACGCTGCCGCGGCACTTTACGCAGGCTGGCGGGCGGAAGGGACGTTGAGGGCGGCCCGCGACCTGCCCGAACGCGTGATCGAGGGCAAGCTGGATGAAAGCGAGTTCGCCCGGCGCGCGCGGCTGATCTGGGTTTCGGCAACCGGGCGCTGGTGAGCCCAGGCAGGGAAGCGGAGCGGGCGCTGTCTCAGGCCGTTTCGGATTTCGGCCGCAGCGACAGCCAGATCAGCGCGCCGCCCGCAAGCGTCAGAAACGGGATCATCGCGATATTGACCGCCGTCCAGCCGGCGACCACATCCGTGCCGCCCGAATTCATCAGGACGCCCGAACTGAGAGAGGCCAGCGTCACGCAGCCGAACACCAGAAAATCGTTCATCCCCTGCACCCGGCCGCGTTCTTCGGGCTCATGGGCCGCCTGCAGCATGGCGGTGGCGCCGATGAAGCCGAAATTCCAGCCGATGCCCAACAGGACAAGCGCGCCGAAGAACTGGTAAAGCTCCACCCCGGTCAGCGCGACCACACCCGCCGCCGCGAGGCAAAGCAGGCCGATGGCCACGATACGGGTCGCCCCGAAGCGCGCAATCAGATGGCCGGTGAAGAAGGACGGCGCGAACATCGCGATCACATGCGCGGTGACCACATCGGCCGCGTTCCCGGTGGTGAAGCCGCAGCCGACCACCGCAAGCGGCGTCGAGGTCATCATCAGGTTCATCAGCGCATAGGTCACCATCGCGCAGATCACCGCGACCGCGATGCGCGGGTCTTTCAGCAAGGCCGTGCGGCTGCGGATGGCGGCGGCACCGGGGCGCGGCTTGGGCGCGGGCGGCAGATCGAGGAAAAGGAACATCGCCATCCCGGCGAGGTTGATGAGCATCGCCACGGCATAGGTGCCCAGAAACGGCACCACCGTCAGATCGTTGGTGACCTTGACCAGTTGCGGGCCGATGATGGCCGAGATCAGCCCGCCCGCCATGACGTAGGAAATCGCCTTGGGCCGAAACGCCTCGGACGCGGTATCGGCGGCGGCGAAGCGGTAGAAGCCCTGGGCGGACATGTAGATGCCGGTGAAATAGGACCCGACGAGGAACATCGGGAAACTGTCGAGATAGAGCCCGGTCGCCGCGATGAGAGAGCCGATGGCCCCGCCGACCGCGCCGAGAAAAAAGCCGGTCTTGCGGCCAAACCGCTGCATCACCGCCGAGAGCCAGGGCGCCGTCGTCATCGAGCCGAAGACGATGAGCGAGATCGGCAATGTCGCCAGCGCGGGCGAGGGGGCGATCATCAGCCCGGCCAGGCCGCCGACCACGAAGATCATGGTGATCTGGCTGCCCAGTATTGCCTGAGCGCCGACAAGCACGGCCACATTTCGCCGGGCGCGCGCGTCGTCGATCACGATGTCGGGGGCCGTTGCATCAGTCATGACAGAGGCGTATCGCAGAGCCTGTGCGGGGTCCAGCGCTATGTGATTTCCAGCATGCTCCGACCGGTGTCGGACCGGTTGTGCGCGATATCTCCGGCCGGAAGAAAGGGTGCGATGCGTATTCGGAACAGGCAGGATCTGGATCGGGGCGCGGCGGCGCTGGTGGCGCTGGAGCCGCGGTTCGGGCCGGTTCTGGATGCCGTGGGGGCCTTGCCGCTGCGGCTGCGCGGGGACGGATTCGCGGCCCTCCTGAGCGCGATTGTCAGCCAGCAGGTCTCCACCGCGTCGGCGGCCGCGATCTGGGCGCGGATCGAGGCGGCGGGCCTGAACGACGCGCGCACCGTGCGTGCCGCCGACGATGCCACCCTGAAAGCCGTTGGTCTTAGCCGGCCCAAGATGCGCTACGCCCGCGCCCTGGCGGAGGCGGATCTGGATTATGCGGCCCTTCGCGAGATGGCGCCTGAGGCCGTGGTGGCCGAGCTGATCCGGGTGCCGGGGATCGGGCGCTGGACGGCAGAGATCTACGCGAAATTCTCCCTCGGGCATGCGGATGTCTTCGCCGCCGGCGATCTGGCTCTGCAGGAAAGCGCGCGGCTGGTTTTCGACCTTGCCGCACGCCCGGACGAGGCCGCGCTGCGCCGGATTGCGGAGCCCTGGTCGCCCTGGCGCGCGGTTGCCGCCCGCGCGCTTTGGGCCTACTACCGGGTTGCAAAGGATCGAGAGGGGATCAGGTGACGCGGGTATTGGATTTCGGCCGCAAGGCCGCGCAATCGGGACAGGCGGACAGCCTTGTCGTATTCCTTCACGGCTATGGCGCCGATGGCAAGGATCTGCTGGGACTGGCGGACCCGCTGGCCGATCATTTGCCGAACACCGTGTTCGTGGCCCCCGATGCGCCGGAACGCTCGGCGATGAACCCGATGGGCTTTCAATGGTTCCCAATCCCGTGGATCGACGGCTCCTCGGAGGAGCAGGCCGAACAGGGGATGGTCCGCGCGGTCGAGGATCTCAACGCGTTTCTGGATGCGGTGATGGCCGAGGAAGGCCTGCAAGCCGAGCGCGTGGCGCTGGTCGGGTTCAGCCAGGGCACGATGATGGGCCTGCATGTGGCGCCGCGCCGGGATGCCGAGTTTGCCGGCGTCGTGGGTTTTTCGGGGCGTCTTCTGGGCCCCGAACTGCTTGCCGACGAGGTCAGGATGCGCCCGCCGGTTCTGCTGATCCATGGCGATGCGGACGATGTGGTGCCGCCGCAATCCCTGCCCGAAGCCGCCGAAGCGCTTCAGGGCGCGGGGTTCGATGTCTATGCCCATATCATGAAGGGCACGGGCCACGGGATCGCGCCCGACGGGTTGAGCGTCGCGCTTGCCTTTCTGCGGGACCGGTTCGGGGTTGAGAACCCGGGCTGAGCCCCGGGCGGGCCGGTATCGGAAAAGCTGTGGATAACGTCACAATTCTGTCAGGGAGCGCAGGTATCTCTTCAGGCGGCAGCCACAGCATATTGCGGGGGTTGTCAGAGGCGGAAGCCTATATATAGTCAGCGCATGGCCGGAGTGGGTGCCCCCGACGCAAGGCCTGGAATGGCGGCTGGCATGGGAATGGAGGCGCGGATGATACTGGCAGGCGACGGCGATTTCCGAACCAGTTTCGTGCGCGAGGCCGGTGGCCTCAAGCAGAACCCGGCATTGGTGCTGAACGCCGATTACCGGCCGCTCTCCTACTATCCGCTGTCTCTCTGGCCATGGCAGGACGCGGTGAAGGCCGCATATCTGGACCGGGTGCAGATCGTCGCCGAATATGACGAGGTCGTGCGCAGCCCGACAACGGTGATCCGAATACCCTCGGTCGTGGTTCTGAAAGACTATGTGAAACCTCAAAAGCGCGTGGCCTTCACGCGCTTTAATTTGTTTTTGAGGGACGAATTCAGCTGCCAGTATTGCGGTGGCCGGGGCGATCTGACCTTCGACCATGTGGTGCCGCGCGCCCGCGGCGGGATCACGAGCTGGGAAAACGTGGTCGCGGCCTGTTCGCGCTGCAATCTCAAGAAGGGCTCCAGAAGCCTGCGACAGACGGGCATGTCGCTGCGCAAGCCGCCGCGTCAGCCCGGCTCGGAGGAGTTGCGCAACATGGGGCGCAAATTCCCCCCCAACCACCTGCATGAAAGCTGGCTCGATTTCCTCTACTGGGATGCCGAACTGGACGCGTGACAGGGGCATCGGCGCGCTGTTAGCTTCCCGCTGAAAAGGAGGCGTTATGTCCGATCCGTTCTTCATCCCGCCCTCGGGGGCCGATCTGCCGCGCTATGCCGGCGTGCCCACCTTCATGCGCCTGCCCTATCTGGGCCCGGAGGACCCGCGCCGGGCGGAGGTGGATCTGGGGTTCTTCGGCTTGCCGTGGGACGGGGCCACCTCGAACCGGCCCGGCGCGCGCCATGGGCCGCGCGCCCTGCGCGACGCCTCCACCATGATCCGCGCAATGAACCGTGCCACGGGCCAGACGCCGTTCGCTGCCATGCAGTGCGCCGATCTGGGCGATGTGGCGATGAGCCCCGTCGATCAGGACGAGGCGCTTGGCAATGCCGAAACCTTCATCGCCGGAGTTCTGGCACACGGCATCCGGCCGCTGATGGTGGGGGGCGACCATCTTTGCACGCTGACCGTGCTGAGGGCGCTGAAAGCCGCGCGGGGGGAAGCCTTCGGCCTGATCCTGCTGGACAGCCACACCGATCTCTATCCGCCCTATTTCGGGGGCCAGACGCTGACCCATGGAAACCCGTTCCGGCAGGCGGTGACCGAAGGCCTGATCGCGCCTGAGCGGACCGTGATGATCGGCATGCGCGGCACGGCCTATGACACCGAGGATTTCGATTTCGGGCATCGCCACGGCATTCGCATCGTCCCGATCGAGGAGTGTTTCGATCGCGGTTTCGGCCCGGTGATGGAGGAGGCGCGGGCCGTCGTCGGCACCGCGCCCGCCTATCTGAGCTTCGACATCGATTTCATTGACCCGGCCTATGCGCCGGGCACCGGCACGCCCGAGGTGGGCGGCCCGACGAGTTTTCAGGCAATCCAGTGTGTGCGGGCGCTTCGGGGGCTGGACATCATCGGCGCCGACCTGGTGGAGGTCTCGCCGCCCTTCGACCCGTCGGGCGGCACGGCCTGGCTGGGCGCGTCGGTGCTGTTCGAACTGTTATGCGTGATGGCGCCCGCATGAGCTGGCCCGAGAACCGCACGCCGGAGCATCTCCTGGAAAGTGATCGGGCGGCCGGGTTCGACATCAGCGCGGATTTCCGGAGATTCTCGCAGATGAACGACATCTTCACCCGCGCCTTCTGGGACAAGCGGGTGCGGAGCAAGGATAGCGACGCGTTCTTCGCCAGTTACCGGATGGAGGCCGCGCCGCGCCGTGGCGATGGCTTCACCCAGGCCGATTTCGCGTTGAGAAACGCAAGCTGGCTGATCTCGGACATGATTTCGGAACGCAATGCGGCCGAGGGGGAGCGGGAGGGGTTTCAGGCGTCGATCCGGTCCTCCGTGCCGGTGGCCGATATTCAGGCGGATCTGGGCAGCCCCGCGGATGCGGCGGCGAACATCAAGCGGGTTGCGCGGCTGTTCGGGGCGGATCTGGTGGGGATCACGGCCATCGACCTGCGTTGGCATTATGCGGACAGGCCGGATGTGCGTGAGATGAAACCCGTGCCCAACGATCTGCCGCCGGGGCTGACCCATGTGATCGTGATGGGCCACGCGATGGATTTCGGACTGGTGGAGACCTATCCAAGCGCGCTGGCCGGGGCGGCGACGGGGCGCGAATACAGCCATGAGGCCGCCATCGTGATGCAGATGGCCGCCTATATCCGCAATCTGGGGTATGAGGCGGTGGCGAGCATGAACGACACCGCGCTGGTCATTCCCTATGCGGTGAAGGCGGGGCTTGGCGAGTATGGGCGCAACCAGATGGTTCTGACGCCGGAATTCGGGCCGCGGGTCCGGTTTTCGAAGATCTTCACCAACCTGGATATGGCGCTGGACGCGGTGAAACCCCTTGGCATGGCGCATTACTGTCAGGATTGCACCGCCTGTGCGGCGGCCTGCCCGGTCAAGGCGCTGCCCTTCGGCGCCCCCGATTTCGGGGAAGAGGTGGCCGCCGGATCGCCGTCGACGCTGCGCGGGGTGCGCAAATGGTCTTCGAACGCGGAGGCCTGTTTCGGCTATTGGACCAAGATCAAGACAGATTGCGCGATCTGCATGCGGGTCTGCCCGTTCAACCGGGATTACACCCGCACGGCAGACCGGCTCTGGCGATGGCTGGCGCGGGGGCATATGGGCGCGGCGGGGGTGAAACTTGCCCGTTGGTGGGAGACCCGCCGGGGCAAACGGGCGCGGCTGAAACCCTCCCAATGGTGGGCGCGGGGGTACTGACACTCCGGCATTTTCCTTGGGTTGCGAGGCCGAGGGCGAGGGCGTCCGGGGGCGTGCGGCTTGCGGTCTTTGCGGCCCGCCCGCGTCGGGGCCGGAAAACATCCGCCCGCGAATGCTCCGGCATTGTGGTGCCGTTCCAGTTTGCTAGACTAAGCCGACCGGGGCCTGTATGAGCCGGATAGGGTTTCGTTAGCGCTAACATCATACGCCGAGTTCGGCTCAGCACCTGAGGAGATTACATGGTTTCTCGCGTCATACCGGTAGATCCGTTCGATCTGGTGATTTTCGGCGGCACGGGCGATCTGGCGCGGCGCAAGATCCTGCCTGGCCTCTATCGCCGGTTCTGGGCGGGGCAGGTGCCGGACGGGTTCCGCATCATCGGGGCCGCGCGCACCGAGCAGGACAGCGATGCCTGGCGCGATTTCGTACGCGAGGCGATCACCGAGTTCGTGACCGAGGCCAAGCGCGAGCCCGAGACGATCGACGCCTTTCTGGCGCAGCTGCACTACATACCCGTCGATGCCCGTGGCGACAGCGGCTGGCCCGAACTGGCCGGAATGATGCGCGGCGATGTCGTCCAGGCGTTTTACTTTTCGGTCGGCCCGGGTCTGTTCGGCGATCTGGCGGAGCGGTTGCAACGCTTCAACATTTCCTGCGAAGACTGTAGGATCGTTGTGGAAAAACCGTTTGGCCGTGACCTGTCCAGCGCCAGGGCCCTGAATGCCACGCTGGCCGAGCATTTCGACGAGCAGCAGATTTACCGGATCGATCATTACCTCGGCAAGGAGACGGTTCAGAACCTGATGGCCGTCCGCTTCGCCAATGTTCTGTTCGAGCCGCTCTGGAATGCCCAGTATATCGATCACGTCCAGATCACCGTGGCCGAGGAGGTGGGTGTTGGCGGGCGCGGCGGCTATTATGACAAATCCGGCGCCATGCGGGATATGGTGCAGAACCATCTGATGCAGCTTTTGTGCCTGACGGCGATGGAGCCGCCAAGCCGGTTCGGGCCCGATGCCGTCCGCGACGAGAAGCTGAAGGTGATCCGGGCACTGGACCCTCTGGGACAGGCCGATATCGTGCGCGGCCAGTATACGGCGGCAGGCGGCGAGCCCTCTTATCTGGAGGATGTGGAAAACCCCGAAAGCCGCACGGAAAGCTTCATCGCGCTGAAGGTGCATGTGGCCAACTGGCGCTGGAACGGAACGCCGTTCTATCTGCGCACGGGCAAGCGGATGAAGGCGCGGAACTCGGAAATCGTGGTCACGTTCAAGGAGCCGCCGCATTCCATTTTCGATGCGGATGCAGGCGGCCGGGCGAATGTGCTGTCAATCCGCCTGCAACCGGATGAGGGCATGGATCTGCGGGTAACGATCAAGGAACCGGGCCCCGGGGGCATGCGTTTGGTGGATGTCCCGCTGGACATGAGCTTTGCCGATGCGCTCGGGCCCGAAGCGGCGGATGTGCCGGACGCCTATGAGCGGCTGATCATGGATGTGATCCGTGGCAACCAGACGCTTTTCATGCGCGGCGACGAGGTGGAGGCGGCCTGGGCCTGGACCGATCCGATCATCGCGGCCTGGACCGAGCGGGGCGACCGGCCGCTGCCCTATGCGCCCGGCAGTGCGGGGCCGGAAGATGCGCTGATCCTGATGCACAAGGACGGGCGGCGCTGGCGGGAGATCGCATGATGAGAGAACTGGTCGAGTATCCGGACCGGGACATGATGATGCTGGATCTGGCCGATACACTGGCCGGAGAGTTGGCGGATTGCCTGCGCCGCCATGAGACCGCCAGTTTCTGTGTGCCCGGTGGCACCACGCCGGGCCCGATTTTCGATGTGTTGAGCGAACAGGCGCTGGACTGGAACCGGGTGGCGGTGTTTCTCAACGATGAACGGTGGGTGGGCGAGGACAACCCGCGCTCCAACACGCGGATTCTGAAGGAAAGGCTTCTGGTATCAAAGGCTTCGGCGGCAAACCTCATCCCGCTCTACACGTCCTCGCCGGAGCCCGAACCGGTCATGGAGGAACTGGCGGCCGCGTTCGACGGGCATTTGCCGATCTCGGTTCTGGTGCTGGGCATGGGCGCGGATATGCATACAGCCAGTCTGTTCCCGGGCGCCGACCGTCTGGCCGATGCCCTTGCCTCCGACGCGCCGATCCTGATGCCGATGCGCGCCGATGCAGCCGGAGAGCCGCGCGTCACCCTGACCGCGCCGGTGCTCAACGGCGCGCTGTCGAAACATATCGTCATTCTCGGAGATGAAAAACGCGCCGCGCTGGAACGTGCCGCGCATCTGAATGCGACGGAGGCGCCGATCCGGGCGGTCTGGTCGGATGCGGTGGTGCATTGGGCGAAATGAACCGGCGGAAGGGATGCGCGGATGACCATCTGGGATGAGCTGAAGGACCATCGGGACGCGAATGGGGGCCTCCGGATCCTCGATCTGTTCGCGGACGAGAACCGGGCCGAGACCTTTTCGCGCCGGGTCGACGGGCTGCTTTTCGACTTCTCGAAAACCGCATTGGATGCCGGGGCGATGTCGCTTCTTCTTGAGCTGGCCCGAAGCCGGTCGGTGGAGAACCGTCGCGACGCGATGTTCGCGGGCGCGCGGATCAACGAGACCGAGGGGCGCGCGGTGCTGCACACCGCGCTTCGGGCGCCCGGCGGGGTGGTCGAGCTGGATGGCCGGGACGTCATGCCCGGCGTGCTGGAGACCCGGTCGCGCATGGCCGATTTCGCGAATGCGGTGCGCCATGGCGGTCTTGTCGGGCAGGGCGGCACCTATACCGATGTGGTGAATATCGGGATCGGCGGCTCCGATCTGGGCCCGGCCATGGCGACCCTGGCCCTGGCGCCCTGGGCGGACGGGCCGAGGCTGCATTACGTCTCCAACATCGACGGCGCGCATATCCATGACACGCTGGCGGGGCTGGACCCGGCGCGCACGCTGGTGATCGTGGCCTCCAAGACCTTCACGACGATCGAAACGATGACCAACGCACGGACCGCGCGGGACTGGATGGCCGGAACAGTCGCAGACCCGGCGACGCAGTTCGCGGCCGTGTCGAGCGCCACGGACAAGACCGATGCGTTCGGTATCCCGCCGGAGCGTGTTTTCGGTTTCGAGGACTGGGTTGGCGGGCGGTATTCACTCTGGGGGCCGATCGGGCTTGGGGTGATGCTGGCGGTGGGGCCCGAGCCGTTTGGCCAGATGCTCGCCGGCGGCCACGCGATGGACACTCATTTCCGAGAGGCCGATCTTGCGGATAACCTGCCCGTGCTGCTCGCGCTGGTGGGGATCTGGCACAACCAGATCTGCGGCCATGCGACCCGCGCGGTGCTGCCTTACGATCAGCGTCTGGCGCGTTTGCCCGCCTATCTTCAGCAACTGGAGATGGAGAGCAACGGCAAGCGCGTCGCGATGGACGGCACCGATCTGGCGCGCGACAGCGGCCCGATTGTCTGGGGCGAGCCGGGCACCAACGGGCAGCATGCGTTCTATCAGCTGATCCATCAGGGAACCCGGATTGTGCCGTGTGAATTTCTGCTGGCCGCCGAGGGGCATGAGCCCGATCTGGCCCATCAGCACCGGTTGCTGGCGGCCAATTGCCTCGCCCAGTCCGAGGCACTGATGCGGGGCCGGTCGCTGGAGGAGGCGCGGGCGCTGATGGCGGGCAAGGGGCTGTCGGGCGACGAGCCGGAACGTCAGGCCCGCCACCGGGTCTTTCCCGGAAACAGGCCGTCCACCACCCTGCTTTACAAGCGGCTGACACCCTTTGTTCTGGGCCAGATCATCGCGCTTTACGAGCATCGGGTGTTTGTCGAGGGCGTGATCCTGGGGATCAATTCCTTCGATCAATGGGGCGTGGAACTGGGCAAGGAACTGGCTCTGGCCTTGGAGCCCGTCTTGAGCGGGGAAGTCGACGGGGCCGAGAAGGACGCCTCCACAAGGCAGCTTGCCCGCGCCGTTCGCACCGGCAGCCTATAGCGGCCTGATCTGTAGTCCAATCGCGGCTGGCCTTGGAGCGGGTAACGGGAATTGAACCCGTAACTTAAGCTTGGGAAGCTCGCGTGATACCTTTTCACCATACCCGCGCTCAGGCCGTTGAGATACTCAAAGCCGCCAGGGGCGTCAATTGCAGAAACGGCTCAGGACCGGCGCCGGCGGCGTCTGCCGCCATCCGATCCGCCGCTTGCGCCGAAGGCCACGGCCGGCAAGGTTGTGACCTTTGCAAGTTCGGGGAACGGATCGGTGGCGTGGGGGATCGCATTGGCGGCGACGAAATGCTCCTGAAATCTGGGCTCCACCGCGGTTTCGACCTTGTGGATCCGTCCGACGGTTTGTTCGATCTGCGTGCGAGCGGCCCGGTTGCACAGGGCGATGCGGGCGCCGTGACCGGCCGCGTTGCCGGCACTTGTGACCTTGTCCAGCGGTGCATCGGGGATCATGCCCAGAACCATGGCGTGTTTCGGGCTGATATGGGCACCGAACGCCCCGGCCAGAACCACGCGGTCGACCGTGTCGATCTCAAGCTGGTCCATCAGCAGACGCGCGCCCGCGTAGAGGGCCGATTTCGCCAGCTGGATGGCCCGAATATCGCCCTGGGTCACGGTGATGCGCGGGCCGCCATCCGCCGTTCCGTCATGGAGCAGATAGGCATGGGTCCGCCCTTCGGGCTCCGCGCGCGTCGTGCCGGTCTGCGCGGCCGAGCCGATCAGGCCCGAGGCGTCCAGAAGCCCCGCCATCCGCATCTCGGCCACGGCTTCGATGATGCCCGAGCCGCAGATCCCGGTCACGCCGGTGGCCGCTGTTGCCTTGGCAAATCCGGGGTCGTCGGACCACAGGTCGGAGCCGATGACGCGGAAGCGGGGCTCCTTGGTGTCCGGGTCGATCTCCACCCGTTCGATGGCACCGGGGGCGGCGCGCTGGCCGGAACTGATCTGCGCTCCCTCGAAGGCGGGCCCGGTGGGGGAGGAGCAGGCAAGAACCCGGGTCCTGTCGCCCAGAAGGATCTCGGCATTGGTGCCGACATCGACGATCAGCACCAGATCCTCGGATTTGTCGGGCGCCTCGCTGAGTGCCACGGCGGCGGCATCGGCCCCCACATGGCCCGCGATGCAGGGCAGCAGATACACCTGCGCCTCCGCATTCAGCGCGTTAAGGTCCAGATCGCGGGCGGGCAGGGTGAGACTGTCGGAGGTTGCCAGCGCGAAAGGCGCCTGACCCAGTTCCACCGGGTCGATGCCAAGCAGCAGATGGTGCATGACCGGATTGCAGACGACCACGGTCTCCATGATCAGGGCGGGGTCGACCTGCGCCTCGGCGGCGATTTCGCCGGCCAGCGTATTGATCGCCTCGCGCACCGCATTGGTCATCTCGACATCGCCGCCGGGGTTCATCATGACATAGGAGACGCGGCTCATCAGGTCTTCGCCGAAGCGGATCTGCGGGTTCATCAGCCCGGAGGAGGCCAGAACTTCCCCGGTGACCAGATCGCACAGATGCGCGGCGATCGTGGTGGAGCCCAGATCGATCGCCAGCCCGTAAAGGCCACCTTCGTGAAAGCCCGACCAGACATCGAGGATCAGGGTTTGTTCCGTATTCGCAGGGGTATGGAGGGCGAGGCTCACCTTCCATTCGCCCTTGCGCAGCGCCGGTTGGAGCTTGCGCAGAACCGGCAGGCCCGCGTGCACATGTTCGATGCCCCACTGATCGCGCAGCGCATCCTGCACCCGCTCCAGATCGCCGGAGGGTTCGTGCATGTCGGGCTCCTGCACCTCGACCAGCACAAGCCGCGTGGCAGGGTCCATCGTGATCGGCCGGGCAGAGGCCGCCTTGCGCACGACCTGCCGGTGAACCTGCGACTCCGGCGGGACATCGACCACCACATCGCCCTGCACGGTGGCCTGGCAGCCAAGCCTGCGCCCCCGATTCAGGCCCCGGACCCGGTCATAGCGCTCTTCGACGGCGTTCCAGTCCGACAGGGCTGTTTCCGATACTGTGACGCCATGCTTGGGGAAATCGCCGAACGAAGGCGCGATCTGGCATTTGGAGCAGATACCCCGCCCGCCGCAAACCGAATCCAGATCGACACCAAGCTGCCGGGCAGCGGTTAGAATGGGCGTACCCACGGGGAAATGCCCGCGTTTGCCGGAGGGGGTGAAGATGACTAGGGGATCGCTGGACATTTGGATGGCCTGTATGTCTTCGGGTTAGAGGGCAGCGCGTCTTAGCCCAGAAATTCCGCGCCGAACAGCCAGACCGCAAGCGGCACCGGCGCCACGGCAAGACACAAGGTGAGAGCGAGGGGCAGGGGCCGGAACACGCGGCTCAGACCCGCAAGAAGCGACAGCCCGCCGCCGCCACCGATCACGGCATTGCCGGGCAGGTTCAGAAGCATCGCCAGCGTCAGATAGCGATAGCGCAGCAAGCACGGCGCCGCCCATCGCGGGAGGCGCCGCCTCAGCAATGCCAGCCGCGCGTCTGCGCCAAGCGGCGCGATCTCCGCGATCATCCGGCAGGCCGAAGTCATGTGCAGATCCAGAAACAGCCGGTGCATGACGGTGATCGGCAGATAGCGGCCCAGAAGATAGGCCAGCAGAAGCCCGAGGACGGTGGCGAGATAGACCGCCGGCGCAATCTCCGCGCCGCGCATCAGTAACAGGGCCAGACCGATCTCCACCCCCGGCACGAAGGGCACGGAAATCAGAATTGCATAAAGCAGCAGGACGCCGCCGGTCAGGACGATCTGCGTCGCCCAACGGTCCGTTTCGGGCAGCCGGTCGCTGAGCGTCATCGCGACATCGTAGAGCGACAGAAGCAGAAGGGCCGCCCCGACCACGACCGCACAGCGCAAAGCCAGACGCGGCAACGCCACGCGCCAGGGCGGCGGCGTCAGATCCCGTGGCGGATCGGTCATCGACCGGGTTGGCGAGGGGGCATGCTCTCTCCGCGACTGCGTTCTGCGGAGTGTTCCGCCCTTGGTCTGGTTTGGTCAACATGCGGTTTCCGGGCCGCAAGACCGGCCCGGCTGGCCGATCCGACCCGCTCACGCCCGTCTGCGCCCGCCACGGCGCCCGCTGCGGCCCGCACCCGATGCAATCGCGGCCTTCGCCGCCTCGGGGAAGGGCATGCCCTCCTTCACGGCCTCCAAAACCTTGGCAAAGCCGATCCATTTGCCGCCATTGGGATCGTGGTTCATCAGGAAATTCGCGGCGTTCACCGCCTCCATCTCCACCGGACGTACCGGGTTCATGATGGCGCTGGTCATTCCCGCGCCGATCGCCATCGGCAGGAAAGCGGCGTTGATACCGTGGCGGTTGGGCAGGCCGAAAGAGATATTCGATGCGCCACAGGTTGTGTTTACGCCCAGTTCTTCACGCAGCTTCGCCACCAGCGTGAACACCTGCCGCCCGGCGGTGGCCATGGCGCCGACGGGCATCACCAGCGGGTCGACCACGATGTCATGGGCCGGTATGCCGAAATCGGCGGCCCGTTCGACGATTTTCTTGGCGACGGCGAAGCGCACATCCGGGTCTTCGGAGATGCCGGTATCGTCATTCGAGATCGCAACCACAGGCACGTTATATTTCTTCACGAGCGGCAGGATCGCCTCCAGCCGCTCCTCCTCTCCGGTGACGGAGTTCAGAAGCGGGCGGCCCTCGGCCAGTTCAAGCCCCTTTTCCAGCGCGCCTGGGACAGAGCTGTCGATACATAAAGGAACATCCACAAGCCCCTGAACAAGCTCGATCATCTTGCCCATGAGCGGTGGTTCGGTCTCGTTCGGGTTGGGGTTGGAATTGTATACGACGCCCGCATTCACATCCAACACCATCGCACCGCAGGCCACCTGTTCCAGCGCGTCCTTCTCGACAGTGGAAAAATCCCCCGCTTCAAGCTGCGCGGCCAGCAGTTTGCGTCCGGTGGGGTTGATCCGTTCGCCGATCACGCAGAACGGCTCGTCAAAGCCGATGACGACGGTTTTGGATTTGGACTCAAGGACAGTGCGGGTCATGAATATTCCTGTTCAGACATTGGCGGGGCGGGTCGAGGCGCCCCCGTGATCGATGGCCCATTGGGCATTCGTCTTGATGCCGCCCAAGGGGAAGAAATGGACCGCCTCTATATTGAAATCCGGATTGGCAGCCTTGTGTGCGGCCAGTTTTGTCAGAATGTCCAGAGGCTCGAACGGCAAGAGCAGCTTGGTGACGTCCTTGGCCCGCTTCTGCAGCACGTCGAGCGACGGGCCAACCCCGCAGGCAATGGCGAAGCGGATCAGGGTCTGCAGCTTGGCGGGCCCCGCGATGCCGATATGGATCGGCAGGCGGATACCTTCGGCGGAAAGGCGGTCGGCCCATGCGATCACCGGCGCGGCCTCGAACGCGAATTGCGTGGCCAGCGCCATCTCCGCATCGGTGCGGTCGGCGAAATCCTGTTTCCAGCGCAGCGCCTCCATCACCATGGCATCGCCGCCGTCGGGGTCGATGTCGCGGTTGCCCTCGGGATGGCCTGCGACATGCAGACGCCTGAAGCCCGCCTTGTCGAACAGACCGGTTTCCATCAACTGCATGGAGCTGTGAAACGCCCCGACGGGCTTTGGCGGGCCGCCGGCCAGAAGCAGCGCCTGATCGACTCCCGCCTCGCCCTGGTAGCGGGCGATCCAGTCGGCCAGCGTCGCCTTGTCTGCGATTATGCGAGCCGGGAAATGCGGCATGACCGCATAGCCATCGGCGGCCAGACGCGCGGCGGTCGCCACCATGTCGTCAATCGGTGTACCCTCGATATGGGCGATGTAGACGCGGGTGCCTTCGGGCAGGAGCGCGCGGAAATCCTCGACCTTCTCGGCGGTGCGCGGCATCACCTCGATCGAATAGCCGTCCAGAAATGCCTCCAGCTCGGGGTTGACCGGCGGTGCGGGCATTGCGGCGGAAGTGCGTTTGAAGTTCAACAGGGCCATCAATCTCTCCAGGGGTGATGTCGGGCGCATGGGATCACGCGGCCTTGCCGCTTTCCCATCCGTCATTGGCGATCAGCGTTTTCAGACGATCCTGATCATAGGTTCGGTCCAGAAGGTCGGCTTGCGCCGCCGCGATCTCGTCCGGCTCGCCCTCGACCTCGAACGGCGCGGCCTTGCGCCAGTCGGCCAGATACGCGTCATCGTCCTTGGCGCCGACCTTCATCGCGCAGCGGTCGATTGCCTGTTCGAACCGCTCGGGCAGGGGGGCCTTGGACCCGCGCCGTCCCTTGCCCACAATGATCTGGGCCGGGATATCACGCCAGTAAACGATGGTGACGGCGGGCATGGGCGAATCCTTATCTCTGGCCGTCACCATATGGGCGGCTGACCTGCCCACCGGGCCTGTTTTCGACATCAATTGGGGCCGGAACGACCCCGGCCGAACCTTAGGCGCTGAGGCGGGCTCAGGCCAGCGCCGCGGGCCGTCATAATTCTCATGATGATGTTGAGGGCGAGCAAGAGCATTGTGAGTTCACGACCGGGCCGCTACATTCGGGACAACTTGATCATTCGGAGGGGCCGATGTCACGCAAGCGTGTTCACGGTGGCGGCCCGTTCCCCAGACCCGTCGCCCCGGTCAGCCCGGTGGCGGCCCCGCCTGTCGAACGGAAACCCGCTGCGGACAATCGCCCCGATCCCGCGGATCTTTATGCCGCGCTGGATCTGGGCACCAATTCCTGTCGCATGCTGATTGCGCAGCCCAAGGGCAATCAGCTGCATGTGGTGGATTCATTCTCGAAATCCGTGCAGTTGGGCCATGGGCTGGAAGCGTCGGGCCGGCTGTCGCGAAGCTCCATGGCGCGCGCGGTCGGCGCTCTGAAGATCTGTCAGCGCAAGCTTGGCCAGCACGATGTGCGCCGCGCGCGTCTGGTGGCGACCGAAGCCTGCCGGCGTGCGGTCAATGCGCGCGATTTCATCAATGTGGTCAAGCGGGACACGGGGCTGGAGCTGGAGATCATCGAGCCGGAGGAGGAGGCGCGGCTGGCTGTGGTGTCCTGCGCGCCGCTGGTGTCCACCCGGACCGAGCAATTGCTGGTCGTCGATATCGGCGGCGGCTCGACCGAGCTTGTCTGGATCGATCTGAGCCGGGTGCCGGCGCTGGAACGCCCCCGCGCGATCATGCGGCTGCATCAGGGCTTTGATCACGAGGATACGGTTTTTCCGCGCGCCAAGGTGGTGGACTGGATTTCCGTGCCACTGGGCGTGGCGACGTTGAAGGACATGTATTCAGACGTGACCGACGACAGCGCGCGCTTCGCGCTCATGAGCTGGTATTTCGAGGAGCAGCTTGCGGAGTTCTCGCCCTATGACGATGCGGCGGACCAGGCCCGCGAGGGGTTCCAGATCATCGGCACCAGCGGGACGGTCACGACCGTGGCGGCCAGCCATCTGGGCTTGCGGCGCTATGACCGCAACAAGGTGGACGGGCTCCGGATGACCTCCGACCAGATCGACACGGTCATTCAGGGATATCTGAGCCTCGGCCCCGAAGGCCGGCGCAAGGACCCCCGGATCGGACGGGACCGGCAGACCCTGATCATGTCGGGCGCGGCGATCCTGCAGGCGCTGCTGCGGGCCTGGCCCACGGACCGGCTGAGCGTGGCCGACAGGGGCCTGCGGGAGGGGCTGCTTTATGCGCAGATGTCCTCCGATGGTGTTCTGGAGGATGGTCCGCTATAGGAATGGCGCCCGGGCCTTGCCCGGGATCCGGCGAGGGTCGTCTTGCACCGGGGCGGGACGCGCGCGCGGTTCGGCCGCGAGGTTTCCGGCGGGATGATTTTTGAAACACTGAGGCAAGGAGCTCAAGCGCACCATGGCGAAGGGCACAAGCGGGCGCGGGCAGCGCGATTTGCGGGTGAAGGTGAAGACCGCGCGGGGGCGCAAGCTCAGCTCGACCCTGTGGCTCGAACGGCAGTTGAACGACCCGTATGTGAAACGGGCCCAGGCGGAGGGATATCGCGGGCGCGCGGCGTTCAAGATTTCCGAACTGGACGACAAGTACCGGTTTCTGGTGCCCGGTGCGCGGGCGGTCGATCTGGGATGCGCGCCGGGTGGCTGGTGTCAGGTGGCGGTGAAGCGGGTCAACGCCCTGGGCGACCGCCCGGGCAAGGCGGTGGGCCGGGTCATCGGGCTTGACCTGCAGCCGGTCGAGCCGATTGCCGGGGCCGAGATCCACCAGCTCGACTTCATGGAAGACGGGGCGGACGCGCAGGTGAAAGCCTGGCTTGGCGGCAAGGCCGATGTGGTGATGAGCGACATGGCGGCGGCGGCGTCGGGGCATAAGCAGACCGACCATCTGCGGATCATCGCCTTGTGTGAGGCGGCAGCGGAGCTGGCCTTCGACGTGCTGGAGGAGGGCGGCACCTTCGTCGCCAAGGTATTGGCCGGTGGCGCCGAGGGGACGTTGCAGAAACGGCTCAAGCAGCGGTTCACCAAGGTGGCCAACGTGAAACCCGCGGCGAGCCGTGCCGACAGTTCGGAGAAATTCGTCGTCGCCACCGGGTTCAAGCCTGCCGAGGATGTGGAGTGACGCGGCAATTTCGCCAAAGCCGCCGCGTACCAGATTTGGGGGTTTCCCTTCGGCGCGCCCCATGAGATAGCAGCATGCCAACGGAAACTCCCCCAGGAGGTCGCGTGATGGAGATTCGTGAGGCCCTTACCTTCGACGACGTGCTGCTTGTGCCGGGCGCCTCGTCGGTGTTGCCGAGCACGGCCGATACGCGGACAAAGGTGACCGCGTCCATTGCCCTGAACATCCCGCTTCTCAGCTCCGCCATGGACACGGTGACCGAAGCGCGCATGGCGATCGCCATGGCGCAGGCCGGCGGCATGGGCGTGATCCACCGTAATCTGGATATCGAGGCGCAGGCGCGCGAGGTCCGGCGCGTGAAGCGGTTCGAAAGCGGCGTGGTCTACAACCCGATCACATTGAAGCCTGACCAGACGCTCGCCGATGCCAAGGCGCTGCAGGAACGCTATCGGATCACCGGGTTTCCGGTGGTGGACGAGGCCGGGCGCGTTCTGGGCATCGTGACCAATCGCGACATGCGCTTTGCGACCGATGACAGCACGCCGGTACGGGTGATGATGACCTCCGACAATCTCGCGATGCTGGAGGAGCCCGCCGATCTGGCCACCGCGCGCAGCCTGATGCAGGCCCGGCGGATCGAAAAGCTGCTGGTCGTGAGCAAGACCGGCCGCCTGACCGGGCTTCTGACGATCAAGGATATCGAACAGGCGGTTCTGAACCCCTCGGCCTGCAAGGACGAGCTGGGGCGGCTGCGCGTGGCCGCGGCGACGACGGTGGGCGATGCCGGGTTCGAGCGGTCCGAGGCATTGATCGATGCGGGATGCGACCTGATCGTGATCGACACGGCCCATGGGCATTCCGAAGGCGTGGGACACGCGGTGGAGCGGGTCAAGAAGCTTTCCAACGCCGTGCAGGTCGTGGCCGGCAACGTCGCGACGGGCGAAGCGACGCGCGCATTGATCGGCGCGGGCGCGGATGCGGTCAAGGTGGGGATCGGGCCGGGCTCCATCTGCACAACGCGGATCGTGGCCGGCGTGGGCGTGCCGCAATTGACCGCGATCATGGATTGCGCCGAGGCGGCCGCCGCCACGGGTACGCCTGTGATTGCCGATGGCGGCATCAAGTATTCCGGCGATTTTGCCAAGGCGATCGCGGCGGGTGCCCATTGCGCGATGGTGGGCAGCATGATCGCCGGGACCGACGAAAGCCCCGGAGAAGTGATCTTGTATCAGGGCCGCAGCTTCAAGAGCTACCGGGGCATGGGGTCGCTTGGCGCGATGGCCCGGGGCTCTGCCGACCGGTATTTTCAGAAGGATGCCGCAAGTGACAAGCTGGTGCCCGAAGGTATCGAGGGGCAGGTGCCCTACAAGGGCAGCGCCGGCGCCGTGATCCACCAGCTGGTCGGCGGGTTGCGCGCCGCCATGGGCTATACCGGCAGTGCGACGGTGGCCGAGATGCGTCAGGGCTGCCGTTTCGTGCGGATCACCGGGTCGGGCCTCAAGGAGAGCCACGTGCATGATGTCCAGATCACGCGGGAAAGCCCCAATTATCGTTTGAGCTGAGTATGATGTCGGCCAGTCTTGATGTGATCAGGTGACCCCCGAGGCGCGATATGCCGCCGCGATGACCGTTCTGGACCGCTGGTTGCAGGATGTGCCCGTGGAAAAGGCGCTGACCGGGTGGGCCCGGGGCGCGCGATATGCCGGATCGAAAGACCGTGCCGCCGTGCGCGACCATGTGTTCGACGTGCTGCGCTGCAGGGGCCGCTGTGCGGCGCTTGGCGGGGCGGAGACCGGCCGCGGCCTTGTGCTTGGTCTGATCCGGCTGAACGGTCTGCCGCCGGAGGCGATCTTCACCGGACAGGGGTTCGCGCCGCCCGCGTTGAGCCCGGCCGAAGCCTCGACCCCCACGCCGGCGCCGGATGTTCTGGCCGATCTGCCCGGCTGGCTGTTGCCCGCGCTGCGGCAAAGCTTCGGCGCCGACCTGGCTGATCTGGCGCGCGCCATGGGGCAACGCGCGCCTGTGTATCTGCGGGCCAACCTTAGAAAAACCACGGTAGATGAAGCGGTTGCGCTGCTGATTTCAAGCGGGATCGGGGCCCGCGCCGTTCCTGGATGCGAGACCGCGATCGAGGTGATCTCCGGCGCGCGCGGTGTGCGCCACACGCAGGCCTATCTTGATGGGCTGGTGGAACTGCAGGATCTGTCGGTACAGCGGGCCTGCGCGGCGGTGGACTGGCCGGTGGACGGGCGCATTCTCGACTATTGCGCGGGCGGCGGCGGAAAGGCGCTGGCCATCGCCGCCCGATCCGATGCGGAGATATCAGTGCATGACGCCAATCCGGTGCGCATGGCCGATCTGCCCGCGCGGGCGGGCCGCGCCGGGGTTCGGCTGATTGCACGGAAAACATCCGCGCTCACAGGCGCGGGCCCGTTCGATCTGGTGCTTGCGGATGTTCCATGCTCCGGCAGCGGGACATGGCGGCGCGATCCCGAAGCGAAATGGCGGCTGACGCCGGAGCGGCTGGCGGATCTGCGGCGACTGCAATCCGATATTCTGGATCGGGCCGCCCGGCTGGTTCGCCCCGGCGGATCGCTTGTCTACATGACCTGCTCGCTCCTGCAGTCGGAGAATGAGGAACAGGTTGAAGCCTTCCTTGCCTGCACGCCCGGCTGGGTTCTGACCGGGCGGCATATCGGGACCCCGCTGACCGCGTCGGACGGGTTTTTCATGGCCGAGTTGACGCAGGCCACCTCAACAGCTTAAAAATTTAGGAAAAGCTGGCGGTCGCACGCCGATTTTAAGACCCGTTTAAGCATTTGATTGCGAAATGGGAGACACCGAATCGGATTGGAGGTTGACTGTGGCGGATCAGGCTTTGGAGCCCGGCAAGATGCGGGCTCCCCTCGGAACGGCCCCACGTCAGCCATGGCTGCTGTTCGGTATGGCCGCGATATGCGCCGCAGCCGGCTGGTTCGTGCCCTCCGCCCTCGGGGCGCTTTTGCTCTTTGCCGCGGCCGGCTCGATCGTGGTTCTGGCGCTGATGCTGATGGCGAAGACCTACGTTGGAAAATCCGGGGAGCGGCGCGCGCTGATACAGGCGATTTCGCTGATCGAGCTTGATCCGGCGCCATGTTTCTGCACCGACGAACAGGGGCTGGTTCTTGCCCAGAACATCTCCGCGACGGACCGGTTCGGAGACCGCGCGGGCCAGCCCATGTCGCGCGCGCTCAGCGGCCTGCTTGCGAATGCGCCGGCGGTGGTGTTCCGGCAGGAGACCGCCCTGTCGCGCACAAAGATGGCGCGGGAAACCGTCGTGACCCGCAAGGGCCATGTCCGGGTTACGGCCTATCGCGTCGGAAAGGGAACGCTCTGGCGGCTGGATGAAAGCGTCGAGAGCACCAATCGCAGCGGCGATCACATCGCCCTGCCGATGATGGTGGTCAGCCAGAATGACACGATCCTGTCGATGAACGATGCGATGCGCGACACGCTCGGGCGCCGCGCGCGCAGCCTGTCGCAGGTTTTCAGGCAACTGCCCCTGATCTCCGGCCAGCGGCGGACCCTGCGGACCGAAACGGGCACGATCGACGTGACCCCGGTCGAAATCAAGGCCGGCGATGGGCGGCGCGAGATTTATCTGGTGCCCGCCTGCGTCAGTGGCAGCATCGGGGATGAGGGCGTGGCGGCCCGCGCGTTCGAGGCGTTGCCTGTCGCGCTTGTCCATATCGGCAGCGATGGCGAGGTTCTGGCCTTCAACCAGCATGCGCAGACGCTTCTGGGCCTTTCGCCCGGGGAGGGGCCGTTTCTGTCGAACCTCGTGGAGGGGCTTGGCCGCCCCGTCGAAGACTGGATCCGCGACACGCTGGAGGAACGCATTCCCAACCGGCCCGAGGTGGTGCGCGCCAAACGCCGGGACGAGGATTGCTTCCTGCAGATCACCCTTGGACGCATCGCCACGAGCAAGGGCCCGTCGCTGCTTGCGGTGATGCATGACGCGACCGAGTTGAAGACGCTGGAGCAGCAATTCGTCCAGAGCCAGAAAATGCAGGCCATCGGCGAACTGGCCGGTGGCGTGGCCCATGATTTCAACAACCTCTTGACCGCGATCACGGGGCATTGCGACCTGCTGCTGCTGCGCCACGATCAGGGCGATCCGGATTACGGGGATCTCGTGCAGATCAACCAGAACGCCAACCGCGCGGCCAGCCTGGTGGGGCAATTGCTGGCCTTCTCCCGGAAACAGACGCTGCAGCCCGAGCTTCTCGACCTGCGCGACACGATGGGCGACCTCACCCATCTTCTGAACCGGCTGGTGGGCGAAAAGGTGCAACTGCATCTGTCCCATGACCCGGCCCTGCTGCCGATCCGGGCCGATTCCCGCCAGCTCGATCAGGTGATGATGAACCTTGTGGTGAACGCGCGCGATGCAATGCCCGATGGCGGCGCGATCCATGTGGAGACCCGGATGGTACGGCTCCGCGAAGCGCTCAGCCGGGATGAGGCGGTGGTGCCGCCCGGGCAATATGTCTCGATCACGGTCCGGGATGAGGGCTCGGGGATCCCCCCCGACAAGGTCAGACGGATATTCGAGCCGTTTTACACCACGAAAGGCGTCGGCGAGGGCACGGGCCTTGGGTTGTCCATGGTCTACGGGATCATCAAGCAGACGGGGGGCTACATCTTCGTTGACAGCGAGATCGGCAAGGGCACGACCTTCACGATCTACTGTCCGGCCCATGACCATCCGGCGGCGGAGGAGACACCCGTTCCATCGGAGCGTCCGGCGGCGGCGGTTCCGGAGCAGCTAGCACAGCCGCCCGCGCCGGCAGAGCCGGAAACGCCCGAACCGGAGCAGGATACCGGTCCGGCCGCGCCGGGTGACGGGGTCGTTCTGCTGGTCGAAGACGAGGCCCCGGTGCGCGCCTTCGCCTCCCGCGCTCTGCGGCTGCGCGGATATACGGTGCTGGAGGCGGAAAATGCGGAGGAGGCGCTGGAAACGCTGCGCGATTCGGCGCTCTCCGTGGATGTCTTCGTGACCGATGTGGTGATGCCCGGAATGGACGGCCCAAGCTGGGTGCGCCTTGCGCTGAAGGACCGGCCTGGTGTGAAGGTCGTGTTCGTCTCGGGCTATGCGGAGGACGCGCTGGACAAGACCAGTGAAGAGATCCCGAATTCCGTCTTCCTGCCCAAGCCGTTCTCGCTCTCGGATCTGACGGCGACGGTGCAGCGCCAGTTGCATTGAGCCAGCGCCCGGCCGATGGCCGGCCACGCCGCCATGACCATGGGCCTGAGGTATCGAACTAGGGTCGCTGTTCCGTGAGCCAGGCCCAGAGATCGAACTCCGCCGAGCGTTCGCTGCGCAGCCGTTTCTCCAGTTTCGGGGACAGGTTCACCGCCATTTCGGGAGAAACGTTGCGCCGGGGCAGGGCGAGATCCGCGCCGAACCGGGTTTCGAGGAAATCGACCGCGTCGTCCAGCCGGTCATAGCGAAACAGATGAGTAACTCCGCAGGCCGCATCCCCGTCGCGCAGAAACCGGGCCTGTGATCCGATATTGGCGAATGCGGGCGGATTGTCCGTCAGCCAGGCGGTGACGAACCCGTCAAAATCGACCCCCCCGGTCGAGTTGTCCTTGCCGGCCAGTTGCGGGCGGCGGCGGTACCGATACCAGCTGTCGAGCCAGGATACGGGCTCGCGCATCACCGCCATGGTCTCCATTTCATGGCGGCCGCGCTGTTCGAAGAATCCCGCAAGCATGTTGCGGTAGCGGCTGACGGAGACATGTTTCATGCCCGGCGGATCGAGGATCGCGGCGCTGGCATGGGGCAGCAATGCCGCCTCCAACGCCGTCGTGCCGGTTTTCGGCACCGCAAAAAGAACCAGTTTTTGCTTCCAGAACAATAACATGATCACACCCCTGACTGATTTTTCCTACGCTAACCGGTTCTTAACCCTTCCGGGAAAAAACTTGGCTCTACAAGATTTCACTTGAAATGTTCTCTTTTTGTGCGCATCACCAACATAGAACAAGAGGCGAACACAGAGCATCATTGCCGCCCCCATGGCGGTATGAAATAAGGGATCAACACTCATGGCAATGGCGAACATTCTGGACATGACCGACCGAAAATCCGCGGATAAGCAAAAGGCGCTCGACAGTGCGCTGGCCCAGATCGAACGCCAGTTCGGCAAGGGCTCGATCATGAAGCTGGGTGGCGAAAACGTCATCAAGGATATCGAGGCGACCTCCACCGGGTCTCTCGGTCTGGACATCGCGCTCGGCATCGGCGGTCTGCCGAAAGGCCGGGTGATCGAGATCTACGGGCCGGAAAGCTCGGGCAAGACAACGCTCACGCTGCACGCGGTGGCCGAGGAGCAGAAAAAGGGCGGTGTCTGCGCCTTTGTCGATGCCGAACATGCGCTTGATCCGCAATATGCCCGGAAATTGGGCGTGGATCTGGATGAGTTGCTGATCAGCCAGCCCGACACCGGGGAACAGGCGCTGGAGATTGTCGATACGCTGGTGCGCTCCGGCGCGGTCAGCATGGTGGTTGTCGATTCAGTCGCCGCCCTGACCCCGAAATCGGAACTGGAAGGCGACATGGGCGACAGTTCGGTCGGTGTGCATGCCCGGCTGATGAGCCAGGCGATGCGAAAGCTGACCGGGTCGATCAGCCGGTCCAACTGCATGGTGATCTTCATCAACCAGATCCGCATGAAGATCGGCGTGATGTTTGGCAGCCCCGAAACCACGACCGGCGGCAACGCGCTGAAATTCTATTCCTCGGTCCGTCTGGACATCCGCCGGATCGGCGCGATCAAGGACCGTGACGAGGTGGTCGGCAACGCAACCCGCGTGAAGGTGGTGAAAAACAAGGTGGCGCCGCCTTTCAAGCAGGTCGAGTTCGACATCATGTACGGCGAAGGCATCTCCAAGACCGGCGAGTTGCTGGATCTGGGCAACAAGGCCGGCGTGGTGGAGAAATCCGGCTCGTGGTTCTCCTATGGCGACGAGCGCATCGGTCAGGGACGCGAGAACGCCAAGCAGTTTCTGAAAGACAACCCCAAGATCGCGCTGGAGATCGAAGACAAGATCCGCGCGGCCCATGGTCTGGATTTCGATCTGGCCCCGGGTGATCCCGTGGCCGATGACGAGGACATGATCGAGGACTAGGCCAGTGGCGACGCGCCCGGCACGGCCCGAGCGCGCCTTGTCCCGAAAGCCCCCCGGCCCAGGGTCGGGGGTCCGGCATATCCCCCGGAAAGGCATCGCGGTGGCGGTGCCTTTTCTTCTGTGATCGCCGGGCCCGATTGGCCTGTGGACAGGGCCGTGCGGCAAGGCTACATCCCTCTAACGCGCGATCCGCCACTCCAGAAGAGACGTCACATGGCCAGCCTGAACGATATCCGCACGACCTTCCTCGACTATTTTGGCCGGAACGGGCACGAGATTGTCGAAAGCTCCCCGCTTGTGCCGCGCAATGACCCCACGATGATGTTCGCCAATTCGGGGATGGTTCAGTTCAAGAATGTCTTCACCGGGCTGGAACACCGCGACTATACCCGCGCGGCCTCCAGCCAGAAATGCGTGCGCGCGGGCGGCAAGCACAACGATCTGGATAATGTCGGCTATACGGCGCGGCATCATACCTTCTTCGAGATGCTGGGCAATTTCAGCTTCGGCGACTATTTCAAGAACGAGGCCATCCCCTATGCCTGGGAGCTGATCACCCGGGATTTCGGGATCGACAGGACCCGTTTGCTGGCCACGGTCTACCATACCGACGACGAGGCGTTCGAGGTCTGGAAAAAGGTGGGCGTGCCCGAAGACAGGATCATCCGCATCCCGACCCATGACAATTTCTGGCAGATGGGCCCCACCGGGCCTTGCGGCCCCTGCACCGAGATCTTCTACGATCACGGCGATCATATCTGGGGCGGCCCGCCGGGCTCGCCCGAGGAGGATGGCGACCGGTTCATCGAGATCTGGAACATCGTCTTCATGCAGAACGAGCAGTTTGCCGACGGCTCCATGGTGCCGCTGGAGATGCAGTCGATCGATACGGGCATGGGCCTGGAGCGGATCGGGGCGCTGTTGCAGGGCAAGCATGACAATTACGATACCGACCTGATGCGCAGCCTGATCGAGGCCTCCGCCCATGCCACATCCGTGGATCCGGACGGCCCGAAGAACGTGCATCACCGGGTGATCGCGGACCATCTTCGCTCAACCTCGTTCCTGATCGCCGACGGGGTGATGCCGTCGAACGAGGGCCGCGGCTATGTGCTGCGCCGGATCATGCGCCGGGCCATGCGCCATGCGCATCTTCTGGGCGCGCAGGATCCGCTGATGTATCGCCTCGTTCCGGCGCTGGTCGCGCAGATGGGTCAGGCCTATCCGGAACTGGGCCGCGCGCAGGCGCTGATCACCGAGACGTTGAAGCTTGAGGAAGAGCGGTTTCGCGCGACCCTGGACCGGGGGTTGCGCCTGTTGGACGAGGCGTTGGATGACCTGCCCGAGGAGGCGCATCTGCCCGGTGAAACGGCCTTCAAGCTTTATGACACCTATGGCTTCCCGCTCGATCTGACGCAGGACGCGCTGCGCGAAAAGGGCCGCGTGGTCGATGTGGACGGGTTCGATGCAGCGATGGCCGAACAGAAGGCCAAGGCGCGGGCCGCCTGGGTCGGGTCCGGTGAGACGGCGGATGCCAAGATCTGGTTCGATCTGGCCGACGAGCACGGCGCGACCGAATTCCTCGGCTATGACACCGAAATCGCGGAGGGGCAGATCCTGGCCCTGGTCAGCGACGGTGCGCCCGTTGAGACGGCCAAGGCCGGAGAGCGTATCGCGATCGTGCTGAACCAGACGCCGTTTTATGCCGAAGCGGGCGGTCAGGTGGGGGACAGCGGCACCCTCAGGTCCGAAACCGGGCAGGCGCGGATCACCGACACACGGAAGGCCGGCAATCTGTTCCTGCATATGGCGGAGGTCACCGAGGGCGAGATCGCCCGCGGCAAGGCGGCAGTGCTTGAGGTCGATCACGCACGGCGCGACACGATCCGGGCCAACCATTCGGCCACGCATCTGCTGCACGAGGCGTTGCGGCGGGCGCTTGGCGACCACGTGGCTCAGCGCGGCAGCCTGAACGCGCCCGACCGGCTGCGCTTCGACTTCAGTCATTCCAAGGCGCTGAGCCTCGCCGAGCTGAAGCGGGTGGAGGACGAGGTGAACGCCTTCATTCGCCAGAACGCCCCCGTCGAAACGCGGATCATGACGCCGGATGCGGCCCGTGACCTCGGCGCGCAGGCGCTGTTTGGCGAGAAATACGGCGACGAGGTCCGCGTGGTGTCCATGGGCATGCTGGACGGCTCGGGCAAGGGCACGGACAAGCGGACCTATTCGATCGAGCTTTGCGGCGGCACCCATGTGCGCCAGACCGGCGATATCGGCGTGTTCGTGACGCTTGGCGACAGCGCCTCCAGCGCCGGGGTGCGCCGGATCGAGGCGCTGACCGGGGCGGCGGCGTTCGAATATCTGTCGGGGCAGGATCGACGGCTGGCGGAGGTGGCTCTGGCGCTGAAAGCCCCGGCGGGCGAGGTTCTGGACCGTGTCGCGGCCCTGCAGGAGGAGCGCAAGAGCCTTGCCAATGAGGTGGCGCAGCTTCGCAAGCAACTGGCGATGAGCGGCGGGGCAGGTGCCCCCGCGCCCGAAGCGCGCGAGATCAACGGCATTGCCCTCCACGCGCAGCTTTTGCAGGGCGTCACCGGCAAGGATCTGCCCGGCCTCGTGGATGAGCACAAGGCCCGGCTCGGCTCCGGTGCGGTTCTGCTGATCGCCGATGCGGGCGGCAAGGCCGCCGTGGCCGCCGGTGTGACCGATGATCTGACCGGACGGCTGAGCGCGGTCGATCTGGTCCGCGCGGCGGTCCCCGAACTGGGCGGCAAGGGGGGGGGCGGACGGCCCGACCTGGCCCAGGGCGGCGGCGCGGATGCCAGCAAGGCATCTGCCGCGATCAAGGCCGCCGAGGCCGTTTTGCAAGGAGTATAGCCGATGCCCGGAGCATTCTGGATTGCCCATGTCACCGTCACCGACGAGGAGGCGTATATGAAATATGCCGCCATCGCGACCGAGGCGATTGCCGAACATGGCGGGACGTTTCTGGCCCGCGGGGGGCGGGCGGTACAGAAGGAAGGGCGTGCCCATCCGCGCAATGTGGTGGCGCGGTTCCCCAGCCTTGAAGCGGCGGAAACCTGTTATAATTCAGACCGGTATCAGGAAGCGTTGAGCTTTGCGCAAGGCGCGTCCGAACGGGATCTGGTGCTGGTCGAAGCGCTGGATTGAGCGCCGGTCCTTCACTGGGCGTTGCCGACCGCTTGCGCCAGATCGGCGGGGGCGGCGACGCTGACGGCCTGGCGCGCCGAATGAGGGCGAGCCGGATTTGCCGCTGGGCCCGGGTGCGACGAGATCAGGGGGCGCCCGCGGCCATCACAGGGGCAGGGCGAGGGTATCCTTCAGCTCTTCCATCACGAAGCTGGCGGACACGTCGTTGAGCTCCACCTTCCGGATCAGCCGCTGATACAGTCGGTCGTAATCCGCGACATCGGCCACGCGCGCGCGGATCAGATAGTCGAGATCGCCGGTCATCCGGTAGACGCCGAGGATCTCCGGCATTTCCAGCACGGCGCGGCCGAATTTCTCCAGCCAGTCCGCGTCGTGGCGCGCCGCATGGACCTGAATGAAGACCATCAGGCCAAAGCCCAGTTTTGCGGGGTCGAGCAGCGCCACTCGCCCGGTGATGACACCGCGTGTCTCCAGCGCGCGGACACGGCGCCAGCAGGCATTGCGCGACAGGCCCACCCTTGCCCCCAACTCTTCCAGTGCGATATCGGCCTCGCGTTGCAGAACGCTCAGGATTCGACGATCCGTTTCATCAAATGTCTCCATAATTGCGGATATACCGTGCATATCTCCCGAAATCACGCAAAATCCGCATGGATATGGGAGGCATTCTCTCTCCATGCCGGTCATGATTGGCCTTGCGACAGGACATGGAGGACCGAAATGATCACGCGTATCTTTCTGAGCCATCCGCAGGATGTGGACGAAACCTATCTGCAACACGCGGCCTTTGCCGGAAAATTCGCGGGCCGTCTGTTTCTGGCAAGCTGCGCCGCGGCGGTTCATGCAGTGATCCCGTGCCTGTTCGAGAAAACCGCCAGCCGGATCACCGCCGAGCTTTATGCCAAGACCCATAATCGCGGGCAGTAGCCGGCTGTCTGCCGCCGTTACCCGGATGCAGGCCGTGTGACCACCCACCGGCCGCGCGCCTGCGTGGCCAGTCCGAGCGGCAATAAGAAAGGCCGCCCTGCGGAGCAAAGCGGCCTTCTGTCATGTTTCGTGGCGGGCGCGGATCAGCCGGCCAGCGCCTTGTTCAGGTTCTCATCAACCTTCTCAAGGAAGCCCATCGTGGTCAGCCATTTCTGATCGGGGCCGACCAGCAGCGCCAGGTCCTTGGTCATGTCGCCGCTTTCCACGGTATCCACGATCACTTTCTCCAGCGTTTCGGCGAAGTTCTTCAGCGCGTCGTTCCCATCGAGCTTGGCGCGGTGCTTGAGCCCGCCGGTCCAGGCGAAAATCGACGCGATGGAGTTGGTGGAGGTCTCCTTGCCTGCCTGATGCTGCCGGTAGTGCCGGGTGACGGTGCCATGTGCGGCCTCCGCCTCGACGATCTTGCCGTCGGGCGTCATCAACTGGGAGGTCATCAGACCAAGGGAGCCGAACCCCTGCGCAACGGTGTCGGACTGCACGTCGCCGTCATAGTTCTTGCAGGCCCAGACAAACCCACCGGACCATTTCATGGCCGAAGCCACCATGTCGTCGATCAGGCGGTGTTCATAGGTGATGCCCGCCGCTTCGAACTTGTCCTTGAACTCCTCGTCAAAGACCTTCTGGAACAGGATCATGAACTGGCCGTCATACTGTTTCAGAATGGTGTTCTTGGTCGAGAGATAGACAGGCCAGCCAAGCGACAGGCCATAGTTCATCGACGCCCGCGCGAAATCGATGATCGACTGGTCGAGGTTGTACATGCCCATGTAGACGCCGGAGGACGGGGCCTTGAACACCTCGCGCTCATCCACGGTGCCGTCATCGCCGACGAATTTCATCGTCAGCGTGCCGGGGCCGGGGAATTTCATGTCCGTCGCGCGATACTGGTCGCCATAGGCGTGCCGGCCGATCACGATGGGTTGGGTCCAGCCCGGCACCAAGCGCGGCACATTCCGGCAGATGATCGGCGCGCGGAAAACGACGCCGCCCAGGATGTTGCGGATCGTCCCGTTTGGGCTGCGCCACATCTTTTTCAGGCCGAACTCCTCGACCCGCGCCTCATCGGGGGTGATGGTCGCGCATTTGACGGCGACGCCGACCTCCTTGGTCTTCTCGGCCGCGTCGATGGTGATCTGGTCTTCGGTCCGGTCCCGCTCTTCGATGCCGAGATCGTAGTAGAGCAGATCCACGTCCAGATAGGGCAGGATCAGCTTTTTCTTGATGAAATCCCAGATGATCCGGGTCATCTCATCGCCATCCATTTCAACGATTGGGTTGTCTACCTTGATTTTCGACATCTGGCGTCCCTCTGTTCTTCGGTGAATCGCATCTTGCGCGCGGTCTAGCGGATCATGCGGCCGCAGGGAAGTGTGTATACCGATGTATACCGGTGGCGTGGTGTCGCGGGGCCCTCGTTCAGGCCTTGCGCAGGAAACCCCAGATCATCGCACAGGTCCAGATCAGACCGAGGGCGAAAGCCACCATCCCGAGCGGCGGAAAAAGACCCAGTAGCCCCGCGCCGATACCAAGGATCGAGATGACAGGTGGCCATGGCCGGGCGAGCAGGGCCGTGCCGTTGACAAGGATCAGCCAGAGCGCGCCCAACAGCGCGGACCCAAGGGCGAGCAGGCCGATTGCGGGCATGAGGGAGGGGCTGGCCAGCCCGCTCATCAGCGCGATGCTCAGCGCCGCGTTCCCCACCAGGCAGGCGGCCGCCAGAAACCCGGGCCAGCGGATCCATACGGCGTGATGCGTGAGGTTGCGGATCGCGATGACGAGCGCAATCGTCGCGGCCGCGGATATCAGTTTGAGCGCATCCAGAATCTAGAAGGCGGAGGGCACCTCCATGGCGCGGCGGGCCATCGTCGCGGGGTCTTGCATCGCGCTTGCCCCGATCCAGAGCATCCCGATCAGAAGCATGGAGAGCGACTTGATCCCGTCGGTCGCCGCCGGTGAAGCGGCTGGGAGGGTTCGGTTCGGTCTGCACGTCCGGCCTCCTTTACAAGGAGATTGTGCAGGGGGACCTGAGTTGCAACATCTTGCGGCCCTGACGTTCAGCCGGGGCCTTTCCGCGCGAGCTGCTCGGCCAGATACTTGCGCGCCCGCGCCTCGGCCATGCGGACGCGAACGGCGGTGCGAAACGCCTCCTCCGTCGAGGGGGAAGAGGCACCGATCACCTCGGCGACGCGATTTATCAGAAGATCGTCGTCAAGGGCTTCCGCTGCCTCGATCGTGTCTTTGGCGAGTTTATCGGCAAGCTCTTCGACAATACTCATGGGCGTGGTCTCTAGCGTGTGGTTTCCGTCAGCCGCCGACGCACATAGGTCTGAACGCTCTCGATCATCGGGTCCATATGCGGATCTTCGAAGAAATGGCCCGCGTTTTCCACCTCTTCATGGGTGATCGTGATGCCTTTCTGCTCATGCAGCTTGTCCACCAGAATGCGCGTGTCCTGCGGTTTGGCCACGCGGTCGGAGGCCCCGTTGATGATCAGGCCCGAAGCGGGGCAGGGCGCCAGAAAGCTGAAATCATACATGTTGGCGGGGGGGGAGACACTAATGAAGCCGGTGATTTCCGGGCGCCGCATCAGAAGCTGCATGCCGATCCACGCGCCGAACGAGAATCCGGCGACCCAGCAATGCTTCGAATTCGGGTTCATCGACTGAAGATAATCGAGCGCTGAGGCGGCATCGGACAATTCGCCGATGCCCTGGTCATATTCGCCCTGCGACCGGCCGACACCGCGGAAATTGAAGCGCAGCACCGTGAAGCCCATATTGTAGAATGCGTAGTGCAGGTTATAGACCACGCGGTTGTTCATCGTGCCGCCGAATTGCGGATGCGGGTGCAGGATGATGGCAATCGGCGCGTCCTTGGCCTTTTGTGGGTGATAACGACCCTCAAGCCGACCTTCTGGGCCGGGGAAAATGACCTCGGGCATCATGCCTCCTTCGTGGCGGTCCGGTTGACGACGGCTTGACAGCAGGGCCGGGCGCTACCTAGAACAATTCTAAACTCCGGGCGTGTCGGAGAAATGGGTGGATGGCAATTAAGCCGCCCGCCGGCAAAGGTCAATGTTTCGGCGCGTCTTGCGCCAATGATGGAGACGGCGGCAATGAAACTCAGCACCAAGGGCCGGTATGCGATGGTGGCGCTCGCCGATCTGGCTTTGCAGACGGATGATGGGCTGACCTCGCTTTCGGAGATTGCGAAACGCCAGGATATCTCGCTTCCCTATCTCGAACAGCTTTTCGTCAAGCTGCGCCGGGGCGGGTTGGTGGAATCCGTCCGCGGACCGGGTGGCGGGTACCGGCTGGCCAAGCTGCCCGCGGAGATCCGAGTGGTGGAGATTTTCGAAGCCGTCGACGAAACGGTGAGCGCCCTGCACACGGGCGCGGGCGCGTCGGGCGGAAGCTCGGGCAGCCGCGCGCAGAGCATGACCAACCGGCTGTGGGAAAGCCTGAGCGCCCATGTCTATGTGTATCTGCATCAGACCCGCCTGTCGGATGTGGTGACCAATGAACTGACCCCATGCCCGGCGGTGCCCAATCTTTTCGAAGTGGTGGATGACGCTTGACGGCGCCGGTTTACGGCATATTGCGCCTGACCGGCTCGGCGCGGTCGTGTGACGGGCGGTCCCCTATTGCGCGTGCGTTGCGCGGCCGGATAGCCGGGGCCGCGCGCGACGCGGTGTGTCCACGATGAACCGGGTCTATCTGGATCATAACGCGACCATGCCCCTGCGGGCGGAGGCGCGCGAGGCGATGGTGGCGGCGATGGATATCGTCGGCAATCCGTCCTCCGTACATGCGGAGGGGCGCGCGGCCAAGGGGCTGGTGGAGACCGCCCGGGCCGAGGTCGCCGAGGCCTTCGGGGCGCAGGCCGCCGATATCGTCTTTCTGTCCGGCGCGACGGAAGCGGCGGCCCTTGCCTGCGCGGGGCGCGGTCTGCACGGGGCGGCGGTGGAACATGATGCGGTCCGCGCGTGGATCGCCGAGGATCTGGCCGTGGACCGGGCCGGGCAGGTGGCGATCGCCGATCCGGGCCGAAGTGCTGTGCAGTTGGCCAATTCGGAGACCGGCATTCTTCAGACCCTCCCCGAGGGTCTCGCCGTCAGCGACATGACGCAGGCTTTCGGCAAGCTGCCCGTGGCCTTCGACTGGTCCGGCGTCGATATGGCGCTGATCTCGGCGCACAAACTGGGCGGGCCGAAGGGAATCGGGGCGCTTGTTCTGCGCCGCGGGCTGGATCTGGAAGCCCGGATCAAGGGCGGCGGGCAGGAGATGGGCCGGCGTTCGGGCACGGAAAACATCATTGGCATTGCAGGATTTGGGGCTGCTGCACGGGCTGCGACACAAGATCTGGAGGCTGGTGTCTGGGACAGGGTTGCCAAACTTAGAAATATTCTAGAAACAGCTCTGGAAGCCCGCGCAAAAGAGACTATTTTTGTCGGGAAAGATGTCGAGCGGCTTCCCAACACGTCCTGCATCGTGACGCCGGGCTGGAAAGGGGAGACGCAGGTGATGCAGATGGATCTGGCCGGGTTCGCAATCTCGGCAGGGTCCGCCTGTTCATCGGGCAAGGTCAGATCCAGCGCCGTTCTGCGCGCAATGGGGTTCGACGAGACCGCGGCGGCCAGCGCCATTCGCGTCTCGCTTGGCCCGGAGACGACCGAGGAAGAGGTCTTGCGATTCTGCGAGACCTGGTTAGGAGCCCATGCCCGGTTTCGGGCGCGGGTCGCGTAGCAGGGCAGGGCTGTAGACCCGGTTCTGAGGAAACGGCGCGACCCGAGGGCACGGGATGGAAACAGGGCGGCGGACACCGCCCCAATAGCGAACGGGATGACCCATGACAGCACTCGACACGGATATTCGCGACGGTGTGGACCGCGAAACGGTGGAAACCGTTCAGGCCATGGGCGGCAAATACAAATACGGTTGGGAGACCGATATCGAGATGGACTATGCGCCCAAGGGCGTGAACGAGGATATCGTTCGTCTGATCTCGGAGAAAAACGGCGAGCCCGAGTGGATGTTGGATTGGCGTCTGCAGGCGTTCAAACGCTGGAAGCAGATGGACGAGCCGGAATGGGCGATGGTGAACTACCCGCCGATCGACTACCAGGATCAGTATTACTATGCCCGGCCCAAGAGCATGGAAGAGAAGCCGAAATCCCTCGATGACGTGGATCCGAAGCTTCTGGCGACCTATGACAAGCTGGGCATTCCGCTGAGAGAGCAGATGATCCTCGCCGGTGTCGAAGGCGCCGAGGAAGTGCCCGCGGAAGGCCGCAAGGTCGCGGTGGACGCGGTGTTCGACAGCGTTTCGGTCGGGACGACTTTCCAGAAGGAACTGAAAGAGGCGGGCGTGATCTTCTGCTCGATCTCCGAAGCGATCCAGGAGCATCCCGAACTGGTGAAGAAGTACCTCGGTTCTGTCGTGCCGATCACCGACAATTTCTTTGCGACGCTGAATTCGGCCGTCTTCTCGGACGGCTCGTTCGTCTACGTGCCGCCGGGCGTGCGCTGCCCGATGGAGCTCTCCACCTATTTCCGGATCAATGCCGAGAATACCGGGCAGTTCGAGCGGACGTTGATCATCGCCGACAAGGGCTCTTACGTCAGCTATCTGGAAGGCTGCACCGCGCCGCAGCGCGACACCCATCAGCTGCACGCGGCGGTTGTCGAACTGGTGGCGCTGGAAGATGCGGAGATCAAGTATTCCACGGTCCAGAACTGGTATCCGGGCGACGAGAACGGCAAGGGCGGGATCTACAATTTCGTGACCAAACGCGCCGATTGCCGGGGCGACAGGTCCAAGGTGATGTGGACCCAGGTCGAGACCGGATCGGCGATCACATGGAAATATCCGTCCTGCATTCTGCGTGGCGATGACAGCCAAGGAGAGTTCTACTCCATCGCAATCGCCAACAACATGCAGCAGGCCGATACCGGCACCAAGATGATCCATCTGGGCAAGAACACGAAAAGTCGGATCGTGTCCAAGGGCATCAGTGCGGGCCGGGCGCAGAACACCTATCGCGGTCTGGTCTCCATGCATCCGAAGGCCAAGAACGGGCGGAACTACACGCAATGCGACTCGCTTCTGATCGGCGATCAGTGCGGCGCGCACACGGTTCCCTATATCGAGGTCAAGAACAACTCCGCCCGCGTGGAGCATGAGGCGACGACATCGAAAGTGGATGACGATCAGCTGTTCTATTGCCGTCAGCGGGGCATGGACGAGGAAGAAGCCGTGGCCCTGGTTGTGAATGGGTTCTGCAAGGAGGTGCTGCAGGCCCTGCCGATGGAATTCGCGATGGAAGCGCAGCAGCTTGTGGCGATTTCGCTGGAAGGCTCCGTGGGGTAATGTCCGCGCCGTTCGAGACAGAGCGGGCCACCTATCTCTACGATGTGTTGTCGCCCGAGCGGTTGACGCGGATCGTGGATGTGGGGGCCAATCCGCTGGAAGCGGCACCCTACGAGGGGTTGCTGAAGGCAGGCCTGTGCGAGGTCTGGGGCTTCGAACCTCAGCCGGAGAGATATGACGAGCTGGTCGCCGAAGCCGGTCCGCATGAGCATTATCTGCCTCATGCGATCGGCGCGGATGGCCCGGCCACGCTGAATATCTGTCAGGGCTCGGGCTTCACGTCTCTGCTTGAACCGAACATGGACACGTTGGACGCGATTGGCCGGATGCGTCGCGGCGCGACGGTGAAGGAGCGTCTGGAGATCGTCACGAAGCCGCTGGACGGGCTGGAGGATCTGCCCGATTTCGATTTGCTGAAGATCGACATTCAGGGCGGTGAAACGGTTGTTTTCGAACATGGCGTCAAGAAGCTGAGGTCGGCCCTTGCGGTCATCACCGAAGTTGCGGCCATACCGCTTTACGTCGATCAGCCGCTGATCGACGCGCAGATGCAAAGCTTGCGAAAGCTCGGGTATCAGTTGCACAAGTTCCTGTTCCTGAAGACGATCAAGTTCTTCAACGTCCATACCAGCCGGCTTCAGAGGCGGTTCTATCGCAGCCAGGCGGTGGATGGGGATGCGGTGTTCCTTCGGGCGCTTCTGGATATCCCCAGCCTCGGCGATGAGGAGCTGAAACATCTGGCCATGCTGAGCGACGCGGTTCTGCTGAGCCAGGATATCACCGTCACGGCGATGGGCGAGTTGTCGGTTCGCGGAAAACTGTCGGAGGATCAGCTTCACGGCTATATCGACCGGCTGCCGCATGTGGATCCGAGATAGGGGTGGAACATATGATCATCACGACCACGCATAGTGTCGAAGGCCACCAGATCGCCGAATACAAGGGGATCGTCGTGGGCGAAGCGATCCTTGGCGCGAATGTGTTTCGCGACCTCTTCGCGAGGGTCACCGATATCGTCGGGGGCCGGTCGGGCGCCTATGAAGAGGAACTTGGCAAGGCCCGCCAGACCGCGCTTGACGAGATGGCCGATCACGCCCGCGACCTGGGCGCCACGGCGGTCGTCGGCGTGGATCTGGATTACGAGGTCATCAACAACATGCTGATGGTCTCGGCCTCCGGCACCGCGGTGCGGCTCGGCTGAGCATGGCGACAGCATCCGATATCCTGCCCGGCCACAGGCCCGATGGCGTCCGCGATGCGATATCCGGCGCCCGAAACGACCGTATCACCCGCGCGGCTGCCCGCGCACTGCATTCATCCGGCGCCCGTTGCGGCGGCCTGACAATCAAGAGGACCCATATATGTTGAGCATCAAGAACCTGCACGTGAAGCTGGAAGAGGAAGACAAGCAGATCCTGAAAGGGGTCGACCTGACGGTCGAATCCGGCAAGGTCCATGCGATCATGGGGCCGAACGGCTCGGGCAAGTCGACGCTGAGCTATGTGCTTTCGGGCCGCGATGGCTATGAGGTGACCGAAGGTGAGGCCGTTCTGGAGGGGCAGGATATCCTTGACATGGACCCCGAGGAACGCGCCGCCGCTGGCCTGTTTCTGGCGTTCCAGTACCCGGTCGAGATCCCGGGCGTGGGCAACATGACCTTCCTTCGGACGGCCGTGAACGCACAGCGCAAGGCCCGCGGCGAGGAGGAGATGAGCGCCGCGGATTTCCTCAAGCTGATCCGGGAGAAGGCCAAGGCCCTGAAGATCGATGCGGACATGCTGAAACGGCCGGTCAATGTCGGCTTTTCCGGCGGTGAGAAGAAGCGCAATGAGATCCTGCAGATGGCGATGCTGGAGCCGAAGATGTGCATTCTGGATGAAACCGATAGCGGGCTGGATGTCGATGCCATGAAACTGGTCGCCGAGGGGGTGAACGCCCTGCGTGATGCGGGCCGGGGCTTTCTGGTCATCACTCATTATCAGCGTCTGCTGGACCATATCAAACCGGACGTCGTGCATATCATGGCCGATGGCCGCATCGTGAAGACCGGCGGGCCCGAACTGGCCCTTGAGGTCGAGGAAAACGGATATGGCGATATTCTGGCGGAGGTGGCGTGATGGCGTTGGCTCAAGCCAAGATCGACCTGACCGAGGCGCGGCTTTCCAGGCTGGAGATGCCCGCCGGGTCATCCTGGGCCGCAGAGGCGCGGCAGGGGGCGGCCGCGCGGTTGCGCGCCTCCGGCCTGCCGACGCGGCGGGACGAATACTGGAAATTCACCGATCCCGCGACGCTGACCGCGGCCGAACCGCCACAGGCCGCCATTTTCGAGGCGCGGGACGAGGCGCCGCTTTACGACGGGATCGACCGGCTGAAACTGGTCTTCGTCGATGGCGTGTTCGATGCCGCCGCAAGTGACGATCTGACCCTTGAAGGGGTGGAGATCGACCTGCTTGCCGATGCGCTGGCCAAGGATATCCATTGGGCCAAAGATCTGTATGGTGTGCTGGAAACCCGCGGGCAGGACCCGGTCGCACGGCCGCTTGCGGCGCTGAACACTGCCTATGCCACGAACGGGATCGTCCTGCGGGCCACGGGCAAGGTCAGCAAGCCGATCAATCTGATCTATCTGCATAATGACGTGGCCTCGGACGCGATCCTTCACCATCTGGTCAAGATCGAGGAGGGGGCCGAGGTAACCGTGCTGGAAAGCGGCCCGGCCGCCGCGCGCTTCAACAAATGCATGGAAATCGAGGTGGCCGATGGCGGGACGTTCCACCACGTCAGGGCGCAGGGCAGGGATCACGAGCGCCGCGCGGTCACGCATATGTTCTCCCGGATCAGCAGCGGATCGACCTTCAAGTCCTTCACGCTGACAGCCAATGGCGTGTTGACCCGCAACGAGAACATCATCGAGATCGTGGGCGACGATGCGGTGGCCCATGTGGCGGGCGCGGCCCTTGGCGATGGCGCGCGGGGCGCGTTCCACCATGACGACACGGTCTTTATCACCCATGACGCGGAGCGATGCGAAAGCCGGCAGGTGTTCAAGAAGGTGCTGCGCAACCGGGCCGAAGGCGTGTTTCAGGGCAAGATCCTGGTGCGCCAGGGGGCGCAGAAAACCGATGGCTACCAGATCAGCCAGGCGTTGCTTCTGGACGAGGACAGCAGCTTTCAGGCCAAGCCCGAACTGGAGATCTACGCCGATGACGTGATCTGCTCCCATGGCTCGACCACGGGCGCGATCGACGAGGACGGGCTGTTCTATCTTCGCTCGCGGGGTGTGCCCGAGGACAAGGCGACCGATCTGCTGGTTCTGGCCTTTCTGGCCGAAGCCATCGAGGAGATCGAGGATGAGCGCCTGCGGGAGGATATCCTGCTGCGTCTGCAGCAATGGCTGGAGCGGCGGCGCGGGTAAGCCATGGCGGTCACGACGGATATCGTGCAAAGCTGGCGCAGGCCCCGACGGGTGATCCGCAGGCTGCTGGATATGGGGCGGCGCGAAGATCGCGCGCTGGTCTATCTGATCCTGGCATGTCTGCTGATCTTCGTGGCCCAGTGGCCGCGCCTGCAGCGCGAGGCGATCCTGATGCCGGAGCGCCCCCTCGATGCGCTGATCGGCGCGGCTCTTTTCGGCTGGCTGTTCATCGCGCCGCTGTTGTTCTATGCCATCGGCATGCTCAGCCACCTGGTGGCGCGCATGCTTGGCGGCAAGGGTACCGGCTATTCCGCCCGGCTCGCGCTTTTCTGGTCGCTTCTGGCGACCAGCCCGGCCTTCCTCTTCTACGGGATGGTGGCGGGGTTCATCGGGCCGGGGCCCGCCCAAACCATGGTTGGCGTGGGGCTGCTCTTGGCCTTTGTCGTAATCTGGGGCATGACGCTAATCGAGGCCGAACAGGCGCCTGAAAGGCAGGGCTAGGATGACCGATATCGCGACCCTGGGATCGCTCTTGCGCCTCGCGCGCGATACTGTGGCGAACCCGCGCGAAGGTGCCACCACCGTACTTACCTTTGCGCCGCCGCGGCAGGCGCTCTGGCTGATGCTGGCGCTTGTCGTCGTGGTCACGATGCTGCTTGGCTTCGTCTTCAATCTGGTCGCTCCGCCAGCGCCCGGCGACGTGGCGGTTCAGATCTCACCGGTTACGTTTGGTCTGGTTCAGGGCGTTCTGCTGATCGTCATGGTCCACGCGATCCATCGGATCGGCGCGGCGTTCGGGGGCACGGGGCGTTTCGAGGAATCCCTCCTGCTGGTGATCTGGCTGCAATTCATCTTCATCTGCATCCAGGTCCTGCAGGTGCTGGCGATGCTGATCCTGCCGGTGCTTGGGCCACTGATCTTCCTGCTGTCGATCGCGTTGTTCTTCTGGCTTCTGGTCAATTTCATCGCGGCGCTGCACGGGTTCCGGTCGCTTGGTCAGGTCTTGGTGATGGTGATCCTGACACTCATCGGCTTCGCGTTGCTGGCGAGTATCATTCTCGCAATTCTGGGTGTGCAGATGCCACAAGGAGGCGTTTAGATGTATGATGTCGAAAGCATTCGCGCGGATTTTCCGATCCTCGCGCGGGAGGTCAATGGCAAGCCGCTGGTCTATCTGGACAGTGGCGCCTCCGCCCAGAAACCGCAGGTCGTGATCGACACGGTCGCGCATGCCTATTCGATGGAGTATTCCAACGTCCATCGCGGGCTGCATTACCTGAGCAATCTGGCGACCGAGAATTACGAGGCTGTCCGCGGCAAGATCGCCCGGTTCCTCGGCGCCCGCGACGAGGAAGAGATTGTCTTCACCTCGGGCACGACCGAAGGCATCAATCTGGTGGCCTATGGCTGGGCCATGCCGCGGATGGGAGAGGGGGACGAGATCATCCTCTCGGTCGCCGAACACCACGCCAATATCGTGCCCTGGCATTTCCTGCGTGAGCGGCAGGGGGTCAAGCTGGTCTGGGTCGACACGGATGCGAATGGCGATCTGGATCCGGCGACGGTGCTGGATGCGATCACGCCGCGCACCAAGCTGATCGCGCTGACCCATATGTCCAACGTTCTGGGCACCGTGCTCGACGTGAAAACCATCGTTGCGGGGGCCCATGCTGCGGGCGTGCCGGTCCTGCTCGACGGGTCGCAATCGGCGGTTCACATGCCCGTCGATGTGGATGATATCGGCGCCGATTTCTACGCCATCACCGGGCACAAGCTCTATGGTCCCTCGGGCTCCGGCGCGATCCATATCCGGCGTGAGCGGATGGAGGAGATGCGGCCCTTCATGGGCGGCGGCGACATGATCCGCGAGGTGCACAAGGATCAGATCACGTGGAACGATCCGCCGATGAAGTTCGAGGCCGGAACGCCCGGCATCGTCCAGCAGATCGGGCTTGGCGCGGCGCTGGATTACATGATGGGCGTGGGCCTGGACCGGATCGCGGCCCATGAAGCGGATCTGACCGCCTATGCCCGGTCAAGGCTGGACGGGTTGAACTGGCTGAATGTGCAGGGCAACTCCGCAACCAAGGGGGCGATTTTCTCCTTCACCCTCAACGGGTCCGCCCATGCCCATGATATCTCGACGATTCTGGACAAGAAGGGAGTTGCCGTGCGCGCGGGCCACCATTGCGCACAGCCGTTGATGGAGCATCTGGGCGTAACCGCGACCTGCAGGGCGAGCTTCGGGATGTACAACACCCGGGCCGAGGTCGACGCGCTTGTCGATGCCCTTGATCTGGCCCACGATCTCTTCGCCTGAGCGTGATGCCTTATGTGCCCCCCGCGCGGCGGATACCGGGCAGGGCACGCATCGCGAACCCCGGTCTGCCTCGGCATGATCCTCCGATATGTGGCAACGGCCTCCCGCAAGGGACGGGCGGGAGCGGGTTTTCTCCGGCACAAGGGACGCCGGTACGCTCTCCCCGCCCGTCCGCGTGATCGAGTCATCACGAACATTGCGCATCGCGGGCTGCAAGGTTGAGGATTGCAGCCGCTCCGATCGGAGGGTATAGCGACGTCAGGCACCCGTAGCTCAGCTGGATAGAGCGCCGCCCTCCGAAGGCGGATGTCAAGTCTGGCGATGGCTGTGGAGCAGGAAGAAAGAGTTGGCGAAACAAAGGCTTGAGCGGATGCCGGAACCGCTGTTCAAACGAGCCAATGTTTCGAGTAAGCACTGCGTAAGCAGTAGGAAGAAATAGAGCACCCGTAGCTCAGCTGGATAGAGTGTCGGCCTCCGAAGCCGAAGGTCACAGGTTCGAATCCTGTCGGGTGCGCCATTTTTTTATTGAAGATCAATGGCTTGTGGTTATGCCAACGTGGCATGAACCCGAAAACATCTGCGTCAGCTGCTGGGATCGGAAATTGCAGTGAGTTGATAGTGTCTATCGGAGTCTCTCTCGGTACCTCTATCATCAGCGGATAGGAATCTAGACTATGTCCAAACCATTCTCCCCTAGGCTACAAGCACGTTAAGAACAGGGAGCTCAGTTTGCCAAGAAAGAAGGTCCTTAGCGACGATCAGGTGCTAGATGCAGCAATCGCGGTTCTCGCGGAACATGGTGCGGGCGATTTCACACTCGCCGATGTCGCGCGGAAAGTTGGCTTATCCAGAGCTACACTAATCCAAAGATTTGAAAACCGTGAAAGAATCCTTCGCAGATTGGCCGAACGCGAAATCGCGGCGACTGAGCAGTACCTAGCCACTCTCGATGTAGAAGACGGGCTTGAGGGGCTTTGGCGCTTTCTATGTACAATCATCGAGAGCATGGGGACCGGTGAGCACTTTTCTGTCCACGTCCTGGTGGCTTATGTTGAAAGCAAGGATCCGTATTTGGGAAAATGTGCGGACAGACGCTACAAGTTAGTCCAGCGAGAAATCTACAGGCGCTTGCCCGATGTCCCCGACCGCGGGACCCTCGCTATCCATCTGCATACGGTGATAGCTGGGGCAACAATGCAATGGGTAGCTTCACGCGAGGGCTCACTTTCGGAATATGTCTGCCGTCAAGTCAGGCTGGCGCTTGAGATCAGATTTCCTGGCTTCTCTCTCGATTGACAGCTTCACCCGAAGTCTTATATAACCGACGCGTAGGTTATATAAGACTTCGGTGTCTCTTATTATGCGCGCGTTGCTCCGGCATCGGCCTAGCAATGGTCCGTACTGACGAACAACTCAACGTGCCTTCACTTAAGAGCGATCGGGACGGAGGAATTGTGCGGAAGGCGACTAGAGGAAATATCGAAATTGCTACATCGGAGACCGGTGATTCAAACGCTGAGGCTATCGTGCTTTCTATGGGTGCGACGGCTTCTATGGAGTGGTGGCCGCCTGCATTTGTCGAAGCGCTTGCTGGCGCCGGATATAGGGTGATCTGCTACGACCATCGCGATACGGGACAGAGCTCAACCAATCCACCGGGTACCGTCGAGTACTCAGTCGACGATCTCTGCGATGATCTCGTCTCAATTCTTGATGAATACGAGATCGCGTCCGCCCATCTTCTGGGCATGTCACTGGGAGGGCTCGTTTCCCAAATGTTGGCAGTGAAACAACCTGATAGGGTTAGATCACTCACACTATTGGCGTCGGAACCATTGAATGGCGAAGAGGCCAGTGCAGTTCCAATAGACCAGCGCTTTCTGGATCATTTCAAGACGCTATCGAAGCTCGATTGGTCTAGGCAGCAAGAGGTTGTCGACTTCATGCTGGGCACCGCGCGCCTTTCTGCGGGCTCCGGACACCCCTTCGATGAGAAGGCAGCGTTGGAAAGGATCAAACGCGAACTGGAAAGGGCCAAGAACATCCAAAGCGCATTCAACCATTCGATGATGGACGGTGAAATCCACAAGCGCTGGGACGCCCGAAATATCGAGGTACGTACTCTCATCATCCACGGAACTGATGATCCGATCATCTCCCTCCAAAGCGCTAAGGCGCTCGCTCGCCAGATCCCGGGAGCGGAACTGCTCGTGTTGGATGGCGTGGGTCATGAACTGCCCGCAGCTGAGCTTCCTCGCATCGAAGCGGCAATCGTTCGCTTTCTCACAAACATGAATACGTGAAACATTCGCGTCGAAAAGGAACAGGTCGAGAATGCTAACGCGACATACGATACTTCCCGAAAAAAAGTCCAGTCTGGCCACGACATGTGCAGGATGTCGTTGATATGTCGAAAAATTGCATCCGGTTGTTTCCAGTACTGGAAGGCTTTGTCTCCGTCTCATTGTTCAAGTGTGTCAATTGCACGCGTCGAACGGAAGAGAGATGATCGAACTCAGACATCTCCGCTACGTCGTGGCTGCGTCCAAATGCGGCAGCTTCAGGCGCGCGGCTGTGTCTTTGGGCGTCGAGCAATCGACTATCAGCCGCCATATTCGTGACCTCGAAGATGAGCTCGGCGCATCGCTCTTCAACCGCCATTCCGGAGGTGTTATCCTCACCCACGCTGGGAAGAGGTTTGTTCGCCATGCCCGGCGGGCGCTGAGCGAGGTCTCTTGCGCCGCTGCCGATATCAGGCCGATCGGCCGTGGAGAAGAAGGGGCCGTTCAGATCGGCATTTTCTCTTCATTGGCATCCGGCTTTCTGGCGCAGATGCTGCGCGCCTATATCCATCGCTATAGCGATGTCCGTATCGACATCATTGAGGGATCACCATCAGAGCACATCTCGGCGGTACGCCAACACAAGCTCGATGTCGCATTCGTTACAGGTGCGCTTGGCCTGACCGACTGCGACGCTGCACAGTTCTGGACGGAACGCGTATTCGTCGTAATACCGGATGCGCATCCCTTAGCGGAGCGGAAGGTGATCCGGTGGGATGAACTTCGAACTGAGACCTTTATCCTCAGCGAGGGCGATCCCGGACCGGAGATCCACGATTTTCTCATCAAGCATCTGGCCGATCTCGGGGCTCACCCCGCGATCGAGCGCCACCGCGTGGGTCGCGATAACCTCATGCAGATCGTGTCTTTTGGACGCGGTTTGACGCTTACCAGCGAATCCACCGTCGCGACCCAATTTCCTGGCGTGGTTTATCGCCGACTCGAAAACGAGATGCTGCCCTTTTGCGCCGTCTGGTCACCAAACAACGATAATCCTGCCTGGCGACGGATGCTCAGCCTCGCGCGACTGTTAGCGCGCCGAAACGGGATCTGTGACAGCGAGAGAATCAAGACGAGTCCGACGCCGCCAGTGTCGATGCGATCTTCTTCTCACGCAGCGCCTTCCGCGCTTTCGCAAAGCCGCGATCTGTCTTCATGAACCGCTCCAGCATCGGTGCGATGAGTCTAGTTGGTTCGAGCGTCTGTCCGTTCTCAGCTCCGAGGATCTCTGCATAGGCCTTCAAATCACGATGAACCTGCGCGGGCAGTTCCACGGTCAGCTTCACCGGCTTGTCGTCGCGAATGTCGCCTAGCTTCAGCTTGCTCATCGGGCTTCTCCTTGCGGCTCGAGGATCAAATCGCGTGTGACCATCACGCGCACGGGGAAGCCTGGCCGGATCGTCAGTGTCGGCGGAATCTGAAGCTGGCGCTGGACAATAGCCTCGCCTGCACGACCAATCGTGTCCTGGGCGCCATCGCGGATCGCCTCGGCAATCTCGTCGCCGCCATCCTCTCCGGTCTCCAGGCCGATATTGAGGATCGTGGCGAGACCGGCGGCACGGAACAGCTGACCCCAGTGATTGTCGACACCGTCTTCGAGCCCGGCATATCCCACTTGGTCTGTGCCGGGCTGGCGTTCGAGAACGATCGAGCGTCCACCGGGCAGGATGAGCCGGGTCCACGCCAAGAGGACGCGCCGCTGACCGGTTTCCACGCGGCTATCATATTCACCGAGGAGGCGCGCGCCTTGCGGGATGAGCAGGAACTGGCCGGTCGGGCTGTCATAGACATTGGCGGTGACCTGTGCCGTGATTTGCCCCGGAAGATCGGAGCGTAGCCCGGTCAGGAGCGCGGCTTCGATGACCGATCCCGCTTGCAGGACATGTGGACCTGTCACGTTTTTGTGCCGCTCCAAGTTCTCATTTACGCGGCCTGAGCTTCGAAGGCCAAGGGGCTTTTCCAGCCGAGGGCTGAATGCCGTCGGCGCGGATTGTAGAAGCCGTTGATGTATT
>JACNMN010000042.1 GCA_020622165.1 Boseongicola sp. H5
TGTAGGTCTCGACCGCGCCCGTCGCCCGGTCCGTGCGGCTGATCCGGTTGCCGCGGGCGTCATAGGCGTAGGTGTAAGTGTCGTCCGAGAGGAGCTGGTTGTGCGGGTTCGTATCGTAAAGCCCGCTGAGATGGCTGGCGAGGCGGTTGCAGGCCGGCCTGCGTCATGCGGCCCTGGGTCAGGGCGAAGCGACTGGTGACCGAACTTCGCCACGAGCGATAACGCCCTCGGCGTATTCGATCGCACGGGCAATGGTGTCGGTGTTTATGGGCAATCGGTTCGGGTGAATGTGCCCACCATGGCCGAATTCCTCTAGATGTCCGGCGGCATAGCGTTCCTGATAGTGCCGCAACTTGTCGATATCCCCGCACAGCGCCAGCGCGGCCAAGTGGGCAGAACCATATCCATCAAATCCAAGATGCAAAGGGCGCGTGCGATAGGCCTGCAACTGCGCGTCCAGGTCCTGCGCCTTGGCCCAAGCGACGGCCTGCTCTGCAGCCGCCTCGACCATATCCGGTGTCACCGGCTGCGCCTTGGCAAGGTTGTACTTGTCTTCGATGATGAATGTCCGATGCTTACTTTTCCGCCCGCTTATGTATCCGGAAGCCGCATTAAACCAATCCACGCCTACACTACTGCGGGTCTGCAAGACTTGTGGTAGAGTCGGGCCATAGTTTCGAAGCTTCCAAATCGTTTCCAAAATCCGGTCGGCGAGAGCCAACTCGGAGTATCGGTCGTAATCCAGGCCATTCTTCCAACCCAACTCCTTGAATTTCTTGGCAACCTCGGCTGTGTTCACGACACTACCCCCCTCCGAAGCGGATCGTCCTGACCTGGATCGGCCGCGATGGGATGCCGACACGATCTCCGAAAAATCGCTCTGCGTTTGACCCAACAGGTCTTGCCGTCCCTCCTGCCCTGATCTCAGGGAAGAGATCCCTTTGGTTGCGCGTCGAACGTCCCGCACGTGTTTTGATCTCAATGGCACGAATAACACCAGACGGTGTTCGATACACCAAGTCAAGACGGGTCGCCCGACCGCCAGCGCCGCGGAACGTTACCTCAGTTGCGACTGCGAATCCGCGACGCATGAGCCGCTCCGCGATCGAGTCTCGGAAGGCGTTGTGAGCCGCTCGCGCCTCTTGCAGCGCCTCTCCTGCCGCATGGCCGCCTGCGCTGCCTGCCACACATCCGGCGGTATCTGCAGCCGCCGCTCCCGCATTACCCGTCGAGGCATTGGCGACTGCGGATGCACAAGAGGCAACCCGATCCGCCGCAACA
>JACNMN010000043.1 GCA_020622165.1 Boseongicola sp. H5
AGCATGGGTAATCGGGCTGGCCTGATGGATGGGTCGGGTTCTCGATAGAGTTGCAGTGATTTGTGCAACCTGAGGAGAACGAGATGGATTACTATGTGGGTTTGGACGTGTCGCTACGATCTGTGGCCGTTTGCGTGATTGATGCTGACGGCAAGCACGTCTTTGAGCGCGCTGTAGCTTGCGAGGTTGAGGATATCGTGGCCTGCCTGCGCGAGGTGCCGCACGGACAGTGTCGGATTGGATTTGAGACTGGCGCCATGAGCCAGCATCTTTACTTCGGACTTCAGAAAGCAGGGTTCGATGTGGTCTGTATGGAAGCGCGGCAGGTGAATGCGGCGCTGTCGGCCATGCGCAACAAAACCGACAAGACAGATGCCCGCGGGATCGCGCAAGTGCTGCGGTCCGGATGGTTCAGCAAGGTCTTCATCAAAAGCCGAGAGGCGCATGCCTATCGCGCATTGCTGAGCAGCCGCAAGGCTGTCCAGAAGAAGTGCATCGATCTGGCCAATGAAGTCCGGGGGCTGTTCAGGGTCTTTGGCTTGCGCCTGCCGTCCCGGGTCGATCAAGGATCTTTCGATGAACGGGTCAGGCCTCTCGTCGAAGCTGATCCAGATTTGTCACGGGCCCTGCTGCCGCTCTTGGACGCACGCGCGATGCTCTACAAGACCTATCGTGAGTTGGATAGGCGGGTGAAGCAAGCCGCTAGTCACGATGCGATCTGCCTGCGCTTCATGGCGATCCCAGGCGTGGGGCCGATCGCGGCCCTCACCTTCCGCGCGGCCGTTGATGACCCGTCACGGTTTACCAGTTCTCGGACAGTTGCCGCGCACTTCGGACTCACGCCGCGACGATATCAATCTGGCGAAACCGACAATCCTGGCCGTATCTCCAAAGCGGGCGACCGGGATGTGCGGGCAACTCTATATGCCGCAGCAAACGCGATGATGATGCGATCTGTGGCCAGCTCAGAGATCAAAAGCTGGGGGCTGCGGCTGATGAGGCGAAAGGGCCGCCGCCGGGCTGTTGTTGCTGTCGCCCGCAAACTGGCCGTCATCATGCACCGCATGTGGGCTGACAACACCGAGTTCCGTCACAAACCTTTGGAGGCCACGCTATGATCTGACAACCTTCCAAAGACCAATGACGGGATCGTCCCTCACCGGACGAGGTTTGTAGATGACGCCGAATAAGTCTGCTGCGACTGGCAAGCGCGAGACGAAGCGGGGCGCTCTACGTCCATTCCGACACATGCGTGCAGCGGCTCAACTG
>JACNMN010000044.1 GCA_020622165.1 Boseongicola sp. H5
GGTTCTGACGTTCTTGTTGGCGGGTCTGGTTCGGACAGTTTGTTCGGGGGTTTGGGGGATGACGTTCTGAACGGGGACGATGTGGATGTGGGGTTTGACCCGGTCTCGGCGCAGGTGTTCCGGCTCTATCAGGCGACGCTGGACCGGGCGCCGGATGCGGCCGGGCATCGGGGCTGGACCGAGACGCTGCGCGACGGGCAGGCAAGCCTTCTGCAGGTGATCGAGGGGTTCATGGGCTCCCCGGAGTTCCAGGGGCGCTACGGCGCGACGGACACGACCGAATTCGTCACGCTGATGTATGAAAACGTGCTGGGCCGGGCGCCCGACCCGGCCGGGCTGCAGGCCTGGCGCGACCAGCTCGACAGCGGTGCGCTCAGCCGGGCGGAGGTGGTGTTCGGGTTCTCCGAAAGCCAGGAGTTCATGGGCAACACGGCCGCCGGGGCGCTGGAGTTCAGCCAGGCGGGGTACCGGGCCAACTGGGCCGACGAGGTGTTCCGGCTCTATCAGGCGACGCTGGACCGGGTGCCGGATCCGGGTGGCCTGCTGGCCTGGGTCGGGGAGCTGGCCGGGGGGCGGCCCTATCTGGAGGTGGTGTCAGGCTTCGTCAACTCATCCGAGTTCCAGGGGCGGTACGGCGCGACGGACAATGCCGAATTCGTCACGCTGATGTATGAAAACGTGCTGGGCCGGGCGCCCGATCCGGCCGGGCTGCAGGGCTGGCGCGGGCTTCTGGATGACGGCACGCTCAGCCGGGAGGAGGTGGTGCGCGGGTTCGCCGAGAGCGCCGAATTCCGGGACAACACGGCCCCCGATCTCAGCGCCTGGATGCGCGCGACCTTCCCCGGCGACCGGCTGGAGGGGGGCGGCGGTGCCAATGCGGTCTTCGGCGGGTTCGGGGCGGACAGTTTCGTCTTCGACGCCGGCGATGGCGGCACCCATGAGGTGGTGGATCTGGAGGCGTGGGACTGGGTGATCCTGGACGGGTTCAGCTATGCCGATGCGGGCGCCGTGCTTGCCGACCTGACCCAGCAGGGCACCGATGTGCTGCTCGCCGACAGCGGCGTAACAATCACCTTCCTCGACACCGACATCGCGGACATCACGACAGATATCTTCCAAATCATCTGAATAGAGAGGTC
>JACNMN010000045.1 GCA_020622165.1 Boseongicola sp. H5
CCTGGGTTGCGGAACCCATCAGGGCCAGCGGTCAAAACCGCGCAAACAGGCCGGACACATGACTGCTTCTGACAAATGCACAAATCAGATCAAAAAGGACTTGCTATGCAGGAGCCATCCACACAGGTCGTTCGCTGCGCTGGCGAGCGGTTTAAACTGTCGAGCAAAAAGCAGACCTTCAGGACAGAAGAAACTACGCGAAACCTATTAGCGGTCTTCTCGGCTTAGTCTCTTGTCTTCCCGCCAAGTCTTTCAGCCAACTCAATCCACTCTATTGGCAAGCGGTTGCCAAGCGCCCGTGCTCCGCGTTGCAGAAGGTTGGCAAGCGCACCAGCTTCTTCTTGCCTTGCGCGGTTGATCGCAGCTTCGAGCGCGAGCACATGCAAATTTGGTTGGGATAGCAAAAAGCGCTGATGCTCAACGATAAAGGCCCATTCATCAGCGAACAGGGTATGGAATTGCTTGATCATGCGCGCACCGCAACCGCAAGCCGCCGCGCACTGAAGAAGGGAGAGTTGTCGATTGATGATATTGGTCGGGTGCAGCACCTCGTCATCTGGAGCCAGCGCGTAGCTGAAAATCTGCGTGGCAGAGTCCGCGGAATCTGCTTTCGACGTGCCAACCAAAATCTCTCTCCATAGGTCTAGCTCGGGTGTGGTCGCTTTCAGGGGCTTTTGGATCCCCACCAATAGGGCTTCACAAAAGGTAGGTTTGTCTGCCCGATCCCGTGCGCCGAAGTATGCGGCAAGTGCCAATGAATGAACGAACACTGCTTTGACGCCCGGATCCTCAAGATCACGGGAGTCCAATTGTTTGATCTTTTCGATTTGAGAGATCGGGGCTCCTGCCCTCTCTTTTTGAGCAACATCAAACGCGGCAGCGAGCTGAAGTACGGCATGAGCGATTTGGTCGGGAGTGCCGTCTTCAACAGCAAGATCAAACTCAGCGGCGCTCAAAAAGATGTGAATGCCCAATGTGGTCTTTGGACCTGTCACGTTTTTGTGCCGCTCCAAGTTCTCATTTACGCGGCCTGAGCTTCGAAGGCCAAGGGGCTTTTCCAGCCGAGGGCTGAATGCCGTCGGCGCGGATTGTAGAAGCCGTTGATGTATT
>JACNMN010000046.1 GCA_020622165.1 Boseongicola sp. H5
ATGGCGAAGGAAAAGTTTGAGCGTTCGAAACCGCATGTGAACATCGGGACGATTGGGCATGTTGACCACGGCAAGACGACGCTGACGGCGGCGATCACGAAGCAGTTCGGCGATTTTCAGGATTACGCGTCGATCGACTCGGCGCCCGAGGAGCGGGCGCGGGGGATCACGATCTCGACGGCGCATGTGGAGTATGAGACCGACGCGCGCCACTATGCGCATGTGGACTGCCCCGGCCATGCCGACTACGTGAAGAACATGATCACCGGCGCGGCGCAGATGGACGGCGCGATCCTGGTGGTGAACGCGGCCGACGGCCCGATGCCGCAGACCCGCGAGCACATCCTTCTGGGCCGCCAGGTGGGCATTCCCTACATGGTCGTGTTCATGAACAAGGTGGACCAGGTCGATGACGAGGAGCTTCTGGAGCTCGTCGAGATGGAGATCCGCGAGCTTCTGAGCTCCTACGAGTACCCGGGCGACGACATCCCGATCATCGCGGGCTCGGCGCTGGCCGCGCTGGAAGGCCGCGACCCGGAGATCGGCGAGCAGAAGATCGCCGAGCTGATGCAGGCGGTGGACGACTACATCCCGAC
>JACNMN010000004.1 GCA_020622165.1 Boseongicola sp. H5
ACAGCCCCGCCAGTGTCCAGCGCCGGAACTGGCGATACACGCTCGACCATTTGCCGAACTCTTCCGGAAGATCGCGCCAAGGGGCGCCCGTGCGGGCGATCCAGAAAATCCCATCAAGAACAAGGCGGTGGTTTGCGGGTTTGCGCCCGTTCGGGGCGCGGACGGCTCGGATGAAGCGCTCAAAGAACGCCCATTCCTCGTCCGACATCAAATTTCGTGCCAAGTTGGTCTCCATCGCAGATACCAGCTTGAATCACGATCAACGGGCGGTGTGAATCCCTTTTGTCAACACAGCCTAGGACGCGGGCATGGAGGACACGCCGACCTGCGCCGGTCTCAGCAACCGGTCATGCAACATGAAACCTTCGGCCATCACCTCGATGATCTCGCCCGCCTTCGTGCCCGGCACCGGTGCCTCGAACATCGCCTGATGCTGTTGCGGGTCGAACTTGTCTCCGGCTTGCGGGGCGATGGGCGTCATCCCGTGTTTGGTGAAAACGTTGAGAAGCTCCCGAAGGGTCAACTCGACGCCGTCGATCACACCACCGGCCACGGCTTTCTGATCATCGTTCACGATATCCAGCGCACGGCGGAGATTGTCGTAGACCGGCAGAAGATCCCGCGCCAGACGCGAGCCTCCGTACTGCTCGGCCTCGCGACGGTCCCGTTCGCCGCGTTTGCGCATGTTTTCCGAATCGGCCAACACCCGCAAAAGCCGGTCTTTCAGCTCATCGCGTTCCGCTTTCAACGCGTCCACTTCGGAAACCTGAGGCTCCGCGATGCCTTCGGCGTCCATCATCTCGTCGAGGCTTGCCTCTATCTCTTCCACATCATCCAGGAACGGATCTTCCTTGGGATCTGCCATATCTTACCCTTTTAACCCCGGTCGGAGATCAGCTTTCCGACCAGCTGTGCCGTATAATCAACGATCGGAACGATCCGACCATAATTCAGACGAGTCGGCCCGATGACACCCACCGCACCGACGATCTTTCGGTCAGCGTTCATATAAGGAGAGACCACCAGAGAGGAACCCGAAAGTGAAAATAACTTGTTCTCCGACCCGATAAATATGCGCACACCCTCGCCACCTTCGGTCAGCTCCAGGAATTCGGCGATATCGCGCTTGCGTTCCAGGTCGTCAAACAGGGTACGGATGCGATCCAGATCGTCGTTTTCGGGCGCGTTGTCCAGAAGATGCGAGCGGCCACGAACGATCAGACGCTCGGTTCGGTCGCCCTCGTTCTCCCATATGGCAAGCCCGCTCTCGATCAGGCCCCGTGCAAGACTGTCGATCTCCTGACGGCGGGCCTTTATCTCGGTCTCCATGACGCTGCGAAGGGTCCGGAGGGTCTTGCCGGCGGCAAGCGCGTTCAGAAAATTGGCCGCCTCCCGCATGGAGCTTGGTGTCTGGCCCGGCGGTGGCTGGAACAGCCGGTTTTCCACATGCCCATCGCCGAACACCAGAACCACAAGTGCCTGATCCGGCGAAAGGGATACGAACTCGATATGTTTGATCGGCGCTTCGTGCTTTGGCGCCAGAACAAGGCTGGCCCCATGGGTCACGCCGGACAGGGCTGATCCGATGCGGTCGAGCATCGAGGTCACGTCCTCGGAATTGCCGCCAAGCGTGGCGTCGATCTTGCCGCGGTCCTCGTCTGTCAGGTCGCCGACCTCCAGAAGCCCGTCAACGAACATCCGCAGGCCCAACTGCGTCGGAACGCGACCAGCCGAGATATGGGGGCTGCCGAGCAGACCGAGATATTCCAGATCCTGCATCACGTTCCGCACGGTCGCCGCGGAAACCTGTTCCGACAGGCTGCGCGTAAGCGTGCGCGACCCCACCGGCGCGCCGGATTCCAGATATCCCTCCACCACGCGGCGAAACACCTCGCGGGAGCGATCGTTCATCTCGTTCAGGATATTCGACTGGTCTGCCATTTTCAGCTTCATCCTCGGAGCCGGGCCATTAAGCGGCGCGGCGTGGAAGAGGTCAATCGGGGTTGCGCCCGCGCGCCATGGCGGACTATCCAGACCAAACACATTCCACGGAGTCAGATATGCGCCCTTCCGGCCGAAACCTAGACGAGCTGCGCCCGATTTCCATCGAAACCGGTGTGACGGCACATGCCGAGGGCTCCTGCCTGATCAAATGCGGGAACACCCATGTTCTCTGCACCGCCTCCCTCGAAGAGCGTGTACCGCCGTTTCTGAAGAACACCGGGCTCGGCTGGGTCACCGCCGAGTACGGTATGCTCCCCCGGGCGACACATACCCGGATGCGCCGCGAAGCGACCGCCGGCAAGCAATCGGGCCGCACGCAGGAAATCCAGCGGCTGATCGGGCGGTCCCTCCGCGCGGGGATCGACCGCGTTGCTCTGGGCGAACGCCAGATCACCGTCGATTGCGATGTGATCCAGGCCGACGGCGGCACCCGCTGCGCCTCCATCACCGGCGGATGGGTGGCCTTGCGGCTTGCCGTGAACAAGCTGATGGCTGCCGGTGACGTTCTCTCGGACCCGATCACCGATCATGTGGCGGCCATCTCCTGCGGGGTCTATGCAGGCCAACCCGTTCTGGATCTGGACTATCCCGAAGACAGCGAAGCAGGCACCGACGCCAATTTCGTCATGACCGGCAGCGCGCAGATGATAGAGGTGCAGGCCAGTGCGGAGGGCGCGACCTTCTCGCGCGACCAGTTTGCGGAACTCCTGTCACTGGCGGAAAAGGGTGTGTCCGAACTGGTCGCCGCACAAGCGAAGGCAATTGCCTGAGATGCGCCGATTTTCTGGCGATACCCTGCTTGTGGCGACCCACAATCAGGGCAAGCTGGAGGAAATCGCGCATCTTCTGGAGCCCTACGGTATCAGGGTCACTTCCGCCAAGGACCACGGTCTTCCCGAGCCGGAAGAAACGGGAACCAGCTTTGTCGAAAACGCCCGCCTGAAAGCACATGCCGCGGCGCAGGCCACCGGTCTGCCGGCTCTGGCCGATGACAGCGGTATCGAGATCGATGCGCTGGACGGCGCACCGGGCGTTTACACCGCCGATTGGGCCGAAACCGATCATGGGCGGAATTTCGTCATGGCGATGACCCGGGCCCATGATGCGCTGGAGGCGAAAAACGCCGCGTTTCCCAGAACGGCGCGGTTCTGCTGCACCCTTGTACTCGCCTGGCCCGACGGCCATGACGAGGTGTTTCCCGGTGTGATGGAAGGTCAGTTTGTCTGGCCGATGCGTGGAAGCCAGGGCCATGGCTATGACCCGGTTTTTCAACCCGACGGGTATGACATCACCTTTGGCGAAATGGATCGGTGGGAAAAGAACAAGATCAGCCACCGCGCCGATGCCTTCCGCAAACTGGTCGCGATCTTTGGCGATGGCTGACTGGCACAACGCGGGGTTCGGCCTGTATCTGCACTGGCCATTCTGTCAGGCCAAATGCCCCTATTGCGATTTCAACTCCCACGTATCCGCCGAGATCGACCAGGGCCGCTGGCAACGGGCCTTTCTGGCGGAACTTGAACGCGCGGGCCGTGAAACCGGGGGCCGGACGCTGAACAGCGTCTTTTTCGGCGGCGGAACGCCGTCCCTCATGGCGCCGGACCTCGTCCGCTCGATCATAGACCAGATCCGCAAGACATGGCCGGTCGCCAACGATCTGGAAATCACGCTGGAGGCCAACCCGACATCTGTGGAGGCCGGGAAGTTCCGGAGTTTCCGGGAGGCGGGCGTCACCCGGATCTCCATGGGCATTCAGGCAATGAACGATGACGACCTGAAGCGCCTGGGGAGGTTGCACACGGTCGAGGAGGCGGTGAACGCCTTCGACATTGCCAGAAACGCCTTCGACAGGGTCAGTTTCGATCTGATCTATGCACGCCAGCATCAGACCCTTGAGGCGTGGAAGACGGAGCTGAGCGAGGCCCTCTCGCTCGCGCTGGATCACCTGTCCCTCTACCAGCTGACCATTGAGGATGGCACCGCCTTCGGGGACCGCTACCGCCTGGGCCGGCTGCCCGGGTTGCCGGGCGATGACCTTGGCGCGGATATGTATGAGCTGACGCAGGAGCTGTGCGAACGGGCGGGGTTTCCCGCCTATGAGATCTCCAACCACGCGGCAGACATGGCTCAATCCCGGCACAATCTGATCTATTGGCGCGGTGGTGATTACCTTGGCATCGGTCCGGGCGCCCATGGGCGGCTTTCCCTCGGATCGAGGAGATTTGCAACGGAAACACATCGCATGCCGCAGGCGTGGCTCGAACAGGTCGAACAGACGGGAAGCGGAGAAACGGCACGGACCGAGCTTTCGCAAGCGGATCAGGCACATGAATATCTCATGATGAGCCTGCGCCTCGCCGAAGGCAGCAACCTCGTCCGCTATGAGGCCCTGAATGGCGCCGGGATCGACCCTGATAGGCTGGATAGACTGGCGGAAGATGGCTTCATAGAGATCAGGGGCACACAACTTGCTGCCACCAAGCGGGGCCGGCCCGTCCTCAACGCGATCTTGCGCGAACTGCTTGTCAGCTAGCCACGATTGAGTATGCGAACGATATCGTCGAGTTGCGCTAAGTCTTTGTATTTAATGGAAATAGTGCCGGATCCCTGCGCGATATCGTGATCAATGCCAACCTTCATGCCGATCGCAGCCGACAAATCGCCTTCCAATGCCTTGGTGTCCGCGTCTTTCTCCGAAGGTTTCCGAGCTGTCTGCTTTCCCCGGCCCGGAGCAGCCTTGGCAAGTTTCTCCACATCGCGAACCGACATGGCTCTGGAAATGACCCTTTGCGCCAGCCCGATCGGATCGTCCGCGGTGATCAGGGCCCGCGCATGACTAGCCGACAACCGCCCGTCGCGAACAAACTCCTGCACCTCCTCCGGCAGATTCAGGAGCCTCAGGAGGTTTGCCACATGGCTGCGGCTTTTTCCCATAGCCTCCGCCAGCTTTTCCTGCGTGTGGCCGAACCGGTCCATCAGTTGCCGATAGCCGGTTGCCTCTTCCAGCGGATTGAGATCAGACCGTTGAATATTCTCGATTATCGCGACTTCAAGCACTTCCGTATCATTGAAGTCCCGCACAATGGCCGGAACTTCATGAAGCTGGGCAAGCTGCGCCGCGCGCCAGCGCCGTTCCCCGGCGACGATCTGATACGTCCCCGGCTCGACCGGATCGGGGCGAAGGATAAGCGGCTGAATCACGCCCTTTTCCCTGATTGACGCGGCAAGCTCGTTCAGGGCCTCTTCCGTGAAGCTCCGACGCGGCTGATCGGGATTGGGATGGATCATTTCCACCGGAATCCTGTGATCTGCGCGCCGCGCGACGGGATCAGAAGGGTCAGCGGGTGCTTCGGGCGCAGGCTCGATATCCGCCATCAGGGCCGAAAGACCCCGCCCAAGACCGCGTTTTTCCCGTTTCGATGCCATAGCGCCTCTCCTCAAGCCGTCGCGAGATGCCGATCCAGCATCTCTCTCGCCAGGTTCATGTATGCCCGGCTCCCGCTCGAAGCCGGATCGTATTCCAGAACCGGAATTGAATACGAAGGCGCCTCGCTCAGCCGGACATTTCGCGGAATTCGCGTCTCATAGACCAGATCGCCGAGGGTCTCACGTGCATCCTCTTCCACCTGGCGAGACAGGTTGTTGCGCTGATCGTACATCGTCAGCACGACCCCCTCGATCCGCAAGGCGGGGTTGGCGGTCTGGCGCACCTCCCGGATCGTCAGCATCAGCTGCGACAGCCCTTCGAGCGCAAAGAACTCCGATTGCAGCGGGACCAGCACAGCATCTGCCGCCACCATCGCATTTATCGTAAGGAGATTCAAAGACGGCGGGCAATCGATCAGCACGATGTCGAAATCCTTCGTCGCCCTGTTGGCCAAGCTATCCTTCAGCATGAACACGCGGTTTTCATTGGCGACCATCTCGATATCGGCCGAGCTGAGATCGGTTGTGGCCGGTGCGATCCAGAGATTTTCGACACTCGTCCTGCTGATGATCTCCGCCAGCGGCGTATCTTCCAATATGAGATCATAGGTCGTCAGGTCACGGTTCCGGGCGTCGATACCCAGACCGGTAGATGCATTCCCCTGCGGATCGAGATCAAGAATGAGCGTCCGCTGCCCTTCCAACGCAAGCGCTGCCCCCAGATTTATGGCTGTCGTCGTCTTTCCGACGCCACCCTTCTGATTGGCGATGGCGACAATCCGGGCCCTGGTTGCATCAGACACGTGCCAGCTCCTCTATCTTGTAGATTACAGCGCCTGCAGCCGTCTGACTTTCGACCTCTGTGACCTTCATGTGCCATTCCCCGCGCGCAACGTCCAGTTCCGTCGCGTGATTTGCGCCCTTTTGAAACAGGCAGATGCCATCGGCCGCAAGATGAGGCGCCGCAAGCTCGCAAAGGCGGCCGAGCGGCGCGAGGGCCCGGGCGGAAATGACCGCAGCATTCTGCGCAGGTGCATCTTCGATCCGCCGCGTCAGAACGGAGATCCTGACACCGGTCTGACGCGCGACATCCCTCAGAAAACTGCCCTTCCTGAGATCGCTCTCGATGAACGTGAACCTGAGCTCCGGCGCTTTCTCGGCCGCGAGGATTGCGCAAACCAGCCCCGGAAACCCGCCGCCGCTGCCAAGGTCGAGCCAAAGTCGGGCATCTTGCTGCCGAAGAGGAAAAATCTGCGCACTGTCGAGGAAATGCCTTTGCCAAAGCGCGTTGAGCGACCCGGGCGCGACAAGATTGATCGCTTTTTGCCATTTCACGAGCGCTTCGGCAAAAGTCACGAGCCGATCCCATGTTTCACGTGAAACATCCGCCGCGACCCGGGCCTGAGCTTCGGCCTCGGTCATGCGCGTTTACGTTCGGCCTGGCGAAGTTTCGTAAGCAGAAGCGTCAGTGCCGCCGGCGTCATTCCGTCGATACGGCCCGCCTGCCCAAGGTTGCGGGGGCGCACCATAGACAGCTTGCCCTTCACCTCATTCGAAAGTCCCTCGATCATGTCGAAAGCAAATCCTTCCGGAATTTCATAGGCTTCGTCCCGCTTCAGCGCAGCTACATCGCGGGCCTGCCGTTCGATATAGTTCACGTACTGCGCCTCTCGGGCGATCTGATCGCGCGTCTCCTTGTCGATCTCTTTCAACTCGGGCCAGATCGCATCCAGATCGGAAAGCGCGATATCCGGGAAGGCCAGCAAGTCAATCGCACTGCGGCGCGTTCCGTCCTGATTGATCCGCAAACCGTGGGCCCGCCCCTCGGACGGCGAAACGGATCTTTCCCTCATGATGTCATATGCATGTGACAGGCGCTCTATCTTCGCGCCGAATGTCCGGCGACGCTCTTCGAAGATGATGCCAAGCCTGTCGGCAAGCGGTGTCAGGCGCTGATCTGCATTGTCCGCCCGCAATGTCAGCCGGAACTCCGCGCGGGAGGTGAACATCCGGTAGGGTTCCGTCACGCCCCGGGTCACCAGATCGTCGATCATCACGCCGATATAGGCCTGATCCCGCCCAAGCACGATCTTGTCGCGGCCCAGCGCAGCATGTGCCGCGTTCAGACCTGCAATCAGCCCCTGCGCCGCAGCTTCTTCGTAACCGGTTGTCCCGTTGATCTGCCCGGCAAGAAACAACCGACCAATGTCTTTCAGCTCAAGAGTTGGTGACAACGCGCGCGGATCGACATAATCGTACTCGATCGCATATCCGGGCTGCGCGATTTCCGCCCGCTCAAGGCCGCGAATGGAGGTGACATAGCTTTCCTGAACGTCCGCCGGGAGAGATGTGGAAATCCCGTTCGGGTATACCAGATCGCTTTCAAGCCCCTCCGGCTCCAGGAAAATCTGGTGGGAGTCCTTGTCCGCGAAGCGAACGATCTTGTCTTCGATCGAAGGGCAATAGCGCGGGCCTACGCTATCGATATGCCCCCCATACATGGCGGATCGCCCCAGATTTTCACGGATGATGTCGTGCGTCTTCGTATTTGTATGCGTGATGCCACAGCTGATTTGCTTCGCGAAGGGCTTCGTCGACAAAAAAGAAAACATCACCGGCTCGCGATCTGCCGGTTGCAGCTCGAGAATATCCCAGTTGATACTGTCCCGCCGGAGTCGCGGTGGTGTGCCTGTCTTCAGCCGCCCGAGCGGAAGACCAAACGCATCGATCTGTTCAGCCATGCGAACCGAGGGCTTCTCCCCCATCCGCCCACCTGGTCGACGCTGATCGCCGATATGGATGACGCCACGGAGGAACGTCCCCGTCGTCAGAACAACCGCCGCCGCGCGCAGCTCTGCGCCATCGGCCAGCCGGATACCCGATACGGCCCCTGCGGACATCAGAAACTCGGCCGCCTCACCTTCGATAATTTCCAGATTCGGTGTGGAGAACAACGCGTCCTGCATCGCATTGCGGTACAGCGCGCGATCCGATTGGGTACGGGGGCCCTGAACAGCCGGCCCTTTGCTGCGGTTCAGAAGCCGGAACTGAATACCGGAACGGTCCGCGACCTGCCCCATCACACCGCCCAGCGCATCGATTTCCCGAACGAGATGGCCCTTGCCAAGCCCGCCGATGGCCGGATTGCAGGACATCACCCCGATAGCTGACCGCGACAGGGTTACCAGACCGGTGCGCGCACCGGCCCGGGCTGCGGCCGACGCAGCCTCGCAACCGGCATGCCCACCGCCAACAACCAGAACATCGTAATCACCGTGTTTCACGTGAAACACTCCTACTTCCCGATGCAAAAGCTGGAGAAGACCTCTCCAAGCACCATTTCCACATCAATACGACCAACCAGAGCATCCAGCTTCCGAATCGCGGTTCGCAAATGCTCCGCTGCATGCTCCGTCCGGCCCGAGCCGTTCTCTACCTCAGATCTGGCCATAACTAAAGCCGCCTGAGCCGCTTCCATCGCCTCCCTGTGCCGGGCATGTGTTGCGGTCTGCGCGCGTGCGGCCTGCCTCGACAGACGCTCCGAAATCTGTTCCCCAAGCCATGTCACACCGACACCCGTCTTGCCCGACACGGCTATATCGCTTTCACCACGAAGATCGGCCTTGCCCAGACAGATAATGTCCTCCTCGCCAAGCTCAAGCGGTGGTTCTTCGTCCGGACGGGATTGCAGATAGACGCGCAGATCTGCACCCTGCGCCCGGTCCAATGCTCTCGCTATGCCGAGTTTCTCCACAACGTCATCGGAGGCGCGCAAACCTGCGGTATCCAGCAACGTCACCGCCAGCCCGTCCAGGTCCATTCGCACCTCGATTACATCGCGTGTCGTTCCGGCAACCTCTGACGTGATCGCGGCCTCCCGTCCTGCGAGGTAGTTCAGGAGCGTGGATTTCCCCGCATTTGGTGCACCCAGAATTGCCACCTCGAACCCGTCGCGAACCCGCTCCGCAAACCGGCTTCCAGCAATCTCTGCCTCAAGGCCGCCAGCGACGTTGTCGATCAGCTTGGATACCTCCGGCGTCACATCTTCCGGCACTTCTTCATCGGCGAAATCGATGGTCGCTTCCAGCAGGGCGGCGGCCCGCAAAAGCGCGCCACGCCATCCATCAACGATCTCTCCGAAGCGCCCAGAAAAAACCTTCATCGCCAGCCGCCGCTGCGCATCCGTCTCCGCTTCGATGAGAGCACCCAAACCCTCCACCTGCACCAGATCCAACCGGTTGTTCAGCAATGCCCGGCGGGTGAATTCGCCGGGTTCAGCACCCCGTGCAAGCCCGGTCGCGGAGATCTCAGACAAGATCGAATTTACGACCGAGATACTACCATGTCCTTGAAATTCAACAATATCTTCACCGGTAAAGCTGTTGGGAGCGGTGAAGGTCAGAACCAGCGCCTGGTCCAGCAACTCACCATCGCCCGCTCTGAGATCGCGAAGCCCCGCGCGGCCGCTATCCGGTAACCGGCCTGCCAGCTTGCGCCCGATATCATGGGCGTAAGGCCCCGATACCCGGATCACCGAAACACCGGCTCTTCCTGGCGCGGACGCCAGGGCAAAGATCGTATCCATCAGACCGCCCCAATATCCCGGATGGCGTCAGGTATTCATCGAGTCGAAGAATTCCGCGTTTGTCTTGGTCTGCTTCAGCTTCGAGATCAGGAACTCGATCGCGTCAGTCGTTCCCATCGGGTTCAGGATGCGGCGCAGAACATAGGTTTTCTGCAAATCGCCCTTGTCGACCAGAAGCTCCTCTTTCCGTGTGCCGGATTTGAGAATGTCCATGGCGGGAAACACCCGTTTGTCCGCAACCTTGCGGTCCAGCACGATCTCGGAGTTGCCCGTTCCCTTGAACTCTTCGAAGATCACCTCATCCATACGGCTGCCGGTATCGATCAGCGCCGTCGCGATAATGGTCAGCGACCCGCCTTCCTCGATATTCCTCGCGGCACCGAAAAAGCGTTTCGGGCGTTGCAGGGCGTTGGCATCCACACCACCCGTCAGGACCTTGCCCGAGGATGGCACGACCGTGTTGAAGGCGCGGCCAAGGCGCGTGATGGAATCGAGCAAGATCACCACGTCCCGCTTGTGCTCCACAAGCCGCTTCGCCTTCTCGATCACCATCTCGGAAACCGCCACGTGCCGCGTCGCCGGCTCGTCGAAGGTGGAGGAAACGACCTCCCCCTTCACGCTCCGCTGCATGTCCGTCACCTCTTCAGGGCGTTCGTCGATCAGCAGCACGATCAGATAACACTCCGGATGGTTCTGCTCGATCGAATGCGCGATGTTCTGCAGGATAACCGTTTTCCCCGTCCGCGGGGGCGCCACGATCAGCGAGCGCTGTCCCTTGCCGATGGGCGATACCAAGTCGATGATCCGTGCGGAGCGATCCTTGATCGTCGGATCCTCGATTTCCATCTTCAGGCGTTCGTCGGGATAAAGCGGCGTCAGGTTGTCGAAGGCGATCTTGTGTTTCGCCTTGGCAGGATCTTCGAAGTTGATCTTGCTCACTTTCACCAGCCCGAAATAACGCTCGTTCTCCCTCGGTGCGTTGATCACGCCTTCCAGCGTGTCGCCCGTGCGAAGGCTGTGCTGGCGGATCATCTCCGGCGAAACATAGATATCGTCCGGGCCCGGCAGATAGTTCGCTTCCGGAGAGCGCAGGAAGCCAAATCCGTCCTGCAGAACTTCCAGCACACCGTCGCCGGAGATTTCCCAGCCATCCTCGGCCCGCTCTTTCAGGATCGAGAACATCATGTCGCCCTTGCGCATGGTGGAGGCGTTCTCGATCTCCAGTTCCTCGGCCATCGACAGAAGGTCTTTGGGAGATTTGGCCTTGAGATCGGCCAGGTTCAGGGAATTCTCGGTCATGTGGGAAACACCATAAGGCCCCGCGATTGCTCAAGCGGGGCATGTCGTATTGAAATGGAAAGCGACAGGGCCGGACGGCCCATTGCAGGCCCGACATAGGAAGAGCTTGCGACGATGTCAACAAAACCTTCAGAACGGGCGCGCAATCACCGAGACCACGATCACGATCAGGAGCAATGTCGGAACTTCGTTCATCAGCCGATAGGTACGGCCGCTGCGCGTATCGGTGCCGGCCAGAAGCTCTTTGCGGCGCAATCCCAGCCAATGATGAAACCAGGTCATCGCCAGAACCGCGGCGGTTTTCGTCCATGGCCACAGCTCCTGCCAGCTGACCACGCCCGGTGTGAAGACCAAAGCAAGACCAAAGATCCAGGTGGCGATCATCGCGGGGTTCATGATTGCCCGCAAAAGACGGACTTCCATCGTCTGAAACAGATCTGCGGTCTCTCCGCTCATCCCGGCACGTTCGACATGGTAGACGAACAGTCTCGGGAGATAGAACAACCCCGCCATCCACGCGATAACAGATATCACGTGCAGGCTCTTCGTCCATGGGTAGGCCAGGACGAGAAAGTCGACGATCATGGGCTTGCTCCTTTCCCTCCCCAATAAAAATAAAAGGAATAGAAGAAAAGATGATGTTGTGTTTGTGCCGTGGATAACTCGGATAACTCAGGCATACACAGTCTATCCAAGATTTCACCCTCCCATCGTTAACCAGCCGAAGATGGTCGGGATTTTGCCCACATTTCTGGAATAAACAAACATTTTCAATAGCTTGAATATGTACAGCTTGAGGATAGGTCTGTATCATCCGCCCTGTCCAGCGTTTCGCGCCATCGGCCCACAAGCGAACGGGGATCTTTCACCAACGGGGATGGCGGGCCGTCGGGCAACGTGGGACATCGCGAAAAGCATGGCTGCGCGCCTCATCGGCTTCTATACACATTTCGATCACCGGGCTGCCCCGCCGGATATCCACAAAGTCATCCAAAGAGACCATGACCGAACTCATCCTCGCTTCAGGCTCCGCCACACGTCAGTCCATGCTGAAGCAGGTGGGCATCCCCTTTACATCGGTGCCCGCGCGCATCGACGAAGAGGCGATTCGGGGGGCGCTTGAGCATGAAGGCGCCACGCCCCGGGATGTGGCCGATACCCTGGCGGAATACAAAGCGCGCCGCGTTTCCGAGAAACATCCCGGAGCCATGGTGATCGGTTGCGATCAGGTGCTCGACCACAAGGGGCGTGTTCTCGCCAAGCCCGAAACACGGGACAATGCGCGAAACCAGCTCCAATCCCTCAGCGGTGGCCAGCACCGGCTTTTATCCGCAGTCGTCATCTACGAGGATCTGAAACCGGTCTGGCGCGTGGTTGGCCAGGTCCGCTTGTCGATGCGACCGTTGAGCGACAGCTACATCGAGGATTATCTTGACAGAAACTGGCCGGATATCGCCGACAGCGTTGGGGGTTACAAGTTGGAACAGGAAGGCGCGCGGCTCTTCTTGCGGATCGATGGAGATTACTTCACAGTTTTAGGCCTGCCACTGTTGGATTTGTGCGGGTATCTCGTGAACCGGGGGATAATCGAGGGATGAGTGTCGAGGTGCCTCTGGCCGGCGTGATCGGTAACCCGGTTTCGCACAGCAAGTCGCCGGCCCTGCATGGGCATTGGCTGCGGCGCTACGGGATCAACGGCCACTATGTTCCTCTGAAAGTCACCCATGAAGACCTGAAGAAGGTCATACGCGCGTTGCCGAAAATGGGTTTTCTGGGCGTCAACGTCACGATACCGCACAAGGAACAGGTGCTTTCCCTTGCCGATTCCGTCTCCGACCGCGCGGCGCTGATCGGTGCGGCCAACACCATCACCTTTTCCTCCAAGGGCAAGGTTCAGGCCGACAACACCGACGGTATGGGCTTCCTGGCCAATCTTCATCAGAACGCACCGGATTGGCGCGCCGATGCGGGGCCCGCTCTGGTTCTGGGCGCGGGGGGCGCCGCGCGCGCCATCGTGTCCGCCCTGTTGAGCGAAGGCGCGCCGGAGGTTTTCGTCGTGAACCGCACCCGCGCAAGGGGCGAAGCGCTGCGCGACAAGCTTGGTGCCCGGGTCAAGGTCGTGGACTGGACCCGCATACCCGAACTGCTGCCCGATCAGGCGTGCCTGGTCAATACCACCTCCCTGGGTATGGAGGGCGGGCAGCCACTCAATATCAACCTCTCGACGCTGAGACCCTCCACGCTCGTCACCGATGTCGTCTATACGCCCTTGCAGACACCGCTTTTACAGCAAGCTGCTGCCATCGGATGCTCCACGGTGGATGGGCTGGGCATGCTCTTGCATCAGGCGGCCCCGGGCTTCGAGCGCTGGTTCGGCCAGAAGCCGGAGGTGGATGACGCGCTGCGCCAGGCCGTGCTGACCGCATGACCTTCGTTCTCGGCCTGACCGGTTCCATCGGAATGGGGAAATCCACGACCGCTCGGTTTTTCCGTGACCTCGGCATTCCGGTCTGGGATGCGGATGAAACGGTTCACCGGTTGTATTCCAAGGACGGGGCCGCCGTTTCGATGATTGCGGAGCTTCGCCCTGGCGCGGTTCGAAACGGCTGCATCGACCGCGCGCATCTCAAAGCCTGGATTGCGGAGGATCCGGCTGCCCTTTCCCGGATCGAGGCAATCGTTCATCCGCTGGTGGCGGCGGACCGCGCGCAATTTCTGGAGGATCACGCGGAACAACCGCTTGTCGTTCTGGATATCCCGTTGCTTTTCGAAACGGGGGCCGATCTCTGGGTCGACGGCGTTCTCGTTGTCACGGCGGCGCCCGAGGTGCAGCGCGCGCGTGTTTTCGAACGCCCCGGCATGACGGAAGACACATTCAACACCATACTGTCGCGCCAGATGCCGGATGCGCAGAAACGGGCCCGCGCCGATTACGTGATCGAGACCAAGACCCTTGAACAAACGCGCGCCGCGGTCGAGACTCTGGTAAGCCAAATCACAAGAGGCCAGCATGCGTGAAATCGTTCTTGATACGGAAACCACGGGGTTCGAGCCCTCCGAAGGGCACCGGATTGTCGAAATCGGCGCGGTGGAGCTTTGGCAGCATGTGCCAACGGGGCGGACATATCACCAGTATATCAACCCCGAACGAGACATGCCGAACGAGGCCTTCGAGGTGCATGGGCTCGGCAATGATTTCCTGCGCGACAAGCCTATCTTCGCCGATATAGCCGATGCTTTTCTGGATTTCGTCGCGGATGGCACGCTTGTCATCCACAACGCCGCGTTTGACATGAAGTTTCTCAACGCCGAACTGTCCTGGGCCAAGAAACCGACACTTCCGGACAGCCGCGCGCTGGACACGCTGGCAATCGCGCGGCGCAAGTTTCCGGGCTCTCCGGCGTCCCTCGATGCGCTCTGCCGCAGGTTCGGCGTGGATAACAGTGCGCGGGAAAAACACGGCGCCCTGCTGGATTCCGAGATTCTGGCGGAGGTCTATCTTGAGCTGATCGGCGGGCGGCAACCGGATTTCGCGCTGAGCACACAGCCGGCGGCATCGTCGGTTGATACGGGCGAAACGTGGCGCGCCTATCCGCGGCCCGCGCCCCTGCCCGGCCGCCTTTCCGATGAAGAGGCGGCCGCACATGAGGATTTCGTGAAGGAGCTTGGTGAGGCCGCGCTTTGGGCGCGGTTCACCTGATCACGCGTCGGCGGTTTTCTTGGATTCGGCCCGCCGCGCGAGCTCGTTGCGGTAAATCGCAAGAAAATCCATGTTTTCAAGGTTGAGCGGCGGGAAACCACCATCGCGGGTGATGTCCGACACGATCCGCCGCAAAAACGGGAACAGCATGCGGGGGCATTCGATCATCAGGAACGGATGCAATTGCTCCTGCGGGACGTTTTCCACCTGGAAGATGCCCACGTAATCCAGCTCGATCAGGAAGATCGGCTGCGGCGTCTCGTCCTTGGTCTTGGATTCGATCTTCAGCTTCACGATCACATCGAACTGGTTTTCCTGCTCGCGCTTGCGGGCATCAAGCGCCACCTGAACCTGAATATCGGGCTGCGTCTGGGTCTGGATCGATTTCTGGGCAGCGATGTTCTCGAAAGACAGGTCACGAATGAATTGCCCAAGGATCTGCATGCGCGGGGGCGTGGGGGGCTGCGGTGCGGCGCCGTTTTCTTCGGCCATTGGGATCTCCGATTGAATAGTGTTGCGGTCCTGTAGCAGCAGGAGCCGAAAGCCTCAATGCCGACGCCAACCGGATGGAGTGTCGCCTGGCGTTTCATCCACCTCGAATTCGCCCTCGATCACATCTTCGCGCGGCCGCCGGTCCGCGGACCATTGCGCCTGCCCCGAAACGACCGATGACACGGTGATGCGCTTCCTCAGCTCCCGGAACACCACGTTGCGAACACCCGGAACCAGCAGCGCAAAGCCCACCGCGTCGGTGAAGAACCCAGGCGTCAGAAGCAGCGCGCCGGAAAACAGGATCATCGCGCCATGGGCAAGCGGTTCCGTCGGATCGTTGAGGGCGCCGAAACTGCGGCGCAGGTTTTCAAGCGCCTGACGGCCCTGCGACCTTACGAGCCATGTGCCCAATATCGCCGTCAGCACGACAATGCCAAGTGTCGGCCACAGGCCGATCAGCCCGCCGACCTGAATGAACAGGGCGATTTCGATCAGCGGAACCATTAGAAATGCCACGAAGAGCCACATGTTCTTTCCTATTCATCGCCATCCGGGCGGGATTGCGTCTCGGCGCCGATGGACTTGACCGCCCCCCTCACCTACATATGTCCCACAAAGCCGCCAAAAAACCCCTGCTTGTCCAACCGAGGATACCTTATGAACTCGCCCTTTATCTCGTTGCTCGTCCTTGCGGGGATAGCGATCTTTCTGATCCTGCGCTTGCGGAACGTTCTGGGCACCCGCGACGGGTTTGAAAAACCGCCCGTCGCGCGAGTGGAAAGCAAGCCCGGCCCCCGCCGCGATTTCGAGGTCATCGAAGGTGGACCCGACCGCGATATCACCGATCATGTAGACGATGGCAGCGATGCCGCCAAGGCGCTGGCCGCGATGAAGCTTGCCGAGCCCGGGTTTTCGGTAAGCGAGTTTCTGGGCGGTGCGCGCGGCGCCTACGAGATGATCCTGATGGCATTCGAAAGCGGCGACGTCGATGCCCTGCGCCCGTTCCTTGCCGATGACGTGATGGACACCTTCGAAGACGTCATCCGGCAGCGGGAAGAGCAGGGCCTGTCGATCGACGCAAGCTTCGTCGGGATCCGCGAGCTGACGCTGCATGACGCCAGTTTCGACCGCGACACGAGCACGGCCGAGATCGCCGTGCGCTTCGTCGGCGAACTGACGTCGGTTGTTCGCAACAGCGACGGCGAGATCGTCGAAGGCGATCCGACCGAAATCAAACGCCAGCGCGATGTCTGGACGTTCTCGCGTGCCATGGGCAGTTCCGATCCGAACTGGATCCTGGTGGCCACCGGCGGATGAGTCATGCGCGCCGGCCTGACAGCCCTCCTGCTGGCAGCGAGTCTGACTATGGCGATGCCCGGCACTGCTGAACCCACGGCCCGGATCCTGAGCTTTGGTGATTTGCAGGGCTGGGCCGATGACGATCACGGCCAGGCGCTCGACGTTTTTCTGAACACCTGTCCCGACCTTGCCGACAGCGAGTGGCAATCGCTTTGCGCACTCGCCCAGTCGCAAACCAATGCCCGCGCCTTCTTCGAGCTTTTCTTCCGGCCGGTCCTGATCGGCGGCGAGTCGACCGCGCTTTTCACGGGCTATTTCGAGCCGGAGCTTGACGGCTCCCGCCAGCGAACCGCCCGCTTCCGGTATCCGCTTTATCGCCTGCCGCCGGAAGTGGACGGGCTGTGGTTTACCCGTGCCGAGATCGAGGAGCGCGGCCTGTTGGAAGGCCGCGGGCTTGAGATTGCGTGGGTTGATGACCCGGTTGATGTTTTTTTCCTTCAAATCCAGGGGTCTGGCCGTATCCGTCTGGCGGAGGGCGGGTATCTCCGCGTGGGCTATGGCGGCCGGAACGGCCATGAGTATCGCTCGGTCGGTCAGGAAATGGTGCGGCGCGGGATCTATCAGCCGCATCAGGTCTCCGCGCAGGTGATCCGTTCCTGGGTGGACCGGAACCCGATCGAGGGGGCGGACCTGCTGCGCCACAACCCATCCTATGTCTTCTTTCGGGAGGTGCAGATCCGCAACCCGGAGGACGGCCCGCTGGGTGCCATGAACCGCTCCATCACGGCCCACCGGACGATTGCCGTCGATCCGGATTTCACGCCCCTTGGTGCGCCGGTCTGGATTGAAAAGGGCGGGGAGGATCCGATCCGCCGATTGATGATCGCTCAGGATACCGGCAGTGCCATTCGCGGCGCGCAGCGGGCGGATGTCTTCTACGGGTCGGGTGATGCGGCCGGACGGCAGGCAGGGCGCATCCGCGATCCGGGGCGGATGGTCGTTCTGTTGCCGATCGAGCTTGCCCACCGTCTGGTGCCGGACGTCTGAGATGGCGGGCCGCAAGACGAAAGGCCTGAGCGCCGAAGATCGCGCGCTGTGGTCGCGCGTGGCGAAGACGGCGAAGCCGCTTCATTCTGCAAGACACAAGGTGGACCCGTCGCCCGATCCCTTCGCCGAAATGCCGAAGAAAACACCCCCCCGCGCCGAGGTCGGGGATTTCCGGATCGGCGAACGCGCCAATGGCCACAGTTCCTTCCCACAACTTAGCCACAGCCTGACCGAACGCCTGTCCCACGCGCCTGTCCGCATGGACCATGGCACGCACCGTCAGATGGTCCGGGGCAAGCTCAAACCCGATGCGCGGATCGATCTGCACGGGATGACGCTGGCCGATGCCCATCCGCGCCTGATCCACTTCATTCAGAATGCATATGCGGAGGGCAAACGGCTGGTTCTGGTGATCACCGGCAAGGGAAAGGACCGTGACGATCCGGGGCCGATCCCGATCCGGCGCGGGGTCCTGCGCCATCAGGTTCCGGGCTGGTTGGCCGCACCGCCGCTTGGCGCCATGGTTCTGGATATCCGCCCCGCCCATCTGCGTCACGGAGGCGACGGGGCCTATTACGTCTATCTTCGCCGCAAGCGCTAGAGATTGGGTGTCAGAATCACCTGAGTGGCGTTCTGCAGGGTCAGGATCGTACCGGGCAAAAGCCCGATAGGGCTGTTTTCCTGCCCCTCGAACGCGGAATTGATCGAATCCACCCGGCTCAGCAGACGGATCATCGCGGGCGAAGTGACCACGGTGTTGTGGTTGAGCGCATCCCGGTCGCCGCCGCGAAACTCCGACACGTCGATCAGCGTCACGTTGAATTCCGCAACGTCGTCTATGGTGCCGATATTGCCCAGCCGCGCCGGTTGCCCGCTGATCCGCGCGGACAGGCGCAGCGCCCGGTCCCGTTGCGATGTGAAGATGAAAAACGGCTCGGGCAGCGGCAGGATCCGCATGGCCTGAGACCGGAACACCTGCACGTCGATATCGGGCGACATCAGCACCACGCCGCTGATCCGGTCGAGAACGCGATCCGCGCCGCCGATCCGAAGCTGCCGCAGCGCCTCCATAACAAGTTCCGATCCGACCGAATGGGCAACGATGACGATGTCATGCGACCCGGCCGCCGCGATTTCGCGCAGAAACTGCTCCAGCCCGTCGCGGGCGAAAAGCGCACTGTCGCGGTCATAGGCGTATCCGAAGGGCGAACTGAGACTGGGCCAGGCATAATGCAGCGCCACACCCGGTATCTCGAAATCATTGCGAATCTGGGCTGTGCGGAAAAGACCGTCGGCAAAGGTGTTGTTGAAGCCGTGAACGAAGACCATGACCTCCCGCGCGTTCTCGGGCTGGGCGGCGACGGCTGCGCGCAAACCGCGGCGGAAGGCGGCGGCATCGGCAAAACTGCCCGCCTGGCTGACGACGAAATCAGCCTCCAGATCCACCTCGCCTCTGGGCCAGTTGACCTCTCCAACCTCCCTGTTCGGCGGAATAGCCACATCGAACCGGGTGAAGCCGAGCCCTTCCAGCCGATCGCTGGTGAACCTGCTGCCATCGTAAACCCGATTGCTGGCGACAAAGACGCTCTCGATCGCGCCGCCCGAAGCCGCATCGGGCACGATGACAATGGATGCACGGGGGGCGCAGCCGGCCAGAAGGGCCAAGATCAGGACAAAGGCAATTCTTTGCATGGGTGGCATCTCGCCGAAATCAAATGCTGTGAAACCCTTTTACAGCACGTAGCGGCTCAGATCAGCGGATTTCATCAGCGCACCCAAATTTGCCTCCACGAACCCGGCATCCACCACAATGGCATCGCCTGAACGGTCCGGCGCGGTGAAGCTAAGCTCTTCGAAGACCCGCTCCATCACGGTATAAAGCCGCCGGGCGCCGATGTTTTCCACATCCTGATTGACCTCGGCGGCAATCCGCGCAAGCGCCGCGATCCCGTCTTCGGTAAAGCTGACGGTGACCTCTTCGGTCGCCATCAGGGCGGTGTATTGCAAGGTGAGCGCATTGTCGGTTTCGGTCAGGATGCGCACGAAATCCTCTTCGGTCAGCGCCCGCAGTTCCACCCGGATCGGCAGACGGCCCTGAAGCTCCGGCAAGAGATCCGAAGGCTTGGCGATGTGAAAAGCGCCCGAGGCGATGAAAAGGACATGATCGGTTTTCACGGGGCCGTACTTGGTTGAAACCGTCGTCCCCTCGATCAGCGGCAACAGATCGCGCTGCACCCCCTCGCGGGAGACATCCGCGCCACGCGCATCCGACCGGGCGCAAACCTTGTCGATCTCGTCGATGAACACGATCCCGTTCTGCTCCACGGCGGTCAGCGCTTCGCGGGTTACGGCTTCCTGATCCAGAAGCTTGTCGGCCTCTTCCTCGATCAGGAGATCGTAACTGGCCGCGACGCTCAGCCGTTTGCGCACGGTCCGTCCGCCAAAGGCTTTCCCGAACAGATCGCCAAGGTTCATCCCGCCCGGCAACCCGCCCATCCCGCCCGGCTGGCCGGGAATTTCGAACATCGGCATCGGGTTGGAACTGTCAGCGACCTCCAGCTCGATCATCGTGTTGTCCAGCTCTCCGGCGCGCAGCTTCTTGCGGAACATCTCCCGGGTCTGTTCGCGCGCATCCGTCCCGGCCAGCGCCTCTATCACCCGCTCTTCCGCGGCGTCATGGGCCTTGGCCTTCACCTCGTCGCGCATCGATTCGCGGATCATCACCTGCGCCGCGTCGACCAGATCGCGGATGATCTGCTCCACATCCCGGCCGACATAGCCAACCTCGGTGAACTTGGTCGCCTCCACCTTGATGAAAGGCGCCCGCGCCAGCTTGGCCAGCCTGCGGCTGATTTCGGTTTTGCCGACGCCCGTGGGCCCGATCATGAGGATATTCTTGGGATAGACCTCGTCGCGCAGGTCATCGCCAAGCTGTTTGCGGCGCCAGCGATTGCGCAGCGCCACGGCCACGGCGCGCTTGGCATCCTTCTGGCCAATGATGAAACGGTCGAGTTCCGAGACGATTTCGCGGGGGGTCAGGTCGGTCAAGCTTCGGGCTCCTCGGAAGTCATGATTGTCCAGGGTGGCAGGCGGTACTTGCCGGGAAACTCGGGCAGGGCGTCCATCAGGACCCGGCGCAGAACCTCCCATTTCGCGCCAAGCACGATCAGTCCAAGGCCAAGCAGCAGGATGGCGAGGAAGGCGCCCCCCTCCATCACCGTGATCGACAAGACCACGATGTAGCCGACGCTGGAGACCAGAAAGGACCGCCGGTCGATCACCACCGCAAAAATCGCCATGCAGGCCACGAATGCGACCAGCAGAAGCTGCGCGAACACGCTTCCCACATCGAAGAGCGACAGGGCGATCGTGTTCACGATTGCGGGCGCCGCAATGATATGCAGCCAGAACCCGCTGGCCGAGCGTCGCGTGACCCGATGCGGATCGCTCATATCGAAGCGCAGGGCGACCGCAAGCCCGATCAGTCCCAGAACCATGGTCAGGATCGCAAAGGGGCCTTCGGCGGTCAGCAGAAAGATATCGGCGGGCTCCGTCGGCAAGGTGCCGCTGAAGCTGACAAGGCCGAAGGTCGTCGTGAAGACGCCGAGGGCGATCAGGGCCATGGTGAATGGAACCCGGAAAAACACGTAATAGGCGACAAGCGATACGGTCCAGACACCGGCCGCCAATGTGATCGACATGGCGAACTCCGCATCCAGCATCCAGCCCAGCGACCGCCCCAGTTGCCCGGCACCCAGCGCAAAGAAAACGGCCAGCGTGATGGAGGGGGCGACCATCCGGCGGGTCAATGTGAAGTATCTGGCCAGCATGACGACGGCGGCCATGGTCATCACCGCGTAGACCATCGCCAGAACATAGCCGTTGTTGGCATCGAAAAGACTGAGGCCGGTCAGGCCGGCCCAGCCGGCATAAAGGATCACCAGACCGACAACGATGAAGATCTCGTTGAACCCGCGGAAAAGCTCGAAAGGCTCATCAAGTCCGGACATATGCTTCCGGGTTCCGCGCCGGGCCTCGCCCAGTGCGATCAACGAGACGGCCTGCGCCTCGGATATCATGCCCGCGCCCACCGCTGCGCGAATGTCGTCGCGGCTGATACCGGTCACTTGCCGATCCTCTCCACGGTCAGGTTGCCGTTCGTGTAAACGCAGATATCGGCGGCAATCGCCATGGCCTTGCGGGCAATCTCCTCCGCGCTCAGATCCGTTTCCGACAGGCCCCGCGCCGCTGCGAGCGCATAGTTTCCACCAGATCCGATTGCGGCGATCCCGTACTCGGGCTCCAGCACATCGCCCGCCCCGGTGATGACGTAAAGCTCCACGCCATCGGTGACGATCAGCATCGCTTCCAGCTTTTGCAGGTACTTGTCCGTGCGCCAGTCCTTGGCCAGTTCCACGCTGGCGCGTTGCAGCTGCCCCGGCGTCGCCTCCAGCTTGCTTTCCAGCCGCTCCAGCAGCGTGAAGGCATCCGCCGTCGATCCGGCGAACCCGCACACCACGTCATATCCGCCGGGGCTCAGCCGCCGCACCTTCCGCGCCGATCCCTTGATCACAGTCTGGCCGAGGCTCACCTGCCCGTCTCCGGCCACAACCACCTCATTGCCCTTGCGCACGCCGATAATCGTGGTGCCGTGCCAGCCAGGAAAATCCGATTTGCTCATGCCGTCTCCTATTCTTGGCCCTATATGGACAAGGCAGGGTCGGGGAACAAGTTCTAGCCGGGCCAGCGGGCGCGCCGGGGCACACGGACGGCCAGCATCGGCATCAGCCAGTTGGAGGAAAACCGGTTCAGATCCAGCGCCTCGTGAACGCCCACGGTTTCCTCGCCATTGATCCGGGTGCGCACCACGGAACGGTTGTAAAACGGGGCGTCCAGCATCGGTTTCACCTGTTTCGGCGCGTATCCCTCATCCGCCCGCGTTTCGCGCTTCACCAGCCAGAAGGGGCGCGGCAGCCTCGCCTTTGGCGGCATGTCGATTGCGCGCGGGGTGCCGTCTTCGGCAAAGCCGATCGCGGTGGCCAGATCCGTCCCGTCCCGCCGCACCGCGTCGTAGAAACACGCCGCCCCGTCTTTCAGGGGGAACCGGCCCCAGGTCCAGTAGCTGAAATCCGCCTCCAAGGCGCGGGTTCCGAAATTCGCGTCGAAATATCCATGTCCGGACCATGTCCAGCCCGGGCGGTTCAGCGCCACGTCGATCTCCGCCTTCGGGGCGAATGGCCGCCAGACATGCGCGCCATCCTCGGTCAGCGGCAATTCCACCGTCGTCAGGGCCGATGGCCGCACCGTCACGGTGCCGCTGATCCGCTGGGCGTGGGGGGTGCTGATCTCGTTGATCTCGACGATCAGCTTTTCGCCGTCCCATTGCATCGCAGACGGTCCGATCTGCAACCGGTCATCGGAAAGCGTCAGCGCCTCCTGCCCGCGATCGGTCATCGTCCAGCGCCCGCCCCGTCCATACGTGACGACATTCAGGCAGCAGTGATCGGCCGGGTTCTTCCGGCCGGACCAGCGGTACCAGGGTGAGAAAACCGAGCCTATGAAGCCTATGATGGAGATCGCCTTTTCCCCATCGTCGCTGATCCCGTCGACATACCACCAGGCATAGCCGTCCGGCGGGACGTGGAGGTTGAAGCACGGTCGCTCAAGATCGCCGCGGCCGCGTGCCGCCCGGAGAGGCAGGCCATCGGAACGCCCGCTCCCGGATGTACCCCGCCCCCCGCCAGATAGAGACCCGGGACCCGGCTGCGCACCTTCGGCCGATGAAACGCCGCCATCATCCCGTGCGGGCTCCGCCCGTAGAGGGATCCGTCCGAGCCGGGGAAAAGCCGGCCGAATTCCGCCGGCGTCGTCAGCGCGGTGGTCTCCGGCCTCGGAGAGAAGGTCAATCCCAGCCTCTGAAACGTCTCGAACGTGCGGGTTTGGCATATCTGGGCCTCCTTGGCATCCGGGATCCCGCCTGCCGGGCCGTTCATGATGATCTCGAAGCGCTCCGGGCTTTTCGGCGGGATCCCGTCGCCGCGGTCCTGTGCGCATAGATACAAGGTGGGATCGCGCGGCCTCCGCCCGGCTGCCAGATCGTCGAACTCCGATTTCGGGTCCGTCCCGAAGAACACATTGTGATGACTGAGATCGCACCCTTTGGCCTGCGCGGCGAAGGCCCAGACATAGGCCGAAAGACTGCGCGGCAGCACGGCCTTTTTCTCCACCGCGTGGGTAACGCCCGGTCCAAGCCGCCCCTCGTACAGCGCCTTGGGGTCCCCGTTGAAGACGACAAGGTTGCAAACCAGCCTTTCGCCCGATTGCAGATGGACCGCGCTGACGCGCCCGTCCTGCTGTTCGATCCGGGTGGCGCGCTCTGCGAAGTTGAACTCCGCACCGAATTTCGCGCCCAGATCGTGCAGTGCCTGCGCCAGCCGGTGCATGCCCCCTTCGACGCGCCAGACGCCATTGGCTTCGGATCGCCAGATCAGGCCGAGGATCGCCGGGCTCCGATAGGGCGATCCGCCCACATATGTTGCATATCGCCCGAAAAGCTGCCGCAGGCGCGGGTCGCTGAACTGTGCGGCAAGGGAGCCTGCCAGCGTCTTGAGCGGCGCCATGTCCCTGATCAGCCCCGGGTGGCGCAAGACATGCGCGCTCAGCTCCAGAAGGCCCGGCGCATGGGATTGCATCATCGGCGCATCGAACCCGTCATAAAGCCGCCCCGCGCGGGCCGAAAACGCACGGAACTCCGCCTCCGCTCTTTCGCCCGCGAACAGGCGAACCGCTTCGGCGCTGCGCTCGGCATCGTCGAACAGATCAAGGCTGCTTCCATCGGCCCACCAATGCCGCGCAAGAACCGTCTCCCGCTGAAGGGAGACATGATCCTCAAGGCGCTCGCCAACCTCGGCAAACAGCTCCTCGAAGACGGGCCGCATGGTCAGAACGGTCGGCCCCGCATCCACCGGCCCCGCATCGGAGGGGAGCGTGCGCATCTTCCCTCCGGGCGCGTCATGCATGTCGATCACGCGCACCCGCAGGCCCGCATGCGACAGCCGCAATGCCGCCGACAATCCGGCGATGCCGGCACCTATCACAACAGCAGTGTCCGTGGGGGTGGCCACGTGCGAAGCCTCCGGTCGATCTGTCACTTATTGTTGACACACGGCGCGGGAGTGTCCAGTGTAATTTACACATGTCATGTCGCACTCTGCTGACATGCACGGGTTTTCCGGAGCTCTCATGCCGTTGAAATCACGAATCGAAACGACCATTGCCAATGCCATCGCCCAAGGGCAGGGCGGACAGGCGCCGCCGAAACTGGCGGCAGCACTCGATTATGCGGTGAACCCGGGCGGCGCGCGCATTCGCCCGACAATCGCCATGTCCGTGTCTTTCGCCTGCGGCGATGACCGGCCCGAGGTGTCGAACGCGGCCGCGGCGGCGATCGAGCTGATCCATTGCGCCAGCCTTGTCCATGACGACATGCCCTGTTTCGACGATGCCGACATCCGGCGCGGCAAGCCATCGGTTCACAAGGCATTTGGCGAGCCGCTGGCATTGCTGACGGGCGATTCGCTCATCATCATGGCGTTCGAGGTTCTGGCGCGCGCGGCGGAGCATGACGCGGCCCGCGCCATATCGCTGATCCGTATTCTTGGCGAAAGCACCGGCATGCCGGGCGGTATCTGCGCAGGGCAGGGCTGGGAAAGCGAAGACAAGATCGATCTTGGCGCGTATCACCGCGCGAAAACCGGCGCGCTCTTTACAGCCGCCACGCGCATGGGCGCCGCCGCCGCTGGCGAAGACCCCGAGGCATGGACGGAGCTGGGCGCGCGCATCGGCGAGGCGTTTCAGGTCGCCGATGATCTGCGCGACGCGCTTTACGACGAGGCCACGCTTGGCAAGCCCGCCCATCAGGATGAAATCCACGACCGCCCCAATGCGGTCGCGGCGCTTGGTGTGCGCGGCGCGATCAGCCGGCTGGAAGATATTCTGGGCGGCGCGATTTCCTCGATCCCGTCCTGTCCGGGCGAGGCGATGCTTTGCGAAATGGTCCGCAAGCAGGCCGAGCGCCTGACGCCTGTTGTCCCGGCGCGGCAGGCCGTCTGACCCATGGCGACCGTGGACAATCACGGATCCGACACACCATCGCTGACCGATCGGATCGCCGCGTGGCGGGATCGTCTTGTCGGCTCGCGTGATTTTCAGAGCTGGGCCGCGCGGTTTCCCCTGACCAGACGCGCCGCCAGACGCGACGGGGAGCGTTTGTTCGATCTCGTTGCCGGCTTTACCCACAGCCAGGTCTTGCATGCAGTGGTTTCTCTCGGTCTGATCGACCATCTGGCCAACGGGCCGCGCAGCCCGGCCGAACTTGCGCTCAGATGCGGGGTTCCTCCTGAACGGATGGCCGTGCTTTGTCAGGCCGCCGCCGCTCTCGACCTGCTGAAACGCTGTCGCGATGGCCGCTTTCGCCTCGCGCGGCTGGGCGCTGCGCTGAACGGTGTGCCCGGTCTGCCGGAGATGATCCTGCATCACTCCGTTCTCTACCGTGATCTGGCCGAGCCGGGCGCGTTTTTCAGGGGTGAGACGGAAACCGAACTGGCCGGCTTCTGGCCCTATGTCTTCGGTTCCGAAGGCGATGTGGACCCGGATGTTGCGGCCACCTATTCGAACCTGATGGCGGACAGTCAGGTGCTCGTGGCCGAGGAAACCCTGAAAGCCGTCGACCTGTCGGACACCGCCGCCCTGCTCGATATCGGCGGCGGGACAGGCGCTTTCCTTGCGGCCGTGGGCGCCGCTTACCCTGAACTGGCGCTTCATCTTTTCGATCTTCCGGCCGTGGCGCCCACCGCGCAGGATCGATTCGATGCCGCCGGGCTATCCGGCCGGGCGACCATTCATTCGGGGAGCTTTCAACGCGATCCGCTTCCGATTGGTGCCGACGCGATCAGTCTGATCCGCGTGCTCTATGACCATCAGGACGCTACGGTTCGCGCCCTTCTGGCCAGCGCCCATGCGACCCTGCCGCCGGGCGGCCGCATCGTGATTTCCGAGCCGATGTCCGGCGGCGACCGCCCCGAAAGGGCCGGAGACGCCTATTTTGCACTGTATTGCCTGGCCATGCGAACTGGCACCGTCCGCTCCGCAGGGCGAATCGCGGACCTGCTGTCCGAGGCGGGCTTCGTCGCTGTCGCTATCCCCAAGGTTGATCGCCCCTTCGTCACCCGCGTGGTCACGGCGGAGAAAGCCTGAATATCCTGACAATCCGGCTGTCCATTTTCGTTGACATGTAAAAGTGTCAGGTTAAACTGACACATGAGATTTGACCTGTCGCGCCCCGATGACAGGTCTCCGCACCGCCAGATTCGCGAGAAAGGACAAGCCAGTGCAAACCACCGCCGTCATTCTCGAAGGTCCGCGCAAGCTGGATCTCGGCGCGTTGGAGCTGGACAAGCCGACCGCCGATGATCTGGTGATCGCGGTTTCCCATTCCGGCATATCGACGGGCACCGAAAAGCTCTTCTGGTCCGGCGACATGCCGCCCTTCCCCGGCATGGGTTACCCGCTCGTTCCCGGGTACGAGGCCGCGGGAGAGGTTGTCGAAGCGGGAGCGAATACCGGTTTCTCGGTCGGGGAGCGGGTCTTTGTGCCCGGCGCGAATTGCTATGGCGAGGTCAAGGGCCTCTTCGGCGGGGCATCCCATCATCTTGTGACCCCCGCCGCCCGCGTCGTGCGCATCGACGTCGCGATGGGGGCCGAGGGCGCCCTTCTCGCGCTGGCCGCGACTGCCCGGCACGCGATGGCCGGCCTCGACAAGACACTGCCCGACCTTATCGTCGGCCACGGCGTGTTCGGGCGTCTTCTGGCGCGGCTGACAATCGCCGCCGGGGGCAAACCGCCCACCGTCTGGGAGATCAGCGAGGACCGCGCAACCGGCGCCGAGGGCTACACCGTCCTTCATCCCGACAGCGACGACCGCAAGGATTACGACTGCATCTATGATGCCACCGGCGACGGCAGCCTGCTCAACCCGCTGATCGGCCGCATCGCCAAGGGGGGCGAAATCGTGCTGGCGGGGTTCTATCCCGAACCGCTCAGCTTTGCCTTCCCGCCCGCCTTCATGAAAGAGGCCCGGTTCCGCATCGCCGCCGAATGGACGCGCGCCGATCTGGTCGCCACCCGCGATCTCATCGATCACGGCGCGCTGAACCTGCACGGGCTGATCACTCATAACCTGCCCGCCCATCAGGCCAGAACTGCCTACCAGACGGCATTCGAAGATCCGGCCTGCCTGAAGATGATCCTGAACTGGGAGAACGCCGCATGACCCTCGATATCCCGAATCTCAAGGATTACGACAACAAGCTTCGGGAAGAAGCCGCCGAGCCGACGCTGGAAGTGCCGCAGGGCGAGCCGACCAAGAAGACACAGATCATCGCGATCTACGGCAAGGGCGGCATTGGCAAATCCTTCACGCTGGCCAATCTCAGCCACATGATGGCCGAACAGGGCAAGCGGGTGCTGCTGATCGGCTGCGACCCGAAATCGGATACCACCAGCCTGCTCTTCGGCGGCAAGGCCTGCCCCACGATCATCGAGACCTCGACCCGCAAGAAACTGGCGGGCGAAGAGGTGAAAATCGGCGATGTCTGCTTCAAGCGCGGCGGTGTCTTCGCGATGGAGCTGGGCGGCCCCGAGGTTGGCCGCGGCTGCGGCGGGCGTGGCATCATCCACGGCTTCGAGCTGCTGGAAAAGCTGGGCTTCCACGATTGGGATTTCGATTACGTTCTGCTCGACTTCCTGGGCGACGTGGTCTGCGGCGGCTTCGGGCTGCCCATCGCGCGGGACATGGCGCAGAAGGTGATCCTTGTCGGGTCGAACGACCTGCAATCGCTTTATGTGGCCAACAACGTCTGCTCCGCAGTGGAGTATTTCCGCAAGCTCGGCGGCAATGTCGGCGTGGCGGGGTTGGTCATCAACAAGGATGACGGCTCCGGCGAGGCGCAGGCCTTTGCCAAGGCGGTTGACATCCCGGTGCTGGCCTCGATCCCGCAGGATGACGACCTGCGCAAGAAATCCGCGAATTACCAGATCGTCGGCACCGGCGAGAGCCAGTGGGGCGGCCTGTTCGCCGCGCTTGGCGAAAACGTCGCCGTGGCACCGCCGATGCGGCCGACCGCGCTCAGCCAGGATGAGCTTCTGGAGCTGTTCGACGGCTCCGACACCGGCGCGGGCGTGGTGCTGGAGCCCGCCACCGATACCGATATGCGCGGCAAGAACGCCAAGCCCAAAGCCTCTTTGGAGGTGGTGTATGACGATGTGTAAGGAATGCAGCACCCATCACGGCGTGGAGTGTACGGATCTGACGCTTGAACGTGCCCGGCCGGATCAGCTCCGCCGTCTGCTGCGCGACATCTTCCGCAATCTCAGTGGTCCCTCCGGACGGACGAAGGGGGAAGGATGAGCGAAGAGATCACATATGACGCCGCCGCCGATGTTGAGGTGACCATGGGAGAAGGCCGCGAGGAAAGCCCGGCACCCGCACCCGCACCTGATCTGGCGGGCGACGGGATGGGATGCCATGCCGGGGCCGCCGAGATGGAGAAAGCCGCGCGAATGGCCGGCAAATCCGAGATCCTCGACCAGTATGCCAAGGATTATCCGCAAGGCCCCCATGACAAGCCGCAATCCATGTGCCCCGCCTTCGGTTCGCTCCGCGTGGGCTTGCGGATGCGGCGGACGGCGACGGTTCTGTCGGGCTCGGCCTGCTGCGTCTACGGGCTGACCTTCGTCTCTCATTTCTACGGCGCCCGCCGTTCGGTGGGCTACGTCCCGTTCAATTCAGAGACCCTGGTAACAGGGAAGCTCTTCGAAGACATCCGCGAAGCCGTGCACGATATGGCCGACCCCGAACGCTATGACGCCATTGTGGTCACCAATCTTTGCGTTCCGACGGCTTCGGGTGTGCCGCTTCGGCTTTTGCCAAGCGAAATCAACGGTGTCCGCATTGTGGGCATTGATGTTCCCGGCTTCGGGATCCCGACGCATGCAGAGGCCAAGGACGTTCTGGCCGGCGCCATGCTCAACTATGCCCGACAGGAGGTGGAGGCCGGTCCCGTTCAAGCCCCTGTCTCGGGTAAATCAGACCGTCCGACAGTTACCCTGTTGGGCGAAATGTTCCCAGCTGATCCTATTGGAATAGGTGGGATGCTCGCGCCACTCGGTCTGGCGGCAGGTCCGGTCGTTCCCTGCCGTGAGTGGCGTGAGCTCTATTCCGCTCTGGATTGCGGCGCCGTTGCCGCGATCCACCCGTTCTACACCGCCGCGATCCGCGAGTTCGAGGCCGCGGGCCGGCCCATCGTGGGCTCTGCCCCCGTGGGGCATGAGGGCACTGCCGCCTGGCTGGCCAATATCGGGGACGCTTTCGGGATCGCCGCCGATAAGGTCGCGGCATCGCAAAACGCATTCCTGCCCGCGATAAGGGAAGCGCTGGCGCGCACGCCGGTCAAGGGTACGATCACGTTGTCGGGCTATGAGGGCTCGGAGCTTCTGGTGGCGCGTCTGCTGATCGAAAGCGGGGCCGACATTCCCTATGTCGGGACCGCCTGCCCCAAGACGGCCTGGTCCAGGGACGATGTCGACTGGCTGGAGGCGCATGGCGCGAAGGTCAAGTTCCGCGCCTCGCTGGAAGACGATTGCGCCGCGATGGAGGCGATCAAGCCCGATCTCGCGGTCGGCACCACGCCCGTCGTGCAGAAGGGCAAGGAGCTCGGCATCCCGTCGCTCTACTTCACCAACCTCATCTCCGCGCGGCCCCTGATGGGCCCGATGGGGGCCGGCAGCCTGCAACAGGTCGTCAATGCCGCGATGGGCAACAAGGACCGTATGGACCATATGCGCGACTTCTTCGAAGGCGTGGGTCATGGCGACACCGCCGGCGTGTGGGAGGGTGATCCGAACCTGCGCCCCGATTTCCGTGCCGCGCATCAGAAGAAACTCGACAAACAGGCGCGCGCCGCCAAAGCGCAGGAGATGATCTGATGCTTGTTCAGGATCATGATCGCGCGGGCGGATACTGGGGGGCGATCTATGCCTTCTGCGCCGTCAAGGGCCTGCAGGTCGTGATCGACGGCCCGGTCGGGTGCGAAAACCTGCCGGTGACGTCGGTTCTGCATTACACCGATGCGTTGCCGCCCCACGAATTGCCGATCGTGACCACCGGTCTGGGCGAGGAAGAACTGGGCCGCGACGGCACGGAAGGCGCGATGAAACGCGCCTGGGGCACGCTTGATCCCGCCTTGCCGGCCGTTGTGGTCACCGGCTCGATTGCCGAGATGATCGGCGGCGGCGTGACGCCCCAGGGCACGAATATCCAGCGCTTCCTGCCGCGCACCATCGACGAGGATCAGTGGGAATGCGCCGATCGCGCGATGACCTGGATCTTCACCGAATTCGGCATGACCAAGGGCCGGATGCCGCCCGAAAAGAAACGCGAGGAGGGCGCCGCGCCGCGCGTGAACATCCTCGGGCCGATGTATGGCACGTTCAACATGCCCTCCGATCTGGCGGAGATCCGTCGCCTCGTCGAAGGGATCGGGGCCGAGGTCAACATGGTCATGCCGCTGGGCAGCCATCTGGCGGAGATGCGCAATCTGGTGAATGCGGATGTGAATATCTGCATGTACCGGGAGTTTGGCCGTGGCCTGAGCGAATGCCTTGGCAAGCCCTATCTTCAGGCCCCGATCGGCGTGGAGAGCACCACGAAATTCCTGCGCAAGCTGGGTGAGATGCTGGATCTCGATCCGGAGCCCTTCATCGAGCGCGAGAAGCATTCCACCATCAAGCCCGTCTGGGATCTCTGGCGTTCGGTCACGCAGGATTTCTTCGCCACGGCGAGCTTCGGCATCGTCGCGAACGAAACCTACGCCCGCGGCATCCGCAATTTCCTTGAGACCGACCTGGGTCTGCCCTGTGCCTTTGCGGTGGCACGGGTGGCCGGCAAAAAAACCAATAACGAAGAGGTTCGCGCGATGGTCGCACAGCATCGGCCGCTCATCCTGATGGGCTCGATCAACGAGAAAATGTATCTCGCCGAACTGTCCGGCGGCCACGGGCCCAAACCTGCCTTCATTCCCGCCAGCTTCCCGGGCGCCGCGATCCGCCGCGCCACCGGCACGCCCTTCATGGGCTATGCGGGCGCAACCTACCTGCTTCAGGAGGTCTGCAACGGCCTTTTCGATGCGCTGTTCCACATCCTGCCGCTGGGCAGCGAGATGGACAGCGCGGAAGCCACCCCCACAACCCTGCGCCGGGACTTCCCCTGGGATGCCGATGCGCAGGCTCTGCTCGACAAGATCGTCGAAAACCACCCGGTTCTGACCCGCATTTCCGCGGCCAAGACCCTACGCGACGCCGCCGAGAAATCGGCGCTGGAGCAGGGCGCCGAACGGGTGGTGCGTGAAACCATTGCCGCACTGGCTCCGGCCGGCGTGGATCCCGATCATCAACCTAAGGGAGGGGCGTGATGACTGATTACACCTCGGATGCACCCGTCACGCGGCACAAGCCGCCAAAGACGGAATTCATGATCTATTTCGTGATCATTTTCCTGGCCGCATTGCCACTGGCGATGCTGACCTGGGCGCTGGCGGCGATCCGCAGCGGCTCGATGACGGACAGGGGCCCGGTGGCCCGTGCCTGGAGCCAGGCGCGGATCATCACGCCGATGATCTTCTCGGCCTGAGGGTCGAGCCGAATTGGCCCGATAGGGTCGAAGAGACTTCACAAACCGGGGCAACCCGGTGGGTGAATGCCGGCAGGGCAATGAGGCCTTGTCGGGGCCCGGCCGCAGGGTTTGCGGCATCAGTCAAACTTCCGGAGGAAATATGGCTGATAATTCCGACCTGTCTTTCACGGGTCTAACCGACGAGCAGGCGCAGGAGCTGCACTCGGTGTATATGAGCGGGCTCTGGCTCTTTGCCGGTATCGCCCTCGCAGCTCATATCGCCACGTATATCTGGCGCCCGTGGTTCGGCTGAGGAGCTGAGATATGGCTAAGTTCTATAAAATCTGGCTCATCTTCGACCCGCGCCGCGTGTTCGTGGCGCAGGGCGTGTTCCTCTTCCTGCTGGCTGCGATGATCCACCTGGTGGTTCTGTCCAGCGGTCTCAACTGGTTTGAGACTGCCGCGGCGGCAGCTGGCGGCATGTGATCCTTTGGCGTGTCGCCAGACGCGCCGGGTCATGTGAACAAGAACGCTGCGGGCGGGTGCATCCTGCCCGCGGCCATCGAAACCCCAATGTGTGACGGCTGACGACGCTTGCTGCGACCCATGCCGCCGAACGCGGAGACAGACAGATGGCTTTGTTGAGCTTTGAACGAAAATATCGTGTCCGTGGAGGGACGTTGATCGGCGGCGATCTGTTCGATTTCTGGGTCGGGCCGTTCTACGTGGGCTTCTTCGGCGTCACGACCGCATTTTTCGCCCTGTTGGGAACGATCCTGATTTTCTGGGGCGCGGCGATGCAGGGCAACTTCAACCCCTGGACCATCAATATCGCGCCCCCAGACCTGAGCTATGGCTTGGGAATGGCGCCGCTGATGGAGGGTGGCCTCTGGCAGATCATCACTTTCTGTGCGGTCGGCGCGTTCTGCAGCTGGGCGCTGCGCGAGGTGGAAATCTGCCGCAAGCTGGGCATCGGCTATCACGTGCCCTTCGCCTTCAGCGTCGCCATCTTTGCCTATGTCACGCTGGTGGTGTTCCGCCCGCTTCTGATGGGGGCCTGGGGCCATGGCTTTCCTTACGGAATTTTCAGCCATCTCGACTGGGTTTCCAATGTCGGCTACTCCTACCTGCACTTCCATTACAATCCGGCCCATATGATCGCGGTCAGCTTCTTCTTCGCGACGACGCTCGCGCTGGCGCTGCATGGCGGGCTGATCCTGTCGGCGGCGAACCCCGCGAAAGGCGAAAACGCGAAGACGCCGGACGACGAAGACACGTTCTTCCGCGATTTCATCGGCTATTCGATCGGGACGCTCGGCATCCACCGCGTGGGCCTGCTTCTGGCGCTGAACGCCGGGTTCTGGTCGGCGATCTGCATCATCATCTCCGGCCCGGTCTGGACAAGCGGCTGGCCGGAATGGTGGAACTGGTGGCTTGAGCTGCCGATCTGGCCCGATCCCGGGCTGGTCCATGACAGCACCGGTGCGGCCACCTATGGCACCAACGCACCCGCTTTGATCGGAGGCGAATGATCATGGCGTATTTCGAATATCAGAACATCTTCACCCAGGTGCAGGTTCAGGGCCCGCCCGAAATGGGGATGGACAACGAAAACCGCATGGCCCGGGAACGGACCAAGGGCGCGAGTTTTTCGACCCTGCTCGGCTGGTTCGGCAATGCCCAGCTCGGACCAATCTATCTCGGCTGGGCGGGGGTTGTCAGCCTCGCCACCGGCACGCTCTGGCTGAACATCGTCGGTTTGAACATGCTGGCGCAGGTCGACTGGTCGATCCCCGAATTCATCCGGCAGCTTTTCTGGCTGGCGCTGGAACCGCCCGGCCCCGAATACGGGCTGCGCATACCGCCGCTCAACGATGGCGGCTGGTACATCATCTCCAGCTTCTTCCTTCTGGTTTCGGTCATGACATGGTGGCTGAGGGTCTATCTGCTGGCCGTGGAACACAAGATGGGCAAGCACATTGCCTGGGCGTTTCTGTCCGCCATCTGGCTGTTCCTCGTTCTGGGCCTGTTCCGCCCGATCTTCATGGGAAGCTGGTCGGAGGCCGTGCCCTATGGCATCTTCCCGCATCTGGACTGGACGACGGCCTTCTCGATCCGCTACGGCAACCTCTACTACAATCCGTTCCACGCCCTTTCGATCGTCTTCCTCTACGGCTCCGTCCTGCTCTTCGCGATGCATGGCGCGACCATCCTCGCGGTCTCCCGCTTCGGCGGCGACCGGGAGCTGGAGCAGATCTACGACCGTGGCACCGCCTCCGAACGGGCCGCGCTCTTCTGGCGCTGGACCATGGGGTTCAACGCTACGATGGAAGGCATTCACCGATGGGCCTGGTGGTTCGCGGTGCTGACCCCCATCACCGGCGGCATCGGCATTCTGCTGACGGGAACGGTGGTGGACAACTGGTTCCTCTGGGCGGTGGAACACAATTTCGCGCCCGAATATCTCGAACCCTATGGCTATGAGGCCTATGGAACCTACGAAGGCTTCCTTGGCCGGGAGACAGGTCAATGAGCATCCGGCCCAAATGGTTTGACCAATGGAACAAGGACAACCCCACCAGCGTAAGGGGGTTGGCCATTCTGATCGCGGTGATGGGGTCGGCGGTGATCCTGGCGGTCGTGATCATCGGGCTTGGCAACCCGGTGCAGACCAGCAGCATGCAGACCGGCCCCCGCGGGACGGCGATGTATGTCCCCGAGTTCGACGCGAGCCTGCGCCGGGGCGACCCGACGGTGGCCGATTTCTACACCGACGAGCCGTTCGTTCCGGAACGCGGCGAAGAACTTGCCGGCGATATCTATCGGAACGTGCAGGTTCTGGGCGGGCTGACCGACGCCAATTTCAACCGCCTGATGAATGCGATGACCCAGTGGGTCGCGCCCGAACAAGGGTGCGCCTATTGCCATGGCGACGTTGCGCTGGAGGAATACGGCGAAGACAATCTCTACACCAAGGTCGTGGCGCGCCGCATGATCGAAATGACCCAGAGCATCAATGAAAACTGGGACGTTCACGTCAATGCCAATGCCCAGGTGGGCGTCACCTGCTACACCTGCCACCGCGGACAGAATGTGCCCAACAACATCTGGTTCCGCATCTCGCCGGTGAACAGCGCCATGGCCGGATGGTCGGCGAACCAGAACCGGGTGACGATGACCTCCAACTTCACGTCGCTGCCGTCGGACTATCTGGAGACCTATCTGCTCGATTTCGAGCGGATCGCGGTTCACGATCTCGCGCCGCGCGTGGAAAACCTGCCCGGCGATCCGCTGATCCAGCAGACGGAGCGGACCTATGCCTTCATGAACTACATCTCCAACTCTCTGGGGGTGAACTGCACGTTCTGCCACAATTCCCGTGCCTTCTACGATGGCGCGCAGGTCACGCCGCAATGGGCGACCGCCTCGCTCGGGATCCAGATGGTGCAGGAGTTGAATGCCGATTACCTGGTACCGCTGGCCGATGTCTATCCGCCTGAACGGCTTGGCCCTGTCTATGGCGATCCGCCGCTTGCGGCCTGCCGGACATGCCACCAGGGCTATCAGCGCCCGATGGAGGGGCTGAATGTGATCCACAACTGGCCCGAGCTTGCCACGACGAGCGGAGATTACGATTACAGCGCCTTCGAGCAATAGACGCTGACGGGGCTTGGCGACTGCGGGATGACCGGCCCGCTGAGCCAGACAAGCTAAGCAAACGCCACGGTCGCCTTCAGCGGGTCGTGGCGTTTGACGTTTCAGGGGAGGACCCAGACCATGACCCGACCGATAACACCTGTGTTAGACACGGTTCAGTATCCCGCGGATCTGCGGCGCCTGAGCGACGCGGATCTTGCCCGATGCGCCGATGAGCTGCGGGCGGAGACGATCTCGGCGGTTTCCGAAACCGGGGGTCATCTGGGCTCCTCCCTTGGGGTGGTCGAGCTGACCGTCGCGATCCACGCGGTCTTCAACACGCCCTATGACAAGCTGATCTGGGATGTGGGTCATCAATGCTACCCGCACAAGATCGTCACCGGCCGCCGCCCGCGGATCCGCACGCTGCGCCAGAAGGGCGGCCTGTCCGGGTTCACCAAGCGCGCCGAGTCCGACTATGACCCGTTCGGCGCGGCGCATTCCTCCACCTCGATCTCGGCCGCACTCGGTTTCACCATGGCCCGCGAGCTGGGCGAGGCGACGGGCGATGCCATCGCGGTGATCGGCGACGGGTCGATTTCGGCGGGTATGGCCTATGAAGCGCTGAACAACGCCGGCTCCGAAGGGCGGCGCCTGTTCGTCATCCTGAACGACAACGAGATGAGCATCGCGCCCCCGGTCGGCGCCATGTCGAAATACCTGTCCGGGCTCTATGAAAACACGCCCCTTCATGCGCTGAAAGACATCGCGGACGGGGTCGCCCGCAATCTGCCCGCTCCGTTGCGGGCCGGGGCGGAACGGGCACGCGAACTGGTGACCGGCGCCCATGGCAGCGGCACGCTGTTCGAGCATATGGGGTTCGATTATATCGGCCCGATCGACGGTCACGACATGGATCAGCTGTTGCCGGTGCTCCGCGCGGCGAAGGCGCGCGCCACCGGGCCGGTTCTGATCCACTGCGTCACCGTGAAGGGCAAAGGCTACGCACCGGCGGAGGGCGCGGATGATTGCTATCACGGTGTCGCGAAATTCGACCCTAAAACCGGGGTTCAGGCAAAATCCAAGCCCAACGCTCCCAGCTACACCGCCGTTTTCGGCAGCACCTTGCTGGCCGAGGCGGAGCGGGACAGCCGCATCGTCGCCGTGACCGCGGCCATGCCCGGCGGCACCGGGCTCAACGTGATGCAAAAGGCGATGCCCGCGCGGGTGTTCGATGTGGGGATCGCGGAGCAGCACGCGGTGACCTTCTCGGCCGGGCTTGCGGCGGGCGGGCTGAAGCCCTTCTGCGCGATCTATTCCAGCTTCCTGCAAAGGGGCTACGACCAGATTGTGCATGATGTGGCGCTGCAAAACCTGCCGGTGCGGTTCTGCATCGACCGTGCGGGGCTGGTGGGGGCCGACGGGCCGACCCATGCGGGTGCGTTCGATATCGGGTATCTCGCCGCTCTGCCGAACATGACCGTCATGGCCGCCGCGGATGAGGCTGAACTGGTGCACATGATGGCCACCATGGCCGCTCATGACGACGGGCCGATCGCGCTGCGCTATCCGCGCGGCGAAGGGGTTGGTGTCGCACGTCCCGAGCGTGGCGATGTGCTGGAAATCGGCAAGGGCCGTATCGTGAAAACAGGCTCTAACCTGGCAATTCTGTCCTTTGGTGCGCATCTGTCCGAGGTTCTGGACGCCGCCGCGGAGCTTGAGGCGAGGGGCATCTCCGTCACCGTTGCGGATGCCCGTTTCGCCAAACCGCTCGACACCGGTCTGATCGACAGGCTGGCCGAGGAGCATCAGGCGCTGATCACGGTGGAACAGGGGGCTGTCGGCGGGTTCGGGGCGATGGTCCTGCACTATCTGGCGGCATCCGGGCGGCTTGACCGGGGTCTGGCGATCCGCACGCTCACGCTTACCGACACGTTCATCGACCAGGCCAGCCCGGCGGATATGTATGCCGAAGCGGGGCTGACCGCGGGCGATATTGCAAGGGCCGGATTGTCGGCGCTGGGTGTCGCGACCGCCGATTTCGAAACGAAAAACCGCGCCTGATCGGGCGCGGTATCCTGCATGCAGGCTCTGACGAAGGCGTCAGGCAGGGTGCATGTCGCCAAAAATGCTGGCCGCATGGTCCCGCAGGTAGATCTGCAACCAGGGGGTAAAGCTGGCCGGGGTCTTCACCACCTCCTGCGCCAGATCGTCCAGACCCTGCCAGATCGTGTCCATAACCTCGGCGGGGTTTGGCAGAACCGGCACGGTCTCGGGCAGAGTGCCCACAAAGATATCCACAACTTCGTGCTCGATCATCCCGCCGCCCACATCGGCGCGATACTCGACCCGGTCGCGGAAGGTCAGCGGGATGGGCGGCAGCCCCAGTTCGTCGCCCAGACGGCGCTGCGCGCAATCCAAAGCGCTTTCGCCCCAATATGGGTGCGTGCAGCAGGTATTCGCCCACAGCCCCGGCGTATGATATTTTCCAAGCGCCCGGCGCTGCAACAGGGTCTTGTTGCCCCGCATCAGGAACACCGAAATCGCCTGATGCCGCAGCCCCTTCCTGTGAGCCTCCAGTTTTTCCACAGGGGTCAGAACGCCGTCGACCCAGGTTGGAATCATCTCTGTCATGCACGTGTCGCCGGTATAAGCCCTGTCAGATGCGCGATATTCTTGATGCCGATCTTGATATGCGCAAGGGGGCGCGCCTTGACCAGGGATTTGTTCATATAGGCCTCGAACGTCAGGCGCTGGACATCCACATCGTGGCAGAGCGATACGAAGCGTTCCCTGCGCTCGTCGGACTTGTAATAGGCATCCTGCATCGCGCCGAGGATCTTGAAGACGTTCTTGTGTTCGCGCATGAACAGTTTCCGCGCAAGCTGCAGGTCCTTGACCCGGCCGCTGGCCAGACAGGCGGCCGCAGCCGTCGCCGCAACGCGTCCGCCAACCATCGCGTAGTAGATCCCCTCGCCCGAGGATGGCGCGACAACGCCGGCCGCGTCTCCGGCCAGCACGACATCCTTGCCGTTGTCCCACCGGTCAAGCGGTTTCAGCGGGATCGGCGCGCCTTCCCGGCGGATCGTGGTGCAATCCGTCAGGCCCGAAGATTCACGCAGATCGGCGGTGGCCTTCTTCAGATCCACATCCTTGACCATGGAGCCCATGCCCACACTGGCCGATTTGCCATGCGGAAACACCCAGCCGTAGAAATCCGGGCTGATCCGGCCGTCATAGACCACATCGCAGCGTTCCGGATCGTAGCTTCCCACCTTGCCCGGCGCCTCGATGATTTCGTGATAGGCGATCACATAGGGGATCTTGTCGCCGCCCGGCACCTCGGCGCGGGCAACGTTGGAGCGGGCGCCATCGGCCCCGATCACGAGCTTTGCCGCAACGCGGGTCTCTTCTTTCGTGGCCTTGTCGCGATAGATCACAACCGGGCCTTCTTCCTCCCGCTCGATCCGGGTGAAGGTGCCGGTAAGCCGCGTCGCGCCGGCCTCGACCGCCCTGACCCTGAGGAATTCGTCGAAATTCTCCCGGTCGACCATGCCGACATAGCCATTCTCGATCGGGATATCGACGCGGCGGTTGGTGGGTGAAATCATCCGCGCGGTGTTGATCTTGGCCACGATCTGCGCGTCCGGAATATGGAAATCCGCGATCAGCCTCGGTGGAACGGCCCCACCGCAGGGCTTGATCCGCCCCGCACGGTCCAGAAGCGCGACCCTGTGGCCGGACCGGGCAAGGTCTTCGGCGGCGGTTGCACCGGAGGGGCCACCCCCGACAACGACAACGTCATAGCGCATAGCTTATTCTCCCGGAACAAGGCCCCGCGGGGGCTGATAAGAGGGACGCCGATCCATCACATGGACGGCCATGAAGGCAGAGGCGATGTAAAGCAGTGCCTCGAACAGAAAGACGGTGCCGAAGGCGGACGGGTCCGACAGCACGATGCGCAAAAGATCCACCAGCGCCGCGCCGAGAAGCCCGCCGAACCCGGCCGCGATCGCCTGCGCCGCACCCCACAGGCCCATCCGCGTGCCTTCGCGCGCGCCCCGGCCTTCGCCGGCCAGCGCCATCATCGAGCCAATGGCGGCCACGGCGAACATTCCGTTGAAGAACCCCATCAGGATCACGGCCGGCAGAAGCGGCGCGGTCGGGCCGATCTGCCCCAGAACGGTGATCAGCCCAAGCGACGCGGCGGAGCCGATGCAGCCCGCGACCACCCAGGCCCGCAGCGATCCGAACCGCAGGGCGGTGCCGGCGATGCCAACCACGACCATGCCAAGGAACACCCCGCCGTTCTGCGCCCCGGAGAGCGACGTGGACTGGCCCGGCGTATAGTTGAAAACCAGACCCGAATACGGCTCAAGGATCAGCTCCTGCATGAAATAGGCCGTCATGCTGAGGAAGACGAAAATGGTGAAATGGCGGGCCTTGGGCTCGGCCCAGATCTCCCTCATCCCGTCGATGAAGGGCATGGTGTCCATCTCGCGTCGGGATACGACCGAGGCTTCGATGCCCCAGACCGCCAGACATGTGATCACAAATGCCCCGCCGGTCACCACGGCCACGACCTGCATCAGGCGAAGCGGGGTGTAGGGGTCGAGGAACTGGCCGGAGATGCCCGCCGTCATCGCGATGCCGAAGATCATCATCAACCATGTGATCGTGGCCGCGGCCGGTCGGCGGCGTTCGGCGGTTGCCGTCGCGAGCAGCGCAAGGAGAGATGTGCCGGAGGCGCCGACACCGACACCGATGGCCGCATAGGCCAGAACCGAGATGGCCAGCCCGACTGCGAAAGAGCTTTCCATCGCGACGACGCCATAGGCGGCGGAAAGCCCGCCCAGCGCCAGGACCGCCATACCCCCGATAATCCAGCGGGTGCGGTGCCCGCCGGTGTCGGATCGGTAGCCCCATTGCGGGCGCGTGATCTGAATCCCGTAATGCAGCCCGACCAGAAGCCCGGGCAGGACGGCGGGCAGCGCCAGCTCCACCACCATCAGCCGGTTCAGCGTGGAGGTGGTCAGCACCACGATGGCGCCAAGCGCCATCTGCACAAGACCCATCCGCACGATCTGAAACCAGCTGAGTGTCATGGCCAGGTCTCCAGCGTGCGGATGGCGAAGGCGGTCACCATCATGCCGGAGACGTAAAGCGTGACACCGGTTCCGTTGTACCAGGGCGCCCTGGCCTTCGGATCGCTCAGCAGGACGGTCATCGCCCAGACCTGCAGCGCCAGCGACACGCCGACGGCGAGAGCGTGCCATTCGCGCCCCCAATAGAGCAAGAGCCCGATCACGATCACCTGCGGGATCGCCATGATCCAGCAGGCCAGCCGCGCCGCGCGCTCGGGCCCCAAGGTGACGGGCAGGGAGTTCACGCCCATCTGCCGGTCTCCCTCCAGCGCCTTGAAGTCGTTGAGCGTCATGATGCCATGGGCGCCGATGCCATAAAGCAGCGCCACGATGATCACCGGCCAGGACGGGGCGCCCGCAGCCAAAACCGCCGCGCCCGTGAACCAGGGAAGCGATTCATAGGAAAGGCCAACCAGCCCCGGCCCCCACCAGCCCGATTTCTTCAGGCGCACCGGCTCGGCCGAATAGGCCCAGGCGGCGATGACCGCCACGATGGTTGCGCCAAAACCCCACGGGCCCAGGAACCAGCCGATGCCGATGGCGAGGACCGACATCGCCAGAGCGATCCACAGACCCCAACGCCCCGGTATGCGCCCCGACGGGATCGGACGGTTCGGCTCGTTGATCGCATCGACATGGCGGTCGCACCAGTCATTGGCGGCCTGGCTCATTCCGCAAACGATCGGCCCGGCCAGCAGCACCCCCAGAAACAGCACGAACCAGTGGCCCGAGGGCGCGACGCCCGCCGAGACCGCGCCGCAAAGATACGCCCACATCGGCGGGAACCATGTGATCGGTTTCAGCAATGTCAGGGCAGCAGCGGGTTCGGGCCAGCGCCGGACAGGGCTGCTTGGGGTGAGGTCGGTCGTTACACTCATGAGTGTAAGTTTAAGCTGACACTTTGCGACTCGGCAAGTGTAAACTCGGCTAGACGACCGGCCTCAGCCGTGACCGATTGCCTTGGCATCGGTGCAGGCATGGGCGGCGCATTCCATCTCCAGCATCACGTGGGAAATGGCGAAATCCTGACGCAGCCGGGCCTTGATCTGCGCCTTGATCGCATCGGCCCGGTCCCAGCATCCGGGGCGCAGCGCGATATGGGCCTGAAGCGCCGCTTCGTGTTCCTGCATCTGCCACAGATGGGCGTGATGAACATCCGCAACGCCGTCGATCTCATCGATCGCGTTCAGAACGGCTCTGGTCTGCAATGCGGGCGGACTGCCCAGCATCAGGATGCGGATCACGCCGCCGATCTCCGCGAACGACATCCACAGAATGTAGCCCGCAATGATCAGGGTCACGATCGGATCCACGATGTTCCAGCCGAACAGCAGGATCGCGGTTCCCGCTATGATGACCCCGACCGAGCCCGCCGCATCCGCAAGATTGTGCAGGAACGCGGCGCGGATATTCTGGCTATCCTTCGACATCGCATAGGTCAGCGCAGCGGTGGCAAGATCGATCACCAGCGCCACGGCCGCGATGATCACCACGGTCCAGCCGGCCACCTCCTGCGGGTCGAACAACCGCATCACGGCTTCATAGGCGAGATAGATCCCCAAGAGGATCAGCGTGGTGTAATTGATCAGGGCGGCCACCGTTTCGGCCCTGCCATAGCCGAACGTCATGTCGGCATCGGCCGGGCGCCGGGCGATGCGCCGCGCCACGAAGGCGATGATCAACGCCATCGCATCCGACAGATTGTGCAGCGCATCCGCGATCAGCGCCAGGGAGCCGGACAGAACCCCGCCAATCACCTGCACCACCGTCAGGCCGATATTGACACCTACCGCAAGGGCAAGGCGCCAGTCGCCAACGGACGGATCGGCATGATGATGGTGGTGATGGGCGTGGTCATGAGGCATGGGAGGAAGATACTGCCCCCGATACCTGAATACCAGATCGCCACGCTAGCCGTCGTTTTTCGCCAACAGCCCGTATTTTCTCAATTTTACATAGAGAGATTGCCGCGAAAGGCCCAGCATCTCGGCCGCGGCCACGCGATTGTTATCGGTCAGTTCAACGGCGGTTTCGATGCACATCTTCTCCACGACATCCGTCGTCGCGGCGACGATATCCTTCAGCGGCGCCGAACCGACCAGATCCATCACATTGCGCATCGCCTCATCGGTCATCGGCGCGCCGCCGGGCACGGCGGAAACCGGCTCCCGCACGATCTCCATCCGCGACGTATCCCGGATCACGAAGGCGAACCCGCCGTTTCCGGGCATATGCGTGGCCGAGATCTCGACCGAAAGCTGCGAGCCATAGGCGCCCTCCAGCCGGGTGGCATAGATCCGCATCCTGCCGGTGCGGGCGGCATTGTCCAGCATGACCTTCAGATCGACGCTGCCGCGGCTCAGGAAATCGCCAAGCGACTTGCCGCGAATTTCAGAAAGCTGCCCGGAATCGCACAGCCCCAGAAAGCTGTCATTGCAGGACCGGATCGCCCCCAGCGGATCGGTGAACACCACCGCATCCGCCCCGTCGCGATAAAGCACCGCCAGAGACTGCGACACCTCCGCGGCCACGGTTTCGGCGCTTGCGGCGGCTTCGATACGGCAAAGCAGCGTCTTGTCCCCGGCCGCGCGAAACAGGACCGGGTCAATCGCGACCTCCTTCTGGCCGCGCTTGGTTTCCGCGGTGACGGGGCCGCTGCCTTCGTCCCCGGCGGTCGCGATCAGGCTCTCGACGAATTCGCCCCGGCGCCGGCCCTCGAATTCCTGAGTGAAGGAGCTTCCGGTCAGGGTCTCCGCATCCGCCCCGAGGATCTGCGAGGCGGCGGTGTTCAGGTCCATGATCCGCCCGGTCGTCACATCGACCAGAATCAGCGCATCGCGCGCCGCCTCCATGATGACGCGGTAGCGCGTCTCGTAATCCCGGTGGGTCTCGTAATCCTTCTCAAGCGCAAGCTGCGCCTTCACAAGGCGGTGCTGCAACTCCGCGATCGGCCTGAGATCACGGCCCAGCATCAGGATGATGTCATCCTGCCCGGTCTTGTGCAGCGTATAGCGGATCGGGAATTCCCAATTCGCATTGTCGTAATGATTCACCTCGATCGCATCGACGGTGTCTTTCTTGCCGTCGCGATAGGCGTCCAGCCGGGTTTCCAGCTTCACCAGACTGTCTTCGGCAGTGAAATCGCGGATGTTGCGATCCTTCCAGTGGTCCAGACGGCCCAAGGTGGGGTTCAGGGGGTTGACCACGACGGACCGCACGATGCCCGATGTATCCAGTACAATCGCAAGGTCGGCGGCGGTGGCCACGATATCGTTGAAATGCTCTGGCGCGATTGGTGGCGCAGCCGGCTCATCCCAGAAATCTGATCCGCGTGTATTCATGACGGCTTTCGCCTTTTTATAACGTGTCGTCGTTCAGTTAGCGGTCGTCCGTTCCAGAAGAGAGTCTTGAGATATGGTCAAACCGCAGAGCTTCAAGGCGGCTTGCGCGTCCGGTGCGGAATAGTCGGCACCGGTTAATGCAACGATATCAAGTTTCTGGTCCATGACGCTTCCGCCCACGACCACTTTCACTTTGCGCGGCACGCGAGCCCGGATGCTATCGACCAGTTCCTTAACGGATGCAAGGGTTCTTCGGCTGGAGGCTGTCGCCCCCACCATCGCATATCTGCGCGCAAGAACCCGGTCGCTGATCTGACGCGGGTGCTGCGAGACAGAAATGTCGACTTCATATCCCAGACGCCGAAACCGGTCTGCGGCGACGAACAGGCCCAGGGTATGATGTTCGGGCCTCGGCACCACCAGCAAAACGGTGCCCAGGCTGTCGTGTCGCTTCACCTGGTCTTTCGCGGCCAGCGCGCGCACAGTTTCCTGCAGGCGGGCGGCCGCAATCGACACCTCGGAGAAGCTCAGCGTGTCATTGGCCCAATGAATGCCCAGAAGCCGTGCGGTCTCGGGGATGATATGCGCGATGATATCGCGTGGCGCGATACCCTCCTGACGGATCCGCAGGATCGTGTCGTGGCGCTCGTCTTCATCGGGGGAGGTATAGGCGTCGCACAGCGCTTCGAGATGCTGCTGAACGCCAGCCGGTCGAGGGGTCGCCTTGGAGGCCAGAACCGATAACGCCCGCGCGGCCAGCATCTTCACCTCTGCATCCTGCATGGTGCTGCCTGGCCGAACGGAGAGTTTGCTGTATTGAGTCATCGGATCACCCCTCCCCGAGAGATGTCCGGCCATAGAAAGAAACGCGGTGCCGGACCGTCCGGGAAGTCTTTCGCCAGACAGTCTCTATGACTTCGCCAAATCTGTCAAAGGAAATTGACAACTTGGGTTGCCCCTCCGTGCCGTCCGGGCGGACTGTGCCGCGGACCGCCTGAATTTCTTAGCAAAAATAGGGGCTTTCCCCTGTTGTAATCTCGGAAATACGAGCATTTCGGGCGCCTCAAAATGTGTAAGTTTTAGTTGACACTTCCAATCTGACAACAGTAGCTTTCAAGGGGAGATCCAAGGAATCGTATCTGCATGTCATCTGAGACTCTGACGCATCCGCCATCGCGGCGGCTTTACACACCGGAGGAACGCGCCCGAAGGGACGCGACTGTCTGGACGACCGTGCAGGGGGTTCTGGCGCCGCTTCAGTTTCTGGCATTCCTGATTTCCCTGGTGCTCGTCGCGCGCTTCATGCTGAGCGGTTCGGGATACGAGGCCGCGACGATCTCGATCGTCGTCAAGACCGGCTTTCTCTTCGTCATCATGATAACCGGCGCGATCTGGGAAAAGGTGGTGTTCGGGCAGTATCTCTTTGCGCCGGCCTTCTTCTGGGAAGATGTCTTCAGCTTCGCCGTCATCGCACTGCACGCGGCCTATGTCTGGGCGTTGCTTGCGGGCCTGCCCCATGCCGAACAGATGTGGATCGCGCTGGCGGCCTATGCGGCCTATGTGATCAACGCGGGCCAGTTCCTGCTGAAGCTCCGCGCCGCGCGGCTGGAGGGGGACGCATGAACCGCCCCGCCACCATTCCCGCGCAGACCTGCCGCGACGCCCCGATCCTGAAACAGCGCGGACAGCGCGAGGTGTTCTGCGGCCTGACCGGCATCATCTGGCTGCACCGCAAGATGCAGGACGCATTCTTTCTGGTGGTCGGCAGCCGCACCTGCGCGCATCTGCTGCAATCCGCCGCGGGCGTGATGATATTCGCCGAGCCCCGCTTCGGCACCGCCATCCTTGAAGAGGGCGATCTGGCCGGCATGGCCGACGCCCATGACGAGCTTGACCGGGAGGTCGCCCGTCTGCTGGCCCGCCGCCCCGACATCCGGCAGCTTTTCCTTGTCGGGTCCTGCCCGTCCGAAGTCATCAAGCTGGATCTCGCCCGCGCCGCCGAGCGGCTGACCGTCGAACATGCGCCCCATGTCCGGGTGCTGAACTATTCCGGCTCCGGGATCGAAACCACCTTTACCCAGGGCGAAGATGCCTGCCTGGCCTCCATGGTTCCGGTGTTGCCCGCCACGCAGGCGCGCGAGCTGCTTCTGGTCGGCGCGCTGCCCGACGTGGTCGAGGATCAGGCCGTCAAGCTTCTGAGCGAGATGGGCATCGGCCCGATCCGCGTTTTGCCCGCGCCGCGCTCGGCCGAGATGCCCGGCATCGGCGAAAACGTGGTCTATGCGCTGCTGCAGCCGTTTCTGGGCGATACCGCCGCGGCGCTGGACCGTCGCGGCGCGCGGATGATCTCCGCCCCGTTCCCCTTCGGCGAAGAGGGCACAACGGCGTGGCTGCGCGCCATCGCCGATGAATTCGGCGTCGATGACGAAACCTTCGATCGCGTCACCGCCGCGCCGCGCGCCCGCGCGCGCAAGGCCGTGGCCGCCGCCGCGGAAACGCTCGCGGGCAAATCGATCTTCTTTTTTCCCGACAGCCAGCTGGAGATCCCGTTCGCCCGGTTCCTCATCCGCGAATGCGGGATGGAGGCGATCGAGATCGGCGCGCCCTATATCCACAAGGGCCTTGTCGGCCCGGACATGGATCTGATCCCGGCCGGTCCGACGATATCGGAAGGGCAGGATGTGGACCTGCAGCTTGATCGCTGCCGCGCCGCACGCCCGGATCTCACTGTCTGCGGTCTTGGCCTCGCGAACCCGCTCGAAGCCGAGGGTCTCACCACCAAATGGGCCATCGAGCTTGTCTTCACCCCGGTCCATTTCTACGAACAGGCCGGCGATCTGGCGGCCCTTTTCGCCCGCCCGCTGCGCCGCCGCGCCCTTCTGAAGCTGGAGGCCGCGGAATGAAACTGACTGTCTGGACATATGAAGGCCCGCCCCATGTGGGGGCGATGCGCGTCGCAACCGGCATGAAAGGCCTGCATTATGTGCTGCACGCGCCGCAGGGCGACACCTACGCGGATCTCCTCTTCACCATGATCGAACGGCGCGATCATCGCCCGCCGGTCACCTACACCACGTTCGAGGGGCGCGATCTGGGCGCCGACACCGCCGGCATCTTCAAGACCGCCTGCATGGACGCCTATGAGAGGTTCCGGCCGCAAGCGCTCATCGTCGGCGCTTCCTGCACGGCGGAGCTTATTCAGGACGATCCCGGCGGCCTTGCCGAAGCGATGGACATTCCGGTCCCGGTCATCGCGCTGGAGCTTCCGAGCTATCAGCGCAAGGAAGGCTTCGGCACGGACGAGACCTTCTATCAGATCGTCAAGGCCCTTGCCCGCCCGATGGCGCGCACGCCGGAGATCTCCTGCAACATCCTCGGTCCCGTCGCGCTGGGCTTCCGGCATCGCGACGATATCGAAGAGGTCAGATCCCTGCTTTGGGAAATGGGCATCGCCGTAAATGTCGTGGCCCCGCTGGGTGCCACGCCCGAACAGATCACGACCCTTGGACAGGCCCATTTCAACGTCATGCTCTATCCCGAGCATGCCGAGACCGCCTGCCGCCATCTGGAAAAGGTCTGCGACCAGCCCTACACGAAAACCGTGCCCCTGGGCGTGGGCGCGACCCATGATTTCGTGGCCGAGGTCGCGGCGCTCGCCGGGGTCGAACCCCGCAAGGATCTCTCCCGGCTGCGCCAGCCCTGGTGGTCCAAATCCGTCGACTCGACCTACCTGACGGGCAAACGCGTTTTCCTCTTCGGCGACGCCACGCATGTGAAGGCCGCCGCCCGGATCGCCCGCGACGAGATGGGCTTCGAGGTGGTGGGGATGGGCTGCTACAACCGGGAGTTTGCGCGCGACATCCGCGCGCTTGCGAAGGATTACGGGCTCACCGCACTGATCACGGACGATTATCTTGAGGTGGAAAAGGCCATCGAGGAGGCGGCGCCCGAAATGATCCTCGGCACTCAGATGGAGCGCCATATCGGCAAACGCCTCGGTATTCCCTGCGCCGTCATTTCCGCGCCCGTCCATGTGCAGGATTTCCCGGCCCGCTATTCGCCGCAGATGGGCTGGGAAGGCGCGAACGTGATCTTCGACACCTGGATCCATCCGCTGGTGATGGGTCTCGAAGAGCACCTGCTGCATATGTTCCGCGAGGATTTCGAGTTCCACGACGAAGCGGGACCGAGCCATCACGGGGGCCATGCGCCGAAGCCCGTGGCCGAGCCCGGTGCGCCGGTCGCCGAAACCGCCCGCCCCGCTCAGGACGCGCAGGACGATGCCGCGCCCGGATCAACCGGCGGCGACGTGATGGTCTGGCTGGAAGACGCCGAGAAGGAGCTGAAGAAGATCCCGTTCTTCGTGCGCGGCAAGGCGCGGCGCAATACCGAGAAATTCGCCGCCGAACAGGGCGTGACGGAAATCAGCATCGACACACTCTACGAGGCAAAGGCCCATTATGCGCGATAGCGGCCACATCCCCGGCTACCGCGTCGTCATCGTGACGCTGGACAGCCACGCCGCCGGGCCCGCCGCCCGGGTTTCAGAGCGTCTGGCCGATGAGTTCCCGGGCCTCTCGGTCTCCGTCCATGCCTCCGCGGAATGGGCCGAGAACCCGGATGCGCTGGAAATGGCCAGGGATGCCGTGCGCCACGGCGATCTGATCGTCGCGAACCTTCTGTTCATCGAGGAGCATATCCAGGCGATCCTGCCCGACCTCGAAGCCCGCCGCGACGCCTGCGATGCGATGATCGGGCTGATCTCCGCCTCCGAGGTCGTAAGCCTCACCCGCATGGGCGAGCTGGACATGCGCAAGCCCAGCAGCGGGCCGATGAAGCTTCTGAAAAAGCTGCGCGGCTCGGCGAAACCCTCCGCCTCGTCCGGCGAAAAGCAGATGAAGATGCTCCGCCGGCTTCCGAAGATCCTGAAATACATCCCCGGCAAGGCGCAGGATCTCCGCGCCTGGTTCCTGTCGATGCAATACTGGCTGGGCGGGTCCGACGACAATGTCGAACAGATGGTCCGCTTCCTTGTGGGCCGCTATGCCAGCGACACCGCTTTCAAGGGCGCCGAGGCCGCCGCGCCCATCGATTATCCCGATGTCGGGCTGTACCACCCGGACCTGCCCGGCCACCACATCACCACCGATGCCGCCGATCTGCCGCAGCCCGCGGCTCCGGTCGCCACCGTCGGCCTGCTGATGATGCGCAGCTACATCCTAGCCTCCGACACCGCCCATTACGATGGTGTGATCCGGCAGATGCAGGCGGCCGGTCTGGCCGTGATCCCGGCCTTCGCCGGCGGGCTCGACGGTCGTCCCGCGATCGCGGATTACTTCGCCGGCGGCCGGATCGACGCGCTGGTCTCCCTGACCGGGTTCAGCCTGATCGGCGGCCCGGCCTATAACGACAGCGACGCCGCCGTTGCGGTCCTCAAGGATCTCGACGTGCCCTATGTCGCGGCCCATCCGATCGAGTTTCAGACCCTTGGCCAGTGGGGCTCGTCCGAGGGCGGTCTCGGCCCGGTGGAGACCACGATGCTCATCGCGCTTCCCGAGATCGACGGGGCGACCTGCCCCACGGTCTTCGGCGGGCGCCACGGGGCAGACGGCTGCCACGGCTGCAACTACAACTGCCCGAACAAGGACAATCACAAGGCCATGTCGCCCTGTCTCGAACGGATCGAGGCGCTGACCGCAAAGGTCCGCAAGCTGGCGATCCTGCGGCGCTCCGATGTGACCGAGCGCAAGCTCGGGATCGTCCTGTTCGGCTTTCCGCCCAATGCCGGGGCCATCGGCACGGCCGCCTATCTCAGCGTCTTCGAGTCGCTCTACAACACGCTGCATGCGCTCAAGACCGAAGGCTATGACCTGGACCCGCCCGCCACGGTGGACGACTTGCGCCACGCGATCCTGCACGGCAATGCCGAGCGCTATGGCCAGCAGGCAAACGTCGCCGCGCGTATCCCCGCCGACGATATCGTCGCCCGCGAGCCCCATCTGGCCGAGCTTGAGGCCGTCTGGGGCCCGGCCCCGGGAAAACAGCAATCCGATGGCGGCGGCGTCTTCGTGCTGGGCGCGCAGTTCGGCAATGTCTTCGTCGGGGTTCAGCCGACCTTCGGCTATGAAGGCGACCCGATGCGGCTGCTCTTCGAGAAGGGTTTTGCCCCGACCCATGCCTTCTCCACCTTCTACCGCTACCTGCGGGAGGATTTCGGCGCCGATGTGCTCTTGCATTTCGGGATGCATGGCGCGCTGGAATTCATGCCGGGCCGTCAGGCGGGCCTGGGCGCGCGCGACTGGCCCGACCGGCTGATCGGGGACATGCCCAATGTCTATCTCTACGCCTCCAACAATCCGTCCGAGGCGACGCTGGCGAAACGCCGGTCCAACGCGGTGACGATCACGCACCTGACCCCGCCGCTGGCCGCAAGCGGTCTCTACAAGGGTCTGAGCGAACTGAAAGACAGCCTCACCCGCTGGCGTGGCCTGCCCCCCGACAGCCCCGAGCGGGAGGAACTGGCCGTCTTGATCCGCACACAGGCCGAGGCCGTCGACATGGCCGACACCGATCCGGATACGCTGTGGCTGAAGCTTCTGGAAACCGAGGATGCGCTGATCCCCGACGGGCTGCATGTTCTGGGCCGCGCCATCGACGAGGCGGAGTTGCAGGAACATCTGCGCGTGATGGCCGAAACAGACCCTGAAACGCGGGGCAGGGTCGAACACCTGCTGCGTCAGCAGACCGAGCTTCCGGCGCTGATGCGCGCGCTTGAGGCGCATTTCATCGAACCGGTTCCGGGCGGCGATCTGATCCGCTCGCCCGAGGTTCTGCCCACCGGCCGCAACATCCATGCCTTCGATCCGTTCCGCATGCCCACGGCCTTCGCCCTGCAGGACGGTGCGAAACAGGCCGACAGGCTGTTGCAGGCCGCCGGCACGCTTCCCCGTTCGGTGGCGCTGGTTCTGTGGGGATCCGACAATATCAAATCCGATGGCGGCCCGATCTCTCAGGCGCTGGCGCTGATGGGGGCGACCCCGCGCTTCGACGGATATGGCCGGCTCTCCGGTGCCGATCTCATCCCGCTGGAACAACTGGGCCGCCCGCGGATCGACGTGGTGATGACGCTTTCGGGCATTTTCCGCGATCTGCTGCCCCTGCAGACCCGGATGCTGGCCGAAGCCGCCTACAAGGCCGCCACGGCGGAGGAGCCGACGGAGCGGAACTTCGTGCGCGCCCACGCCCTCGACTACGCCGAGAAAATGGGGGTCGACATGGAAACGGCGGCCCTGCGCGTCTTCTCCAATGCCGAAGGCGCCTACGGCTCCAACGTCAACATCCTCGTCGACAGCAGCGCCTGGGACGGCGAGGATGAACTGGCCGATGCCTATGAGGCGCGCAAGAGCTTCGCCTATGGCCGCGACGGCAAGGCCAAGAAAAACGCAGGCCTCCTGCAATCGGCCCTCAAGGATGTCGATATCGCCTATCAGAACCTCGAATCCGTCGAGCTGGGCGTGACGACGGTCGATCATTACTTCGATACGCTGGGCGGCATCTCGCGTGCGGTCAAACGCGCCAAGGGCGTCGAAGCGCCGGTCTTCATCGGCGACCAGACCCGGGGCGAGGGCAAGGTCCGCACGCTTCAGGATCAGGTCGCGCTGGAAACCCGCTCCCGCTCGCTCAACCCGAAATGGTTCGAAGGTCTGCTGAAGCATGGCCATGAAGGCGTTCGCCAGATCGAGGCCCAGGTGACCAACACGCTTGGCTGGTCCGCCACCACCGGTCAGGTTGACCCTTGGGTCTATCAGCGCCTGTCCGAGACCTTCGTGCTCGATGAGGAGATGCGCCGCCGTCTGGCCGCGCTCAACCCGCAAGCCTCCGCGCGCATGGCCAACCGCCTGCTGGAGGCACATGAACGTGATTACTGGCAACCCGACGAGGCCACGCTTGCCGCCCTTCAGGCCGGGGCGGACGAGCTGGAAGACACGCTTGAAGGGCTCAACGTAGCCGCTGAATGACAGGAGAACCGACATGAGCCCACTGGATACCAAACACCCGCCCGCCGCGCGCGCCAATGCCCGCGAGCAAGAGGGTCTGAAGGCCCGTGGGCTGGCCAACCCGCCGATCCTGAAGAAGGGGGAGGATGGCGAGGGCTCGCTGCAGGTCCATCAGGACGAGACGCTAAAGATCGAAGGCGCCAAGGTCTTTGCCGTCTACGGCAAGGGCGGGATCGGCAAATCCACCACCTCGTCCAACCTGTCCGCCGCCTTCACCAAGCTTGGCAAGAAGGTGCTGCAGATCGGCTGCGACCCCAAGCATGACAGCACTTTCACCCTGACCGGCCATCTTCAGCCCACGGTGATCGACATCCTGAAGGACGTCGATTTCCATGCCGAGGAACTGCGCCCCGAGGATTTCGTGACCACCGGCTATAACGGCGTCATGTGCGTGGAGGCGGGCGGCCCGCCCGCGGGCACCGGATGCGGCGGCTATGTCGTGGGCCAGACGGTCAAGCTGCTGAAACAGCACCACATGCTGGAAGACACCGATGTGGTCATCTTCGATGTGTTGGGCGATGTGGTCTGCGGTGGTTTCGCCGCCCCGCTCCAGCATGCGGACCGCGCCGTGATCGTGACCGCGAATGATTTCGACAGCATTTACGCGATGAACCGGATCATTCAGGCCGTGGGCGCGAAATCCAAGAACTACAACGTGCGTCTCGCCGGCTGCATCGCCAACCGCTCGAAGGACACCGATGAGGTGGATCGCTATTGCGAGGTGGTCGGGTTCAACCGCATCGCGCACATGCCCGATATCGACGCCATCCGGCGGTCGCGGCTGAAGAAGAAGACCCTTTTCGAGATGCCCGACGATGAGGATATCGTGCTGGCCCGTGCCGAATACGTGCGGCTTGCCGATCTTCTCTTCAAGGGCACCGACCCGCTTGCCCCGGAGTCCCTGCCGGATCGTGAAATCTTCGAATTGCTCGGGTTTGATTGATGGCCGACTATGCCGCCACACGCGCACGGGTCGAGGATTATTTCGACCGCACGGCAACCCGGACATGGGAGCGTCTGACCTCTGACGCGCCCGTTTCGGGTATCCGCCAGACCGTGCGCGAGGGCCGCGACCGGATGCGGGAGATCATGCTGGGCCAGTTGCCCGAGGATCTGGCCGGCAAGCGCGTGCTCGATGCAGGCTGCGGCGCAGGCCAGATGACGGCGGAGCTTGCGATGCGCGGCGCCGATGTCGTGGCGATCGACATCTCGCCGGAACTCGTGAAGATCGCGGAACGCCGCCTGTCCGACAATCTGGCGCCGCGCGTCACCTTTACCTCGGGCGATATGCTCTCCGAAAGCCTTGGCGCCTTCGACTACGTCATGGCGATGGACAGCATGATCTATTACGAGGCCGACGATCTGGGCCGGGCGCTGGCCGGGTTGTGCCCCCGGGTCGAGGGATCCGTGGTCTTCACGGTCGCACCGCGCACCACGCTTCTGATGGCGATGTGGGGGGTGGGCAAACTCTTCCCGCGGTCCGACCGCTCCCCCACCATGGTGCCGCACAAGCCGCGGCATCTGGCCCGGAAAACGTCTCTGCATGGCGCGTCAGGCTCGATTTCCGAAGTCGAGCGTGTGTCCCGGGGCTTCTACATTTCCACCTGTCTGGAGTATGCCAGATGAGCATGCTGTCGCGCATATCCATCCGGTATCTGCCCTTTGCGGACGCAGCCAGCGACGGCCTGCCCATGGGCGAGCTTCTGCGGCTTTCGCTGTTTCAGGTTTCCGTCGGCATGGCCGGGGTTCTGCTTCTGGGCACGCTGAACCGCGTGATGATCGTGGAGCTTTCGGTGCCCGCCGTTCTGGTCGCGATCATGGTGGCGCTGCCGGTGCTGATCGCCCCGTTCCGCGCGCTTCTGGGGTTCAAGTCCGACAATTACCGCTCCTCGATCGGCTGGAAGCGCATCCCCTATCTCTGGTTCGGCTCCATCTGGCAAATGGGCGGGCTGGCGGTGATGCCTGCGGCGCTGCTCGTTCTGGGTGGCGATGTTGTTCACAACGTGCCCTTCGCCGGTGAGGTGCTTGCCGCGCTGGCCTTCCTGATGACCGGTCTGGGCATGCATATGACCCAGACCGCCGGTCTAGCGCTCGCCGCCGACCGCGCGTCGGAGGAGGCCCGCCCCCGCGTCGTGGCCCTTCTCTATGTGATGTTCCTGATTGGCATGGGCATCTCCGCCCTCGTGGTGGGCTGGTTCCTGCGCGATTTCACGCCGCTGAAGCTTATTCAGGTCGTCCAGTCCGCCGCCCTGATCACCCTGATCCTGAACCTCATCGCATTGTGGAAACAGGAACGCGTCCGCCCGATGACGAGGCAAGAGCGCGCCGCGCCGCGTCCCAGCTTCCGCGACGCCTGGGCCGATTATGCCAATGGCGGGACAGCCGGGCGGCTTCTGGTCGTGGTCTTTCTGGGCACCATGGCCTTCAACATGCAGGATGTCCTGCTGGAACCCTATGGCGGGGAGATCCTCGGCCTGTCGGTGTCCGCCACGACCCTGCTGACGGCCACCTGGGCCGCCGGTGCGCTGGTCGGGTTCGCGCTGGCCGCCAAATGGCTGGCGGGCGGCATCAATCCCTACCGGATGGCGGCGCGCGGCATTCTGGCCGGTGTCGCGGCCTTCTGCGCCGTGATCTTTGCAAACCCGATGGGCTCCGAAGTGCTGTTCTTTGCCGGTGCCTGCGGCATCGGCTTTGGCGGCGGTCTCTTCGCGGTGGCCACGCTGACCGCCGCGATGACGATGCCGGCGCAGGGCATGGCCGGGCGCGGTCTGGCGCTCGGGGCCTGGGGCGCGGCGCAGGCCACGGCGGCGGGCCTGTCCATCGCCATCGGCGGCGGGGTGCGCGATCTGGTCAATCAGGCCGCCATGTCCGGCAGTCTGGGCGAGGCGCTTGCCAATCCCGGCACCGGCTATTCGGTCGTCTATCACCTGGAAATTCTGTTGCTGTTCGCAACGCTCATCGCGCTTGGCCCGCTGGTGCGGACCATCACAACCACACAGACCGGCAGCGTCCGCAAGATCGGCCTTGCCGACATGCCCACTTAACCGACGGGTCACGAAGGAGACCAAACATGACAAGCACCTTTTTCGGAACGTTCGATCTGGCCAGCCTGTCGATCTGGCTGTTCTGGATCTTCTTCGCCCTCTTGATCTACTACCTGCAGACCGAGAACATGCGCGAAGGCTATCCGCTGGAAAACGATGACGGAACGCAATCGGCCAATCAGGGCCTGTTTCCTGTCCCCAGCCCGAAAACCTTCAAGCTGCCCCACAATCGGGGCGAGGTCACCGTGCCCGGGCCCGACCTGCAAGCGCGCGGAGAGGTGGCGCTGAAGCGGACGAACCCCGCCAATGGCTATCCGTTCGAGCCGACCGGCGACCCGATGCTGGACGGTGTCGGCCCCGCCTCCTGGGCGAAACGCCGCGACCTGCCCGAGCTTGACGGCCACGGCCACAGCAAGATCGTTCCCATGGGCGCGACCGAGGGCTATCGTGTTTCCGCCGGGCGCGACCCGCGCGGGTTGCCGGTGGAGGCCGGGGACGGAGAGATCGTGGGCGAGATCAGCGACATGTGGCTGGACGCGCCCGAACAGCTGGTCCGCTATCTGTCCATCGAACTTGATGCGGATCATGGCGGGGGCACCCGCCTCGTGCCAATCCATTACTGCAAGATCAAATCCGACCGGGTGAAGATCAACGCGATCTTCGGCAAGCATTTCGCGAATGTGCCGGTCACCAAATCCCCCAATCAGGTCACCCTTTTGGAGGAGGAGAAGATCTCGGCCTACTATGCCGGAGGCATTCTCTACGCCTCGCAAGAGCGGCTCGACCCCGCCATCTGAGGAGGAGAAACCGATGTCCCACGACGACTTTCAGACCGAGCCTGTCCGTGGATTGCCCGAAAACCTGCCCGCGGGCGAAGAGATCCTGTGGCAGGGCCAGCCGGACTGGTGGGCCCTGGCTCGGGAATCACTCAGCCTGTACTGGGTGGCCGGCTATTTCGCCTTCCTCTTCGCCTGGCGCACCATCGCCGGCGCTGCGGGCGAAAGCTGGGCCGCCAGCGCCAATGCCGCGTCCTTCTTTCTGGTCCTTGGCGCCATCGTCTGCGCGCTGCTGGTGCTGATCGCCTATGTTCAGGCCAAATCGACCGTCTACACGCTGACCAATCGGCGCGTGGCGCTGCGGATCGGCGCGGCGCTCACGATGACGCTGAACCTGCCGTTCCGACAGATCGCCAATGCGACGCTGGCCAAGCGGGCCAACGGAACCGGCACGATCGCGCTGGAGCTTCTGCCCGGCGATGTGACGCTGAGCTACATGATGACATGGCCCCATGTGCGGCCGTGGCGGATGAAGCAGACCGAACCGGCGCTGCGCTGCATTCCGGATGTGGAAAAGGTCGCCGCCCTTCTGGCCGATGCGGCGGAAACCGCCGTGGCCGAGCCCGTCATCTCGCGCATCCCCGCGCCGGATGCCGTGGCGGCAGAATAGGGGAGGGTCGGAAAGATGGCTCTGAGCCCCGAAGAAAGACTCGTCATCCGCGACAAGGAGATGATCCCCACGGTGCTGATCCGCGCGATGTTCGTGCTGTGCCTGTGTGTGCTGATCATCGTGGCCTATGCCACCGCGACCAATCGCCCGCTGGAGGCGCTGCCGCCCTCGCTTGAGGAACGGCCGGTGGCGCAGGAGCGGATGATCCGCCTGTTCGGCGAAATGGATGGCTCCGCCCGTGTACTCGACATGGACGGCAATGTGATCGCCACGCTGGCCGCCGATCAGGGCGGGTTTGTTGCGGGCGTTTACCGGGTTCTGGAACGTGAACGGGGGGCCGTCGGGCTGACCGGTTCCGAACCCATACGACTGGTGCTCTTTTCAGACGGGCGCATCGGATTACGCGACGACTACACCGATTTCCGGGCCGAACTCATCGGTTTCGGGGCGGACAACACGCGGGTCTTCGCCCGCTTGCTGGAGGAATGACCAACATGGGACTGTTTACGAGAGAAACCGAAACGGCGCCTTGCCAGGTTGAGGTAAGCCACAAGTTCGACAGCCTGCACGCGCATATGAAATTTCTGAACGGCGCGGTGATCCATCCCGGGGACGAAGTGCTCGTCCACGGCGCTCCGATCATGGCGCCCTATGGCGAAGTCGTGATCGAGGACCGCATGGCCACGATCACCCGGGCCTCCAAGCTGGAACAGCTCTGGACCCGGATGACCGGCGATTTCGAGTTCATGGAACTCTGCGAATTTTCCTTCAGTGAGGAGGTCTCGGTATGAACGTCCAACGCACCCATTCCGCCGACGCCGCAACCGTCGAAGAAGCCCTGGCCGCCGACAACCACCAGGGCGTCGTCGACAGCGAGGGCGCCACCGCGCTGGCCATGCAGAACACGCTTCTGACCCCGCGCTTCTACACCACCGATTTCGACGAGATGGACGCCATCGACGTGACACCCGTGCGCGCCGACTGGGACAAGCTCATCGCCCAGATGAAATCGGACCCGAACAAGGGCCATTTCAAGAAGAACGAAGACTGGGACAGCGTCGACTGGGAGAATATGGAGCCGAGGCTGAAAGCCGAGTTCATCGACTTTCTGGTGTCGTCCTGTACCGCCGAGTTTTCGGGATGCGTCCTTTACAAGGAGATGAAGCGGCGCGGCAATAACGAGGATATCGTGACGCTGTTCCAGCTCATGGCGCGGGACGAGGCGCGCCATGCGGGCTTCATCAACGATGCGCTCCGCGAGGCGGGCATCGCCGTCAATCTGGGCTTTCTGACGCAGAAGAAGAAATACACCTATTTCCGGCCCAAGTTCATCTACTACGCCACCTACCTGTCGGAAAAGATCGGCTATGCCCGCTACATCACCATCTACCGGCATCTGGAGAAGCACCCGGAGCATCGGTTCCACCCGATCTTCAAGTGGTTCCGGGAGTGGTGCAACGACGAGTTCAGCCATGGCGAGGCCTTCGCGCTGCTGATGAAGACCGATCCGAAACTGACCAGCGGCGGCAACGTCCTGTGGATCAAGTTCTTCCTCACCGCGGTCTATTCCACCATGTATGTCCGCGATCATCAGCGCCCGGCCTTTCACGAGGCGCTGGGCGTTGATCCCGACTGGTACGGGCAGGAGGTCTTCCGCAAGACCTCCGCGATTTCCGAGCAGATCTTCCCGATCACGCTCGATATCGACCATCCGCGCTGGATGAAGGGTCTGAAGCGGCTGCAAAAGGCCAATGCCGATCTGGCGGCGGCCAAGCAGCGCGGCAGCCTGCTGGGTCGTATCGGGCCCAGCGCGCGCGCCGCGATGGCGTTTGTCTCCCTCTTCACCATTCCGGCCAAGAAACACGCCGTGCCGGACACCACGAGAATGGAGCCCGCCTACTGATGCTCGCCTCCCCCTGGATCGCGGCCCTTGTGGCACTGTTTCTCTGGTGGTTCTCCACCGGCGCGATCCTTGTGGCGGTGCGCCGCGCCGAACGGGAAGGCGGCAATGCCCGCCAATGGGTGGTTCTCATGAACCTCCCCTTTCTCGTCCTCGGGGCGGTCGGTTTTCTCGACACGCTGGGGAACACCTCCGTCGCGGGGGCCTATATCGGCTTTCTCTCGGCGCTTGCGCTCTGGGGCTGGGTGGAACTCACCTTCCTGACCGGCGTCATCACCGGCCCCTATCGCGGCTATGCCAGGGACGGTGCCCCGGAATGGGAACGCTTCGTGCGCGCCTGGGGCACGGTCGCCTATCACGAACTGCTGCTTCTCGGGCTGCTTCTGGCGATGGTCTTCGCCTCCTGGGGCGCCGAAAACCAATTCGGCACCTGGACCTTCGCGATTCTCTTCGCGGCGCGCATCAGCGCCAAGCTGAACCTCTATCTCGGTGTGCGCAAAATCAATCTGGAGTTCATTCCCGAACACCTTACCCACCTGTCCAGCCATTTCCGCGTCGCGCGCATGAACGCGCTGTTCCCGGTGTCGATCACCGGACTCAGCTTCGCGCTGGCTTGCTGGATGGAACGCCTCTGGGGGGCGCAAACCCCGGGCGATATCGTGGGCTTTGCCCTGCTTGCCGCGCTGACCGCGCTGGCGCTCCTGGAGCACTGGTTCATGGTCCTGCCCCTGCCCGACGAAAAACTCTGGCGCTGGATGCTGCCAGACCCGACCCCGGGGCCCCGGCCGCGGGATACGACACCTAGCCAGACGATGAAGTGAGGATGCCCCGATGAAATTTGACCAGCTGTTCCAAAATCAGCTCGACCAGTTGAAGGAAGAGGGCAACTACCGCATCTTCGCCGAGTTGCAGCGCAAGTGCGGCGCGTTTCCCAAGGTCGTCAATCATCACGAGGATGGCACGCGCGACGTGACCGTCTGGTGCTCCAACGACTATCTCGGCATGGGCCAGCACCCCAAGGTCGTGAACACGATGGTCGAGGCGGTGCAGAATTGCGGCACCGGCGCAGGCGGCACACGCAACATCTCGGGCAACGCCTATCATCACAAGCGGCTGGAGGCGGAACTGGCCGACCTCCATCAGAAGGAAGACGCGCTGCTCTTCACCTCCGGCTATGTCTCGAACTGGGCCGCGCTCTCCACGCTCGGGTCGCGCTTGCCCAATGCCGTGATTCTCAGCGACGAGCTGAACCACGCCTCGATGATCGAAGGCATTCGCCATGCGCGCTGCCAGAAGGCCATCTGGAAGCATAACGACCCCGAAGATCTCGACCGCAAGCTGGCGGCCCTGCCCGCCAACGCAACCAAGATCGTGGCCTTCGAATCCGTCTATTCGATGGATGGCGACATCGCCCCGATCAGGGAAATTCTCGATGTCTGCGACAAGCATGGCGCCATGTCCTATATCGACGAGGTGCATGCGGTGGGCATGTATGGCCCGCGCGGTGGCGGCGTTGCCGAACGTGAGGGCCTGATGGACCGGATCACGCTGATCGAAGGAACGCTCGGCAAGGCCTTCGGCGTGGTCGGTGGCTACATCACCGGCTCCCACGCGCTCTGCGATTTCATCCGCAGCTTTGCCAGCGGCTTCATTTTCACCACCGCGCTGCCGCCCGCCTGTGCCGCGGCCGCGACGGCGTCGATCCGGCATCTCAAGGAAAGCAGCATCGAACGGGACATGCAGAAACGGCAGGTCAAACGCCTGCGGCAGCGTCTCGATGCCGAGGGCATTCCCCATGTGGACAACCCAAGCCATATCATCCCGGTGATGGTGAAGGATCCGGTCAAATGCCGGATGCTCAGCGATATCCTGATGGACCAGTTCGGGATCTACGTGCAGCCGATCAATTATCCGACCGTTCCCAAAGGCACCGAGCGGCTGCGCTTCACCCCCGGCCCGCTGCATACGGACGCCGATATCGACTATCTGGTCGAGGCGCTGAAAACGCTTTGGAAGCAATGCGCCATCGCCCATGCCGTGGCCTGAATCGGCGGGGTTCTGCGCTTGGGTTCCGTAACGTAAGCGCCTGAAACAGAGCCGTTATTTGCGTAAATCCGTCGCGTTTTCGTGATCGGAGCAAAAAAATGTGTGGTCTCTTCCCGGATTGCGTTAGGTATAGACCCGAACGTGAATATGGAAGGGAGTATACCTATGAACCGCACGATGATTCTCGCCGCGGCGGCAACACTTCTCACGGCACCCATGGCCTTCGCCGACAGCCACGCCGCCACGCCAAGCGGCGATGCAGAGGCGGGCGAGGCGGCGTTTCGTCAGTGCATCGCGTGCCACGTCGTCGTGGATGCGGAGGGCGAAACCCTTGCCGGGCGCAACGCCCGCACCGGTCCGAACCTCTACCGCATTTCCGGGCGGACCGCCGGCACGGTCGAGGATTTCCGGTATTCCGGCTCCATGGTCGAAGCCGGGGAGGCCGGTCTGGTCTGGGACGAGGAAACCTTCGTGGCCTATGTTCAGGATCCCACCGGCTTCCTGCGCGAGTTTCTTGACGACAGCGGCGCACGCGGCTCGATGAGCTTCCGCGTCCGGTCCGAGGAAGACGCCGCGGATCTCTACGCCTATCTGGCGTCGCTGGCCCCGGCCGAGGAATAGATCCCTCCCGCCGACGGCGGAGGGCGAAACATGGTTAAAAAGGCGGCCCTCGGGGCCGCCTTTTTCAGTCGCGAATCCGGGCGGCGGCAAACCCCGCAATTTCCGCCAGAACGCGCTCCGGCGCTTCTTCATGCGCGATATGGCCCACCCCATCCAGCCGCAGCAGCCGTGCATCGGGCATCGCACCCGCCGCCCGTTCCGCCACGGCCAGCGGAACCGCGCTGTCTTCGGTCCCGTGCAGGAACAGCGCCGGCACCTCGATCTCCGGCAGCGCGCGGGTCAACTCCTCCAGCGACCATGCCGCCATCATCGCCAGCGTGCCTTCGACATGTTTCCGGTCGGAAATCAGCCGCTGGTAAAGCCGCAGCCCCTCCTCGCTCAGCTCCGTCCCGGACGTGCCGACCAGATTGCGCACGCTGGCCATCGATGCGCCGCCCCGCGCCAGCAGCAGGCCCGCAAACGGGTTCAGCACCAGCGCCTTGGCCATGATCGGAAACAGCCAGCCCGCCGCGCCCTTGAAGTTTTCCAGGGCGCCGTTGATGATCACGACCCCCTGCGGCGGCACCGCCATCGTCCGCGCCAGTTGCAGCGCCACGGCGGAGCCCGCGGAATGCCCGACGATAAGCCGCGGCTCCGCCTCCAGGTGCGCCAGCAACGCGGCGACGTCAAGCGCCACCGCCGGCAGGCCCGAGCGCCCCCGCGCACCGGTTCGGGTAAACCCATGCCCCGGCAGGTCCAGCGCGATCACCCGGTGTTGCCTGGCCAGTTCAGGCATCACCTCGCGCCATGAATGGCTGGATGCGCCCGCCCCGTGCAGCAAAAGCAGATCGGGACCATCCCCCATGATCTGCACATGCCACCGATGCGGGGCGGCGGCGACGATCCGGCTATGGCCGACCAGCGGCCAGTCATCCGGCACCACCCCTTTGGCGGGGTGCGGGAGCGCCGCGCGCGCAGGATCGTCTGCGGCGGCGCTCATCCCGCGGGCTCCAGCGCCCCTTCTACCGCGCGCGACAGCATGCGCGCATCGGCGCGCGGCAGCGCCAGATAGGGCGTTCCCATTTCCCGGGCCAGATCGTTCAGCCCGGGCGCGGGCCGGTTGCCCATGTCGATGACGATCCCGGGAACCCCCCGCGCCCTCAGCGCCCGGGCCATCAGGGCCGCGTCCTCCGCCGCCCGTGCCCGGCTCGGCGTACCGTCCAGCGCCACATTCGCGCGCCCGTCGGTCAACAGCGCGACAGAGGGCGTCATCCCCTTGCTGCGCGCCAGCAAACACATCTCCAGCGCGCCTTTCAGACCCGCGGCCAGCGGCGTGCCGCCGCCACCGGGCAGGCTTCCCAGCCGCCGCTTGGTCTGCACCAGCGACCGGGTGGGCGGCAACAGCACCTCCGCCCCGTCGCCGCGAAACGCAATCAGCGCGACGTAATCGCGGCGCGCATAGGCCTCCGACAACAGCAATTCCACCGCGCCCTTCGCTTCGGCCAGACGTGACAGCGCGGCCGAGCCCGACGCATCGACCACGAAGATGATCGCCCTGTCAGAGCGCTCTTCGAATTGCCGAAGCCTGATGTCGCTGACACGGATATGAAGCCGGTCGGCATCGCCGCTTGCCTGCCGCCGGATCGGTTGCCATGGTGCCGCGGCGCGCAGGGTCGCGACCAGATCAACCCGGGCCTCGCCGCCCGGGTGCCCCGGCCGGGAGGGCATGGGCCGCCCGCGCCGGTTGCCTTTCTTCCGCGCCCCGGTGCCGGCGCTGCCCGCGGCGGCGCGCGCGGCCTTTCCGGCCTCCAGCCGGTCCAGAAGATCGGGGGGCAGCATTGCCCGGGCGGCTTCCAGCAGGATCTCCTGCGGTATGGCTTCGGGCTGCGTGCTCTCGTCGCTGTCGTCGGGCGGCTCCGGCGGCTCGGGCGTGTCCGGCTCGGCCGGGTCTTCCTCTTCCTCCTCCGCGGGCGGCGCGGGGATCTGCGTGGCCCGCGGCGCCAGCACCAGTTCGACGGCCACGATCAGGTCAGGCTCGTCCACCTCGCTCTCACCCGACAATGCCGCCGCCGCCCGCGCAACCGCCAGTGCATGCAGCGGTGCCCGAAGCGACCGGACGCCCAGCCGATGCGCAACCTCCGCGATTTCCGCAATCGCGGTATCGGGCAGGGTGACGCGGGGCAGAAGCGCGCGCGCCTCGGCCAGCGCGCCCGGATCCATTGCCAGCGGCGGGGCGTCCCCCAATGCAAGATCGGACAGGTCCAGATGGATCGCCACCCGGTCCGCAAGCGCGCCGGCCAGCGTCTCATCGGGCTCCGCGCCTTCGTCCAGCGCGACAAGGGACAGCCCGTCTTGCCGGTCCAGCGCGGCGGCCAGCCGCGCGGCAAGCCCGGGCGTGGTGCGTTCCGCCATCGGCAGGATCAGCACCGACGGCTGCGAAAGAATGCCTTCGGTCCGGCTCAGCTTTCCGCTGGCCAGCGTCGCCGCCAGATCGACGCCGCCGAAAAGCGCATCGTCGCCGATATTGGGGTGCAATCGACGCGGATTTCGACCCTGAACCGCAAGATAGAGACCATCCATGAACCGGTCCCGCACCGGGCCGGACCGGGCGCGGAGCCAGATGCCGCCCAAACCGGCAGGGTCCAGCGCAAAGCAGGCAAGCGCCAGATTGGCGTTGGTCCAGCGCTGGTCATTGCCGTTCACCCAAGCACCTCCTCCACCTGCCGGGCCACCCGCGTCGTGCTGCCGGCCTCGTCCAGCGGATCGCGCCGCAGGCGGTGCCTGAGCGCCGAAGCCGCCACCGATCGCAGATGGTCCCGCGTGACCGATGTCGCGCCGTCGAACGCGGCAAGCGCGCGCGCGGCGCGCAACAGCGTCAACTCTCCACGCAGCCCGTCCGAGCCAAGCGCCACGCATAACTCGGCGCAATCCCGCAGCACGTTTTCCGAAGCCTCGATGCCGGCGAGCGCCTCCCGCGCGGCCACGATCCTGCCGCGTAAGGCCATGTCATCCGCGCGCCATGCCCCGCCGAAACTGGCGCGATCCCGGTCAAACGCATCCCGGCGCTTGACCACTTCGATCCGCACATCGATATCCGTGGGCGAGGTCACCTCCACCGACAGGCCGAACCGGTCCAGAAGCTGGGGCCGCAATTCGCCTTCCTCCGGATTGCCTGACCCGACCAGCACAAACCGCGCCGCATGGCGGATCGAAAGCCCCTCGCGCTCCACCACGTTTTCGCCCGACTGGGCCACATCCAGCAGCAGATCGACCAGATGATCCTCCAGCAGGTTCACCTCGTCGATGTAGAGATAGCCGCGATTGGCCCGCGCCAGCAGGCCCGGCTCGAACGCCTTTTCGCCCTGGGTCAGCGCCCGTTCGATATCAAGCGCCCCCACCACCCGATCCTCGGTCGCGCCAAGCGGCAGGTCGATCACCGGCGTCGGTTTCTCGATCAGGCCGCTGTCCTTGAGATTGGCCCAGTCCGGCACATCCTCCGCGCGGGCCGAGTTCACCGGGCATCCGGCCACCGCCATGATCGGCGGCAGCAGCGCCGCCAGCCCGCGCACGGCGGTCGATTTCCCGGTGCCCCGATCCCCGAACACCAGAACGCCGCCGATGCCGGGGTCGATCGCGGTCAGGATCATGGCTTGTTTCATTTCCTCCTGGCCGACAATGGCCGAAAACGGAAAAGCGTTGGTCATGTAAAGTCAGGCCTTTTTGGTCGTCTGAAGGGGCACGCGCCCCTCCCATGTTCCGGTCACGTCATCGACACTGAATCGAGCATACAATTCCTCGGAAAACCAGCGCTCCTCTCGCACGGCCCTGATTGCCCGCGCATGGGGGCCGTCGGCGCGGGCAAAACCGGCCATGGTCGCGGCGTCGGGCCAGATTGAAAAGGTCACCTGATGCAGCAGGGGCACCTCCCCCACGCCGATCTTGAACATCACGTTCGGGTCTTCGCCGATCAACTGGCTGATATCGGGCACCCGCCGCCAGAATCGCAGCGCGACGGAGGGTTTCAGCGTCGCGCGGGTCAGTGCCGCGATCGGCCCGTCAATCGGCGCATCAGATGTCTCGAACGGCGCCTGCCCCGACCACGCCCCGCGCGCCGACCGGCTGCCGAGATAAAGCGTGCAGGTCTCGCTGGCCATCGCGGCATAGCGGCAGAACACCCGCGCTTGGTCCATCACCCGGCGCGCCGTCCCGGCATCGGGCCAGGTTGCCAGTATCGCATAGACGCCCGTGTTCGGGATCGGCGTGAAGCCCTCCCCGGTGCCCGACCCGCAGAGCTTGAAAAACCCGATCTCGGGCAGCGCCTTCAGCGCGAATCGGGCCGTCGCCATTTGCCCGAATGCCCACAGGCGCGCGGCGAGGCTGTCGAAGCGGTACAGGCTCAGGGTCACGGCTTGCATGGTCGCATCCTCAAATATGTCAGATTTATCTGACAGTCTTCGGCTAACCCGATCAGACGAAAGGAGAGTCAGGTCATCCGCTGAAGGTCAGCCGATGCCGTATTGTAAATCCAACTAGACAGATTATGCTAGCGACATGATGACCGAGGACGCCCCGCACCCCCATTCCGAAACCGCCATCGTCATCGGCGCGGGCCTCGGCGGCCTGTCCGCGGCCATGCGGCTGGGCGCCAAGGGCTATCGTGTCACGCTGATCGACCGGCTTGACCGGGCGGGCGGGCGCGGCTCCTCGCTCACCCGGAACGGGCACCGTTTCGATCTGGGGCCCACGATCGTCACCGTGCCGCAGGTGTTCGAACAGCTCTGGGCGGAATGCGGCCGCGATTTTCACGCCGATGTCGATCTCAGGCCGATGGATCCCTATTACGAGATCCGCTGGGATGACGGGTCGCGCTTCGCCGTGCGCCAGGATGAAGAGGCGATGCTGGCCGAGGTGGCGCGCCTTTCTCCCGGTGACGTGCCGGGCTACCGGAAGTTCCTGATCGACAGCGAACGCCGCTACCAGTTCGGCTTCGAAGGTCTTGGCCGCAGACCGATGAACAGGCTGATGGATCTGATCCGGGAGATCCCCGGCTTCGTGCGATACCGCGCCGACAAATCCGTCTATGCCCATGCCGCCGCGCGGGTGAAGGATCCGCGTCTGCGCATGGCCCTGTCCTTCCATCCGCTGTTCATCGGCGGCGACCCGCTTCATGTGACGTCGATGTATATTCTCGTCAGTTATCTGGAGAAGGAGTTCGGCGTCCATTACGCGATGGGCGGCGTTCAGGCGATGGCCGATGCCATGGTCCGCGTGATCCAAGATCAGGGCGGCACCGTCCGGCTGGGCGAGGAGATCGATGAAATCCTTGTGGAAAACGGCCGCGCCACCGGTATCCGCACGCATGACGGAGAGATCCTGCGGGCGCGCATCGTCGTCTCCAACGCCGATCCCGGCCACACCTATGACCGGCTCCTGCGCAATCACAGGAAGCGCCGCTGGACGCCCGCGCGGCTGAACCGCGCCCGCTGGTCCATGGGCCTGTTCGTCTGGTATTTCGGCACCCGTGGCACCGCCGGGAAATGGTCCGATGTCGGGCACCACACGATCCTGAACAGCCCGCGCTACAAGGGTCTGCTGCACGATATCTTCATGAAACGGCATCTTGCCGAGGACATGTCGATCTATCTCCACCGGCCGTCGGTCACCGATCCGTCCTGCGCGCCGGAGGGGGATGACACCTTCTATGCGCTCTCGCCTGTGCCCAATCTGCATGGCGCCGGATCCGTCGACTGGGCCGAACAGGCCGAAGCCTATCGTCAGAACATGGCGCAGGTTCTGGAGGACAAGCTGCTGCCCGGGTTCGCCGACCGTCTCAGCGCAAGCGAGGTGTTCACGCCCGATACGTTCCAGTCCCGCTATCTCAGCCCCCATGGCGCCGGGTTCTCGCTGGAACCGCGGATCTTCCAAAGCGCCTGGTTCCGGCCGCACAATATCTCCGAGGAGGTCGAAAACCTTTATCTGGTCGGTGCGGGGACCCATCCGGGCGCAGGCATTCCAAGCGTGGTGACCTCCTCCGAGGTCCTGTCCCAGCTTGTGCCCGACGCGCCCCGCTCCATGTCCGAGACTGAAACGAAAGTCGCCGCCGAATGACGAATGCCGCCGATCTGGCGCATTGCCGCGAGGCGATCCGCGAAGGCTCCTATTCCTTCCACGCGGCGTCGAAACTGCTGCCCGCCCATGTCCGCGATCCGGCTCTGGCGCTTTATGCCTTCTGCCGTCTGGCCGATGACGAGGTGGATCTGAACAGCCAGAAACCCGCCGCGGTCCTGCGGCTCCGCGACCGGCTTGATCTGGCCTATGCGGGAACGCCCAGGAACGCTCCGGCCGACCGCGCCTTTGCCGCGCTGATCGAGCAGTTCGAGATGCCGCGTGCCCTGCCCGAGGCGCTTCTGGAGGGTCTCGCATGGGACGGGATGGAACGGCGCTACGCGACGATCAGCGATCTGCGCGGTTATTCGGCCCGTGTCGCCTCCGCCGTGGGGGCGATGATGTGTGTGCTCATGGGGGTGCGGGACGAACACGCGCTGGCGCGGGCCTGCGATCTGGGCGTGGCGATGCAGCTGACCAATATCGCGCGCGATGTGGGCGAAGATGCGCGCGCCGGGCGGCTTTATCTGCCGACCGAGATGATGGAGGCCGAGCGCCTTGATCCCGAGGCGTTTCTGGCGAACCCGGTCATGACACCCCGGCTGGCGAAGATCATCCGCCGCCTGCTGGTGGAGGCGGACCGGCTCTATTATCGCTCCGAACCCGGCATCGCATGTCTGCCCCTTTCGGTTCGCCCCGGAATATACGCCGCGCGCCATATCTATGCCGGTATCGGCAAGTCCCTGAAACGAAGGGGATATGACAGCATCACCATGCGTGCCCACACCACGCGCGGGCAGAAACTGGGCTGGCTCGGCCTGTCTGTTTTGCACGCGGGCGCCTCCTGCGTCATGCCGGGCAGTGCCGTGATCTACGCCAAGCCGCTCCCCGAAGTCGCTTTCCTTGTGGAGGCGGCGGCCCGCCGGGCGCCGGATCGCAGCACATGGGGCGACGGCGTCATTTCCCTCTTTGCGCAACTCGAAGCGCGGGATCAGTTACAACGCTCATTGGAATAGTGACGCGGATACTCTATGTCCCTTCCATGGACTGGGGTCTTTTCGCCATATTTCTCGCCGCCTGCTGCGCGGCTGCCGCCACCGGGTCGATGTTTTCGCCCGGCGACTGGTATCGCAATCTTGCCAAACCGGTCTGGACCCCACCCAACTGGCTTTTCCCTCTGGCATGGACCACGCTTTACATCTGTGCCGCGGTTGCCGCCGCCCGCATCGCGGTTCTGGAGGGGAATGCCTATGGCATGGCGTTCTGGGCGATGCAGATTGCCTTCAACACGCTCTGGACGCCGATCTTCTTCGGCCTTCGCCGGATCAAGACCGCCTTCTTCATCATGATCGGCCTCTGGATCGGCGTCGCCGGCACCATGATCAGCTTCTTCGCGCTCGACACCATCGCGGGGCTTCTCTTCGTGCCGTATCTGCTCTGGGTCACCGTCGCCGGAGCGCTGAACCTGTCGGTCTGGCGCCTTAACCCCGGAGAGGCGAACGCCGCACCGGCAAATTGATCTACAATTGATATACCCAAGGACACGAAAAAGGGCGCCACGATGGGCGCCCTTTTTGTCGATCGGGGACCGGGAAACTCAGGCGAGCGACCGCTCCACCTCTTCCCGCTCGAAGATTTCGATCACATCGCCTGCGCGAATGTCATCATAGTTCTCGAACGCCATGCCGCATTCCTGACCCGACTGAACTTCCTTCACTTCATCCTTGAAGCGTTTCAGGGTTTTCAGCGTGCCTTCATGGATCACGACATTGTCGCGCAGCAGGCGCACCCCGGCGGAGCGGCGGGCCACACCCTCGGTCACGAGACAGCCCGCAACATTGCCCACACCGGTGACGCGGAAGACCTCCTTGATCTCCGCATAGCCGATGAAGTTCTCGCGAACTTCGGCCGACAGCAGGCCGGATGCGGCTGCTTTCACATCGTCCACAAGGTCGTAAATCACTGAATAATAGCGAATTTCGACGCCCTTCTGGTTGGCGGTGTTCCGTGCGGGCGCATTGGCACGCACGTTGAAGCCGATAACCGGCGCGCCCGAGGCCTCGGCCAGGCCCACATCGGATTCGGTGATCGCGCCCACGCCGGAATGCAGCACGCGCACGCGCACCTCGTCATTGCCGATCTTCTCCATGGCCTGAATGATCGCTTCGGCAGAGCCCTGCACATCGGCTTTCACCAGGATCGGCAGCTCCGAGACGTTCTCGTCTTCCTTGGCTTTCGCCAGAAGCTGATCCAACGTCGTCGCGGCGCCGGCGGCGGCACGTTTTTCCTTGGCCGCATTCTCGCGATATTCCGCGATCTCGCGGGCCTGCGCCTCGGTATCCACCACGTTCAGAACGTCGCCCGCTTCGGGCGTTCCGTTCAGACCCAGAACCTCGACCGGCACCGACGGCCCGGCCTCGGATACGCGGTCACCCTTGTCGTTGATCAGCGCGCGGACCTTGCCCCACTGCTCCCCGACAACAAAGATATCCCCTTGTTTCAGCGTACCATTCTGCACCAGAACGGTGGCAACAGGGCCCCGGCCCACGTCAAGCTGCGCCTCGATCACGGCGCCGGATGCGGCCCGCTCGGGGTTCGCTTTCAGTTCCAGGATTTCCGATTGCAGCGCGATGGCTTCCAACAGCTCATCGAGCCCCTGACCGGAGATCGCGGAGACCTCGACATCCTGCACGTCGCCCGACATCTTCTCGACGACCACCTCATGCTGAAGCAGATCGGTCCGAACCTTGTCGGGGTTGGCATCGGGCTTGTCGATCTTGTTGATCGCCACGATCATCGGCACTTCGGCCGCCTTGGCGTGGTTGATCGCCTCCACGGTCTGCGGCATCACCGCGTCATCCGCGGCAACAACAAGCACAACGATATCCGTCACCTGCGCGCCCCGGGCCCGCATGGACGTAAACGCGGCGTGGCCGGGTGTATCCAGGAAACTGAGAAGCGCACCGCTGTCGGTCTTCACCTGATAGGCGCCGATATGCTGGGTGATGCCACCGGCCTCTCCGGCCACGACCTTGGCGTTCCGGATCGCGTCCAGAAGCGAGGTCTTTCCGTGGTCCACATGGCCCATGATGGTGATCACCGGCGGGCGTGTCCGAAGGTCCTCTTCCTTGTCCTCGACCTGGTCGATCACATCTTCCACGTCGGAATCGGAAACCCGCACCACCTTGTGGCCGAATTCCTCCACGATCAGTTCGGCTGTATCGGCATCGATCGGCTGGTTCTGGGTGACCATCAATCCGTTTTGCATCAACGCCTTGACGACATCGGCAACCCGCTCCGCCATACGGTTGGCAAGCTCGGACACGATGATCGTTTCCGGCACCTGCACGTCGCGCGTAACTTTTTCCCGCTCGACATTCCCGCCCATCGCCTTCTGGCGCTGGCGTTCCTGCTTGCGCTTCATCGCGGCCATGCTGCGCTGGCGACCACCTTCGCCCCCGGTCAGGGCCTGGTTGAGCGTCAGCTTGCCGGAGCGGCGGCCACCGTCACGGTCGCCCTTGCCTGCGCCGCGGTCGCGCTTGTCGTCGCGTTCGTTGTCCCGACGCGCCGGAGCGGAGGAGGGCTTTCCGCCGCCGCGCGACCCGGTCGGTTCGACAGGTGCGGCAGGGGCTTCGGCCACGGCCTCGGGCGCGTTGCGGCGCGCGTCCTCATCCGCCTTGCGGCGGGCATCTTCCTCGGCCTTGGCTTTCAGCGCTTCTTCGCGCTCGCGCTCTTCGCGTTCCTTGGCCTCGATCTCGGCACGCTTGCGCGCACGCTCTTCTTCGCGGTCTTTCTCTTCCTGCGCGCGGCGCTGCGCATCCTCGACCTCGCGGGCCTTTGCGGCCTGCAGGGCCTTCAGACGGCGCTCCATCTCGCTGTCAGATACACCACTGGGGCGCGTATTCCCTTCGGCTTGCGCGGCCGCGGCCGTGCCCGGCTTGGGGACCATCACGCGCTTGCGCTTGGTTTCGACCACGACACTTTTGGTGCGTCCGCGTGAAAAACTCTGGTTCACACGTCCGCTGCGGGCGCCGCCCGACAAGCCAAGGGGTTTCTTTCCGTCTTGATCGCTCATGCGTTCTTCGTATCCTTCCCGGCGGCGGTTCCGCCGTTTGCCTTACGCAGGCCTTGCAGCTTTGCCGCTTCCTCTACAACACGCGCAGTGAGTCCACCAGCGGCAAGCGCGCCATGTATCACACTTTGGCGTCCGAATGCCAAACCCAATTCAGTTGCCGTCAAACAGCCGAAAAAACGGCCCCCTTCAGGCGTCCAGAGCTTTGATTTGCCGCGTTCCGACCCGTCGGAGGCCTGCAGCAGCACCTTGGCCCGCCCTTCGGCCAGCCAGCCCTTCACTTTTTCAAACCCGGCGACCGCGTAACCGCCCTTGCGGCTGAGCGCGATCAGATCGGTGAGGCGCCGGGTCAGGACGGTCTCTGTCTGGTCGAGCAGGTCGGCCGGCACCGTCACCTGCGTCTTCGCACCGCGCGAAAACAGGTTCTTTTTCACCGCAAGCTCCAGAGCGGCCCGATCGGCGCTGACCCAGATGCCCCGCCCCGGCAGGCGTTCCAGAACATCCGGCACCACCTGCCCCTCGGGGCCGACCACAAATCGGATCAGACCGCCCTTCGGCTGCGTCTCTCCGGTGGCGATGCAGCGCCTTTCGGCCTCATCGCGGATCTTGGTCCGGCCGCCGCGGGTCATTCCGCGTCTCTCCGAGGCCTGCGATCAGGCCCCGGCCTCCTCGGCTTCGGCGATGCTCTCGGCCACGGCTTCCGCATCAGCGGCGGCCTTGGCCTCAAGCTCTTCGATGGTCACCCAGCCCAGTTGCAGGCGCGCGGTCATCACCATGTTCTGCGCCTCCTCAAGGCTGACATCGAAGCTTTCCAGAACGCCGTCATCCTTCACGCGCTCGCCGTTGACGGTTGTCCATCCGCCCGCAAGCTCCCAATCGGCGCAGGTGGCGAAATCATCCAGCGTCTTCACGCCGTCCTCGCCAAGGGCCACAAGCATCTGGGGTGTCAGCCCCTCGAAATCAATGAGGCTCTGTTCGACACCCAGTTCCTTGGCCTTCTCCAGCGCCAGCTTGTTCTGTTCGTCGAGGTAATCCCGGGCGCGGGCCTGAAGCTCCTGCGCCGTGGCTTCGTCGACACCGTCGATGACCAGAAGCTCGTCCTGCTCCACATAGGCAACCTCTTCCAGAGAGGTGAAGCCTTCGGAGACCAGAAGCTGGGCAAAGAACTCGTCCAGATCAAGGGTGTCCATGAAGATTTTCGTGCGCTCGGCAAACTCGGCCTGACGACGCGCGCTTTCCTCTTCCTCGGTCAGGATGTCGATATCCAGCCCGGTCAGCTGGCTGGCCAGGCGGACGTTCTGGCCGCGCCGTCCGATCGCAAGGCTCAACTGTTCGTCGGGCACCACGACCTCGATCCGCTCGGCTTCCTCATCGAGCACGACCTTGGTCACTTCCGCCGGCTGCAGGGCGTTCACAAGGAAGGTGGGTGCGTCTTCGTTCCACGGGATGATGTCGATCTTCTCACCCTGCAACTCGTTGACGACGGCCTGAACGCGGCTGCCGCGCATCCCGACACAGGCCCCGACCGGGTCGATCGAGCTGTCATAGGAGATCACGGCGATCTTGGCGCGGGATCCCGGGTCGCGGGCAACGGCCTTGATCTCGATGATCCCATCGTAGATCTCGGGCACTTCCATCTTGAAAAGCTCTGCCATGAATTCCGGCGCGGTACGGCTGAGGAAAATCTGCGGACCCCGCGTTTCCCGACGCACGTCCTTGATGTAGCACCGGATCCGGTCGTTCGGGCGATAGCTTTCGCGGCCGATCTTCTCGTTCCGGCGCAGCACGCCTTCTCCGCGGCCGATATCGACGATGACATTGCCGTATTCCTCGCGCTTGACGACACCGTTGATGATGGTGCCCGCGCGGTCCTGGAATTCCTCGAACTGGCGGTCGCGTTCGGCCTCGCGGACCTTCTGCAGGATCACCTGCTTGGCCGATTGCGCGGCGATCCGGCCCATTTCAACGGGGGGCACTTCGTCGATCAGTTCGTCTCCGACTGCGGCGTCCTCCTTGAACGGCTTCGCCTCCTCCACCGTGAGTTCGGTGAAGTGATTCTCGACCTCGTCCACAACCGTGCGGACACGGGTGAAAGTGGCCTTGCCGGTCTTGCGGTCGATCGACACGCGGATATCCAGCTCGGAGCCGTAGCGCGACTTGGCCGCCCGGGCGAGGCTTTCCTCCATCGCCTCGACCACCAGTTCCGGGTCGATCATCTTTTCACGCGCCACGGCCTCGGCGGTCTGCAGAAGCTCCAGCTGGTTTGCTGATGTAATTGCCATGGGTCTAGTCCTCCGCCTCACCGGCTTCTTCGGTTTCTATCTCGTCAAATTCGGTTTCATCGATGATGCCCGCCGCCTTGCGCTGGCGAAGCATCTCGGTGATCAGCTCGTCGGTCAGCACCAGCTTCGCGTCGCTCAGCCAGTCGAAATGCAATCCGATCGTGCCCTCATCCACATTGATCAGGACTTCATCGCCCTCGACACCGGCCAGCACACCCTTGAACCTGCGGCGCCCGTCGATCAGCTGGGTCGTCTCAAGCTTGACCTCGTAGCCCTCGAAGGTCTCGAAATCCTTCAGCCGGGTCAGGGGCCGGTCGATGCCGGGGCTTGAGACTTCCAGCGTGTAGGCATCCTCCAGCGGATCCTCCACATCAAGCGTCGCACTGACGGCGGTGGAGATCTGCGCGCATTCGTCCACTTCGATCCCGCCTTCGGGGCGCTCGGCCATGATCTGCAGCGTGTTGGTCTTGCCGCCCATCAGCCGGATGCGCACCACTTCGAACCCCATGTCTTCGATGACCGGGGTCAGGATCTCCGCCATCCGGCGGTCGATGGATGTTTTGGCAACAAGGTCAGACATTCTATCCAGGCACAAAAAAACGGGCGCGCGGCCCGTTACACTTCTCCGGTGGAGCGTCGGGGGTGGAGGCCGACGCGCCGCTGTTGACCCGGATATAGGGGGAATCACCGGGCGGCGCAAGTCATCCACATTCGACCCGCGTAATAATGCCGTCTTCATCATGGATGACGTTCAGACGTTCGGGGCTGTAATCCATCGTCACGGCATCATCCGGCCCGTAAACGCGCATCGGTGCGGGAAATGTCATCGCGGCCAGCACATCGCGATGCTCGCCGATCAGGGCCTGCCAGCCTGAGGCGCCGCAGGCATCCGTCGCGCCGAGAGACTCTGGGTCGTCGCCCACGCCTTGCTCCTGGCAGGCGGCGAGTGCCATGAACGGGACAATCACAAGTGCGAAACGCATCCGCTTATCTCCATTGCATAGCCCCTGAGATTGGTCGAGGCTGCCGGAAACACAAGACCCGGAGGGAGATTTATCATGCGCACCCGTGCCGCAGTCGCGCTGGAAGCCGGCAAACCGCTGGAAGTGATGGAGGTGAACCTGGACGGCCCGAAGGAGGGCGAGGTTCTGGTGGAGATCAAGGCCACCGGCATCTGCCATACGGATGAATTCACGCTGAGCGGCGCAGATCCCGAAGGGCTTTTCCCCGCGATCCTTGGTCATGAAGGGGCCGGCGTGGTGCTGGAGGTCGGACCCGGTGTCACCAGTCTGAAACCGGGGGATCACGTTATCCCGCTCTACACGCCCGAATGCCGGGAATGCGAGTACTGTCTTCATCCAAAGACCAATCTTTGCCAGTCGATCCGCACCACCCAGGGAAAAGGGGTGATGCCGGATGGCACCTCGCGGTTCTCCATGCTCGACGGGACGCCGATCCTGCATTACATGGGCTGTTCGACCTTCTCCAACCACACTGTCCTGCCCGAGATCGCGCTGGCCAAGGTCAACCCGGCCGCGCCGTTCGACAAGATCTGCTATATCGGCTGCGGCGTGACCACCGGCATCGGGGCCGTCATCAATACCGCGAAGGTCGAGATCGGCAGCCGGGCCATCGTGTTCGGCCTGGGCGGCATCGGGTTGAACGTGATCCAGGGCTTGCGGATGGCGGGTGCGGATCAGATCGTGGGTGTCGATATCAACCCCGACAAGATCCCCATGGCCAAGCATTTCGGGATGACCGATTTCGTGAACCCGACGGAGGTTTCCGGCGATCTGGTGGCCCATCTGGTCGACTTGACCGGCGGCGGTGCCGATTACACCTTCGATGCAACGGGGAATGTGCAGGTGATGCGCGCGGCGCTGGAATCCGCGCATAAGGGCTGGGGCGAATCCATCATCATCGGTGTGGCACCCGCAGGGGCCGAGATTTCCACCCGGCCATTTCAGCTTGTCACCGGGCGCAGCTGGCGCGGCACGGCCTTCGGCGGCGCACGCGGGCGGACGGATGTGCCGAAAATCGTCGACTGGTACATGGAGGGCAAGATCGAGATCGATCCGATGATCACGCATATCCTCAGCCTTGACGAGATCAACAAAGGCTTCGACCTGATGCATGCCGGCGAAAGCATCAGGTCCGTCGTGGTGTATTGAGACCGGTCCTTGCCGACCTGATCGCCGAGTTCGGGCAACGGTTCGCGTTTGCAGGTGTCGGTCTTCGTCAGGGCAACCGCCTGCCGGAGTTCTTCACGGCCAGCGCGCCGGGGCTGGGCCCCTGGAACGAACACGCGTTTCTGCGGGTCGCGTCGATTTCCAAGATCGTGACGGCGCAGGTTCTGCTGGGACGTCTCGGGCCGCGGTTCGATGCGGATATCAGCGCGTATCTGGGCTGGCCCCTGCGTCACCCCGGGCATCCCGGCCTGCCGGTCACCGTCGGGCAGGTTCTGTCTCATAGTGCGGGGCTGAGCGATGCGGGCGGTTATCTGATCCCGCCCGATATGCCGTTGGCGGAGTGGATGGACGGGCATGCGGTCTGGGGCGCGGCCCCCGGCAGCGCGTTCGCCTACTCCAACCTTGGCTACATCCTGCTGGCCGAGGCGGCGGCGGGCGCGGATTTCGGCGATGCGGCGCAGGCGTGGATGCAGTCGGCGGGGATCAAGGGTGGCTTCAACTGGTCGGGCGTCGCGGCGCGCCGGAATGCGATCCCGAGCTACCGGCGAACCGAAAGCGGTCTTGAGCCACGGATCGATGCCGTGATCGCGCCGCAAGGGGTCAGCGCGCCAACCGGGCTGGAAGTGCCCCGCGCCACGATCCGCCACGCAGGCGCCTTCGGCCCGCAGGGCGGGTTGCGCACGTCACTTGGCCAATGTCTGCGGCTTGCTGGCCTGATCCCGGGGTTCGAACAGACCCGCCTCTGGCGCCGCACCGACGGCCCGACCGAAGGATCCCCCGACGTGTTTCAGGATTACGGTGCGGGTCTCCAGTTTCTGGACCATCCGCCGGGCTATCCGCGCCCGCTTGTTGGCCATTTCGCTTCGGCCTATGGCTTTGTCGGCGGGGTTTGGCATGATGCGGCGGCGGATCTGTCCTTTGCCTACATGCTGAACGGGATGCCCGAAGAGGACGGGGAGGAGGATGATTTTCATACCGAAGAACGCGCGCTTTTCGCGGCGCTGGCTGACCTGGTCTAGCCCGTGACCCAAGCCGCCCCCCAAGGCCTGACCATCCGATCCTGGAGGCCGGATGACGCGGACAGGCTATGGTCGATCCTCAAGCCCACATTCCGCGCCGGAGACACCTATACGGTCGACCCCGAAGTCTCCCGGGCAGACGCTATCTCCTACTGGACCGCAGCGGAGAAAACGGTGTTCCTTGCGGAGGATCGGACGGACCTGCTTGGCACGTATTTCATTCGCCCCAATCAGGGCGGCGGTGGCGCGCATGTCTGCAACTGCGGCTACATCACCGCGCCCGAGGCGCGCGGCAAGGGCGTGGCGCGGGCGATGCTGGCCCATTCCCTGGAGGAGGCACGGCGTCTTGGCTACCGCGCGATGCAGTACAACTTCGTGATCGCCACGAACACCCGGGCCATCGCGATCTGGGAACAGGCCGGATTTCAAACGGTCGGGCGCCTGCCCGATGCGTTTCATCATCCGCGGGAGGGGTATGTCGACGCGCTGGTGATGTTCCGATCGTTGGTTTAGGGTCCGCCAATGTCGCATCGCCAGATCATTCTTGCATCCGCTTTGAGCGTGCTTGCCGGTTTCGCCCATGCGCAGGGCGCGGTGTCGGACAGGGCGCTTGACCTGCTGATGACGCCCACGCCGGAGCCGATGATCACCTATGCGCTGATCGGTCGGCTCACGGCGATCATGCCCGGGGACGTTGCGGATATCGAGATCTCCGACAGCGGAGAGATCACCGATGTCTTCATCCGTCTTGAGCCCGAAGCCGCGGCCGAATATTCCAGTTGGACCGAAGTCGGGACCGGCTTTGAAATGACTGTCTCGATTTGCGGAATGCGCGTTCTGGAAAGCATCATCGACGCGCCGGTCTCCAGCGGCACGATCTACATTCCCGGTCTCAACGCCATTCAGGCCGAAGCCCTTCGCGCGCTTTGGGCTGGCCGGCAAACCTGCTCAACCCTGCCACACGAGGTATTCCCGCTTGCCCAATGACACGCCCCTTCTTGCCGTACTGATCGACGCCGACAACACCTCCTACAAGCACGCCAAGGCGATTTTCGACGAGATCGCCGGCTTCGGAGAGGCCAGCGTGCGGCGCATCTATGGCGATTTCAGCTCGTCCCACATGAAGGGTTGGTCCGGTGTTCAGGCCGAGTTCGGCATCGTGCCCCATCACCAGCCTGCAAATACGGTCGGCAAGAACGCCAGCGACATCGCACTGGTCATCGACGCGATGGATCTGATGCATTCGGGCCGTTTCGACGGGTTCGTGCTGGTAAGCTCCGACAGCGATTTCACCCGTCTGGCCAGCCGCGTTCGCGAACAGGGCCTGGATGTCTATGGCATCGGCCAGCGGAAAACGCCGGACGCGTTCCGGAAGGCCTGCAAGCGGTTCATCTTCGTCGAGAACCTTCTGGGAGAGCCGGACCGGGCCGCGACGCAGAGCGCCGACCGCCCGAAGGACAAATCGGTAACCGATGCGCGCGATCTGATCCTGCGCGCGATGGAAAGCATCGATCAGGAGGACGACTGGTATTCCCTTGGGCAGATCGGTCAGTTCATCACCGCGGCCAACCCCGATTTCGACACGCGGACCTATGGCAAGAGAAAGCTCAGCGATCTGGTTGAAAGCCTGAAAATGCTGGAGGTCAAGCGCGGCAACGGCAACCAGATGCTGGTGCGGCGGCTGGACTGATCAACGCCGGGCGTAGCGCGCCATGAAGGTCTTGACGGCCTCGCCGGCGACCTTGTCGATCTGCTCGGGCGTCGGCACCGGAGCGACGCCCATCAGGCGTTGAAGCATCAGATCGGTTCGGCAAAGCTGCATGAAGGTATCCGCGGCCTGGGCGGCATCTTCGATATCCAGCACTTCGCGCGCCTTGGGGCTTTCCATGAAGGCCGCCATCTGCGCCATGGCCGTACAGGGGCCGGTTTCGTAGAACGCCCGGCCCAGTTCGGGAAATCTCTGCGCTTCGCCCACGCAGACACGGAAGATCGACAAACCGGCATCCGACAGAAAGAACTCCAGCATCGAGGACGCGATATGATGAAGCGCATCCGGCACCGAACGCTGCTGGATCTCGATATCCATCGAGGCCTTCTTCTGGAAGTCGCATTCCATCTGCAGGACAGCCAGGAAAAGCTGCTGCTTGTCAGGGAAGTAGCTGTAGAGAGTTGCCTTGGATACTCCGGCGTCGCGTGCGATCACATCGACGCTGGCTCCTTCGAAGCCTTCACGCATGAAGACTTCGCGCGCACCGCTGATGACCTGATCGTATTTGCGACCCTTCTTGATCTGGGGTTCTGCGTTCATGTTTGCTCCGTCCACCGGGGGGAAGTGTAGACTGTTCTGTTTAGTTCAATCAAGGGGGCCATCGCCGTGATCACCTTAAAACGAAGGGCGGAGGCGCCGAACCGGCACCCCCGCCCTTGACCGACAGGGAGATTGGTCAGTCAAAGTCCCCCGGCTTTTTCGGGCCGGGCGGGGTTTTCGACATATGGGACATTCGTCAAAAACCCTCTCTGAACGGCGGAACAGAGCCTGTCGACTGTCTGGGGGATGATGGCCCGCTCCACCGATGCCTCTAAAACTAAACAGTTCAGTCTGTAGTTTCAAGAGATCGCGTCGACCTTCGGAAGCGCCGTTGCGGCAGGCCATGCTGGACAGGTCCGCGGCAATCGACTAGCCCGCTGATATGGTCGAGATTTTTCTGAAGACCCTGCCATTCTTCGCGTTGATCGGATTGGGGTTCCAGGCCGGGCGCAGCGGGTTTTTCACCGCCGAAGCGACCGCCTATCTCACCAAATTCGTCTTCTACTTCGCCCTGTCGGCGATGCTGTTCCGCTTTGCGGCGAATCTGTCCCTCGCCGAGATCTTCAACTGGTGGTTCGTTGCGGCCTATCTCTGGGGCTGTTTCACCGTCTACCTGATTGCGACGGCGGTTGCGCTGTTCCGCCGCCGTGGCATCGAAGAGGCCGCCGTCGAGGCGCAATGCGCGGTCATCGGCAACACGGGCTTTCTGGGTGTGCCGATGCTGGTGGTGCTGCTGGGCCCGGCGGCGGCGGGCCCGGTTCTGATGGTCCTCGCGCTGGACCTTGTGGTTTTCTCCAGTCTGATCGTCATCCTCATCACCGGTAGCCGCGATGGCCGGATGTCGCTCGGTGTCCTGAAAACGGTCGGCCTGGGGCTTGTGAAAAACCCCATGATCGTGTCGATCACGCTTGGTCTTCTGTGGTCGTCGACCGGTTGGGCGGTGCCCGGCCCGGTCAACGAGTTTCTGGCGATACTGGGCGCGGCGGCCACGCCCGGGGCGCTCTTTGCCATCGGCGCATCGCTGGCCGGCAAATCCGCCGAGCGGATGACCGTCGCGGGCTGGCTGACCTTCTGCAAGCTTGTCCTGCATCCGGCGGCCGTGGCCTTGGCGGCACTGGTTCTGTTCCCGGTGCCGGTCTTTGACGCCGCGGTGATGATTGCCGCGGCATCGCTGCCCGTGGCAGGCAATGTCTACATTCTGGCACAGCATTACGGGGTCGCACCGCATCGCGTCTCGGCGTCGATCCTGATATCCACCGCGATCAGCATCGTCACGGTTTCGGTCGTGATCGCCTGGGTCGCGGGGCTGGCCGGTATCGCGCCCGGATGAGCGCCGGGCTGGACGCGTTGCCCGGGCCGCGTTACGCCTAGGCCCGGGCCATAGCAGGGGGAGCATCGCCATGGATACCGTCTCGGAAAACCGGTGTTTCGGGGGAACACAGGGCGTCTACACCCATGCGTCGAAAGCGACGGGCACCGAAATGACCTTCGGCCTGTTCCAGCCGGTGGAAGCCAAGGATGGCCCGGTGCCCGTGCTTTGGTATCTGTCCGGTCTGACCTGCACCCATGAAAACGCCATGGTGAAGGCGGGCGCGCAGGCCTGGGCGGCAGATCACGGCATAGCCCTGGTTTTTCCCGACACCTCTCCCCGCGGCACGGGCGTGGCGGATGATGACGCCTTTGATATCGGTCAGGGTGCCGGGTTTTACGTGAATGCCACGCAAGACCCCTGGGCCGAGCATTTCCAGATGTGGGATTACATCACCGACGAATTGCCCCGCGCGCTCTTCAAACGCTTCGCGCTGGATGAGGCGCGCCAAGGCATCACCGGCCATTCCATGGGCGGGCATGGGGCGTTGACCATCGCGATGAGCTTCCCAGACCGTTTTGCCTCCGTCTCGGCATTCGCGCCGATCTGCAATCCGATGGAAAGCGACTGGGGCCAAAAACAGTTTGCCGCGTATCTGGGCGAAAACACCGCGCTCTGGGAGCCGCATGACGCGACATTCCTGATGCGGGAGCAGGGGTTTCCGGGGCCGGTCCTGATTGACACCGGCACGGCGGATCAGTTCGGCGACCTTCTGAAGACCGAGGCGCTTGCCGCTGCCATCGCCACCCGCCGCCAGCCCGCGACGCTGCGCATGCAGCCGGGCTATGACCACAGTTACTTCTTCGTTTCCAGCTTCATGGAGGATCATGTCGCGTTCCATGCCGATGCCATGTACGGGGTTGCCGCATGACCATTGACGCGGTGATTTTTGACATCGGCAACGTGCTGATCGAATGGCAACCCGAACGCTTCTATGACCGCGAGATCGGAGAGGCGCGCCGCCGCGCCCTGTTCGATGCGGTGGACCTGCACGCGATGAACGAGCGCGTCGATCTTGGCCACGGGTTTCAGGATGTCATCTACGAGACCGCGGCCCGGTACCCGGACTTCGCGACGGAGATCCGCATGTGGCATGACCGCTGGATCGAGCTTGCGCAACCCGTGATCCCCCATTCGGTCAAGCTGCTCAGGGCGCTCCGCGCCAGGGGCGTGCCGGTGTTCGCCCTGACGAATTTCGGTATTGAAAGCTATGCCTATGCGCAGACGCAGTTCGATTTCCTCAACGAGTTCGATCAGGAATATGTGTCGGGCCGGATGCGGGTGACCAAGCCCGATCCGCGGATCTATGAGCTGGTGGAGGAGCAATCGGGTGTCGCACCCCAAAACCTGCTTTTCGCCGATGACCGGGCCGCCAATATCTCGGCCGCCAGGGTCCGCGGCTGGAAGGCGCATCTGTTCGAGGGGCCGGCAGGCTGGGCCGATGCGCTGGTGATGCATGATCTTCTGAGCCCGGAAGAGGCCGCCGCATGAGCCCGGAGTTCATCAGCGGTGCGGCCGAAAACGTCCTCACATGGCGCGGCCTCGGCGATGCGATCGAGGCGGGGCACCGCCTGCCGAAGGCCGAGATCACCGATAGTTTCCTGTATCGCGGCGAGGACACGATGCTGTCCCGCGCGGCCTGGATCGACGGGCTGGGCCTGCTTGTGAAGACCGCCACGATTTTCCCGGGCAACCCGGCGCAGGACCGGGCCACCGTCGGGGGCAGCGTGTCGCTTTTCAACGACGGCCATGGCGGGCTGGATGCGATCCTCGATTTTCATCTCGTGACCAAGTGGAAGACAGCGGGCGACAGCGCCTTTGCGGCCAGCAAGCTCGCCCGGCCGGAGAGCCGCAGGATCCTGATCGTGGGCGCGGGAACCGTGGGACGAAGCCTCTGGGCCGCGTATCGGGCCTATTTCCCGGATGCACAGTTCGCCGTCTGGAACCGCAGCCCGGACGGGGCCGCGCGATTTGCCGAAGACTGTCCGGGAACGACACCCATGGAGGATTTGTCCGAAGCGGTCGGACAGGCCGATATCGTGACCTCCGCCACCATGGCGACCGATCCTCTGATCATGGGCGACTGGCTTCGGCCCGGTCAGCATATCGACCTGATCGGCGCCTATCGCCCGGATATGCGCGAAGCCGATGACACGGCGCTGAACCGCGCCCGCATCTTTGTCGACAGTCGCGAAACCACCATTGCCCATATCGGCGAATTGAAGGACCCGATCGCCCGTGGCGTGATCGGGCCGGACGATGTGATTGCGGACTATTACGATCTTGCCGCCGGCACATTCGCCCGCCAGAGCGATGACGAGATCACGCTGTTCAAGAATGGCGGCGGCGCGCATCTGGACCTGATGACCAGCGCCTATATCCTCAGGCAGGCCGGAAGCGGATGATCTGGCTGCTTGCGCTACTGGTGCTCGGCCTCGTGGGAGGCTGGCTTGCGGCGCGACTGACCCAGACCGATCTGGCCACGGCCCGCACGCGCATGGATGGCCAGCTGATAAAGCTTTCCGACGGCAAGACCCATTTCGCATGGCACGGGCCCGAAGACGGGCGGGTGATGGTCTGTATCCACGGCCTGTCCACGCCGTCCTATGTCTGGAATGCGCTGCTCCCGCATCTGACGGCGCAGGGCTATCGGGTCCTGACCTATGATCTGTATGGCCGTGGCCTCTCCGACCGTGTGCCCGGCCCGCAAACACGCGAGTTCTTCACGCGGCAGTTGCGCGATCTTCTCGCGTCTCAGGAGATTGACGGGCCCGTGACTCTGTGCGGCTATTCCATGGGCGGAACCATCGCCACGGCCCGCGTGGTGGAAGCGCCCGATCAGGTCAGCCAGCTGATACTGGTTGCGGCGGCAGGACTGTGGACGGAGCTGGGATGGTTTGCCGACCTCACCGCGCGCCTTCCGCTGTTTGGTGACTGGCTGCACGGGGTTGCCGGGCCGGTCCTGATGAACTGGGAGTTGGCGCGCACATCCCGCACCGGTGACCTTGCCGCGCAGATGGCAACCCGCATGCAAGAGGATGTGCGGGTCGAGGGCACCATGGCTGCCATCCTTTCCGCCACGCGCAACGTCCTGTCCGAGGATATGGCGGAAGATCATCGGCTTGTCGCGCAATCGGGTGTTCCCGTGCTGGCCATCTGGGGCAGCGACGATGAGGTGATCCCGATCTGGTCGCTTGGGGAGCTGTCGCGCCTGAACCCCGCGGCCCGGCAGGTTCGGATCGACGGGGCCGATCACCGTCTGGTCTATACCCATGCGGCCCGGATTGCCGAGGCGGTTGAACAGAGCCTTTAGGCCGCAGCGGCTGCGGGCGCGCGGTTTCGCAGCGGTATCTCTTTCACAGGGAGATGCACCACCGCCGACAATGCGCCCACGGCGACACCGACCCACCAGACGGCGGTGTAATCGCCATAGATGTCGTAAAGCCAGCCCCCCAGCCAGACACCCAGAAAACTGCCCAATTGGTGGCTGAAGAACACGATCCCGTAGAGCGTGCCCATGTAGCGCATCCCATAGATGTACCCGACCAGACCCGAGGTCAGCGGCACCGTCGCCAGCCACAGAGACCCCATGACGACCGAAAAGACGATGACGCTGATCGGTGTGATCGGAAGCAGGATGAATATCCCGGCGGCGAGTGTGCGGCCCACGTAGATCCCCGCCAGAAGGTATTTTTTCGGAAAGCGGTTTCCCAGATATCCGGCGCAGATCGTGCCTGCGATATTCGCCACGCCGATCAGGGAGATTGCCACGGCGCCAAGCGCGGAGGTGCTTGTGATGCCGATATCGTGGAGCATGGAGCCGGGGGCGATCGGCCCGCACAACTCCGTCACGAAGGCCGGAAAATGCGCGGTCACGAAGCCCAGTTGATAGCCGCAGGAGAAGAACCCGACGAAGATCAGCGTGAAAGACGGATCGCGGAAGGCTTTGCCAAGGATCTCGCCCATGCTCTCCTCCAGCTCCGCTTTCCCGCCCGGCTTGGGAGCGCGGAGCAAGGGCAGGGCGAGCAGGGAAGCAAGGATCATGCCGGCGAAGACCAGAAAGACACCCTGCCAGGGGATGACGCTCATCAATCCCTCCGCCAGCGGAGGCCCGACGACCTGACCTGCCGATCCCGCAGCGGTGACGATCCCGAGCGCGACGGAGCGGTTCTTGTCCGACGCCGACCGACCGACGAGGGCAAGGATCACCCCGAAGCCGGTGCCCGCAATGCCAAAGCCCACAAGGATCTCCAGAAGCTGATGTTGCCCGGGCGTGATCGCATGGGCCGAAAACACGAGGCCGGTGGCGTAAAGCAGCGCCCCGAGGACAATCGCCCTGCGATCACCGAAGCGTTCGGCAATCGCGCCGAAGAGCGGCTGTCCGATGCCCCATGCGAGGTTCTGAATTGCGATGGCCAGCGAAAACTCAGCGCGCAGCCAGCCGAACTCCTCCGCGATGGGGATCTGGAAAACGCCAAAGCTCGCCCGGATCGCGAAGCAGATCATGATGATGATGCAGCCGCCGATCAGAACCGGTGTGAAAAGGGGCGCGCGACTGTCCAAGGTGACCGCTCCGGGCAAAGGTGGGGAAAGCATCGCGCCTTGCCGGATTCAGGTCAAATCAGTTGTCCTTATGGGTCGGGTCAGAATTTTTGACGAAACGCCCATCGCCTTGTTTTTGCTGGCACTCCCGCGTGGCTTCGGGCTAGGCATAGGATCATGGGGCAGCATCTTACGGCCATCTACGACACACGCGTCAGCGAAGGGCTGCTTCGCCCGGATCCCGAACAGCGGGCCGTGCTCGTGCGGTTGGAGCGGCTGCGCGAACGTCTTGAGGCCCCGCGCAAGGCCTCCCTGTTCTCCCGGTTCCGCAAACCCGCCGAAGACGGACCTTCGGGCCTTTATCTCTGGGGCGGCGTCGGGCGTGGTAAATCCATGCTGATGGATCTCTTTTTCGCCCATGTGGGTATCGCCGAAAAACGTCGGGTGCATTTTCATGCCTTCATGCAGGAGATACAGAATGCGCTGCACGAGGCCCGCAAGACCGGGGTGGACGATGCCATAAAACCGGTGGCCAGCGCGATTTCGAAGGACCTGCGCCTGCTGTGTTTCGACGAGATGCAGATCACCGACATCGCCGATGCAATGATTGTCGGCCGGCTGTTCGAGAAGCTTTTCGAAGCGGGCGTGATGGTGGTGACGACTTCGAACCGGCACCCGTCCGATCTCTACAAGGACGGTCTCAACCGGAAACTGTTCCTGCCCTTCATTGCCCTGCTGGAAGAAAAGCTGGAAGTCGATGAACTGGCCGCGATGACGGATTACCGGCAGGACCGGCTGGCCGGGGAGCAGATCTACTTCACCCCCGCCAACGCCGCCGCCCGCCGTGCGATCGACACGCTGTGGCAGGATCTGACCCATGGAAAGCACGAAGATCTGGTTCTTGAGGTCAAGGGGCGGGAGGTGCATCTGCCGATGTACTGGGCGGGGATGGCGCGGGCGGGATTCTGGGACCTGTGCGGCAAGCCATTGGGTCCGGCGGATTATCTGGCCCTGGTGGGTGCGATCAAACTGCTGGTGCTGGAGAATGTACCGCAACTCGACAGCTCCAAGTTCAACGAGGCGAAGCGGTTCGTCACGCTTGTCGATGCGCTCTACGAAGGCCATGTCCGGGTGATCATCTCGGCCGATGCGGAGCCGGAGAAGCTCTATCTGGAGGGATCCGGCAGTTTCGAGTTTGAACGCACGGCCAGCCGGTTGCGCGAGATGCAGGGCGCGGATTGGGGAACTTAGAAGCGTCGGTTTCCGCCTGCATCTGCCGGCGGGCTGCGCGGCGCGTTATCCGTTTTCCTGAAGAACGATCCCTGCAAGATAGAGCGACCCGCAGATCAGCACGCGGGCATGTGGGTTCTGCGCGATGATCTCCGCAAGTGCGCCGGTCACATCGGGAGCGGTCTGCGACGGGATGCCGACGGATTTTGCGGCGGCAACAGTGTCCGCCGCGGGCAGGGTTGCCGATTGCCCGGGAACGGTGACGCCATGCAGGCTTGCGGCATGATCTGCCAATGGTGCCATGAACCCGGCGACATCCTTGGTGTTCAACATCCCGCAGATGAGGTGGGTTGGCCGGTCGGGTAATGTCGCCAGAGCCGCCGCGATGGCGCGGGCGGCGTGAGGGTTGTGACCGCCATCGAGCCACAATTCCGCATCCGGAGCCATGTCGACCAGCGGCCCCTGGCGCAGGCGCTGCATCCGCGCGGGCCATTCGGCGGAGGTGACCGAAGCCTCGAACGCCTCTTCATCAAGGCCCAGATGGCGGAGCGCCGCCAGGGCCGCCCCCGCATTCCGCACCTGATGGGCCCCGATCAGGTTGGGCAGCGGCAGATCGAGAAGGCCGGTTTCGTCCTGATAGACCATGCGCCCGCGTTCTTCCCAGACATGCCAATGCTGCCCGTAGGCCAGAAGCGGCGCGCCCACTTTGGCGGCCTGCGCCTCGATCACGTCGAGCGCCTCGTCATGTTGCGGGCCGACCACGCAAGGCACGCCCCGCTTCAGGATGCCCGCCTTTTCCGCCGCGATCTTGGCGAAGGTGTCGCCCAGAAAATGCTGGTGGTCCAGATCGACCGGCGTGATCACGGTGAGGCTGGGCCGGGCGACCACATTGGTGGCATCGAGCCGCCCGCCCAGGCCGACCTCAAGCAGGGCGTAATCCGCGGGCGTCTGCCGGAACGCCAGAAGCGCCGCCGCGGTCGTGATCTCGAAATAGGTGATCGGCTCGGGACCATTGGCTTTCAGACATGTATCCAGAAGGCGCGACAGGCTTTGCTCGTCGATCAGCTTGCCGGCCACGCGGATACGTTCGTGAAACCGGGCCAGATGAGGCGAGGTATAGGCGTGGGTGACGTGGCCCGCACCTTCCAGCCCGGCGCGGATCATGGCCAGCGTGGACCCTTTGCCATTCGTTCCGGCGATATGGATCACGGGCGGCAGGTGCCGTTCAGGATGGTCGAGCGCCTCAAGAATACGCCACATCCGGTCGAGCGTCAGATCGATGATCTTGGGATGAAGCGACATCATCCTGTCCAGGAGGATGTCCGAGTGGAGCGCGCTCACGATGTTTTCGGAGCCTCTGCCGTGGGTGGTGCCACAGGCGCATCCGGTTCCGATACGATTGGCTCCGGCGCGGGCAAATCGCCGCGCACGGCGGGCGGCTGTCCCGTCAGCAGGCGGATGATGGTGATCAACTCGTCACGCATCTTTCCGCGATGTGTGACGCGGTCCAGCATGCCGTGGTCCAGCAGATACTCGGATCGCTGGAAGCCTTCGGGCAGTGTTTCGCGGATCGTCTGTTCAATCACCCGCGGTCCGGCGAAACAGATAAGCGCATTCGGCTCGGCGATATGGATGTCGCCAAGCATGGCGTAGGAAGCCGTGACGCCGCCGGTCGTCGGGTGGGTCAGGACCACGATGTAGGGCAGGCCGGCTTCGCGCAGCATCTGCACCGCGACGGTGGTGCGCGGCATCTGCATCAGGCTCAGGATGCCTTCCTGCATGCGCGCGCCGCCCGCGGCGGAGAACAGCACGAAGGGCAGTTTGCGTTTCACGGCCCGTTCGGCGGCGGCCACGATGGCGTTGCCCACATACATGCCCATCGACCCGCCCATGAAGGAAAAATCCTGCGCGGCGGCGACGATCCTGCTGCGCCCGACCTCCCCTTCGGCGATCAGCATCGCCTCCGCCTCGCCGGTGCTGCGCTGGGCGGCTTTCATCCGGTCGGGATAGCGTTTCTGGTCGCGGAAATGCAGCGGGTCGGACAGGGGTTTGGGAACTTCGATCTCGGAAAAGATGCCGTTGTCGAACAGGGCCGTGAAGCGATCGCGCGGCCTGATCGCCATATGGTGGTCGCAATTCGTGCAGACATTGAGGTTTTCGGCCAATTCCCGGTGGAACAGCATCGTTCCGCATTCATCGCACTTGGTCCACAGATTCTCGGGCATCTCGCGACGGGAGAAGATCGAGTTGATCCGGGGACGGACGTAGTTGGTGATCCAGTTCATGGTCGGTCCGGTACTTGCCGTTGTTGCGTTGAGATATGCCGCGGGCAGGCGGGAATTGCAATTGGTGCTCAACCGGTCTGCCATGTGTGCCACGCAGGATTGCACGGGCGGCGGGCGGCACCTTGTCAGATGCGGATCGCGGGCGGGCTGCCACGGGTCAGGGCAACCCGGATCGCCGCCCAGACCAAACCGGTCACCACCATGTCGATCAGAATGAGCGGGCGCAGGACGTCGGCGGCTTCGGGTCCGAAATCGGTCGTGTAGAGCGCGAGGCCGGAGAGCGGCCCGTCAAGCGAAAGCAGAAGGATTGCAAAGACATTGTTGGCGAAATGAAACCCCCATGCGGCCCCGATGCTGCCGGTCTTCGCGGTGAGGTCGGCCGCAAGGATGCCGAACAGTCCGGTCGCGGCCACGATCAGCCATGCGTTGCCGCCCATAGTGGCGGGGTCGAAATGGGCCATGGCGAAAAGCGCCGATGGCAGGACCATCCAGATCAGGGGCGAGGCGAAGCGGGCGGCAAGCTGCTGCTGCAGATATCCGCGGAACAGGATTTCCTCGGCGCCCGTCTGGACCAGCACGCCGACCAGCGCGAGCGGCAGGAACGACAGCCAGAGAGACGGCGTGATGTTCGGCTGAATGGCGATGTCGCGCGGAACAAGGGCGGAGAGGCCGAACAGCGCCGCAGAGATGGCCAATGCAACAAGGAAATGGCGGATGGACTGCTGCCGGGGCCCGAAGAGCGTCGCGACCGGGCGCCGGTGCACCACATGCGCGGCGGCGAAGGGTCCGAGCGCCATGCCAAGGAATGTGGCCAGCAACAGCAGCGTCCCGGTGGGGCCGGTCGCCTGCCCCATGCGGACGATCCAGGTCTGCGCACCGTCCAGACCGCTGGTCAGCGCGAGCGCGGCGAGGATCAGCAGAAAGCACAGAAGATAGACAACCGTGGCCAGAACGATGCCAAGAAGCAGCCGCCACAATTGCGGATAAGCGCGCGCTGGCGCAACAAATGCGTCCATTGCCGGATACTGCATCTAGAGAATCTGCCTGCCTTTTCGTTTTCCGGAAGCATACCCCGCCCGGGGGGTCTGCGGCAATCGCGCTTGTATGGCATTGTTTGCACGGCTATTTCAGTCGGGACCAGAACGGATATGGCAGAGGGAGGCCCGACCATGCAGAGCAAGAAGACCGACAAATCGCGACTGCCAAGCCGACATGTGACGGAAGGCGCCTCCCGTGCGCCGCATCGCTCCTATTTCTATGCGATGGACCTGACCGAGGAGGATATCAACCAGCCCTTCGTCGGTGTGGCAACCTGCTGGAACGAGGCCGCGCCATGCAACATCGCACTCAACTGGCAGGCACAGTCGGTCAAGGAGGGCGTGAAGGCGGCCCACGGGACCCCGCGCGAGTTTACCACCATCACCGTCACGGACGGTATCGCCATGGGGCATGAAGGCATGCGATCCTCCCTGGCCTCCCGCGATGCGATTGCCGACACGGTCGAGTTGACCATGCGTGGCCATTGCTACGACGCGATCGTCGGTCTTGCGGGGTGCGACAAGTCCCTGCCGGGGATGATGATGGCCATGGTGCGGCTGAACACGCCGTCGGTCTTCATGTATGGCGGCTCGATCCTGCCGGGCCATTACAAGGGCAAGGACATCACCGTTCAGGACATGTTCGAAGCGGTCGGAAAATATCAGGCGGGGCAGATGACCGATGCCGAGCTGGGGATCATGGAGCGCGTCGCCTGCCCAAGCGCGGGGGCCTGTGGCGGCCAGTTCACGGCCAACACCATGGCCTGCGTCAGCGAGGCCGTCGGCCTTGCACTGCTCAATTCATCGGGGATGCCCGCGCCCTATGAAAGCCGCGGACAGTATGGCGTCGCCTCGGGCAAGGCGGTGATGAACCTGATCGAAAAGGATATCCGGGCGCGCGATATCGTCACCCGGAAGAGCCTTGAAAACGCGGCCCGCGTGGTGGCGTGTACCGGCGGCTCGACCAATGCGGGCCTGCATCTGCCGGCAATCGCCCATGAGGCCGGCATCGATTTCGATCTGTTCGACGTTTGCGACATCTTTCACGACACGCCCTATTTCGTGGACATGAAACCCGGCGGACAGTTCGTTGCGAAAGACCTTTACGAGGCCGGGGGCGTTCCCGTCGTCATGAAGGAGCTGCGCAAGGCGGGCCTCATCCACGAAGACTGCATGACATCCTCGGGACGGACGATCGGCGAGGAACTGGACATGATCCGGGGCGAGGCCGATGGACGCGTGATCCACACGGTCGCCAACCCGATCACCAAAACCGGCGGCGTTGTCGGCCTGAAGGGCAATATCGCACCGGACGGCGCCATCGTGAAGGTCGCGGGCATGAGCGAGGACCAGCAGATCTTCACCGGCCCTGCCCGGGTTTTCGAATGCGAAGAAGACGCGTTTCAGGCGGTGCAGGATCGCGCCTATGAAGAGGGTGAAGTGATCGTCATCCGCAACGAAGGGCCCGCCGGCGGGCCCGGCATGCGCGAGATGCTGGCCACGACGTCCGCGCTGAGCGGGCAGGGCATGGGCAAGAAGGTGGCGCTGATCACCGACGGACGGTTCTCCGGCGCGACGCGGGGGTTCTGCGTGGGCCATGTCGGGCCCGAAGCGGCGCATGGCGGCCCGATCGGCATGTTGAAGAACGGCGATGTCATCACGATTGACGCGATCAAGGGTGAGATCAGCGTTGACCTCAGCGACGAGGAACTGGCCGCGCGCAGAGAGGCGTGGAAAGGTCCGCGCGAGACGATCTATTCCTCCGGTGCGCTTTGGAAGTATGCCCAGCTTGTGGGCTCGGCCCGGTATGGGGCAGTAACCCATCCCGGGGCGAAAGAGGAGAAGCATGTCTATATGGACATCTAACTCACTTGTTCTGCTCGCCGCGCTGGCGCTTTCAGGGTGCGGCGGGCTGGGCCCGTGGACCGGCGGGAACACGAGCCCGGCGCCGGCACAGGTCGCGGTGACGACCGATCAGGTGGTGGTGGCCGGCCCTCCGGGCTTCTGCGTGGACCCGACCGCAACCCAGGACCGGGGGGTCACGGCTTTCGTGCTGATGGGTAACTGCGCGGCGATCTCGAACTCGCGCAGAGCCGGCCAACCGGCGGTTCCCGCGGTTCTGACCGCATCGATTTCGGAACCGTCCGACAACGGGAGCCTGCGCGAGTCCATCCCCGGACTGGACGAGTTCTTTCGTTCCGACGAAGGGCTGGGCCTTCTGAGCCGGAGCCAGGATGCGGGCACGGTGACGGTGCTGGACAGCTTCCACCAGGGCGACATCTATTTCCTGCACGCCCGTGACACGAGTGAGGGCCCCGTCGCAGGTGTGCGGGCGGAATACTGGCGGGCCTATCTGGATGTGGGCGCCCGGATTGCGACGCTGAGCGTTCTGGGGCTGGACGCACAACCGGTCAGCGACGAGGCAAGTCTTGCCACCTTGCGGGAATTCGCGGCCGCAGTGAGCGGTGCGAACAGCGGCGATCCAGCTTTTTCGGGACCGGCCAATGCGCTGCCCGCGCCGCCGCCGGAGGCCGTGGCGCCGCGGCCGGCCGGAACGCTCTGGAATGTTGGCCTGTTTCGCAGAATACTCGGTTAACCAGGCTCGGCTAAAACTGGGATGACGCCGGATCCGGGAAAAGGGGCACATGCATGGCGATACGCGGGATCAGCTTTCTGGAACGTCATAGCCTGAAACGGGCCCTGCGCCGCTGGGCGGAGATTGCCGACGAGGCCGATACCATGCCGCCGGCAGAGCTGCGCGCCCTGCGAAAGCGGCTCTCCTCCCTGCGTCATCAATTGGACCGGGCCCGGCTTGCAGCGGACGCCGCACTGTTGAATGCCGGATCGGGGCAGGATCGGATCGAGCGGCCAGATCAGTGCGACTGGGCGTTTCGACCTGCGCCCTGGGTGGTGCCCATTCTGCCCGCAGGCGAGGTTTCGGTTACGTCGCCCAAGGATCTGGGCGGCGGTGTGAAGCTGTTTCACGATGCCCGCCTGTCGGAGCTGTCCTATCGGCAGGTCCGCAATCGGCTTACCGATATCGCGGCGCCGTTTGGCCTGATTCTGGATGTCTACCGGTTTGACGGCTCGTTCCTGTCGGTGGTGCAGGATCTGCCGCAGGACGCGCTTGATGGCCTGACGCGGGACCATTTCCTGAAGGTCGGTCTGCGGGCCACGCTGGAAAGCCCGCTGGAAGTTTACGCGCGCCTGAATGTCCAGCATGGGCCGAATTGCGAACAGATCGTCCGCCAGTTCCAGTTTGACGGCGACAGTGCCGTGGCGGAGTTCGATCTGGCCTATTCCAAGATCAACGAGAAACGGTTGGAGAAGATGTGGCTTGATCTGATCTTCGAAGGGCCGCAAATGAATCAGGTGTCGATATGGGACATGACCATACTTCGCGCCCCACGGGCCGATTTGTGAGGGAGCCGCACGGATGGTGACGTTGACACGGACCCGCCTGCATGGCGGGCGGTATGAGGGCGTTCTGACCGCGCCGGACATGCCGCCTGTCATCGAGGCGGTGCATATGGAGCGGGTGATCGGCACCGCAGATATCGGCTCCGGCGACGGAAAGAACCGGTTTCACGTGGGTTTCGACCTGCCGGGGGCGGTGCTGAGCGACGGGGTGCAGGTGGTCAGCCTGCGCAGCGCGGCAGATGGTGAGGTGCTGGACCGGATCACGCTGATGGCCGGCACGCCGCTGGACGAAGATCTGCGTGCGGAAATTGCGCTGTTGCGGGCCGAGCTTGACCTTCTGAAACGGGCCTTTCGCCGCCATTGCACCGAAACCGGCGAGGATTGAGCCCGCAACGGCCGTTCCCCGGGCGCGGGATCGGAGCCTTTTGCGGTAAGGGGAGATGACGCAGCGTTGGGCGTGACAGGCCCCATCGCTCTCAGTTAGCTGCGCGTCGGGAGGACGTCACCATGGCTCATGCACTTTATCCGCATCTTTTTGCGCCGCTGGATCTGGGTTTCTGCATCCTGAAAAACCGCGTGCTGATGGGGTCGATGCATACCGGGCTCGAAGAGACGAAGGACTGGCCTCGCGTGGCCGAGTTCTATGCCGAACGCGCCCGTGGCGGGGTGGCGCTGATCGTCACCGGGGGGATGGCCCCGAACCCTGAGGGCGGTGTTTTTCCCGGTGCCGCGGGTCTGTATTCGGATCAGGATATTGCCAATCACAAGGTGGTCACCGATGCGGTGCATGAGGCCGGCGGCCGGATCGCGATGCAGATCCTGCATGCGGGGCGTTATGCCTATTCGCCCGACTGTGTGGCGCCATCGCCGATAAAATCCCCGATCTCGCCGTTTCCCCCGAAAGAGCTGGATGAGGCGGCGATCGAGAAGCAGATCGCCGATATCGTCACCGCCGCCTTGCGCGCGCAGGAGGCAGGATATGACGGTGTGGAGATCATGGGATCGGAAGGGTACTTCCTGAACCAGTTCCTCGTGACCCATACCAACAAGCGGGAAGATCGTTGGGGCGGTTCCTATGAGAACCGGATGCGTCTGCCGGTCGAGGTCGTGCGTCGCACCCGGGAGGCCGTGGGCCGGGAGTTCATCATCATCTACCGCCTCAGCATGATCGATCTGATCCCGAACGGATCCACCTTCGAGGAGGTCGCGGCCCTTGCGCAGGCGATCGAGGCGGCCGGTGCCACGATCCTGAATACCGGGATCGGCTGGCATGAGGCGCGGATTCCCACGATTGCCACCAGCGTACCGCGCAAGGGCTTTGCATGGGTGACCAAGAAGCTGATGGGCAAGGTGGGCATTCCGCTGATCACCTCCAACCGCATCAATATGCCGGATGTCGCCGAAGAGGTGCTGGCCGAGGGTTGCGCCGACATGGTGTCGATGGCCCGCCCGTTTCTGGCCGATGCGGAGTTCGTCGCGAAGGCGGAGGCGGGCCGGGCAGATGAAATCGCCCCCTGCATCGCCTGCAATCAGGCCTGTCTCGATCACACGTTCAGCGGCAAGCTGACCAGCTGCCTGGTGAACCCGCGGGCCTGCCATGAAACCGTGCTGCGGTACGAGCCCGCCAAGGCTGCGAAACGCATCGCGGTTGTGGGTGCCGGCGCCGCCGGCCTCTCCACCGCGATGGTCGCGGCGGAACGTGGCCATCAGGTGGTGTTGTTCGACAAGGACGACCGGATCGGCGGCCAGTTGAACATGGCCAAGGAGATACCGGGCAAAGAGGAGTTCAAAGGCCTGACGCAGTGGTTCGAGACGGCTGTGACGAAGCGTGGCGTGGACCTGCGTTTGGGCGCGGCCCCCGACATCGACGCGCTTTCCGGCTTTGACGAGGTGGTGGTTGCCACCGGCGTCAAACCGCGCGACCCGGAAATCCCCGGGCAGGATGGCCCGAATGTGCTGTCATATATCGATGTGCTGGCGGGCAAGGCTCCGGTCGGCCCCCGGGTCGCGATCATCGGTGCGGGCGGTATCGGGTTCGATGTGGCGGAGTTTCTGGTCCATGAAGGCGAAAGTCCGACCGAGCATGTGGCGCTTTGGCGGAAGGAATGGGGCGTCAGCGACCCGGAGCTGGACCGGGGCGGGCTGGCGCCCGAGGGTCCGCAGCCGGAGCCTGCCGCCCGCGATGTCACGCTGCTCCAGCGCAAGGCCGAGAAGGCCGGCAAACGTCTGGGCAAGACCACGGGCTGGATTCATCGCGCCGCTCTGAAGATGAAGAACGTCAAGATGGTGACCGGCGTGAATTACGAGAAGATCGACGCGGATGGCCTTCACGTGAGCTTCGGCGATGCCCGTGAAAACCCGACCTTGATTGCGGCCGACACGGTGGTCCTCTGCGCCGGTCAGCTTCCCGAACGGAGCCTGGCGGATGACCTGGAGGCCGCCGGTATCCGCGCCCATGTGATCGGCGGTGCGGATGTGGCGGCGGAACTGGATGCCAAGCGCGCGATCGATCAGGGCGCGCGGCTCGCGGCGGAGCTGTAGCGACGGGCGCGCGCGTGACCCGACCCGGGCCTGCGGCGGCGGCCTATCCCAACAACGGAACAAGCTTCATTGCCACGCCCATATCGCCGGAGAGTTTGAGTTTCCCCATCATGACCCCGGTCATCGGGTTGAGCTTGCCGGTCAGAAGCTTGCTCAGATTATCCTGAGATATCTTGATGGTGCAGTCGGCGTCGCGATCATGGGTGGTGGCGGCACCGTCGGCCAGCACGATCACGCCGTCCTTGCCGCAATCGAATTTCAACGACCCGTCGAAGGTCTTGCCCGACAACCCGGCCTGAATACGCTCTGCCATGTCTTCCAGCGCCATAGATACATCCTTCAAATTGACCAGCCCGCGTTTCCGGGTGGAAAGGTTCTGCCTGCGCCCCTGCCGGCGCGATTGCGCGCTCAGCCCTTCAGCCGACGGTTTCGCGATGCGATCAGTTTCAGGCGCAGGGCATTCAACTGGATGAAGCCCGCCGCGTCTTTCTGATCGTAGGCGCCCGCATCGTCCTCGAAGGTCACATGCGCTTCCGAATACAGGCTGTGGTCGGACCAGCGCCCGACGGTCCGGGCGAGGCCCTTGTAGAGCTTCAGCCGCACCGTGCCGGTGACATGGGCCTGCGAATGGTCGATGGCCGCCTGCAGCATTTCGCGTTCAGGGGAGAACCAGAAGCCATTGTAGATGAGCTCGGCGTAGCGGGGCATGAGCTCGTCCTTGAGATGCGCTGCGCCGCGGTCGAGGGTGATGCTCTCGATCCCGCGATGCGCCTCCAGGAGGATCGTGCCGCCGGGCGTCTCGTAGATGCCGCGCGATTTCATGCCGACAAAGCGGCCCTCCACCAGATCGAGACGGCCGATCCCATGCTTGCCGCCCAGGTCGTTGAGCCTGCTCAGGATCGTCGCCGGGGACATCGCGGTGCCGTCGATGCTGACGGCATCTCCCTTTTCGAAACCGATTTCGATGTATTCGGGCGTGTCAGGCGCGTCTTCGGGATGGGCGGTGCGCTGATAGACATAGTCGGGCGCCTCTTCCGCCGGGTTTTCCAGCACCTTCCCTTCGGAGGAGGTGTGAAGCAGGTTCGCGTCGACGCTGAACGGGGCCTCTCCGCGCTTGTCCTTGGCGATCGGGATCTGGTTTTTCTCCGCGAAATCGATCAGCTTCGTCCGGCTTGTCAGATCCCATTCGCGCCAGGGTGCGATAACCTTGATATCGGGGTTGAGCGCATAGGCGGCCAGTTCGAACCGCACCTGATCGTTGCCCTTCCCCGTCGCGCCATGGGCAACCGCGTCGGCACCTTCGGCGGCCGCGATTTCGACCAGACGTTTCGAGATCAGCGGCCGTGCGATGGAGGTGCCGAGCAGATAGAGCCCTTCGTACAGAGCATTGGCACGGAACATCGGGAAAACGAAATCCCGCGTGAACTCCTCCCGAAGATCCTCGATATGGATCGAGGTTGCCCCCATCATTTCGGCCTTCTTGCGCGCGGGCTCAAGCTCCTCACCCTGCCCCAGATCGGCGGTGAAGGTCACGACCTCGCACCCGTACTCGGTCTGCAACCATTTCAGGATGATCGACGTATCGAGGCCACCTGAATAGGCAAGGACAACTTTCTTGGGGGCGGACATGGGAACTCCGGGCTGGTTTTGATATTGACCGACGGGCGGATAGCGGGTTTTCAGGGTCGGGGCAAGACGGGCGGAGATCGGGAATGGACTACGGGTATCAACTGCTGCGGCATGTGGTGCAGCAGGTTTTCGGCAATCTGGGTCAGGCCGCGAGATTGACCTTGCTTCTGACGATCCTGCCCTACGCGCTGACCGTGGCACTGGTTACTTCACTGGCGGGGCCAGACCTCATGGCGATGGATCAGACTGCTCCTGGTTACCACGAAGAAGTAGAGCGTTTTGAAGCGTATCTTTTAGAAAATGCGGGAACGGTCTTGCTCTACGTGCTTCTTCTGCTCGCGGTCTCGGTCATAAGTTATGCTTGGGCTGCTGTGGGCTGGCACCGTTACGTCCTCCTCGAAGAACGTGGAGGTCTTCTCCTGCCAAACTGGAACTGGTCCTTCGTCGGGCGCTATCTTTGGGCGGCGTTCCGTATCTTTGTGATCATCCTTTTGATCGCCGTCGCCTTCTCCGTCTTGAGCGTAGTCATCCGGGCCTTTACGGAATCGCCGTCGATTTTCGGATTTCTGAGCCTTGGCGTCACGATCGGATTTCTCTGGGTCGTGACCCGGATCGGCCTGATCCTGCCCTCCGCCGCCCTTGGGAAGCCGATGGGGCTTGGGGAAAGCTGGTCCCTCACACGCCCCGTGTCCGGCGCAATCCTGTTGCCGATCATCGTGATCCCGATCGTTTTTGCATTGCTGAATGGCGTCTTGCAGTTCGTTCCATTGATCGGCCTCGTTCTGGTCTTTTTCGTGTTGTGGCTTCAACTCCTGGTCAATCTGGCGCTGATGACCACGCTTTACGGAAATCTGGTCGAAGGTCGCGCGCTGAACTAGGTGCTGGACAGCGCCGGGATTTCACGGCAGGCCGATGGGATGAGTGATTTCACCGATACCGCCCGTGCGGCCGAGCAGGCGATGCGCGCGCTTTTTCCGCCCACACCGCTACAGCGGAATGTGCATCTCTCGGATCGCCATGGTTGCGATATCTGGCTGAAACGCGAAGATTTGAGCCCGGTGCGGTCCTACAAGATCCGCGGCGCCTTCAATGCGATGCGCAAGGCGTTGGCCGATAACCCGGATCAAAGGCAATTCGTCTGTGCCAGCGCCGGCAACCATGCCCAGGGCGTGGCCTATGTGTGCCAGCATTTCGGGGTGCAGGGCACCGTTTTCATGCCGGTCACCACACCGAAACAGAAAATCGAGAAGACGCGCGCCTTTGGCGGCGGCGCGGTTTCGATCACTTTGATCGGTGATTTCTTCGATGAAACCCTCGCCGCCGCGCAGTCGTTCTGTGCGGAGAAAGGCGCGCATTTCCTGTCGCCCTTCGACGATCCGGACGTGATCGAGGGACAGGCCTCGGTCGCGCTGGAGGTGCTTGACGAGTTGGGGCATGCACCTGATCTGATGATCCTGCCTGTGGGCGGGGGCGGTCTGTCTTCGGGTGTTGCGCGCTATCTGCGCGGCGTCGGGGCCGATACGGGGCTGACACTGGTGGAGCCCGAAGGCGGCCCCAGCCTGACCGCGGCGCTGGCCGCCGGAAAACCCGTGACCGTCCCGATCACCGACACCTTCGTGGATGGCGCGGCGGTCGCGCAAATCGGCGCGCGGACCTTCGAGGTGCTCAGGGATATCGACCCGTCGCGCGTGCTTCTGTCGCCGGAAAACCGGATCTGCGTGACGATCGGCGAGATGCTGAATGTCGAAGGCATCGTTCTGGAACCGGCCGGCGCCTTGGCCGTCGACGTGCTGGACAGTGTTTCTGAAGAGATCAAGGGCAAGAGCGTGGTCTGCGTGACATCCGGCGGCAATTTCGATTTCGAACGCCTGCCCGAGGTCAAGGAACGTGCGATGCGGTATCAGGGATTGAAGAAGTACTTCATTCTGCGTCTACCGCAGCGCCCCGGTGCGTTGAAGGAGTTCCTCAACCTTCTGGGCCCGGATGATGACATTGCACGCTTCGAGTATCTCAAGAAATCCGCACGGAATTTCGGATCCGTCCTAATCGGCATCGAAACGCGGGATCCGCAGCAGTTCGACGGGTTGTTCGCCCGTATCGGCGCGCGCGGTTTTGCCGTGCGCGATATCACCGATGACGATCTTCTGGCGCAATTCCTGATCTGACCGGGATCTCAGGCGGCCTGACTTGCCGTGGGCAAGACGCCCGCCGCTTCGGCCAGAGACTTTGTGTAGATTTCACAAAGGGATTGGAAATCAATGGACTGGCCCGTTCCCAACGCCTCTTCGGCGGCGGCGCAGCGGCTGGCGAATTCAACGAAGCCCAGATTGGCCGCACTGCCGCGCAGAAAGTGGAAATCATTCTGTGTTGCCGTGGCCGGCGCGATGGCAAGACGGTTCATCACCTCCGCCAATTCCTCGACGAAGAGTTCGGCCACCTCCAGGAAGTCGTCTTCGCCGATGTCGCGGCGCAGTTCGTTCAATCTGTCCCAGTCGATCATGAGCGTCCTCTGCCTGAGATTGGTCCAAGGTCTTACGGGGGCGAGAGTTAAGGCTAAGTTTCGCGTCACTCGCGAGATCGTTCGCATTTTCGCTTTCATGGTCCATTAAGGCCCGCCATGCGACGAGTTTCCGGGAGAACGGAAAAACCCTGTCGTGCCGGTGCCGAACATGAACCTTTCCCTGCGCCCGTCGGCACATGTGCCGACGCTGGACCCTGCCCGGCCGCGCGAGCGGGTGATGGTGCTGGATGACAGCAGGGCCCAAAGAACGCTGCTCTGCTCACTTCTGAAGCGATGGGGGCACGACGTTCTGTCTTGTGAGCGCCCCGAAATCGCCCTTGAGCTTCTGGCGGACCCGACGATCACGATGATTGTAAGCGATTGGGTGATGCCGGGAATGGATGGTCCTGAATTCTGTCGCCGTGTGCGTGCCATGGCGCGCGAAAGCTATGCCTATATCCTGCTTCTGACATCGAAAAGCGACAAGAACGCCATCGCGCATGGTCTGGATGCCGGGGCCGATGATTTCCTGACCAAGCCGGTGAATGGCCCGGAATTGCGCGCACGCATTCACGCGGGTGAACGGATCGTGGCCATGCAGCGGGAGCTGGTGGCAAAGAACAAGATGGTCAGCGCGGCCCTGTCCGAAATCAGCGCGCTTTACGATGCGCTTGATCGCGACCTGATGGAGGCCAAGAAGCTTCAGGCCTCGCTTCTGCAGGATACAATGCGTCAGTTCGATACGGCGATGGCCTCGTTCCTGCTGCGGTCCAGCGGACATGTGGGCGGCGATCTTGTCGGATACTTTCCGGTTTCTGACCGTCAGATCGGGCTGTTTTCGCTGGATGTGTCGGGTCACGGCGTGACCTCCGCCATGATGACCGCGCGGCTGGCCGGACGGCTGACCTCGGCCTCTCCGGAACAGAACATCGCGCTGGAACGACGGGCGGGCGGTGGCTATGCGCCCCTTTCTCCACATCTGGTGGCCGCGCGTCTGAACCGCCTGATGCTGGAGGAAGTCGAAACCGATCTCTACTTCACGCTCTGTCTCGTCATCCTGGATTTGCCGACAGGCAGGATCTCGATGGTCCAGGCCGGCCACCCCCATCCTGCCGTGCAGCGCCGCGATGGCCGGGTGGAGTTTCTGGGCCGGGGTGGTCTGCCCGTCGGTCTCTTGCCCGACGCGGAATATGAAACGCTGGAGGCCGAACTGGCCCCCGGCGACCGGTTGCTGATCTATTCCGATGGGTTGACCGAATGCCCCGGGCCTCACGGGGACATGCTGGGGGAGGACTGGCTGACCAAGATGCTGCAAGCCGGGCGCCTGCAAACCGGGCGGCGGTTTCTCGATGGTCTCCTGACCGACTTGCAAGGCTACGCCAACGGCTCGGATTTTCCCGATGACGTGTCGGCTATCTTGCTGGAATACACCGGCGCGGCTAGCTGAGCCGCGCCATGGCTTGCGAAACGAAATGCCTGTCGCCGGAAACCGCCAGTCGCTCTGCCGCCTCTGCCCAGGGAAGAAACACCGGCCAGTGACCCGGCTCGGAGGGGGGGCCGATCCGAAGCCCCAGACGGGCCAGATAGACGTGGCATTGCTTCTGCGCCCAGAGATCGTATTCCGGCATGTAGGTGAAGCGATGAAACATCCCCATCCGGAGCGGCGCGCAAATGCGGTGTCCGGTTTCCTCCATCACTTCCCGATGCAACGCCGCGATGGCGCTTTCGCCGGGGTCGATACCGCCGCCGGGAAGCTGGAATTCAGGCCGCGGGCGTTCCTGAAACGTCGCCAGAAGCCCATCGCCGCAGTGGATGATCGCATAGACACCGGCACGGGGCGTATAGCGGCGGGTCGGGTCGGGCGGCTTGCCGAAACGGCGGTTCATGGGGTCTCCATCGTGGTGTCTGGCACTGCGAAGAGCTATGGCAGCCCCGCGCCCGGTTGAAAACCCGGCCTCTGTCCTTTGGCGAATCCTTGGGCTATGGAACCGGATATGGACAAGACATTCGATCAGATGATCCGCGACACAGCGGCCCGCGTTCTGCGGATCGAAGGGCAGGCGGTTTCCGACATGGCGGAGAACCTCCCGCCGGATTTCGAAGCGTCGGTAGAGGCGATTTTGGACGTGAAGGGCCGGGTCATCCTGTCCGGCATCGGCAAATCCGGCCACATCGCGCGAAAGATAAGCTCCACCTTGGCCTCCACCGGGACCCCATCCGCCTTCGTACACCCTGCGGAGGCGAGCCACGGCGATCTGGGCATGATCATGCCCGGCGATCTGGCAATCCTCATCTCCAACTCCGGGGAAACGGCGGAACTTCGGGATATCGTGGCCCATGTGGCGCGATTTTCCATTCCGATGATCGGCATATCCGGTCAGGCCGACAGCACATTGATGCGTGCGGCCGATCTCAGGCTTACCCTTCCGTCTGCGCCCGAGGCCTGCATCATCGGCATGGCGCCCACCACGTCGACCACGCTTACACTGGCGCTTGGCGACGCCCTGGCTGTGGCGGTCATGGAGCGGCGCGGGTTCCTGCCCGAGCATTTCCGCACCTTCCACCCCGGCGGCAAGCTTGGCGCCCAGCTCAGCAAGGTGGCCCAGCTGATGCACGGCGTCGAGGAATTGCCGCTGGTTCGCGCCGAGACCGCGATGGGCGACACACTCCTTGAGATGAGCGAGAAAAGCTTCGGCATCGCAGGTGTGGTCGGCGATCACAAACTGATCGGTGTGATCTCCGACGGGGATCTTCGGCGCAATATGGATGGCCTGATGGACAGAACCGCCGGTGATGTGGCCACGCGCAATCCACGCAGCATCGGCCCGGACATGCTGGCGGCCGAGGCGATGGCGATGATGTCGGAAAGCAAGATCACAGCACTGTTCGTGGTCGACGATACAGGGCGCCCCATCGGTCTTCTGCACCTACATGATTGCCTGCGCGCAGGCATCGCCTAGCTCGAAACTCCGGTCGCACTCCTGAAGGGCGGCGCTCTGGGCCGATCCCGTCTACCCGCGCCCGACGGCGGTGTATGCCTCGAACCCGGCCCGCTTGGCATCTCTGGCCGAATAGATATTGCGCAGATCGGCCATGCGGGGCGTTGCCATTTTTTTGGCCATGCGCTCCAGGTCCAATGCCCGAAACTCGTTCCATTCGGTCAGGATAACTACCAGATCGGCATTGTTTACGGCCTTGTACGGATCATCGAACCAACTGACACCGGGCAGCAGGCTTTCCCCTTCGCGGTGGCCCTGGGGGTCCACGACGCGGACCTTTGCGCCACCACCGACAAGGGCCGGCACGATGCTCAGGGACGGCGCATCGCGCATGTCATCGGTATTGGGTTTGAACGTCACCCCCAGAACCGCGATGGTTTTGCCGTTGAAGCTGTCGTCGCAGAGATCGCGCAGCTTTTCGATCATGCGATGCTTCACATGGTCGTTCACGCGGATCACCGTTTCAACGATGTGCTGCGGCACCGCGTGTTCCTGCCCGATCCGGGCCAGGGCGGATGTGTCTTTCGGAAAACAGGATCCGCCATAGCCCGGTCCGGCATGCAGGAACTTGTTGCCGATACGGCCGTCCAGACCCATCCCGCGGGAAACCTCCTTCACATCCGCGCCGACCTTTTCGCAGAGCGCGGCAACCTCGTTGATGAAGGTGATTTTCGTCGCGAGAAAAGCGTTGGCAGCATATTTGATCATCTCGGCGCTTTCCAGATCGGTCGTCAGGATCGGAAAGTCGCGCAGAAACAGCGGGCGGTAGATTTCGGCCATGACCTCGCCCGCGCGCTCCGTCTGCACGCCGACCACCACACGGTCGGGGCGCATGAAATCGTCGATCGCGGCCCCTTCGCGCAGGAATTCCGGGTTCGAGGCGACATCGAACTCAGCGGACGGGTTCGCCTTGGCGACAACCTGTTTCACCTTTCGGTTCGTCCCGACGGGCACGGTCGATTTGGTCACGATCACGGTGTAGCCGGTCAGGGCATTTGCAACCTCTTCCGCCGCCGCCATCACATAGGTCAGATCCGCATGACCGTCGCCGCGCCGCGTGGGCGTTCCGACTGCGATGAACACCGCTTCGGCCCCGTCGACCGCCCGGGCCAGATCGGTTGTGAAGGTCAGCCGCCCGGCCTCCACATTCTTGGCCAGCAGCGCGTCGAGGCCCGGCTCGTAGATGGGCACCTTGCCCGCATCAAGCATCTCGATCTTGCGCGGATCCTTGTCGACGCAGACAACGTCATGCCCGAAATCCGAAAAACACACCCCGGAGACAAGACCGACATAGCCCGTTCCAATCATCGCAATACGCATGCGCCCACTGCCCTTTTGTCACGCCCTTTTCGGGCTGGATTTCGTGAAGCTTATCACCGGCTTTTCGGCAAGGCGAGGTGCCTAGACATCATAGAAATCACGATACCACGCCACAAAACGCGCAACCCCGTCGGCAACCTTTGTCTGCGGCGTATAGCCGGTCAGCCTGTGCAGCAGATCCGCATCGGCCCAGGTCGCCGGAACGTCGCCCGGCTGCATATCCATCATGTTGCGGATCGCGGGCTTGCCGATCGCGTCCTCGATCGCGGCGATGAAATCCATCAACTGGACGGGCTCCGAGTTGCCGATGTTCACAACGCGCCAGGGCGCCACGGGCGAGAGGCTGTCGCCCTCGGCAATCTCCTCCGCCTCCCCGGGACGGACGGGTGCCACATTGATCAGCCGCACGATGCCGTCGACCAGGTCATCCACATAGGTGAAGTCGCGCGCCATATCGCCGTGATTGTAGATGTCGATGGGTGCGCCTTCCAGAATCGCCTTGGTAAACTTGAAGAGCGCCATGTCCGGGCGACCCCAGGGTCCGTAGACGGTGAAAAAGCGGAACATGGTCGTCGGAAGTCCGAAGAGATGGGCATAGGAATGGGCCATCGCCTCGTTGGCTTTCTTGGTGGCCGCGTAGAACGACATCTGCGTGTCCGATTTTGCCGTTTCCGCGTAGGGCATATCAGCACTTGCCCCGTAGACCGAGGAGGTCGAGGCCAGCAGCAGATGCGCAGGCGGCACCGCACGGGCGGCCTCCAGCACCCGGAATGTTCCGACCAGGTTGGCATTGACGTAGCTTTCGGGGTTTTCGATCGAATACCGCACACCCGCCTGCGCCGCGAGATGGATGACCGCGTCGGGCCTGTGATCGGCGAAAAGCCGATCCAGAATGCCCGGAGTCTCGATCCGTTCCGTCACAGTCTGGAAGCCCCGGTTTTGCAGCAACTCTCCCTGCCTGCGAGTCTTCAGCCTGACATCGTAGTAATCGGTGAGCGCATCTATGCCGACCACCTGCCATCCATCGGCCAGTAGTCGCTTGCAAAGGTGGTATCCGATGAAGCCGGAAGACCCGGTGACCAGCGCTTTGCGTGAAATGGGCGATGGCATGAGCTGTCCTTGTCTGTATGGGCTTTGCAGCCATAGCAACCCGCGCCCGCTCCGCCAAGGCCAGCCATGGCGAATCGTCATCGGCGGGATTTCGCAGGCGCAGCATCCGATGCCTCGTCGCGGGCGATGAATGTTTGGTAGCGTTAAGAATTGGGAAACCAATAACGCCCACGGTGGATCGGGGCAAAGAGACCAAACTTGGTCGCCTTCGGGTGCCATGTTCCCCTTTGCTCCTTTGGCCTTTCGAAAGAAAGGCACCCGATCTGGACTGTGAATGCTGAATTTCGTCAAATCTCTCACGCGCCGCGAAAAGAAGGTCACCTTGCTGATCGTGGACGTGGTGTTGATCCCGCTGGCTTTGGTGTTTTCCTTCGCGGTTCAGGCGATGCCCGTTCCGCCCCTGCAAACCCTGGAATTCGTGCTGCCGATCCTGCCCTACCTGATGGCCCTTGGCGCGGTGATTTCCGTCTTGCTAGGCGTCCCGGATATCCGGGTCAGTGCGTATGAGTGGCGCGGCGTGGCAAAAACCATGGCCTTCGCCATCTATCTGGCGATCGGAGCCGCGGTGTTGAGCGGGCTGTTTTCCGTTGATATTCCGCCAAGTCTGCACATCGATTTCGGCATCACCTTCTTTTTGCTTTCCGCCGCCAGTCGCGTGGTCATGTACCAGATACTCCTTGCGATCTACCGGTGGGACACGAAGCGATGCCGCGTGTTGATCTATGGCGCCGGAACAACCGGGATGCAGCTTGCGACCGCCCTGAAATCGCATGAAACAATCGACCCCGTCGCGTTTGTCGACGACAACCGGGCGCTCCACGGTCTGCTGATCGCCGGGCTCCCGGTCCATGCGCCGGTGCGGATAGACACCCTCGTGACGGAGCTGAACGTGGATCGTGTGTTGCTTGCGATCCCGTCCCTCAGCCAGCCGAAACAGGCACGGATCGCCCGCAATCTTCAGGACAAGGGCCTTGAAGTGCAGACCCTGCCATCGTTCTCGCAGCTGATCGGCGAAGAGCCCTTGCTTGAACGGTTGACCACGCTTGACGCCCATTCCTATCTGCAGCGCCCGCAGGTGACCGCTGAGCTGGAAGAAGCCTGCGGCAGTTATAGCGGGCGATCCGTGCTGATCTCGGGCGCGGGGGGCTCTATCGGGGCGGAGCTGGCTCGCCAGGTTCTGGCCTGTGCGCCCAGCCGGCTGGTTCTCTATGAACTGAGCGAGCTTGCGCTTTACAATATCGAAATGGAACTTCGCCCCCTGAACAAGGGCAGCGGGGTGGAGATCGTTCCGGTTCTGGGGTCGGTGACCGATGCGCGGCAGGTGCGGCAGGTGATCCAGGAAAACGGCGTTCAGGTCGTTCTTCACGCGGCCGCTTACAAACATGTCCCCCTGGTCGAACTCAATCCGCTGGCCGGGCTGAAAAACAATGTGCTCGGCACTCACACGCTGGCGCGCGAGGCCGCCGATGGACGGGTGGAACGTTTTGTCCTGATCTCCTCCGACAAGGCCGTCCGGCCCACAAGCGTCATGGGCGCCACCAAGCGCATCGCTGAACTGGTCGTCCAGGATTTCGCGTCGCGGCATCCCGAAACCGCCTTCGGTATCGTCAGGTTCGGCAATGTTCTGGGCTCTTCCGGCTCCGTCGTGCCGCTGTTTCAGGAACAGGTCAATCGCGGCGGGCCGGTCACCGTGACGGATCCGAACGTGATCCGCTATTTCATGACCGTGCGGGAGGCGGTTCATCTGGTGCTGCGCGCCGGTGCCATGGCCCGCGACGGCGAGGTCTTTCTGCTGGAGATGGGCGAGCCGGTATCGGTCTGGAAGCTTGCGCGCCAGGTCATAGAACGCGCGGGCTACACCGTGAAGGATGACGAGACACCTGACGGCGATATCGAAATCGTCTTCACCGGGCTGCGGAACGGTGAAAAACTGCAGGAGGAACTGACCGTTTCGGGGACCATATCGGCCACGCGCCATCCCAAGATTCTCTTCGCGCAGGAACCTCTTCTATCGGAAATCGAGGTGGCCTCCATCATCCGGGGCACGCGGGAAGCCATCGCCTCGGGCGATGCGAGGCGCGCCCGCGCGCTTGTGGCCCGGTGGCTCAAACCGCCGATGCCCGACGAAGACACGCGCGGCGTGGGGGCGTCGTGACAGCGCATAAGTTCATGAGGCGGGCGGCAGGGGCACGGCCAGAGGTCTCGCACACTGCCGGTCCGCACGCGCGGCCGCGGGGGGCAGGCGCCGCAAGGGCAGGTATGGCGGCGCTTTCGATCATCGTTGGCCTGGCCTTGCCCGCCATGGGCCAGGACCTGCAACCCGATACGATCACACGACCAAGCCTCAACTTCTTTGGGGCCACCGGGCTTGTCGATATGCCCTCCGCCCAGATGCAGCCCGATGGCGAGCTGAACATCACCGTATCGCATTTTGGCGGCATCACCCGGAACACGCTGAGCTTCCAGATAACGCCGCGCCTGTCGGGATCGTTTCGATACGCGGCGACGGCGGACTGGAATGCCGATGGGTTCGAGACCTATTACGACCGCAGCTTCGATCTCCGCTATCAGGTGCTGGAAGAGGGGCGCTATTGGCCCTCGGTCGTGATCGGGCTTCAGGATTTCGTCGGAACCGGCATCTACGCGGGCGAATATGTGGTCGCCTCCCGACGGTTCGGAACGGATCTGACGCTGACCGCCGGTGTCGGCTGGGGCCGTCTTGGCAGCTACAACTCCTTCGGGGCGCCTGTCTCCGGCACACGCCCGACCTTCGATCCGAACAGCACCGGCGGCGAGCTGTCCGTCGATCAATGGTTCCGGGGCGAAGCCGCGTTTTTCGGTGGTCTGGAATGGCGGCCGACCGACCGGCTCGGGTTCAAGGTCGAATACTCATCCGATGCCTATCGGCCGGAAACCGGTCGCGGCGTTTTCACACGGCAGTCCCCCTGGAACTTCGGCATGGAGTATCAGGTCAATGACAGTTTGAGATTGGGCGGATATTACCTCTACGGGTCGGAGCTTGGCCTGACGGCCCAGCTTTCCTTCAACCCGGCCCGCCCGCCCTCCGGCGGGCTGCGCCAGACCGCGCCACCGCCGATCGTGCCACGCCCCGCGCGCGCCGAAGCGCCAGATGCGTGGGCGCAAACCTGGCGCGAGATCCCCGGTATCGACGCGACGCTGGCTGACCGTCTGCGGGCCGCGCTGGAGGCCGAGGGGCAGATCCTGGTCGCATATGACATCCGCGCGGACAGCGTTGAGATCCGTGTCGAGAACACCCGCTACCTCGCCACTGCGCAGGCGATCGGCAGAACCGCCCGAGTGCTGCATACGACCATGCCGCTCTCGGTCGAAACCTTCCGGATCGTGTTGATGGATCAGGGGCTTGCCTTGTCGACGGTCGTGCTGCGCCGCTCCGATCTGGAGGCCCTCGACGTTGCGCCGAACGCGGCCGAGGCGTTGCGCGCCGTCACAGGTATCACGGCCGCCGCTCCAACCGATCCGGAGGATCTGGTGGCGGAGCTTTACCCGCGCCTTTTGTGGTCGTTGGGGCCTTACACTCGCACGAGTTTCTTCGACCCGGAAAACCCCGTGCTGCTGGATCTGGGTCTGCGCCTGCGCGGCAGCTATGAGTTTCAGCCCGGTTGGGTCGTGGAAGGATCGATCGCGCAACGTCTGGCCGGCACGCTTGATCGGGCACGTGTCTCCCCCTCGCGCCTGCCGCCGGTGCGGACCAGCCTGCCACTCTACGAAGGCAATGACAGCCCGGTCATCGAGACGCTGACTTTCGCCCACTACCGAAGCTTGGGAGATGACGTCTATGGCCGGGTCACGATCGGCTATCTGGAGCGCATGTTCGCCGGCGTCTCTGCGGAGCTGCTCTGGGCGCCGGTGGACAGCCGGCTGGCTTTGGGCGCCGAGATCAATTACGCGATCCAGCGCGACTACGACATGCTCTTCGGCGTAAGGGACTATGATGTGGTGACCGGCCATCTGTCAGCGTACTACCGATTTGATAACGGCTTCCGGGCGCAGCTTGACGTGGGTCGGTACCTCGCGGGCGATCTGGGCGCAACGCTGACCATCTCCCGGGAATTCGCCAATGGATGGCGCGTTGGTGCCTTTGCCACGCTCACCGACGCATCGGCGGAGGAGTTTGGCGAAGGCAGCTTCGACAAGGGCATCACGCTCAGCATTCCGGTCAGCTGGTTTACCGGGCGGCCCAGCCAGCAAAGTGTCGGCACGACAATCCGGCCGGTTACGCGCGACGGCGGCGCGCGCTTGAGCGTCCCGGGCCGGCTTCATGACCGGGTGCGGCAGGGGCAGACCCATCGCATCGACGATCAATGGGCACGGGTGTGGCGATGAGGATCGGACTGGGCATCGTTCTGGCATTCGCCCTGTGGGGGTGCGGCCCCGGCGCCACCACCGATCCGTTTGCACAGCTTGGCCCGCTTGCCGGCGAATGGGTGCAAAGCCGTGAAGATCGCGGGAATGACGGGTTTACCGTGACACGGGCCAGTCTCGCGGCTCAAGGCTTCGAAAGCCCCTTTCTGGTGGGTTTTTCCGAAACCCGCATGCGGCGCGCCGGTCTGGTTCAGGTCGCGGAAAACCGGGGTGTGGTCACCTGGCAGGCGGGCGATGCCAGCACACTGAGCGAAGCCGGGGGCGTTCTGACCGGGACAAGAGGCCTTGGTCAGGATCTCTACACCGCGGAGACGGCGCCGGTTCTGGCGGCGATGCGGGGCGACGGGCCGATGGTCTATACGCGCCGATATCGCCATCTGGACGGTCTCGACCAGATCGTTGTGACCCGGTTTGACTGCCATCTTGCCGACGCCGGCCCGGAGCGTATCACCGTTTTCGGACAGGCCTACGCCACCCGGCGTTTTCAAGAGACATGCCGCTCGGGCACAGACCGTATCGAAAACACGTATTGGCGAGATACAGACAATTTTAGCTATTCTGTCATGCGCCGCTCCCGGCAATGGGTTGGGACCGATTTGGGCTATATTTTGCTGGAGCGCGTGATCGATTAGCGGTTTGCCGCCCGGCCGCCGCGGCCCTGCCTGTCCCGTTGATCGGATAGGCCTCAGATGCTACCAAAATGATAAGGTCTTGTTCACTGTTTGGAGAGTTCCCCCGATGAAACGCACCCCGGTCTTTTTTGCAGCTGCGGCTCTCGCCGCAACCTTCGCCGTTCCGGCTGCCGCTCAGGTCACGCCCAGCCAATGCACATCATTCGGCGGTGCGGTCGTGGGTGGAACCTGCCAGTTGACCCAGGCGCAGGCTCAGGCCGCGGGACTGACGACACCTGCGGCACCGACCGCCACATTGCCTGCGGGCGCGGGAACCGGGTTCGCGGGAACCGGCATCGCCGCAGCCGCTGGGGCCGGCCTCCTCCTGGCGGTCGTCGTCGGCGGTGGAGACGATTCGACGACCACCACCACCACGGGCAGTCTTGCACCCTGATCTGGATCGGTACACTCACGGAAGCTTGACGGCCCCCAGGCGGGGCCGTCCTTGCATGCGCTGTCCGCAGGCAGGGTGACGCGGCGTGGATCTAGCTCGACCCACCGCGCATCGCCCAGGCCCAACTGCTCCGGCACATGTCGGCGAGGCTTTTTTCCGTCGAGAAGCCAAGCACCTCCTTCGCCCGTTCGGTGCGCGCACAATAGATGGGTACATCGCCGGGCCGGCGGGCCACAATCTCGAATGGCAGATCGTGACCGCTGGCGTCCGAATAGGCGGCGATGATTTCCAGAACGGACTGACCCCGCCCCGTCCCCAGATTGACCAGATGGCTTTGCCCTTTGGAGATGAGGGCGTCCAGTGACAGAACATGCCCCCGCGCCAGATCCTCGACATGAATGTAATCGCGGACGCCGGTGCCGTCGGGCGTGTCGTAATCATTTCCGAAGACCTGAATCCGCGGCAGCTCACCCAAGGCGACCTTTGCCACGAACGGCATCAGGTTGTTCGGCAGATCGCGGGGGTTTTCGCCCAGAAGCGCGGAGCTGTGCGCGCCGGCGGGGTTGAAATAGCGCAGGATGCCGATGGCCCAATCCGCATTGGCCGCGTCAAGCTCCTCCAGAACCTCCTCGCTCATGATTTTGCTTTTGCCGTAAGGGTTCATGCTGCGCCGCGGGGCGCTTTCGGGCGTCGGGGTTTCATCGGGGATTCCATAAACCGTGGCGGAGGAGGAAAACACGAGTTTGCGGCACGCGGCCCGGTCCATCGCGGCAAGTAGCACCAGAAGCCCGCCCAGATTGTTCTCCAGATATGCCAGTGGCATCTGGACGCTCTCGGCCACAGATTTGAGGGCGGCGAAATGGACAACCGCTGTAATCCGGTGGCTGGAAAAGATCCGATCGAGCAAAGCGCTATCGCGCACATCGCCGGTTATGCAGGTCACCGGCGCGCCGGAAATCCGGGCAAGCCTGTCCGGCACATCCGCATGGGCATTTGCGAAGCTGTCGAGGATGACGACCTCGTATCCGGCTTCGACCAGGGCGAGATAGGTATGAGAGCCTATATATCCCGCCCCCCCGGTCAGGAGGATCTTGTCTGTCATCCGTATCACCTTGTGCCCCTGATCGCCGAGTGCTGACATGATTTGTCTAAGAGGTCAAACCGGGCTTGGGCGCCTCCCGCGCCGGCCTAGCGTGCAACCACCCGGCGGATCGTCTTCAGCATCAGGACCGTGTCGAAACACAAGCTGCAGTGGCGCTGATACAGGAGATCGAGCCGCGCTTTCCGGGGGATGCAGGCCCGGGCATAGACGGCGTCGGTCTGCGCCGGCGTTCTGCAACGGCACAGCAGCCGCTCTTCGTGGCGGTGGTAGACCAGTGTCGCAAGCCCGGTGATCCCTGGCCTGCTTCTGAGCACCCCTGCATAGACATCCGGGAACCTTTCGACATAAAGGCGCAGCGGGGGGCGCGGCCCTACGAAGCTGAGATCGCCCCTGAACACGTTCCAAAGCTGCGGAAGCTCATCCAGCCGGCGATCGCGGAGCCATTTGCCCGCGGGCGTGATCCGGTCGGACTTGTCACCGCCCGAGACACCGCTATCGGCCCGGGCGCACGTCATCGTGCGGAATTTGACAAGCTGGAACGCCCGGTCCGGGCTGCGCATCCGTTCGGAAACATGGAACACGGGCCAGCCCTGAACCCACCAAAGCCAGATAAGCAGGCCCACAAGGACCGGGGCCAGAACGATTGCCAGAATACTCGCCAGCAGCAGATCGAACGCGCGTTTGTACCAGGTCACCGGATCGCACCGCCCTGTCCGGGGTAGGTGCGCCACTCCGCGATGAGAGAGGCCGGCGTGCCGGTCGCGACCGGCAAGGATACAAGCTTGCTCAGTCTCGTTACATCGAGGTCCAATCTGGCCAGAGCGTCGGGCGGGGCGGGGCGGGTTTCCCACGGGATAGCGGCCGCTTCCAGAAGGTCCGCCATCTCGACCGGTTCGGGTGCTGCAATGTTCAGTGTCGGGGGCAACCGAACGCCGCGCGCACCGGCTTCGATCAGTTCGGCAAGAACCCGGGCGAAGCTGGCCGGGCCGATATAGCTGCGGCTGGGGCTGCGCCCGTCGGGGAAGTGGTCCAGCGCAACCGGCCCGCTTTCCTGACCGCGCGTGCGCAGAAGCGCATCGGCCCCGGCCACATTGCCGATCCTGAGACAGGTGACCGCCGGGATCCGGGCGCGGGCCGCCCGCTCCATCCGCAATTTGGCATGCCCGTAATGGGTCGTGGGCCGTGGGAGCGTCGTTTCCCGGCATGGCGTTTCGGGGCATCCGTACACCGCCGCCGAAGAGGCCAGAAAAACATGCGGGCCGTCCTCGGCAACCGCATTCACGGCCGCCAATGCCAGGCGCGTATTGTCGGACATCGGTTCGGTTCGGCCAGGTACGACGCCCGCCAGCACCACAACGGCGTCGCGCCCAGATGCGGCCTGCCTCAGGCGTTCAGGCTCTGTCAGCGGGTCCAGAACCAGCCAGTCGTCGCTCGGCATCGCCCGTCTGGTCTGCCATGTGACATCGAAGCCCGGCCGATCGCGCCACGCCCATCGCAGCATCTGCCCCAATCGACCTGTTGCTCCAAGGACCAAAACTCGCACATTACTGCCTTTCCGAACGCAAATCGTTGACCGTTCTGGTCACCTGCCTATTGTCGTTCGAAGAGTATTAAGACGACTTTAACGAACAAGGCGGGCGGGTGAGTATGAAGCGCATATCGCGCGTCGGTATTGTTGTTCTGATCTGTCTTGGCCTTGCCGCCTGTGCGTTGCCGCGCGGGGCGCCGCTGGAACGAGAGATACTTCAAGGCGCCGACGATGACGCGGCGGATTTCGCGGTCTATGCCGTGACGCGCGACTTCCTGCCAACCCTGGCCGAATGGCCGCTTACGGGTGAACCGCATCGGCAATGGATCGCCGCCAGCGCCGGGTCCCGCGGGCAAGTGATTGCCGCAGGCGACGCGCTGGATCTCACGATCTGGGACAGCAACGAAAACTCGCTTCTGAGTACGGACGAGCAGCGCGCGGTCCCGCTGACGAATCTCCGGGTCGCGCCGAACGGGACGATCTTCGTGCCTTATGTGGGCAGCACGCAGGTGGCAGGCATGTCTCCCGAAGTTGCGCGGGAGAGCATTCAGGAGGCGCTGGAAGCGATCGTGCCTTCAGCGCAGGTGCAGTTGAGCCTGTCCGAGGGGCGCGGCAATTCGGTCGATCTCGTGGGCGGCGTGAATGCGCCCGGATCATATCCGCTGCCGGACCGGTCGTTCACCGTTCTCGGCCTGATCGCGCAGGGCGGGGGGGTTCAGCCCGCGCTTGCCAACCCGCAGATCCGACTGGTTCGCGCCGGCCGGATCTACGCTACATCCATCAATCGTCTTTACAGCGAACCGCAACTGGATACGCGCCTGCGCGGCGGCGATCAGATTATCGTCGAAGAGGACAGGCGGTACTTCCTGTCGCTTGGTGCAGCCGGGCTTCAGGCGCAGCATCGCTTCCCGCAGGATGTCGTGACGGCGCTGGATGCCATGGCCATTATCGGCGGGGTTTCGGCCGCCCGCGCCGATCCTCAGGGTGTGCTGATCCTACGGGAATACCCCGTGTCTGCGTTGCAGGCGGGCACCCGCGGGCCAAGACAGCAGCGGGTGGTGTTCACTCTCGATCTGACCACATCGGATGGGCTGTTCAGCGCCCGCAACTTCCGCATCGCGCCCGGCGATCTGGTTTTGGCCACCGAAAGCCCGGTGACGGCGGCGCAGACCATATTCGGCCTGTTCGGCTCGATTGTCGGGCTGGGAAATCAGGCGGCGAACATCTCGGACTAGGCAGAGGCGTCAGCCCGGCAGCCTGATCTGTTTGACCTTGGGAACCAGACGGTTCATCTGGTCCAGATGCACAGGCAAGGTGCGGCTGAGGAAATCATATTTTTCAAGGATATGCGCCCGCGCCGCAGGCCCCAGATGTGCATGGTCGCCGGGGTGTTCCAGAACGTCTATCACCTGCCCGGCGAGGGCCGCGGGATCGAAGAAATCGACAAGAAGACCGGTTTCGCCATGGGTCATCACCTCCCGCACCGGCGCGGTGTCGGAGGCCACGATCGTGGCTTCCATCGCCATGCATTCCAGCACTGACCAGGACAGAACGAAAGGGACCGTCAGATAGATATGGCACCGGCTGATCTGGATGATCTTCTGAAAATCTTCGTAAGGCACGCGACCCAGAAAATGAACGCGGTCCCAATCCACCCGGTCGCCGATCTCGCGTTCCATTTCGGCGCGATAGCCGCCCTGAAGACTGCTTTTCTTGCCATAGGAGGTCTCGCTCCCGCCAATGATCAGCACACGGGCCTTGGGCCGGGCAGCGAGAATATCGGGCAGGGCGCGCATGAAGACGTGGAACCCACGGGTCGGTTCCATATTGCGGGCCATGTAGGTGAAGATCTCGTCCTCGCGAGTGACATTGCGCTTCAGCCGGCCAAGGCGAACCTCCGCCTGGGGGTTCGGGCCCAACAGATCGGCGCGGATACCGTCATGGCAGCAATAGAGCTTCGGGTGAAAACTTTCCGGGAATGTCTCCATCTGCCACCGCGTCGGGGAATGGCCCAGATCCACGGTTTCGATATTGGCGAAGTTCACCGCGTTGCGCGCGTGCATCAAAAAAGGCGTGTCTGGTGAGGCGGGAAACTCGGGGTCGAACCCGACGGACCCGCCTTTGGTGAGGTAGAAATACTCGAAAAACCCGATTATCGGCACATCCGGCCAGAACTGTTTCAGGAATGTCAGTTCGCCCCAGCCCACATGCCCCAGCACCAGATCGGGGACAAACCCTTCGGCTTCCAGCTTCCGGCACGCGCGGACCACGCCAAAGCCCGCGCCGCAACACTCCTCCCAGTACTTTGACAGCGCATAAGCCTCGTCCGACGGGCGATGATGGGGCGTGTAGCCGTAAACTGCCATGCCCGGGATTTTCGGGGGTGTCTTGCTTTGCGTCAGCGCGACCATCTGGTGCCCGCCCTGCGCGATCAGCCAGTTGACCAGCTGCCGGTACTGGCCCGGGAAGTTCTGATGCACAAAGAGGATTTTCATTGCAATCGAAGCCTTTGGAACAACCTCAACGCCACCCTTTCCGGTATCATGCGCCACCGCAACCCGCTAGCGGGACGCGGCCGCGACAAGATCGGAGAGGTAGCGGCCATAGTCGTTCTTGCCGAACAGACTTGCGCGGGCGGCAAGCTCATCGAGGGTGATCCAGCCCTGTTCGAAGGCGATCTCTTCGGGGCAGCCGACCTGAAGGCCCTGCCGGGTCTCCAGCGTGCGGACGAAATTGCCTGCGTCCAGCAGGCTGCCATGGGTGCCGGTGTCGAGCCATGCATAGCCGCGCCCCATGAGTTGGACATCCAGCGCGCCGTCATCGAGATAGCTTTGCAGCAGATCGGTGATTTCCAGTTCACCCCGGGGGGAGGGGGCCTGCGCCCGCGCCCGTTCCGGTGCGCTTCCGTCCAGAAAGTACAGACCCGTGACCGCGTAGTTGGACGCGGGCCTGGCCGGTTTCTCGACAATCTCCCGGGCCCGCCCTTCAGCCGTGAAGCTGACAACGCCATACCGTTCAGGGTCGGAGACGTGATAGCCGAACACGGTGCCGCCCAGATACGAGGCATCCGCCATCAGGTCGGGCAGGCCATGGCCGAAAAACAGGTTGTCGCCAAGGATCATCGCGGAGGGATTACCGCCCAGAAAGGTCTCTGCCAGAAGATAGGCCTGCGCCAGACCATCGGGGGAGGGTTGCGTGATGAAGCTGATATCGAGGCCCCATTGACCGCCGTCGCCCATCAGGGCCTGAAACTGGGCCTGGTCCTGCGGCGTGGTGATGATCGCGATCTCGCGGATGCCCGCCAGCATCAGGACGCTGAGCGGGTAGTAGATCATCGGTTTGTCGTAAACCGGCAGCAACTGCTTCGACACGCCCATGGTGATCGGGTAAAGCCGCGTCCCGGATCCGCCCGCCAGAATGATGCCTTTGCGATCCGTCATGTGCGGGGCCTTTCACCGGAAGAGAGATAGGCCGTCAGATGCGCCCGCCAGTCGGGGCGCTGAAGGCCAAAGATGGTCGCCGTCCGGGTGCAGTCCAGGCGCGAATTCAAAGGCCGTCGGGCCGGTGTCGGATAGGCTGTCGTGGGTATGTCCTCCACATCGCAATCAAGCCCCGCGACATCGAAGATCGACCTTGCGAAATCGGCCCAGCTCACATCCGGTGTTCCTGCAAAATGATAGGTGCCGCCATCGTCCGGGGCGAGGCCGAGATGCCGCCCGACGGACAGGCAGGCATGGGCCAGCGCATCGGCCGGGGTTGGCCCGCCGATCTGGTCGGCCACGATTGCAAGCCGGTCACGGCTGGCGCCGAGCCGCTGCATGGTGGTCACGAAGTTCTTTCCGTGCCCGTCAAACACCCAGGAGGTGCGCAGGATCGCATGGACGCCTCCCGCCGCGCGAACGGCCTCTTCGCCCGCCAGCTTGCTGCGCCCATATGCGCCGAGCGGTCCGACCGGTGCATCGGGCGCTCGTGCCGTCTGCCCGGCGCCGTCGAAGACATAATCGGTCGAGATGTGGACAAAGGGGATGTTCATCGCCGCGCAGGCGCGCGCCATCGCCTCCGGAGCATCGGCATTGATCCGATGGGCGCGCGCCTCCTGTTCCTCGGCGCCGTCCACATCGGTAAAAGCGGCGGCGTTGATCACCAGATCGGGCTTCGCATCCTCGATAGCCCCGGCGCAGATCTCCGGTCGGCTCAGGTCCGCCTTGTGGCGATCGAGGGCCACGACCTCCGGCAGGCCTGCCAGAACCCCGCCAACCTGGCCAGATGCGCCGAAGACCAGAACCGTCATGACAAGATCCCGAGCCGGTCGCCGATTCCGTCGCGGGATTGCAGGGCGCGCCACCAGTCCTCGTTTGCCAGATACCAGTCCACGGTGCGCTCCAGCCCCTCCTGCAAGGACAGGCTGGGCCGCCAGCCGAGTTCTTCGCGGATGCGCGTGGGGTCGATCGCGTAGCGCTGATCATGGCCGGGGCGATCCGTGACAAAGCTGATCTGATCGGCATAGGAGCGGGTCTTGGGGCGTTTGCGGTCGAGGATCCGGCAAAGCGTCTCCACCAGATCGATATTGCGCGCCTCGGCCTCGCCGCCGATCGCATAGCTGCGTCCGATCCGGCCCTTCTGGAGGACCGTCATCAAAGCCTCCGCATGATCTTCGACATAGAGCCAATCCCGCACGTTAGAGCCTGTTCCATAGACGGGAATGGGCTCTCCGGCCAAGGCTTTCAGGATCACCACGGGGATCAGCTTTTCGGGGAAATGAAACGGCCCGTAATTGTTGGAACAGTTGCTGAGCACGACCGGCAGACCATAGGTCTCATGCCACGCGCGCACCAGATGATCGGCGCCGGCCTTGGACGCGGCATAGGGGCTGTTCGGAGCGTAGGGGCTCTCTTCGGAAAACCGGCCGGTTTCCCCCAGACTGCCGAACACCTCGTCGGTGGAGACGTGATGGAACCGGAACGTCTCGGGCCGGCCCTGTTCCACCCAAAACCTGCGCGCGGCTTCCAACAGGGTCGCGGTCCCGCGCAGATTGGTGTCGACAAAGGCCAGTGGCCCGTCGATGGAGCGGTCCACATGGCTTTCGGCGGCAAGATGCATGATCGCGTCCGGCCGGTGGGTGCTCAGCACGCGGTTCATCGCCGCGGCGTCGCGGATATCGGCCTGTTCAAAGGCGTAAAGAGGGCTGTCGGCAACCATGGCGACGTTTTCCAGACAGGCCGCATAGGTCAGCGCATCGACATTCACCATCTCGTGGCCGCGGGCGACCGCCAGCCGCACCACGGCGGAGCCGATGAACCCGGCGCCGCCGGTCACCATCAGCTTCATGAGACGTCTCCCACCCAAGGGACGCCCGAGTCGAACGCTGCGAACCGGCCCGCCGTCTCGTCTTTCGCCGACAGGACGGGATCCGTATCGCCAAGGCCCCAGTCGATCGCGAGATCGGGGTCGTCAAACCGCACGCTGGCCTCGCAATCGGGCGCGTAGAAGTCGCTGCATTTGTAGATCAGCTCACTCTGCGGCGCGCGGGTGACGAAGCCGTGCAGGAACCCGCCCGGGATCAGAAGCTGGCGCCCGTTTTCGGCGCTCAACTCGACACCGAACCATTGCCCGCGGGTGGGTGAGCCTGTCCTTGCGTCAACGGCCACATCGAACACGCATCCGCGGCCACAGCGCACCAGTTTGGTCTGCACATGGGGCGGGGTCTGCGCATGAAGGCCGCGGATCGTTCCGACCGCTTCGGACATTGAGTGATTGTCCTGCACAAACTCCGTCTCTATCCCGTGGCTTGCAAGCGTCCTGCGGTTCCAGCTTTCGCTGAAATACCCCCGCTCATCGGAAAAGCGGCGCGGTGTCAGGATCAGCAAACCGGCCAGCGGTGTCGTTTCTATGTTCATTCCGGCGTCCCTGACCAAAAGGCTCACGATCCGCTCGATACCAAGGGAACCGGGGCAAGTCACCCCGAAACCCCTTGGGATTGGAGTTGCCGCGCCTATATGGGCGCGATATGCCAGCCCAATGGGGCACAAGGAAACCCAATGACATTGACTGCAAAAATCGCGTGGGACGATACCGTCCTCCCGTTCCAGCTTGATCGCTCCGATATCAGGGGCCGCGTGGCACGTCTGGACGGAACGCTGGACAATATCCTGTCGCAGCACAATTACCCGGCGGGCGTGGAGGCAATGGTGGCCGAAATGGCGCTTCTGACCGCTCTGGTCGGGCAGACCATCAAGCTGCGCTGGAAACTGTCGCTGCAAGTGCGCGGTGACGGACCCTTGCGCCTGATTGCGACGGATTTCTTCGCGCCCGCCGAGGATGGCGCGCCGGCACAGATCCGCGCCTATGCAAGTTATGACAAGGATGGCTTCGACGATGCCGCCGATCCGTTTGCCCAGATCGGCAAGGGGTACTTCGCGATCCTGATCGATCAGGGTGCGGGCAATGCGCCCTATCAGGGGATCACACCGATCGCGGGGGGTGCCCTGACCGCCTGCGCAGAGGCCTATTTTGCCCAGTCCGAGCAGTTGCCGACACGGTTCGCGCTCAGCTATGGCCGTTCGCAGGAGCCGGGCGAGGGCGTGCATTGGCGCGCCGGCGGCGTGATGTTGCAGCACATGCCCAAGGCGTCTCCGCATGCGACGGGCGAGGGCGGCTCCGGCGAAGAAGGATTGCTCTCGGCCGAGGATATTCTGGACGCCGATGAAGGGGAAAACTGGAACCGCGCCAATACGCTTCTGGATACGGTGGAAGATCTGGAACTGATTGGTCCGCGCGTCGCCCCGACCGATCTTCTGGTCCGTCTCTTTCATGAGGAAAGCCCCAGGGTTTTCGACGCGCAGGCTGTCCAGTTCGGGTGTACCTGCTCGCCGGCGAAGGTGCGGCAAAGCCTGTCGATCTATTCGGCCAAGGACATCTCTCACATGACGACCGAAAGCGGGATCGTCACCGCCGACTGCCAGTTTTGCGGCGCGCATTACGAATTCGACCCTCTGACACTGGGGTTTGAGGCGGCAAGACCCGTGGATGATGGCGATGGGCCGGCCAGTTGATCTGGACATGCTGCGCGCCGCGCTGGCCAGGCCTGCGCGACCATCGTCCGATTACGATCTGAACCCTGATGTCGACCTGCCGCAGGGTCGGAAACTGCGCCCCGCGGCGGTGTTGGTGGCAATTGCCGAAACGGGCGGCGAAGCGCAGGTGATCCTGACCAAACGTGCCTCCCACCTCAAGCATCATCCGGGTCAGATTGCCTTTCCCGGTGGCAAGGTGGATGACAGCGACACAGATGCGGTGGATGCCGCCTTGCGCGAGGCGGAGGAAGAGATCGGTCTGGGGCGCGGCGATGTCTCGGTGATGGGGCAGCTGCCCGGCCACGAAACGGTCACAGGCTATGAGGTCACCCCGGTGCTGGCCTCTCTCAATCGCGGGTTCGTGGCCATTCCCGAACCCGGAGAGGTCGCGGAGGTCTTTTTCGCGCCGCTTGCGACACTGATGGATCCGACGGTTTATCGCGTCGAACGGCGACGCTGGCGCGGTGTCTGGCGGCAGTTCTATGTCGTGCCATACGGGCCCTACTATATCTGGGGTGCGACGGCGCGGATGCTCAAATCTCTGGCCGACAGGGTGACCGAATGAAGTTGCAGGGCCCGTGGATGGACCATGGCGGAACGCAGGCGGTCTGCACCATGCTGAAAGCGGCCGGGTTTCAGGCACTGTTCGTGGGTGGCTGCGTGCGCAATGGTCTTATCGGCGCGCCGGTGAGCGATATCGATATCGCCACCGATGCAACGCCGGACGTGGTGTGCGATCTAGCCGAAAATGCCGGGCTGCGCGCCGTGCCCACCGGGATCGAGCATGGCACCGTCACCGTGATCGCCAAAGGCAAACCTCACGAGGTCACGACTTTTCGCAAGGATGTCGAAACCCATGGCAGGCACGCGACCGTCGCCTTCTCGACCGATATCGCCGAGGATGCCGCGCGTCGGGATTTCACGATGAACGCACTTTATGCGTCACCGGACGGGGCGGTTCTCGATCCGACCGGCGAGGGGCTGGCGGACCTGTCCGGCCGGCGGCTCCGCTTTATCGGACGGGCGGAGGATCGCATCCGGGAGGATTATCTTCGCATCCTTCGTTTCTTCCGGTTCCACGCCTGGTACGCGGATCCGGAAAACGGCCTGGACACGGATGGTCTGTCTGCCTGTGCGGCTCTGTCTGCCGGTTTGGAGACCTTGTCGAAGGAACGGATCGGCAGTGAGATCAAGAAACTCCTGTCAGCCCCGAACCCGGCCCCGGCTGTCGCGGCAATGGCGCAGACCGGTGTGCTGATCCATGCCCTGCCCGGCGCTGATGCGCGCCGCTTGCCGATCCTGATTGATATCGAGGATGCGCATGACATTCCGGCCGATCCGATCCGAAGACTGGCCGCGCTGGGGGGGCAATCTCCGGAAAGCGCCCTGAGACTCAGCAAGGCGGAAGGCCGGCGTCTTGCCCTGATTGCCGAACAGATCGGAACCTCCGCCGGGCCCATGGAGCTTGGGTACCGCCATGGCGCGGACGACGCCCGCGATATCCTGATGCTGCGGGGGGCCAGTTTCGAGCGGCGGCTTGATCCGGCCGAACTGGATGATGTCGCGCGTGGGGCTGACGCCCGTTTCCCGCTTACCGCTGCGGATCTGATGCCTGCGCTGTCCGGCCCGGCACTCGGGGCGAAACTGAAGGAGCTGGAAAACCGCTGGATCGCATCCGGCTTTACGCTCGACCGCACCGCGCTCCTGTCCTGACAGCGGAGAGCACGTTCTGGATCCGCTATATGCCTTTGTTTTTGTCGGCCTCTTCTCCCCCGGTCCGAATGTCATCCTGCTGACCGCATCGGGGGCACGGTTCGGCTTTCGCCGGACATTGCCGCATATCCTGGGCGTTGTCGTGGGTGTCGGCGTCACTGCGGGGCTGACGGGCCTTGGGGTCGGCGCCGCGCTGGCGGCGGCGGGCCCCGGGCTGGAAACCGCGCTGAAGCTGGCGGCCTGCGGCTGGATCCTGTGGATGGCATGGAAGCTTTGGCAATCCTCGGCCGCGGGCGGCGACCGGCAGGAGGGCGACCGGCCCTTCACCTTCGTGGAGGCGGTTCTGTTCCAATGGGTCAACCCCAAGGTATGGGCCGTCGCAATGGCCGCCGCCGCCGGTTACGGGGCCGGTCTCGGGCCGCTGGGCGAAGCGCAACGTCTTGCCATGGCATTTTCGGGTTTGAATCTTTTTGTCTGCCTGTTTTGGACCCTCGCAGGAGCCGCTTTGGCCTATCTGCTAAAGACACCACGAGCTTGGCGGATCTTTGCCCGGATCATGGCAGGCGCTCTGGCGGTGTCGGCCGTCATGGTTTTTCTGTGACGGGGGGGTTATATCCCGAGTCTCAGCCATTTCAGCGCCCGCAAACCGGCATGGTCCGATGTACCGTTTTTTTGAGAATCTGGTCGATCCCTACACGGCCTATCCCGAACGGGACAGGCCGGAGACCCGTCTTTGGCCGTTCCTCTGGGAGTATTCCCTGCCGTTCAAACGGCTCTTTGCGCTGACCGCGGCCACGTCGCTGTTCGTGGCGGCCGTCGAGGTTGCGCTGATCTATTACATGGGCCGCGTCGTCGATCTGTTGTCGTCGGGCGATCCGTCGACCGTGCTGGACAGTTACGGTCTGGAACTCATTCTGGTGGCGGTGTTCATCCTGATCTTCCGGCCCGTGTTGCAGGGCGTGAACGTGGCGCTGCTGAACAACGGCATCCTGCCGAATTTCGGCACGCTCATTCGCTGGCGGGCCCACAAGCACGTTTTGCGCCAATCGGTCGGCTGGTTCGAGAACGACTTTGCGGGCCGCATCGCAAACCGGATCATGCAGACGCCACCCGCCGCGGGCGAGGCGATTTTTCAGGTCTTCGACGCCATCACCTTTTCGGTGGCCTATCTGATCGGTGCCGCGATCCTGCTGGCCGAGGCGGATCCGCGCCTCGCGGTGCCGCTGATCATCTGGCTCGGCCTCTACGCGGGGCTGGTACGCTGGACGATACGCCGCGTCGGCCCCGCCTCGAAGGCCAGTTCCGATGCCCGCTCGCAGACCACTGGGCGCGTGGTGGACAGCTATACCAACATCCATTCGGTCAAGCTGTTCGCCCATCACGACAGTGAGATCAACTACGCCAAGGAAGCGATCGAGCATGCCCGCGTGACCTTTGCCAGGGAGATGCGGATTTTCACCACGATGGATGTGGCGCTGACCGCCATTAACGGGTTCCTGATTGTCAGCGTTGTCGGCTGGGCCGTCTGGTTGTGGAGTGTCGGCGCGGCCTCCGTCGGCACGGTTGCCGCCGCGACCGCTCTGACCCTTCGTCTCAACGCGATGACCGGCTGGATCATGTGGGCCCTGTCGTCGCTTTTCCGGAACCTTGGCATCGTCGCCGAAGGGATGGAGACCATCGCCCAGCCAATCACGCTGGTGGACAAGCCGGACGCGAAGGAACTGGTTCTGAAAAAGGGCGCAATCGAGCTTCAGGGACTGACCCATCATTACGGCCGCAAGGGCGGCGGCTTGCAGGACGTGTCCCTCTTGATCGAGCCCGGACAGAAGATCGGCCTGATTGGCCGCTCCGGTGCGGGGAAATCCACGCTCGTCAAGCTCCTGCTCAGGTTCTACGATGCGGAACAGGGTCGGATTCTGATCGACGGGCAGGACATCACCGATGTCACTCAGGACAGCCTGCGACAGGCCATCGGCATGGTGCAGCAAGACAGCTCGCTGCTCCATCGGTCGGTCCGCGAGAACATCCTGTATGGCCGGCCGGATGCGTCGGAGGCCGAGGTGATCGCCGCGGCCAGGCGGGCCGAGGCCCATGAGTTCATTCTTGATCTGCAAGACCCCGAAGGCCGGCAGGGATACGACGCGCAGGTGGGCGAACGCGGCGTGAAGCTTTCCGGCGGCCAGCGGCAGCGCGTGGCACTTGCCCGGGTCATTCTGAAAGACGCCCCGATCCTGATTCTGGACGAGGCGACATCGGCACTCGACAGTGAGGTGGAGGCCGCGATCCAAGACACGCTGTACGGCGTGATGAAAGGAAAAACCGTGATTGCCATTGCCCACCGCCTGTCCACGATCGCCCAGATGGACCGGATTCTCGTGCTGGATGGCGGTCGGATTGCCGAAGAGGGCAGCCACGGCGAACTCCTGGCGAAAGACGGGCTTTATGCCGGGTTCTGGGCCCGCCAGTCGGGTGGGTTCATCGGCACCGAGGCCGCGGAATGAAACAGGCCGTGATGACCCTCATGCAGCGTCTGGGCGACATGATCGACGGGTTTGCGCCCGCCGAAGGCCCGCCGCCGCGCACGCTTCTGGCCTTCTGTCGCTGGTGTCTCGCCGGTGCCTGGCCGGTCATCTTCATCGCCACCGCCGCCTCGGCCATCGCGGGGACCACAGAGGTGTTTACCGCACTTCTGCTGGGCATGATCATCGACAGCGCCGTCAACAGCGGTGATGCCGCCGCCTATTTCGCCGAAAACTGGCTGCTGGTCCTTGGATATGCCGCGTTTTTTGTCCTGTTGCGCCCGGTTGTCTTTGGTGCCAGCGCCGCGTTCAACGGCATTGTCCTGCCGCCCAATGTCTATCCGCTGGTGCAAAGCCGCCTGCATCGGTGGTCGCTTGGCCATGCGGTCAGCTTCTTTGACAACGATTTTGCAGGCCGCATCGCGCAAAAGCAGATGCAGACAGCGCAGGCCCTGACCAATTCCCTGGGCGAAATCATCAACGCCATCGCCTTCGCGCTCGCCTCGATGATTGGATCGGTCCTGCTGCTGACCTTTATCGACTGGCGGATCGCTCTCGTCCTGCTGGTGTGGCTTGGGCTCTACTTCTGGATGATCGCCTGGTTCCTGCCCCGCATCCGACAGAGGGCGGCCGCGCGCGCCGGCGCCCGGGCGATGGTGACCGGGCAGGTGGTCGACACGATCACCAATATCAAGACGGTCAAGCTTTTCGGGCACACCGCCCATGAAGATACCGCGGCCATCCGCGCGATGCAGATGCTGCGCGACCGGTCGCTTGAGTTCGGCTATCTGTCGACCGGTTTCCGCTTTGCGCTGATGGCGGTTGCGGGGCTGCTTCCGGTCATTCTGATCCTCGGCGTGATCCTGCTCTGGCGTCAGGGCATCGCGACACCGGGCGACATCGCCGCGACCGGGGCGATCGCGATGCGGATTTCGCAGATGACGGGCTGGGTCAGCTTCACGCTCATGGGTATCTACAGCAGCATCGGAGAGGTCGAGGACGGGATGAACACGCTGACCCCCGCTCACAGCCTCGTCGACGATGAAAGCGCGCTGGAGCTGGAGCGTGCCAAGGGCCGGATCACCTATTCCGATGTGAGCTTCTCCTATGGCCGGGATCTGGGCGGTATCAGCAATCTGTCTCTGGTGGTGGAACCCGGCGAAAAGCTCGGCCTTGTCGGGGCCTCTGGCGCGGGGAAATCAACCTTGGTCGCACTGCTTTTAAGGCTCTATGATGCGGAAGAGGGTCGTATCCTGCTTGACGACTGCGATGTGCGGGATCTGACCCAGGACAGTCTGCGCCGCCAGATCGGGATGGTCACGCAGGAAACCGCGATGTTCAACCGGTCGGCCCGGGACAATATCCTCTACGGTCGCCCCGGCGCATCCGAGGCGGAGATGCTTGCCGCCGCGAAACGTGCCGAGGCCCATGAGTTCATCAAGGATCTGGAGGATCACAAGGGCCGCAAAGGTTACGATGCGCATCTTGGCGAACGGGGCGTTAAGCTGTCCGGCGGGCAGCGTCAGAGGATCGCGCTGGCCCGGGCGTTTCTGAAAAACGCGCCGGTGCTGATCCTTGACGAAGCGACAAGCGCGCTTGACAGCGAGGTCGAGGCGGCGATTCAGACCACGCTGGCCGACGTGATGGAGGGCAAGACCGTGATCGCCATCGCACACCGCCTGTCGACCATCGCGCGGATGGACCGGATCGTCGTTCTGGACGAAGGTCGCATCGTGGAAGAGGGCACCCATGAGACGCTTCTGGAGCAGGACGGGCTTTACGCGCGGTACTGGAACCGGCAATCGGGCGGCTTTATCGGCATCCGCGAGGCCGCGGAGTGACGGAGAAAGCTGCTCAAGGGTGTGGCGGGGCGGGCCAACCGCCGTATCCGGCGCCGCCGCGGTGTGGTCTTGATAGCGTGACCGCTCCGGCGCGCGGGCCAAGAGGTGCCCATGCTTGAGATCGAACGGCTTGGCCACCACGGCGACGGCATCGCGCCGGGGCCCGTCTATGTGCCCCTGACCCTCCCCGGAGAGATCGTGAACGGAACCGTTCTGAACGGCAGAATCGAGGATGCGCGTATCGTGACGCCCTCGGCAGAGCGGGTTCGTGCGCCTTGCCCGCATTTTCGGAGTTGCGGCGGCTGCTCCTTGCAACATGCGTCCGACCGGTTTCTGGCCGAATGGAAGGAGGATGTCGTGCGCAAGGCGCTGGCGGCACAGGGTCTGGAGGCCGGTTTTCGGCCAGTTCACGTGTCCCCCGCGCGATCCCGCCGTCGCGCGACCCTTGCAGGAACGCGCACCAAAAAGGCAGCGATGGTCGGGTTTCACGCGCGAAAATCAGACACGATCGTGCCGATCAGAGACTGTTTCGTACTGCACCCGGATCTGATGGCGATGATCCCGGCATTGGAGGAGATAACCCGGCTGGGCGGATCGCGCAGCGCCACGTTGGCCTTCGCCCTGACCCGATCGGAAGCGGGGATCGATTGCGCCGTCACTGGCGGCAAGCCGCTGGATGAGACCCTGCGGATGGCGCTGCCGAGATACATCGGGCGGTTTGCGCGCCTTACATGGGGCGAGGAAACCGTTTTCACCAGCGCCCTGCCGGTACAGGAATTCGGCCCGGCCAAGGTGACACCACCGCCCGGGGCCTTCCTGCAGGCTACCGGGGACGGGGAAGCGGCGCTGCTGGCCGCGGTCAGGGAGGCCACCGGATCAGCGACGCACATCGCCGATCTTTTCGCGGGATGCGGCACCTTTGCGCTGCCGCTTGCGGTTGCAGCGCGCGTTCATGCGGTCGAGGGGGATGGCGAGATGATCGCGGCGCTGGACCGTGGACTGCGCCTGGCGACCGGGCTCAAGCCGCTGACAACCGAAACGCGGGATCTCTTCCGCCGTCCGCTTCTTGCCGATGAACTGGCGCGATTTGATGCCGTCCTGATCGACCCGCCGCGCGCGGGTGCCGAGGCGCAGACCCGCGAGATCGCCAAGGCGCAGGTGCCGCGCGTGGCAATGGTTTCCTGCAACCCGGTCACCTTTGCCCGCGATGCCAAAACCCTCACCGAGGCAGGCTATCGCCTGAATTGGGTGCAAGTCGTCGATCAGTTTCGGTGGAGCCCTCATGTGGAGCTTGCTGCGAGCCTGACCCTGCCCCATATCGAGGCGAAGCCGAAGAAGGGGCAGGGATGACACGACAAAAACTTGCGGATTTACTGGACACACCCCAAGTGCGCTTCGGTATCATCGGTGTCATCATCTTCAATGCCATTCTGTTGGGCATGGAAACCTCGCCCACGCTGATGAATGCGGCGGGGCCTCTGATCCTGCTGCTCGATCGGATCTGCCTGAGCATCTTCGTGATAGAAATCGCGCTGAAGCTGATCGCGCACCGGTTGAATTTCTTCCGGTCCGGCTGGAACAACTTCGACTTCGTGATTGTCGGCATTGCCCTGATCCCGGCGGGTCAGGGGCTGTCGGTGTTGCGGGCGCTGCGGATTTTGCGGGTTCTGCGCGTGATCTCGGTCGCGCCGCGCCTGCGCCGGGTGGTCGAGGGTTTCGTGACCGCGCTGCCCGGCATGGGCTCGGTCTTTCTGCTGATGGCGATCATCTTCTATATCGGGGCGGTGATGGCGACCAAGCTGTTCGGGGCCAGCTTCCCCGAATGGTTCGGTACCCTCGGGCGGTCGCTCTATTCGCTCTTTCAGATCATGACGCTGGAAAGCTGGTCGATGGGTATCGTGCGCCCGGTTCTGGAGGTCTATCCGTACGCGTGGGTGTTTTTCGTGCCTTTCATCATGATGACGACCTTCGCGGTGGTGAACCTTCTGGTGGGTCTGATCGTGAACTCGATGCAGGATGCCCATGCCGAGGAAAGCAACGCCGCGACGGATGCCTATCGCGACGAGGTTCTGGCCCGTCTGGAGATGATCGAGAAGCATCTGCAGGAGCGGGACGGGGAGCGGCAGCGGACAGGCTCCGACTGACTAGGAGCGGATAGAGCCCCCGTCGATCCGGACTCGGCTGCCGGTCACATAGGAGGCGCGCTCCGAGGCGAGAAACACCACCATATCGGCGAATTCCGACGGTTTGCCATAGCGGCCCATGGGAATGCTGGCAGCGGAGGCGGACTTGATATCCTCCACCGGTTTGCCGGTCCGTTTCGCGGCGGCGGCATCAAGTTCATCGACCCGGTCGGTATGGATGCGGCCCGGCAGAACGACATTCACGGTCACCCCGTCCGCCGCGACTTCGGCGGCCAGTGTCTTGGCCCAGCCCACCACGGCAGACCGGATACCGTTCGAAAGCGCCAGATTGGGAATGGGCTGTTCCACGCCCGACGACGTGATGCAGATGATGCGGCCCCAGCCACGCGCGCGCATGCCGGGCAGAAGCCGGGCCGAAAGATCGAAGATGTTCGCCGCCATCGCTTCGAACTGCGCGATCCAGTCGCCGCGTGCGGAGGTGGCGGCGGGGCCGGGGGCCGGGCCGCCGGAGTTTGTGACCAGAATGTCGACGCCGCCTGCCGACAGAAGCGTTTCGGCAAGCCGCATGACGCTGGCATGATCGGCGAGATCGACCGGCATCGGCGTGACGTTCGGCAGATCCGCGGACCAGTCGGTGATCCTGTCGACGCTGCGGGCGGCGGCAAAAACCTCGACGCCCTCTGCGGCCAGACCTTCGGCTATGGCCCGGCCCAGACCCCGGCTGGCCCCCAGAACCAATGCGCGTTTCCCGGCTATTCCCAGTTCCATCAGCCAATCTCCTTCAAACGTTTCTCTTGTCTCTCGATCAGACGATCCACTTCGGCGCGCGCGGTATCGGTGATCGCCGCGCCGGGGCGGCGGAGCGTGGCATGCGCAATCACGCCGCGTTTGGCCAGCACGTATTTCCGAACCGCCAGCCCCGCGCCCGGCTGCAACTCATAGCGTGCCAGCGGCAGGTAGGCGTCGAATATGTCCTGTCCGCGGTCGGGTGTGCCCCCATGATGGTGGCGAACGACGTCGACCATCATTTCCGGATACCCGAACCCCGTCATCGCCCCGTCGGCGCCTCGCGCCATTTCCTCGGGCAGGAACAGCCCGCCATTGCCGCAAAGCACGGAGATCCGCCGTGAAACGGCGCCCTCCGCCCGCAATGCGGAGATCTTCTCCAGCCCGGGCCAGTCTTCATGCTTGAGGCAAACGCAACCGGGCAGATCTTCGATGATCCGCTTGATGACCGGGACGGACATGTGAACACCCGTGGCCAGCGGAAAATCCTGCAGGACGAAGGGTGTGTCACCGATGAAATGCGCCGCCTGATGGTAGTAGGAGACGATCTGGTCATCGGTGTGCAGGTTGCCGGGCGGCGCAATCATGACGCCTGCGGCCCCGTCATCCATGACCGCCGCGCTGAGCGCCTGAATCTGCGCAAGGCCCGGCGCGGATACCCCGACCACAACCGGCACACGGCCGGCCACACGCGCCAGGATGCGCCGCACGACGATGCGCGATTCCTCGATGGTGAGCTTCGGGGCCTCCCCCATCATGCCCAGAACCGTCAGGCCGGTCGCCCCCGCCTCCAGATAGAAATCCACCATCCGGTCGGTGCTTTCCAGATCCAGGCCCCCATCGGGCAGGAACGGGGTGACGGCAATCACGTAAACGCCATGCGCGTCTTCGGTCAGATGGGTCATGGCAAGGATCCTTTGTTAGACATCGGTCTTGGCGAGGGCGACACGGCCGATCGCCATTGCGGCAGCGGCCTGACAGGGTTCGACAACGGGCAGGCCAAGCGCGTCGGACAGGCGGTTGCGATAAGCCGTCATGCCCGCACATCCGAGGATCAGCACATCCGCGCCGTGGCTGTCGCGCAGGCGCGCGCCCACCTCCTTCTGGCGGGCGAATGTCCGGGCCTCATCCCGGAGATCGGCCACACCCAGATCTAGCGGCAGATCCCCGGCCAGCCGGTCCATCACGCCCATTGCACCAAGAAACCGCATATGCCGCGGAACGGAGGTGGGCAGGATCGACAGGATGCCGAAGCGCTGGCCAAGCGTCATCGCGGTCAGAACCGCACTTTCGGCGATACCCAGAACCGGCTTGGCGCTTTGCTCGCGCAGTGCTGCAAGCCCGGGATCCGAGAAACAGGCGATCACGAAGGCCGATGCCTCCTCTTCCAGCTCCGCGGCACGTGCGAGAAGCGGGGCCACCACGCCATCCACATGGGCCTGGGTTTCGATCCCCGCGGGGGTGCCCTGCAGATGGCTGCAGAGGATCGGAACGGGGCTGGCCGCGCGCATCGGGTCAATGGCCGCGTCGATACCGTCGGTCACGGCCCGGCTGCTGTTGGGGTTGATGATATGGATGCTCATACTGTCCCTCCGTCATACCGGGCCTGTCGCCAGAACCCCGGCGGAACACCCAGCATTTCCCTGGCGCCGATCCGGTCGATCATCGCGTCCGCCTCCGCCTGAGCCTCGGCCAGCACCGCGCCGGTCTCGACCCGGGTGGGCACGCCATCGCTCAACAGCACCTCGCCATCGATCAGCACCGTATCCACATCGTTGCCATTGGCGAAATAGACGACACGGAAGGGTTCCATGTTCAGCGGGTAGAGATGAGGGCGTTGCATATCGATCAGGATTGCATCGGCCTTCTTTCCAACTTCCAGCGAACCGATCTGATCGGCCAGCCCAAGCGCCGTCGCGCCATCGATGGTGGCCATCTCAAGGGTCTTGCCGGGGGGCAGGATGCCCGCATCCCTGAAATGCCGGCGATGGTAATGCATCGCCTGCTGCATGTGCCGGAACATATCGCCGGAGCGATCCGGGGCCGTCGCGTCCGAGCCGAGGGCGACGGTCGCCCCCGCCTCGATCAGTTCGACCGCCGGGCAGCGGCCCATGACCGATGCAATGGCCGACGGGTTGTGCGCGATCCGCGTGTCGGTATCGGCGCAAAGCAGGATTTCGTTCTCGTGCAGATCGATCGCATGGGACAGAAGCGTATCGGGGCCAAGCAGGCCGAGATCATGGGCGCGGCGGACCGATCCGCGCCAATGCCCGTCTTGGGTGAACACCACGCCCGCCTCCCGCGCCAGCGCACGGATGATTTGCGCCTGACGGCAGGCATCGCTGTAATCGCGCGGCGCCATATTGCGTTCGTGTTCGTCGCGCAGGACCGGGTAAATCAAGGCGACCGACAACCGACCGGCATTGGCGCCGTGCCAGCGGCTCAGCACCTCCTCGCAGGTGGCATGCTGCTGTTCGAAGCTAACCGGATGATGGCTGGCGCGGCCATCGGCCTGCCATGTTGCATAGGTCAGCGGATGCGGCGCGCGGGTCGGGCCGACGGCCATCACGTCGCGGGTGCCGATCTCGGCCACGCCCTCCATATGGGCGGCGGCATATTCCGGGCTGTCGGTCCGCATGATGGTATCGCCGCCGCCCAGAAGGGAGACGCCACAGGTCACGCCGAAGCGCAACCGCTCCAGCGCCGCCAATCGGGCCTCCGCATACCAGAACGCCGGTGTCGAACCGGTGGTATAGACCTCCCCGCAAATCCGCTCCCAGTGGTTGGCTTGTTCCATGCCCATGGTCTTGATCAGCCCGTGGCCTGCATGGGCATGCACATCGATCAGACCGGGAAGCATCACCTTGCCTGTGGCATCGATGACCTGCGGGGCGTCATGGCCGGCCTCGACCTCGTCGCGCGGGCCGATGGCGGTGATCCGCCCGCCGGTGATGGCCATCGCCCCGTCGTAAATCACTCTGCGAGCCGCATCGACGGCGATGATCGTGGCGCCCGTGACAAGCAGATCGGCCATCACGCCTCCTCCATCCCGGGCAGCCCGGCAATGTTCAGCACGCCATCCGCCGGCAAGGTGAAGCCGGGATGATCGCCGCGCAGGCCGGTGACGCGGATCGGGTTGTAAAGTGTCAGCCAGGGCGGATCGCGCTGCATCTCGGCATAGGCCTCCTGAAACAGGGCGGCGCGGGTGATCTCGTTCGGGGTGGTCCGCGCCGCGTCGATCAGGGTTTCCACATCGGCGTTGTGATAGCCTTGCCACCACGCCCCCCTGACCCGTGCGTCGATCTTTTCATGCAGCACCCTGAATGTGGACAGGGGGCTTGAATCGAAGACGCACAGATCGCCGATTTCCTTGCGGCGGACCATATGGGCATAGGCTTCGCGGTCTGAATGCAGCTTGATGTCCAGCGTGATGCCGATCTTGGCCAGCTGTGCGCCAAGGGCGGCGGTAAGCTGTTCCGCTTCGTCTGGCAGGCGGGTCGGGCAATCCAGCGACAGCGTGAGCCCGTCGGCATATCCGGCATCCGCCAAAAGCGCTTTGGCCGCGGTCAGATCCTGCGGCAATGCGGCCCCGTCCCCCGCGCCGAAATGCATGGGGCTCACGAACCCCAGGAGGGGCCGCGCCGCGCCGCCGACCACGGTGTTGATCAAATCCTGCCGGTCAAGTGCAAGGTTCAGCGCACGGCGAAGACGGGCATCGGCCAGCGGGCCCTTCACCGCGTTGAGCAGATAGATGATCGCGACCGGCACGGTGGTTTCCACCCGGGTGAAGCGGGGCGCGCTCAGGCTTTGGCTGGCGTGATAGTCCAGCGATGTGGCGACATCGGCCGCCGCCTCCTGCAGCATCGACAGGCGTTGCCCGGCATCGGGGACAAGGCGGATCTGGATATGCTGATGTGCGGGCGTCCCCGAGAAATGATCCGGCACACGGGCCAGTTCCAACGCCGCGTTATCCGCATGCATCACGCGGTATGGCCCCGTGCCTATCGGCCGGTCGGTGATGCCCGCGTCCAGATCGCCCAGGCTGGCGGGGCCGGCGACATAACCCTGCACCAGGACATCAAGCAAATCGGCCATCGGCGTTGCAAGGCTGATCGAAACGGTCCGATCATCCGGCGCGGCAACGTGTGCGCCGCCCAGATACTGCCGCCAGACACCCGGAGAACCGAGCGTATAGCCTTTGTCCGCCCGGGCCATCCGCAACAGCGACAGGCAGACCGAGGCCGCGTCGCAAGGGCTGCCGTCATGGAACCGGACACCCGCGCGCAGCTTGAAAACCCAGTCTTTCGCATCCTCCGACACGGTCCAGCTTTCTGCGAGGCGGGGAACGAAGCCTGTTCCCTCCCGTCTGATCAACGTGTCGAATACGGCTTCGTAAATCGCCAGCTCATCGTTTGCGTCGGTGCAATCATGCGGGTCTCGCAGCGGCAGACGGGGCTGCACGATGATCAGGGGGCGGTTCATGGGTTATCTCTTTCCGGCTCGTCGATCAGGTGGCAGGCAGCGCTTTGCCCGTCGCCGATATCCTGCAGGACGGGGCGCTCCACGGCGCATCGGTCCCATGCAAAGGGGCAGCGCGTGCGGAAGCAGCAGCCCGTGGGAAGCGACAAGGCGCTCGGCACCTCGCCCGTAAGTTCGATCTCTTCCGTCATCCGGCTTGGCCGGATGCTGGGCGCGGCGGACAAGAGCGCCCGCGTATAGGGATGGCGCGGCTTTACGAAAAGCTGATCGCGCGGCGCGGTTTCCACCATGAACCCCAGATACATCACGCCGATCCGGTCGGCGATGTGATGGACGACCGACAGATCATGGCTGATGAACAGATAGGCCAGCCCGAATTCATCCCGCAGATCCATCATCAGGTTCAGGATCTGCGCCTGGATCGAGACATCAAGGGCAGAGACCGGCTCATCGGCGATGATCAGGCCGGGGTTGACGGACAAGGCGCGGGCGATCCCGATGCGCTGCCTTTGTCCGCCGGAAAACTGGTGCGGATACCGCCCGCCATGTTCGACGTTCAGCCCGACGCGGGCAAGCAGGGCCTCCGTCTTGTCGGCCACGTCGGCGCGCGCGCCATCGCCGACTTGCTGCAACAGGGGCTCGGCCACGATATCGCGAACCTTCTGACGCGGGTTCAGAGAGGCGAACGGGTCCTGAAAGATCATCTGCATCTTGGCGCGGACCGGCAGCAGTCTTGCATGGTCGTATTCGGTGATATCCTCTCCTTCGATGCGAATGCGCCCCGAGGACGGGTCGTAGATCCGGGCGATGGTCTTGGCGACCGTGGATTTCCCGCAACCGGATTCACCCACCAGCGCAAGCACCTCGCCCTTGGCGATCGAGAAGCTGACACCATTGACCGCATGTACGACGAGATCTTTCAACCGCGGGCGGCCACCCTCGAAACTCAGCCGGTCCAGCAGGCCGGGGTTCAGATGGAACCGCTGTTCAAGCCCCTCCACATCCAGCATCGCAGTCATGCGTCACCTCCGGTCCCGATTGGAAAATGACACGCGGCAAACAGGCTCTGGCGGGTGGGGGCGAGCTTGGGTTCCTCCTGCGCGCAAAGCGCCTGCGCCCGGGGGCATCTGTCACGGAAATTGCAGCCCTTGGGCAGGTTCCGGATATCCGGAACCGTGCCGGGGATCTGGCTCAGCCGGGGCTGCCGGTGGTCGGGGTTGGGGATCGAATCGATCAGGCCGCGGGTATAGGGGTGGGATGGCGCGGAGATGACATCGCGGACATCGCCGCGCTCCACGACCTGCCCGCAATAAAGCACGGTGATCTTGTCCACGACCTCCGAGACCACGGCCAGATCATGGGTGACGAGGATCATCGAGGCACCGTGATCCGCGACCTGCCGTTTCATGAGCTTCAGGATCTGCGACTGAATGGTGACGTCAAGCGCCGTCGTCGGTTCATCCGCGATGATCAGCCTTGGATGGGCCAGCATGGCGATGGCGATCACCACGCGCTGGCGCATACCGCCGGAAAACTGGTGTGGATAGGCGCGCAACCGGTCCTCGGCCTGGGAAATGCCGACGCTTTCGAGCATCTCGATACAGCGTCTGCGGCGGGCGGCCTCGTCCATATCCGTATGAAGACGCAGCATTTCATCCATCTGTCGCCCGATCGTGTGAACCGGGTTGAGCGAGGTCATCGGATCTTGGAAAATCATCGCAATCTCCCGTCCGCGGATCTTGCGCAACCTGTCTTCCGGGGCCTTGGCGAGATCCTCCCCATCGAGCAGTATCTGCCCGCCCTCGATCCGCCCCGGCGGGTCGATCAAACCCAGGATCGAAAACCCGACGACCGATTTGCCGCCGCCGGATTCGCCCACAAGCCCCATGATCTCGCCTTGGGCCAGATCGAAGCTGACGTCGTTCACGGCCTTAACCACGCCGGAAAACGTGTGGAACCATGTTCTCAGGTCACGAACGGACAACAGCGGGTCCCGGCTCTCGCTTTGCATGGTCATTTCAGCCTCGGGTTCAGTTCGTCGCGAAGGAAATCGCCGAACAGGTTGATGCCGAAAACCATCGCCATGATCATCAGGCCGGGGAAGACGGAGGTCCACCAGAGCCCGGAAAACAGCACGTCGAACCCGTTCTTGATGAGCAGGCCGAGGGATGGCTGCGTGATCGGCACACCCACGCCCAGAAAGCTGAGCGATGCTTCGATCAGGATGAACGTACCGACCTGCACGGTCGCGATCACGATCAGCGGGGTCAGGACGTTGGGAAGCACGTGGCGGCGGATGATCTTGGCGTTCGTGAGCCCGGCAACCCGCGCGGCCTGCACATACTCCTTTTCGATCTCTCCGAGGGTGGAGCCGCGCACCGTGCGGGCATAGACAACCCACCCCACGGCCGTCAGCGCGATCAGCACCTTGTCTACGCCGGTGCCCACCGCCGACATCAGGAACAGCGCGATCAGCATGGAGGGGAAGGACAGTTGCAGGTCGGCGATCCGCATGATGATCGCGTCGAGCCGCCCGCCGTAGAACCCCGCCAGAAGCCCGAGGCTGGTGCCGATCAGGCAGGAGCACAGCATCGCCGCGATCCCGATCAGCGCCGATACCCGCGTGCCATAGATGATCGAGGCCAGAACGTCGCGCCCCTGTCCGTCGGTTCCCAGCAGGTATCGCGGGTCGCCGCCCGGCAGCCATACCGGCGGTTTGTAGCTGTCCAGCAGGTTCAGTTGCGTCAGGTCATAGGGATCCTGCGCCACCATCAACGGGCCGAACGCCACGATCACGATGAAGATCGCGATGATGACGCTGCCGATGATCGCCGACAGGTTGCGGCGCCAGTTGAAGAAGAATTGCGAGGCGAGAAAAGCTTGCATCATGCTATTTCACCGTGATGCGCGGGTCGATCATCGTGTAGAGGATGTCGATAAGGAAATTGATCACCACGAAGATCAGCGCCACCAGCATCAGATAGACGACAATTACAGGGCGGTCCGCGCGATAGATGGAGTCGACCAGCAGCTTGCCCATGCCCGGCCAGCCGAAGATCGTTTCGGTGATCGTGGCGAAGGCGATCAGATCGCCCAGTTGCAACCCGAAGATGGTGACTACCGGGATCAGACCGTTCCTCAGGCCGTGGCCATAGAGCACGCCCCTGCGGGACACGCCCTTGGCGCGGGCGAATTTCATGTAATCCTGCCGTGAAACCTCCATCATCCCCGCGCGCGTGATCCTGAGCAGGATCGCCAGCGTACCGACCGAAAGCGTGATCGCCGGCAACAGGACGTGGCTCCAGCCATCCGCGGTCAGAAGGGAGGTCGGGACGCCGAAAACCTCCACCGTGTCACCGCGGCCGGAGGACGGGAAGATGCGCCATTCGACGGCGAAGAAATAGATCAGCATCATGCCGACCCAGAAGCCGGGCAGGGAGATACCCAGAAGCGAGCCCGACATGATCAACCGGCTGAGCGGCTTGCCCGGATTGGCGCCCGCATAGACCCCGAGCGGGATCGCGATGGTCGTCGCGATGACCATGGCCACGACCACGATCTCCATCGTGGCGGGAAGACGTTCCAGGATCAGATCGATCGCGGGCTGGCGAAACACGTAGGAGGTGCCGAAATCGCCCTGCAGCAGATTGCCCAGAAAGATGAAGTATTGCTCCGTCAGAGACCGGTCGAGACCCAGAATCCGCCGTGCCTGTTCGATCTCGGCGTCGGAGGAATCGATCGGGATTACCATGAAAACCGGATCGCCCGTGAAACTCATCATCAGGAAGACGATCACCGAGACGGCCCACAGGACGACCACCATCTGGATCAGGCGTTTGACGGTATAGGCGAACATGCCAGGTCCTCATTGCGGGGGCGGGGCCCGCCGCGCAACCGGGACTGGCCCGGGTTCGATGTATCTGAAAAGGCAGGGGGTGGCACCAGACCCGGCGCCACCCCCCGTGGGAGAGATCACTCGGTGATGCGGATGTCGTAAGCCCAGAGGAACTTGTCTGTCCGGGGTTCAAACTCGATCCCGTCGCGCACGCCGTAGATATCCTGTTCGTAATGAACCGGGATCATCGGAATGTCCTGCAACAGGATTTCGGTGACCTGCTGCAAATGGGCATCGCGCTCGTCGATCCGCGGGGTCGAGTCCGCCAGATCGATCAGACGGTCCACTTCCGGGTTGGAGTAGTGGCCGCGGTTGACCTGCGAATACCCTTCGCGGGTGCCGGGCGAATAGAACATGCTGGCATACATCGATCCGGCATCGCCCGACGGCACATCCCAGCCGGACATGATGAAGCTCGACTGCTCGGACGGCACCCGGATGTAGCCGAAGAAGTTCGCGCGCGGCATCAGGTTCAACTCCAGCGTGATCCCGATCTGCGACAGCATCGAGGCCAGCGCCTGGGCGATCTGCGCATCGTTCACATAGCGGTTGTTGGTGGCGTCAAGGGTCATGGTGAAGCCGTCCGCATATCCCGCCTCGGCCATCAGAGCCCGGGCCGCCTCCAGATCGAACGGGTACATCTCGCGGAAATTGGCGCCTTCGAGATATCCCACATGGGTGGAGGGGACATATTGCTCCGAAGGGGTGGACAGCCCGTTCATGATCACCGTGCGGATCGTCTCCACATCGATCGCGCGGGCAATCGCCTCCCGCACGCGCCGGTCGGTCATCGGGTTGGTGTCGAGATCGATTGTCGGCGATTGGGGGCGCACATCCAGTGCCAGAACGAGGTTCAGAAGGCTGGGCCGCGTGACGACCTCAAATCCGTCCTCCGCGGCAACCCGTTCCACATCGCGCACCGAGAGATCCTGCACGATATCCAGTTCTCCGGTCAGCAGGGCCGCCGTCCGTGTCGCGGGGTTCGTCAGCGGGCGGAACACCACCTGATCGATCTCCGCGGGTCCTGCATAGTACTCCTGAAACGCATCCAGAACGATCCGGTCTTCGCGGATCCATTCATTCAACCGATAGGGGCCCGTGCCGACCGGTTGCAGCTCCATCTGGTCTTCGCCCACGGCCTCGGCGTGATCCCTGTTCAGGATCAGGATCGCGGCCAGATCGTTCGGCAGGGCGGCATAGGGCTGATAGGTGACGATCTCGATCGTCCGCTCGTCAACGGCGGTATAGGTGTCGATGTTCTTGGCCAGGTTCGACATCAGCGAGTCTTTCAACCGGTCGAATGTGAAAATCACGTCGTCGGCGGTGAACGGTTCCCCGTTATGGAAGGTCACGCCTTCGCGCAGGGTGAACCGCCAGGTGACGTCATCCACCAGTTCCCAGCCTTCCGCCAAACCCGGCCCGAATTGCAGGTTCGCGTCGCGGCGCACCAGCGGGTCGTAAAGGTGGTAGAACATGATGTTGCTGGACAGCTCTTCGCCGGCCTGCGGGTCAAGATGTACGGCGTCGGCGGTCAGACCGACGGTCAGGGTCTGATCCTGCGCCGCGGCGATGCCGGGCAGAACCAGAGCAAGCGCGGCCGTTGCCAGCAGCCCTTTCAACTTGGTGGGGAATTGTTTCGTCATTTTCAGCTGTCTCCTTGTTGATGGCGTTCTGCCGGAGCGTTTTGCCGCCCTTGTCTCGTTGCGATGCCGGCGCCTATGCCAGCACCGATTGGATCTCGATCTGGTAGCCTTCGGGATCGTTGAAGGCGAAGGCGCGGATGCCAAGTTCCGTGCTTTCGAACATCCGGGTCAGACCCTTGGCCTCGTTATTCTGGATCCAGTCATACCAGGCGTCGACATCCGCCACGCGCAGACAGATCTGCACGGGTTTCTGTTCCGATGCGCGCTGCATGCCGCGGGTTTCGTCAACCAGCCCCACATGGGCCTGCCCGGCAATCCGGTAGATCTTCGACCAGCCCTGATCGATGGCCAGTTCCAGTCCCAGAACCGTTTCGTAGAAGTCCATCGCTGCGGGCAGATCGCGGTAGTAAAGGAAGGTGATCGCAAGCTCGACCTCTCCGCCCGGTCTTGCCCTTGCCGGGGTGGTATCGATTGAACTGCTCACGCGCGGCCCTCTTCTCCGTGATTCCATACCGACGGTATACCAAAAGTATATCCTGTCAACGGAGATGGCGGGATTAGCCCGCCGATCAGGTGGATCTGCTCATCGAAAAGGCGGGATGCCGTCAGAAAAGACGGTTTACATGCGCCAGGATCGCCGATCGGACATTTTCCAGATGAAGCCGCATCGCCCTGTCGGCGCGGTCCGGATCTTGCGCCAGGATCGCATCGATGACCTCGATATGCTCCCGGCAGCCCGGCTCGAACCGTTCCGGGATCGATCCGTTGTCGAACATCCGGGTCTTCAGCTTCAGTCCGACGATCAACTCATGCAGAAGGCCGGACCCGGCGCGTTTTGCGATAAGCGCGTGAAGTTCATCGTCCAGCGCGGCATGCTCCGTGGGTGTCGGGCGTTGCGGGCCAAGGAAGTCCGTCACCCTTTTGCGCAAGGAGATGAATGGCTCCGGCGGCCCGTTGACGCCGGCCGCCTGGCGCGCCGCCTCGCATTCCAGCAGCCGTCGGACATGCAGAAGCTCCATGATGTCGGTGATCGAGATATTGCTGACCGTAGGCGCGCCGCCATTCACGCGGCTGACAAGACCTTCGCTCACCAGTCTGGCAATCGCTTCGCGCACGGGCGTCCGCGACACGCCAAGCCGCTCGGCGAATGCTTTCTCCTGAAGCCGGGTGCCGGCCGGAAGATCCCCGCCCAGGATCATCCCCTTCAGCCGGTCATGCACGGCCGCGCTCAGCGTTTTCGCCCCGGATTGCGCCTGATTGATACTCATGATCTTCTCACCTCCCGCCACGAGGGCCCGACAGGACCGCTTTCGCGGCAACTTGCCCTCCGGCTTTGTCTGCGTATACCGTAAGTGTACCGAACTGGGCAACTCTGAGCAGGTGGCAAACGCATGGCGACACAGTCTCATGACATGATAATCCGCAACGGAACAGTGGTAACAGCCGAGCGGACGGAGCGCGCGGATATCGCTGTTCAGCGCGGGAAAGTCGTGGCGGTCGGCCAGCAGGTCGGACATGCCCCGGTGGAGATCGACGCCACCGGGCGGCTGGTCATGCCGGGCGGCGTCGACAGCCATTGCCATATCGAACAGCTTTCCGGTGCCGGGCTGATGAATGCCGACAGCTTCGAAACGGCGACGCGGTCCGCCCTGATGGGGGGCACCACGACCACGATTTCCTTTGCGGCGCAGCACCCGGGGCAAAAGCTTTCAGCCGTGGTGGAGGATTATCAGGCGCTGGCCGCCAAAGGCGCGATCTGCGATCACGCGTTCCATATCATCGTATCGGATCTCTCCGGCGGGAACCTGACGGATGATCTGCCGGCACTTCTTGCTCAGGGTCACCGCTCGATCAAGCTTTTCACGGTCTATGACAAGGTGCGCATGGGCGACGAGGATATTCTGGATGTGTTGTGGTGCGCGCGCTCCCATGGCGGTCTGGTCAATATCCACTCCGAGAATGACGGGCTGATCCGCTGGATGACCCGGCGTCTGATCGAAGCCGGGAAAACGGGCGCGCGGTTCCATCCCGCCTCCCACCCCCGTGCCGCCGAGATCGAGGCGCTGAACCGGATGTGCATCTTTTCCGAGGTGACAGGCCAGCCCGTCATGCTGTTCCATATCTCCTGCGCCGAGGGTGTGGAGATTGTTCGGGCCGCCCGCACGCGCGGCGTGCCCGCGCTGGCCGAAACCTGCCCTCATTACCTCTTCATGACGGCGGATCAGCTTGATCTTCCGGGCAATGAGGCCGCTGGCCTGATGTGCAGCCCGCCGCAGCGGGAACTTGAGGATCAGGAGGCTTTGTGGCAGGCATTGGAACGGGGGGATCTGCAGGTGGTCTCCTCCGATCATGCCCCTTATCGGCTGGATGACACCGGCAAGTTTGCCCATGGCCACGATGCGCCGTTCAACAAGATCGCTAATGGTATGCCGGGGCTGGAAACCCGCTTGCCACTCCTGTTCGACGCGATGGTGTCGCAGGGCCGGCTCGGGGCCGAACGCTTCGTGGCGCTAACCGCGACTAATCCGGCCGATATCTACGGTCTGCCCGACAAGGGCAGGATCGCGCCCGGCGCGGACGCGGATATCGTGCTGTGGGATCCTGAAAGGGCCGTCACCTTTGGCGCGGATGATCTGCACGACAACACCGGCTACAACCCTTATGCCGGCCGGGTGGTCAAAGGCTGGCCCGAAACCGTCATCTCGCGCGGAGAGATCGTTGTAGATCGGGGCCACATGCTGGGCAAGCCGGGCCGGGGGCGGCGCCTGCCGATGGAGATCAGCGCGTCGATGCGGCCTCTGCCCGATCCCGCGGCAACCCTGCCGTCCTAGGCGCGTTTTCCGATCACGCCGATATCCAGCGTGCGCAGCACCTTCGCCACGATGTCCTCGGCATTCATCGCGGCCACGGCATACATGTCCCGCGGATTGGCCTGATCGATGAAGATATCCGGCAGCACCATGGAGCGATATCTGAGTCCGCTGTCGAACATCCCGTTTTCGGCCAGAAGCTGTGCGACATGCGATCCGAAACCGCCAATGGCGCCTTCCTCGATGGTGATCAGCGCCTCGTGATGGCGGGCAAGTTGCAGGATCAGATCCTCGTCCAGCGGCTTGGCGAAACGGGCGTCCGCGATGGTCGGGGTGATCCCGTTGGCACTCAGCGCTTCGGCGGCGTCCTGCACTTCCTTCAGTCGCGTCCCGAAGGACAGGATCGCAACCCGGGAGCCTTCCGCCACGATGCGGCCCTTGCCGATCTCCAGTACGGTCCCGCGTTCCGGCATTTCGACGCCGACACCTTCGCCCCGGGGAAAGCGGAAGGCCGATGGCCGGTCGTCGATTGCCCGTGCGGTGGCGACCATATGGACCAGTTCCGCTTCATCCGCCGCGGCCATCACCACGAAGCCCGGCAGATTTGCCAGATAGGCGATATCGAAACTGCCCGCATGCGTTGCCCCGTCCGCGCCAACGAGGCCCGCGCGGTCAATCGCGAACCGAACGGGCAGGCGCTGGATCGCCACATCGTGGACAACCTGATCATACCCGCGCTGCAGGAAGGTGGAGTAGAGCGCGCAGAAGGGTTTCAGGCCCCCGGCCGCCATGCCGGCACTGAATGTCACCGCGTGCTGCTCCGCGATGCCCACGTCGAAACACCGGGTCGGAAACCGCTCGGCAAAAAGATTGAGGCCGGTGCCATCGGGCATCGCGGCCGTCACGGCGGTGATCAGCGGATCATCCTCCGCCTCTCGGATCAGGGCCTGCGCAAAAACCTTGGTATAGGAAGGCGCGTTGGAGGGAGCCTTTTTCTGCTCTCCGGTGAGCACGTCGAATTTCGCGGTGGCGTGGCCGCCGTCGGGCTTGCTCTCGGCATGGACGTATCCCTTGCCCTTCTTGGTGATCGCATGGATCAGGATCGGCCCGTCGGCCCGGACCTTGACGGTTCTGAGAACGGCGAGAAGCTGTTCCATATCGTGCCCGTCGATCGGCCCGACATAGGAAAAGCCGAGCTCCTCGAACAAGGTGCCGCCGACCGTGGCGGCTTTCAGCAGTTCCTTGGCCCGGCGGGCACCTTCCTGAAAGGGCTCCGGCAGCAGGGAAACGGCCCCCTTGGCCGCGGCTTTCAACTCCTGAAACGGGGCGCCCGCATAGAGCCGCGAGAGATAGGAAGACATGGCGCCCGTGGGCGGTGCGATGCTCATCTCGTTGTCGTTCAGGATGACGATCAGGCGTTTGCCCAGATGGCCCGCATTGTTCATCGCTTCATAGGCCATGCCGGCGCTGAGCGCGCCATCGCCGATCACCGCAATCGCGTCGCCCAGCCCATGCTCGGGCGCGCCCCCCAGATCGCGGGCCACGGCAAAACCGAGAGCGGCGGAAATGCTGGTGGAGGAATGGGCCGCGCCAAAGGGATCGTAGGGGCTTTCACTGCGTTTGGTGAACCCGCTGATCCCGTCTTTCTGGCGCAGGGTCGGCATCCGGTCGCGGCGCCCGGTCAGGATCTTGTGCGGGTAGCACTGGTGGCTCACATCCCAGATCAGCCGGTCCCTTGGAGTATCGAACACGGCGTGGATGGCAACCGTCATTTCCACCACGCCAAGCCCTGCACCGAGGTGCCCGCCTGTCTTGCTGACCGACGCGATGGTTTCCGCGCGCAGTTCATCGGCAAGCGCGCGAAGCTCCGCATCGGACATGCGCTTCAGATCGGCAGGGCTCCTGACCCGGTCGAGCAGCGGGGTGTGGGGTTGGCTGGTCATCGTCTGGCCTCCCTTCAGGGGCGCATTCACCTGTCGCGGGCGATAATATAGCGGGCCAGCGCCTTCAAGGTCCGGGCCCGGTCGCCATAGGGTGTCAGCGCGGCTTCCGCCTCGTCCACCAAATCGGCGGCGCGTGCCTTCGCTCCGTCCAGACCCAGCAGCGATACGAATGTAGCCTTTCCGGCGGCGGCATCTTTCTGAAGCCTCTTGCCTGCCTTCGCGACATCGCCCTCGATGTCCAAGATGTCATCGGCGATCTGGAAAGCAAGGCCGATGGCATGAGCGTATCGCCGCAGCGGCACCGGGTCTGCGCGGCCCAGAATGGCGCCCGCTTCGGCCGGCCATGCGATCAGCGCGCCGGTCTTGTTGGCCTGCAACTCTGTAATCTCGTCGATACCCAACGCGCGACCGGTAGCTTCCGCCGCGATATCCTGGGCCTGTCCCAGCACCATACCGTCGGCGCCAGAAGCACGCGCCAGACCGGCCACAAGGGCTATCCTTTGGGCCGCATCGCCTGCGCCGCGATCGGACAAGAGCTCGAAGGCGAAGCTTTGCAATGCATCGCCCACAAGAACCGCGGTGGCCTCATCCCACTTCACATGGATTGTGGGCTGGCCCCGGCGCAGGTCATCGTCGTCCATGCAGGGCAGATCGTCATGGACCAGCGAATAGGCGTGCAGGCATTCCACGGCGCCGGCCGCATGAACCGATTGCGCAAAAGGCACATCGAAGAGCCGTGCGGCCTCCAATGCCAGAAACCCGCGCAGCCGTTTTCCGCCCGTCGTTGCATAGCGCATCGCGTCGGATATCGTGCCGGGCGCAAGTCGCGCCATCCGGTCTTCCAGAAACTGCCCGATAACGGATTGCGCCTCGCCAAGCGCGTTCTGAAACACTTACGCGCCGTCGGCAGGCGTCGTTCCCGTTGCCTGGCCCGTCGCATCCAGCGTGATCTGCGCAACCTTCTCCTCGGCTTCTTTCAGCTTGGCCTCGCATCTTGCCTTGAGAGCAGCGCCCCGTTCGTAAAGCCCAATGGATTCCTCCAGCGCCACATCTCCGCGATCAAGCGCCGTCACGACGGTTTCAAGCTCGCGAATGGCCTCTTCGAAGCTCATGTCCTCAATCGGTTTCTGCGCGCTCATCCGTCTTGCTCCATCAACACCGTCACGTGGGTCGCGACCGTGGCCGCGAGTGCATCCAGATCATAGCCGCCTTCCAAAGTCGAGACCACGCGCCCGCCGCAATGCGCCCCGGCGAAGGCGCAGAGCGTTCTCGTGATCCAGGCGAAATCCTCGGTATCCCAGTTCAGATTGGCCAGCGGGTCCGCCCTGTGAGCGTCAAAGCCGGCGGAGATGAGCAGCAGGTCGGGTGCTATCTCCGCCAGTCGTGGCAGCATCCGGGTTTCCACGATCCGCCGCATTTCCGCGCCGCCGGTTCCGGGGCCAAGCGGCAGGTTGAGGATGTTGTTCGACCCGCCCCGTTCCGAAGGCGCGCCCGTGCCGGGATAAAGCGGCATCTGGTGGGAGGAGACGAAGAAGGCGCGTGGCTCATCCCACAGCAGATCCTGTGTGCCGTTGCCGTGATGCACGTCAAAATCCACTACCGCAACACGGGACAGGCCATGCCTCTCTAATGCGTGCTTCGCGGCGATCGCGATGTTGCCGAACAGGCAAAAGCCCATGGGCCGGATGCGTTCCGCGTGATGACCGGGCGGGCGGGTGGCGACAAAGGCGTTCGTTGCCTCGCCCGACAGCACCTGATCGACGGCATAGAGGCAGCCGCCGACACCTTTCAGCGCCGCCTCCCAGGAGCCTGGCGAGACCGAGGTGTCGGGGTCAAGTGCCGCGAGCCCCCGATCCGGGATCGCGTCCCGGATCGGGGCGATATGTTCCGCGGGATGGGCCAGCAGCAGATCGCCCTCGCCGGCCATCGGCGCTTCGGCGCGGATCAGCCCGGCAAATTCCGGTCCGGCAAGCACGTCCAGCACTGCCTGCAGGCGCGCAATCTGTTCCGGATGTCCGGCGGGCATCTCATGGGCGAGCCCGGCGCGGTTTTCGACCAGAAGTGTCGGCATCAGTCGGGCACCAGCATGTAGCCCGCCCCGCGCACGGTCTGCAGATAGCGGGGTTGCTTCGGATCGGCTTCGATCTTGCGTCTGAGCCGTGTGATCTGAACGTCGACCGCGCGTTCCTGCGCCTGTTCGGCGCCCGCCCCCTTGTCCCGGCCCAGATCCTCGACCAGTTGCGCCCGGCTGACCGGCTCATGCGGACAGGCCGAAAAGATCCGCATCAGCGCGGCTTCGGTCGCCGTCAGGCGGATACTGTCCTGACCCTGCCACATCTCGCCGCGTTCCAGATCATAGCGGATGCTGCCGAGATGCAGAACCTTCGGGGCGTCCTGCGGCTCGGTCATGGCAGGCAGGCGGCGCAGGATCGCATTTATCCGCAGAAGCAGCTCCTTCGGTTCGAACGGCTTTGGCAGATAATCGTCCGCGCCGGCTTCGAGCCCCTTGATCCGTTCACTGGCCTCCCCCTTGGCGGTCAGCAGCAGGATCGGCGTGCTCAGCGTTTCGCGAAGCGCACGGGTCAGGTCCAGCCCGTCTTCGCCGGGCATCATCACATCCAGCACGATCAGATCGAACTCCAGCCCGGACAGAAGCCGCCGCGCATGGGCCGCGTCACGGGCCACGCTGGTCATGAAGCCATGACGGATCAGGAATTTCTGCAGCAATCCGCGAATGCGCTCGTCATCATCGACAATCAGCAGATGGGCGACGGTCTCGTTCATGATGCGCTCTCGGTTGTCGTTTGATAGTGGCGGCGCATGTCGGGGTCCATCATCTGCTCCAGAACGGTGCGAAACCCGGCTACGGCCTCGGGGCCGGCGGCGCGATAGGCGGCCCGCATGCGGCTTCGCTGCGCATCCGACAACTCACGTTCCAGCGCAATGCCCGCATCGGTCAGAAACAGATGCCGCTCCCGTTTGTCCCGGGTGCCGACCCGGCTTTCCACCAGCCCGTCATCGACCAGTGCGCGCAGGACCCGGTTCAGCGACTGCTTGGTAACCCCGAGAATATCCAGAAGATTGTTGACCGTCGTGCCCGGACTGCGGTTGATGAAGTGGATCGCCCGATGATGGGCGCGGCCATAGGCGTAGTTCTGCAAGATCCGATCCGGGTCTGCCGTGAACCCGCGATAGGCGAAAAACATCGCCTCGATCCCGCGGCGCAACTGCTCGTCGGTCAGGAAAAGCAGGCTTTCCCCGCTGACCAACGCATTGGCCGTTCCGCGATCCGCCATCATCATGTCCCTTCCTTCGGCCCGATCGGGGCTTTGCCACAGTTTATGTCAGCCTTGTTGACTTTCCAAGAATCAATTGGTAGCGGTTGCGCGGTTTTGCGCAATTTTATGTCCGTTTCGGTCATATTTTGCGCAACAAACGTAAACGGCAACCCCTCGGCGCCGTAAGATGATGAAGGACGGGAAACATGAGCGGAACCTATGATGACCGCGATGGCACGATCTGGATGGACGGTGCATTGGTGCCGTGGCGCGATGCCAATGTGCACATTCTGACCCACGCGATGCATTATGCTTCGGCCGTCTTCGAAGGAGAGCGGGCCTATAACGGCAAGATCTTCGAAAGCCGGAAGCATTCCGAACGTCTGCTGGCTTCGGGGCGTTACATCGATGTGGAGATCCCCTGGACCGTCGATGAGATCGAGGCCGCGAAATACGAGGTGATGAAGGCAAACGGGTTGACCGATGCCTATGTCCGGGCCGTGGCCTGGCGTGGTTCGGGCGAGGATATGGGCGTCGCTTCCGCGCGAAATCCGGTGCGGCTGGCGATCGCGGCCTGGGAATGGGGCGCCTATTATGGCGATGCCAAGATGAAGGGCGCAAAGCTGGACATCTCGAAATGGAAACGCCCTTCGCCCGAAACGATCCCGTCTCATGCCAAGGCGGCGGGCCTCTACATGATCTGCACCATGTCGAAACACGCCGCCGAGGCGAAAGGATGCTCCGACGCGATGATGTTCGATTACCGGGGCTACGTGGCCGAGGCGACGGGCGCGAACATCTTTTTCGTCAAGGATGGCGAAGTGCATACGCCCGACCCAGACTGCTTCCTGAACGGCATCACCCGGCAAACGGTGATCGGCATGTTGAAAGAGCGCCAGATCAAGGTGCATGAGCGCCATATCCTGCCCGAGGAGCTGGAAGGCTTCGAGCAGTGCTGGCTGACCGGCACGGCGGCGGAGGTCACGCCTGTGGGCCGGATCGGGGACTATAACTTCGAGGTCGGCGCGCTGACCCGGGATATCGCGGAGGCCTATGAGGCGAAAGTGCGGGAGTAGGTTGCGCTGTCCGGTCCTCAAGAAAAGGGGGGGTAGATGTCCCCCTTTCATACATCATGGGTGGGCCGCGCTTGATTTACGCCGCGACCCGCGCCAGATTTGAAAAATGGTCGTCCAGATCCAGCCCAGAAACCCCGAGCGTATTCCTGAAAAGGTTGCATTTGATCGCAAGGAGCTTGCCGCGATCCTTGCCATCTATGGCCGGATGGTGGCGGCAGGCGAGTGGCGGGATTACGGCATTTCGCTCTTGAGCGATGTTGCCGTGTTCTCGATTTTCCGGCGGAGTGCCGAACACCCGATCTACCGGATCGAAAAACGCCCCAAACTGGCGGCCCGGCAGGGGCAGTATTCGGTGATCGGCATGGACGGCCGCATTCTGAAACGCGGCCACGATCTGAAAGCCGTCCTGCGCGTTCTGGAACGCAAGCTGATCCGCGCCGTGGAGTGAGCTTTCAGCCGATCCCGACCCTGCGGCGTGCCGTGATCGTGCCATCGCCTGCGGCCTCGATCCTCGCGGCGGCGTCTTTCAGCGGTTCATAGGCCACGGCCATGTGATGGGCATTGGCGTGCAGCAGCATCCGCTCATTCGCCATGATCCCGACATGTCCTTTCCAGAAGACCAGATCGCCCCTTTGCAGCGGCTCGCCATACTGCAACTCGCGGCCAAGGGCTTCCTGCTGCTGGTCGCTGTCGCGGGGGCAGGCCACGCCACATGCCAAAAGCGCCGTCTGCACCAGGCCGGAGCAATCGATGCCCCAACGGCTTGTCCCGCCCCAGAGATACGGCGTGCCAAGAAACAGATCGGCAACGCCCACCATGTCACCGAACCGGGCCGTGATGGGCTGCAGATGCGATCTGGGAATGAAATGACCGGTGTGAATGCGCAGGAACCTCTCGCGCTCCGCACGCACCCGGACCCGGGAGCCGAAAAACACCGAAACATCCGGTGGCGCCTTGAAATCCGCCTTGGGGTAGAGATGCGTGGCCGGTGCGACGACCCAATGGGTCGGGTCCTCCGGTTCGGTCAGCGCGCCCGCAACCATGTAGCCCACATAGCCATCCCGCTCACACTGGCCGAACGCCGCGCCGTCCTTCGCCTCCAGCACCAGAAACCGCTCTCCGAAAACCAGTTGGCTGATGCGGTTCCCGTTGGGCTGGTCGGTGATATTGGCCATCGGTTGCTGCACCATGGTCCAGCGGCCCTGCACGAATTTCTTGGCGTCGATCTTCCCCTGAAGAGAGACATGGGCGACGCGCCCGTTGCTCGGGGTCATTCGCGGGTCGTTCATAGGCCCAGCACCTTCGGCAAGGCCTCGAACAGGCAGCGCGCGCCCTGGCCGACGCCGCCCTTGGGCCGCGCCGGAGCTGCGCTGGGCTGCCAGCCATAGATGTCGAAATGAGCATAGCGCGCGGTGTCGGCCACGAAGCGGCGCAGGAACAACGCGGCCGTGATCGAGCCCGCAAAGCCACCTTTCGGCGCATTGTCCAGATCGGCGATGCCCGGTTCGATCATGGTTTCGTAGGGTTCGTGGAACGGCATCCGCCAGACCGGATCCGCCACCTCCCCCGCGGCTGTCGCCAGCGCCGCGGCCAGGGCCTCGTCATCGGTGTAGAACGGCGCAAGGTCCGGGCCTACGGCAACCCGGGCCGCCCCGGTCAGCGTCGCCATCGAAACCAGCAGATCGGGGGGTGTTTCGCTGGCCAGTGCGAGAGCATCGGCCAGCACGAGCCGACCTTCGGCATCGGTGTTGTTGATCTCGACGGTCAGCCCGTTCCGCGCGGTCAGGATGTCGCCGGGCCGGAACGCATTCCCCGCAACGGCGTTTTCAACCGCCGGGATCAGAACCCGCAGGCGCAAAGGCATTTCGGCAGCCATGATCATCCGCGCCAGGCCCAGTACCGTGGCGGCCCCGCCCATATCCTTCTTCATCAGGCCCATGGAGGCGCTTGGCTTCAGGTTCAGCCCGCCGGTGTCGAAACACACGCCCTTGCCCACCAGGGTCAGGGCCGGGCCGCTCTCGCCCCAGATCATGTCCAGCAGTCTCGGGGGGCGCGCGGCGGCGCGGCCGACCGTATGGATCAGCGGCAGATTGGCCGCGATCAGCGCCGCGCCCTCGGTGGAGTTCACCTCGCCCCCGTAGCGCCCGGCAAGCCCGCGCAGTGCGGCCTCCAACGCATCGGGGCCCATGTCCTCGGCGGGCGTGTTGATCAGGTCGCGCGTCAGAAACTCCGCCGCGGCGATCTGTTCCAGCCGGTTGGCATCACAGCCGTCCGGGGCCACCAGCGCCGCCTCCGGCCCCGGCTGCGTCCGGTATCTGTCAAACCGGTAGCCGGCCAGCAGATACCCAAGGGCGATTTCGTGACCGGCGGCGCCGTCGGGCGGGGCGGCGATGCGGTAGATGCCTTTCGGGAGGCCCGCAATAGCTGCCCCCGCCGCGAACCGTTCGCGGGCCCGGTCCCGCGCTGAGCCAAGACCGACAAGGGCCATTGCCGGCCCACCCTCCGCATCGGCGAGACTGACGGCCTCGCCCACTTTTCCCGAAAAGCCCAGATGCGTGACCCATGCGCGCTGAGCGTCGGTCAGGGACGGGAGCCTATCGGGAACATCATCGGGTGCAAGCAGATGGAGCGGGATCGCTTCGGCGCTGTCTTCGGCAAATCGGGCGGACATCGGGCAGTTTCCTTGTGTTGCGCCACCCTAGCGCGCCCGATTTGCGCTGCAAGCCCCATCAGCCCGACAGATCCTCCAGATCCCAGACGGCAAGGATCGACCGTTCACCGACCCGTTGCAGCCGCGCCAGCGTCGCGGCAAGTGCGACCGCGTCTCCACGGGCGTAGCTTGCCTCGACATCGCGGGCCACGCGCGCCAGCGTTGCCATGCCGATCTTGTCGGAAGCCGATATCAGCTTGCCCAGAAAGCCCGCCAGTTGCGCGATGCCATGCCGGTCCCCGACCGCTGCGATTCTTTCCAGCAGAACCCCGATCTCTCCAAGGGCATTCGCCACCTCGGATTCCGCCTGCACCTCACCCAGTTCGGCACACAGTTTTTCCAGCCGATCCGGATTGAACCGGGCAGGCTCCTCCACCCGCAAAATCGTTACGGATCGCTCCATTGCTCACTCCACTTCTGCCCCCACGGCACGGGCAAACTGGCCCGAGCTTCTGAAGAAACGATTGAGGCGCGGCGGAAAAACATCTCGAAATTGCACTGAATGCGCATTAGTTGCGTAGCGCCCAAAGGAAAGTCGAGACATGCACCGCGTCAAAACCCTGCCATCCTACCTGATGAGCCGTTACAAGGGCTGGAAAGAAACCACATTTGTCGAAAATCGCGACTGGTTTCAGCGGCTGGCGCAAGAGGGTCAGCATCCGCGCGCAATGGCCATCGCCTGTTGCGACAGCCGCGTCGCGGTCACATCGGTTTTCGGCCAGCAGATCGGCGAAATCTTCGTGCATCGCAACATCGCCAATCTTGTGCCGCCCTACACGCCCGACGGCGAGCACCACGGTACGGCGGCGGCGGTGGAGTTCGCGGTGAAGGTGCTCAAGGTGGAGCACATTCTGGTTCTGGGGCACTCTAATTGCGGGGGCGTCAGGGGCTGCATCGACATGTGTTCCGGCGCCGCGCCCGAGCTGGAGCAGAAGGAAAGCTTCATCGGTCGCTGGCTCGATGTTCTGCGTGTGGGGTATGAGCGGATCGGCGACATCGAAGACCCCGCATTGCGCCAGACCGCGCTGGAGAAAGAGGGCATTCAGGTCTCGCTGGAAAACCTTCTGAGCTACCCTTTCGTGGCCGAGGCGGTGGATCGGGACGAGTTGAGCCTGCACGGGCTGTGGGCCGAACTGGCCGATGGTGACCTTGAGGTGTTCGACGGGACCGTCAGGCGTTTCGTCAAGAGCTAGGCCCCTTTACCTGACGTGAGTCAGCGACTATCCCCGCGTGAAGCTTGGCAAAGGCGGCCCCATGGACGGCATTCTGGCACTTGCGGCGGATAACCTGATCTCGCCGATCATCCTGTTCTTCGCATTGGGACTTGCGGCGGCATTCGCGCGGTCCGATCTGTCCGTCCCCGAGGCCGTCGCCAAGGGCATGTCGCTCTATCTGCTCTTTGCCATCGGGTTCAAGGGCGGGGCCAGCGTTGCCGCGCATGGGCTGGATGCAACCCTGATCATGTCGCTCATCGCGGGCGCGATCCTCTCCTTTGTGATCCCGTTTGTGGCCTTTGCGCTTCTGCGGGTCATGACCGGGCTGTCCGTTATCGATGCGGCGGCGGTCGCCGGGCATTACGGGTCGATCTCGATCGTGACCTTCGTCGCCGCAAGCTCCGTCATCACCAGCGCCGGTCTGGACAGCGAAGGCTACATGGTTGCCGTCGCCGCCATGATGGAGGCCCCCGCGATCCTGTCGGCGCTCTGGCTGATCGCGCGGTTCGGTAGCGCCGGACAGGGCGGCATGGAGCCGGGGCTGATCCGGGAGATCCTGCTGAACGGTTCGATCGTTCTGCTGGTGGGTTCATTCCTGATCGGCTGGATCACGGGGCAGGAAGGGCTCGACCTGATCGCGAGTTTCATCGTCGCGCCGTTTCAGGGTGTGCTGTGCCTGTTCCTGCTGGATATGGGGCTGGTCGCGGGGCGGGGCCTGCGCGAAGCCCGTGGCGTGCTGCGGCCGCCGCTGTTCCTTTTCGGGGTGATGATGCCGTTGATCGGGAGCATGTTTGGTCTCGCCGCCGGGGTGCTTCTGGGCCTGTCGACCGGTGGCGTGCTTCTTTTCATGACCCTATCGGCCTCGGCGTCCTATATCGCGGTCCCGGCGGCAATGCGCGTGGCCTTGCCCGAGGCAAACCCATCGATCTATCTGACCCTCTCGCTCGGGGTCACGTTCCCGTTTAACCTGACGCTCGGCATACCGATATATCTGGCGATTGCCCGCACTGTCACCGGAGGCTGACACCAATGCAAACCCACAAAGCGAAACGGGTCGAAATCGCCATCGAATCGGTGATGGAAAGCAGGTTGTCCGACGCGCTGATCGAAGCGGGCGTCACGGGGTTCACGATCCTGCCCGTACTTGGCGGCTCGGGCCGGTCCGGTCGGTGGAGCCGCGAGGGTCAGGTCAGCCGCGCGGGCGGTATGGTCAGCGTTGTCTGCATTATACGGCCCGAGAAACTGGATGACTTGCTGGATGCAGCCTTCAGCGTGGTGGATCGTCATATCGGTGTGGTCAGCGTACTCGATTGCGAGGTCCTGAGGGCCGAGCGGTTCTAGGTAGTGTGCCCGCCGTGTCCGAATGACCTGTCAGGGCGCGGTAAGCGGTTCGGGTTGCGGAACCGGCGGGATCTCTTCGCCGAAGCGGCGCTCGCAGGTCGATCACCCCGGAATGAGGCTTCGGAACTCCAACCGCTCTCGCCCCGGGGGCGGAAGACATGGCCCGCAAGCCCGCCCTGTTTTTGCCATTTCGGGCCCGGGCGGTAAGTCCGGTCCGCTCGTCCATCGCACACATGCCGTGTTCACATGGCGCGCCTGTCTGGCGGGGCTCGCCGGACCGGACATGACCAGCGGCGCAATTCCGGGCGCTTCATGATAGTCTGGCAGCACGAAACGGCAGGGAGGTTGTGTCATGCGCCTGGTTCGAAATCTGTTCATTGGCCTGGTCGTCCTGGTCATTTTGCTTGTGGCGGGGGCGTATCTGTTGCCCCGGAATGTCGTCGTCGAACGCCAGATCACGATCGACGCGCCGCCGGAGGAGGTGTTTCCGTTGGTCAATTCCCTTCGACGGGGACAGGAATGGTCGCCCTGGATGGCGCTTGATCCGAATGTTCAGGTCACCCATAGCGGGCCCGAAGCCGGGGTCGGCGCCACGATGGAGTGGAGGTCCGATGAGCCGAGTGTCGGCGATGGCCGTCAGGAAATCGTCGAAAGCGTCGAGAATGAACGTGTCGTGACGGCGCTGGATTTCGGCGACATGGGCACGGCCGAAGCCTGGTTCGATCTGGCCGGGAGCGGGGGCGATACGACCGTCACCTGGGGCCTCGACATGGATATGGGGAACAATCCTATCGGTCGCTGGATGGGGTTGACGATGGATGGACTGGTGGGAGGCGACTACGAGACGGGTCTGGCCAATCTCAAGGCGCTGGCCGAGGCCGGATAACCCGCTGGCGGCCCTCAAGGCCGCCAGCTCAACACCTGCCCCTCGGGCCAGCCGAAGCTGACATCCATCCGGAAATCCTGCGTCTCCCCGGGGGCGAGGGTGATGTCCCATGCCACCACACCGCGCAGATCGTCGACATCGCGCGCGGTGGGTTGCGGGGTGAGCGTGACATCCACGTCCAGATCCTCTTGCTCCGCGAAGGGTGTGGCGTATAGCACGCGGACTTCTTCGGCGCTGTCGGAGGTGTTCTCGACGGTGAACCCGACCCGCCGCTCCTGCGTGTTCGATTGCACGAAAATGCCCCGATCGCCTTCGTCCAGCGACAGATCCTGCCAGGTCAGGCGCAGATGGTCGACAGGGCCGAACGCAAGCTCCTCGGAGGCGCCGACTGGTATTGTCATCTCGATCCAATCGCTACCGATCAGTCCGCCATCGCGAAAGAACAGGGCCTCGCCCGGCAGGATCGGCTCGCCGCTGTCATTGTCGAACTCCGCGACCAGAAAGGCGGTCATGTCGCTCCGCGGCACGGCGCGATTGGTCAGTTCCGTCTCGAAGGTCAGACCATCGAGGGGCAGGATCGTTTGGCCTGTCGCACCCACGGAAACCGGGCTGCTGTAGCTGTAGCTGACTTCAAGCCCCAGAAAATCGACCGCGGCGGCTTCATCGGCGACAACGACAGGTTCCATGGCGGGGGCACCGCCACTCAACATGGCTTCGGACATATCCATTGCACCGCGCAGGGTCGGTTCGGGGCGCGGCTCATGAATGCGCGCGGGCTGTGGGTAAAGGTCGCTTGGGTCTCTTTGCCGGAACGGGTTGGAGGTTGAGAAGGTAACCGCCACATTCTGCCAGAGCTCGCCACTGTCGACGGCAAGCGAGATGAACCGGTCGAGCGAAAGAGCGCCCGTTTCACTGTCGAGATGCCATTCGTAGCTAGGGGACCAGGCAATGTCTTGAGCGAAATGCTCCAGCGTCAGGTCGAGTGTCGTTTCCGAGGCGGCGGTAACCTCGATGGCCAGACCGTCGACCGTTGCTCCGAAAGGCCGCAGCGCGGCCAGCCTCTGCTCGGCACTGCGCAAATCGGTCTGGCGGGCGTCAAGATCATCGGTCAGGTCGCGTCGGGCGACCAGTGCGGCTTGCAGGTCTTCGGCGACCCGTGCGGTTTCTGTGCCGATCGCGCCAAGATAGATGGCAAGATCATTCGGGTCATCGGGCATCTCCGCCCCGTCTTCCCCGCCCCGCGCCAAAGCTTCCAGATAGGCGATCTGCAGATTTGCGCCGCGTATATTCGCATCGGCACGGGCAATTCTGTCCTCCGCCATCTGCACCGCCTCTTGCGCGGTATCGACCGCGTCGCGGGCGCGGGCCTGTGCGGCGGTGTCCAGCGCGCCCTCGGCCACCGGAACGCCGAACACCTCACTCGGTACGCCCAGAGCCACATCCGCCTCGGTCGAAACCTGCGGCACTTCGCCGGAACCGCCGGGCAAGGCGACGATCACCCGATGGGTTCCCGCCGGTACGGTGACGGTTGTGGTGCGGCTGATCTCGGCCGAAGTGATATAGACGGTCGCCCGGGCGATATCCGCGCGGGTCACGATATCGTCCGCATGGGCCGCGGTGGCCACGATCAGGGCAAGAGCGGAAACGGTACAACGCATCGGGGAAACCTCCGGGAAAGATCATCCCGCAAAGCTTCCCCTGACTGCGCCGGTTATACAATAACCAGTTCCGGAAAGCTCAGCCCTTCTTCAGCATCCGGTTGCCGAGCGTCTCCGCTATCTGGACCGCGTTCAACGCTGCACCCTTGCGCAGATTGTCGGACACGCACCACAGGTTCAGACCGTTGTCGATGGTACTGTCCTGCCGGATGCGGCTGATGAAGGTCGCATAGTCCCCCACGCATTCCACGGGTGTGACGTACCCCCCGTCCTCGCGCTTGTCGATGACCATGATACCGGGGCTTTCCCGCAGGATATCGCGCGCTTCATCCTCGTCGAGGAACTCTTCGAACTCGATGTTGATCGCCTCGGAATGGCCGACGAAAACAGGCACGCGCACGCAGGTGGCGGTCACCTTGATCTTGGGGTCGACGATCTTCTTGGTCTCGGCGACCATCTTCCATTCTTCCCGTGTCTCGCCGCTGTCCATAAACGAGTCGATATGCGGGATCACATTGAAGGCGATCTGCTTGGTGAACTGATCGGGGGCCTTTTCCTGCCCGGGTACATACATGCCCTTGGTCTGGTCCCACAGCTCATCCATGCCACCCTTGCCGGCGCCGGAAACCGATTGATAGGTCGACACGACGACACGCTTGATTCTGGCGCGGTCGTGCAGCGGCTTCAGCGCCACCACCATCTGCGCGGTCGAGCAATTCGGATTGGCGATGATGTTTTTCCTGGCATAGCCGTCCACGGCCTCGGGGTTCACCTCCGGCACGACGAGGGGAACGTCCGCGTCATAGCGGTAAAGCGAGGAGTTATCGATGACGACGCAGCCCGCCTTCGCCGCGCGTGGCCCGTAGATTTTGGTTGCCTCGCTGCCGATGGCAAAGAGCGCGATGTCCCATCCGGCGAAATCGAACGTGTCCAGATCCTTTGTGGTCAGGGTTTTATCGCCAAAGCTGCACTGGGTTCCAAGCGACTTGCGCGACGCCAGCGCCACGATTTCATCGATGGGGAACTGGCGCTCGGCCAGTATGTTCAGCATTTCGCGGCCCACATTGCCCGTGGCGCCGGCGACGGCGACTCGATAGCCCATTGTCATATCCTTCAGGTCTGGATGCGCGGCACATAAAGGATGCTATCGCAAAGGAAAAGCCCCATGAGCCTTGACTTATGCACGGCAAGGCCGCATGTGCCTCTCAAGCATTCTGCGCTGCCGCGTGAGCAGCCGCGCATCCGCGCGACAGAATGAAGATCTCTCCACAGCCCCCATCACGCAGGGTCTGACGATCTGGCCGGTTGCACGGGAAACGCCCGTGTCGTCCTAGCGCCGGATCGCACCCTTCGACGCCGCGCAGTGCCGCGGCTCCGACCCATGTTATCGCGCGGGCCAGCCGGTTCCGCGCAAGAAAGGTACTATTTGTTCGATTTCGATATGCTCGGCCTCTCGCCGACCCTGATGACCGCGCTGAAGAAAACCGGTTTCAAGGAACCCACCCCGATCCAGAACCAGGCGATCCCGCTTGCGCTGGACGGCCATGACATCCTGGGCCTGGCGCAGACCGGCACCGGCAAGACCCTGGCCTTCGGCCTGCCGTTGATCGAGCATCTGCTTGCTCTGCACGGCAAACCCGACCCCAAGACCGCCAAGGCGCTGATCCTTGCGCCGACCCGCGAACTGGCCAATCAGATCGCCGAGAGCCTTCGGGCCTTTACCACCGGCACGCCGCTGAAGGTGCAGGTCGTTGTCGGTGGCCAGTCGATCAACGCGCAGATCAAGCGCATGGATCGCGGCACGGACATTCTTGTCGCCACGCCCGGCCGCCTGATCGACCTGATGGATCGCGGTGCGGTCAAGCTGCACACGGTGCAGCATCTGGTTCTGGACGAGGCCGACCAGATGCTCGACATGGGCTTCATCCATGCGCTGCGCCGGATCGCGCCGAAACTGGGCACCCCCCGCCAGACCATGTTGTTCTCGGCGACGATGCCGAAACAGATGGAAGAGTTGTCGAGCGCCTATCTGACCAACCCGCGCAGGGTGCAGGTTGCCCCGCCCGGCAAGGCGGCGGACAAGGTCACCCAGTCGATCCATTTCATGGAGAAACCGGCGAAACCGGCCAAGCTCCGCGAAATCCTCTCCCGCGATCCCGAGGCGCTGACCCTTGTCTTCGCGCGCACCAAGCATGGGGCGGAAAAGCTGATGAAGGGTCTCGTGGCCGACGGGTTCAACGCAGCGTCGATCCACGGCAACAAGTCGCAAGGGCAGCGTGACCGGGCGATCAAGGCATTTCGCGACGGTCAGATCAAGACGCTGGTTGCAACGGATGTGGCCGCGCGTGGCATCGACATTCCGGGCGTCGCCTATGTCATCAACTTCGACCTTCCGGATGTCCCCGACAATTATGTTCACCGCATCGGTCGTACCGCGCGCGCCGGTCTTGAGGGAGAGGCGATCACCCTGTGCTCTGCCGAGGAAATCGATCTGCTGAAACAGGTTGAAAAGGTGATGAAGCTGGAAATCCCCGTCGCGGGCGGGACCCGTCCGGCCGCCGTGAAGTCCGACAAGCCGCGTCGCGGTGGTGGCGGACAGCGGCGTCGCGGCCCGGGCGGCGGCAACGGGCAGGCCGGCAAGCCCCAGGGCAACACCGGCAGCCGCAAACCGCGCCGGCCCCGTCGCCACGCCGCGTGAGCGTAGCGGGCGCCCGTCGCGTCCTTGCCTTGAAACATCCCCGCCGGAGATCTCCCGAAAGAGGCCTCCGGCGGGACCGTATCGGCCTTAGCGGAACAGCAGGATCGGCACCTTGCAGGACCGGATCATCTCGGTCGTTGTCGATCCGATGAACAGGTTTCGGATCCGGGAATGCCCGTAGGCGCCCATGATCAGCAGATCGAAATCATGGGCTTCGGCCCGTTCGGCGATGACCGTCTCGGGCTCTCCGGCCACGACCTCGGCCGTCACCTGATACCCGGCGCCCGTCAACAGCGCCGCGGCCCCTTCGATCCCGCGTCTCAAGCCGGTGCTTTCGGTGCCGACGGTCAGAAGATGGATGCCCAGCCCGGCAAAAAGCTCCGAACGGGCGATATGATCAATCGCCTTCAGGGACGATCCGCCGCCATCGAAGGCCACCAACAGTGTCTTCACAGGCTGAAACGCCCTTGAGGTCACCAGTATCGGTTTGGTCGAGGAGCGGATCACCCGTTCCAGATTGCTTCCCAGATGCATCTTGGCGAAATCGGCCGCTTCGCCGCGCTTGCCGACGATGATCAGTTCGGCCTCCGTTTCCATCTCGCGCATGGTCTCCACCAGATCCCCCATCCGAAGTTTGGATTGCGCCGCGACCCCCTCGGCGGCGACGCGGGCCACGGCATCCTCCAGGATCGCCTGCCCGCGCTTGCGGGCCAGCTTGGCCTTTTGCGCGTCAAGCTCCGCCAGTTCGTGCAGCAGCGCCGTCCGTGCGCCCAGTCCGATATTGCCCGACAGGTTGCGCGGATCGGTGCTTTCATCCCGGCGGCCGATCACATGGACGATATCGACAGGCCAGCCCTTCCCCTTCGCGACCCATGCCGCATGGTCACATACGCTTTGCGAATAGATCGACCCGTCGACCAGTGCGATGATCTTGCCCATCGGTTCCCCCCTCAATGTCCCATCAGCCGGTCCATGGCGCCCGGTTTGTCATGTTCGGCCAGCCGGTCCACGATGGTCTCGGACGCCTCGTTCAGGCCTTTTATCTCGACCTCGGCACCATCCCTGCGGAACTTGAGCACCGCCATGTCCAGCGCGGCAACCGACGAGATATCCCAGATATGGGCGCGGGTGACGTCGATCACCACGCGCTCCAGCACCTCACCGAAATCGAAGGCCGCGGCGAAGGCGTCGGCGGAGGCGAAAAACAACTGTCCCTGCACGTGATAGGTCCGTGTCATGCCATCCGCCGACAGCTCGGACGTGACCCGGAAGAGCTGCGCGATTTTCCCCGCAAAGAAAATGCCCGACAGCAGCACACCGGTCAGCACGCCGATAGCCAGGTTGTGGGTGTAGACCGTCACCACCACCGTTGCCAGCATCACGATGGAGGAGCTGCGCGGATGATCCCGCAGGTTGGCAATCGACGACCAGCTGAACGTGCCGATGGACACCATGATCATGATCGCGACCAGTGCGGCCATCGGAATGATCGACACGATATCGCCCAGAACCACGATCAGGATCAGCAGGAACACACCCGCGGCAAAGCAGGACAGGCGCCCGCGCCCGCCGGACTTCACGTTGATCATCGACTGGCCGATCATCGCGCAGCCTGCCATGCCGCCAATGAAGCCGGTCGCGGTATTGGCGAGGCCTTGGCCGATGCATTCCTGGTTCTTGTCCGATTTCGTATCCGTCAGATCGTCGACGATCTGCGCGGTCATCAGGCTTTCCAGCAACCCCACGGCAGCCACGGCGGCGGAATAGGGCAGGATGATCTGCAAGGTTTCCAGTGTCAGCGGGATATCGGGGATCAGGAACACCGGCAACGTATCCGGCAGCGCGCCCATATCGCCCACGGTTCGCAGATCCATACCCACCATCAGGGCCAGCCCGGTCAACACGACGATACAGACAAGCGGGGAGGGGATCGCCGTCGTGACATAGGGAAACAGGTAGATGATCGCCAGACCGCCCGCGACCATGACATAGGTCAGCCAGGGCACCCCGATCAGTTCGGGCAGTTGAGCCATGAAGATGAGGATCGCAAGCGCGTTGACGAACCCGGTCATCACCGAGCGGGAGACAAACCGCATGACTGTGCCGAGCCTCAGAAACCCGGCCGTGATTTGCAGGAGGCCTGCCAGAACCGTCGCCGCCAGCAGGTATTGCAATCCGTGATCGCGAACCAGCGTCACCATCAACACCGCCGTGGCCGCCGTCGCGGCCGAGATCATGCCCGGTCGCCCGCCCGCGATGGCGGTGATCACCGCGATCGAGAAGGACGCATAAAGCCCGATCTTCGGGTCCACGCCCGCGATGATCGAAAAGGCGATCGCCTCGGGGATCAGGGCGAGCGCGACAACCAGACCGGACAGGAGATCGCCGCGGATATTGCCAAGCCAGTCGCCCCGCATGCGGGACAGGAAATCAGGGGACATGTTTCGGGGTGTCTCCGCCAGAACCGGTGCCGCGTGCGGCACGTCAAATGCACGTATGCGGCAGGCCATACCGGCCCGGGCCCGGGTTTGGCCAGAGCTTTGGCCCGAATACTGCCGTCAGTGGCGCACAAAGCTCAATCCGTGCGATCCTGAGCAAAGAGATAGGGCAGACATCCCAAAAACACGACCAGCCCGAAGACACCGAACAATGTGCCAAACGCATCGGCCGGCGACGCATCTGTGGAAAGCCATGCAAAATACGGGCCGCTGGCAAACTGCATCACGCCGGCGCCGCCCATGCCGAACAGGTTCAGCAGGCTCACCCCGCGCCCTGTCAGATGGGCTGGCAGGAAGCTGCGCCCATGAGCGATGACCATCGGGTAGGTTGCGCCGAACAGGCCGATGGCCGTCACCAGCATGACGGCGGTCCAGTAGCTGCCCGCCGGAAAGATCCACAGCACAAGACAGCAGAGAACCACCACCAGATTGCCGGCGAGAACCACCCGTTTTCTGGTGCCGAACAGCCGATCCAGCGGGGCGTAGGCCAGATTGCCCGCCGCCATGGCCAGGCCCATGATCAACGTGACGGTTCCGATCTGGGCAAGCACCGCGCCATAGACATCGGTCATGTAGGGTGCGATCCAAAGCCCCCTGATCCCGGCGGCGGGGGCGTAGCAGACGAACATCATCGGCAGGATCAGCCAAAGGCCGGGTATGCGCAGCACGTCCAGCAAGGAGCCCTTCGGTTCGCCATCGGGCTTGGCCGGATCGCGCACCAGCAGCGCCATGGCGAGGGCCACGGCCAGGGTCATCCCGGCCAGGGCCCATACCGTCTCGCGCCAGCCGAAAGCGTCGATCGCGCTGGCCATTGGCAGGGCGCTGGCGATGTTGCCGAGCGAGCTGACGCCGACGGTAACGCCTGCCAGTGTTGCAAACACCGCCGGCGAATAGACCCGCGCGAAGATGTAATAGCTGGCCATCAGGACGGGCGAACATCCGATGCCGATCAGGACCATTGCAATCTGGATCGCGCCTGGCCCCTGCGCCATGGCAAAAACTGCGGCCCCTCCCGCCCCGCAGAGACCGAAAAGAGCCGCCGCGGTCACTCGTGGCCCGATCGTGTCCAGCGCCCAGCCCACCGGGATCTGCATGATCGCGAAGGCCGCGAACCACAGGCCGGAGGCGCGGGCCAGATCCTCCGCCCCGGCCCCGATTTCCGCGCCCAGAACCGGGGCCAGAACCGCCAGAAAGGCGCGGTAGAACTGGCTGAGCACATAGCCCAGCACCAGAAATGCCAACCCGGCTTTCATCTCATGGCCCCTTCTGCGGTCTCTTCCGGCACCCTGCCTTCTGGCGCAGGGGGCGGCAAGGGCGCGTGTTTCAATAGTTTTTCCGATTCTTTTAGTCGGATATTCTTGACACCTCGAGAGGGATGAGGTTCAAAACCCCCACCCAACCGACAAAAACGGTCAGGTAATATCGAATTCCAGCAACGGAGCGTCCTAGATGACCCGCACACTTGCCCTTCTGCTCGGCACAACCATCGTCGCGAGCAGCCTGACAGCCGCCCAGGCTCAGGAACTGAACCTCTATTCCTCCCGCCATTACGACACCGACGAACGGCTCTATTCCGAATTCACGGAGCTGACCGGGATCGCCATCAACCGGATCGAAGGCAATGCCGACGAACTGATCGCGCGGATGGAGGCCGAGGGCGAGAACTCGCCCGCCGACGTGTTCCTGACCGTCGACACCGTCCGCCTCGCGCGCGCCACCGATATGGGTTTGCTGCAGCCGGTGGAAAGCGACGTGCTTGAGGCGCGCATTCCGGCCTATCTGCAGGATGACGAAAACCACTGGTTCGGTTTCTCGCAGCGCTCGCGGATCCTGTTCTACGACCGTAACGATGTCGAAAACCCGCCGCGGACCTATCAGGATCTCGCCAACCCGGAATATGAGGGCATGGTCTGCATCCGCTCCTCCTCCAACGTCTATACCCAGAACATTGTTGCCGCGCTGATCGCGCATCTGGGTGTCGAGGCGACCCAGGAATGGGCCACCGCCGTGGTCGGCAACTTCGCCCGCGACCCGCAGGGCGGCGACACCGATCAGCTTCGCGGTATCGTGTCGGGGGAGTGCGACATCGCGATGTCGAACACCTATTACTTCGGTCGCGCCATCCGCACCGAGGTTGACGGCCTGTCCGGCTCGCTCGACATGGTCGGGTGGGTGTTCCCGAACCAGAACGATCTGGGCGCGCATATGAACATCTCGGGTGGCGGTGTCGCCGCGCATGCGCCAAATCGCGACAACGCCATCGCCTTCCTGGAGTATCTCGCCAGCGATCAGGCGCAGGAATACTTCTCCGCGGGCAACGATGAGTATCCTGCGGTCCCGGGTGTGGCCCTCAGCCCCTCGGTCGCGTCGCTTGGCATCTTCCGCCCCGATACGATCGATCTGTCGGAAATCGCCGACAATGTGGACGCCGCGGTGGATGTGCTGAACAACGCCGGTTGGGAGTAAGCCCGGCCAAAAGCCACCGACAGATATCGCGAAGCGGGTGCCCATGTGGCGCCCGCTTTTTTTGCTCTGGCCTACGCTTCGAGCTGCCCGCTGCCGGTGCGCCGTGCCGCCCGGCCGACCCGGGCGTCCCGCCCGATGCTCCAGCATAGAAGCGTCACCGGGATCAGCCCGACGGCGACGATCACGAGGCTTGGCACCGCGGCCTCATGCAGGCGCTCGTCCGAGGCCAGCCGGTGCGCCTGCACCGCCAGGGTGTCGTAATTGAAAGGCCGCAGGATCAGCGTCGCGGGCAGTTCCTTCATCACATCGACAAACACGATCAGCAGCGCCGTCAGCACCGCGGGTCTCAGCACCGGCAAGTGGATGCGCCGCAGCATCGGTATCGGGCTCTGGCCAAGGGTGCGCGCCACCGCGTCGACATTGGGGTTGATCGTCGCCAGCCCGGAATCGTAGGTGTTGAGCGCCACGGCCATGAAGCGGACCATATAGGCCACGATCATCAGCCAGATCGACCCGGTGATCAGCAGCCCGGTGTCGATCCCGAAACTGGCCTCCATCATCCGGTCGATGGCATTGTCGAGCGCGGCGAAGGGAAAGAGCAGGCCAACCGCGATCACCCCGCCCGGCACCGCATAACCGATCCCCGCCACGCGGGTCGTGGCCTTTGCGCTCGGCGTCGGATGCAGGCGCGCGTTGGAGCCGAGGAACACGGCGGCGGCGACCGTGAGGATCGCGGCGATGCTCGCAAGCGTCACCGAGTTCTGCAAAAAGGCCAGATAGCGCGGTGTGAACAACAGCTCGCCCGAGTCCCAGCCGAGCGTGATCAGCAGGATCGTGGGCAGAAGGAACCCGAGCAGGACCGGCAACGCGCAAAACACGAATGCGCCGACCGAATGCCGCCCGGTCAGCGTGATGGGCTCCATCCGCTCGAACCGCCGCCCGGCATCGTGGTGACGCAGGTGCTTGCGTTGCGAGCGCTCCAGCATGGCAAGGGCCAGCGCCACGACAAGCAGGCACAGCGCCAGTTGTGCCGCGCCCGCCCGGTCGAAGAGGCCGAACCAGCTGACATAGATGCCGGTGGCGAAGGTCTGCACGCCGAAATAGGCGACAGTGCCGTAATCGGCGAGGGTTTCCATCAAGGCCAGAAGAACGCCACCGGCGATGGCAGGCCGCGCGATGGGAAGGGAAACGTGGTAGAACGCGCCCCAGGGCCCGCGCCCGAGCGTTCGCGCGGCGATATAGGCCGTCGCCGATTGCTGCAGAAACGCCGCGCGGGCCAGAAGGTAGACGTAAGGATAGAGAACCAGGGTCAGCATCGCCGCCGCGCCGCCAAGAGACCGGATCTCGGGGAACCAATAGTCGCGGGGGCCCCAGCCCATCACGTCGCGCAATGTCGTCTGCACCCATCCAGGATGATCGAGGAAATCGGTGTAGGCATAGGCCAGCACATAGGCCGGGAAGGCCAGCGGCAGGGCAAGAGCGATTTCAAGAACGCGCCGGCCGGGAAAGCGCGTCGCCGTGACAAGCCATGCCGTACCGGAGCCGATGATCGCGGTGCCAAGGCCCACCACGAGGATCAGGATGCCCGTCGTGGCGGCATAGCGCGGCAGTACCGTTTCGCCCAGACGGGTCAGCGTCTCCAGCCCGCCAGTCAGTGCGGCCAGAACCACCGCCGCCATCGGCAGGATGCACAGGCCCGCCGCCAGCCATGCCAGCGCGCCAAGTCGTCTGGAGGAGGAGTAGCGTCGTCCCATGTACCTGCTCTAGGCGATGGATCGCGCCGCGCACAAGACTGTCCGACGGATTTCCTGACATATTTGCTCGGATAGTGGCTATTGGTCGCCGTCCCGCCGTTGCGGGGGTTGCCCCGGTGGCGGAACTGGCTTCAGCTATGTCCGATATTCATCGTCAGGGCTGTTCCCATGCGTTTTGCAATCGTGTCTCTTCTTCTGCTCGCACTGTCGGGTTGCGGCGTCTTCGCGCCCAGCTACAGGGATCAGTCGGTGACCATCGCCTCCAACGCGAATTTCGATCCGGCGCGCTATGCGGGGCGGTGGTACGAAGTGGCGCGGTATCCCAACCCGTTCCAGGCCGGTTGCGCCGGTGCCATAGCGGAGTATCAACCGCGACCCGGTGGCGATATTGCCATTCGCAACACCTGCCTTGATGAAACTGGCGTGCCGACCGACGACATAAGCGGACGGGCCACCATCGTCGGACCCGGCCGCCTGTCGGTCCGGCTCTCCGGCGTGCCGGTGGCCGCGCCCTACTGGGTCCTGTGGGTCGATGAAGGGTACCGCACCGCTGTGATCGGCCAGCCCGACGGGCGCGCCGGCTGGATCCTGAACCGGGAGCCCGTGATCCCGGCCGATCGCCTTGCCGCCGCGCGCGAAGTGCTGGCCTTCAACGGCTACGACCTCTCCCGATTGCAGGCCAGCGGGGCGATGGCCGCGCGCTAGCCCGGCGCGGCGAAAACCGGCGCGAGATCGGCTTGCCGGCCCGGACAACGGGGCGTCGACACTTCAAACAGCGCCTGCATAGTGACCAACGGACCGCGGATCGCGCCGTCAGGGCGTGCATACCGGAGTTCGCCGGGCGCCCGCGCGCGCAAATACACGCCGTGCCCGGTCCCCATGTGGTGAGGGTTTGGGCTATGTGCTAGTTTCCCTGCGCTGCCCCCGTGCCGCGATAGCGGTGTTTTACCCGGCCATTTAAGGTTGAGACCCGTGTCACGTGATCCGAGTTGGGAAGATATCCGCGTATTTCTGGGCTACCTCCGCGCGGGATCGGTCGCGAATGCGGCACAGGATCTCAAAATCAGCGGCCCCACCGTCAGCCGACGGATAAATTCGCTGCAAAAGGCAATCGGGTTCCCGTTGCTCAGCCGTTGCAACCAGGGTTTGGAGCTGACGCCGAACGCTCAGAACCTTGTCGAGATATGGCAGGAAGCCGAACGTCTGCTTTCCAACGCGCCCGATCTTGCAACCCGCATGCGCGACACGCAGCGGATCGAATTGCGGTTTTCCACCACGCCCGCCTTGGCCAATGCGCTGATATTTCCCAATATCGAATCCTATATGGAACGCTGGCCGAACGTGATGATCGATGTGGATACATCGTTTCGGATTGTCGATATCGGCTCGGGGCAGGGGGATGTCGCGTTGCGATTTGTCGAACCCGAACGCGGCGCCGTCGTGCGGCAGCGCGTCGGCTCGGTGTCCTTCAACGTCTATTGCGCCGAAGGGATCCTGCCGGACGGGTTCGAACCCGTGGATGCGTGGCAGGCCCTGTCGGAAACCGGGCTTCGCGGCATTACATGGACGCCGGGCACAAGTGTGAGCATGCCTCAGCAAAAGCTGAGTGAAGTGCTCAGTGCGCGGCGCACCGGATTGGCGATATCGGAGTACACCGGGCTGGTGGACGCGATCCAGAACGGCATCGGCGCAGGTATCTTGCCGGATATCGTGGGCCAGCGACTTCCCGGCGTGCGCGCCCTGATGACGCCGGGCGTGGTGGGCACGATGCCGCTTTGGCTTGTCACCGCGGACAGGTTGTCCAGCTATCGCCATATCACGGAATTTCGCGACTTCATCCGCAAGGCGATCAGGAAGGAGTCCGCAAGCATCATGGCGGCTCGGGGCGGCGATCCCACCTAGGGGGCGCGGGCTCCGATGCCGCCATATGCTTCCGCCGCGAGATCAGCCGGCTTTCACCGCCTTCCCCTCGGTATAGCGTGCGCCGACGACCGCGTCGGGCGAGAACGCTGCGGAGAGGCGATCAAGCGCGGCCCGATCGACGCTCAGATCGACGGCGGCGGCATTCTGCTCCAGATGTGCGATCTTGCGCGCGCCCGGGATCGGTACGATGTCACCGCCCTGATCGAGCAGCCAGATCAGCATCAGCTGCGGTACGCTCACACCGGCCTCCGCCGCGACCTCGTCCAGCAGATCGAACAAAGGCGCATTGGCATCGAAGCTGTCTTGCGTGAACCGTGGCAAGGTCCGGCGGAAATCATCCGCGTCCAGCTTGGGCGGTGCACCTGTCTTGCGCAGCAATCCCCGGCCAAGCGGCGAGTAACAGACCAGGGTGCCGCCGGTATCCCGAATGACAGGCAACACTTCGTCCTCCACCAGCCGGGTCCAGAGCGAGTATTCCGACTGTACCGCATCGACCGGAGCCACCGTATTGGCGCGCGTCAACTCGTCAGCCGTGGGTTCGGAGAGGCCGATCGCACGGATCTTGCCGGCGGCCTTCAGCTCGGCAAGCGCGCCCATGCTGTCCTCCACAGGAACGTTCGGATCGACCCGGTGCAGATAATAGAGATCGATCACGTCGATCCCCAGCCGCCGCAGGCTGTCGTCGCAGCTTGCGGTGATGTAGTCGGGAGTGCCGCAGCGCTCCCGCTTGAAGTTTCCGTCCGACATGATCTCGTCGGTCCGGACGATGCCGCATTTGGAGGCGATCAAGGGGGTATGGCTGGTCTGGGCGATGAACCGGCCCAGAAGTTCCTCGTTCCGGCCATCTCCGTAGAGATCGGCGGTATCCAGCATGGTGATACCAAGCTCCATCGCGCGCTCCAGCGTGGCCATGTTCTCGGCCTCGTCAAACGCACCGTAGAACTCCGACATCGCCATGCAGCCCAGTCCAAGCGTTGAGGTGCTGAGCCCGGATTGTCCTATTTGCCTGGTTTTCATGGGTCTTTCCTTTTCAGTTCAGAGGATTTCAAGAAGGATCACGCCGCAGCTGAAGCCCACCCCGGCCGAGACGATCAGAACGCGGTCGCCGCTGTGCAGAAGGCCTTTCGCGCGGATCTCCGCCAGACCGACCCAGCCATCGGTGGTGCCCAGATGGCCGTGCGTCCTGCCGATCTCCCAGCCGGATCGCTGCCCGAGCGCGCCGAAGACCGCCTCATATGTCGCATCGCGGACGGAGGCCCCGACAAAGGGCGTGAAGAGCCAATCCGCAGGGCCTGTCCAGTCCGGGCTGGACAGCAGTCCGGTCTTCAGACGATCAAGCGCCCGGTTCAGGGGCCCTGCGAAGCCTGCATGGCCATGCGCCGCCAGAAACGCTTTCTTGCTGCGGCGCACATCGTATTCGCGGCGCCAGCTATCGGGCGTTTCATCGCTGGGCGCGGCGTCGCGGTGCAGCTCTTCCAGATCGGGGGCACCGTCAAGCGCCAGATGCAGAACCCGGGCGAACCCGCCCCGGCGGGACAGGACCACGCCTGCCGCCGCGTCGCCGTACAAAAGCCCGTAATCCGATTGCCAGCGGTCAAAACCCGATGCCTCGAACCGGTCCGCCCCGACCAGCAACAGCTGCCCGTCGGGACGTCGATCGCAAAGCGGTCCAAGTGCGATCATGGCCTGAAGCAAGCCATTGCAGCCCTGGTTCACGCTCAGCGCCGGAACATGCCCGCCGATATCCAGATGGCGCTGCACCCAGGATGCCGGCGCCCATAACCGCGGCTGGCCGTGACGATGGATCGACGTATAGGCCAGCCCGGACAGATCGATGCCGCGAAGACCCGCCTCCGCAAGCGCGTCCTTTGCGGCGGCAAGGCCCATTTCGTAAGATGCGCGCACAGGCTCCCGGATGATGGAGACATAGCCGTCCGCCTCGGCGCGGTCTTTTTCGTACCGACCTGCCCGAACCGCGTCGCTGACCGAAAGCCGGTCCGGGCCGGGCACTGCGCCAAGGCCGGCAATGAAAAGCGGATCAGCCATCCGCGGACGCGCCTGCGGCGAACAGCTCGCCAAGCCTGTTGGACACCGCGCGATCGCGGAGCGACCGGTCAACCGCCGCAACATAGCCGTCCGGTCGGACCAGAACCCGCGCGACCGGCCCCAGCTTCGCGCGCTCCCGCGTAGTTGCGGGGCGCACCGTCATAGGGCCTGCGGTTTCGCCGGGGCGGTAATAGCGATTGTCGTCCAGCCTGATCTCGTCGACGGGCCATGCACCACCTAGTGCATCGCCGCCCGACAGGTGCAGCACCAGCATCCGGCCCGGCGCCAGCAGGTCAAAGAGGTCGCCGCCATCGGCCAGCCGTACCCATGGCAGCCGCTTGCCCGGGGCGACCGGATCGGGCCCGGTCCCATAGGCGATCCGCAGTTGCGCCATCGCCTCGATCAGCACTCGGGGTTGCCAGAAACGGCAGAGAACCGGTGCGACGAAGCGGAATGCGATCCGATGCAGAAGATTGGGCGAATTCATCAGGCGCAGGGCACGGTCCGTGCCATTTGCGACGCTGAGCGCGATGCCGCGCCGTTCCTGGCCGTAGCTGTCCAGCAGGCCCGGGGCCGGCCCGTGGTGCGAGACGGAGAGCTTCCAGGCCAGATTGGCCGCATCCTGAATACCCATATTCATACCCTGCCCGCCGGCGGGCGAGTGAATATGCGCTGCATCGCCTGCCAGAAACACCCGGCCGGTCATGAACCTGTCAGCGACACGTTTCTGCATCTTGTAGGAGACGACGCGCGACGGATCATAAAGGCGCGTATCGGGGAACAGCCCGTTGCGGCGCAGGAAATCGGCAAAGGCATCAAAGCTGATCTGTGCGCCCGATGCCAGATCGGTGCTGGCCATACTGTCCGGCCCGACCAGCCGATAGGCGCCGTTCGGCAGCGGGATCGCCGCCAGAACGGACTGGTTGGCCATGATCACATGGGTTGCGTCCGTGGCCAGCCGGTCTTCGGCGATCCTGACTTCCGACAGCACGAAACGCGCGTCATAGGTGAGCCCGGAAAAATCTATGCCGAGGGATTTGCGCACGACGCTCGCGGCGCCGTCGCAGCCCACCACATAATCATGCTGTATGGTCTTGCCCGCGGAATGGACGACAACGCCATCGGCATCTTCCTCCAGACTGCGCAGGGTGGTGTTCCACTCCACGTCCCCGCCAAGGCTGCGCAGCTTGTCATAAAGCAGCCGCTCGGTGATCGATTGCGGCAGGATCAGATAGAAGGGATAGGCCGTGTCGCGGCGCAGAATTTCGAAATCGAGAGAGAAGAGCGCGCGCGTCTTGTCGTGAAATGTCATGTAGCGGGTGACACGGCCATGGCGGATGAACGCCTGGGCCAGGTCCAGCGATTGCATCACCTCAAGCGTGCGGGCGTGCACGCCCAGGGCGCGCGAGTCGCCGACGGGGCCCGGTTTGCCATCGATGATGCGAAACGGCGTCCCGGCGCTGGCCAGAAGACAGGCCAGCGTCAGGCCCACGGGCCCCGCGCCGACGATAAGAACGCGTTGATCGGGTGTCATGGCGTCGCCTCCGCATAAAGAAAGCTTTGCAGGCCGTTCAGGCAATGGCGTGCCGCGCCCGCATCAAACCGTTGCGCCTGGCCGTGTGGGTCGATCTCTTCATTGGTGAAGCCGTGGCGGGCATGCCCGAGGGCCAGGCTAATCCAGTCCACGCCCGCCTCGGTCATCTCGGTCTGGAAGGCGGTGATGTGCTCCATGCCTATGATCGGGTCCGACGCGCCGTGGATCGCGACAAAGCGCGTGTCGCTTGCCAGCATGGTGATGGGCTTTCTGCTTGACGGGATGCCGTGCACGCTGGCGACCGCCGCCAGATCGGCATCCGCCCGGCCCATCTCGAAGCTCAGCGCCCCACCGAGGCAATATCCCACCACATGCAGGCTTCGCGGTGTGATCGAGAGCGTCTCGCACAGGGCGCTGATATAGGTCGACAGATTGCCGCGCAGGGCTTCAGGGTCGCCCAGGGTCCGGGCGATCCAGATCTCGGCATCTCCGCCGTATTCCCGGGGCCGATAGGCCTCTCCGTAAAGGTCGCTGACCACCACATTGCATCCATGCGCATCGGCAATCTCGATGCCGCGGCGCATGGCATAAGCGGTCTGATATCCCCGCCAATCGGGCAGGATCAGTACCGTGCGCCGCGCCTGCCGGTCGACGAAAACGCCGCCATAGCTGGCCGCGCCGGTTTCGAACCTGATATCTGTCATGGCTGACATCGCTTCAGGCGGCCTGCGCACCAAAGGCACGGGCGTGAAACGGCATTTCCTTCAACGCCTCGAAATGGGCGGCCAGCTTTGGCCGGGATCTCAGCAGCCTGCCGTCGATCCGATCGGCCCAGTTCAGCATCACCAGCAGGAAGAAATCCGATGATGTCAGGTTTTCGCCAAGGGCGAAGGTCTGATTGCTGACCCGCGTCTCCAGCATGTCCAGCGCCTTCGCGATCTCGGCGTCGGACATGGCGCGAACGGCCTGCTGCGCAGCCGGATCCTCCGCAGACCGATCGGGCCGGAACCTCAGCAGGAAGGCATTGTAGACGGATGTGGCGAGAAAGCTCAGCATCTCGTCGTTGCGGGCCCGCATGGCCGGGGTCCGGCCCAGCATCTCCGCGGCAAAGCTGCGCGCAAGATGGTTCAGGATGGCGGTGGTTTCGGTCAGCGTCAGGCCTTCGTCGGTCACCAGCGTCGGCACCGTCCGGCTGGGATTGACCGTCGCCAGATCGGCGTCGTGATCGCGTCGTTCCCGCAACTCGACCGGCAGGCCAAGATGGGCGCAGAGCGCCACGACCGCATCCGAGCATGAACCGTTGATGGTATAAAGCGTCATTTCCGTTGGCATCGGTACCTCCTTACCTGGATGTCTCGGGCAACATCCGGCAAGCCCGGGCGCCAAACAACGCCGGATAGTGAAACGGCTGTTTCAATATTTTGGGGGTCACCCGCCAAATTCCTGCCCCGATACTCGGTTCATCCGACGAGTAAAGGAGGCCAAAATGCCTTTTGCGGTTCTGATCCTCGCCCTGGGGATATTTGTCATCAATACCAGTGAATTCGTGATCATGGGCTTGCTGCCCGAGGTCGCGACCGATTTCGGCGTCTCGATCCCGACCGCCGGATACCTGATCAGCGGCTATGCCTTCGGCGTGGTGCTTGGCGCGCCGCTGCTGACGCCATTTCTGATCCAGTTTCAACGCAAGCGCGTGCTGATCGCGTTGATGGGTCTCTTCACCTTGGGCAATCTGGCCTGCGCGATCGCGCCGACCTATGAGCTCATGCTCACCGCGCGGATCATCACCGCCCTGGCGCAAGCAACGTTCTTCGGGCTGGGCGCCGTTGTTGCGACCCAGTTGGTGGAACCGGGCAAAGCGGCCCGGGCCATCGCGGCGGTGTTTCTGGGGTCGACCATCGCCAACATGTTCGGCTCACCGGCCGGCACTGCGGTGGGGCAGGCATTGGGCTGGCGATCCACATTTGTCATCCTGTCTGGGCTTGCGGCGGTCACGGCGGTTGCCTTGATAATGTGGCTGCCACGGGTCGAATCCTCCAAAGTCTCCAACCTGCGGGCCGAATTCGCGGTGTTGCTGAGGCCCGAGATGATCAGAGCGTTGATGATGACCACTCTGGGTTTTGGCGGCACCTTCACCACCTTCACCTTCATCGCGCCGATGCTGACCGATGTGACGGGCCTGCCATCCAGCTGGGTGCCCAGTATCCTGTTGCTCTTCGGCTTCGGGATGTTCCTCGGGAATCCATTGGGCGGGCGGCTGGCTGATTGGAATCTCGGCCGCGCCATTCAAATCAGCCTCATGTTCCTGATCTCGGTTCTGATCGTGATCTCCTTCGTGATGCCCTATCCGATCGCGATGATCGTGGCGGTCTTCTTTTTCGGGATGGCCTTGTTCTCCACCATCCCGGCCCTGCAGGTACAGGTCATGTCGCATGCGGGCGATGCGCCGGTCATGGCTTCGGCCTTCAACATCGCGGCCTTCAATCTCGGCAACGGTCTTGGCGCTTGGCTGGGCAGCCAGGCCCTGCATTCCGGCGTCACCTACACGCAGGTGCCGCTGATCGGGGCGGCCATGTGCGGTGCGGGTCTCCTGCTGGCCGTGGTCAGCCGCCAGCGCCAGTCGGTTCGCACCTGATTCCATTCCCAAATCAAGACTTCCATGACGGGCACAATCATCTGTGCCCGCCATTTCCTTCCGTTTTGGCGGAAATACGCCAATGCTGCGTTGCAGAAATGGAATGGGCATTTCGATACTGGCGATTGTTGGGATTGCCGGATGGCACTCTACTGATTGCACGAACCACCGAGTCAATTTGGAGAGTGAAATGACCAATTCGATCCAACGGTTCTTTGTCGTCGGGGATACATTTTCAGGTACGGCCAGGCATATTGATGGTTTGATTACCGAAACCGACGCATTGGAAAAAGTTCTGACAAGCGTTCATCTCGACACTGACGTCCACCTGTACCTGCAACAGGGCGTCGACATGCGCAGCCTCTATGCCGCCGTCCGGCATTTCAACACGACGAACGGAAAAGCCGGCGGCAGTTTCAATCTGGTGTCCTGCAAACGCGCGCCCCGGTCCACGCGGCGGTTTGCCCACAAGAACCGCGCGGAAAACATCGTCATCTGTGCGCCGCGTAGGGTGTCGGACACGCTGTTCGAGATGGACCTGTGCTTTTCCGCCCAGAACGAGTTTTTCCTCGACCACATGACCGGGATGCACATTCAGGGGATGGCCCTGATCGAAGCGGCGCGCCAGGCTTTCCTGACCGTGACGGAGGCGTTCTTCCTCGCCGAGGACGAGCGCGATTACTACTACGTTATCAAAAGCATGGAAACGGGGTTTCAGAACTTCGTGTTCCCGTTCGACGCGGTCCTGCGCTATGAAATCACCCGCGCCTCGCACAAGGAAAACCGTCACGGGTTCGATGCCGATATCACGATCATACAGGCCGGAACCGTATGTACCCGCGTCAGCGTAGCCTTCACGGCCTTCGAAGCGAAAACGATTGCCGACAGGGAGCTTGTCGTTGCGCAGGAGTGCCTGAACAAACTGGTGGAGCAGTATCGCGACGAAGAAGCGCTTCAATCCGTCTCTCAAGTCGCGTGAGGGCCCGAAACATGCCCGATATCCGCTCAGCGCCCAGCCTTGCCGTTTTCGATGTCGATGAAACCCTGATCGAGTGCAAATCGATGTTTTCGTTTCTTGAATTCGCATTCAGGGAAGTCGCCGGGGACATCGGCGGGGCGCAGGCATATCGCGCCGCGCTTTATGAATTGCAGACGGCGCGCGAAACGGAGCCGCGCGAGGTCGTCAATCGGCTGTTTTATCGCAACTTTTCCCGCTGGTCCCTCGATCAGCTCGCCGAGCTTTCGCAAGAGTGGTTTGCGCAAAGCAAGGCGCGGTCCTTTTATGTGCCCGAGGTGCTGAACCGGTTCCGACAGCATCAGGCGCAGGGCCATGAAACCGTGCTTCTGTCGGGGTCGGCGAGCTTCATCGTCGCGCCCATAGCCGACGACCTTGGCGCCACAGGCCTGTTGGCAATCGTTCTCAGGCGGTTGCCGGACGGCACGACCGATGGCCAGATTGAGGGCATTCAGACCATTGGTGAGGGCAAGGCAGCTGCGTTGCGAAACCTGATCCAGTCGCGCGGGCCCTATGCCAGAACCATCGGCTATGGAGATCATCAGAGCGACCTGCCGTTCCTGGTCATCTGTGACGAGGCATATTGCGTTCATGCCGCAGACCGGCCCGCGCCGGCATGGGCCGGCGCGATCGGCTCTTTTCCGATCCAAAGCCAGGCAAACGCCGCGGGCTCGATCACGGCTTAGGCGCTTCGCCGTCGATCCGGGCGAAGGCGGGAAAGGACATCTCCGACCATGCAACGCACAGCTTGTAGGTCTGCAGATCCTGCGCCGGGACAGTTAGCTGGTCCTGACGCGCCATTTCGGAAAGCTGCTGATTGAGGTTGCGCAGATCGGCCATGACCTGTCGCGCCGTCTGCCGGGAGATGCGCCGGGACTGGGTCAGATAGCCGGATTGCTCCCCATCGCGCTGGTCGAAGACCTTGCGGACAAAGGCGAGGTTCAGATCCCTGAGCGTCCGGTGCAGCGGGCCGTTTCGCCGGAACTTAACGGGATGCGCCAGCGTCAGCCGAATGCGGCCCTCGGCGTGAACCTCGGCCAATCCAAGCCGTTCCAGCTTGCGACCCAGAATGAAGAGGGCGTTCCTGCTTAACCCGAACTCTTCGCGGATCGGCGCTTCGGCCATGCCGTCATGCAGCAGGATGAACAGAAAGAAGAGCGACGGATCCTGCGCCAGCCCGGCCTCCATCTCCGCCGTCAACTGGACCGGCCGGACGATGGTGCGCTTGGCGGTTGCGACAATATCCTCGAACGGAAGATCGAGGGCGTCGCAGATATCCATGATCCGGCTCATTTTCGCATCTCCGCTTGCGAAGATGCGCTTGATCGTCGGTTCCGACAGGGACATGCGTGCGGCAAGGTCGCCATAGGTCATCTGCCGCGCCCGCAACGCTTGTTTCAACACCTCGAACATGGTTCCGCGCATGGTGCGCTCCTGATCTGTTTAAAGGCATATCGGTATCACAAATCGATACCAAGATTAACCTCAGTTCATCAAGGTATCCATATAAGATACCGATTTCGCAGTCTTAACGAGGCCAGATGAGGAATGTGACATGAAAATGCTACCAAGTTTCGCTGTTGCCGCCGCGACCATTGCGATTGCAAGCCTGTCGCACACGCCGGCCGCCCTTGCGGAAGCGCCATGGAATGCCGGCGGTTTCGATATGCCGGAATCCGCAGTTTTCGACAGCACCCGAAACCGGGTGATCCTGAGCAATATCGCGGGCCACCCCGGTGAAGCCGATGGAAACGGGTTTCTGACCCTCTTGTCGGCAACCGGGCAAATCCTGGATCTCGACTGGGTCGATGGGCTGGATGCTCCGAAGGGGATGGCATTTGTCGGGCAAACCCTGCTGGTCGCCGATCTCAACACATTGCACGTCATCGACGCGGAAACGGGCGTCATCCGGCGGTCGATCATGGTCGAAGGGGCCGGGTTTCTCAATGATGTCACCTCGGACGGACAGACGGCCTATATCAGCGATCTGATGACAGACAGCATCTGGCGTTACGCCGATGGTCGCGTGACGCTATGGATGCAGCATGACCAGTTGAGCCATCCCAATGGTCTGCTGCTGGACGGCGGGCGCCTGCTGGTCGGGACATGGGGCGAGGGCCTGAGAGAGGATTTTTCGACAGAAGTCGCAGGCTCCCTCCTGTCGGTCGATCTTGAAACCCGGGCCATCTCGGTCGTTGTGCCGGAAATCGGCAATATCGACGGCATAACCCGAGTGGGGGACGAGATTCTGCTGAATGACTGGGTCACCGGGGAGGTGTTCACGGTCAACGGCGTGGGCGAGGTTGACCTGGCGATGGACCTCTCGCCCGGCGTGGCGGATATCTCTTCCCACGGAAACACGCTGTTCCTGCCAATGATGCTCTATGGCGATCTGCGCGTCGTGACCTATCCGTAACTTCCGGGCGCGGAAACACCCTCCGTAATTGCCATACCCGCTGATGCGGGCCGGCCGTTACCGCCGTCTGGAAGATCGCGTTTTGGCGGATAAGGGCGTTGCCTCATGTGCGGGGCACCTTGCGCATCTCAAGGTGCCCCGCACATGATGGTCGGTCGAAACCTGCCGGATGTCGGTATTCATTCGCATCCGTCGCCGGTTTCGCGCTAGATCAGCGGGGAGGGAGGGCACATGTTTCTGAGCATCTTTGACATATTCAAGATCGGGATCGGGCCGTCCTCCTCCCACACGATGGGCCCGATGAGCGCGGCGGCACGGTTTCTGGACGATCTGCGCAATGGCCGCGAGAAAGAGCCGGGTGCGGGAGATCTTGGCGCTCTCGCCTGCTCGCTTCACGGGTCGTTGGCCTTTACCGGCAAGGGTCACGCGACGGATCGGGCGGTTATCCTGGGCCTGTGCGGGTTGAAGCCGGATACGCTCGACCCGGATCGGGCCGCGGAGATCGAGGCGGCCCTGCGCAAGAGCGGGCGGGTGACGCCCCCCGGTCTGCCTGAGCTGCGTTTCGATCCGGCGACCGATCTGGTGTTCGATTACGACCTGAGATTGCCGGGCCATGCGAACGGGATGATCCTGCGGGCCTTCGACACGCATGGAAGCCTCTATCTGGAGGAAACCTATTACTCCATCGGCGGTGGCTTCGTGATGACAGCCGTGGAACTGGACGCACAGAAGCATGGCGGCGCGGCGCAGCTTCATGCGGAGAAGGAAGAGGTCGGCTATCCCTACCCGTTCGGGTCGGCGGCGGAAATGCTGGCGATGGGCAAGGCATCGGGCAAGAGCATCGTCGAGATGAAATGGGCAAACGAACTGGCGCTGGCGGACCGCGCCGAGGTGACCGGCCGGGTGGAAGAGATACGCCGCGCGATGGAAGATTGCCTTGAACGCGGCCTGCGGATGGAGGGGGAACTGCCCGGCGGGCTTCGCGTCAAGCGCCGGGCAAAGGCGATCCATGAGCAACTGAAGTCCGAGGCGGGTCGAAACATCGCGCAGCCTCACGTGGTGAATGACTGGTTGAGTGTCTACGCCATGGCCGTGAACGAGGAAAACGCCGCGGGCGGGCGGGTTGTGACGGCGCCGACCAACGGCGCGGCCGGTGTGATCCCGGCGGTGCTTCGCTATTACAGGGGCCATTGCATCGGTGCGAGCGACGCAGGTGCCGTCGATTTCCTGATGGCCGCGGCGGCAATCGGCGGGTTGATCAAGCACAACGCCTCGATTTCGGGTGCCGAGGTCGGCTGCCAGGGGGAGGTCGGCTCTGCGGCGGCAATGGCGGCTGCGGGTTTGTGCGCGGCCTTGGGTGGAACCAACGAGCAGGTTGAAAATGCGGCGGAAATCGCCCTGGAGCATCACCTTGGCATGACCTGCGACCCGGCGGGCGGATTGGTTCAGGTGCCGTGTATCGAGCGCAACGGGCTGGGCGCGATCAAGGCCGTGTCCGCCGCGTCCCTCGCGTTGAGGGGCGATGGTACGCATTTCATGCCACTGGACAATTGCATCGAGGCCATGCGCCAGACGGGGCTGGATATGAACAGCAAGTACAAGGAAACCAGCCAGGGCGGATTGGCGGTCAATCTGCCGGAATGCTGAGGGGGGCTTGAAGCGCCGCGTCACCTGCCGAGGAGCCCGTCGGCGTCAGCCGTGGCGGACGGTTTCGCCTTCGAGGAACCTTGGCTCCAACGCAATGACCTCGTCTGACAGTGCATTGGCGGCGATCAATTCGGCGGCCTTCTGACCGATCTCCGTCCTGCGGCTGTCCATCGTCGCGATGCGCATGGGCAGGCCGTCGAGCACCTCGAAGGAATTGAACCCGGCCAGACCGATCTCCTCCGGAATTTTCATCCCCTTTTCAAGGCAATAGAGAAGGCCGCCCGCGGCATTCATGTCCGTGTTGTAGTAGAGGAAATCGAGATCGGGATGACGCGCCAGCATGTCCGCAGTCATCTGACGTCCGGTGCCAAAGCCCGACGCGCCCTCGTAAAAGCAACTGTCGGTGAGGGTGACGCCAGCCGCCGACAACCCGTCCCGAAGGCCTTGCAGACGCTTCTGCGCGCGGTGGTCACCGCCGGAGCCGGAGCCGAGATAGCCGATTTTCCGGTAGCCGCGGGCGATGATTTCACGGGCCATGTCGCGGCCTGCGCGAATATGGGAGATGCCGACGGCGGCCGCGACCGGATCGCCATCCACATCCATCACCTCGACCACGGGGATGCCCGCGCTTCGCATCATCGCCTGCGCGGCCGAGGTGTGTTCCAGCCCCGCAACGATCAGCCCGGACGGACGCCAGGAGAGCATCTCGTAGATCACCTTTTCCTCTGTTTCAGGGTCGTACTGAGAGGTGCCGATCACCGGCTGAAGCGGCGTTTCGCTCAGAACTTCTCCAATTCCGCCAAGGACATCGGGGAAGACCATGTTGGACAGCGACGGGATGACGACACCCACGAGATTGACCCGGTTGGAGGCCAGCGCACCGGCTATCTTGTTGGGAACATAGCCAAGGCTTCGCGCGGCGCTGTAGACCCGGGCGCGGGTGCGGTCGGAAACATCGCCACGGTTGCGAAGCACGCGGCTGACAGTCATCTCGGAAACGCCGGCAGCCTCGGCCACGTCGCGTAGGGTCAGCTGGGGTTTGCCGTCGAAAGGGTTGCGTCCGCGCAAGATCATGCCCCGTTTACGTTTCTGTCATCCTGTTGATACGCGGTCTGATTTTGGTTGTCCAAGAGAATGGCCGTGCTTGCGCCCCGCGCCAAATTCCACCAGAAACGGCCCATGTGGCCCCGTGGCTCAACTGGATAGAGCAATCCCCTCCTAAGGGATAGGTTGCAGGTTCGAGTCCTGCCGGGGTCACCACGAGCGGGCTACACATATCCCGCATACCTGCGATGAGTAGCCCGATTTGCACGGCTTGCCCCGGGGCTGCCCGCGCGTCTGCGCCCAAAGGTGTAAACTTTTATTGACACCTTGCAGGGCGCGGCGGAAAGTCGGTTCATGCCGAAGGACGCCCCCACAAGCGGACTGACAGCGCCCCGGATTGGCGGCGCGCCCCGGCCCGGGCTGTGCACCGATTGCGGCGTGAGCCGGATGGGCGATGGCAAGGCCTGCGGGCGCGCCTGTCAGTTCATTGCGCCCGATTACCCTGCGCTGGAGCGGGCGGCCCATGGGCGCGAGACGATCCCGGATCAGGGTGAAGAGCACTTTTTCGGCGTGACCCAAAAGATGATGCGCGCCCGGCTTGAGCCCGCCGCGCCGGGGGCGCAATGGACCGGGATCACCACGACGCTGGCCGCCGAGTTGCTCAGGGCCGGTGCGGTGGATGCGGTTCTGAGCGTGGCTCCGGACCCCACGGACCGGTGGAAGCCCTTGCCGGTCATCGTGACCGACCCCGACGAGATGGCGCAATGCCGGGGCATGCGGATGGGCTACGGACCCACCGTCGCATTGGTCGAGCCCGCGGCCGCGGCGGGGCACAAGCGGATCGCGCTGGTTGGCATTCCCTGCCAGGTCTATGCGCTGAGGGCGCTGGAAGCCGAGCTGGGCTTCGAGCGGATCTACGTGATCGGCACGCCGTGTTCGGACAATACCACGACCGAGAATTTCCACACCTTTCTGGCGCTTCTGGATGAAAAGCCGGAAACGGTGAGCTATCTGGAGTTTCGCGCCGACTACAGGGTCGAACTGCGCTTCGACGACGGGCGCCCGACCCGCGTGGTGCCGTTCCTGAGCCTGCCGATCTCCAGACTGCCGGCGGACTTCTTCCCGATGACCTGCAAGACTTGCGTCGATTACACCAACCGGCTTGCCGATATCACGGTGGGCTATATGGGAGGCGACGGCGACCAGTGGCTGATCGTTCGGAATGACCGCGGGGCGGAAATGCTGGCCCTGCTGGAGGGGCGCTTGCAGACCAGACCGCTGACCGACAAGGGAAAGCGTGAGGGGGCGGTGAAGGGGTTTCTGGCAAATACCGAACGCGCCGCGGGTGGGATGCCCTTGCGGTCCATGCCCGACTGGCTGCGCCCGGTTGTAAGCTTCCTTCAGCCACGGATCGGACCGCGCGGGTTGGAGTTTGCCCGGGCGCGGGTGGAGATGAAGGCGATCGAGACCGTGCTGCATCTGCGCCGGGCCCATGGCGCGAAGATGAAGAACATGGTGCCGGAGCATGTCTGGCGTGTGGCGGCACGCTACGGACTGACCCCGAAAGAGGGGGAGCGGCGCGACATGGATTAGGGGGATGCGACGGGTTGCCAGCGACACCTCGGCGGCCACAGGTGAGGCGTGGCTGACGTATCGCGGATGCCCTTAGTGCAGCATCAGCAGCCCCTCTCGCAGGAGACGTCTTGCAAGGACCAGCTTGCCGGCGTCATCCAGATCGCCCGCCATGTCGCCCACCCTGAAAGACCGCGTGGAAAGCGCGAAGCGGAGCGCGGTTTCCGCATGGGATGGAAGGCTGATCTCCGAACCATAGCAAAGAACGCTGACGACCGGATCCTTGCCGTCTTCGGCACCCATCACCGCGATGTCATAGACCAGATCGGGACGCGCGCCGACAATGCTGTCGACGGTCATCTCGCCCAGCCTGGCGACCTGGGCCATCTGCCCTTCGACGCGGGGCACACGATTTGAGATGAAATCCTGTTTGAAGCCAGCAAGAAGCGCTTCGAAGGGCGCTGTTTCCGCGAGTCTTGTCATCATCTCGCGAAAGGTTTGCTCGTGTGGTGCGGGATCGAAGCCCGGGGCGGCGTGGCCCGGCGGCAGCGCGCGGCGGAATACCGGATCCTTGTGCGCCATGACGCCCACCGCTTCCGCCATGAGATCGGCCCAGGTGCGGACCATCAGCCCGGTGGTGATGTGGAGCGATGTCTGGTCCGTGGCCACCGCGTCATGGGCAAGGCCGCGCGGGATATAGCACATGTCGCCCGGTTCGAGCGTGAAACGGTCGGTTTCGGCGCCGATCGGCACGGCGTCGGGGGTGAAGCCCTGAGAGGCCATCGGGAGTTCCAGCGGAGTGTCGTAGATGCGCCATTCCTTGGTCCCCTCGACCTGCAGGACAAGGACATCATGACTGTCGTAATGAGGGTTGAAGCCTTGGGACTGGGTGGGCGTCATGTAGATATTGGTCTGCACCCGGCAGGACATGACGCTTTCTAGGGCCCGGCAGAACTGCCCCAGCTGCGGCAGGCGTTCGTGCAGGCCGGACAGGATCACGGTGGCGCCATCGGCGAAAAGCTGGGCCACGCGAACCGGGTCGATATAGCCGCTGTCATAGGTGTAGTCCGCAGGCTGGATCGGGGAAGCGCCGTGATGGCCGCCAGTATTCGTATCGGCATCTGTCGACGTCGGAGCGGGCGCACTATCGTGGTCGGCGTCGTGCCCGTGAGCATCGGATTTCGTCACGGTGATTTCGGGCGCATAGAGGCCCATCGTCGTCACCACATGGTCGATCTGCGCAAAGGACAGCAGGTGGGAATAATAGTCGGGCTGGTCGCGCTTCACGACCAGATGTTTCTTTTCAAGGTAATCCGTGAAAAACTGGTCGCGTGTTACGGGCGAAATGGCCCGGTCGAAGCCGAAATCGGGTTTGGTCATATGGGTTCTCTTGTTGGCCATGGAATCTCAGTGTGTAACACACAGACCATGGGAGGGCGCGATAGGCAATCCGTTCCCGTCCAATAGAGGCACGCTATCGTTGACCTTCGGGTCGCTCACGGATTAGGGTCCGGCCAAAGCGGCTTTGATCACCTGATTTGATGTACTGGAGAGGCAATTATGTCCAACAAAAGCAAGCAAAACACCAATAGTCTGGCAGATAGCGATATCAGCACTCAGCGCCGGGCCGGGCGCCGCGGGTTTCTGGGGCTGATGGCGTTGGGCGGTGCCGCCGTCACGGTTGTGGGTTCCACAAATCAGGCACAGGCCGCGGATGTGGACAACGGGCAGTGGACCGACAGTGGCAGTTGCCCACGCGGCAGCGGCGGCATTTTCACCGGAGTGACAGATAGTGACAACGGTGCGATCACGGATCAGGGCGGCTATGGCCGAGGCGCGCCTTACTGCTGAATTGCATCGCCAGAAACCTGGACAGACGCGGCCCATTGCGGGCCGCGTTTTGTCGTCGGCCAATCCGTGCCCTGACCCGTGCTGGCTTTGATCCGTCCCGGCCCTTGCGCCCCGTCTGACAGGGACAAAGGGGAAGGGCCTCAGGACCGTGCGCGCGCCCGGATAGCTCTCACACCATGCGGATGACATCCTTGTCGATGGCCAGCATGTAGCCGCGACGGGCGATGTTCTTCACGAGCAACTCGCTGACCATCTGGTTGCCGAGCGTGTCGCGCAGCCGTTTGATCCGCGTCGCGCCCGCGGCCTCGTCACAATCGACGGCGGGTTTGCCGGACACCATCGCCTCGATCTCGGCGCCCGAAAGCACGTCGTCATCCATCCGCGCTTCGGCCAGAACGGAAAGCGTTTCCATCGCCGCGTCGGTCAGCTTGAACTCCATGTTGTTCAGCAGAACGACCCGTTCCTCCCGGCTGAGTATCAAAGAGGAGACCTGGATGCCGGATCTCTCGATCTCACCCATCCGGCGGTTGAGCGCGATGATGGTGACCAGAAAGACGAGACAGGCGATCAGCAACGCGGTGGCGAAGATCAGCAGCACGAAGATGATCGCGCGGTAACTGGTCAGCACTTCGGAGAAGGAGGTGCCGGACTGCGCCAGCACCTCCAGCAGGCGGATCGCCTCCCCCGATGTCAGTGCGTCGTTTTCAACGAAGATCCGTTCGACCCGCTCGTTGAAGGCATTGGCGTCGGGCAGGTTTACAAACAGAAGGATCGCCGCGCCCAGAAGGATCGCGACAATCGCGGCAATGCCGATCTGGACGACGCGGGTGCCTGTGGCCCTTGTATCAGAAGCGGAGGTAGAATTGTCCTGCATCGTCCCTCCGTGCATCAAGACCGGTTTCGTCGAAGATCGACATGACCTCCAGCAACTCCCATCCGCCGGCGGCCACGCGCGGCGCGATGACGCCGAAGGCAGCGCCCGGATCGCAGGCGGTATCGGGCAGTTCGATCACACCGTAATGCAGCCGGAGCGGATCATCCATCTTGGCCTTGTAATCGGCGAAGCAGGCCGCATGAACCGGCGCCGCCGCCAGGGCCAGACCCAAGGCCAGCCCGAGTTTATGAAGATGCTGTTTCATGACGGCACGATGCGGGAAAGAGGCCCGTTATACAATAACCGCAAAGGTTTGCCCGGCCCGTTATTCGATAGCACGCCCGCGTTATTGAGCGACCCGGCCTGCAAGCTCAGCCTTGGTCCATCGCGTTTGCCCATGCCGGAAACGCCCACGCATAAAGAGACCCTGGAGGATGCCATGCAAAGATTTCTGCCGAAGACCGCGATGGCCGCGGTTCTGTCCTGTACCCTCGCTCTGAGCGGTGTCGCCGCAACGCCGGGTACGGCGCGCGCCGATAGTGAAGACGCCGCCGCAATCATCGCCGGGATCATTGCGCTTTATGCCATCGGCCGCGCGGTCGAGCGGCGCAATGACCGTCGCGACCACCGTCCGGCGGTGACACCGCAACCTCCGCGCCAGCACGATCTTGTCGCGCCTGCACGCTGTTTCAGGGAGTTCCAGACAACCGGCGGATATGTGCGCGGCTATGGCGCGCGATGCATGCAGAACAATGTGCGTCGTCCGGGCCTGTTGCCGCCGGACTGCATTCGCCGGGTCCAGACCAATCGCGGAACGCGCAATCTCTATGGCGGGCGGTGTCTTGCGCGGAATGGGTGGCAGCGGGAGCGCGGGTTTCACCCCTGAGCCGGAAAAAGAGAACGAGCAGTGAGGCAGGGGAGACGGCGGTGCAGGAATGTGGCACCGCCGTCTTTTTTACAGGGCGGCAAGCTGCACGGCCCCAATGAGGATGACGGCAGCCAGCGGGCTGATCTTGCATCTTTCATTTAACGTGACTTGGACGCGGTGCGTCCAAGTCTTTTCCGGCACCGGCACGGGCTCCGGTTGGGGCACTGGCTTGTTTCGTCTGCGTGGTCGTGGTCTTTGGGCCCATGGGCAGCAAACCGGATTTCGAGACCGAACTGGCGCTGGGCGGTGTGGTGGTGGGCGTCGACGAGGTTGGCCGCGGACCGCTTTGCGGGCCGGTGACGGCAGCGGCGGTGGTGCTGGACCCGGGGTCGATACCCGACGGCCTGAACGATTCCAAGAAAGTGCCACTGGCCCGGCGGCTGGCCTTGTTCGAGATCCTGCATCAGGTGGCGAATGTGTCCATCGGATGGGCCAGCGTGGCCGAGATCGACACGATGAATATTCGTGCAGCCTCCCTTCTGGCGATGCGCCGGGCGGTCGAAGGTTTGCCGCAGATGCCCGGCCACGCGCTGATTGACGGGACTGCCGTGCCCGACGGGCTGCCCTGCCCGGCGACGGCCCTGATCAAGGGGGATGCGCGGTCGCTCTCCATCGCGGCGGCGTCGATTGTGGCGAAGGTGGCGCGGGATCGGGTGATGGTGGCTCTGGCGCAACAGCATCCGGGCTATGGTTGGGAGCGCAACATGGGTTACCCCACGGCGGAGCATCTGGGCGCTCTGCGGCGTCTTGGTGTGACCCCTGTTCATAGACGTTCGTTCCGGCCGGTGCACAATATCTTGTATCAAGAGAAATCCTAAGCCGCTGATTCAAAAAAGAAATTGACGACGAATCACCTTTGACTCATCCTGTGGACAAGAATTGAGCGCCCGGAAGAGGCGGTTAAGTCAGAGGCAGTGATGACCATCAAGACCAAATCCACGGGAGCCGGCGCGCTTCCGCTCAACAGCATTCTGGCCGGAGACTGCATCGAAGCGATGAACAGTCTGCCTGCGGCATCCGTCGATCTGATTTTTGCTGATCCGCCCTATAATCTCCAGCTCAAGGGCGATCTGCACCGCCCGAACAACAGCCTTGTGGACGCGGTGGACGATCACTGGGACCAGTTCGACAGCTTCAAGGCTTATGACACGTTCACACGGGCATGGCTGAAAGCGGCGCAGCGTCTCTTGAAGCCCCATGGCGCGATCTGGGTGATCGGCAGTTATCACAACATCTTCCGTGTCGGCTCCGCCTTGCAGGATCAGGGATACTGGATCCTGAACGATGTGGTCTGGCGTAAATCGAACCCGATGCCGAACTTCCGCGGCAAGCGCTTCACCAACGCCCATGAGACGATGATCTGGGCCAGCAAGTCCGAAGGGGCGAAATACACATTCAATTACGAGGCGTTGAAGGCGCTGAACGAGGGTATTCAGATGCGCTCGGACTGGGTGCTGCCGATCTGCAATGGCGGCGAACGGCTGAAGGATGAAAAGGGCGACAAGGCGCATCCGACGCAGAAGCCGGAGGCGCTGTTGCACCGGGTGCTGGTGGCCGCGACGAATCCGGGCGATGTGGTGCTGGATCCGTTCTTCGGAACCGGCACGACCGGGGCCGTCGCCAAGAAGCTGGGTCGCGATTTCATCGGGATCGAGCGCGAGGCGGCGTATCGGGAAATCGCCGAAAAACGGATTTCCAAGGTCCGCAGGTTCGACCGTGCCTCGCTTGAGGTCACCCAAGGCAAGCGTGCGGAACCCCGGGTGCCGTTCGGCCAGGTGGTCGAGCGCGGCCTGCTGAGCCCGGGGGAGGAACTGACCAGCCTGAATGGCCGCCACCGCGCCCGGATCCGGGCCGACGGAACGCTGGTGGCCCTGGATACCAAAGGTTCGATCCATCAGGTGGGCGCGCGGCTGGAAGGCGCGCCAAGCTGCAACGGCTGGACCTACTGGCATTTCCGGCGCGATGGAAAGACCGTGCCCATCGATCTGCTGCGCCAGCAGATCCGCGCCGAGATGCAGAGCTAAGACTTTCAAGAGAATACCGCCCGTGCCTGCGGCCCCTTGGGGTCCGGCACGACCCTTGCCCTGCCGGTCTCCGGGACCGGTGGGGCTTTTTTTGCGGAGTATCCGGTGCCTTTGGCCGCCATATCCGCAACGCCCTGACGACAGTGCAGTGTCCAGGCGCAGCCACGTCCCGCACTTCTCGGGCTCAGCGGGGGGCCGGGTGCAGCGCCTTGTTATAGGGATGCCAGTCGGTGATTTCCGGGTAATACATCTGTCGCCACTTGCGCACGCGCGGGTTCATGACCCGTTTCCACAAGGGCGGAAACATCGCCGCCAAAGTCATGATCGTGTACCCGTAGGGCAGTTGTGGGGCGTCCGCTTCGGTATAGTTCTGCAAGAGCGGGAACCGCCGGTCGGGTTTGTAGTGATGATCGGAATGGCGCTGCAGATTGATCAGCAGCCAGTTGGACGCCTTGTGCGCCGCATTCCAGCTGTGGCGCGGCAGAACATGCTCATACTTGCCATCGCCCAGATATTTTCGGGTCAGACCGTAATGTTCCACGTAATTGGTCAGTTCAAGCTGCCAGATGGCGACAAAAGCCTGAAACACGAAAAGGGCGACGCCCGGAATGCCGCCGATGGCGAAGGCAAGCAACAGGAGTACGGCCTGCAGGGCCCAGTACTTCCAGAACGGATTTGAAAGGTCATGCCAGGGCAGATTCTTGCGGGCCAGCATATCCCGTTCGGCCTTGAATGCGGAGATACAGCATTGCCGCAGCACGCGCGGGAAAAAGCGGTGAAAGCCCTCGTTGTAGCGCGCGGTCACTGGGTCGCGCCTGGTTCCCACATAGCGATGATGGACCAGCAGATGCTCGGACCGGAAATGGGAATAAAGCACCGACGCAAGGAGCAGGTCGGACAGCCAGCGTTCGAGCCTGTTTCTCTGATGCATCAGCTCGTGGCTGTAATTGATCCCGATCGTGCCGCTGATGATGCCGACGCCGAAGAAGAGCAGGATCTGTTCCAGCGTGTTCAGGTGGTCGGTATGGGAGACATACCAGATCGCGCCGAAAATCACGCAGAACTGCAACGGGAACCAGATCAGCGTGATCGCGCGATACCAGAAAAGCTGTTCCTCGGTGGTTTGAAGGTCCGCGTTTTCCAGATTGAGCCCGGTGAAGGCGTCAAGAACGGCGAACAGCCACCAGGTGGAGAGCGGCATCAGCAACAGCCAGAGCCCGCCCTGGGTCGCGACGAAGACGAAAAGCGGGATCAGGCCGAGCGACAGCCAGAAGGGCAGGGCGTTGTGCAGTTTGGCGACGGTTGCAGCGGGGATCATCGGGCGACTCGATATGATGGAACACGGGGGACAGTCTGACGTGAATTCTGCATGATCTCAATTAACGGCGGGCAATCGGGACGCTAGGTCATAGGCCTTGCGCATAACTGTAGGCAGATCCGATGGCCGAAATTGGGCGGCTGGAAGGAAGCAGCCGCGATCGGGCCTCGCATCGGCGGTGACATGGGCGACGCGCAGCGCAAGACGAAGGTGGAAATGGGTGAAGGTATGCCGCACCTCGGCGCCCGGATCGTGCCAGGCCGCCCGAAGCGGCGGCGCCTCGTCCGGGGCGCTTTCCGCCCAATCCGTTCCGGGCCAGCCAAGCATGCCGCCAAGCAGGCCCTTGTCCGGGCGGGTTTCCAGAAGCCAGGCACCGTCCTCTCGCCGGGCCAGATAGGCAATGCCATGCCGCGTGTGCTTGGGCTTTTTCGGCGATTTGCGGGGCAGTTCGGCGGCAATTCCCTCGGCGCGGGCCCGGCATGGCGCGCGGAGCGGGCAGATGCCGCAGGCCGGATTGCGGGGGGTGCAGATCGTGGCGCCCAGATCCATCACCGCCTGCGCGTGATCGCCCGGGCGCATCTGCGGCGTCAGGGCAGCGGCAAGGGCCTTCAGCTCGGGTTTTGCGGCGGGCAATGGGGTTTCCAACGCGAAGAGCCGCGCCATGACCCGTTCCACATTGCCATCCATGACCGTGGCGGGCCGATCGAAGGCTATCGCGGCGATGGCGGCGGCGGTGTAGGGGCCGATGCCAGGCAGGGCGCGCAACGCCTCTTCGCTGTCTGGGAAGCGGCCATTCATATCATGGGCCACCACGCGCGCGCATTTCAGCAGATTGCGGGCGCGGGCGTAATAGCCAAGGCCCGCCCATTCGCCCATCACCGTGGCGTCTTCGGCCGCAGCCAGATCGGCCACGCCGGGCCAAAGCCGGGTGAAACGGTCGAAATAAGCCTTCACCGCCGCAACCGTGGTTTGCTGCAGCATGATTTCCGAGAGCCAGACCCGATAGGGATCGGGTCGGACACCCGCCCGCCGCGCCGCGGGGCCGACACGCCAGGGCAGACTGCGGGCGTGCCTGTCGTACCATGCCAGCAAGGCCGCGCTTTTTTCCTGATCACGCAAGGTTTATCCGCCAAGCCCCCGTCTTGTTATTGGATGACGCCTGAGCCACAGATACATTGATCGGGAACCAAGGAAAGCCCAAGCCCCCGCAATGCCCCCGCAAACCCCCACATCCAGCCCGCGCAGAGGCCGAGGCTTTCAGCCCGCGAGCCGTCTGGTTGCGCAACAGCTGCGCGGCCCGTTCGAAAAGCGTGGGTTTTCCGAAGCCAAGCTGCTGACCCACTGGGCCGAGATCGTGGGCGAAGAGACAGGTCGCATCGCGCAGCCGGTCAAGATCCGGTATGGCCAGCGGGACGGGCTGGGCGGCACTTTGGTGATCCTGACCACCGGCTCCCATGCGCCGGTGCTGGAGATGCAGAAAGAGCAGATCAGGGATCGGGTGAACGCCTGTTACGGGTACCGCGCAGTGGCGCGGGTGCAGATCACGCAGACCGCGCCCACCGGGTTTGCCGACGGTCAGGTGGCCTTCACCGCCGCGCCGAAACCGACACGCGCCCCCTCTCCGCAGATCGATGCCGCGGCCAGAGCCGCCGTCGAAGGGGTCGAGGCGCCCGAGTTGAAAGCGGCGCTTGAACGGCTGGCACGCAATATCATGACCCATTCGAAATCCTAGAAGGAGCAGTTTATGAAGCGCAGGACCATTTTGACCGGTATCGGGGCCACGGGCCTTGTTCTTGGAGGAACCGCCCTGATCGCGCCATGGCAGAGCGGCCGGAACCCAGCGCTGCCGCCCTTGGGTGCGGCCGGTGCGCAGGCGACCGGCGACATGCCCGAAATCGTCGATATGGCACTGGGTCAGGAGGATGCGCCGGTAACGGTGATCGAATACGCCTCCTTCACCTGCCCCCATTGCGCGACCTTCCATGAAAACGTGTTTCCGCAGATCAAGGAAAACTACATCGAAACGGGCAAGGTCAGGTTTGTGTACCGCGAGGTCTATTTCGACAGGTTCGGTCTTTGGGCCACGATGGTCGCGCGCTGCGCCGGGCCGGAGCGGTACTTCGCCGTGGTCGACCGCATCTACGAGACGCAACGCGAATGGGTGCAGGGCGAACCTGCCACCGTGGCGGAAAACCTGCGGCGGATCGGCCGGTCGGTCGGTCTGGGAGAGGCCGAGCTTGAGGCCTGCCTGACCGATGCGGATATGGCGCAGGCACTGGTCGACCGCTACGAAACGCATCAGGAAGAGCACAATATCCCCGGTACGCCGACCTTCATCATCGACGGTGAGCAGTTCAGCAACATGAGCTATGCCAGCTTTGCCGAGATCCTGGACGAACGGGTTGCCGCCGCCCAATGACGGCGCCGCTTGACGGTATCAGGGTTCTGGAGCTTGCACGTATCCTGGCCGGTCCCTGGGCCGGCCAGACGCTTGCCGATCTGGGCGCCGAGGTGACCAAGATCGAAGCACCCGAGGGGGACGATACGCGACGATGGGGTCCGCCTTTCGTGCAGCGCGAGGGGGATCTGTCGGCGGCCTATTTCCACGGGTGCAATCGCGGGAAACGCTCGGTCGTGGCCGATTTCCGTACCGCCGAAGGGCAGGCGAAGGTGCGCGCGCTTGCCGCGGAGGCGGATATCCTGATCGAGAATTTCAAGGTCGGCGGGCTGGCCAAGTACGGGCTTGACTATGCGAGCCTCAGGGCGCTGAACCCAGGGCTCATCTATTGCTCGATCACCGGCTTCGGGCAAACCGGCCCCTATGCCCATAGGGCGGGGTATGACTACATCATTCAGGGCATGAGCGGGATCATGTCGGTCACGGGCGACCCCGACGGCCAGCCCCAGAAAGTGGGCATTGCCGTCACCGACATTCTGACAGGGCTCTATTCGGTCAATGCGATCCTGGCGGCACTGCATCTGCGTGGCACGACCGGCAAGGGCCAGCATATCGACATGGCGCTGATGGATGTCGCGACGGGTTTCATGGCCAATCAGGCGATGAACTATCTGGTTACGGGCGTGGCGCCGGAGCGGATCGGCAACGCGCACCAGAACCTGACGCCCTATCAGGTCTTCGATTGCGCGGATGGCTGGCTGATCATCGCGACCGGCAATGACGGGCAATACCGGCGACTTTGCCGGCTGCTCGGGCTGGACGATATGGCGGAGGCACCGGAGTTCCTGACCAATGCGGACCGGATTGCGAACCGTGCGGAGATGACCCGGCGGCTGACCGGCGCGACGCGGGCGCGCAGCAAGGCCGACCTGCTGGCCGCCTGCGAGGCCGAGGGCGTGCCCGCGGGGCCGATCAACGATCTGGCGGAGGTCTTCGCCGACCCTCAGGTCAAGGCGCGGGGGTTGCAGATCGACCTGGACGGCGTGCCGGGCGTGCGCCCGCCTTTCCGGTTTTCCGATGCCGAGGTGGCGTTGCATCGGCCATCGCCCAGACTGGGGGAAGATGACGAAACCGCCTGAATTCAGGGGTGTTGAACCGCGGGCGGCGTGATCAGATATCCGGGCTTTGGTCCAGAATACGGGTCAGCGCCGCCTCCAGCGGGCCCGTGTCGTGGATCCGCAGGCGTACCGGGACCGTCATCACCGACTGGCGGAATGCAGGCGGCAGGCGCACCGCGTCCTTTTCCGTGGTGACAAGCTGCGCGCCGAGGAGCTTTGCTTCACGCTGAAGGCGCATCAGCAGCGTCTCGGTCAGGGGCTGGTGGTCGGACAGGGGCTCGGCCCGCAGAAGATTTGCCCCCATCTGCCGCAACGTGGCGAAGAATTTCTCCGGATGTCCGATGCCCGCGAAGGCCAGAACGGGGCGGCCCGCCAAGGGCAGACCAGTGGGCAGCGGCTCCAGCCGCGCGGTCAGATGCGGCAGGTCGATCAGTCCGCCCCACCGGTCGGCGAAGTCCTTCTGCGCAGCGTCTGGACCGATCGACAGCAGCAGATCGGCGCGCGCCAGACCTGTGCTGACCGGCTCGCGCAAGGGCCCTGCGGGAATGACCTTCCCGTTGCCGAACCCGTATGCCGCATCGACGACGATCACGGAGAGGTCATGGGCTAGCGCGGGGTTCTGGAAGCCGTCATCCAGCAGGATCACATCGGCCCCGGCCTTCGCGGCAAGCCGCGCGCCCGCTGCCCGGTCCCTTGCCACCCAGGTCGGCAGGAAGGCCGAAAGGAGCAGCGGTTCATCGCCCGCCTGCGCCGCGTCATGCACGCCTTGGGCGACCTGAACCGGCCCCTCAAGGGATCCGCCATAGCCGCGGCTGACCGCATGGGGGGTGCAGCCACGGGCAATCAGGTGCTGGGCCAATGCGATGACCGTGGGGGTCTTGCCGGTGCCACCGGCGTTGAGATTACCGATGCAGATCACGGGTATGCCGACCGTGTCGCGCGGCCCGGCCCGCAAGCGCCGCGCGGTCGCGGATGCGTAAAGCGCCGCAAGCGGAGAGAGAAGCGCCGCGCGCAGCCCCGGCGGGTGCTGCCAGAAGCCGGGCGCCTGCATCAGGCCGGCCCAGGCAATGCCGGCGGCGAAGGCGTATCGAGCGTATCGAGCAGCAGATCGACCGCCATATCGGTCACGTTCGCACCCGAGGAGGACACCTCCCACGCCGCGCTGGCCATGGCGGCGGCGTGATCGGGGTTCATCAGATCGTTGACCGCGGCGGCCAGGCTTTCGGGGGAGGATACGAGGCGGGCAGCCTTGGCTTCGGTCAGACGTTGGTAGATATCGACGAAATTCGTGACATAGGGCCCATGCAGGATGGCCGAGCCGAGCGCCGCCGGCTCGAACGGGTTGTGCCCGCCGATGGGCTCCAGCGAGCCGCCGACGAAGCTGACCGGGGCCAGACGATACCACAGACCCAGCTCGCCCACGGTATCGGCCAGATAGACCTGTGTGTCGCCATCGGGCATCTCGTCTGCCGTGCGGCGGACATAGCTCCAGCCCGTCGTCTGCAGCAGCTCGGCCACCGCGTCGCCGCGCTCGGGATGGCGCGGCACGATGATCAGGAGCAGGCGCGGGTTGCCGCGCATGGCGAGACTGTGCGCCTCCAGTATCTTCTTTTCCTCCCCCTTATGGGTAGAGGCGGCCAGCCAGACGGGCCGGCCCGCCAGCCGGGAGGCAAGCCGCGCGCGCTCGTTCTCGTCATAGGGGAGAGCCGCGGCCCCTTCCTTCAGCGTACCGGTCACCTTGAGCCGCTCCGCCGGCAGGCCAAGCCGGCGCAGATACCCCGCAGTGACATCATCCTGCACATGGGCGAAGGTGAAGCGCCCCAGCAGGCTGCGCGCCACGCCCTTGAGAAACCGCCACCTGTCATGGCTGGCCTTGGACATGCGCGCATTGATCAACAGCATCGGGATGCTGCGCGCATCGGTTTCGGTGATCAGCGCCGGCCAGAGCTCGCTTTCGGTCCAGACCGCCAGATCGGGGCGCCAATGATCGAGAAAGCGGCGCACGAAAGGCAGCGCGTCCATCGGGGCATACTGGTGAAAGGCACCGTCCGGCAGGCGGCTGTCCATCACCTTGGCGGAGGTGACCGTCCCGGTGGTGACCAGGACCGAGATATCCGGGCGCTCCTCGATCAGCCGGCGGATCAGTTCCAGAAGCGCCAGCGACTCGCCCACGCTGGCGGCGTGAAACCAGATCAGCGGCGTGTCCGGCCGGGGACGGGAGGCGATGCCGCGGCGTTCGTCAAGGCGCGCCTCGTCCTCCTTGCCGATGCGCAGGCGTGCGGCCAGCTTGCGCTCGGCAAAGGCTTCGGCGCGGGCTGAAAACAGGAGATAGCCGGCAAGAGCAAGGGATTGGCCCAAGGCGGCTTACCCCAGCTCTTCGGTTGGCGAAGCTTCGGTTTCCTCGTCCCGCAGGCGGTGAATATGGGCAATGAAATACCGCATATGGGCATCGTCGACCGTGCGCTGAGCCTCGGATTTCCAGGCGGCATACGCGCTGGCATAATCGGGGAACATGCCGACGAGATGGATATCGTCGGCATTCTTGAACTCATTCTTGGAGGGGTCTTTCAGCTCGCCGCCGAAGACAAGATGCAGGCGTTGGGTCATGGATGCGGGGCCTTTGGGCTAGGGGTCGGAATTTGGCGGCACCCTACGGATATGGGGTGAGCCGTCAAGCGGCGCCGACCAGACGCGCCATAAGCTGCCGGTGGAGCGCCGGGGCCGCGGCCAGAACGCCGGGAAGTTGCGGGACCGGGTTGTTGAACACGAGCGTCCGGTCGTGCCGGTCGGAAATCGCGCCGCCGGCTTCGGCCACAATCAGCGCACCTGCGGCGATGTCCCATTCCCAGCTGTCCCTGAGCGTGATCATCCCGTCGAACCGGCCCTGCCCGACCAGCGCAAGCCGATAGGCGAGCGACGATCGAAAATGCCGGGCCACGGGCGGCGGGGCGTCACGCCAGTGCTCGGGGCGCAGATTGGGCCGGGAAGTCAGGATCGTGGCCTGATCCTCGATATCGCGGGTCGAAGCGGCAAGCGGCACGCCGTTCAGCGTAGCGCCCCGCCCCGCGGCGGCGGCGAAAAGCCGATCCTTGACCGGCAGATAGACAACCGCGGCAGTGACCTGCCCCCGATCCGCGATGGCCAGCGAATGGGCAAAATCGCGGGAGCCGTCGATAAAGGCGCGGGTGCCGTCGATGGGGTCGACGATGAAGGTCCGGCGTCGTGACAGGCGCGCGGGCGTATCGGGCGTTTCCTCCGACAGCCAGCCATAATCGGGGCGGGCGGCGGTCAGCGTCGTGCGCAGCATCTCGTCCACCGCCAGATCCGCGGCGGTCACCGGGCCCTCGCCCCCGGGCTTGTCCCAGACCTGCGGGCCCTGTTTCCAGTGGCGTGTGGCGATCTCTCCGGCCCGGCGCGCAGCGTCGACAAGCAGGCTCAGATCGTCTTCACGCTCCGGCAATCGTCAGGCCTTCGACCAGCAGCGACGGGACAACCCGCGACAGATGGGTGCGGGCATCATTGGCGGGCACGATCGTGCGCAGCATGTTGCGCAGGTTGCCTGCGACGGTGCATTCATTGACCGGATAGGCGATCTGCCCCTTTTCGACCCAGAACCCGGACGCCCCCCTGGAATAATCGCCGGTCGTCGGGTTGATCGAAGCGCCGATCATCGAGGTGATGAGAAGCCCGGTGCCCATCTGCGCCAGCAGATCCTCCCGGCTCAGATCGCCCTGCGTCAGCGCGATATTGGTGACCGACGGCGATGGCGGCGCCGAGGTGCCACGCGCCGCGTTGGCGGTGGAGGTCATGTTCAGCTTGCGCGCGGTGGCAAGATCCAGCGTCCAGCCGGTGAGCACACCGTCGGCCACGATCTCGCGCCGCGCGGTCGGCAGTCCCTCGCCATCGAACGGGCGGGAGCCGGTCACCCGCGGGCGATGCGGGTCTTCGACGATCGACAGGCCCCTGGGCAGCACATCCTGACCCAGTGCATCGCGAAGCCAGGATCCGCCGCGCGCGATGGCACTGCCATTGGATGCCTGCAGAAGATGCCCGACAAGCGAGGAGGAAATCCGTTCGTCATAGAGGACCGGAAAGGCGCCGGTGGGCGGTTTGCGGGCCCCGGCGCGGGCGATCGTGCGTTGCGCGGCAAGGCGCCCGACCTCTTCGGGTGCCATCATGTCTTCGGCATGGCTGCGGCCTTCGCCGTAATAGTCCCGCTCCATCCCGGTGCCTTTGCCGGTGATCGCCACACAGCTCAGGCCGTGATCGGTGCGCCCGTAGCCGCCCGAAAACCCGTTCGTAGCCGCCAGATGAACCCGGCGCTGGCCATAGGCGGCGGTTGTCGCCTGAACCTGGGAGATGCCGGGGACGGACAGTGCCGCCGCCTCTGCCCTGAGGGCCGCGTCTTCAAGGGCTGCGGGTTCGGGTTCCGGGGTGGGATCTACCAGGTCGAGCACTTCCGCGTCCCATCGGGTGGCGAGTTGCGCCGGATCGGCCAGCCCGATGGTGGGATCCTCGGGCGCGAGACGGGCCATGGCGACCGCGCGGTCGGCCATTTCAGAGAGCGTGGCGGGGTTGATGTCCGACGCGGAAACACAGGCCTGTCGCGCCCCGACCATGACGCGCAGCCCGATCTCGACCCCTTCGGACCGTTCGGCCTGTTCCAGCTTGCCGTTCAGAACCCCGATGGAGACCGACGTGCCATCCACCGCAATCGCATCGGCGGCATCGGCCCCGGCCCTCTTGGCGGCGGCCAGCAGGTCGGCTGTCAGATCGGAAAGGGATCGGGTCATGTCGGATTTGTCCTGAAGGCGCGCGCGGCGCTGTTGCCATGTGACCTAGAGCCGGGTGGCCGGCGGTGCAAGACCGGGCAAAGCGAAACCGCCCGGCGCTCGGGGACGGCGCCGGGCGGTTCGATCACTGGCAGAGCCCGCTATTGCAGCGGAATGCCGTTGGCGGTGATGCCGCCGCCGGGCTGGAATTCGATCGTGGTTTCCAGCGTGTCCGCGGTCGGGCCGGGGCGGGCGAACATGCCCGACATGCCCCGCACCATGGCGGCCTGCGGCTCCGGCAGGAGCCCGGCAGAGGTCAGACGGTCCAGCAGCGCATTGAGCCCGGCGGCGCGCAGATCGATTGTGCCAACCGGCATGGGCACCATCTGGCCGGGCGCGAACTCAAGATCGCCTTCCCCTTCCAGAGAGGCACCCGCAGCGTTGATCTGCAGGTCGTTGAGCGTAACCTCGCGCAGCTCTCCCGGAGGGCCCTGAAACGCGGCTGGATCGCCTGCCAGCAGATTGACGAGCATCTGAACCTTGCCGGTGATGTCGACGATCAGGGTCGCCGGGTCGCGCGGGATCGCCTGGCCCGGGTCGACCATGCTCCAAAGCGCCTCATTCACCTCAAGCCCCCGGTAATCCAGCCTGAGCGCCATGTCGGAGGGCTCATCCTCGGGCATCAGAGGCAGCGTGAAGAGGAACCCGGTGGAGTCCGCGCTGATCTCGATCGGTGCCGGAAACCCGTTCGTCAGAATGGCCGCGTCGACATTCACGGCCGACAGATCATAGGTCAGCCCACCTTCGGTAAGCTCCACCCCCATCTCGCCGCCTTCATTGGCGAAGGACATGTTGAAGCTGCTTCCGGCTTCATCGACGGTCATCTCGTAACTCAGCCGTTCGTATTCCAGATCGCTCAGGAGGGAAAAATTCTCCGGAACGGAGGTGCTATCGGACATCTGCGATATGAACGCCAACGCGAACATGCTGCCGGAACCGGTCGATGTCATCGGGCCCATGTTGAAGCTGAGCTTGAACCCGCCATCCTGGCCGTTCGGCGCGGCGGCATCGATCGTGCCCGACATGCCCGAGAAACTGCTGGTGGAGGTGATCTCCGTCGTCTCGACCGTATCGCCGGTGAGCATGTACTGGCCCGCGAAATCCGTGATGGTGGCGGCGATATTCATATCTCCCGCCGGCTCGCCATCGACAGTCATCTGTTCGCTGCTGATCGTTATGCTGTCGGCGTCATACTGATAGTCGCGCGCCCCGGCATCTCCGGACACGGTGATGTTCAGACCCTGATGGCGCACATCCATGTCAATGCGGACTGCCGGTCCGTCCTCGATCTGGCTTACGCTCGTGATGCGGACGGGGTCGGACATTTCGACGCTCAGCGTGCCATCGGCGTTTTCGTTGAGCGTGATCTCGTCGACCTGCACGGTCGATGTGCTCCCGCCCTGATCCGCCAGCACGGTCATGCCGCTGATCCGAAGACCGGTATCGGTATCCGTGACGGACGCGGCGGAGAGGGTTTGACCGACTGCGGCGCCTTGCGCCTGCCATTCGTCCCAGAGCTCTTGGGCGTCGACATCGGCCAGCGCAGGGGCTGCCGCGAGAAGCGCAATGGTGGAAAGACTTAGGGAAAAGGTTTTCAGCTTTGACATAACGACCTACCAAGGGTGAATTGCATCATGCGATGTTCGGACGCGCGTCTGACAGGGTCAAGAGCCGATTGGGCCGATGGTCCGGCGGAGGTCAAGCAAAAGGGGCGACATGGGTATGCCAGGCGGAAAAACGGTGATGATTACAGGGGCAAGCCGCGGTATCGGCGCGGCCGCGGCACGGGCATTTGCCGCCGAGGGCGCAAATGTCGTCCTGTTGGCACGGTCGCAGGAAGCCATTGCCGATCTGGCCGGCGAGATCGGCGATGCCGCGCTTGCGGTGCCTTGCGACGTCAGCCGCTACTGGGAGGTCGAGGCCGCGATTGCCGCCGCCGAGGAGACCTTTGGCGGGCTGGACGTGCTGATCAACAATGCCGGGGTGATCGAGCCGATCTCCCATCTTGTGAATGCTGATCCGGAGGCGTGGTCCCATGTGATCGACATCAATCTGAAGGGCGTTTTCAACGGGATGCGCGCGGCGATGCCAGGGATGGTCGCCCGCGGTGGCGGCACGATCATCACCATCAGCTCCGGTGCGGCGCATAACGCGCTGGAGGGATGGAGCCATTACTGCACGTCCAAGGCGGGTGCCGCGATGCTGACCATGTGCCTGCACAAGGAGGCGGCCGATCAGGGTATTCGCGCGATGGGTCTGTCACCGGGCACCGTGGCGACGCAGATGCAGCGCGAGATCAAGTCCAGCGGCCTGAACCCGGTCAGCCAGCTGGAGTGGTCGGACCATATCCCGCCCGATTGGCCGGCCCGGGCGCTTGTCTGGATGTGCGGGGCCGAGGCGGATGATCTTCTGGGCACCGAGCTGTCGCTGCGCGACGAAGACCTGCGCGCCCGGATCGGCCTGACGGCATGATCGACCTGATCCGCGAGGGTGGCTTGTGGCTGGTGACGCTGAACCGCCCCGACAAGGCCAACTCGCTGACCGAGGACATGCTGCGTCATCTGGCGGAGATCGCGGAGGAGGCAGGGCAGGATCCGTCGGTGCGCGCGTTGGTTCTGACCGGTGCGGGTGACCGGGTTTTCAGCGCGGGCGCGGATCTGGAGGCTGCGAAGGCGGGCCTCGCGACCTCGCCCGCGTGGGAACGGCTTTCCGGCGCCATCGCGGATCTGCCCTGCCTGACCATCGCGGCCCTGAACGGGACGCTGGCGGGCGGCGCCTTCGGCATGGTGCTGGCCTGCGACCTGCGGATCGCCGTGCCCGAGGCCCGGTTTTTCTATCCCGTGGCGAAGCTGGGTTTTCTGCCGCAGCCGTCCGACCCGGCGCGGATGGCGGCGCTGATCGGGCCTGCGCGCACGAAACTGGTTTTGCTGGCAGGCCAGAAGCTGACCGGGCAGGAGGCTCTGCACTTCGGATTGATCGACCGGCTTGTCCTGCGCGACGGGCTGTTGGCGATGGCGCGGGATCTGGCGGCGGATGCGCTGGCGGGCGATGCCGAAACGCTGCGGGGCATCAAGCGGCTTTGCCGGTAGCGGGCGGGGCTTTCGGCCCCCCGCTCGTCACCGCGTTTTCCACGCGCGGCGCCCGCCCGGCGTTTTGGAGTGAAAAGCGGGCGGGCGTTTGCGAACCCATGCGATGAACCCGGCCAGCCGCGGATGGATTTTCAACGCCTCCACCGTATTGAAATCGCGCGCCAGCTCCGCCTCGCTGAGGGTCGCGTGGATCTCGTTGTGGCAAATCTGATGCAGGCGCACGGTCGGCCCGCCCTTGCCGCCCCGCAAGCGCGGGATCAGGTGGTGAAGGCTTTGCCGGGCCTCCTTCGGGATCGCCCGGTCGCATAGGGGGCAAATGGGCTCGTCGGTCTTCATCCAGCTTGTCCTCGGCGGTATTGCCAGCCATTAGAATGGCCTGAGACATGCGTGGGGCAAGACATCGCCATGGAAAACCAGCCGGAAATCGTCGAACAGGCGCTTGAATTCGCCCGGGAAACCCTTGAATTGGCGCTTGGCTGGCTGACCAGCCCCGCGGCCTGGTCGCAATTCGCGCTGCTGGTCGTCGCGTTTCTGCTGGCTCTCCTGCTGACCCGTCGTATGGCGCCCGCGCTGAAACGGCTGCTGAGCCCGGCCGAGGGCAGCGAGACGCTGCTGTCGCAGACGCGGCGATTTCTGGCCCGGTTCGTTCCGCTTCTCCTGCCGCTTCTGGCCTACGGGCTCACGGCGGTGGGAGAATCGATCGTCGTCTCCCTTTTCGACAGCGGTGCCGTGATCGCCTTTGGCAAACGGGTTTTTCTGTTTCTGGCCGCGCGCATTCTGGTCCGCCAGATCCTCACCGATCCGTTCCTGAAAACACTCGGGCGCTACGTGCTGATCCCGGTTGCCGCGCTCTATGCACTGGGTCTTCTGGACGATGTGACGCTTGCCTTGTCCGAAATGGAGGTTTCGCTTGGCAATATCTCCTTCTCGCTGATCGCACTGATCCGCGGCGTCATCGCGGGCAGCCTGCTGTTCTGGCTGGGCAGCTGGTCCACCCGGCACAGCGCCGACTACATCGCCCGGCAGGAGGAGATCCGCCCCGCCACCCGGGAACTGGCGATCAAGACGGTCGAGATACTGGTCTTCGGCGCGGCCTTCCTGCTGCTGATGAGCATCATGGGGATCGATCTGACCACTTTGGCCGTGCTTGGCGGTGCGATTGGCGTGGGTCTCGGCTTCGGTCTGCAGAAGATCGCATCGAACTTCATCTCCGGCGTGATCCTGTTGCTGGAAGGGCAGGCGACCGTCGGCGATTACGTGGAGCTGGATGGCGGTGAACAGGGCAAGATCGTCAAGATGACCGCGCGCGCGGCGGTTCTGGAAACCTTCGATGGTCGTTGGGTCGTGGTCCCGAACGAGGATTTCATCACCACCCGGGTCGTGAACTACTCCGACAGCGGCAGCGCGAACCGTTACGAGGCGCCGTTTTCGGTCAGCTATGACACGGATATCAACCGCGTCCCCGCAATCGTGGAGGCGGCGGTGGCAACCCATCCGGGGGTGCTCGACCTGCCTTACCCGCCCGATTGCGAACTGCGCGCCTTTGGCGAGAGCGGCGTGGAATTCTGCGTGGAGTTCTGGGTCAACGGGCTGGATGACGGCGAGAACAAATACACCTCCGATGTGTTGTTCCTGATCTGGAACGCGCTGAAAGACAACGATATCGAGATCCCCTATCCGCACCGCGTGCTGGAATGGAAAGCCGGACAAGGGCCGACGGCCCCGGCATGACCGATGCTCTGGTGATTGGCGCGGGCCCGGCCGGGTTGATGGCGGCCGAAACTCTGGCGCGGGCCGGACGACAGGTGTTGCTTGCGGAGGGAAAGCCTTCGGCAGGCCGGAAATTCCTGATGGCGGGCAAATCGGGCCTGAACCTCACCAAGGTGGAACCGCTGCCCCGGTTCAAGGCGGCCTATCACGAGGCCGAGCCGTGGCTGGCCCCGATGCTGGACGCGTTCGGACCCAAGCAGGTGCAGGGCTGGGCAAGCGCCCTCGGGCAGCAGCTTTTTACCGGCTCCACCGGCCGCGTGTTTCCCGTCGCCATGAAAGCCTCGCCACTGCTGCGATTCTGGATGGCGCGGATGGAGGTCGATCTGCGCCGCCGCTGGCACTGGCAGGGATGGCAGGGGGCGGGGTTCGTCTTCGACACGCCCGAAGGCCAGAAGGTACTGCATCCGAAGGTGACGGTTCTGGCGCTTGGCGGCGCAAGCTGGGCCCGGTTGGGTTCCGATGGGGCATGGGCTCCTTGGCTGGCCGGGAAAGGCGTGAAGATCGCGCCGTTCGCACCGGCCAATATGGGCTTTGACATGGATTGGTCCGCGCATATGGCCCCGCATTTCGGGATGCCGGTGAAGAACGTGGCGCTGAAAGCGGGCGAGCAGGTTCATCGGGGCGAGTTCGTGATTTCGGAGCGCGGGCTGGAAGGAGGCGGCATCTACGCCGTGTCGCGCGCCCTGCGGGAGGGCGCGGCCCTGACGCTCGATCTGGTGCCGGATCTGGGGCCGGAGGAGGTCACCGCGCGGTTGTCCCGCCCGAGGGGCAAGCAGAGCCTCGCCAATTTCCTGCGCAAGGCTCTGCGCCTGACCGGCACCCGGCTCGCGCTCCTGCAGGAGTTCGGTCGGCCACTGCCCGAGGGCCCCACGCTTGCGGCGCTGATCAAGGCCTTGCCGGTCCCGCATCAGGGCCCGCGCCCGATGGACGAAGCGATCTCGACGGCGGGCGGTGTCGCACGGTCGGCGCTGGATGAAACTCTGATGCTGCGGGCGCTGCCGGGCGTCTTCTGTGCAGGCGAAATGCTGGATTGGGAGGCGCCGACGGGCGGCTACCTGCTGACGGCATGCCTGTCCACGGGGCGGTGGGCCGGACAACATGCTGCGGATTGGAACAAGGAGCCCGCGTTACCAGGTTGAAAACGTGGCCGGTGGAGGCGCCGCGCCGCGCGGCCTGCCAGCATCAGCGGGAACCGGTCCGCCGGCCACAGGTCAGCGGCGGAGCCAGTGCTGTCTCAGGCTGCCATTGCCCGCTGAAAGGCGGGCCGTTCCCGCATCATGGTCACGAAATCACGAAATTGCGGCTCCACGATCGGAAACTTCGCCGCCACCGCCCACCCGCCGCAATGGGCCAGCAGGATATCGGCAATCGTCATCGTGTCGCCCATCAGAAACGGCCCGTCCTCGGCCATGCGCGGGATCAGCGCCTTCTGCGACCGCTCGAATTCCCATTTCAGGCTGTCCTTGATCTCGGGCACGCGTTTGTCCTCGGGCAAGACGAAGGAATGCCGGGCAGCGGTCCAGAGCAACTGGTCGAACTCGTCGACGATGAATTGGGTCAGGCTGTCCTGCCGCGCGCGTTCGATGGTGCCGGCCGGGAAGGTCAGCGCGCCATGTTTGTCCGCCAGATAGGTCATGATCGCGACAGAATCGGTGATCGGTACACCTCCGGACACCAGAACCGGGGTTTTCCCCGCCGGATTGAAGTTGATCACCGCGTCGGACCGGGGCGGCGCGGACACATGCTCGTAGTCCAGCCCGATCTCCTCCAGCGTCCAAAGAACTCGCAGCGCGCGGCTTTTGACCCCGCCGATCACCTGATACATGGCCTATCCTCCCCGTTGCGCGCGCGGCATCATCGCCAGCCGGATCAATGCGCGCTCCATCAGGGCCATTTGCGGAGCCTGCTGGCTGGAGCGCAATGTCAAATCGGTCTCCACCAGAAGGCTGAGCGCGGTTTCCAGATTATGCATGCCCCAGGCATTCGCCTGCCGTGTCATTCGATCCCGACGGGGCCCGAAAATCGGTGGCCGCGCGGAGGCGATACCGGCGGAGGCGCCGTTGGGATGGCTTGCAGCACTGTGCAGCACCCGGAAATGACGCAGGGCAGCGATGCAAAGACCCACCGGCTGCACGCCCTGCCCGCCAAGCCGGGTGATTAGCGGGCCGATGGCGCCGGCCTGTGCTTCCGCCGCGGCATGAAGGATATCGTCCAGTTCGGCCTCGATCGTGGCGGGCGCGCAGGCGGCCACGTCCTCGGGTGTCACCGGGTCGGTATCGGCATATTTGTAGAGCGCCAGTTTTTCGGTCATCTGGCGGAAGTCACCGGGATCGAGCGATTGCGCGAGGCTGGTCAGATCGACCATCGCCCCGGAGGAGATGTTGAGGATACCGGCCTTTTGCAACGTCTCTTCGATCTCGGCCCGTGTGGGCGGATCATCGTAGATGCCCGCCGCATAGGCGGTCTTGTGCCCTTCGAAAAGCTTCCGCAAGGCGGATCGCGCCGTAAGCTGCCTTGCCGTAACGATCACCTGCGCATCGCCCGGCTGCCAGTCTTCCAGCGCTGTCCTGATGGTGGGCGCAAGCCCGTCGCCCGCATCCTCGACGAAGGCTGCGCGCGGTCCGGGGAAAAAGCCCTGCGCCTTGATCGCATCGAGCAGTGCGGCCGGGTCCGACCGGAGATCTGAGGCGGGAATGCGGCTCAGGCGCATCTCCGCTTCGGCTTCCGGGCCAAGCAGCGCCTCCAGCACCTGCTGGCGCTTCAGGGCCACGCGCATGGCATCGGCACCATAGATCAGCAATCCGGTCGCATCGGGATTGGGCCGCGCGAAATAGCCCGAGGCCTCCCGCGGGGACAGTTTCATGACCAGCGGCTGGCGCTTGCCAGAAGATTGGAGACGATCTGATCGGCCAGCGCCGTCATCAGCCGCTCCTGCGCGTCGCGTTCGGCAGCCGCCGTGGCGATGGTCGAGCCTGTGGTGGAATAGGCCGTGAAGGTTCGCACAGATCCCGCATGAACCTGCACATCCGTTCCCGCCTCCACCACGCGGAACCGGGTTGTGCCGGTCAGATTGATCCGGGTGATATCGTTCGACCCGGTCACAGCGATGCCGCGCTCCTCCACATCCGTGTCGAGCGTCAGCGCATAGCGGGGGCTGCCGGCGCGGCCAAGGCGATCCTCCAGACGCGCCACCAGCAGGAACTCGTTTCGCGTCTCCGGGGGTTCCACAAGTATCTGCCCGCGCAACGCATCGCCCGCGCCGCCCGGCGCATAGACCGGGGAAAACCCGCAGGCCGCGAGCGGAGCGGCGGCCAGAAGCCCAAGAACGGTGCGGCGGTCAGATAACGACATTGATGATCCGGCCCGGAACGACGATCAGCTTTTTCGGCGCCCCGCCATCGAGGGCCTTGATCACAGCGTTGTCCGCCAGCGCCAGCTTTTCAACCTCTTCCTTTGCCAGATCCTTGGGCACCGTGATCTCGGAGCGGCGCTTGCCGTTGATCTGGATCGGTAGCGTCACGCTGTCATCGACCAGCATCGCCTCGTCGGCGACGGGCCAGGGGGCGTTGGCGATGAGCCCCTCGCCACCCTGATGGGCCCAGATATCCTCGGCCAGATGGGGGGTCATCGGCGATATGAGCTGTGCCAGCACCATGATTGCCTCGCGCTGCGTGGCATGGGCGGCGTTGGATTTCGTCAGCACATTGGTGAACGCGTAAAGCTTGGCGATGGCGGCGTTGAAGCCGAAGCTTTCGATGCCCATCGTCACATCGTGGATGGTACGGTGCATCGCGCGGCGCAGGTCCTCGTCGCCGTCGCCTGTCGCGTCGGGGTCCATCTTGCCGATCCGGTCACACAATGCCCAGACCCGGCCCAGATGCTTGAAGGCGGCCTCGGCGCCTGCGGCTGTCCATTCCACATCGCGCTCGGGCGGCGAATCGCTCAGCACGAACCAGCGCGCGGTGTCGGCGCCGTATTGCTCGATGATCGCGACCGGGTCGACGACGTTGTTCTTGGATTTCGACATCTTGGCAGATGGGACGACCTGCACTTCGGTCCCGTCGGCCTTCAAGAATGCCTTACCGTCGCGAAGCTCAACCTCCTCCGGATAGTGATAGACGATGCGCCGAACAGGCATGCGCGCTTCCGGATTTTCGCCATCTTTCAAGAGGCCCCAATCAGCGACTTTATCGCTACGCTCCTCATAGCTCTGGTAGATCGCGTGGGTCACCATACCTTGCGTGAACAGCGCGTCGAAAGGTTCGATGGCGCTGGCAGGCAGATGGCCGGTGATCTGCATCGCGCGGGCGAAGAAGCGCGAATAGAGCAGGTGCAGGATCGCATGCTCCACCCCGCCGATATACTGGTCCACATTCATCCAGTAGGCCGCGTCCTCGGCCGAGGTCGGCGTCTCCGCATGGGGTGCGGTGAAGCGCGCATAATACCACGACGAGTCGACAAAGGTGTCCATCGTGTCCGTTTCGCGCCTTGCGGGCGCGCCACAGGACGGGCAGGGTGTTGACGCCCATGTGGGGTGGCGATCGAGCGGGTTGCCGGGGATGTCGAAGCTGACGTCTTTCGGCAGCTCGATGGGCAGGTTTTCCTTTTTCTCCGGAACCACGCCGCAGGCGTCGCAATGCACCACCGGGATCGGGCAGCCCCAGTAGCGCTGGCGCGACAGGCCCCAGTCGCGCAGGCGGAACTTCGTCACGCCCTGACCGACGCCGTTTTCCTCGCAAAAGGCGATGGCCGCATCGATGCCTTCGGCGCCCGTCTGGTACTCTTCGCCGGCGAATCCCTTGATGTAGTGAACCTTTTCCGTCTTGGGCGGAACATAGGCATCACCGCCATCCTCAGGCAGGGTAAACCCCGCCGGATCGCCCGCCGGCGCATAGGTGGAGGCTACTTCAAGTCCGTATTTCCGCGCGAAATCGAGATCCCGCTGATCATGGGCCGGGCAGCCGAAGATCGCGCCGGTGCCGTAATCCATCAGGATGAAATTGGCGATATAGATCGGCAGTTCCCAGGATGTGTCGAACGGATGGCGGCAGGTCAGACCGGTGTCGAAGCCTTTCTTCTCCGCCTTCTCCAGCGCTTCCTCGGATGTGCCGGTGGCGCGACACTCGGCGCAGAAGGCCGCAACGTCCGGGCGGCTGGTTTCCAGTTCCCGGGCCAGCGGATGATCGGGCGAGATGCCGATGAAGCTTGCGCCAAGCAGAGTGTCGGGGCGGGTCGTATAGACCTCCACGCGGTCATGACCGCCCACGCCCTCCGTTATCCCGAAGGAGAATTGCAGGCCGCGGGACTTGCCGATCCAGTTGGCCTGCATCAGCTTGACCTTTTCCGGCCAGTTGTCGAGCCCGTCCAGCGCCTGCAGCAACTCATCGGCCATGTCGGAGATCTTGAAGAACCACTGCGTCAGTTCGCGCCGTTCAACATCCGCGCCCGAGCGCCAGCCCTTGCCGTCGATCACCTGTTCATTGGCCAGCACGGTCATGTCCACCGGATCCCAGTTCACCACGGCGTTCTTCCGGTCGATCAGCCCGGCTTCCAGCATGTCGATGAACATCGCCTGCTGATGGCGATAGTATTGCGGATGACAGGTCGCGATCTCGCGGCTCCAATCCAGCGAGAACCCCAGGGGTTTCATCTGGGCGCGCATGTCGTCGATATTCCTGAAGGTCCAGTCAGCCGGATGGATGCCACGGTCCATCGCCGCGTTTTCCGCGGCCAGACCGAAGGCATCCCATCCCATCGGGTGCAGAACGTTATGGCCGGTGGCCAGCTTGTAGCGCGCGATCACGTCGCCCATCGTGTAGTTGCGCACATGCCCGATATGGATGCGGCCCGACGGGTAGGGGAACATCTCCAGCACGTAATACTTCGGCTTGTCGCCGTCTCGCGTGGCGCGGAAGGTGCCGGCTTTTTCCCAAGCCTGCTGCCATTTCGGTTCCAGCTTGGAAGGTTGATAGCGGGACATCGGTCATTCCTCAGGGGGTCAAACGCAAAAACGCCGGGCAAGGACGGCCCGGCGGTGTGTTTAGGCGGAGCTTAGAGCAGGGTCTAGAGGTCCGCGTCGCGAATCCGTAGCTGGCGTGCGCGGGTCAGGATCGCATCCTCGATCTGGCGCGCGGTTTCGCGGCTGACCGGGCCACCCCGGCTCCGCAGCGCAACCCGCAGGCTGCGCGCGTCCAGCGCCGGGTCCTGCACATAGACCGTCGCCTGATAGGCGCGGCCGGAGCCCGGTGGTGTGCCATAACCGAAGACGATCACGCCGGAAAACGGATCGGCCGCCTCGATCGGCATGAAATCGAGGATCTCAAGGGAGGCGTTCCAGAGATAGCGGTTGACCTCGACGGTGACATTGGGGTCGGCCTGATTCTGGAAAAGATCGGCAAATGTTCGGCGGTTCGGGTCCTCGAGAGCGCCAGCATCAATCAATTGTTGTCTGGTTTCGGGACTCATCTCATTGTTCAGCGCATCTCCGAACCGACCGCAGGCCACAACTGCGGTCATCAGGAGCATAACGGCGCCAATTCTTGCAACACGTCTTGCAACACGGGAAAATTTCATGCCGGGCTGCCCCTTCTTCGCTCGAACCATCAGCGCCTTGGTATCTTAGGCCTGTTTGCGCGGCAAGGGTCTTGGCCCGCCGGATGTGACCATGACTGTGGCAAGTCTGCACCAGACCGGTGCAAGATGGCGCCATGCCTTTGGCCTTTCTTGCAATTCAGGGGCCGAAGAGAGAGAGAAAGGCATACTCAATTCGGAATTCCCCGTGTTGAGGTGCACCTTCTTTAAGAATACGAGGGAAAAACCATGAAAAAGGTTCTCTTCGCTACCACGGCACTGGTTGCCACGGCAGGCGTAGCAGCCGCTGATGTGACTCTGTCCGGCTCCGCCGAAATGGGTATCTTCAGCGCAGATTCGATCGATGATTCTGCCACTGGTACGCCGGGCGCGCAGATCGACGGTGAGACCCAGTTCTTCACCGACATTGACGTAACTTTCACCATGTCCGGTACCACTGACAACGGCCTGACTTTCGGCGCGACGGTTGACCTGGACGAATCCGACGATGATGGCGGCGACACCGGTTCCGGTGCTTTCTCTCCGGAAGATGATGGCGGCGTGACCATTTTTATCGCTGGTAACTTCGGTACGCTCACCATGGGTGATACCGACGGCGCTCTGGACTGGGCTCTGACCGAAGCTTGGGTTGGCAATGCCGGTTCTCTCGCAGATGACGAAACCACGCACGCAGGTGCCCTTGGCTCCTATGCTGACGGTGCTTATGATGGTCAGATCTTGCGTTACGAGTATACCTTCGATGATTTCGGTTTCGCAATCTCGACCGAGATTGATGATGACGGTGCTCAGGATCCTGGCTATGCAATCGGCTTCCGCTATGGCTTCGACTTCGGTGGCGGTAGCTTGGATCTTGGCTTGGGTTATCAGGTTGCAAACCCAAATAGTGCTTTCACTCCCGGAGAACTGGATGGCACTTTAGTTGACCTTTTCCTCGGCGGTGACGGTATCGACGACGATACCCTTGGAGACGGCTTCGAAAATGTTGGCGTGGCTAATCCCGGTGACGAGATTACCGTTCTTGGCCTGAGTGCTGCTGCGACGTTTGACAATGGTCTGTCTGCTGGTCTGCAGTACAGCCAGTGGGACTTCGCTGGAAATGACGTCGACCACATTGGTGTTGGCGCGGGCTATACGTTCGATGCGTTCACCGTGTCGGCGAACTATGGCGTCTACCAACTCGATGGTGGCCCCGATATCTCCGGTTACGGTCTTGCGGCTGCCTATGACTTGGGTGGCGGTGCATCCGTTCACCTGGGCTATGGTGTGTCCGACTACAGTGATATCGCTGGCGCGCCTGACTCCGTGGAGAGCTTCTCGCTCGGCGTTGCAATGTCCTTCTAATCCTCACGGATTATTTGGTAAGGAGAGAGCGGGCCCCGGGCCCGCTCTTTTCTGTTTCAGAGGTGGCCGATGGCGTTATCTGACATTACGGCTTCCATAGCCAAGGCAGAAGCCGCCGCGGATCGCCGGGCCGGGTCGGTCAAGCTGATCGCGGTCTCCAAGGTTCAGTCGGAAGACCGGGTGGCGGCGGTGCTTGATCAGGGTCATCGGCTCTTTGGCGAGAACCGGGTGCAGGAGGCCGCTGGCAGATGGCCCGCCTTTCAGGAGCGCTACGAGGACATCTCGCTGCATCTGATCGGGCCGTTGCAAAGCAACAAGGCCCGCCAGGCGGTCGAGATGTTTGATGCGATCCATACGCTGGACCGGATCAAGCTGGCCCGCCGCTTTGCCGATCTGGCGCAGGAGCGCGGCGCCTGCCCGGAATTGCTGATCCAGGTGAACACAGGCGAGGAGCCGCAGAAAGCGGGGATCCTGCCCGCCGAAACCGATGCCTTCGTCGCAGAGGCGCGCGCGATGGATCTGCCGGTGACCGGGCTTATGTGTATCCCGCCCGTGGAGGAGGAGGCGAGCCTTCATTTCGCGCTTCTGGCGAAACTCGCCGCGCGCAACGATCTGCGCGAACTCAGCATGGGGATGAGCGCGGATTTCGAAAAGGCAATCGCCTTCGGGGCGACCTATGTGCGCGTCGGATCGGCGATCTTCGGAGAGCGGCCGGCCCAGCAGGCCTGATCTGCGCCGAAGACCTGGAGACCTGCCAAAAATCACGTCAACATGCAGCCGGCTCCGCCGCGCGTCCGTGGCTGGTTCAACCTCCCGGTGACCTAAGCGAGTGGCGGCACGATGACGCGGCTGCGATGCGTGATCCGTGGCGCAATCCAGTGCAGATCGCCGCGATCGAAGGCGATGCATCCCTCGGTCGGATATCCGGGTCGCCGCCATTGATGCAGGAATATCGCTGAACCCTGCCCCCGCACCGCACGAGGCCAGTTCCAGTCCGTCAGCAGGATCAGATCATAAAGCGGATCGGCCCGGCAAAGCCGTTCGTGACTGGCCGGATAAGGTGCGCGGACCATCAGGTTGTAATCCTCATCCTCCGGATCGTCGGACCACAGATCGCGGGGCCCCACAGGTACGGCCCAGTCGCAGGGCCTAGCAAGACGGTCCGGGCGATACAGGCAGCCGATGATCCGATGGATACCCACCGGCGTCGCGCCATCGCCTTCGCGTTTGCGGACGCTCAGGCCGCCACGCCCGATCGTACAGGGAAACATCCGGCCCATGAAGCGCAGCCCGCGCGGGGTCAGAACCAGATCGGCAGGTGTCAAAGCAGATGCCCCGACTTCTCGGCTTTTGTGGCCAGATAATGAGCGTTGTGGCGGTTGGTGCCGGTCACAAGCGGGACGCGCTCGGTCACTGCAACGCCCATCTGGCCCATGATCTCCACCTTGCGCGGATTGTTCGTCATCAGGCGAACGGCGCCAAAGCCCATGGTCTTGATCAACCCGGCCCCTAGGCGAAAATCCCTCTCGTCATCCTCGAACCCAAGCCGGTGGTTGGCTTCGACCGTATCGAACCCCTGATCCTGAAGGGAATAGGCGCGCATCTTGTTGGCCAGACCGATCCCGCGCCCCTCCTGATTGAGGTAGAGCAGAAGCCCCGCGCCTTCGGAGGCCATTGCCGCCAGCGCGGTCTGCAATTGCGGCCCGCAATCGCATTTCAGGGATCCAAGCACATCGCCCGTGAAACAGGCGGAATGGATGCGTGCAAGCACGGGCTTGGCCCGGTCGGGCCGCCCGATTTCGATTGCGTAATGCTCGATCCCGCCATTGTCGGGGCGAAAGATATGCAACCGCCCCGCCTCGGCCGCTTCCAGCGGCAGGCGCGCGGCGGCGACCGGATGCAGGGGGTGATGCGCGGCAAGATCTTCGCCCGCGCTGTCGGCCCAAAGAAGCGTAAGGCCGTGGTTTTCGGCAATGGCGCGGGCATCGGGCACCGTCACGATGACCGCGGCGGGCAGCAACTGCGCCGATTTCATCAGTAGCAGCGCCAGACGGTGCAAGCCCGCGGTTCCGTCGCGCAGGCTCAGCAACGGACCCTTCATCGGCGCGCGCAGGTCATCCGCCGGGTCGGCGATGGCCTGGACCCAATCCGCGCGGGCCTCCGCCGGTAGCCGCAGCCGCGCCAGATCGCCATCATAGGTCCGCGCCTTCAGCGTCTCCGCACGCCACGCGGTGATGGCAACCGTCACCTCCGCCGACAGGACCCGCAGATCGTCAAGCCGGTCGTCGCCTATCCGCTCAGCGGCCAAGGCGACGATCCCGCCGCCCGACGCATCGCCGACGACCACGGGCAGGCCCACGCGCAGATCGGCGCGGGCGCGGGCCATCAACTCGGCTGGGGTGGGGATCAGGCTCATTCTTTCTCACATAAGCGCGGGATGTTCCGTTCCATACCCTTTGCTGTCGCAATTTGAAACATTCGCTCCCACCCTGACACGGCTGCGTGAGGTTCTTTTCGACCGTCTTGCCAAGTTGACGCAAGGCGCGCATGTCGGTGAGCAGAAACAGGAAAACGAGGTAGACACCATGGCCACACTGCGAAAGATCCTGCTGGTCGATGATGACGAGGACCTGCGCGAGGCGCTGTCCGAACAACTTGTGATGACCGAGGAATTCGACGTCTTCGAAGCCGGGAATGGCGCGGGCGCGATGGAGCGGGCAAAAGAGGCGATCTACGATCTCGTGATCCTCGATGTGGGCCTGCCCGATACCGATGGCCGCGAACTCTGCCGCCTGTTGCGCAAGCAGGGTGTCAAATGCCCGATCCTGATGTTGACGGGCCATGACAGCGATGCCGACACGATCCTCGGTCTGGATGCGGGGGCCAACGACTATGTGACCAAGCCGTTCAAGTTTCCCGTGCTTCTGGCCAGGATTCGCGCGCAGCTGCGCCAGCATGAGCAATCCGAAGACGCTGTTTTTCAGCTTGGGCCCTACACGTTCAAACCGGCGATGAAGCTTCTGGAGACCGAGGACAACAAGAAGATCAGGCTGACGGAGAAAGAGACGAATATCCTGAAATTCCTCTATCGCGCGCAGGATGGTGTCGTTGCTCGGGATATTCTTCTACACGAAGTCTGGGGATACAATGCGGGCGTCACCACCCACACGCTTGAGACGCATATCTATCGCCTGCGCCAGAAGATCGAGCCCGATCCGTCCAACGCGCGCCTTCTGGTTACCGAAAGCGGTGGATACCGGCTGGTTGCGTGACGCGCGCATTGCGGGATTGATTGAGATCAAGGCGCAACCATGAGTTGCGAATACTCTTTACCCACTACCTCCCTGTTGGACTGGCCCGAACCTCGCGGTTCGGGCCTTTTTTGCGCGCATGTCAGCAATCGGTTTGCAAGCCGTGGGCTTGCAGCCTAGACCAAGGGCCTAGCCAGACGGAGCATGCGCCGATGTCCTTTTCCCTTGCCACATGGAATATCAACTCGGTCCGGCTGCGTGCGGATCTTGTGACGAAGCTTCTTCGCGAGGAAGCGCCGGATGTGCTGTGCCTTCAGGAATGCAAATCGCCGGTCGACAAGATCCCGGTCGAGCTGTTCGCCGCGGCGGGCTATCGCCATATCGTGGCCCGTGGCCAGAAGGGCTATAACGGTGTGGCCATCTTGTCGAAACTGCCGGTCGAAGACGTGGGCCATCGCGATTTCGTTGCCCGGGGCGATGCGCGCCATGTGGCGGCCAAGCTGGAAAACGGCGTTACCATTCACAACTTCTACGTCCCCGCCGGTGGTGATCTCCCGGACCGGGAGGTGAACGAGAAATTCGGCCACAAGCTCGATTTTCTGACGGAGATGCGGGATTGGTTTCACGGGGAAACCCCCGCGAAAAGCATTCTGGTCGGCGATCTGAACATCGCGCCGCGTGAAGACGATGTCTGGTCCCACAAGCAATTGCTGAAAGTGGTGAGCCATACACCGATCGAGGTCGACCATCTTGCGCAGGTGCAAGACAGCGCCGGTTGGGTCGACGTGACGCGCAAGGATATCCCGGAAGGGCAGCTCTATTCCTGGTGGTCCTACCGGGCACGGGACTGGGATGCAGCGGACAAGGGCCGCAGGCTCGATCATGTCTGGGCCACGCCGGATATCGCCAACGCGGCCCACGGCTCGCGCGTGTTGCGTGATGCGCGGGGGTGGGAAAAACCGTCCGACCATGCACCGGTATTCGCCACATTCGATCTGTGACCCCTTGGCGGGGCTGGGCCGCAGGCGCATATAACACGCAAGCACGAGAATTGAACGGAGATGAGCCATGCTTGAATTTGGACAGGCGAAGGACGCCACGGGCACAGCCGATCTGATCAAGGACAGCAGCGATGCGACATTCATGGCCGATGTCGTCGAAGCCAGCAAGGACGTGCCGATCATCGTCGATTTCTGGGCGCCCTGGTGCGGCCCCTGCAAGACGCTTGGTCCCCAGCTTGAAGCGGCGGTCGCCGCGGCCAAGGGCAAGGTCAGAATGGTGAAGGTCGATGTGGACCAGAACCAGCAGGTCGCGGCGCAGTTGCGGGTTCAGTCGATCCCGACGGTCTATGCGTTCTATCAGGGCCAGCCCGTCGACGGGTTTCAGGGGGCGGTATCCGAGGCGGAGGTCAAGCGTTTCGTCGAGAAACTCTCTGCCCTGTCCGGTGATGACGGCGGTCTTGGCGAAGCCATCGAAGCGGCCGAGGCAATGCTGGACGAAGGGGCTGCCGTGGATGCGGCACAGACCTTTGCCGCGATCCTTGGCGAAGAGCCCGAAAATCCCGCGGCCTATGGCGGATTGGCCCGGGCGCATCTGGCCATGGGCGAACTGGATCAGGCGGAGGCCTTGCTGGCGAATGTCCCCGCCGCGATTGCCGCCGCAGCAGAGGTCGAGGCGGCCCGGGCGCAGTTGGAACTGGCCCGGCAGGCACAGGATGCAGGCCCATTGGCCGAACTGTCCGCCGCGGTCGAGGCGGAGCCCGACAACCATCAGGCGCGGTTCGACTATGCGCTGGCGCTTCACGCCGCCGGTCAGGTCGAGGATGCGGTGACGCAGCTTCTGGATCTGTTTCGCCGGGACCGGGACTGGAACGATGGCGCCGCCAAGACGCAGCTTTTCACGATCTTCGACGCATTGAAGCCGGAAGATCCGATTGTACTGACCGGACGGCGGAAACTCAGCTCGATGATCTTTGCCTGATCGCGCGGAGCGCTAGGTAAAGGGCATGATGTCACCTGCTGATCTTCCCCAGACGATCCCGTTGTTCCCCTTGCCCGGGGCATTGCTGTTGCCGCGATCGCGCCTTCCGCTGCATATTTTCGAGCCGCGCTATCTCGCGATGCTCGATGATGCGCTCAAGACCTCACACCGGCTGATCGGCATGGTTCAGCCGCGCGAAGTGCCCGGCAAGAGCGACAAGCGCCTGCACGCGATTGGTTGTGCGGGCCGTGTCACGCAGTTTTCGGAAACCGAAGACGGGCGCTACATGATCACCCTGAGCGGCATCTCTCGTTATCGCGTGACGCGCGAGGTTTCGGGCTTCAGCCCCTATCTCAAGGCCGATATCTCCTGGGAGGGGTTCGAAGCCGATCTGGGCGGCGTGGAGAAGGACCGCAGTTTCGATCGTCCGCGCTTTCTCGACCTTCTGTCCCGGTATTTCGAGGCGCTGTCGCTGTCGACGGATTGGGACAGCCTGAAGGACGCCGAAGACGAGTTGTTGATCAATTCGCTCTCCATGCTGTGTCCCTTCGAGCCCGAGGAGAAACAGGCGTTGCTGGAGGCGCCCTCGCTTGGCACAAGGCGCGAAACGCTGGTGACCCTGATCGAGTTCGCGCTGCGCGGCGGAACCACGGAGGAAATCCTGCAATGAGTGCTGACCCGCTTGCGGACCGGCGCATGATCGAAGCGCTGGTATGCCCGCTGACCCATGCGCCGCTGAGCTATGACGCGGATGCGCAGGAGTTGATTTCCAAGGCCGCGCATCTGGCTTTTCCGATCCGGAACGGCATTCCGATCATGCTGGAAGAGGAAGCTCGGAAACTCGACTGAGCCATTGCCGTCAAAGTGGCCGCCCCTGCAGCAAGCGGGGCAGATCCCCGGCCAGGCCGGCGGCTTCGCGAATGAACCTGCGCCGGATGCCGGGCAGCGCATTCACCACCCCCAATCCAAGATCCCGCGCCCCGCGAAGAACCGGGTTGTCGTTTGAGAACAGCCGGTTGAACGCGTCCGTCGCCGCGGCCAAGGCGGCAGTGTCGAACCTGCGCCAGCTTTGATAGCGTTCCAGCACATCCAGCGCAGCGAAATCCTCTCCCCGGCGTCTGGCATCGGTCAGGACTTCGGCAAGGGCCGCGACATCGCGGAAGCCGAGGTTCAGGCCCTGCCCGGCGATCGGGTGAACGCCGTGTGCCGCATCGCCGACTAGCGCCAGATGCGGCGCGACGAACCTGTTGGCGAGGCTCAGCCCGAGCGGATAGCTGAAGCGCCGACCTTCAAGCCGGATCTCGCCCAGGAAATCGCCGAAGCGGGGGCGCAGATGGTCGAGATAGCCCGCGTCATCCATCGCGGTGAGCTTTGCGGCGGCGGCATGGGTCTCGCTCCATACGATGGACGAGCGGTTGCCCGGAAGCGGCAGGATCGCAAGCGGTCCGGGCGGCATGAAGAACTGATGCGCAATGCCGTTGTGAGGTTTTTCATGGGCGATGGCACAGACCAGCGCGGTCTGGCCATACTCCCATCCGGTGCGTTTGATCCCGGCGCGCGCGGCGGTGCCGCTTTGCCGGCCATCGGCACCGACAAGCAGACGCCCGGACAGCGTGGTTCCGTCCTCCAGCGTCACGCTGGCGCCGGTTGCGGTATCTTGCGCGGTCGCGCGCGCGCCGGGCCGGTGGGTGATACGCGGGTCAGCCTCCATCGCGGCAAGCAGGGCCTGACGCAGATAGCGGTCTTCAATCATATGGCCCATCGGGCCTTCCTCGATCTCGGCATGGTCGAAATGCAGGAAGAAGGGCGAAGGCCCTTCGCCCGCGCGCCCGTCGCTGGCCGTGATCTCCAAGATCGGCTGCGCCTGCGCCACCAGATCGTCCCAGAGATCAAGTGCCGCCAGCAGCCGGGTAGAGGCCAGAGCCAGCGCATATGACCGACCGTCAAACGCGTCCGCGCCCCTGTTTTCGGTGCTGAGCGCGTCCAGAACCACGGTCGAGAACCCGGCCTGCGACAGGGCCAGCGCGAGGCAGGGACCGTTCAGTCCGCCACCGACAATCAGAATATCTGCGTCATGTGCCATGAGGGGGAATATGCAGGTGCGGCAAGGATTGTCCAACGAACTGCGCCCGGATAGCGTGACCCGCGACACCATGACGGGGGCAGGGACATGCGGGACGATTGGCAAAGCTTGAGCGCAAGCAATCTGGGCCGTGCGATCGGTGACGGAGAGATCGACCCGGTGGAGCTGACCGAAGCCTATCTGCAGGCCTGCGGCGCGCATCCCGACACGGACCGGATCTATACGATGTTGACACCCGATCGCGCCCTTGCGGAGGCGCGGGCGGCCGCGCTACGCGCCAGGAGTGGCCTGCGCCACGGTCTGCTGGATGGCGTGCCGATTTCATGGAAGGATCTGTTCGACACCGCCGGGTTGCCGACGGAGGCGGGATCGGCCTTGCTGAAAGGCCGTGTTCCTGCAGAAGACGCCGAGGTTCTGGCCCGTGCCACCCGCGCCGGGCTGGTCTGTCTCGGCAAGACGCATATGACGGAACTGGCCTTCTCGGGGCTTGGTTTGAACCCCAAGACCGCGACGCCCCCCAACGTCAACGATCCCGATCTGGTGCCCGGCGGATCATCTTCCGGCGCGGCGGCTTCGGTCGCGTTCGGTCTGGCGGCGGCGGGCATAGGGTCGGACACGGGCGGCTCCGTCCGCCTGCCGGCGGCCTATAACGATCTGGTCGGGCTGAAAACCACGCACGGGCGGCTGAGCCTGAAGGGAGTCGTGCCGCTGGCCGAAAGCTTCGATACGGTCGGACCCCTGACCAGAACGGTCGAGGATGCGGTGCATCTTCTGGCGGTGATGGAAGGCACGAAACCGGTCGACCTGAAGGGCGCGCATCTTTCCGGCAAACGGTTTCTGGTTCTGGAGCCGTATTCCAGCGATGTCCGGGACGGGCCCGGCGCGGCGTTTCAGTCCGCGCTGGACAGGCTTGGTGCGGCGGGCGCCCATATCGAAACCGGCAACGTCCCCGCGATTGACGAGGCGATGCAGACGACGCTGATGCTGTTCACCGGCGAGGCTTATGGCACCTGGGGCGATGTGATCGAAGCGGCGCCTGAAAAGATGTTCGATCGCATCCGGGAGCGGTTTCGGCAGGGCCGTGAGGTCAGCGCGCCTGATTTCGTGGCCGGATGGCAACGTCTGCGGCGGCTTCGGCAAGACTGGGCGCGCGAGACGGCCGCGTATGACGCGGTGCTCTTGCCGACGGCGGCGAACCTGCCCGCACATGCGCAACGGCTGATGAGCGATGATGCGTATTTCGTGGCCGAAAACCTTCTGACGCTCAGAAACACCCGTGTCGGCAACCTGATGGGGCTATGCGGAGTGACCCTGCCGACAGGTGTGCCCTCAACCGGCATCATGATCTTGTGTCCGCCGATGGCTGAGCCACAACTTCTGCGCATTGCGGCCGCGGCAGAGGCGGTATTGGCCTAATCGCCACAGACATCGCGCCTTTACGGCCTGAAATGGCTCGTTTTTCTGGACCCGCGCGGTCTTGGCGGGTAACCTGTTGCCAAATCAGGGCGTCATGATCCTGAAACCGAGGCACATATGATTTTCCCCGAGCGGTTTTCGGACCTGCCAGAATATGCGTTTCCGCGTTTGCGGACCTTGCTCGATTCCCATGAACCGGGGGGCGAGCCGATTGTGATGACCATTGGCGAGCCGCGCCATGCGTTTCCGGATTGGGTCCGGGACGTGCTGGCGGAGAATGTCGCCGGTTTTGGCCAATACCCCGCGAATGACGGCACGCCGGCCTTGCAACAGGCGATCGCCGACTGGATCGCGCGCCGATATGACGTGACGGTTGACGCCGCGCGGCAGATTTTGCCGCTGAACGGCACGCGGGAGGGGCTGTTCAACGCGCTGATCGCGCTTTGCCCGGAAACCAAGGCGGGCAAGCGCCCCGTGGTGCTGACGCCGAACCCGTTCTATCAGGTCTACGCGGTCGCGGCGCTGGCCGTGGGGGCCGAGCCGATCTATGTGCCCGCGACCGAGGCGACGGGCAACCTGCCTGACTACGGCAGTTTGCCGGAAACCGTGCTGAACCGCGTTGCGGTGGCCTATATCTGCTCGCCCGCGAACCCGCAGGGCGCGGTCGCGGATCGGGCGTATTGGAGCGACCTGATCGCGCTGGCCGAGCGTCATGACTTCCAGATTTTCGCCGATGAGTGCTATTCCGAGATTTATCGCGATACCCCACCCCCGGGCGCGCTTCAGGTGGCACGGGAGCTTGGCGCACATCCCGACCGGGTGGTGATCTTTCATTCGCTCTCGAAACGGTCGAACCTGCCCGGTCTGCGGTCCGGCTTTGCAGCGGGTGGCGCCGACAGCATCGCGCGGCTGAAACAGCTTCGCGCCTATGCGGGTGCCCCGCTGCCCATGCCGTTGCAGGCGGTCGCTGAACGGGTCTGGCAAGACGAAGATCACGTGATCGCCAACCGCGCGCTCTACGCGGAAAAATATGCGATGGCCGATGAGATCCTTGGCGACATCCAGGGATACTCCCCGCCGGAAGCGGGTTTTTTCCTGTGGCTTCCGGTGGATGACGGCGAAGTCGCGACAATGAAATTATGGCGCGAGACGGGCGTCCGGGTCCTGCCCGGTGCCTATCTGGCGCGCGATGTCGGCGGGCATACGCCCGGCGCGGACCGGATCCGCGTGGCGATGGTGGCCGACAAGGAAGAAATGCAGCGCGGGCTGATCAAGCTCCGTGACTGCCTGTATCGGTGAGGTAGGACGGAAATGGCGTATCAGACACGACAGAGAGACCCGCTTCTTGACAGCCGGATGCAGGCCGCAATCGAGCGTCGCGGCAAAGAGCTTCTTGGCCTGCTGCTATGTGTGCTCGGGGTGGCGCTTGCGCTGATGCTGGCCTCCTACACGCCCGAGGATCCGAACTGGACCGTGGCGACGGATGCCGTGCCGCAGAACATTCTGGGCCATCTCGGGGCGTCCCTGGCCGCGGTCCTGATGCTGATCGTTGGATATGGGGCGTATGGTCTGGCGGCGGGCGCTCTGGTCTGGGGCCTGCGTTTCCTGCTGCATCGCGGCGAAGACCGTGTTTTCGGACGGATCGTGTTTCTGCCGATCGCGGTCGCTCTGGCTTCGATCTATGCCGCAAGCTATGTCCCCGGTGCGGGATGGACGCACAGTTTCGGGCTGGGTGGCCTGTTCGGCGATACGGTTCTGGGCGCGCTGTTGAACATCCTGCCTTTCGGCGCCGCCTTTGGTCTCAAACTTCTCGCCGCCCTCAGTTTCCTCGCCGCCATCGGGCTTGGCCTATTTGTCCTCGGTGTGAACGGGGCAGAGCTGCGGGTGGGTCTGCGGTTCCTGATCGTGGGCCTGATTTCCACCATCGCGGGGCTGGCGGCGCTGTTCGGTCAGGCCGGGCGCGGCGCCGGGCAGGCGGCACAGGCCTTGCAGGAACGCCGCCTTTCGCGGATCGCGGCGCGGCAGGATCTGGCGGACGCCTATGAAGATGACCTTGTGGAACGGGTGGAGCCGGTCGTGCGCGCATCGGCGCCGCGCCCCAGCTTGCTGGAGCGCGTGCCCCTGTTGCGCAGCCGGGACCGTTCGCCCGAGCCGGAGCCGGAACTGCTGGAGCGCCCCCCGATTGCCGGGGCGGAGATTTCCGCCCCGGATGACGACCGGATCCGCGAGAAAATCGCCGACGTGATCAAGAACCGGGTGCGCCGCCCGTTGACCGCGCCACAAGCTGCCGTGGCACGGCACCAGTCCGCTGCTGCGATGCGTACCGTCGTCCCGCCGCTGACGCGCGTTGAACCGCCGCTCACCTCCGCCGACATGCGGTCCCCGGATGCCGCGGAGCAGACGATCGAACTGCCTTATTCCGAACGGATTGCCGAGCTTCAGGGAGAGCCGTCGCGCGCCGGGGGCTTTGCGGTGCCGCAAGCCGAACCGAAGAAAGTCGTTCAGCATCAGACACGCAGGCCCGCGCCCTCGCGCGCGGCCATGGCCGATGCGCAGCCATCGCTGCCACTGGAGGCGGAGACGGCGGAGTACGAATTCCCGCCGCTGTCGCTATTGAGCAGCGCGGTTGCGGTCGAGCGTTACAATCTGTCCGACGAGGCGTTGGAGGAAAACGCGCGGATGCTGGAAAACGTGCTGGATGACTACGGCGTGAAGGGCGAGATCGTCTCGGTCCGTCCCGGCCCCGTCGTGACCATGTACGAGCTGGAACCTGCCCCGGGTCTCAAAGCCTCCCGTGTGATCGGTCTGGCCGATGATATCGCACGGTCCATGTCCGCGCTCAGCGCCCGCGTCTCCACAGTGCCCGGCCGCAGCGTGATCGGGATCGAACTGCCCAATCAGCATCGCGAGAAGGTCGTGCTGCGCGAGATCCTGTCGAGCCGTGATTTTGGCGATGGCAATCAGAGCCTGCCGCTGGCTCTGGGCAAGGATATCGGCGGGGATCCGATCGTCGCGAACCTTGCGAAAATGCCCCACCTGCTGATTGCGGGCACCACCGGTTCGGGCAAATCCGTGGCGATCAACACCATGATCCTGAGCCTTCTCTACAAGCTGACGCCGGAAGAGTGCCGGATGATCATGATCGACCCCAAGATGCTGGAGCTCAGCGTCTATGACGGCATTCCGCATCTGCTCAGCCCGGTCGTGACCGACCCCAAGAAGGCGGTGGTCGCCTTGAAATGGACCGTGGGCGAGATGGAAGAGCGCTATCGCAAGATGTCCAAGATGGGCGTGCGCAATATCGAGGGCTACAACAGCCGGGTCGAGGACGCCTTGTCGAAGGGGGAGATGTTCAGCCGCACGGTGCAGACCGGATTTGACGATGATACCGGCGAACCCGTGTTCGAGACGGAGGAGTTCGCACCCGAGAAGATGCCCTTCATCGTGGTGATCGTGGACGAGATGGCCGACCTGATGATGGTGGCGGGCAAGGAGATCGAGGCCTGCATCCAGCGTCTCGCGCAGATGGCGCGGGCCAGCGGCATCCACATCATCATGGCGACGCAGCGTCCCTCCGTCGATGTGATCACCGGCACGATCAAGGCGAATTTCCCCACGCGGATTTCGTTCCACGTGACCTCCAAGGTGGACAGCCGCACCATTCTGGGTGAGCAGGGGGCCGAGCAGCTTCTGGGCATGGGCGATATGCTCTACATGGCCGGGGGCGCCAAGATCACCCGCGTGCATGGACCCTTCGTCAGCGACGAAGAGGTCGAAGAGATCGTGTGTCATCTGAAAAGCTTCGGTCCGCCGGACTATGCGGCATCGGTGCTGGACGGCCCGGACGGCGAGAAGGAAAGCGATATCGATCTGGTACTCGGTCTCGGCGGCAACACCGATGGCGAGGATGCCTTGTATGATCAGGCGGTTCAGATCGTGATCACCGATCGCAAATGCTCCACCTCCTATATTCAGCGGAAACTGGCGATCGGCTACAACAAGGCCGCCCGTCTGGTGGAGCAGATGGAGGAAAGCGGCCTTGTCTCGCCCGCCAACCACGTGGGCAAACGCGAAATCCTGGTGCCCGAGCAGGCGTAAAATTTCGCCGATCTCGCGGTCGTGAGGTGTAACTGTTGCATCGATCTCCTAAATTGAGGCTATGAAACGGTTTCTTCTCTCCGTGGCGCTGATGACTGCCACTGCATTGCCGGCCTGGGCGCAAGCGATACCGCTGTCCCAGCTTTCGGCCTATCTGAACTCGCTGCAAACGGCCGAGGGGGACTTCACCCAGATTAACGCCGATGGCTCGATTTCAAACGGTACGATCTATCTCCACCGCCCCGGCCGTGTCAGGTTCGAATATGGGGGCGACGACGACGACCTGCTGGTGATAGCGGGGGGTGGACAGGTGGCGATATTCGATGGCCGGTCCAACTCCCGGCCCGAGCAGTATCCGCTGCAACGGACGCCGCTGCATCTGATCCTGGCGCAGAATGTCGATCTGGGCCGGTCGGGCATGGTGGTCGGGCACGAAAGCGACGGCACATCGACACGTGTCATAGCCCAGGATCCCGAAAACCCCGAGATCGGGCAGATCACCCTGGTTTTCACGGGCTCGCCCGTGGAGCTTCGCCAATGGGTGATCACCGACGAAACGGGCAGCGAAACCACCGTGATCCTCCGTGGGCTGGAAACCGGCGGCCGCATGGGCGCGCGGCTCTTCAACATCCCGCAAGAGATAGCATCCCGCGACTTCGACTGACGCGGGCGCGCCGGGATCAGCGGCAGCGTGCGAGTTGCAACTGATAGACCTGGGCCCGCGCCGCAACCTCGTCTGCCACCCGCAGAAGCCAGGGCTTGGCATTGTAGCTGCCCCTGCTGAAACCCGTATGGCCTTCGTGATAGGCCAGATACTGACTGCGCGCGTCGGTGAGCGGCACGCCGTTCCGCTCGACCGTCTGCGTCATGTACCAGCCCATGAAATCGGTCGCGTCGCGGATATTGTGGCGCTGCGCCCCGCGATTGCCCGTGCGCTGGCGATACTCGTCCCAGGTGCCATCCAGCGCCTGACTGTACCCGTATGCGGAGCTTTGCCGCCCAAGCGGGATCACGCCAAGCGCATAGCGGAACGGGGTGCGTGCATCGCCGATAAATCTGCTTTCCTGATAGATTGTCGCCATCTGGACATGCACCGGCACGCCCCAGTTCCGCTCGCTTGCGCGCATGGCACGAAAGTACGCCGGGCGCTCATTGATGATGGAACACGCGTTGTCGAGATCCCGCGGGGCGGAAAAGTTGCGCCCGCAGCCTGCCAACACCAGTAGAATCAGGAAGAATACGACCTGTCTCATGAAAACTGCCTGCTCGAACATATTGTTGTATTTTGCCGTATTATAATGGAAATCGGGGCCGGTGGGAATGGGCTGTCGTCATTTCGGCTTGATCGGAAACGGGAATGTGAAGACGGCGCCGGCATGCGCGGATCGGGCTTGCCCGCAAGGCGCTTCGGCACTGTCTGAACGAGGTTCACAGTCTGTTTCCCTTGAAATCCGCCCTGTTCCATGGACAACGCCCTGCCTCAGAGGATAGGAAAGAGAGGGTAAAAGGGGCGCCGCGCGATGCTGACCAGTCATGCGAAGTACAATCTGGGCCAAGTGGTCCGGCACAAGAAACACCCGTTCCGCGGGGTTGTTTTTGATATCGATCCGGAGTTTTCGAACACCGAGGAATGGTACGATGCCATCCCCGAAGGAAGCCGTCCGTCCAAGGCGCAGCCGTTTTACCATCTTCTGGCGGAAAACGATCAGACCTATTACGTGGCCTACGTGTCGGAGCAGAATCTCGTGGCCGACCATACAGGCGAACCGGTCGATCATCCCGACCTGCCGGAGCTTTTCGGAGATTTTCAGGACGGGCGCTACCCGCTTGAGTACCAGCTGAACTAGGGCGCTTCGTCCTTTGCGACGGGAAGCCCGGCCTCGGCCCATGCCGAAAAACCGCCCTCGATCTCGGCGATGTCCTCCAGCCCCATATCCTGCAAGGTCTTGACCGACAAAGCGGATCGCCACGCGGCAGCGCAAAACAGGATCAGCGTCCTGTCGGTCGCCAATTCGGGTTTGTGATAGGGGCTTTCAGGGTCAATCCAGAATTCCAGCATGCCGCGCGGGGCGTGAAACGCGCCCGGGATGCGGCCGTCGCGTTTCAGCTCGCGAACGTCCCGGATATCGACAAGCAAGGCGCGGCCGTCTTCGGCTCGGGCCCGGGCTTCGGCCGGCGATAGAGACGTGATTTCAGCCTTTGCAGCCGCAACGAGTGATTTTACCGGCGTGATCGGCAATCCGCGTCCTCTCTCAGTATCCAAGCGCACAACCGTCTTTGCGCGGGTCTGAGCCACCTTCGAGCAAACCGGTTCTGGCGTCGATGCGAATGGCCTGTGCGCCACCGATGGGCAATGCGGGAATGGTGAGCGTATGCCCCTTGGCGCGCAGTGCGTCCTGCACCTGCACGGTATAGCCCCGCTCGATGCTCAGTCCGTCCACGTCGGCAAAGCAACGCGGCGCGTCTATGGCGGCCTGCGGTGACAGGCCGAAATCCACCACATTGGTCAGAAACCTGGCATGGCCCGTTGCCTGATATGCCCCGCCCATCACACCGAAGGGCATCAGGCTGCCATCGGCCTGCCGGATCATGCCGGGGATGATCGTATGCATCGGCCGCTTGCGTGGCCCGGCCTCGTTCGGGTGCCCCCTGGTCAGGGTGAAACCGGCGCCCCGGTTGTGAAAGAGGATCCCGAACCTGTCGCTGGCCAGACCGGAACCGAAGCTGTGAAAGATCGAGTAGATCAGCGAAACCGCCAGCCGGTCCCGATCGACCACGGTGATGTAGATCGTTTCCTTGTGCACCGCTTCCGAAACGCGGCTGGGGTTGGCCATTGCGCGATCCGGGTCGATCAACGCGGCCAGTGCCGTGGCGGTTTTCGCCGACATCATATGGTCGGTGCCCGTGCAACTCCCGGGATCGGCAATGAAGCGGTTGCGCGCATCATAGGCGAGCTTGGTCGCTTCGGCTTCGATATGGGCACGTTCGGCACCCCATGGGTCCATGTTTCCGATATCGAATTCGGCCAGCATATTGGCCAACAGCAAGGCCGTTGCGCCCTGTCCGTTCGGGGGCAGTTCGATCAACTCGACCCCTTTGTACGTTGTGCTGATGGGGGTCACGTAATCGCAGGCGGTTTCGGCGAAATCCGCCTCGGTATGGCTGCCGCCGAGCGCGCGCAGGCTGGCCACCATATCCGCGGCCACCTCCCCCTCGTAGAACCCCGCGCGCCCGTCTTTCGCGATCTTGCGCAGCACGTCGGCCTGGCCCGGCGCGGCGAATATCTGGCCGGGTTTCGGCACGGCCCCGGCAAGCAGGAACGTCTCCCGCGCGCGCCCGGCGAGATTGCCCTCGCTTTCCATCCAGTCCGCGGCGACGCGCGGCGCGACCGGCACACCGTTTTCGGCATAGTGGATCGCCGGGGCCAGAACATCCGCCAATGACATCTGCCCGTGGTCGCCGTGCAGCCTGCAAAATCCGTCGACGGCGCCGGGTATGGTGACGGCGGCGGCATGGCGAAGCGGCATAGTCTCGTGCCCGGCATCGCGCAAGGCCTCCGCCGACAGGCCGGCCGGGCCCCGCCCGGAGGCATTCAGACCGATAATCTCATTGTCGCCGCGCTTGATCATCGCGAACATATCGCCGCCAAGCCCGGTCATCTGCGGCTCGCAGATACCCAGCAGGACCGCCGCGCCAATGGCGGCATCCACGGCATTTCCGCCCTGTTCCAGAAGGTTGATGGCCGTCTTCGCGGCCAACGGGTGCGATGTGGCGCACATTCCGTTTTCGGCGAAAACCGCCGACCGGCCCGGTTGATGGAAATCTCGCATAGCTTTGCCTCTCCCCTGCGTGTGCGCAAGGTAAGCGATCGATCAGGGGGGGCAAGCGGGAAACGCTGGAAGGACCTCGGCACCGCGCCACTGGGTGGGGGCTTTGAGACACGGTGCCGAGGGAAGCCTATGCAGCTACAGACCCGGTAATGGCGGTCCAACCGGGCCAAGTTGCGGAGCTATTGTGGCTCCACCGCGGCAATTTGATAAAACTCGAAACAATAGGTCGGATATCAGGTGATTGATGCGACAGGCGATGCAATCGAGAAGCTCAGCCTGTTCTCGTTGCCCTCGCGGGTGTACCGCAGATCGGAGGCGAGGTCATGAATCAGGCCCCAACCGAATCCCCCCTCTGGCAGGTCGTCCACATCCGTCAGCTCCGCATCAAAGCGTCTGGGGCAGGGTATCTTGCCGTCCGGCATCCCCAGCCCCCGGTCGCAGACCACGCAATCCACGCCATGCTTGTGCGCAGTGACCGTCATCGAGATAACGGAACCCCCGTCGGCCCCGTAGGCATGTTCCACGATATTGTTCAGAACCTCGGCCAGCACGATTTCCACGGCGTCCACATGTTCGGGAGAGAGGCCGTGGCCTTTGACATGTGCGCGCATCCGTCCAAGCGCCTCCCCCACCGCGTCGGGGGTGCTTTGAAAATCGAGCGAAAGGGTCATCCTCCGATGTCTGTCCCGTGTATCGATACATGTCGTCGCCTCATCTTCGCAGCGGTCAACTTGCCCGCGCGGCGCCATAGGCCTCCAACGCCTGCTGTAGATCGTCATGAATGGTGAAGACCGTGTTCATGCGGGTCAATGTCATCACTTTTTCAACGGCGGGTTGAAGGCTTGCCAGATCCAGCCTTCGATCCGCGCCCAGCAGTTTTCGCGCAGCGACAACTGCGCCCAGCCCGCTTGAATCGAGAAACTCCACCTTGTCCAGATTCATCACGACCGGCCCTGTCCCGTTTTCGACCAGCGCGCGAAAACTGTCCTTGAACTGAATGGCGACGGCGGCATCGAGCCGATCCTCGTCGACATGAATGATCGTGATGGCCCCCGCGGCATCTTTCACAAGGTTCATCGCTGTTCCTTCCGTCTGTGCTGCGTTAGAGCCTAGACGGCAATCCTTACCATTCGGTATCCATGGGCCGGTGACAGAGACGGAGGGTCAGATGAACAAGGTGGTGATCTGCGGGGCCTCCCGCACCCCGATGGGCGGGTTTCAAGGCGCTTTTTCGAATGTGTCGGCGGCGGATCTCGGCGGGGTCGCTATCAGCGCGGCGCTGGCTCAATCCGGCGCCGGCCCCGATCAGGTCGATGAGCTTCTGATGGGCTGCGTCCTTCCGGCAGGCCAAGGGCAGGCCCCGGCGCGTCAGGCGGGGTTCAAGGCCGGTCTGGGCCAGGACGTGCCGGCCACCACACTCAACAAGATGTGCGGCTCGGGCATGAAGGCGGCCATGATCGCCTTCGATCAACTGGCCCTCGGGCAGACGGATCTGATCGTCGCGGGCGGCATGGAAAGCATGACGAACGCGCCCTATCTGCTGCCCAACATGCGCGGCGGCGCCCGGATCGGGCATGGTCAAACCATCGACCACATGTTTCTCGACGGGCTCGAAGACGCCTATGACAAGGGCCGCCTGATGGGCACCTTTGCCGAGGATTGCGCAGAGAAGTACCAGTTTACCCGCGCCGCGCAGGACGACTATGCGCTGACCTCGCTCTCCAATGCGCTGGCTGCAATCGAAAACGGGGCCTTCGCGGATGAAGTCGCTCCGGTCACGGTCACTACGCGCAAGGCCGTGACCGAGATTGCCGTCGACGAGCAGCCGGGCAAGGCCCGTCCCGAGAAAATCCCCGAGCTCAAACCCGCCTTTCGCAAGGACGGAACGGTGACCGCGGCGAATGCGTCCTCGATCTCCGATGGGGCGGCTGCCTTGGTTCTGGCCCGCGAAAGCGTGGCCGAGGCCAAGGAGCTACCGATCCGGGCCCATATCCGCGGCCACGCATCCCACGCGCAGGAACCCGGATGGTTCACCACCGCTCCGGTTCCGGCCGCCGAAAAGCTCCTGTCCCGTATCGGTTGGACGCCCGAGGATGTGGACCTGTGGGAAATCAACGAGGCCTTTGCCGTGGTGCCGATGGCCTTCATGCGCGCCTTCGATCTGCCCCGCGACAAGGTCAACGTGAATGGCGGGGCCTGTGCACTTGGCCACCCGATCGGGGCGTCCGGCGCGCGGATCATGGTCACGCTTCTGAACGCGCTGGAAAAACGCGGCCTGAAACGCGGTGTCGCGGCCATCTGCATCGGCGGCGGCGAAGGCACCGCCATCGCCATCGAACGCCCATGATCGTCTTTCTTTAACAGATATGGCGGGACCTAGTTGGGCCGAAACCCACGCGCCCGCCCCTTGCCGAGGGCACGCAACACCATGCAGGTCGACTATCAAACGCTCTCCCGAACCATCGACAGCCTCACCGATGGCGAAACCGACGAGATCGCGCTTATGGCGACCGTCGCCTGCGAGGTGCACCATTCCGATCCGCGCTTCGACTGGACCGGGTTTTACCGCGTGACCGAACCGGGGCTTCTGAAAATCGGGCCCTATCAGGGTGGCCACGGCTGCCTGCAGATCCCGTTCTCCCGCGGCGTCTGCGGTGCCGCTGCGCGCAGCGGGCAGGTGCAGCTGGTTGCGGATGTCGATGCCTTTCCCGGGCATATCGCTTGCGCATCTTCAACCCGGTCGGAGCTTGTTCTGCCGGTCTGGAACGCCGCTGGCGATCTGATCGCCGTTTTCGACATCGACAGCGACAAACCCGCTGCCTTCACCGAAACCGATGCCGAGAAACTGGCCGCAATTCTTGCCGCCGTCTTCCAGCGCTAGCGCCGGGGGAGCGGGACCACGGTTTCCTCCGCACCCGGGGCCAGTTCCTCGAAATCGAAATTGTCGAGCTTCGTCGCGCGTTTGCCCGCCCGTTCGGCGGCGATAGTGATATCGTCGATATCCTTGCGCGCCTGCCCGAAATGGGTGTTCAGCTTCGCCACCCGTTCCACCACGAGCTCCACGTCGCGGTGCATCATCGCAAGCTGTTTGCGAATGGCGCCCGCCTGTTCCCGCATCCGCGCATCTTTCAGGATTGCGCGCATCGTGTTCAGGGTGGCCATGCAGGTCGTGGGTGACACGATCCAGACCCGTGCGGCGAAACCTTCGCGGACCAGTTCCGGAAAATTCGCGTGCAGTTCCGCATAGACGGCCTCCGACGGCAGGAACATCAATGCCCCGTCCGCGGTTTCGCCTTCCAGAATGTACCGCTCCGAAATCGCCTTGATATGCGCCTTCACGGCCACCCGCATCTGCTTTTGCGCCTCGTTCACCTCATAGGCCGTGTCGGCCGCTCTGAGCGCCTCATAGGCTTCAAGCGGAAATTTCGAGTCGATGACGATCGGCCCGGGCGGGTTCGGCAGATGGATCAGGCAATCGGCACGTTTGCCGTTCGACAGCGTGGCCTGAAACGCATAGCTGTCCGATGGCAGCGCCTTCGACACGATATCGTTGAGCTGGATCTCTCCGAATGCGCCGCGGGTCTGCTTGTTCGACAGGATATCCTGCAGGCTCAGCACGTCGCCCGAAAGCTTCTCGATATTGGCCTGCGCCTTGTCGATCTGCTCTAGCTTCTGCTGCAATTCTCCCAGGGATCGCGCGGTGCGGGTCGATGTGCCATGCAAAGTTTCGGACATGCCTTTCTGCACGTCTTCCAGCCGCCGCTCCATCGCCTCGATCATCTGGCTCTGCGCCTTGGCCTGCATCTCTGAGACATGGGTCAGCCCGCCCGCCAACTGGTGCTGCCCGTCGCTTAAGGACTGCACCCGCTGCCCAAGCCCGCCGATGCTTTGTACCAGCGGCTCCATCATGCGTGCCGAGCGGGTCGCCGCCCGCATCGCCAGCACGATCAGGACCAGCATCAGGAGCAATGCACCCGCGCCGATCACCAGCGCCAGCGTGAGCGGATCGCCCAGATCAATCACGGTTTCGCCAATCTGTATCATGTCCGCCCGAACAGCCGCTCGATATCACTCAGCTTCAGCTCCACATAGGTGGGCCGCCCATGGTTGCACTGGCCAGAATGCGGCGTCGCTTCCATCTCGCGCAGAAGCGCATTCATCTCATCGGCCTGCATCCGCCGCCCCGATCTGATCGACCCGTGGCAAGCCACCCGGCTCAGGATCGCCTCGATCCGGGCTTGCAGGGTCCGGCTGTCGCCCAACTCGTCCAGTTCGTCCAGAATGTCGCGCAACATGGCCTCGGCATTCACCGTCCCCAGGATCGCGGGCGTCTCGCGCACGGCCACCGTGCCGGGGCCGAACGCCTCGATGCCCAGACCGAACCGCGCCAGTTCCGGGGCCATGTCAAGCAGCCGGTCGGCATCGGCGCCAAGCGTCACGATTTCGGGGATCAGAAGCGCCTGCGCGGCGACACCGTTTTCCGCCATCTGGCGTTTCAGCTTTTCGTAAACCAGACGTTCATGAGCCGCGTGCTGATCCACGATCACGAGGCCGTCTTCGGTCTGCGCGAGGATATAATTCTCATGTACCTGCGCCCTTGCGGCCCCAAGCGGCAGGGCGGCGATCTCGGGGGTATCGTCGATCACCTCTTCGACCCGGGCGCTTGCAGGCGCAAAGCGCTCCGCCGGGTCGGCCAGCCCGGGCGCCTGCCATTCCCGTGCGCGAAGCGTCGCCTGCGAGGGCCGGTCCATCTGGTAAACCCGTGCCCCCGTGGCTTCGGGCCGGAAGGCGCCCAATGTTGCGCCCGCCACGGTGGTGGAGGCCCGATGCCCCGCCTCGGCCAGGGCATGGCGCAGCGCCGTCACGATCAGCCCGCGTGCCACGCCCGGTTCGCGAAACCGGACCTCGGCCTTCGCTGGATGCACGTTGACATCCACCCGCTCCGGCGGGCAATCGACGAACAACGCGACAGCGGGGTGCCGGTCCCGGCTCAGAAAATCCGCATAGGCACCGCGCAATGCCCCGATCAGGAGCTTGTCGCGCACCGGGCGGCCGTTGACGAAAAGATATTGCGCAACGGCGGACCCGCGCGAATAGGTCGGCAGGCCCGCAAAGCCCACCAGCCGCAAGCCGTCGCGCTCCGCCTCGATCGGCAAGGCGTTATCTATGAATTCCCGGCCCATCACGGTGCCCAGCCGGGCGCGCAGGGCATCGAACAGCTCGCGCTGTTCGGCATCCGCACGGAAGGTCACGCGCGGCGCATCGCTGACATCGCGCAGGGTGAAGCCCACGCCCGGTTCGGCCATCGCAAGCCGTTTCACCACGTCGGATATCGCCTGCATCTCGGCCCGGTCGGTGCGCAGGAATTTCAGCCGCGCGGGTGTGGCGAAAAACAGATCGCGAAGCTCGACAACGGTGCCACGGGACAAGGCCGCCGGCTTCACCGCGCCCATGTCGCCTCCGCTGACACGGATCTGGCACGCCTCGCACCCATCGGCCCGGCTGGTGATCGTCAGCCGGCCAACGGCGCCAAGGGACGGCAACGCCTCCCCGCGGAACCCGAAGGATCGGATGTTCAGAAGATCGGAGCCATCGATCTTCGACGTCGCATGCCGGGCAAGTGCGAGCGGCATATCGTCGGGCCCCATGCCGCAGCCATCATCGGTCACCCGGATCAGGCTCTTGCCGCCATGAGCGATGTCGACCGAGATGCGGCGCGCGCCCGCATCGATCGCGTTTTCCACCAGCTCTTTCACCGCGGAGGCAGGGCGTTCCACGACTTCGCCCGCCGCGATCCGATTGATCGCGGTTTCGTCCAGTTTGCGGATCGCACGCGGGCTATCGCTTATCTTGGGGTCTGGGTGGGCCATGCCACTATGGGTAGCATGGCCCGCTCCGATTCGGAAACGCTTCCGCTCAGTTACCGGGTTCCAGCCCTTCGGGCTGCCCGACAACGACGAAATGCAGGTTCTCCGGCTGCAAGAACCGCGCTGCGACGCGCCGGACATCCTCCATCGTCACCGCGTCGACCTGTGCATTTCGGGTTGCGATATAGTCCACCGGCATTCCGTCCTGCTGCATGCCGGCCAGAATCCCGGCGATCGTGTTGTTGCCGTCAAAGCGGAGCGGATAGGCGCCGGTCATGAACAGCTTGGCGGCTTCCAGCTCCTCCTCGGTCACGCCGTTCGCGGCGATATCGGCCCATTCCGCACGGGTGACGGCCACAGCCTCTGCAACCAGATCGTTGGACGAGGAAAACCGCCCCAGCATCATCGGCTGATGGTCCGACAGGGCCAGATAGGTATAGATGCCGTAGGTCAGCCCCCGTTCAACCCGGACCTCCTGCATCAGGCGGGAGCGGAAGTTGCCGCCGCCGATGATCTGATTCAGCACGAAGGCGGGGAAGAAATCCGGATCAAGCCGTTCGATCCCGCGATGTCCGAAATAGGCCACCGATTGCGGGGTCGGAAAATCGACAACCGTCGTGCCCCCGTCCAGCAGATAGGGGGCGGGGCCCGGCAGGGGGGCGCCTTCGGCCGGCAGATCGCCCAGCAACGCGTCCAGAAGCAGCCCGAGTTCCTCGGCGGTGATATCGCCCGCCGCACCCACGAAAACCCGATCGCGGGCGAAGGCCGCGCGATGGGCGGCGATCATGTCGTCCCGTGTCAGGGCGCTGACCGAGGCGGTGGTGCCTTCCTGCGCACTGGCATACGGGTGATCGCCGAACGCCAGCGCGTTGAACCGGGTGGCGGCGATGCTTTGGGGGTCTTGCGCGTCGGACTCGATGATCGACACAACCTGGCCGCGGACCCGTTCCAGCGCCGTTTCGTCAAAATTCGGTGCCACGATCGCCTGACGCAGCAGGTCGGCGGCCTGATCCCGGTTCTGCGTCAGCATCTGCGCATTGATGACCAGACTGTCGCGATACGCGCTGAAATCGAACTCGGCGGCAAGTGCCTCGGTCGCGGCGGCAAAACCCTGCGCATCCAGATCGCCCGCGCCTTCCTCCAGCAGACCGGTCATCAGGAAGGTCGCGCCACGCTTGCCGGGCGCATCCAGCGAGGTGCCGCCCTGAAACCGGATATCCAGTGCGACGAAGGGAATCGAATGATCCTCCACCAGCCAGGCCGAAATGCCGCCCGGAGAGACGACCTCTTCGATATCGACGGCCCAGGCGGGCAGCGCAAGGATCAGGGCGGTGATCGCGGTGAACACGGCGCGGATCATTGGGTCGCCTCCTCTGTCGCGATCTCGGCCACTGGCGCAGCAGGCCGGTCCAGATATCCGGTGACGGATCGGGTGTTGCCGCCGAAAATCAGCTCGGCGGCCTCCATCACATCCTCCACCGTCGTGGCCGCGATGACATCGGGCCAGGCCTGAACGTCTTCCACCGTAAGCCCGCTTGTCAGGGCGACGCCATACTGGCGGGCCAGCCCTTGCACATTGTCCTGTGCGTAGATCTCGGACGCCGTGTACTGAAATTTGATCCGCTCGAACTGCGCCTCGTCGATGCCGGTTTCGAGGAATGTGGCGATAACCCGGTCAAGATCGGCCTCCGCCTCTTCCAGACTGACGCCCGGCACCGGCACGTTCAGAATGGTGAAGCTGGTGTCGTCGAGGCTCGTCCCCTGATAATAGGCGGTCGTGAAAAGAGAGCGTTCCTCTTCGATCTGCAAGGTCCGGCTGAGCACCGATGTCGTCCCGCTCCCGCCCAGAACCTGCGCGAGAAGAGCCAGCGCGGCGGCCTCTTCCTGTGCGCCGCTGTCGCGCTCCGGGGCCAGATAGGCGCGGCTGACATAGGGGTTGGCAACACGCCCGTCTTCATAGCGCACGGTGCGGTCGGCGATATGATCGGGTTCCGACGGGCGCAGTCGCGGCGGCAGATCGGGCGAGGGTTCAAGCGGGCCGTAATGCTCTTCGGCAAGGGCGCGCACCTCGTCCGGCGTCACGTCGCCGGCCACGATCAGAATGGCGTTGTTGGGAGCATAGAACCGTTCGTAGAACTCCAACGCATCTTCCCGATCCAGCGACAGCATCTCGTGCCGCCAGCCGATGATCGGGATCCGGTAGGGATGGTTGAGGTAGAGGGCCGCGCGCAATTGCTCGTTGAAAAGAGCGCCCGGGCTGCTGTCGGTCCGCTGCGCGCGTTCCTCCAGCACGACGCTGCGTTCGGTCACTACATCGGCCTCGGTGATCACGAGATCCCGCATGCGGTCGGCTTCCATCTGCATCATGAGGCCAAGCCGGTCGGCGGCCACCCGTTGGTGATAGGCGGTGTAGTCCCATGAGGTGAAGGCGTTGTCGGTACCGCCATTGGCCTCCACGATCCGGCTGAACTCGCCGTTTTCCAGATCGTCGGTGGATTTGAACATCAGATGTTCCAGAAAATGCGCGATGCCGGAGACGCCGGGCGGCTCATCCGCGGCACCGGTGCGATACCAGACCATATGCACCACGGCGGGGCTGCGATGATCCTCGATGACCACGGCTTCCATCCCGTTTTCAAGCGTGAACTGCGTCACCTCGCCCGCAGCCCAGAGTGAGGAGGGAAGCGTCAGGGTCAGGGCAATCGTCAACAGGCGGCGCAATATCATCAAGACCTCCGACAGGGCGGGAAACACAGGCGTTCACGGCAACATAAGCGCCGAAGCAGACGCATCAACCTTCCTGACGGGGCTGTGATGGGGGATCACTCGGCCGGGTCGGGCGGGGCGGCAGGCGTACGGATGCCGGCGCGGCGCATCCGTTCCAGTTCGGCATATTGATCCAGTGACAGCGGGCGATAGGCGCGATGATAGACATTCACGTTGAAGACCCGCTCCAGCAGCCGGCCATCATTGTCGCGGCGGTATTCCAGATCCTCGCTTGCCAGCGTCTCGCGGATGCCGGCGCCGATACCGAACCGACCGGCATAACCGACCAGCCCGCCATTGTCGCGGCTGGCGCGTTCGATATTGCCGCCAAGAGCCGCGATGGCGTCGGCTTCCGGGTTGGGGTCGACGCGGTTGGGCCCGCCCGGGGTCGGCGGCGGCAGTTCGGCGAAGCTGGGCGGCATTTCAAGGGGGCGCGTCGGCAGGATCGAAAACTCGTCCGGCCCGTCCCCGTCTGCCGTGATGTTCAGCAGACGCGGGTCGCTTCGGCTGCATCCCGCAACCATGACCAGCACCAATCCCGTCGCTATCAGACCGCGCCACCGCATCATCATCGTCTCCTTCGGGCCGGGTGTAACCGATCAAACGCCCGGCGTCACGTGGTGATCTTCTTCGCATCCGCGAAGATGAGCAAGCCAAACGCGCCCAGAAATATCCCTATATCGGCAAGGTTGAAGGCAAATGGGTTCACGATGCCACAGCACGACACGTTCAGAAAATCCGCCACGGCGCCATAGATCACCCGATCAAGGACATTGCCGAGCGCGCCGCCCACGATCGCACCTGCCGAAAGAAGCGCCACCGGACGGGTCAGCCCGGTCTTGGCCCACCATAATATCCAGGCCGAAATGGATATGGCCAAGGCGATCAGGATCCAGCGCATTGCATCCGGGCTTCCGGAAAACAGGCCGAAATTGATACCTGTGTTCCAGCCCATGTGAAAATTCAGAAACGGCGGCCAGACGGCGATATGCCCGATCTCGTCCAGCCGCATCCAGTGGACGACGGCCCATTTGCTGAGCTGATCGGCGGCGAACCAGAACAGGGCGGACAGGAAAACAAGGCGCATTCTGAAAAGGGCTCCCTTTGGTCAGTGCCGGAAATGGCGCATGCCGGTGAAGACCATGGCAAGCCCGGCCTCGTCGGCCGCGGCAATCACCTCGTCATCCCGCATCGACCCGCCCGGCTGGATCACCGCCCGCGCGCCGGCCTCAGCTGCGGCCAGAAGCCCGTCCGCGAACGGAAAGAAGGCGTCGGAGGCCAGCACCGCCCCGATCGCGGGGCTTTCGGCCAGCCCCAGCACCTCGACCATATCGGTGGCCTTGCGCGCGGCGATGCGACTGCTGTCCACGCGGCTCATCTGGCCTGCGCCAACGCCGACCGTCGCCTGATCCTTCACATAGACAATCGCGTTCGATTTCACGTGCTTGGCCACCTTCCAGGCAAACAGCAGATCGGCCAGTTCCCCGGGCTCGGGCGCGCGGCGGGTCACGACACGCAGGTCTTCCGGCCCGATATGGCCATTGTCCTTGTCCTGCACAAGAAACCCGCCCGAAACCTGCCGGAAGCTGAGCGATGCCGCGCGCGGATCCGGCAATCCACCGGTCGTCAAAAGACGCAGGTTCTTCTTTGCCGCAAAGATATCGCGCGCCGCAGGGTCGGCGCCAGGTGCAATCACGACTTCGGTGAAGATGCCGGTGATCGCCTCGGCAGTGGCGGCGTCCAGCGGCTGGTTCAGCGCGATGATCCCGCCGAAGGCGCTGGTCCGGTCGCAGTCGAACGCCCGGCCATAGGCCTCCGCAAGGGTCGCGCCACGGGCCACACCGCATGGATTGGCATGCTTGATGATGGCGCAGGCCGGCCCGTCCGCCGGGTCGAACTCGGCGACCAGTTCAAACGCTGCATCGGTGTCGTTGATATTGTTGTAGCTGAGCGCCTTGCCCTGATGCTGTTCGGCGGTCGCCACACCGGGCCGGGCGGAGCCATCGACGTAAAACGCCGCATGCTGATGGGGGTTTTCGCCGTAGCGCAAGGGCTGTGCCAGAACGCCCGCGAACGCGCGGCGATAGGGTGTCTGATCCTGATGCGCCGCCGCCATCCAGCCCGACACCGCGGCGTCATAGGCCGCGGTCCGGGCATAGGCCGTCCGTGCCATCAATTGCCGAAAGGCCAGCGGTGTCGCCCCGTCATGGGCGCCGAGTTCCGCCAGAAGCGCGCCGTAATCCTGCGTATCGACGATCACGGTGACGAATGCGTGGTTCTTGGCGGCGGCGCGGATCATCGCCGGGCCGCCGATGTCGATGTTTTCCACGCATTCCGCGTAGTCCGAGCCCTTGGCCACGGTTTCTTCGAACGGATAGAGGTTCACGACCAGAAGATCGATCGCCCCGATCCCGTGGGTTTCCAGTGCGGCCTGATGGTCCGGATTGTCGCGCAGGGCGAGCAATCCGCCATGGACATTCGGGTGCAGCGTTTTCACGCGCCCGTCCATCATCTCCGGAAAGCCCGTCACCTCGGCCACATCCGTGACCTTCAGCCCGGCCTTGCGCAGCGCCTCCGCCGTGCCGCCGGTGGAGAGCAACTCCACCCCGCGTTCGGCCAGGGCGCGCCCCAGGTCCTCCAGCCCCGTCTTGTCGGATACGGAGATCAGCGCGCGGCGCAGCGGGACAAGCTCGGTCATGGTCGCTCCATCTAAGTCAGTGCCAGAGATCGTCCTGCTCGTAATCCCGGTGCCGACGCGGTGCATCGGTGGGTTTGGCCAGACTCCAGCTTACCGCGCTGCCATAATCGTTTAGCCGGGCGGAGAGAACGATCTGTTTTGTCGCGCGTGGCTTGAGCCGCCCGGTTTCAAGATAAACGGACTGATCGATCCGCATCTGCCCTTCGCCGCCATGGCGGAAAACCCATGTTTCGCCGCCTTTCACCGCCAGCGAAATCGCGTTGCCGCCCATATCCAGTTTCGCCTCCACATCGGGATGCAGATGAAACCGGACCGAATAGCCAAGACCGTCGGGGCTCAACCGGGCCATCACCCGGTCCAGCACATCGCGATCCGCCTCTGTCATCGCCGCAAGCCCGTCCTCCCCGCGCAGGAGCCGCCCGTCCTCCTCCAGCGACAGGCTGCGCAGATGCAGCAGGCCATGGGTCTTGCGATAGCCGTCATGGCTGAGCGCAATGGACCGTGCGCCGCCGCTTTGCGATTGCTGTACCTCCACCGTTTCCGGTCCGTCGATCAGGCTTTGCCTGACCACACCGTGATCGGACGCGCGGGGGCCAAGCCGGGATGAGGAGTATCCCTCGATCGATAATGTCGAATGAGACGGGGTTGCCCGCCCGGCGCGCCGCCAGTCTGCGCCAAAACTGGCGCCGGAGCCGCAATTGACCACCACGGGGCGCCGTCCCGAGGACAGCTCAAAGGCCAATGTGCCCGCATGGGCGTTGAAGGCGCGGGCGCCCATCATCGGCGGGGCCGCGTCGACCACCACCGACACACGCCCGCCCGAAAGCCTTGCATACCCCATGGCAAGCCCGCTGGTGATCCCGGGCCGCACACCGGATTGCGCCAGCGCGTGATCCAGCCGACCGGGCGCACCCCGGCCGCCGCCGTGGAACCGCGCCAAGCTGCCATCGGAATGGCGCAGGCTACGCAGCGTCGGTGCGATCCGCATGATCGCGGTGTTCACGGCCGGATCGGGGCGCCTGCCGGTTTCCCCGAGAATTGCCGAGACCCAGGTGAGCAGCGTGAACACTTCCAGCAATTCCTCGGGGTTGCGGGTGACGATGCCGCCGCTTGCGTCGATCTCGCGCGCGCATTCCTGCGCCAGCGCGCGTAAGGCCGGGGTCAGGTGCCGCTCCATCCCGGTCAGGGAGCAGGCGGAGTAGATCAACCCGGTCAGTGTCTCGAACCGGGGCAGACCGTGCGAACTGGCCCGCCAGCGCCGGGCCAGAAATTCCGTCTGCCGGCCGAGGGTTTCGTAGAACAGCCGCCCGACCAGCCGGTCCTGTGCGTTCATCAGGAACAGCGCGTGGTTGATCCATCGGATCTGCCGCCGCCCGGTCAGATCGGGTGTCCAGCCGGGGCCGGCCCCGCGCCCATACCGTTTCAGCCACTCGGCAAGCCAGCTCTGCGCGACCGGCCGCCCGCTGCCATCGGCGACCGCGGCCAGATGATCCAGCCACTCGAACCCGTGCAATTCGTCTTCGAACGCGTCACTGGGCGGGTCCAGGGCCCAGGGGCTGGTATCGGGGGCTTCGACAAAGATGCCCGCGAACATCAGATTGCCGGCCATCAACTGCCGCCCGCGCGTGTCGCTGCCTATGGTCCGCGGTTCGGGCTGCGAGACGAATCCGCGCGCCGCCTGACCCAGCCCGGCCCGCCACGCGGCCAGCCGGTTTTGCAATCGCGTCTTGCGTCCGGGGCGCGCCCGCAGGGCAACGGGGGCAGGGGACAAGGGGTCTGACATGATGGCGATGTGCTGCTCTGCCTGTTTTATGCGCAGGATACCCGCGCGCGGGGACAGTGTCACCGCCTTTGCAGCAGCGCCATGTAAAACCCGTCCATTCCGCCAAGACCGGCCCAGAAATCCGGCCGCAGCCGAAGCCCGCCTTCGGGGCCGGACCACCCGGGTTCGCCCCCCAGAGAGACGGGATCGACAGGTACCATCTCTAGATCGTCATGTCGCTTGAGTGCGGCTTTCACCTGGTTTTCGCCTTCGTTCGGCAATAGCGAACATGTGCAGTAGACCAGCCGCCCGCCGGGTTTGAGAAAATCTTTCGCCCGGTCCAGCATCTGCATCTGCAGCCGGGTCAGGGTTTCGACCTCTTCGGCGGATTTCACAAATGGCAGGTCGGGGTGGCGCCGGATGGTGCCTGTCGCCGAACAGGGTGCATCGAGCAGCACCGCGTCGAACGGTCCGCCGTTCCACTCCAACGCGTCGGCGATCACGATCTGCGCACTCAGCCCGGTTCGCGCCAGGTTTTCGCGGAGCCGCGCTATCCGGTCCTCGGAGATGTCCAGCGCGGTGACCGCGGCACCGCGCGCGGCGAGTTGCAGGGTTTTGCCCCCCGGTGCCGCACAGAGATCCAGCACCGAGGCGGACGCGACATCGCCCAGCAATCGCACCGGCAGCGCAGCGGCGGCATCCTGAACCCACCATGCGCCTTCGGCATATCCGGGCAGCGCGGAAACCTGCCCGTGGCTCAGACGCAAACTGCCCGTCGGCAGTGTCTGCGCACCCGGCACGGTCACGCCGTCGGTCTTGGGTGTCAGGTCGATCGGCGCGCCGGCCTGATGGGCGGCCTCGATCGCCAGCAGCACGTCATGACCGAACGCCTTGCCGATCGGCTTGCGAAGCCAAACGGGAAGCGGATGGGGCGGGGTCTTTTCCCAAGCTGCGGGGCCGTCCTCGGCCACCTTACGCAGAACCGCGTTGACGAGGCCCGAGGCGCGCGCGGTGCGGGGGTGCCGTTTTGCCAGCGCCACGGCGCTGTTCACGATGCCATGGGCGCCGCTGCCATCCAGCAGAAGCTCATAGGCCCCCAGGCGCAGGATGTTCTGCACCGCCATGTTGGGCCGTCGCGCCAGATAGGGGCGCAGCACCGCATCGAGCCGCCCCAGATGGCGCAGCACCTCGGCGGTCAGCCGCTTGGCGCGCGCCGCATCCGCCGGCGGGAGTGCGCCCGTGTTCACATGGGACAGGAGCCGCTTTTCCCAGAGCACCTCGTAAAGTGCGTCAAGCGCTGCGCGGCGGGCGTCCAACCCTTCGAGCGACATGCCTCTAATCCTCTTGCTCCGCCGATCTGCGGACGTATATCACAGAACGGAGCCACACAAGGAGCGCCCGGAATGTCCGACGCCACGACAGAAGAGGACCGGCCAGCCCTGCCGCCCGCGGCGGAACGGGCCCTGGCCGAAGCGGAAGCGCGCCGCAAGGCGCGCGGTGAACCCGTCCTGCCGACGGAGTTGGGCGGGCGTGACGGGCCTGAGCCGGTGCGCTACGGCGATTGGGAAAAAAAGGGCCTGGCGATAGATTTCTGAGGCAAGCAGACAGCGCGACACTGTGCCCGATGATCTTTTTCGGGACTGTCGCCGGCGCTGACACGGATCTCCCGGGCGTGTTTCACCCTTGCGCAATCCACGATGTATTCCGCAGCGAGCCCGGGGGCGTAACGTGTCTTGCGCGAGGCCGGCAAGACCGGTTCGGCAACGGCTCTCCGGCATCGTATCCCGTTTGTTGATCATCGTACGGATGCGTTTATCGCAGGCGCAGGTCCGCATAAATCCCGGCACCGCGATCCGAGGTGAACCGCAAGGTGTTCCCGTTCACCTGAACCAACTGGCAGTTGGGGCCAAGATCCTCGTCGCCGTAAAACAGATCGCGGCAGAAATACCGGCCATCCCAGTCCCACTGACCGGTCACCGCGGAGCCGAAGGCGCGGCCCACGATCTCTCCACTCGGGGTGACGTTCAGGCGAATGCCGAAGCGGGTCAGCTCCCGGCCCTCGACCAGGCTCACGAAACTCTCGCGGGTGTCCACGATGCTGAACTCGTCGGCCATGGCCGGCGCCGTCATACTCAGTGTCACCGCCAATGATATGCTGCGCAGCATCGCGGATCTCCCTGTTTCCTGTGCACAAGCGCAATACGGATCAGCGGTGGTTCTGGATCACCGCAATCCCAGAACGCTCACCATGGAGAACTCGCCCGGCCCCTTGCCCTGACCCCAGAGGGCCGCTTTCAGCGCACCGCGTGCGAAAATCCGCCGGTCCGTGGCCATATGGCGGAGCACAACCCGTTCCCCCGGGCCCGCGAAAAGCACATCATGCTCCCCCACGATGTCGCCGCCGCGGATGGCCGAAAAGCCGATCCGCCCGGTTTCGCGCGCGCCAACCATACCGTCCCGGCCCCGGTCCGCCACATCATCCAGCGCGACACCGCGCCCCTCGGCCGCCGCGTCGCCCAGCATCAGCGCCGTGCCCGAGGGCGCATCGACCTTCTGATTGTGATGCGCCTCGATCACTTCGATATCGAAATCTTCGTCCAGCGCGGCGGCCACCTGCCGCGTCAACTGGACCAGCAGGTTCACGCCAAGGCTCATGTTCCCGGCCCGGACGATCGTCGCATGGCGGGCGGCGGCGGCGATCTTCTCCAGATCCGCGGCGGAGAGCCCGGTGGTCCCGATCACATGGACGCAGCGCGCCTGCGCCGTCAGAAGCGCATGGTCGACGGTGGCCTGCGGTGAAGTGAAATCGATTACCGCCTGCGCCTTGGCGATCACCTCCAGCGGGTCGTCGAAGACCGGCACGCCATTGCGGGCGCCCCCCATCGCCTCCCCAAGATCCTGGCCGACCCAGGCGTACCCTGTCCGCGCGGTCACGCCGACCAGATGCGCCTTGTCGCTGGCCTGAATGGTTTCGATGAGCATTCGGCCCATCCGGCCAGGGCCGCCCATCACCGCGATGCCAACAGTTTCGCTCATAGTCGTCCCTCCGGGCTTTGGCTTGGATGTAACCGAAGGTCACCCGGATCGCAAAGCGCTTGCTTGCACCGCGCCCGGTGATTCCATAAGTGCTGGGGCCAGAGGATTGAGCCAATGGCAAAGAACAAGTTCCATGACGGCCCGGGCCCGTCGCAACGCCAGCTGCGGGTGGGCGAGCTGATCCGCCGCACGCTGGCCGATGTGCTGAACCAAGGCGATGTGCATGACCCGGAGCTGAACGCGATGTCGATCACCGTGGGGGAGGTGCGCGCCTCGCCCGATCTGAAGATCGCCACCGTCTATGTGATGCCGCTTGGCGGTGGTCAGCGGGAGGAGGCGATCGAGGCGCTGAAGCGCAACCGGTCGGAGCTGCGCCGCGCGATCAGCCGCGAAATGTCTCTGAAATACACCCCTGATCTGCGCTTCGTGATCGACGAGACATTTGACCGGATGGATGAAAGCCGCCGCCTTTTCGCGCAGGAGAAGGTGCGCCGGGATCTGGAGCGTGATCCGGAATGATCCACCCGGCCATCCTTGCCCTTGTCGCGGGTCTTCTGGCCACACCTGCAGAGGCCGCCTGCAACGCCGTCACGTTCGACGGCGCGCGCTTCACGGTCTGCGAGATGAATACCGAAACGGATGACATCCGGCTGTTTCTGCGCGACGCGGAGGGACAGGTCTACGGCTCTTTCACACGTGTCGATCAAAGCCTGCCGGAGGGGCAGCGGCTTGGCTTCGCCATGAATGCCGGCATGTTCCATGACGACCGCGCGCCCGTGGGCCTCTACATTGAGGACGGCGTCGAACAGATGCGCGTCATCACGTCGGATGGGCCGGGAAACTTCGGCCTGTTGCCGAATGGCGTGTTCTGCCTTGAGGACGACCGCGCGCAGGTGATCGAAAGCCGCGCCTATGCCGCGGACCCGCCTAACTGCCGCTATGCGACCCAATCGGGGCCGATGCTGGTCATCGACGGCGCGCTGCACCCGCGCTTCATCGAAGACAGCGACAGTCTTAATATCAGGAACGGTGTGGGGGTCGACGAGACCGGCACCCGTATCTTCATGGCCATTTCCGACGATCAGGTGAACTTCCACCATTTCGCGCGCCTGTTCCGCGATGGTCTGGGGGTGCCGAACGCGCTCTTCCTCGATGGTCGTGTCTCGCGCCTCTATGCCCCGGGTGTCGGCCGCAGCGATCTGGGCTTTCCCATCGGGCCGATTCTGGGCACGGTTGTTGACGACGCCGCGCCGGGCGGGTAGCAGACCGGCCTTCACCGGGAGGACGGGAACACTCATGGGGCGCACGCGCAAGGGACGGGATATCTCCGGCTGGCTGGTGGTCGACAAACCCGCCGGGCTGACCTCCACCGCTGTCGTGAACAAGGTGAAATGGGCATTCGAGGCGAAGAAAGCCGGTCATGCGGGCACGCTCGACCCCGATGCGACCGGCGTGCTGGCCGTGGCCCTCGGGGAGGCGACAAAGACGGTGCCCTATGTCACCGATGCATTGAAAGCTTACCGATTCACGATCCGCTTCGGGCAGGCCACCAATACCGACGATGCGGAAGGCGAGGTGATTTCCACAAGCGATCTGCGCCCGTCCGACGAGGATCTGATTGCCGCCCTGCCCGCATTCGAAGGCGATATCAAACAGGTTCCGCCGCAATACTCCGCCGTCAAGATCGACGGGCAGCGCGCCTACAAGCTTGCCCGCGAAGGCGAGGAGCTGGAGCTTGCCGCCCGGCCGCTTTACGTCGAAAGCCTGAGCCTGCTGAACCGCCCCGAGCCGGATCATGCCGAACTGGAACTGGTCTGCGGCAAGGGTGGGTATGTCCGCGCGATTGCCCGGGATCTGGGCGAGGCCCTTGGCTGTCACGCCCATGTGCGGGTGCTGCGCCGCATCTGGTCTGGCCCGTTCGATGTGGAGGAGGCGGTGCGTTTCGAGCGGATCGAGACGCTTGCCCGGACCACGGAGATTGACGCGCTGCTGCTGCCGGTGGAGACCGGCCTGTCCAATCTGCCGCGCCTCCTCTGTACCGATATGGGAGCGGCCAAGCTGAAAAACGGCAATCCCGGAGAGGTCGTCACCGCGGCGGATTATGGCGAGGAATGCTGGGCCGCGCATAACGGAACCCCGGTGGCCGTGGGGATTTACCGCGGTGGAATGTTGCACCCGAGCCGGGTTTTCAACCTGTGATCACGCGCAGCTTCCAGAAAGGCGACGCGCAGTCCGTTGCCGTCTATTCCGATTGTGAGCGGTACCGCTATTCGCTGACCCGCGTCTGGGATCCTGCCGGGCGGCGCGCATTGTTCATCATGCTGAACCCTTCTACCGCGACCGAAGTGCAAAACGACCCCACCGTCGAACGCTGCGAGCGGCGGGCCCGCACCCTTGGCTTCGGCGCCTTTCGCGTGTTGAACATCTTTGCATGGCGCGACACCGATCCGCGCCACATGCGGGCTGCGACCGATCCGATCGGTCCGGCGAATGATGCGGCAATCCTCGAAAGTCTGCCCTGGGCCGATCAGACGATTGCCGCATGGGGCACGCACGGCGCATTTCTGAACCGCGGCCCGGAGGTCGAAACGATGCTGCGCGCCACGGGCACGCCGCTGCATCATCTGGGCCTGTCGAAGGGCGGCCACCCGAAACACCCGCTTTACATCGGCTATGCGGTGCAGCCCGTGCCATGGCCTGGTGATTGACCGGCGTTCATCTGATCGGCAGGCTTGGACCAAATCAGGAGGGCGCACATGTCAGACATTCCCGGCTTCACCCGTTCGATGATCGCCACCAATGGCACCCGCCTGTCCGTTCATCAGGCAGGCCAGGGCGCGCCGTTGATCCTGCTTCACGGATATCCGCAAAACCACATGAGCTGGGCCAAGATCGCCCCGGCGCTGGCCGAGGAGTTCCACGTCATCATCCCTGATCTGCGCGGTTACGGCGAAAGCGACATTCCCCCGAACGATGCCGAAAACCGCGCCTATTCCAAACGCGAGATGGCGCTGGATATCGTCGGTCTGATGGATGCGCTCGATCTGCCCCGCGCACATATCCTCGGCCACGACCGGGGCGCGCGCGTCAGCTATCGGCTTGCGCTCGATCACCCGGATCGCGTGGACAGGCTCGGGATCATCGAGATCGTTCCGACCGGGGATTTCTGGGCCCATTGGGGCGCGGATCTGGCGATGAAAGGCTATCACTGGACCTTTCTGGCCCAACCTTCCCCGCTGCCCGAACGGATGATCAGTTCAGACGGCCCGGCCTATACGGACTGGACATTGTCAAGCTGGACCCATGCGGGCGATCTGTCGCCCTTCACTGCGGAAGCGTTGGCCAGCTATCGCCGGCAGGCGGCGGACCCGGCCCGCGTGGCCGCGATGTGCAATGATTACCGCGCCGGGGCCACATTCGATCGGGCATTGGATGAGGCCGACCGCGCCGCAGGCCGCAAGATCGCCGCACCCCTTTGCTTTGTCTGGGCGCGCGGCGGTTTTCCCGCCCGCACGGGCGATCCGCTCGGGATCTGGAGGAACTGGGCCGTGACGGTGAGCGGGCAGGAAATCACAGGCTGCGGCCATTTCGCTATGGAGGAGGTGCCGGATGACGTGCTGGACGCCATCCTGCCCCATTTCCGGGCCTGAAAGCCGCCAAAGCCGCAGGGGAGGCCGCGCCAGTCCGGTATCCCGGAGCGCCGTATCGCGCGCCGGGCGTCGGGCGTCGGGCGGCCTAGGCGACGGCCGACAGCGTGATCTCGGCAGGGGTCAGACCCTGCGCGCCGACCGCTTTCAGCACAATCTCCCCATCCAGCAGGATATCGGCACCTGTACCATCAGCGAAATCCACAACGGTCACGACCGGGTTGGCGGAGACGGCGGGGTCATATTCAAGGATGATGCTGTCTTCTGCCGGGTCGAAATCGGTGACCACGGGCGCATCGGCAGAGGTTTCGACATAATCGCCGGAAACGAAGCTGTCCGCGCCGGCGCCGCCGGTGGCTTCATCGCCCTCGGTCATCTCGATCCGGTCATCGCCATCATTGCCTTTCAGCGTGTCCGAACCCTCACCCCCGATCAGCGTGTCATCCGCGGCACCACCTTTCAATGTGTCATCGCCCTCCCCACCGATCAGCGTGTCATTGCCGAACCCGCCAGACAGGCTGTCATCTCCGGCGCCCCCGTTCAGACTGTCGGCGCCGCCCTCACCCAGCAGGGTATCGTCGCCGTTATTGCCCTCGATCACGTCATTGCCTGTCCCGCCCTGAAGCGTATCCTGACCGAACCCGCCGCGCATTTCATCCGCGCCCTGGCGGCCGAACATCACATCGTCGCCCAGGCTGCCGCCGAGCGTGTCATTGCCAAGCCCGCCATCAACCGTATCGTTGCCGAGCCCGCCATTCAGGCTGTCATCGCCGGCCTCGCCCAGAATGCCATCGTCGCCATCGCTGCCGAATACCGTGTCATCGCCATCGGCTGCCGCAATCTTGTCGGCCGCGTCGGTGCCGAAGATACGTTCCGCAAAGTCGGTTCCGGCAATCTCGCCATCATCGCCGGGCGCGCTGATATCCGGGCCGGTTCCCGGCGTGGTGCCCGGACCGTCCGGTGCCAAGATCACATCGGACAGGCTTAGCCCCGTCACACCGGAGAGTTGCAGGATCTGCACGCCGTCGGCCAGAACGCGGGTATCGCCGGGGTCGGTCTCTTCATCGAAGGTGATGACCGGGTTCGTGTTGTCGCCGGTAAATCTCAGAGCCAGACGGTCCGTCCCCGGTTCGAAATCGCGGATCACCGGAACCGGCTCGCCGCTGCCTGCGATCATCGTTCCATCGGCAAAGAAATCGTCGGCACCCGATCCGCCGGAGGCCACATCGCCATTGCCCAGCACCAGAAGGTCATCGCCATCGTTGCCGAAAAGACTGTCGGCCCCCTCGCCGCCATCGAGCCGGTCATTCGCGGCGCCGCCTCTCAGGGTGTCGTCGCCTTCGCCCCCGTTCAGCGTATCGTCGCCGAACCCGCCAAACAGGCTGTCATCGCCGGCCTCGCCGTTCATCAGGTCCGCACCGCCGTCGCCCTGAAGCGAATCATCCCCGCCATTGCCGTTCATCGTGTCATCGCCGGTGCCGCCCAGAAGGGTGTCTTCGCCGAACCCGCCGCGCATTTCGTCGGCACCCTGACGGCCGAACATCACATCGGCACCCAGACTTCCACCAAGACTGTCATTGCCGAGCCCGCCATCGATCGTGTCGTTGCCGAGCCCGCCATTCAGGCTGTCATTGCCGGTTTCGCCCAGAATGCCGTCATCGCCGTCTCCGGCGAAGACGGTATCACTGCCGCCGCCGGCCTCGATCTTGTCGGAGCCGTCCGAGCCGAAGATGCGCTCGGAAAGGTCGGAGCCGCTGATATCTCCGCCGGTCTCCGGTGCGTTCAGGTCGGGGCCTCTCCCGTTGTTCTGGTCGGAGGTTTCATTGTCGTTGTCATCATCGCCTGAAAAGACCTCGCTGACCAGAAACCCGACCAACAAGAGCGACAGAAATCCGCCAGCACCCAACATGATAAATCCCTTCCTCGTTACAACAGAAACAGCCAAGGATGGTGCAGACGCATGTGCAAATCGCGATGGTCGCATTGCGCTCCAAGACTGGCCCGGGCCTGCGGCATGCAGATTGGCATCGACGCAGGTCGGGCAGGGGGAACCTATCAGGGATTAACAAAGAGTTAAGATCAAAAACGGCAAAAACCAGGCGGATGGCACCATAATTCGGCCCTATCGTTTCCTTATTGACGTCAATATTGTGGGCGGCGAAAAACTGTCCCGGATTGGCGTCGGGCCTCCCCGATCCGGCGTCACGAAATCGCGGGCAACCCGGCCATTTTCGGGCTGCTGATTCTGTGCTGTTCAGACCCCTTGCGAGGCCAGCGGCAAGTCGATCTGACGCAACGCAATGGTGCCAGGGTCAAGCCCTTGGGCACCATTGGCCTTCAGAACAAGTTCGCCGTTCAACAGAATATCGGCGCCGCTGCCGTCGGGAAAATCGACGACCGTAATGACGGGATCCGGCGTCAGAGCGGGGTCGAACATCACCTCGATCACATCTTCGGCCGGGTCGAAATCCGATATCAACGGAGCCTCCCCATCCGGGTCGATATAGGCGCCTGTCGTGACCGTGTCAGCACCTGCGCCCACAAAGATCAGGTCGTCGGTCCCGGCCATGATGATGTCATCCCCCGCGCCACCGTCCAGCACATCGCCTTCATCCTCGTCGAACGGGCCGAACATGTTGCTTTCGCTGGAAAAAGTACCATCGAGCCGGTCGTTGCCCGCGCCACCTTCCAGTGTGTCGGCGCCAAAGCCGCCTTGCAGGTGGTCGTCTCCGTCGTCGCCCTGCAGCGCATCGTCTCCGTCGCCGCCGAAGAGCATGTCGTCATCCGCGCCGCCTGCGGCGTCGTCGTCCCCGTCGCCGCCGGCCAGCAGATCGCGGCCCGCGCCGCCGCGCAGCACATCGTTGCCCGCATCGCCGTAGAGTTCGTCATGCCCTGAGGCACCCTCCAGGCTGTCGTCGCCGTCATCTCCGAAAATCGCGTCGTTCCCAGAGTGGCCGACAAGCCGGTCGTCGCCCGGCCCGGCGGTCAGCGCATCGGGTCCGCCGCGCCCGAAGATGTCAGACAATTCTTCGCGGGCGCGCAGCATGTCGTTCGCCGTTCCGCCATCCATAAGGTCGTCGCCTTCAGCGGCATCCGGTGTCGCGCCGTCCTCCTCGCCCGGCAGATGGCCGTCGCCGTCCACTATGGCCTCGCCCCCGGCATCGAGGGCCACCAGCGCGATGTCATCCATGCTGACCCCGGTGGTGCCGTTCAGAACCGCCATGACCACATCGGCCGACCCGACCACGGTGCTGCCCGGAATGCTGTCCGTGTCCAGCGTGATATCCGGCAAGTCGTCGGCTGTAGCGTCGAACTCAAGCACCAGCCTGTCCACGCCCGGCTGGAAATCGACGATTTCCGGCGCGGGCTGATCCGGGTCTTCGTCCGCGTCAAAGACGGTGTAGAAGCGATCGCTTCCATCTCCACCCGTGGCTGTGTCGCCCGTGGTCAGAACCAGATCGTCGTCGCCATCGCCGCCGTCCAGACTGTCGGCGCCCTCTCCGCCATTGAGCCAGTCCATACCCTGCCCGCCGGAAAGGCTGTCATCGCCGTCTTCGCCCTCCAGCACGTCATCCCCGGCCCCGCCTTCCAGTGTGTCGTCGCCGTCGCGGCCGAACATGTCGTCATTGCCGCCAAGTCCGCGAAGGAGATCGCCAAGCCGGGACCCATGGATCGAATCATTTCCATCCGTGGCGTCCGCGCCGGTGGTATCGCCATCCGGCTCGCGGATGAAATCCCCGTCGTCGGAGGTCGCGGCGTCGCTTTCCGACGTGTCGGTACCACCGTCCGGGGTCGGTTTGTCCCGATCGCCATCGTCCTGATCCGCCAGAAGGCCGCCAACGGCCACGCCGGAGCAAAGAAGGGCAATCAAACCAGTAGCAAACAACATCGTTTTATCCTTGGACGGAACCATCACCAAGTCGGACAGGAAAGAGAGAAGGTTCGCCGTTCTGGCGATGCCATGCAGGGGGCGCGACGTATCGCATAGGCCAGTGTCGACGAAGCGACCGGCAGCACCACAACAGCACCTGCCACTTTGTCCGGGACACCATTTCAAAACCCTGAAGGGCCAAAGAGAATCTCTAGCGCATTTGAAGATCAATTACGTTAACTTCGCCGATAGTCGGCGGAGTTTCTTTCAGTTTGGTTAATCCATCCGCCGATATCGCGATGCTCGGCCGCGGTTCGACTTGGCACTTTCCTTTCCATGGAAAACCGCCTATATGCGCGCATCCATCCGGACGGGTGGCTACATCTCCACGGGCCCTGCTGGACGACATCCCGGCTTGCGCCATTCCTTTTTCCCTAGCCTTCAAGGAGACCCCGATGTCGATTACAGCCGAAGAAAAAGCCCGCGTGATGGGCGAATATGCCACCAAGGACGGCGACACAGGATCGCCCGAAGTACAGGTTGCTATCCTCAGCTCCCGGATCGCGACGCTGACGGAGCACTTCAAGACCCACAAGAAGGACAACCATTCCCGCCGTGGTCTGTTGATGATGGTCGCCCAGCGCCGCAAGCTGCTCGACTATCTCAAGTCCAAGGATGAGGCGCGCTATCAGTCGCTGATCGAACGCCTGGGCCTGCGCCGCTAGACCGGCCCTCTCGACAAGTACCGGAATGCCCCGCACCAGAACGGTCGCGGGGTTTTTCTTTTCTCCGCTGGGGCCTGGAAACTCAGGCGATCCGCGGGTTGAATCCCCGCCGAAGCTCCTTCGGGCCGGTCCTTGCCCCGGTGTTCGGGCGACGCACCTTCCCAAAGCGGGCGTTCTCCTGTATGGCCGCAGAATCTGAAATCCGGCGCCCGGACCCCAGCGCCCGACAAAGAAGATACCGGGGTCAGGGGGAATTCGCCCCCTATGCAATGGCCACTGGGCCAAAACAGGAACCGTAGATGTTTAATGTAACGACGAAATCGATGGAGTGGGGGGAAGAGACCCTCACCTTGGAAACGGGCAAGGTCGCCCGTCAGGCAGATGGCTCCGTCATCGCCACGCTTGGTGAAACCTCGGTCATGGCCAACGTGACCTTCGCCAAGGAACCCAAACCGGGGCAGGATTTCTTCCCGCTCACCGTACACTATCAGGAAAAATACTATGCCGCGGGCAAGGTGCCCGGCGGCTTTTTCAAGCGCGAGGCGCGTCCGACCGAAAAAGAGACGCTGACCGCCCGCCTGATCGACCGCCCGATCCGCCCGCTTTTCGTTCCGGGCTTCAAGCATGAAGTGCTGGTGATGTGCACCGTGCTCAGCCACGATCTGGTCAACGACCCCGACATGGTCGCGATGATCGCCACCTCCGCGGCGCTGACCATTTCCGGGGCGCCCTTCATGGGCCCGATCGCGGCTTGCCGTGTGGGCTTCGAGGATGGTGAATACATCCTGAACCCGACGGTCGATGACATGCACCAGCTGCGCATGAACCCCGATCAGCGTCTGGACCTTGTCGTTGCCGGCACCAAGGACGCGGTGATGATGGTGGAATCCGAAGCTTACGAGCTGAGCGAGGCTGAAATGCTCGGCGCGGTGAATTTCGCCCATGAGCAGATCCAGCCCGTGATCGACCTGATCATCTCACTGGCGGAAGACGCGGCCAAGGAGCCCTTCGACTTCCAGCCGCCGGATTACTCCGAGCTCTACGCCGCCGTGAAAGCCGCCGGCGAGGACAAGATCCGCGCCGCCTATGCCATCACGGACAAGCAGGAGCGCACCACCGCAGTTTCCGACGCCAAGGCCGCGATCAAAGACGCCTTGACCGAAGAGCAGCTTGAAGACCCGAACCTTGGCTCGGCACTGAAAAAGCTCGAAGCGTCCATCCTTCGCGGTGACGTGGTCAAGACCGGCAAGCGCATCGACGGGCGCGCGCTCGATACCGTGCGGCCGATCGTCTCCGAGGTTGGCCTTTTGCCGCGGACCCATGGCTCGGCGCTCTTCACCCGCGGGGAAACCCAGGGTCTCGTCGTGACCACCCTTGGCACCGGCGACGACGAGCAGATGATCGACGCGCTGAACGGCACCTACCGGTCGAACTTCCTGCTGCATTACAACTTCCCGCCCTATTCGGTCGGTGAAGCCGGTCGCGTGGGCCCTCCGGGCCGTCGTGAGATCGGTCACGGGAAGCTTGCATGGCGCGCCCTGCAGGCGGTTCTGCCCGCCCCCACCGACTTCCCCTACACCATCCGCTTGGTCTCGGAGATCACGGAATCGAACGGCTCCTCCTCCATGGCGTCCGTCTGTGGCGGATCGCTGTCGATGATGGATGCGGGTGTGCCGCTGAAAGCGCCGGTTGCGGGCGTCGCCATGGGCCTGATCCTCGAAGATGACGGCTCCTACGCGGTTCTGACGGATATCCTCGGCGATGAGGACCATCTGGGGGACATGGACTTCAAGGTGGCCGGTACCGAGAACGGCATCACAAGCCTGCAGATGGACATCAAGGTTGCGGGCATCACGCCCGAGATCATGGAGAAGGCGCTGGCCCAGGCCAAGGAGGGTCGGCTGCACATTCTGGGCGAGATGGCCAAGGCGCTGACCGAGGGCCGGCAGGAGTTCTCCGCCCATGCGCCCCGCATCGAAACGATGACCGTCCCCACGGACAAGATCCGCGAAGTGATCGGATCGGGTGGCAAGGTGATCCGCGAGATCGTGGAAACCTCGGGCGCCAAGGTCGACATCAACGATGACGGCGTGATCAAGATCGCATCCGCCAATGCCGACTCGATCCAGAAGGCCTACGACATGATCCATTCGATCGTGGCCGAGCCTGAGGAAGGCAAGGTCTACAAGGGCAAGGTCGTCAAGATCGTCGATTTCGGCGCCTTCGTGAACTTCTTCGGCAAGCGCGACGGGCTAGTTCATGTCAGCCAGATCGAAAACCGCCGGTTGAACCATCCCTCCGACGTCCTGAAAGAGGGCCAGGAGGTCTGGGTCAAGCTTCTGGGCTTCGACGATCGCGGCAAGGTCCGTCTGGCCATGAAGATGGTCAATCAGGAAACCGGCGAGGAACAAGCCAAGGAAGATGCCGCAGAATAGCGTGCAGATTCATTGCAAAGAACTGGGAACCCCGGCCGCGTGCCGGGGTTTTCCATTTGCCGCACTGACTTAAAAGTGACGTGCCGGAGCCTTGCCCAGACGCACGATTATCGTGAATATGCCCTGATTGACGCTACCCAGTCGCTTATTGAGGTCGACCCATGCTTACCCGCCGCCATTTCATCATGACCGCCGCCGCGATGGCTGCGACGCCCGTTTTCGGGCAGGACGCCGTCGGTTTCGACGACACGGTGGTCCGCCGGCCTGCTCAAGGCCCTAACCCCTGGGGATTGCATGAACGCTTCATGCCGACCGTGGTGCAGGCCCGCGCGGGGCTGAACCCCGGTGATCTGCACGTTGATCCCGTTGCGAGATATCTTTACCTGATCCGCGAAGACGGACAGACGGCGTTGCGCTATGGCGTGGCCGTCGGTCGCTCGGGCCTGCAAAGCCCGGGAACCTACACCATTCGCCGCAAGGTGGAATGGCCCAACTGGCGCCCGACCGACGCGATGATCGCGCGCGAACCCGAGGTTTATGCGCAATACGCCGATGGCGTCCAAGGCGGCCCGGACAACCCGCTCGGCGCGCGTGCGCTCTACCTCTATGAAGGCAACCGCGACACCTATCTGCGGATTCACGGCACGCCGCAGCCTTGGTCCATCGGAACATCGGCCTCATCGGGGTGTGTGCGCATGGTCAATGAACATGTGATTGACCTTTACCCGCGCGTTCCGATGGGCACCCGCGTCACGCTGCACGCCCCTGTCTGACTGACGCAGCGGTCGGACGGCTGGAGCGCGGGATTCGCGCCGTTGCCGAACCTGTCCGGATAAGAGCTGAACCGCGCCATGAGGCCATCTGGTCCCGTGGGTGGAACCACGTTTTCAGATCTCGCCCATCTCATTGATAAACTGGTCGGAGTGAGAGGATTCGAACCTCCGACCCCTGCCTCCCGAAGACAGGGGTTGTCCTTATTTATAAGGCCTAAGCCGAACTACTTGCACGGAACATCCCGTAAACCATTGCAGAACATACGCAATTATATGCAAGCTTGCACGACTTGCACAAACAGTCTTGCACGCCATGCAAGCGGAGGCAAGAGGCCCTCGAAAATAGGTCAGTAATTCTGACGTTGGCCCGTTGCGGAGTGACAAAATCGTCATTCCGTGATATGGTGTAACAGATTTCAACAGAGTGTCGGCGACACCGTTGAACGGGCGCAGTCGTGCCAAAAAACCATCCCTCCCATATCGAGGAAAAAGACATGTCCACATTGGTCATTACCAATGCCCAAATCGCGTCCGCGCTCAACATCGCAGACTCGACTTTTCGCTGCGCACGCCTCCTGTCCGCGCCGCGCGATCTGCCGTTCGACCGAATACCGGGCGTGCATTCAGGTCAGAACCGCCAACGCGGCTACCATCTGCAACCGGTTTTGGAATGGCTGCGCCGCATCTGCCCGGAGCGCCTGACGCCGGAAGTTGAGCGCCGCATGTACGCGTTCGCTGCACAGAACCTTCAAGCAACGGAGGCAGCGTAGTGTCCGACAATTTCAAAGATATCGTCTCGCGCAATAGCAATTTGCAGGCCGCATTTCATTCATTCACAGATAAGATCATCGCCGAGGCCAAGTCCGAATGGGGAATTGACCTCGATAAGGCCGCGCTCGCTGATCTTAGCGCCGTCAAAGTTGTCACGCTGAGCGGTGGCAACGAAGAGCTTGGCGACACATGGAAACAGGAACTGACTCAGACCAATGAAGACGTGAAGCGCGCAATTCAAATCCGAGAACTGGCGGCGGCGTTCGCGGATGAAGAGCACGATCTTCATGACGCCGTAAAAGAGGAATGGGCGTCCTTGTCGATTCATCAGCGCATGGCGCGCGCGAGAAAAATGGACGCCGCCAAGAAAAAGCCTGAGCCGAAGGCGCAGCTTACCGATGCCGACCGCAAAGCAGTGGCGGAGTCTTTGAAGCATGTGCGAGGCGCGGAAAGAATCCGTCGCGCCCGTGAACTTGGAATTCAGTAGAATGGAAGAACCGGGCGCAGAGCCGTTAGGTGGCAGAAAAGAGCGTTTTGCACAATTGCTGGCGGGGGGCGGGCTGACTCAGCTTGAATGCTACTGCCGCAGCGCTGAGCCGCCTGTAGAGCCGTCTAACGGTCGCCAAGTGGCAGCGTCACGCCTCGCTTCATCAGAGGCCGTATCGGCGCGTGTGGCGTTCTTGAAACGAATGAAGGTCGCTGACGCGGCCCCTTCTGACTCTATCGGTTCATCGTCATTCAACGCATTGATGGACACCGTGTCGGAATCGTTGCGCCTCGCGATTGCTGCCTGCGAGCGCTACGGCGAGATAGCCCTGTCGTCACGCCTTCGCGCCACCCTTGTCCAGCACTGTGGCCGTGTAGGTCGCGTGGAACGCCGCGCCGGGAAAGACGAAACCACGACGACGCAAACCGATGTTGATGCGGAGGGCATGTGGACGCGCATGCAGTGCAATTGTGAGTAACGCCGTCGAAAGCCTGATGTTCGTCGCCGAGATTTCGGCGTCCAAGTTGAAGACACTGGTTCAGCGTCTCAACATAGCCGAACCGCGAAAAGTCGCTGGCCTGATTGCCGGTATCGAAAAAGAAAGCACGGTTCTGTCGCAGGCCGTCCAGAAGCTGAGCGGGCATATCGACGCGATCCGCGAGCAAGAGGAAGACGGCACCGCTGACGTCCCTCCCAACAACGATCCGCGTTTGCTTGAAGTCGCAGGCCTGTTGCACGGCGCAGGCCACGGCTTTGTCTGCGGACAATGTGGCGGCGTGCACTCACGGTTTGAACTGGATGAGGCACCCGCCGGACAAACAGACGATCTGCGAGCTAAGCAACGCGCGCGTCAGCGCGCCCATGAGGCCCGCCGATGAAGGACGATCCTGCTTTCGCCATGCCCGTCGCACTCTTCCGCGATGACGGTACGGTGACCCGCTTTCCCGCCGGTGCCGTAGTTCCTGCGCACGACGCCGAAGAACTCTTTGGCGAGCATTTCGACCCTGAGGCGTCCTACGTCAGCGACGGACAATTTGTTCGCCGTATCGTGACTTTCGAAGACGCGCGTGAGCGTGGGCAGTCATGGATTTTCACTGGCGCGCGCTGTTCCCGATGCGGGCGTTATAGCGTCCGAAAGCTGCGCCTTGAGCCGCGCGGTAGCGAGTGCCTGTCATGCCGCAATGTGAAGCGGCGCATAGAATCCCGAGCGACTCCGCCGCCGAATTCTCCCTGCGGCGGGGACCCGACACTTCTGGAACGGAGACTAAAATGAAGATGACCTAAAATGCTCGAACAAATCGACCGTAGCCGCGCTCACACGCGCCTTCACGCAACATGGGCCGATCCCAATGACCCCCGCCGCGCGGCCTACGCTGCGATACTTGCGCTGTTTGCTGACGACCCGGACCTTCCACGAATACTCTTGCTTACCGAGATTTTGGACATGGTGTGCGCTGCACCCGTGAACGTCGAATTCCACTCGTTGATGGACGTGACCGGACTAAATTCTGATGCCGTTGAACTTGCCTTGCTGGTAGCGGGCGCGCGTCAGCGCGCCATTCGCGACTGGACCTCTGCAAATGACGGCGAGGCAGCAGAAACCTTCACCCTTACCCGCAAGGAATGGCGTGCTTTTGTTCTCGCCGTAATGGACCTTTGACGATGAAAGAAGAGCATATCCCCACCCGCCAAATCGACGGCAAGGGCGTTATCTCAGGCGACCTGTTTTTGAGCCTACCCTGCCGCCTGTATTCGCTCACGGGCGGGTGGTATTATAGAACGATTCACGATGAAGCTGAATTGTTGGAATTTTTGCACGAACATCGAAAAACCGATGGGGCGTTTTTTGACGTGCAACTTGTCTGGCAGTATTACTGCGAGCAGCGCGGCGACGTGATCTATAGCTGTGCGGATCATCGTCTGCACTCAAAGCACGATACGCGCAATTTGATGGTAGGATTTGAGGGCGACTACTGAGAAAGAAAAGGGGCCGGTAGAGCAAAGCCCCGCCGACCCCCGATCTTGTATCTGTCGCATTGTTTTTCTACACGATATGCGCCCACGATGCAAGAACGAGCGGCGAATTTCCCTCAGCCTAAAAAAGTGCTTGACAAAATGGCCCAACCGTGAGTCAGAAACTTCTGGACTCCGAATCACCAGTCGAGTATAAGGGACCAGAACGTAGCGCTTCACGCGCTCTGTACGGGCCGTTTTGAGGCCCTTCGTGTGTATCTGTCGCGGGATGCACTGAATTTCAACTATGTCCGACGCCCGCGTTAGTGGGCGAACGATAACCTATGTCCGCCCGGAACACTGTCGCGTTCATGCGACCGTCCGCGGGGCGCTTGGAGTGCATTAATGCGAGACGAACTACAAGACAGCGAACTAATTGACGATACCGACAGCGGCGAACCGCCTATGACAGAAGAAACCGAAGTGCCTATGCTGCTGGACGCCGAATTGCATGGCGAATCCACCCCGGAAATGGAGAAATTGCTGGATACTCCCGCCACATTTATGGCGGGCCAGTTGTATGATCAGGGCGACCGACGAAACACCCGCGACGGCGATTGGAAAGAAACGACATTCACTTGGTACGAGTGGTTGGCGATGGAAAAGATCGGTCTCTGCAACCATCCTGTAGCCAAAGGTAAGCAGGGTCCGTCATTGGTGTTCGCTGAGGCGCTAGGCGGTGCCCGCAAGGACAGCGCCATCAAAACCATGTATGCTGTCGGTCTGGACATCGACAGCGGCGCTACGCTCAAAGAAGTCATGGAAAAACTCATCAAGCTTGAGATTTTCGCCATCGTCTACACATCATTTTCGCACGGCAAGTCTGTTCTCGAACTCAAGCACGATGACATCGTACGAAAGCTAAAACTGGACGACACACCGAACCGGGCGCAGGTTCAGGCGTATCTGCGTGAACACCACAAAGATCGCTACGACGCCGACTTTATTGACAGCATCATCATCAAGGACGCACGCCACCAGACGAAAGACGGGCTGCGCGTCGTCGTGGAGACCCCCGCGCTGGACAAGTTTCGCGTCATTCTGCCGCTGGCAGAACCCGTCGAACTGGCGGACCTTGGCGCGACCATGGCGCAATATAAGGAGGCGTGGGAGAATGCCGTGTGCGGCGTCGCCGTCAATACGCTGGGCGTCAACTTCGATGCATCGTCCTGTGACGTAAACAGACTTTTTTACACTCCGAGACATCCAGCAGACGCCGAGGATTGGTACTGCGCGGTCGTGCAGGGTGATCCCCTGTCTTTCGATGAAATCAAGCCGTACTCAAAAAATGCCTACGTCAACAAACGCGATGACAGCGATCCATTCTCTGCCGGAACCGAAGGCACGAATGAGCGCGAGAACTATATGACGCCAAAAGGTGTCAGTCTGAATCGTTGGCACAAGGAACACAAAGAACGCTTCCTGATCACGGACGTGATCGAGCAATTCTGCGACGACAAGATTCGAAAGGCTGGTAACGAGCGCGCAGGGACGGTCCACGTAGAGTGCTGTTTTGAACATGAACACTCCACCACTGGCGGCACCGCAACCATGTGCATGAACCCAACAGAGAATTCCGAGGGTTATTGGACGGTGTTCTGCCGTCACGACGCATGTCAAGGCCGCGACAAGTTGCACTTTTTGCAGGAAATGCTCGAACAGGGTTGGTTCGAGGAAGACGTTCTGACTGATGATGAATTCAATCTGGGAGCGGAAGATTCCGAGATTGAGGACGATGCAGTGATTGAGTCGCTGTCTTTGACGCCAGCGGAAGCGAAAGAGCGCGTTGAAGTCGCCGAGTTGAACTCGAAATCACGCCAGTCCGAAATGGAATCCTTCATTGCGGGATTGCTTGAAGAAGACGCGGATATCATCACCGAGTCGAATGTGCAGAGCGCACTTGTTGCCGCGACCGGTCTTGGAATCCGAAAAATCGGCGCGATCTGGAATCTCGTCAAGGACAAGCACCGCGTCGAGAAACGCAGCAACGGCAAGGTCCCGGTCATCGGGGAATGGGGTGATCCTGAAATGGTGGCCTACGCAGAGAAGAAGCTGTCCAAGTCCAAGGACCACAACGGCGATCCTGTGATCTATACCTTTGAAGGCGATTATTGCGTTATCAAGAATAACAACCGCGAAATGTTGGCGCTTCCCACCTTCAAGGCCCGTCTTGATGATGCGTCCGAGTGGGAGGATAAGAACGGGCGCAAGGTTCTTTCGCCGGATAACGTCGCAAAGCACTGCTACTTCCGCGACGGTAAGCCGGGCGCGGAACTCGCGGGGATAAAGACGACGCCTTACTTCGACCCAAGTTGGCGTCGAATTGACCGACACGGCTACAATTCGACTACGGCGATCTATCTTGCGATGGGCAATCTGGACGTCCCTCGCGTCAGCGAGCAGCCGTCTAAGGAAGAAGTACTCGAAGCCGTCCGCCTATTCGTTGAAGAAGTCTTCGGGGATTTCCCGATTGGGGGTCTGACGCGCAAAGAGCTTGTTCAAAAGGTCATTGGCGGTGAACCGGTCCCGGACTTCGCCAATCTCTTGGGCATGGTCCTTCAACTCTTCTGTCGCGATGCGATCAAAGGCTTCACGCCGCTCTATACGCTCACCAAACCCGACCACGGGACCGGTGCAAGCTTGGTCGTTGACATCATGTCTCTCATCGGCTTGGGGGAAGAAACCGCGCCGCAGACTCTTCCCCCCTCCGCAGAGGAAATGCAGAAGTCTCTACTTGCGTTCGTGGTCGGCGGGGGTCCGATCTGCTACTTTGACAATATCGACAAGGCCATAAGCAGCGGCCCGCTGGCATCAGCACTGACCGCGAAGAAGTTCAGCGGACGCATGCTCCAAACGTCCCGCTATGTCGAAGCTCCGGTGAACCACCTTTGGGTGGCCACCGCTGTCAGCGTTGAAGCCCATGACGAATTGATCCGCCGCATGGTCTGGATCGAACTGGACGCCAAGGTGGCGCACCCAGAAGAGCGCTCTGATTGGCGTCACGATGATATTGGGGCTTGGGTACGCGAGAACCGTGGACAGCTTGTGTGGGCCGCTCTGACGCTCATACAGAACTGGATCGCGAAGGGACAGCCGGAATTCGAAGGGCCTCTCTTGAACTCTTACGAAAACTGGTCGCGTGTGATCGGCGGTATTGTTGCGGCGGCTGGCGTCAAGGGATTCCTTGGCAATAACGAGCGCAAGAAATCCTACGCACAGACCGGCGACTCAAACGCTGTGCAACTATTGATGGAGCGCATCGCCGAAGAATGCTCAGACGGCGATATCATGCGTCCGGGCGGCTTTGCCAAAGTCCGCGACATGCCGGACGCAAAAGTCCACAGCGCCTGCGAGATTCTGAACCGCTCTGGCGAACCGGACGAAATCAGCGGGAAGGATACGGCGCTCTTCATCAGCTACGCGTGGGGATGGAACAAGGAAACGGAAAGCTACCGTTCTTCGACCAAGGTCGCAGCAGAGTTCCGAAAGGCAGCGCGCAAGACGTGGGAATGCGAAGGCTACGAACTCCACTTCGAAGAGCATCAGGACCCGAAGGACAAAAAGCTGTTGACGTGGATCGTCCGAAAGCGCCCGCTGCCAGCGAAAACGGCAGAGTGACGGCGTCTTTTGCGGGGCACATGGGGATTTTGCGGGGCAGTTGCGGGGCATGCCCCGCAAGCTCCAAGCCACTGAGAATTAACGGATTATTGGATGTCAGAGCGACTTTTGCGGGGCACTTGGCTAATCTATCAGACTATAGAAAAAAACTTATTCACAGGACGCATAAAAAAAACTTTTCGGGGCTCACTCGCTGAAAACGGCGATTCCGCCCCGCATGCCCCGCAAACCGTTAAAAGTAAGGGGTAGTGCCCCGCAAAATGTGCCCCGCAGTGCCCCGCAAACCGGCGAGGCTATCGGGCTGTCAGCGCAACACGCTATGCCGGGCCGGGACGAATAGAGGCCCGCGTCAGCGGGCTTTACTTATGCTGGCCCTAGTCATATTGCGGCGACGAATGTCCGGTTCGAGCCCAAAGCAACTGATGCTGCAAAGAGCACGAAAGTCGGCAAGTCATCATTTTTCCAAAGCGATGGGTCAATTTTCCGTCTTAGTCAGGTCGAAAATGAACAGCAGATATCCGGCGGAAGCTCAATGAAGATTGCTCCCTGAAGGAGCAGTCTCAACTATGTGCTTTTGCCAGCCGCTTGCAGGCCTGCTATGAGCTTTCCCAAAGCTACCACACTTCGGACAATGTGACCCGGCAAATCGTCAATATCGCTAACTTTTTTAAATACCGGCTCTTTAGTTTTAGGGTTCATGTATCCGTAGTGACCGTCTGGAATCACTGTGTCAACGGTCCTCTTGCCTTCATCATCGACCCAGAACCCTGGCTTTTGCATCGCCTTCTTGTGATCCACCAGCCTTGTAGACAAATATTGCGCAAAGAAATACATACCGCCAAGGGAAACTAGTATTACACTGATCGTTACAGGTTCAGGAACGAAAGTCCCTACCCTAGTAACAATTCGCGTTTCAACCTTTGCGGTGGTGTCCTCCTTCTCAAAAAAACTATCGACATCAGCTTTTATCGCAGCAGCTTCCTCCATCGTAGTGTTTTGAGGCAGATGAACAGAAAAAGTCTCTTCCATTAACGTATCTCCAATAGTGACGATTAAATACTGGTATACTACCAATACCGACGCTGTTGATCAACAGATCGCATGGCTTACATCCACTACCAAGGGGGGACCTTGCTGCTCACGACTTTTGAGGGCATGGTTCATGTTTGGTCGTAGAACCCTCTGATAAGGCTGTACAGGCCCTAGCGGACGTTCGATCAGCCGCAGCGAAGGCTCACTTCGTCCACAAACCGGCTATCTGCGCCCGTCCGCACCGCGACGAAAATAATTTCCCGCAAATATCAAGTCGCCCCAAAAGTGTGTGATAGAAATATGACAAGTACCGCGATCCAACAGACGCGCAAATCGGCGGCTGACCGGCCCGGAAACCGGCCTGCCACGCCATAGATTGTTGGAGAGTGGTGAGCGCCGCCGTAACCGGGCAAAATAGCGATTGTTTCCAAGATTCAGGGCTGAAAACTACTGCGAATGGTGTTATAACTCTCAAGAGACTTAACACGAATCGGCATAGCACTCAGTTAGCAATATGAAAAATTACGCTATCTCATATCTCAGAACTTCGTCCGCCGCGAACATTGGCGACGAGAAGGACAGTGCGCCCCGCCAGCGCAGGGCAATCGAACGCTGCGCCAGTCAGCGCGGCTTCAAGATCGTCGCAGAATACAATGACGAAGCAGTCAGCGGCGCAGATCCGATTGACACCCGCCCCGGATTCAAGGCCCTCTTGGAGCGCATCGCGGGCAACGGCGTCCGCACCGTAATCGTGGAAGACCCAACACGGTTCGCACGCTCGCTCCAAGCCGCCGTCATGGGCGAGGTTCTGTTAAAGAGCTTGGGCGTGGAAGTGATTTGCGCAAATGGCGACAAGCTCTTCGAAGAGGAAGACGATATGGGCCGCGCGATGGGGCAGATTGGCTTCGTCTTCGCTGAGCTTGAGAAACGGAAAGTGGTGAAGCGCCTGCGAGAAGGCCGCGACGCGCGCTCACGCGCGCTAGGACGCCGTGTAGAGGGCCTTTCGCGCCAATACAGTGAAGACCTGCTGACGCAGGCGAAGGCGCTCTACCGCAAGCCCCGCAAGGGCAAGCGTCGCAGCCTCAGAGCGATCAGTCAGTGCCTCGCAGATGCCGGGTATAGCGGTCCATCCGGCGAGCCGTACAACGCCAATAGCGTCCGCCAGATGCTCACCAAGGCGGGCGTGTATCAACCCGCCGCATGACAGGCGCACGCAGTCACCACGCGCCCTAACGGGCGCACCCAATAGGCAACGACCCGTGATCCGCACCGCCGAACTGCTTCTGTTGATGATCTTCCTCATCATCCTGTGGCCGCTGTGACAGGCCGTCAGCGCCGACGCCTTGGCGCGATAGTGACTCGGTAGTTATGGCGGAGTCGCCCGCGTTAGCGGGCACCCGTTTCCAATCTCTCAACTCTTCAATCTAGCAGTCCCGGCGGACCCGTTCCCCGATGGTGTCTCCGACCGTTTGTCTTGAGCGCTGACAGGCTGTTGGGTGAGTGGAGGCCCGCGTAGCGGGCGAAGGAGTCGCCCCTCAGAAAGGCCAAATGGAACCGCCTAGGGTACCCCACCCCGCCGGGGTGGGCGGGGCATGTCGGCACATGCATGCAAGTCAGATGGAAGTCATAGCGATAGGATTCCGGGGGACCCGCTCAAGCAAATTCGATTCCTGAAAAAAGTCGATCCGGCCCATGTTTATGCAAAGTGATTTTCGGCGAACTTAGCCGTGCCTAAGTCAGGTGCGTTAAGCTGGTCGCGTCGCGTCTTGTGGCCGTAGATTGTCTGCGTCCACGCACCCCGCCCGGCAACGCGGCGGGGATGCAACGGGCCGCTCGCCGAAAAGGGACCCAACGCAAACCGGGATTTCTAGCTGAGTGGAATTTTCCGCGTTTGTTACACACCTATTTTCGCCGATGTTACACCACACTGTTTTCCATTTTGCGCACTTTGTCTTTCCAGTCGTGACTCACCCACAAGCTATGGTATGTAGGGCCTCATCCCAGCGAACATTTAGCCATTGGAGTGCTGCGAATGACGGCTTTCGGTGACCCTGCAACGCAATTGGCATTCTCTATGCATGAAAACAGGGGCATGTTCGCGCTCTTGCTGGGTTCTGGGCTGTCGCGCGCTGCGGAAATCCCGACAGGCTGGGAAATCACCTTGGACCTTGTTCGGCGCGTAGCACTCGCACAAGACGTAGAGGAACAGGACGACTGGGCGGCGTGGTATGTCGAGAAGGAAGGCAAAGAACCGGACTACTCGGCATTGCTGGCGCAACTTGCATCTACACCGGCGGAGCGCCGTGCCATTCTGCATAGCTATATTGAGCCCGACGAAGAAGACAGGGAGGAAGGCCGGAAGGTTCCTACGGCTGGGCACAAGGCAATCGCCAAGCTGGTGCGCGATGGATATGTTCGCGTGATCGTCACCACCAATTTTGACCGCTTGATGGAAAACGCGCTCCGAGAAGTTGGGGTGGAGCCCACCGTTGTCGGTTCGCCCGATGCATTAGAAGGCGCGGAGCCGTTGACGCATAGCGCCTGCTACGTCTTGAAATTGCATGGCGATTACAAGGATGCGCGGATTCTCAATACGGACGCGGAGCTGGAGGCATACCCCGATTCATACAACACGCTGCTAGACCGGATCATTGATGAACACGGGCTGATTGTGTGCGGCTGGTCGGGCGAGTGGGATCACGCGCTAAGGGCAGCGATCTTGCGCGCACCGAACCGGCGCTATCCGATGTTTTGGGCTTCTAGGGGAGAGTTGCGGGGGCGTGGGGCGGAGTTGTGCAGCGCACGCAAGGGCGTGACTGTTCCCATTGCAGACGCGGATTCATTCTTTGTGAAATTGGCTGAACAGATCGAGACACTAGCGCAGTCGCAACGGCAAAATCCGCTGAGCGTGGATATGGCCGTGAGCCGCGCCAAGCGGTATCTGGCAAAGCCTGAGTATAGGATTCAGCTTTCGGACTTGGTGTCAGAGGAAGTGGAACGGATCATAGAGCGCCATGACCAAGAAGACCTAGCCTCGCATGGACCAGTCGCGGCTGAGGATTTTCAGAAGCGTGTGGCCCTGTATGAATCCATCTCGGAGGGGCTTGCCAAAGTTTGCGGGCTGATAGGCAGATGGGGTGACGATCCCCAACTCAGAACGGTGATAGATGCCATTAAAGGCATCCTGAGCTTTGCCGCTGACACGCAAGGCGGACGTGTCGTCTATCTCCAAATGCGTAGCTATCCGGCTGTTTTGGCCTATCAAGCGTGCGCCCTTGGACTACAGACGGCGGAACGCTGGCGGGCATTGCATGGCTTCATGGGTGTTGAAGTTGAAAACCGGCGCGAGCGGGCGACACGCCTTTTGGATACTGTCGGGCCTTCGACTTGGGAAGGGTCGAAAAAAGACTATTGGCAGAACATGCCCGAAATGGACCGGCGATATACGCCTTTTCAGGATCACTTGGTGGACGGCATATTTGGGAAGTGGTGTGGTACCTTCCTTCCACCCAGAACGCCTATCTCGGACGTTTCGCTGTTCGCGGAAGGGGTGACTGCAATTCGATACTTGGAGGCAGTCGAAAAAGCCCAACTTCAACAGGCGCTGGACCAACCCGACAACGGCAGAAACTACATATGGGCACCGCCCGGGCGTGGCGGGTGGTCCTATAGATACCACGAAAACATATCCAAGCGCTTTGACGATGACGAATTTGTTGCGGTTCTGGCCAAAGCGGGATTTGGGCGCGGTGATCCTGAATTTATCGGGCTGGCTATTGAAAGTCACAAAAGACTGCTGGCCAATCTTCATTGGTATTGATCGCGCTTGAAAGGAGCCCCCAACATGTCAGACGATCCAGCCTTTTCCGAAAGGGAACAGCGGCGACATATTGGAGCGCTGAAGGACCACTTGCGCCTATGCCTAGAAAAGGCATGCGCCGAGGCATTAGTTGCCGACGCGCTTTTCGCTGCACCCGAAATCACGATTCAGCGAAATGCCGAACAGCCCATTTTACCTATGAAATAGTGTATCAAGAGGGCGGGAGAGAACTGACAGAGCGCGAAAAGAGCGCGGTAAATTCAGCCCCCGAATGCGCCGCCGTGATCCGAGGTCTTGAAATTGAAGCAAACGGACATCTCCCCGGAAAAGAGCACGTCATTCAAAGTTTCGTTGACGTTTTGGAGGATGATGATCCCCGAAGGCTGGCGGCGTCCCGGCTTTTGGAGGGGTGGAGTGCATACAACCAGATGGTGATTCGCGAAATCGACAAATGGAAGCTATTAGCCGATGAAGCGCGGCGGTGTCTCGTGCAGGGCAACGGCTGCGGCTGACCAACAAGTTACCAATGGGAGCGCACCCAAATGGCGGAAAACGACCAACTGCTGTTGCTCAAAATCGGCGAGAAGGACTGCCCGGAACCGTTCTACCCGAACAGTGGTGGAGATTGGGAGGGTGAAGAGTTCAGATTCCCAAGCATTCAACGGATGCCCGATGCCACCACGCGAGTCCTTCCGCAAGGAACCACCGTCTTTGTCTGGACGCATCACAATCGACGGAAGAACGAAACGCCGGGGCAAGGGCTGACTGCTATCGGGCATCTTTCCGACGATCTTGATACCAAGGGTGCCGAAGGTTCGGTGCGCCTTATAGACGTTCAGACGCTCTCCCCGGCTATCTCTCTCAAAACCTTGAAGAGCTTCAAAGGGACAAATGCAGTCATCCACAAAGCCCGGAACTACACACTGCGACACGCGCTTGTTGTCGATGGAGACGACGCCAAAGCATTTCGGGATTTGGTGGAAACCACCCATCCACCGCGCGCGGAGGCAACTGCCGATTACGAACGACTACGGGAAAGGGCCAACAGGCTTCGTGGTCGCATTGGGGGAACGCCTCCATCGGGAAACGCGACCCCACCCCGATCAACAGGTGCTGCAAGTGGTTTTGTGCGCTCGCCCGAGGTGGTGGCATATGTCCAAGACCGGGCAAACGGGGTCTGCGAATTATGCGGAGACACCGCGCCATTTCTCGACAAGGACGGCTTCCCGTTCTTGGAGGTCCATCATGTTCGGTTCTTGGCCCATGGAGGCCCGGACGTGATTCAAAACGCAGCCGCGCTTTGCCCGAACTGCCACAGGGCCTGCCACCATTCTGCCGACCCCGACCTTCTGCGACGGCGGTTGATTTCGCAGGTAGGCGAGTTGGAAGACTTCCCTGCCCGCGAAATCGCGTGTGAGCATGAAAGTTAGGTGGCAGTGCGCTGACCTTGCGTTCAAGACTGAAGCCGAAGCGCAGGGACGTTTCACACCGTCAGGTGTGCTTGGATTGACAGGCAATCGGGCCAACGCCTGACAGATAGGTCAGCAAGGCGGGGTCGGTTGTCACCACAAGTGACCGTTAGCCCGCCCTGCCATAACCCATGCGGTCACCTGATTGAAAGCACGTCCCCCAACGCTGCCTCGATATCCGGGCGGTGCATCGAATAGTGTTTCTTCAAGACCTCTTCCGTGGTGTTGACAGCCTCAGCGATGATATTGAACGGGATGCCCGCGCGGACCATGTGTGTGATCGCCGTTCGCTTCATGGTGTGGTGCGAAACAGGCTTGGTAACGCCCGCCTCTTTCGCCACTTCCGCCAGCCCCTTCTTGAGCGATTTTACCGGCTTTCCGTTGAAGGTGATCACATACGGCTGCGACCGATCCGCATGGAGTAGATAGCTTACCAACCGCCAGTTCTGGCCAATCGGAATTTGGGGGCGGCGCTTGTTCCCGCTGCCCGCGCCGAAGTCGATATAGGCCCCCTTGGCCACCCCGCCGGTTTCATAGTCCAGCGGCGGGTTTTCATAGGTGCGCCGGGTCGCGCGCTTCGGCATGACCCACTCACCGTCGGGCGACAGGACAGGTTCCGGTTCCACTTCGACTACATGCTTCAAGACCGCTTCGGGAATATAGACCTGATCCCATGTCAGTGAAAGAATGGCTTCTTTCCGCGCGCCAGTAGCCAGCGCAATCAACAGAAATCCTTCGATGTGCTCCCGGTTTCGTTCCCTGTCGATTTCCTTCCCGTTGGCGACGATAGGCCGTGGCTCGCAGGCGGCAATCATGCGCTCTAGCTCTTCCATGGTGAGCCATGCCTTGGTGTCTCGCACCGGGTCGCCTTCGACTATCGAGAAATCGGGTGGATATGAGGTGTAGCGGTTCTTCCGCGCGCGCGCTAGCGCGGCGCGAAGGACACGAAGGTCTTTGCAGGCGGTATTCCGGCTAGTGGTGCCGTACTGTCCGTCTTTCTTCTGGTGTGCGGTCCATCGCGGCTTTTCCATCCGCCATTCTATGTAGTCGTCAACAGTATCCTGCACGACATCATCCCAATGCAGGTGTCCCAGATGCTCTTTCAGCGGCCCCACATTCGCGGCCATGGGGCCGGACGTGTTCTCCGACTTCTCGCGGCAAACGTAGTCGTAATATCGGTCCACGATCCAAGCGACAGTCGGGCGTGCGGGGATTTCAGGGCGCGCCAGTTCTTTGACGAATAGGTCATGGGCGGCTTCGGCTTCGGTCTCGTCTTTCGTCCCATGCGATTTTCGCCGGGGGTGCCCCGCTTCCGTCCAGACCGTTTCCCAATAACCGTCTTTACGGCGGCGCAGACGGGGGGCGCCGGTGGACGCGTTAGCGTCGGCGCTCGGGTCGAAATCTTGGAGCTTTTTTTCGGCTTCGGCTGGGTCTTTTGTGCCTGTGGCCTTCCGTCTTTGCTTCCCGGACTCAGAGTCGGTCCAGACGATTTCCCAATACGAATCAGGTCTTTGGCGGAGATATGGGGCAGGGTTCTTCATAAGAACATCCTCACGATTCTGCGCAACTCATGCAAGGTTGCATAAGTTGCAAGTTTCAGATTTCGCGTATGTCCTTGATTTTATTGGTCGGAGTGAGAGGATTCGAACCTCCGACCCCTGCCTCCCGAAGACAGTGCTCTACCAGGCTGAGCTACACTCCGACCGTGCGCGCGGGATAGCGGGGCTGGCGGAGCAATGCAAGAGGGCTGATGCAGAGCGCTCTGCAAGGGTCGGTTGCGGGAACTGCACGGGTGGCACCGCCCGCGGGCTAATCCGCTTTCCGGTCAGCGGCGGACCCGCCTCCCGGCCTGCGCTGCTCCGGTGACAGGAACTGACCGATCCGGGGGGCGACGGGCGTTCCTGTTCGCGATCTGGTCCGCAGAACAGGCGTGTTGAGCGAGTGGCCGCCCCGCCCCTCGCGGAGCACGATGTAGATGCCCGAGGCGACGATGATCCCGGTGCCGATCAGCGTCGCGCGGTCGAGGCTCTCGTCAAACAGCAGTACGCCATAAAGACTGGCCCAGATGATCTGCGAGTACTGCATTGGCGCCACGATCACTGCTTGCGCGTGTCGATAGGCATAGATCAGGCAGCTCGTTCCGACCAAAGCCAGTGCGGCAATCACGGCGGAGGCGCCGATATCCACCAGCGGCATCGGTTCGTAGACAAAAGGCAACGCGGCCCCCATCAACACGAAATTCGCCATCATGGGATAGAGGATCAGGACCACGCTGCGCTCGTCCTGCCCGATCTTGCGCACCACGACCGAGGCGAAGGCGCCGGTGCAGGCCGCGCCAAGCGCTGCCACATGGCCGGCCTGCAACTCGGTCGAACCCGGTTGCAGCACGACCAGCACGCCACCGAGGCCGACCAGGACCGCAAGACCCCGGCGCCAGCCCACCTTCTCGCCCAGCATCGGGATCGCCATCAGCGTGATCAGGAGCGGTCCGGCGAAGAGTATCGCGTAGACCTGCGCCAGCGGCAGCGTGGAAAAGGCGTAGAAGGCGCCAACCCCGGTCAGCACCGCCGCGAAGGTCCGCGCGGCCGTCCACCACGGATGGCGCGGACGCAGATTGCCCTCGGACGCATCGCGCATCAGCAGGAAGGTGACGATCGGAAATCCGAAAAGGACGCTGAAAAACACGATCTGGAAGGGTGAGTAGGATCCGCCCAGATACTTGATGACCACGTCATGGCTGGCGAAGACCGCAAAGGCCAGAAGTGCAAGAAGTGCACCGCGAAGGTTCGTGTTGGCGGGGTTTTCAGTCATGGTGATACCACCGATACTCTATTGGGCCCGCGCCTCAAGGCCGGGCGAACTGCAAACACCGCATCCGGTGATGCTTTAGGCAGATGTCGGCAGTTTGGTCACAATTGCATCGCCCATCTCTGCCGTGCTGACAGGTGTCGCGCCCTCTTCGCCCAGCAAGTCCGCGGTCCGCAGGCCATCGGCCAGCACGTCTTCCACCGCTTTTTCCAGACGGTCCGCCTCTGCGCCCCGATCGAAGGAATAGCGCAGGGCCATGGCGAAGCTGAGGATGCAGGCGATCGGATTGGCCTTGCCCTGACCCGCGATGTCGGGCGCGGAGCCGTGGACCGGTTCGTAAAGTGCCTTGGGCCGACCGTTTTCCATCGGCGCACCGAGCGAGGCGGAGGGCAGCATGCCCAACGATCCGGTCAGCATCGCGGCGAGATCCGAAAGCAGGTCGCCGAACAGGTTGTCGGTGACGATGACGTCGAATTGTTTCGGCCACCGGGTAAGCTGCATGGCACCGGCATCCGCATACATGTGGCTAAGCTCCACATCCGGGTAATCCTTGTCGCCGACCGCCTGCACCACCTCGCGCCAGAGGATGCCCGATTCCATCACATTGGCCTTTTCCATGGAGCAAAGCCTGCCATCGCGTTTGCGCGCCAGATCGAACGCTGCGCGCGCCACGCGGTCGATCTCGGATTCCGTGTAGCGTTGCGTGTTGATACCGACCCGCTCGTTGCCTTCCACGTGGATGCCGCGCGGTTCACCGAAATAGACGCCCGATGTCAGCTCCCGTACGATCATGATGTCGAGGCCGGACACGACCTCCTTCTTGAGGGAGGAGAAATCCGCAAGCGCGTCGAAGCATTGCGCGGGGCGAAGATTGGCGAAGAGATCCATCTCCTTGCGCAGCCGCAGGAGGCCGCGTTCCGGTTTCACGCTGAAATCGAGTGCGTCGTAATTGGGGCCGCCGACCGCACCAAGCAGCACCGCGTCCACCTCCTGCGCCTTGGCCATGGTGTCATCGTGCAAAGGTGTGCCATGTGCGTCATACGCTGCCCCCCCGACCAGATCTTCGGAGACGTTGAAGGCAAGCCCCCGGGTTCCGAACCAGTCGATGATCTTGCGCACCTCCGCCATAACTTCGGGACCGATGCCGTCGCCGGGCAGAATCAGGAGAGAGGGGTTTGTCATGGAGCGTATCCTTCGGAAATCTGTTGTCTTGGCGGTAACGGCTGCGTCCGGAAGGGTCAAGAAACGACGCGCGCCAGATCCTTAGACAGACCATCCCAAACCCGCGCGACACGGGGGGTGTGGCGCAGGGCTTCGTGGCAGGTCAGCCAGACGGGAAGGGCGGGCAGCCGTGCCTCGGGCAGGATCGGCACGATGCCGGGGCTTCGCTCCGCGACGGCATGCTGGCCGATACCGATGCCGAACCCCGCCAGCACAAGTTGCCAATAGGTGATCTGATCGTCGCAAAGCAGCGCGAAGAAAGAGCGGTCGACGGCAAGCCCCGCGTTGCGGAACCCGCGCAGGATCCGGTCGTCCCGGTCGTAACCCAGAACCGTGTGGGTCAGGATATCATCGAAGACGTCCGGCTTCCCATGGCGGGCGACATAGCTCTCATGGGCGTAGAGACCCAGTGGAAGGTCGCCCAGATGCCGGGTGATCATGTCGAGCTGTTCGGGGCGGTACATGCGGATGGCGATATCGGCTTCGTGAAATAGCAGGTTTTCGGTCCGGTCCGAAGGGGCCAGTTCAATGGTGATCTCCGGATGCGCGCCATGCAGGGCGGTCAGGATCGGCGGGAGCAGATAGCATGACACAAAGGCCGACGCGGTGATCCGGACGGATCCGGCAAGCGCGCCGTCATGGCCGCTTGCGACGAGGCCGAAGCGACCGACAGCGGCGGCCATTTCCTGGGCGGCGGGTATCAGGGCTTGGCCGAACGCGGTCAGCGCAAAGCCCTTGGCGTGGCGATCGAACAGGGTACCGCCGACGGCCCTTTCCAGCGCGCGGATCTGTCGCCCAAGGGTCGGCTGGGAGACCCCAAGAGAGCGCGCCGCGGCGGAATGCGAGCCGGTCTCCGCCACCGCCAGAAACGCGCGGATCAGGGACCAGTCGAGATCTTGCAGAGGCAGCGCCATTCACAAATGAATAGCAGATATCGATTTTTGGGGAATGGATATAAAGCTTGTGAATGAAAGATTGTGGTTGAGAGACACAGTCCTTGATGGAGCACGCAGATGACCGGAACAGTCCTTATCCTTGGTGGCACCGGCCGATTTGGCCGGCATGCAGGCAAATCCTTTGAAAGGGCCGGATGGCAGGTGAGGCAGTTTGATCGGAGGCATGACGATTTGCCGGACATGGCGAAAGGCGCCGATGTGATCGTGAATGGCTGGAACCCGCCCTACAGCAAATGGGCCGCGCAATTGCCGGAGCTTACTGCGCAGGTGATTGTCGCCGCCCGGGGGAGCCGCGCCACGGTGATGCAACCCGCGAATGTGTATGTGTATGGGTTTCGCGAGGCGATGCCCGCGATTGTCGGCCCCGATGTGCCCCAGCGCGCCACGAACCCCCTCGGCCGCCTGAGAATTGACATGGAGCGGCGCTTCCGCGAGGCGGATATACAGGTGATCCTGCTCAGGGGCGGCGATTTTCTGGATGATCAACCGTCCGTGGGCTGGTTCGACCGGATTATCGCAAAGAATTGGGCCAAGGGAAAACTCGCCTATCCCGGGGCCCTGGACCGGCCCCATGCCTGGGCCTATCTGCCGGACATGACGGCGGCCTTGCCCCGGCTGGCGGAGATGCGTCGGGAGCTTGGTCAGTTCACGGATCTGGCGTTTTCAGGTTACACATTGACCGGACAGGAGCTTGCGGAGGCGTGCGGCGCGGCTCTGGGTCGGCGCATGGAAATCTCTTCGATGTCGTGGCTGCCGATACAGCTTGCGCGCCCCTTCTGGGCGGAGGCGAAGCATCTGCTGGAGATGCGGTATCTCTGGGATCAGCCGCACCGGGTGGATGGTAGCGCGCTGGCCACGATCTTGCCGGATCTTCCGAAGACGCCAACGGAACAGGCGCTGCGCCGCGCGCTACAGGTCCAGATCGACCCAGACCAGCCGGTGGTCGGAAGCGGCGGCAACCGTTGACGCCGTCAGCCCGTCCTCCGGCTCCTCGCCGGGCCAGATCACGCCGCTGGCGATGACGCGGAGATTGGCGGCCGGCAGAATGTAGTCGACCCTCAGATCGCCGGGCACGGGATCGTCCCAATCGGCGGTCTCGCTACGGCCCGCCATGTTGACTGGGGCCGGGTTTTGCAGGGCCGCATGCTCCAGCAGCGCGCGCAAAGGCCCCTGCCGTCCCTCGCCCCGCCCCGGATCCACGTTGAGCGTGCCCATCAGGGCAAAGGCCCCGGCTTCGAAAGGCTGTCCGTCCGGGGACCAGCCTTCGAGATACAACTGCCAGAACCGCAATTCATCCGCGTTGCGCAAGCCGTTGCGATCCTCGGGCCCGTCGAAAACGGGCGGCGTTGCGTGGAGCGCGAGGATGTGGAACCGCGCGCCGCTGTCCAGGGCAACGGGGACGTCCCACATTGCGACCGACGCCAGCCGCTGTATCGCCAAGGCCTCTGCCGTCAGAACATCGGCTGCAGCGTTGCCCGGCAGATTGGCCCAGAGGAGCCCGGAGAAATCGCGCACAGCGCCGGCATCGACCGGCTGGCGCGACAGGAGCGCCATGCCGCCCTGCCCGTTGAACCGGCCATAGCCTTGCGCATCGCGGGCCTCCCCGAGGCGCGCGTTGCCATCCATGTCCAGCCCGGTGGGCTGCCCGGTATTGGGGCGCAACATCACGCGATAGGGGTAGGACAGCCCACGGTCTTCAAGCAGGTTTGCGAAGGCGGTCAGGGCATGACCGGCGGCATCGTAATCCACATCCTGAAGCAGCAGAACATCCGCATCGGCGGCAATGAGCACGTCGAGCGTCGCGCGGATCTGAGTGTCGGGGTCCTCATCCAGCAGGTCGGCCAGCAGGAGGCCCGGGCCGTCCCGGGAGAGGCTTGTATGGAAGGTGGCGAGGCGAAGGGTTTCGGCGGCCAGACCGGACGGTGTGCCCAGCACCGCAAGCGCGATCAGGCAGGCGTGAACCTGTCTTCCGGCTCGAAACCGGCGATAAGGCGTTTGCGTCTTGCAGTGATCATGTCGGCCACGCGGGCCATGGCCATCCCGCGCATGAACACCGTTATCGGAAAGAACATCCATAGCGCGACCATCCAGACCATGGTTTGCTGCGATGTCACCAGCGACATTTCGAGATGCGTGGAACCGATCCGCAGGATAACCGGCATGAAGTAAGGCAGCAGGAAACCTAACAAAATGTTAATCCGGGAGTCGCGCATCAGGCGGGTGACCACATCGCCGCCGGTCGTCGGATCGAATGTGGGCAGATTGACCCAGACATTGAAGGCCGATTGCCGGTTCGGCCATTGTTGAAGGCGCACCAGGATCGCGAAAATCGAGAGGGTCAGAAGCCCGATCAGCGCCGACAGGCCGGCCATGATCTGAAGCTGCAGGACCAACTGAATGTCGGTATCGGGGGGAAGCTGCGCAACAAACAGGCTGAGCGGGCTGAACGGAAAATCCATGGCCTTGCCGATGACAAGGCCCGTGGCATTCACCACCAGCGACATGGTCGACGCACTGTCGGCGGAACTGACCACCACGCTCAGCAGAAACAGGGTGACGAAAAGCGAAATCACGCGAACCCGGTTATAGGGCGGCGCGTCGCGAAACTCGATCAGGCCCGGGTAGGTCGAGGCGTATTCGGAAAAGGTGAAGATCCCGGCAAAGAGACCGATCAGCGTGACGATCTGGGTCGTCTCCAGGCTGGTGCCCGGTATCAGCAGGGATGGTGTGGAAATGACGACCAATACGACGACCGCCCGAACCACAGCGCCTGCAAGCTGTGAGATCACTGCCCTTTACCTTCGACCTGGACTGAACCTGTTCGTGCAGGTCCTTTTTTTCATGTATTCGCCCCAATCTGTCTTTGGGGTGCCTCAATAGCCGCAATCTTGCGCACATTCAGATCGTGAAGCAAGCTTCTGATTCCATGCATGGAATCGAAACGGCGTTTTTGAGCTCAGGGGTGTCTCCCGATTGCATCACCTGCAATCGGGGTTAGACACCGATCTCGGATCGCCCGCTAGATGTGGTGTGCCGGGCTCTCAAACCCAGGGGCGTTCGGCGCGTGCCCGCTGTTCGAAGCTGGCGATCGCGTCGGATTTTTCCATTGTCAGGCCGATATCGTCGAGACCGTTCAGAAGGCAATGCCTCTTGTGCGCGTCCACCTCGAACGCGAACACCTCTCCATCCGATGAGGTGACGGTTTGCGCTTCGAGATCGACGATCATCCTGGCATTGGAGCCTTTTTCCGCGTCTTTCATCAGAACGTCCACCTGCTCTTGCGGCAGCGCGATGGGCAGGATCCCGTTCTTGAAGCAGTTGTTGAAGAAGATATCGGCGAAGCTGGGTGCGATCACGCAGCGGATGCCGAAATCCAGCAGCGCCCAGGGCGCGTGTTCGCGTGAGGAGCCGCAGCCGAAGTTATCGCCTGCCACGAGGATCTCCGCGTCACGATAGGCGGGCTTGTTGAGCACGAAATCGGGGATCTCGTTGCCATCATCGTCATAGCGCATCTCATCGAAGAGGTTCACGCCAAGGCCCGAGCGTTTGATCGTTTTCAGGAACTGCTTGGGGATGATCATGTCGGTGTCGATATTGATCAGGGGCATGGGGGCGGCGATGCCGATCAGCTTGGTGAACTTGTCCATGGGGCGCTCCGAACGGGCTTAGGGTATGAAGCCGCTTTGTTTAATATATTGGTCCAGGAAACAACCCTCCGGCGGGGTGCGGTTCTTGTTCCATTTGCGGATTTGATCGCTGAACAGATGCACGACCCGGGTTTCCTCGGTGATATAGGGCTCGACCCCGCCCTCTGCGTTGTAGAACAGATCGGTCAGCCACTACCTTACCTTTTGGCGTTTGCAGGGAAGGCTTGTCGCGACGGGCTGTTTATGCGGGTCAGTGGTCCGGGACACCGCAATCGATGGAAGGGGGTGTTGGGCCACGGCACGAGGCATGCAGACAAGATGGTTTGGGACGCTTTGCGACAAGTGGCGATACCCCCCGCACTACCAAGGTGCGGCGGCTACGGCACGGCAAAGGTCATGTTCGCCCAATGGGTGGCCCAGATCGCATCGCCCTCCGCCTCGGGCTCCAGGGGTTCGAGGAAGACGGCGTCCGCCATGTAGATCATGCCGGACCGGACGGGAAGCACCACCACCCCGTTGGCATCGGTCCGGTGATAGGTGATCGTCACCTCGTCGGCCGCATCCCGGGCGAAGAGTTCCACCTGGTAGTCGGCCTGAGGCGCGCCGTCATACCATAGCTGAACGGGCATGCCGCCGCCGACGTCATCGGTGTAGGGGTTGGCCAGCGCCACAAGCTCGGCCCTCAGCCCCACACGGCTGTCCGCGCCGACACCGTCGCCCACGGCAACCATGGATTTTGCGTAGCGGATATAGATCTCGCGGACATTCTCCCGGCTGAGGTCGCGGGTTTCATGCATGGCGGTGACATCGCCCAGATCCTTGTGCTCCGCAAAAGCAAGGAACCGCTCCCATTCGGACCATGTCAGCCGGTTTTCGGTGGTCTGATGGACGATAACGGCCAGCCCGCCGGGCAGGTCGCCCATCGACAGCGCAGGGATATCTCCAAAGCGCCCCTCCACCGGCCGGATGTCGCCGCCCGCGAACACGTCGAAGCGCACGAAATTGCGCGGCAGATAGGATATGGGTCCGCCTGAAAACGCCTGCCCGACCCTGAGATGTGCCGTGAGCGTTTCGCCGGGCGCGACCGCGTAGTCCTCGGCGTCGATCCAGAATTCATGTGCCCCGGCCTTGCCTGCCACGAGAAACAGGGCGAGTGTCGCCAAAGCCAACCAGTTCGCCATCGGATATCCTTCCATGTCTCCATTCAGCATGTTGCGCGTTGTTCTTGTGTCAATGGCGCTTGTGATCACGACATGGCCGGCGGCGGCGCATGAGATCCGCCCAACGATCGGCGATATCGCCGTCACCCGGACAGAAGCGACCCTCAGTCTGCGCCTGGCATTGGAGGCGCTGGTGGCCGATATCGATCTCGGCGCGGTGAGTGACACCAACGATGCGCCCGAAGCCGCCCTCTACGATCGGCTGCGCGCAATGGCGCCTGCGGATCTGGAGGCCGCGTTCCGCGTGGCGTGGCCCCGGATCGCCGACGGCTTCATCATCGAGGTGGATGGGACACGGCTGACCCCTGAAATCGTCAGCGTCGACATTCCAGAAACGGGCGATACCGACCTGCCGCGCGACAGTTTCCTGACCATCGCGGCCGATCTGCCCCCGGGGGACGCCGGCGTGCGGGTTGGTCTTTCGCCCGCCCTTGGCACCTTCATACCTCGCCAGGTGGGTGGCGGAGAGGATGCATATGAGGGCTTTCTTGACGGGGGCGAGCTGACGCCTGCACTGCCTCGCGCGGACGTTCTGACCGAAGACGCCGGTGCCGTCTTTCTGCGCTACATCGTGGCCGGGTTTGACCACATCATCCCGAAGGGACTTGATCATATCCTGTTCGTGCTGGGGCTGTTCTTCTTTTCGATGCACATACGCCCGCTGCTGTTCCAGGTCACCGCCTTCACGCTGGCCCATACGATCACGCTGGCCCTCGCCTCCACAGGTGTGGTCAGTGTTCCCGCCAGCGTCGTGGAGCCGCTGATCGCGGCCTCGATCGTCTATGTCGGCATCGAAAATACGCTTGGGCGCGGCAACATGCGGGCCAGAACCGCGCTTGTCTTTGCCTTCGGCCTTCTGCACGGGCTTGGATTTGCCAGCGTATTGGGGGATTTCGGCATCGCGACGGAGCGGTTTGGCTGGGCGCTTGCCGGGTTCAATATCGGGGTCGAGCTGGGGCAGCTGGCGGTGATCGCCGGTGCGTTTCTGACCGTCGGGCTCTGGTTCGGAAAGAAGGAGTTCTACCGGCCCTTCATCGCCGTACCGGCATCGCTCGCGATTGCCGCGGTCGGGGCCTATTGGGTTGTGGAACGCACATTGCTCTGATGCGCAGACAGGCGTAAGGGCGATCTCATGCGCCGCTTTCTCATCGACAATCGCCGTTGGCTGGCAACCGGGCTGCTGCTGACCTTCGGCTCCTCCTTCGGTCAAACCTGGTTCATTTCGCTGTTCGCGGGCGAGATCCGTGCGGAATACGGGTTGACCGACGGGCAATGGGGGGCGCTCTACACGCTTGCCACGCTCAGTTCGGCCGTGTTGCTGCTCAGCCGCGGGTCTCTGGCCGATACGGTCCCCTTCTCGCGTCTGGTGCCGCTGGTTGCGGGCATGTTTGCGGTCGCGGCGCTGGCGATGGCGTTCGGCAGCTCGATCTGGGCTTTGGGCATCGTGGTCTTTCTGTTGCGGTTTTGCGGGCAGGGCATGTTCAGCCATGTGGCGGCCACCGCGATGGGCCGCTGGTTCGTCGCCACGCGCGGCAAGGCGGTTGCGATCAAGGGGCTGGGCTACCCGATGGGCGAGATGGTGCTGCCCTTTCTGGTCGTGATGCTGATCAGCGGCATCGGATGGCGCGCCACATGGGGCGTCACGGCGGCTGTCATCGGTCTGCTGATCCTGCCGCTGCTGATGCTGCTGCTTGCGCAGGACCGCGTTCCAAGCGGCCAGACCGAAGCCGTGGGCAGCACCGGACTCGGCGGGCGTCACTGGCGCCGGGGAGAGGTATTGCGGCACTGGCTTTTCCCCGCGCTGATCCCGCTCATGCTGACACCGGGCTTCATCGGCACCGTGGTGTTCTTTCATCAGGTCCATATCGCGGAAATCAAGGGCTGGTCGCTGGCGCAGATGGCCCCGGCCTATCCGGTATTCGCCACCGTCACCGTGGTCACGTCGCTGATCGCCGGATGGGCAGCGGACCGGTTCGGCGCGGACAAATTCCTGCCGGTTGTGCTGGTGCCCATGGGCCTGTCCATGTTTCTGATCGGCCCAGCCGAAACACCCGCCCACTGGATGCTGACGCTTGCGGTTCTGGCGCTTACCCAAGGCATGGTCGGAACGCTTTGGGGGGCGTTCCTGCCGATGGTTTACGGCACCAATCATCTGGGGGCGGTGCGCTCGATGGTGATTGCGCTGATGGTCTTTTCCACCGCGATCGGGCCGGGGATCACCGGCGCGCTGATCGACTGGGGCATTCCGTTCCCCGATCAGGGTATTGCCATGGGGCTGTGGTGCCTGCTGCTGGCTGCAGCCATGGGCCTCGTCCTGCGTCGATTGACGGCGGAGCGGCGGTCTCCACCGGTGCCGATCCCTTAGCGCGATCCGCAGCCGGGGGGAGACACCGCCGGGCGCTACATCATCTCGCGCACATCCGTCAGCCGCCCGGTCACCGCCGCCGCGGCGGCCATGGCGGGGCTCATCAGGTGGGTGCGCCCGCCGCGGCCCTGACGGCCTTCGAAGTTGCGGTTCGATGTCGCCGCGCAGCGTTCGCCCGGAGACAGCTGGTCGGGGTTCATCGCAAGGCACATGGAGCAGCCCGCAAGGCGCCACTCGAAGCCCGCCTCCTTGAAAATGTCGGCCAGCCCCTCCTCCTCGGCCTGGGCGCGGACGAGGCCGGAGCCGGGGACGACCATGGCGCGCAGGCCGGCCTTGATCTTCTTGCCTTTCAGGATCGCAGCGGCCGCGCGAAGGTCCTCGATCCGCCCATTGGTGCAGGAGCCGATGAAGACCGTATCGATCTCGATTTCGGAAAGCGGCGTGCCGGGGGTCAGGCCCATGTAGTCGAGCGAGCGTTTCGCCGCTTCGACCTTGCCGCCCTTGAAGTCTTCGGGCGAGGGCACTGCGCCGGTGATCGGCAGGACATCCTCGGGCGAGGTGCCCCAGGTGACGACCGGGGCGATGTCCTCGCCGCGGATCGTCACCACCTTGTCCCAATGCGCATCGTCGTCGGAGTAAAGCGTCTTCCACCAGGCAAGAGCGGCTTCCCATTGGGCGCCTTTCGGGGCGTGGGGGCGGCCCATGACATAGTCGAACGTGGTCTCGTCCGGCGCGATCAGGCCGGCCCGCGCGCCGCCTTCGATCGCCATGTTGCAGACGGTCATCCGCCCTTCCATGGACAGCGCCCGGATCGCCTCGCCGCAATACTCTATGACATAGCCGGTGCCGCCGGCGGTGCCGGTTTCGCCGATGACGCTGAGCGTGATGTCCTTGGCCGTGACACCGGGGCGCAGTTTGCCGGTGATCTCCACCTTCATGTTCTTGCCCTTGCGCTGGATCAGCGTCTGCGTGGCAAGCACGTGCTCCACCTCGGAGGTGCCGATCCCGTGGGCCAGCGCACCGAAGGCGCCGTGGGTCGCCGTGTGGCTGTCGCCGCAGACCACGGTCATGCCCGGCAGGGTCCAGCCCTGTTCGGGGCCGACGATATGGACGATGCCCTGACGGATATCGCTCACCGGGTAATAGTGGATGCCGAAATCACGCGCGTTCTTGTCGAGCGCCTCCACCTGGATCCGGCTTTCTTCGTTCATGCCGCCGCTCAGCCGGTCTGCCGTGGTCGGCACATTGTGATCCGGTACCGCGATGGTCTTGTCGGGGGCGTGAACCTTGCGGCCGGCCATGCGCAACCCTTCGAAGGCCTGCGGGCTGGTGACCTCATGCACCAGATGGCGGTCGATATAGAGAAGGCAGGTCCCGTCCTCGGCCTCATGGGCCAGGTGGGCATCCCAGATTTTGTCGTAAAGCGTCTTGGGGGCGGTCATGTCGTGCGGTCCTCGGGTCTGAGGGAAAAATCGGAAAGGCGGGAAACGGGGTCACATGACGATCAGACGTGCCCGTATCGCACCGCGCTGCCCAAAGAACCGCCAGGGCAGGCGTGCGTGGTCATCCATGTCGAAAACCCGTGTCATGACAGGCCAGATACACTTGGGCGCGGGCACCCGCAAGTCTTGCGCCTTGCCGGAGCCATTACAGGCGATAGAGTGGCCTGAGCCCGAAGGAAAGGACCGGAATGGAGCCCGCAGACCAGAACGATCCCAGAGCCGCGGTGGAGGCCCCGCCCGAACCGCCGGAACTGGGCGGAGAAGAGGCGCTCAATCAGGCCCTGGAACTGGGGCAGGAACTGTTCGAACAGGGCACGACCCTCTTCGACAGCCTGCTGCGGCCATGGAACTTCTATCAGCTCTGCATCGCGGTCGGGCTGGTTCTGGTCGCGATCTTGCTGCGTCGGCTTCTGGGTCCGCGCATCCGCGCCTGGATGGCCTCCCGCGAGGGGTGGCCGAAATGGCGGATGCGGGTTCTGGTGGTGGTCCACCGCCGCCTGATGCCGATCTTCTTCGTCATCCTGATCTGGCTGGCGGTCTGGATCATGCGGGAGTTCACCTGGCCAAGCCGAAGTTACCTGCTCGGGATCATCGCCGAACTCGCGACCGCATGGCTGTTCGTGGTTTTCGTCACCCGCCTGATCCGCTCGCCGGTGATGCGCACGCTGGTCCGGTACGGCGCATGGATTTACGTGACGCTGGCGATCCTGAATGCCCGGGACGAAGCGGCGCAGATCCTCGACAGCGTCGGCTTCCAGTTGGGCGATGTCCGCCTGTCGCTCCTGCTGGTCGTGCAGGGGATCGTGATCCTCGCGGCACTAGTGACCGGCGCGCGGTTCATCTCCGGCACCACGGCGGCCCGCGTGCAGGCGAACGAGGATATCTCTCCGTCGATGCGCGTTCTGGTCGTCAAGGCCGTTCAGGTGTTGCTCTACGGGGCGGCGTTCTTCATCGGGCTGCGCGCGATCGGCGTCGATCTGACCGGGCTTGCGGTCCTGTCGGGCGCCATCGGCGTGGGTCTTGGTTTCGGTCTGCAGAAGGTGGTCTCCAACCTCGTTTCCGGGGTCATCATCCTGCTCGACAAATCGATCAAGCCCGGCGATGTGATCAGCCTTGGCGACACCTTCGGCTGGATCAACACGCTTGGTGCCCGCTATGCCAGCGTGGTGACGCGCGACGGCCGCGAATACCTGATCCCGAACGAGGACCTGATCACCAATCAGGTGGTCAACTGGTCGCATTCCAACGAGTTCGTCCGCCTCGATATCTATTTCGGCACCGCCTATCACGATGACCCGCACAGCGTCCGCGAGATCGCGATCGAGGCCGCCAGGGGCGTGGACAGGGTGTTGAGCTTCCGCCCGCCGGTTTGCCATATCGTTGGCTTCGGAGACAGCAGCGTGGACTACATCCTGCGGTTCTGGATCCGCGACCCGACCGGCGGGCTGACCAATATCCGCGGCAATGTCTATCTGGCCCTGTGGGATGCATTCCGCGAACACGGCATCTCGATCCCGTTCCCGCAACGCGAGGTCAAGGTGCTCGAAGGATCGAGTCTGGAAACCCGGCAGGCCGACTGAGCATTGCCATGGGCGCAAACCGCCATATGTCTGGCCGGATCGAGTGTTAGGAACAAAAGGGGCCGGGATGGCATCGGGCAAGTTACTGGGAATTTCGGGGTCGCTGCGGGCGGCGTCATTCAATCGCAAACTGATGCATGAGGCGGCGCGGGTCTTCGATCCGGCGGAGTTCGTGGTAGGCGATCTGCGTCTGCCGCTCTACGATGGCGATCTGGAGGAGGCGGAGGGGATACCCGCCGAGGTTCAGAAACTCGCCGATCAGATCGCGGCCGCAGATGCCGTCGTCATCTCCGCGCCGGAATACAACAAAGGCGTGTCCGGTGTGTTGAAAAACGCGCTCGATTGGGTGAGCCGGACCAAGGGGGCCCCATGGCGTGACAAGCCGGTGGCCATCATGTCGGCGGCGGCGGGCCGCGCGGGTGGAGAGCGGGTGCAGTTTGCGCTGCGACTATGCCTTGTGGCGTTTCGGCCGAAGCTGCTTCAGGGGCCCGAACTGATGGTCGGGCAGGCCGGCGAACAGTTCGACGGCGACAGGCTGGTCAACGAGCTCAACCTGAAGGCGCTGAACGAGTTGATGGCGGAGCTGCGCGTGGCCGCGGGGCTGCCGCAGACATGATCCGCGCCTTTCTTGGCGTCAATCGGTGAGATCACTTCTGTGGCGGCCGCTCCTTCGGGAGGCTGGCCGCCGCGCGGAAATCGTCCGGGATCCGGTCTCGCCCGTCCAGCACCAGATCGGCCATGATCTCGCCGATCACCGGTGCCATGCCAAATCCGATCTTGAAGCCGCCATTGGCGATGAACGCTCCCGGTCTGGTCGGGTGATGCCCGAGCATCGGGGCGCGGGACCGGGCCCGGGGGCGAAGCCCGGCCCAGCGGTCAAGAACATCCGCCCCGCCCAGAACCGGGCACAAGGCGCGTGCCTTTTCGATCAGCGCATCAAGCCGCGCATCCGTGCCATCCGGATCGGTATAGTCCCGCTCGGACGTGGAGCCGATCGCGGTCGTTCCGTCGCCATGCGGGATGATGTGAAGACCGTCCGCAAACAGCTGCGGAAGGGTGCGCCCGTCGAAATCCAGCAGGGCGGCCTGACCCTTGACGCCATTGCCCACATCCGCGCCGAGGACGCCCGATATCTCCTCCAGTCCCGCAGTGCCGGTGGCCCAGACCTGACGGCCCGTCGCGGCCCCGTCCTTGCAGATCTCGACACCCAGATTGGCCAGCGCCCGTGCCAGCGCCGCGATGGCCCTGCGCGGATGGAGCCGGGCGCTGAGCGTGTCGCGGATGAGAAGGCCGGTGGGTGCCGCGGCATAGGGGGCATACCCGTCTTGCGGAACGATGTCCCAAGTGAACCGCCCCTGCCAAAGCTCCCTCGCCGTCTCGGTGCGGGCCTCCGCAAAGGCAAGTGCCGCCTCGTCCGGTATCGGCTGCAACCGGCCCGATCGCGCATATCCGGGGTCGGTTCCGGCAAGCCGCGCCACCTCGGCCCACATCGCTTCGGCCATCACCAGACTGTCGAACTGGAGCTGTTTCTTGGCGTTCCAGTTTTCCGGCACATGCGGGGCAAGCGCGCCCACCAGCCCGCCGCTGGCCCCCGCACCCGGGCCCATCGGGTCGATCACCCGGACGGAGGCACCGCGCCGCGCGCAGGCCCATGCCACGGTGAGCCCAAAGATACCCGCCCCGTGGACTGTCACATCTGCCATTGCCAATCCCCTGAGGCTTGCCCAGAGTCCGGGCGATTTCATCGTTCTAGGGCAGGCTATGACAGAGGGCCAGACGGAAGCGGTTGACTGGCGGGACGGCGATGTGCCCGTCTCCACGCTGTTTGACGACCCGTATTACTCGCTGGAAGACGGGCTGGCCGAAACCCGCCATGTGTTTCTGGCGGGCAATTATCTGCCGGCCCGGTTTGCCCCCGGTTTCCGGGTTGCGGAACTGGGCTTCGGAACCGGGCTGAACTTCCTGACGGCACTTGATGCGTTTCGGCGCGCCGCTGTGGGCGGCATCCTGCATTTCACCAGTTTCGAAGCCTTCCCGATGCCGGTAGAGCAGATGAAAAAGGCGCTGTCGCGGTTTCCCGACCTGCCGGCGGATGTCCTTGCCGGACCGGTGAGCGCGCGCCTTGAACAGGTCAGGGGCGCGGATTTCGAACTGTGCGTGATCCATGGCGATGCGCGCCGGACGCTGCCTCTCTGGCCGGGGCGCGCGGATGCCTGGTTTCTGGATGGGTTTTCGCCCGCGAAGAACCCCGAATTGTGGGAACCGGGCCTGATGGCGGAGGTTGCGCGCCATACCGCAAAAGACGGGAGTTTCGCGACCTACACGGCGGCGGGCCATGTGCGCCGCGCGCTGAGCGATGCGGGGTTCGAGGTTGCCCGCGTTCCGGGGTTCGGGCGCAAGCGGCACATGACCGTCGGGCGGCTGAGATGACCGAGCAGAACACGCGCCTTGGTATCTGGCTGATGGTGGCCACCACCTTCGTTTTCGCCATGCAGGACGGGATCAGCCGGCATCTGGCGGCGGAATACAACGTGCTGATGGTGGTGATGATCCGCTATTGGTTCTTCGCGGCCTTCGTCATCACCATCGCCGGGCGGCAGGCGGGCGGCCTCCGGCGGGCCGCAGCAACGAAGCAGCCGGTTCTGCAGGCGTTCCGCGGTATCCTGCTCTCTCTTGAGATCTGCGTGATGGTGGGCGCTTTCGTGCTCCTTGGCCTTGTGGAAAGCCATGCGGTTTTCGCCTGCTATCCGCTGCTGATCGCGGCGCTTTCCGGCCCCATTCTGGGCGAAAAGGTCGGCTGGCGCAGATGGGCCGCGATTGCCGTGGGGTTCGTGGGCGTGCTGATCATCCTGCAACCGGGCGTGCGCGTGTTCGAAGTGGAGGCGCTGGTGCCGCTGGCGGCCGCGCTGATGTTCGCACTTTACGGGCTGCTGACACGCTACGCGGCGCGCAAGGACAGCACCGCCACCAGCTTTTTCTGGACCGGCACGATGGGCGCGGTCGTGATGACGGCGATCGGCAGCTGGTATTGGGAACCCATGAGCGCGCCGGACTGGGGCTGGATGGCCGCTCTGTGCGTCACCGGCGCATTTGGTCACTGGCTGCTGATCAAGGTCTACGACGTGTCCGAGGCAAGCGCGGTGCAGCCCTTCGCCTATCTGCAACTGGTCTTTGCCTCCGCGCTCGGGCTGATCGTTTTCGACGAGACGCTGCGCAGCAATGTGGTGATCGGGGCGGGGCTGGTGGTTGCCGCGGGTCTTTTCACGCTCTGGCGCGCGCGGGCTACCGCATCTTGAGCCGTTCGCTCAGGGCGGGCGGTGCCAGCTCCCCGGTCAGCTGCGCGTCGTAGATCGCAAGGCTCTCGGTCACGCGCATGATGTAGTTGCGTGTTTCGGTGAACGGGATCGCCTCGATCCAGTCGATCACGTCGACCCGCTCGCTGCGGGGGTCGCCGAACCGCTCGATCCAGGCGCGTGCCCGGCTTGGTCCCGCGTTGTAGGCCGCCGCCAGCAGAACCGGATTCGACCCGAACTCCTCGGTCAGATATGCCAGATATCCGGATCCGAGAACGGCGTTGTAGGCCGGGTCGCTCAGAAGCCTGGCCTCGCTGAACTCGATCCCCAGACGACCGGCCTGACCCCGGCCGGTGCCGGGCATCACCTGCATCAGCCCGACCGCTCCGGCGGAGCTGATCACGTTCGGGTCGAATTCCGATTCGCGCCGCGCGATTGACAGATTGAGGGTGGCGGGAGCGGCAAGCTCCGCCTCCGCCAGATCCGTCACGGGATAATAGGCGCGCATGATCTCGTATCCCTGTTGCGCGGCGCGTTTGGCGATCATCAAGGCGATATGCGGATTGCCGAGGTCGAAGGCGAGATCGGCCAGTTGCCCGGCTTCCTGCCGGCTCAGGCTCTCGGTCAGATGGGTCATGAAACGTTCGGCCAGTTCGGTCTGGCCGGCCTCGTAGAGCACCAGCGCCGCCCGCAGGACGGACGACCCCATGAAAGAGGCGGTCCGCCAGTCGCCAAACACCTCGTCTCCAAGGAAATGCGGGTCCGTCGGCAGCCCGCCGCGTTCGGCGGCAAGCTGGCCGTAGAAGCTGGACTGAAACTGCGCGCCCAGGGCATAGGCTTCGGCGGCCTGATCGGCATTGCCCGCGGCTTCATGGGCGCGGCCCAGCCAGTACCCTGCCCGTCCGACGCTGATCGGGCTGAACACCACGCTTCGGAAACTGGTGAAATGGGTGATGGCCTGATCGGCATTGCCCATCCGCAGCGCCGCATATCCCGCGATCCATTCCAGATCCGCATAATCCAGATAGTCTTCATCGGGGTCGATGAAGTGGCCGGAGGCCAGAGCATAGGCGCGCGCGAACTCGCCCTCGCGCAGCACATCGCGCGCGAGCGACGCGCGTCGGCTGCCCCAGGCCGCGGGCCTGCCAAGCGCCTCGGCCGATGTGCTGGTGGCAAGCATCAGATCCGCCGCGGTGTCCCAGAAGCCCGAGCGCACGCGCCAGAGGAATCGCTCATAGGCCAGGCCCGGATCGGATTGCAGAGCGTCGGGCACCGCCTCGATCAGCGTATCGACGCCGGGGCGGCGCTCTCTCAGCGCGACACGTGCCTCGGACAGCGCCCGCCACTCCTCGGGCACGAAATTCTCCATCTGCCGCGCACGGTCCTGCTCCCCCAGCCACAGAAGATTGTCGAGCCGCGCGACGTGATGATCTGCCAGAACCGGGCCGTATTCGGCCAGCATCGTTTCGAACTGGCTGCTGGTCAGCGTCATCGTGGTCCAGGCGCGGACGATCTCGGCATGGGCGGCCTCGATATCGCCGCGGGCTCTCAGCGCCTCGGCCAGCCGCAGGCTGCCGGTGCCGGTTTCAGGCGGTTGCGGCGCGAAATACGCGATCACGGTGGCGGGGTCCGCGCCCTCAGGAATGTTGCGTTCCCCCCGCGCGCGCAGCAGGGGCAGGCCCGGCCAGTCAGGATTGCGCTCCAGAAAATCCACATACTCCGCAAAGCTGCCCTGGCGCGCGCGAAGCTGCGCCCAGGTGACGACATCGCGGCCCACATCGTCCTCGATCTGGCTTCTGGCCTGGGCTGCAAGCTCGAAATCCTGCGCACCGATGGCCGCAAGCGCAATGCCGATCGCGTCGGAATTGGCGTTCGCGGATAGCGGGCTCAGGGCCAGCAGAGCGGAAAGGAATATGGCACGCATGAGTGTCTCCGGGCACAGGCCTCTAAAGGATAGGCGCCGCCGGTCGTCATGCAACACACGAACTTGGCAATTCCGGTCGGCGGAGATAGGGTCCGCGCGATTTCGCCGATCCAGGCCCACCACAGATAAGGAAGCGTGTGATGTTCAAAGGCTCGATGCCCGCATTGGTCACGCCGTTCGCAAACGGCGCGGTGGATTTCGACACGCTGAAGAAACTCGTCGACTGGCATGTGGCCGAGGGCAGCAGCGGGATCGTCCCCGTCGGCACGACCGGCGAAAGCCCGACCCTGAGCCACGAGGAGCACGAGCAGGTGATTGCCTGCGTGGTCGAGGCGGCCCGCGGCCGCGTGCCGGTGATTGCCGGGGCCGGGTCGAACAACACGGTGGAGGCGATCCGCTTCGTCGAGTACGCCCGCGATGTGGGGGCGGCCGCAGCACTGGTGGTCACGCCCTATTACAACAAGCCCACTCAGCGCGGGCTGATCGCGCATTACACCGCGCTGAACGCGGTCGGCATCCCGATCCTGATCTACAACATCCCGCCCCGGTCGGTCATCGACATGACGCCCGCGACCATGGGCGAACTGGCGAAACTGCCCAATATCATCGGCGTGAAAGACGCAACCGGCGATATCACCCGTGTGTCCAGACAGCGCGCCACCTGTGGCGCGGACTTCATCCAACTGTCCGGCGAGGACGCTTCGGCGCTTGGGTTCAACGCCCATGGCGGGGTCGGCTGTATCTCTGTCACGGCCAATGTGGCGCCCCGGCTTTGCGCGGAGTTCCAGGCGGCGATGCTTGCCGGCGATTACGCCAAGGCGCTGGATTATCAGGACCGCCTGATGCCGCTTCACGAGGCGATTTTCATCGAGCCCGGGCTGGTGGGCGCGAAATACGCGCTGTCGGTTCTGGGCCGGTGTTCCGAGGAGGTCCGCTTGCCGCTGACCGTTCTGGAAGACCGCACCAAATCCGCGATCCGCGATGCGATGCGCCATGCCGGGCTGATCGACCAACATGGCTGACCGGCGCGCGGGCGAGATTGCGCTGCCCTTCGATCCGGCAGATCGGGCCGAAGCGGGGCTTTGCTTCATCGGCCGGATCCGCTCCCCCTGGGCGAAAGGTACCGCGCCCAGGAATATCGGGGCGGCGCGCGAGCGCGACCAGCCGGCAAGCCTTGAGCTGGACCCGGCTTATGCCCCCGCCTTGGCGGGCCTCTCCGTCGGTCAGGCGGTACAGGTGCTTTACTGGGTCGATCGCGGGGAGCGCGAGCTGATCGTGCAAAGCCCGGCCCATGCGGACGGCCCGCGCGGCACCTTCGCCCTACGCTCGCCCGTGCGCCCGAACCCGATCGCGCTGGCCACCGTGGTGATCACCGGGATCGAGGGCGCGACCGTCGGCATCGACGCCATCGATTCCTATGACGGAACGCCCCTGCTGGACATAAAACCCTGGATCGCCTCGGTCGATGTGCCCCCGGGCTGGCGCGGCGACGGTTAAGCCCCTATATCCCGCCCCCATGGCACAGACGAAATCAGATCCGAACTACAAGGTGATCGCCGAGAACCGGCGGGCGCGCTACGACTATGCCATCGAGGAGGATTTGGAAGTCGGGATCGTCCTGCAGGGGTCCGAGGTCAAATCGCTGCGCGCGGGCGGATCGAACATCGCGGAAAGCTACGCCACCGTAGATGACGGAGAATTGTGGTTGGTCAACAGCTACATCGCGCCGTATCTGCAGGCCAAGACTTTCGGCCACGAAGAGCGGCGCAGGCGCAAGCTTCTGTGCAGCCGCAAGGAATTGTCGAAACTGTGGAATGCCACGCAGCGCGCGGGAATGACGCTGGTGCCGCTGGTGATGTATTTCAACCATCGCGGTCTGGTGAAGATGAAGATCGGTATCGCCAAGGGCAAGAAAAACCACGACAAACGCGCAACCGAGGCCAAGCGCGACTGGCAGCGGCAGAAGGCGCGGCTGCTGCGCGAGGGCTAGCCACGCCTCTTGCCAGCGCAGGGCCATATGCGTAGGGCTATGTGCCAGATACGAAATCCCGAGAGCGAGGCTTGGTCCATGTCCGCAGATGACCCGAAAACCCTGGTCTCCACCGACTGGTTGGCGGCGCATCTGAACGACCCGGATCTGCGCGTGATCGACGCCTCCTACTATCTGGCCGATATGGGCAGGGATGCGTGCGCCGAGTATGAGGCGGCCCATATTCCCGGGGCCCGGTTCTTCGACATAGACGAAATCAGCGATCATCGCAGCAAGCTGCCGCACATGGCCCCGCCGGTGGAAAAGTTCATGTCGCGCATGCGGGCGATGGGGATCGGGGACGGCCATCAGGTGGTTGTCTATGACGGTCTGGGGCTGTTTTCGGCGGCGCGGGTCTGGTGGCTGTTCCGGCTGATGGGCAAGACCGATATCGCGGTTCTGGATGGCGGCTTTCCGAAATGGCAGGCCGAAGGGCGCGAGACCGAGGACATGCCGCCGGTTCTGCGCGACAGGCACATCACCGTGCAGCGTCAGGCCCATCTGGTGAAGGACGTCACGCAGGTGGCGTCCGCCTCCAAACTGGGGGACTGGCAGATTGTCGATGCCCGCTCTCCGTCCCGGTTCCGGGGTGAAGAGCCCGAGGCGCGCCCCGGCCTGCGCGCGGGCCATATCCCCGGCGCGATGAATGTGCATTACGCGACGCTTCTCAACCCCGATGGCACGATGAAATCCGGCGATGCGTTGCGCTCGGCCTTCGAAGGCGCGGGCGTGGATCTGGAAAAACGGGTGATCACCACCTGCGGGTCGGGCGTGACGGCGGCGATCCTGATGCTTGGTCTGGAACGTCTCGGCCACCGCGATGTGGCCTTGTATGACGGGTCCTGGGCGGAGTGGGGCCAGTTCGAACAGTTGAAGGTGGCCACCGGATGACCCTGATCCCCGCGGGGACGGAGGTGTCCTTCATCACGACCTATCTGGAAATGCGGACCAGGCCGGATTTCGATGTCCCGGCTCTTCCGGATGACACGCGTCTGGAACAAGCCCTGCGCCCGCCGGTCTGGTTCTTTCTGGCGGTGTATGACGCGGTTGGGCGGGATTATGAGTGGCGTGACCGGTTTCAGCAGGAAATCGACGACCCCGATGCGCTTCGGGCCTTTGTCGAGAGCCCGGATGTCGAAATGTGGGTCGCCTATCGCCATGGATGGCCGCAAGGCTTCTTCATACTGGACTGGACCGAGCCGGGCGAATGCGATCTGGCCTATTTCGGCATGGTGCCCGAGGCTGTGGGCCACGGTCTCGGCGGCATATTGCTGAAGGCCGCGATTGCAAGGGCATGGGCGCGGGAGGAAATGAAGATGATGAGCGTGAATACCTGCGAACTGGATCACCCCCGGGCGCTTGCACTTTATCAGAAGCACGGGTTCGTCCCGGTGGATACCGAGACACGGACACGCGTGTTGCACCGCGACCGCGATCCTTCCCGCCTCCCCGCATAAGGCCAGATCCATGTTCGACGCCGTCAGCCTTCCCGAAACCGACCAGATTCTGCGTCTGATGGCGATTTATGCTGCCGATGACAGGCCGATGAAGGTCGATCTCGGCATCGGCGTCTACCGCACCCCGGATGGGCGCACACCGGTCATGGCGGCGGTGAAACAGGCCGAGCAACGGATCTTGCAGAACCAGGATACCAAGAGCTATGTCGGTCTGGCCGGCGATCCGGCATTTCACGGCGCGATGCGGGATCTTGTGCTGGCCGATGCCGTCCCGGCCGGGCGGGTTGCGGCGGCGGCGGCCCCGGGGGGCACCGGCGCGATACGGCAGATCCTTGAGATGACCAAGCGGCTCACGCCTGACGCGGCGGTCTGGCTCAGCGACCCGACCTGGCCAAACCATTCCTCCATTGCCCGCTATCTGGGCCTGACCATTCGCAACTATCGGTATTACGACGCGGAAACCGGCGGTTTGGACCGCGCCGGGATGATGGCCGATCTGTCCGCCGCAGCTCCGGGCGATCTGGTCCTGTTGCATGCATGTTGCCACAATCCGACGGGGGTGGAACTGGGCCTGCAGGATTGGCAGGCCATCGGCGCGACCTTGCAGACCACCGGCGCGATCCCTTTCATCGATATGGCCTATCAGGGCTTTGGCAACAGTCTGGAGGATGACGCCGCCGGCACGCGCCTGCTGGCAGGAATGCTGCCGGAAACCCTGATCGCGGCCAGTTGCTCGAAGAATTTCGGCCTTTACCGCGACCGTGTGGGGATCGCCATTGCGGTGACCTCCGACGAGACCGCGCAGGGCGCGGCGCAGGCGATGCTGGCCTACTTCAACCGGCAGAATTACTCTTTTCCCCCCGACCACGGCGCGCGTGTGGTCGAGACGATTCTGGGCGACCCGATCCTGACCGATGTCTGGCGAACGGAACTCCGCGGGATGCGGGACGGCATGAATGCCACGCGCGCGGCGCTTGCCGAAGCGCTGCGCACCGAAACGGGCTCCGACAGGTTCGGGTTTCTGGGCAGTCACCGGGGCATGTTTTCGCTGATCGGCGCGACGCCGGAGCAGGTGGACAGGCTGCGGGAGGAGCATGCGATCTATGTCGTGAGAGATGGCCGGATGAATGTCGCGGGCCTGACCCCCGATGCGATCCCGCATGTGGCAAGAGCCATGGCGGAGGTGCTGGCCTAGCCGCACATCCCGGTTGCGCCGGCTGACGGCCTGCTGCCGCGCCACGGCCCGTAACTCCGCCCTTGCCTCACGTGGCGAACGGGTCTATCCCGCGCCATCGCCCGATCCGGGCCAAGTCTCCGACCACCTTGTCAAAACGGAACCCAATATGACCCGCACTCACTTGCCTGGCATTCTTGCCATGGCGGCCATTGTCGTCGCCTCGAACATTCTTGTCCAATTCCTCTTCGGCCAATGGCTGACATGGGGCGCATTCACCTATCCGCTGGCCTTCCTCGTCACCGATGTCATGAACCGCGTCTACGGCGTTGCCGCCGCGCGCCGCGTGGTGTTTGTGGGTTTTCTGGTCGGCGTCGGCTGTTCCCTGATCGGTACGCAGATCATGGGCGAGTTCGGCCCGTTGGTTACGCTGCGCATCGCGATCGGCTCGGGTGTGGCGTTTCTCACCGCGCAGCTTCTGGACGTCGCGATTTTCGACAGAATGCGCGATGGCGTCTGGTGGAAGGCGCCGATCGTCTCGACCATCATCGGCTCTTCGGTCGATACCGCGCTGTTCTTCACCATCGCCTTTTCAGCCTCGCTCAGCTTCATCGAACCCGGCAATGACGTAAGCTGGGCCGGTGAGATCCTTCCGCTTCTGGGCGTCGGGCCGGACGTTCCGCTTTGGGTCTCGCTGGCTGTCGCGGACTGGGGCGTGAAGCTGTCTCTGGCAATCCTTGCGCTGGTCCCTTTCCGGATCCTCACGAAGAGGTTATTGGCACATGTCGCATAAAACCTTTTGACATCCACAAAATCTGTGGCAGCATCTCCTCAACTGCAACAAATCGAAAGGAGGTGATCCAGTGTCTAGAGAGGTATTGGAGAATGGCGTCGGGACAACTTGGGAGGTACGCCTTTAGGCAATCCTAGGGGGCGAACCCCATCCCAGGTGAGCCGCTGGTTCTGACCGCGCCCACCTCCTGATTTCTCGAAAGGGTCGTCCATTGGGCGGCCCTTTTTAGTTGGAGCCGGCCCGTCCACATCCTGTACACAGGCCTCACACACCCGTGCTTGCGAGACCTGCCCATGCCGCTCACCATCACCGACCAGATCACCATTGAAGACTGGGAAATGACCGAGCATTTCGTCCGTGCGTCCGGCCCGGGCGGGCAGAATGTAAACAAGGTCTCGACAGCGGTCGAATTGCGGTTCGAGGCCGAACGCTCGCCCAACCTGCCCGATGCGGTGAAACGGCGGCTGCGGCGGCTGGCGGGGTCGCGCTGGACCAAGGACGGGGCGGTGGTGATTTTCGTGCAGGAGACGCGGACCCAGTCCCGCAACCGGGAGATCGCGCGGACCCGGCTGGCGGATCTTGTACGCAAGGCGACGGTTGTACCGAAACGCCGCCGCCCGACAAAGCCGACGCGCGGGTCGGTGGAGCGTCGGCTGAAAGCCAAGAAGGTCCGGGGCGAGATCAAGGCGAAGCGCGGACGCGTGGAGTGACATGCCCGTGGCTTATGAGGGCGCGCGGTGGCGACTTTGGGCCGCCAAATCCGGGGGGGCGCGCACATAGGCTTTTGCCCGCGTGAAACCGCCTACGCGTCGCCATGGCTTGATGCCGCCCGCCGCCCGCCTTCCCGCTCAGCGACCTATGGTCCTCTTTTGCCGAGCCGGAGTTGCGGCAAGTCTGGCCCCGACGGCGTATATGCGGACAGGAGGCTCTCATGAAAATCGGAATTGTCGGTGCTGGCATGGTCGGCTCGGCGGCGGCCTTCGCCATGGTGATGCGCGGGATCGGATCGCGGATCGTGCTTGTCGATCTTGACGAAAAACGCGCGCGGGCCGAGGCGGAGGATATTGCCCATGCGGTGCCGTTTGCGCATCCGGTGGTCGTTGAGGCGGGCGATTATGCGGATCTGAAGGGGGCCGAGGTTGTGATTCTGGCCGCGGGCGTGTCGCAGAAACCAGGGGAAACGCGGCTGCAGCTTCTGACGCGCAACCGCGCGGTGTTCCAGCAGGTCGTGGCCCGCGTGATGGAGGTTGCGCCCGAGGCGATCCTGCTGGTCGCGTCGAACCCGGTGGATATCATGGGGCAGATCACGCAGCAGATCTCGGGCCTGCCGCCGGGGCGCGTGATCGGCTCGGGCACGATCCTGGACACGGCGCGGTTCCGCTGGCTTCTGGGGCGTCATCTGGGGATCGCGCCGAGTTCGGTGCATGGCTACGTGCTTGGCGAACACGGCGACAGCGAGGTGCTGGCCTGGTCGAACGTGCGCGTGGGCTCCCTTCAACTTTCTGATTTCGCGGCACAAATATCGGCGGCGGTGACGGCTGACGTCCGCGCGCGGATCGACAAGGGGGTCCGTCGGGCGGCCTACACGATCATCGAGGGCAAGGGCGCCACATGGTACGGGATCGGCGCGGGGCTGGCCCGGATCGTGGCGGCGATCGAGGCGGACGAACAGGCGGTCCTGTCGGTCAGCTGCGTGTCGGATGTGCTGGATGTTCAAGGGGTCGCCTGCTCTCTGCCCCGGGTCGTGGGGCGCGCGGGCGTGGTGGCCGAACTGATGCCCGGACTGTCCGAGGACGAGCGCGAAGGGCTGCGCGCCTCGGCCCGTCTGCTGAAAACGGCGGTGGAGGAACTGGGCGACTGACCCCCCCCAAACCGGGGATATAGAACCGGTATATCCGCGGTATATATCCGGTATCTCCACCTGAGATACCGGGCGGCCTCCGGGCCGGAGACATGACACGGGCCCGCAGAAGATCGGCCCGGCCCGGGCGATCCCGTCAAGGGAGGCATGAGGGGCTTTGGTCTTGTATGGCGCTAGCGGAACTGGCCACTGCTCATCACTGCTTGCCAAAGGACCGGCGAAGCGGTCTCCTAGAGCGGGAATTCTGTAGTGAAGACGTCAAGATGTGTTTCGATGGCAGCACTCACCCGCTCGTAACAACCTCACTTGATGCGAGTAGTATGGACATAACCTGGTTTGTGTCTACAGAATCAGGTTCTGCCAACAACAAAGCTTGTTATCTCCTGCAGGTTTGATACAAAGCTTGTTATGGCTACAGCGCAGACTCTTGTTATCAACAACACAACATATGACCGCACCAACGCTGTCAGCTACCATTACGCCGGGTTTCCTCCTCAGCCGGTAGACCTCTCAGCGGTCTTTGATCCGCTTGCAAGCGCTCTGCAACAACTCACCCGTTACGACGAAAAGCTAAAACATCTTCAAAACTCCGAACTTCTTCTCGCTCCGCTGCGTCAGCGTGATGCTGTGGTCTCGTCCCGAATGGAAGGAACGATCTCGACGCTTGAAGAGGTGCTGCGCCTCGAAGCCAGCGAGAACGCCGGTAGAAGCGAAGGAACGACGCGCAACGAAACACTTGAGGTTTCTTTGTATGCACGCGCGCTCAGACAAGCCGAAAGCCAGATACGCGATGGGCACCCCATCTCGGAGATGCTCATAAAGAATGCCCACCGAACGCTCTTGAGCGCAGGACGAGGTGCCAAGCAAAGACCGGGAGAATACAAGGAAGAGCAGAACTATGTCGGTGACAAAGCGCAGCGACGAGTTGATTTCATCCCGATTTCACCAAACGACCTTCCTGACGGCATGAAACGCCTCGTTGATTTTATCAGGCACGATTCGCAGCATCCGTTGGTGCGAACCGCGATAGCACATGCAGAATTCGAGGCCCTTCATCCATTTGAAGACGGGAACGGGCGTGTAGGACGCATGCTCATCCCGCTGTTGCTTTGGGAATATGATATTCTCAGCGCGCCGCATTTTTTCGTGAGCGATTATTTTGAAAGAAATAAAGATACTTATGTATACATGTTGCGCCAAATCTCGAAAACGGCCGACTGGTCAGCTTGGTGTGGCTTCTTCTTGTCGGGGTTAGCAGCGCAGGCCGAAAAAAATATGGACACGGTCGAAAAAATCCAAGCGCACTACGAAGACACAAAAGAAAAGTTTCGCCATGTTCTGCGGTCACAATACTTTCACTCTGCGGTCGACTATGTGTTCAACTACCCGGTCTTCTGGAACAATCATTTTGTCGACGCGGCCGCCGGGCCTAAATCGACATTGAGGAATTTTACTCCGCGTTTGGTCAGAGAGGGGTTACTTGAAACAATGGTTCCCCCTTCCGGTCGAGCACCCGGATTGTACGCATATCCTTCTTTGTTGAGAATACTGGAGGACGACGCCTGACTCCGTGCAAACGCTAAACCACCACCTCCACCCGTTCCTGCTCCCCAACCCCGAACACCCGCTTGTAGCGCTCGATCTCGGCTTCCGGCCCCATGGCCTTTTCCGGGTTGTCGGAGAGCTTCACCGTAGGCCGCCCGTTCGCCGCAATGGCCTTGCAGACCAGAGAGAAGGGCGCCAGCGCGTCGTCTTTCACCAGCCCCCTGAAATCATTGGTCAAAAGCGTGCCCCAGCCGAAGCTCACCCGGACACGGCCGGAGAACTGGGCGTGCAGCGTCTCGATCTTGTCGACGTCCAGACCGTCGGAGAAGATCACCAGCTTCTCGCGCGGGTCCTCGCCCCGGCTTTTCCACCAGTCGATGGCGATCTCGGCGCCCTTGGCGGGGTCACCTGAATCGATGCGGATGCCGGTCCAGCCCGCCAGCCAGTCGGGCGCGCGGTCGAGGAAGCCCCTGGTGCCGTAGGTGTCGGGCAGGATGACGCGGAGGTTGCCGTCATGCTCCTCGTGCCAGTCGGAGAGCACATCGTAGGGGGCGGCGGCGAGGCTCGCGTCATCCCCGGCCAGCGCGGCATAGACCATGGGCAGTTCGTGGGCATTGGTGCCGATCGCCTCAAGGTCGCGGTTCTTGGCGATGAGGCAGTTCGACGTGCCGGGAAAGGCGTCGCCCAGCCCCTCCTGCATGGCCTGCACGCACCAGTCCTGCCAGAGGAAGGAGTGGCGGCGTCTGGTGCCGAAATCGGCGATGCGCAGCCCGTCGATGGGTTTGAGCCGTTCGATCTTCTCCCAGAGCTTGGTCATGGCGCGGGCGTAGAGGATCTGCAGCTCGAACTTGCCCATGGTGGAGAGCACGGCGCGGCCGCGTAGTTCCATGAGCACGGCGAGGGCGGGGATTTCCCAGAGCATGACCTCGGGCCAGGCGCCTTCGAAGGTCAGCTCGTACTGGTCGCCGACGCGTTCGAGATGGTAGGGGGGCAGTTGCAGGTTCTCGAACCATTCCATGAAGGCGGGGGAGAACATCTGCCGCTTGCCGTAGAAGGTGTTGCCGCGCATCCAGGTGCTTTCGCCCCGACGCAGGCGCAGGGTGCGGATATGGTCGAGCTGTTCGCGCAGCTCGCCCTCGTCGATGAGCCAGGCCAGCGGGATGCGCGTGGTGCGGTTGATGAGCGAGAATGTGACCTGCGTGTCGGGCCGGTTGCGGAACACGGACTGGCACATCAGGAGCTTGTAGAAATCCGTGTCGATCAGGGAGCGGACGATCGGGTCGATCTTCCATTTGTGGTTGTAGACGCGGGTGGCGATGTCGACCATGCGTGTGGTCTCCCCTCAACTGGTCCTTTGGGTTAAAGCAAGCGGGCGGAGGGGAGTCCAGCCGGGCTAGCGCAGGGTGACGCCGGCGGCGCGCATGCCGTCTTCGGCGGCCCCGAGCGATCCGTCCAGATCGATGGCGCGGCAGAGATCGGTCCGCACCTCGACCGCGAAGCCGAGGCGGGCGGCATCCTGCGCGGAGTAATTGACACAGAAATCTGTGGCGAGGCCCACCATGGTCAGATGGGTGATGCCGCGGCTTCTGAGCGCGCCGTCAAGGCCAGTGGGGGTGGTGTGATCATTCTCGAAAAAGGCCGAATAGCTGTCGATGGCGGGGCGGAAGCCCTTGCGGATGATCATCTGGGCCGGATCGGTGTGCAACCCGGGGTGGAAGGCCGCGCCCGGCGAGCCCTGGAGGCAGTGATCGGGCCAGAGAACCTGCGGGCCGTAGGGGAAATCGACGACGGAATAGGGGGCCTGCCCGGCATGTTGCGAGGCAAAGCTGGAATGTCCCGCCGGGTGCCAGTCCTGCGTCAGGATGACGGCCTGAAACTCCGCCATCAGCGCGTTGATGCCCGGCACGATTTCGTCGCCGCCCGGAACGGCCAGCGCGCCGCCGGGGCAGAAGTCATTCTGGACATCGATCACGATCAGGGCGTGGGTTGCGTCGTGCATGGGGGTCCTTTCGCTCTTGCCGAATGGTTACGGAGCAGGCGGCGCGGGGTCAATGCACCGGCGCTACGGCGCTACGGCGACATCCGGCCCCGCATGACGGCTTGCAAGAGCGGGGACCGAGAGACTACATCGGCGGTCATGTTCACTGTGGCGGCACTTTATCATTTCACACCGGTCGCGGAGCCCGATGGCTTGCGCGCGCCCCTGCGGCGCATCTGCGAGGCCGGCGGCGTGAAGGGCTCGCTTCTGCTGGCCCGCGAAGGGATCAACGGCACGATCGCGGGGCCGCATGAGGGCGTGCAGGCGGTGCTGGCCCATATTCGTGGCCTGCCCGGGTTCGAAACGCTGGAGTGGAAGGAAAGCCCGGCCGCCGAAATGCCCTTCGGGCGGCTGAAGGTGCGCCTGAAACGCGAGATCGTGACGATGGGGCAGCCGGATGTGGACCCGACCTGCGCGGTGGGCCGCTATGTGGAGCCCGCCGACTGGAACGCGCTGATCCAGAGCCCGGATGTGGCGGTCATCGACGCACGCAATGCCTATGAAGTGGCGATCGGGACGTTCGAGGGCGCGGTCGACCCCGAAACCGACAGCTTCCGCGACTTCCCCGCATGGTGGGAAGCCAACGCGGACCGGTTCCACAACAAACGCATCGCGATGTTTTGCACAGGCGGTATTCGGTGCGAGAAATCAACTGGTTATCTGATCGGGCAGGGGGTGAAGCAGGTCTTTCACCTGAAAGGCGGTATCCTGAAGTATCTTGAAGAGGTGCCGCCGGAGCAGAGCCTGTGGCGCGGGGCGTGTTTCGTGTTCGACGAGCGGGTTTCGGTGGGGCACGGGCTGGCCGAGGGGCCGCATGTGTTGTGCCGCGCGTGCCGGCGGGCGCTGGAGCCGGACGATCTGACGCGCCCGGAGTTCGAGGAGGGCGTTTCCTGCCACCATTGTCTGGAGGAGCATTCCGAGGCCGACCGGGCGCGGTTCCGGGAGCGGCAGAAACAGATCGCGCTGGCGAGGGCGCGGGGAGAGCGGCATCTGGGCGCGGAAAGGTGATCCGTCGCCTTGGGGGGCACCGGAGAAGGTGCGCCCGGCCCGACAACGAACGCAGACGGCGGTGAACCCGTGAACAAGAAACCCCCCGGCAGTCGCAGCCGGGGGGTATTGGTCTCCGCCATGCGGACCGGCGGTCAGCCGGGGAGTTTCGCCATCCGCAGATAGGGAAGCTTGGTCTCGATCGCGCCGTATTTCGCAATCGCATCCTCGTCGGACACGGCCACCGGCACGACCACATCCTGCCCGGGCACCCAGTTTGCGGGCGTCGCCACGTTCTCGCGCGCCGCGGTCTGCAACCCGTCCAGCGCGCGCAGAACTTCGGCGAAGTTCCGGCCCACATTCATCGGATAGGTCATCGAAAGCTTCATCTGCTTGTCGGGACCGATGATGAAGACGGAGCGCACCGTCGCGCTGTCGGCGGGGGTGCGCCCATCGGGCAGGTAAGCCTCCGCGGGCAGCATGTCGAAGGCTTTCGACACCTCCAACCCGTCATCGGCGATGATCGGAAAACCGGCCTTCGCGCCGCCCACGGCCTCGATATCGGTCTTCCATTTCTTGTGATCCTCCACCCCGTCCACGGACACGCCGATCACCTTGGTGCCGCGCGCGGCCCATTCATCGGCCAGTTGCGCCACCGCGCCGAACTCGGTCGTGCACACGGGCGTGAAATCCTTCGGGTGGGAAAACAGGATGGCCCAGCTGTCGCCGATCCATTCATGCAGGCTGAAACGCCCCTGATCGGTTTCGACCGTCAGATCGGGCACAGTGTCATTGATACGCAAACCCATAGCAGGCTCCCTCTTCGTTGCCGTCGTATATCCGCAGATAGGATCGCGCGGAGAAAGATTCACGGGCGCGCGGCGTCGCAGGGGACGATTAAGGCCGGTTTCCGCCCCTTCCGGGCGTGGCGCGAACGGCTGTTCCCGCCCCCCTTGCGCCGGGCGAACCCCGGTGCTTTGGTGCGCGGCGACAGCGAAGGGAGCCGCACCATGCCAGTCTCGACACAGTTCTACATCAACGGTCAGTGGGTGGACCCGAGCCAGCCCGACGACCACCCGGTCATCAACCCCTCCAACGAGGAGGTCTGCGCGACCATCTCGCTCGGCTCGGAGGCCGACACGAATGCCGCGGTCGCCGCCGCGAAGGCCGCGTTCGACGGCTGGGCCGCGACCCCGGTGGCAGACCGCATCGCCGCGCTGGAGCGCCTGCGCGATGTCTACAAGAAACGCGGCGACGAGATGGCCGACGCGATCAGCACCGAAATGGGCGCCCCCATCGATCTGGCCCGGCAGCAGCAGGTCGGCGCGGGCATCTGGCATCTTGACGGGACGCTGAACGCGGCCAGATCCTTCGCCTGGGATCATCCGCTTGGCGATCACGCGCCGTCCGAGCGCATCGTGTACGAGCCGGTCGGTGTCTGCGCGCTGATCACGCCGTGGAACTGGCCGATGAACCAGATCGTGCTGAAATGCGCGCCCGCGCTTGTCACCGGCAACACCATGGTTCTGAAGCCGTCGGAGATTGCGCCGCTTTCGGGCCTGCTGTTCGCCGAGATGATGGACGAGGCCGATCTGCCCCCCGGTGTCTTCAATCTGGTCAATGGCGACGGGCCGGGCGTGGGCAGCACGCTGTCGGCGCATCCGGATGTGGACATGGTGAGCTTCACCGGCTCCACCCGGGCCGGTCGCCTGATTTCCATCGCCGCGGCGGACACGATCAAGCGCGTCAGTCTGGAGCTTGGCGGCAAGGGCGCGAACATCATCTTCGCCGATGCCGATGAAAAGGCCGTGAAATCCGGCGTGATCCGGTGTTTCCGCAATACCGGGCAGTCTTGCAACGCCCCCACGCGGATGCTGGTCGAGCGGAGCCGGTATGAGCAAGCCGTGGAGATCGCGGAGGCCACCGCGAAGGCCACCACCGTCGGCCCCGCAAGCGAGGAGGGCCGCCATATCGGCCCCGCCGTCAGCGAGACGCAGTTCAACAAGATCCAGGATCTTATACAAAAAGGGATCGACGAAGGGGCCCGTCTGGTTGCGGGCGGGACCGGGCGGCCCGGAAACCTGAACCGGGGCTATTACGTCCGCCCGACGGTCTTTGCCGACGTCACCCCGGACATGACCATCTACCGCGAGGAGATTTTCGGGCCCGTTCTGTCGATACTGCCCTTCGAGGACGAGGCCCATGCGGTGCAGATGGCCAATGACACGCCCTACGGGCTGACGAATTACGTGCAGACCCCGGATCGGGAAAAACTCCGCCGGGTGGCGCGCAAGCTGCGCTCCGGCATGGTGGAGGGCAACGGCACCGGGTTCGGGCAGGGCTCCCCCTTTGGCGGGTTCAAGCAATCGGGCAACGGCCGGGAAGGCGGTGCCTTCGGCCTGCATGAGTTCCTTGAGGTCAAGGCGGTCAGCGGCTGGGGCTGAGCCGCCGGCGCCGGTCTTTGGTGACATGCGTTTTCTTGTGGCCGCCGCCGGAAAGGCCCCTATGTCGTGCAGGGAACGCCCGCGCGACCTGCGCGAGATCCGCAGGAGCCGGGAACCATGACCGCAAGACCGACCAGGGTTCTGATCATCGGGAGCGGCCCCGACGCCACCGAGGCCGCCGGGTGGGCGCGGGGCCCCTTCACCCATATCGTTGCGATCAACAACGCCTGGGCGATCCGCCCGGATTGGGATTTCACGATCCACCCGGAGGATTTCCCGCCCGAACGCCGCCCCACCGACATGGCACCGGGCCAGCGGATGGTGGACGCGGCGGAGTATGTGCCGGTGCAGAACAGCCTTGGCGGTTTCGTCTATGCCGGGGGCACCATGGCGTTTACCGCCGGATACTGGGCGCTGGCCACGCTGCGGCCCGAGGTGATGGCCTTTGTCGGCTGCAACATGATCTACCCTGCCACCGGCAAGACCCATTTCTATGGCCGGGGCGATGCCGATCCGCTGCGCGAGGATATCACCTTGCAGTCGCTGGAGGCGAAATCGGCGCGGCTTGCGCTGATCGCCGGGGCGCGCGGTTGCGCCTGCGTGACGCTTTCGAGGGGTGAGAGCCGGCTGCTGTTTCCGCGCGGCACACCCGATACGCTTTCGACGGTGCCGATGCTCACGCCAGAGCCGGAGAGCATGGCGGCGGCGGAGGCCCGGGAACGGGCGCTGGGCTACATGGTGCCCTCGGGCCGCTACTGGGAGATCGCGGAGCGGTTCGATGCCGCCGAGCTGCGGGCGCTGGACGATCTGTGGCTTGCCGCCCACGCGCGGGCGATGGCCGGGGCCGAAGGCGACAGCCGGATGCGGCGGCTGGGCTAGGGAGGATTGCCGCGGCTCGCCGGCTCTGCCACGGTTGCCCCCGAAGTCAGGGGGAGGGTTCGGATGCCGACAGTCCTTTATGAACGGACCGGCCGCATTGCGCGGATCACGCTGAACCGGCCGGAGGTGATGAACGCGATCGACGACGACATGCCGGGCGATCTGGCCGCGGCCGTGGCCCGCGCCGATGCCGATCCGGATGTGCATGTCATGCTGCTGTCAGGGGCGGGGACAGCGTTTTGCGCGGGCTATGATCTGGCCCATTACGCCGCCGATCCGAACAACAGGATCACGCAGGAGATGCCCTGGGATCCGATCCGCGATTATCAGTTCATGTGGGCCAACACGCAGCATTTCATGTCGCTGTTCCGGGCGTTGAAACCGGTGATCTGCAAGGTTCACGGCTATGCCGTGGCAGGCGGCTCCGACATCGCGCTTTGTGCCGATCTGACGATCATGGCCGATGACGCGCAGATCGGCTACATGCCCGCCCGCGTCTGGGGCAGCCCGACCACGGCGATGTGGGGGTTTCGGCTGGGTCCGGAGAAGGCAAAGCGGATGCTGTTCACCGGCGACCGGATCACCGGGGTGGAGGCGGCGCGGATGGGGCTGGTTCTGAGATCCGTGCCTGCTACCGATCTGGATGCGGAGGTGGAGGCGTTGGCCGACCGGATGTCGCGCGTGCCGATCAACCAGCTTGCCATGCACAAGATGGTTCTCAATCAGGGGTTCGAGGCGGCGCTGATCGCGAGCCAGCGCCTTGCCACGGTTTTCGACGGGATCACGCGCCACTCCCCCGAAGGTCTCGCCTTCAAGGCGCGGGCGGAGCAGGTGGGCTGGAAACAGGCCGTCGAGGAGCGGGACAGCGGCCGTTATGACTGGAGCGCCGACCGCCCGTTCGACGACTGAGGCGCGGAGACCCGCTTGCCCGAGGGCGGGCGCGGGCCGCGATATGATCCGGCGACTTCAAAACGGTGCCGTTGCGCGGAAGCTCATGCCCTTCCCGCCATCGGGATGACGCAGTTTCAGGCTTTCCGCATGCAGCATCAGCCTTGGGAAATCCCGCGCCGGGCCGCTGGCGTAAAACGGATCGCCGAGGATCGGGTGGCCGATTTCCTTCATGTGAACACGAAGCTGATGCGAGCGCCCGGTCTTGGGGTAAAGCCTTATGCGCGTCGAGGTTTCCTCATGCCGCACCACGCGCCAGTCGGTCTGTGCGGGCTTGCCGGTTTCATGGTTCACATGTTGCAGGGGGCGGTTCGGCCAATCCACGATCAGGGGCAGGTCGATATGCCCCTCCTTTTCGGCCACATGCCCCCAAACCCTTGCGATATAAACCTTTTTGACATGCCGTTTTTCGAATTGCAGGCCCAGATGCCGCTGCGCATGGGGGCTGCGGGCAAAGACCATCACCCCGGATGTGTCCATATCCAGGCGATGCACCAGAAGCGCCTCGGGAAAGGCGGCCTGGATCCGGCTCAGCAGGCAGTCGGCCAGATGATCGCCCTTGCCCGGAACGCTGAGCAACCCGCTGGGCTTGTCGACCAGGATCAGTTCGTGGTCTTCGTGGAGAATGGTCAGCGGCGTGTCGGGCGGGCGGTAGTCGAGCGCGATCATGACCCGGAGGCGAAGGCGTTCTGCACCGACATCACGAGCAGGACGAAGGTCAGGAAAAACAGGGTGCGGCGGCTGGATTTGTCCTCGGGAGACCGCAGCCAGACGCCCAGCTCCTGCAGAAAGACGCGCGGTCCCGAAAGGGCCCGGCCGGTCCGCGTCTCCGCGCGCGCGCGCAAGGTGAACAGGGTGGAGAACATCATTCCCGCCCAGACCAGAAACACCAGCCCCATCAACACCAAACGAATGATCATGCCCGTGCTCATGGATGGTCTCTCCGCAACAGTTTCAGAATGCACCAGACGGTTGTGCCGCCGAAGAAAAGCCCGCCGAAGATCATGATCTCGAACCAAGCCAGACCGGCGATGCCCCGATAGAAGACGGCCACGGCCATGAAGGCCAGCCCGGCCAGTGAAAACACCAGCCGAAACCACAATTCCGCCCTTGGCGGGCCGTATCTGTTCCGACCGTCGGTCATGTTCCGCCGCATCCCCCTCCCGCGCAGTCTGTGCGAGGCGGGGTGTGGATGGCAAGGCCCCCGGTCGGACTACTTCTTGCCCGGCGTTCCGTCGAATTTCTTCTCCAGCGAGGTCCAGCAGTCGATGTAGTCGTCCTGCAACGGCGCTTCGTTGGCGGCAAAGCCGGTCAGATGCTGGGGAAAGCGGGTTTCGAACATGAAGGACATCGTGTTGTCCAGCTTCTCCGCCTTGAGATCGGCGTTGGAGGCGCCGTCGAACGCGGTCCGGTCGGGCCCGTGGGGCAACATCATGTTGTGGAGGCTCATGCCACCGGGCACGAAGCCCTGGGGCTTCGCATCGTACTGGCCATAGATGTTGCCCATCAGTTCGGACATGATGTTCTTGTGATACCACGGCGGGCGGAACGTATCCTCGGCCACCATCCAGCGCTCGCGGAACAGCACGAAGTCGATATTCGCGGTGCCCGGCACGCCCGACGGCGCGGTCAGGACCGTGAAGATCGACGGATCCGGGTGGTCGAACAGGATCGCGCCCACCGGGCAGTAGGTTTTCAGATCGTACTTCACCGGTGCGTAGTTTCCGTGCCAGGCGACCACGTCCAGCGGGCTGTGGCCGATTTCGCATTCATGGAACTGGCCGCACCATTTGACCGTCACCGTGGACGGGACCTCGCGATCCTCGAACGCCGCGACGGGTGTCTTGAAATCGCGCCGGTTGGCCATGCAGTTGGCCCCGATCGGGCCGCGGCCCGGCAGCTCGAACTTCTGGCCGTAGTTTTCGCAGACGAAGCCGCGGGCCGGGCCGTCGATCACCTCCACCCGATAGAGCAGCCCGCGCGGGATCACGGCGATTTCCTGCGGCGCGAGGTCGATGATCCCCAGTTCGGTGCAGAACCGGAGCGTGCCCTCCTGCGGCACGATCAGCAATTCGCTGTCGGCGGAATAGAAATACGCATCCTCCATCGAGGCGGTGACCAGATAGATATGGCTGGCCATGCCCACCTGCGTGTTCACATCGCCCGCCGTGGTCATCGTGCGCATGCCGGTCAGCCATGTCAGCGGGGTATCGGTATGCGGCACCGGATCCCACCGGTACTGGCCGAGGCTGATCACGTCGGGGTCCACATGCGGTGCCGATTTCCAGTAGGGCAGGTCGATCTTGGTGTAGCGGCTGGAATGCCTGACCGAGGGGCGGATGCGATAGCACCAGGTTCGTTCATTCTGGTGTTGCGGCGCGGTGAAGGCGGTGCCGGTCAGTTGCTCACCGTAAAGCCCGTAATTGCATTTCTGCGGGCTGTTCATCCCTTGCGGCAGGGCGCCGGGCAGCGCCTCGGTCTCGAAATCGTTCCCGAAGCCGGGCATGTAGCCTTCGGTGGTGCCGACGGGCGTGGCGGCCTGCACCATCCCGCGCGGCGTGGTCTGCGTGTTCATCGATGTCTCCTCCGGTGCCCTGTTCAAGCGTTGGCGGAGAGTATCGTTGCAATTACAACGAAGTCAAGGCGACTTGCATTCTGCCGTCGCCTGGTCAGGCTGTGGCGGGTGCGTTGAGTGAAAGGACAGGGTGTGAGATTGCTGCCGAACCCCTATCGCGGGGCCGCCTTGCCCGAGGCGATTGCCGCCATCTGCGGGCAGGCCCTGTCGGACCCATCCCCGGTGACGGCACTTCTGGACCGCTGCCCGGCCCATGCGCCGACCCCGCTGCTGGAGGTGCCGGCTCTTGCCGCCACGCTGGGGATCGGCGCGATCCATATCAAGGATGAGCGGGACCGCATGGGACTGGGCAGTTTCAAGGCGCTTGGCGCGGCCCATGTCATCGCGCGGGACGCGGCCCTGCTTCTGGGGCCTTCGCCCGATGCGCCGGAGAGGACGGCCGCGGCCCTGCGGGGCAGGACCTATGTCGCGGCCTCGGCCGGAAATCACGGGCTGTCGGTTGCGGCGGGGGCGCGGGTGTTCGGGGCCCGCGCGGTGATCTATCTGGCCGAGACCGTCCCGGCCGCCTTTGCAGACCGGTTGAAAGGATACGGCGCGGAGGTGGTTGTCGAAGGGGCGGAGTACGAGGCCAGCATGGCCGCTGCCGCCGCCCGCGCGGAGGCCGAGGGCTGGACGCTCCTGTCCGATTCGACATGGCCCGGATACGATGGCGGGCAGGCGGTGATGCAGGGCTATCTGGCCATGGCGGCGGAGGTCGCGGCGGGCCTTGAGACTCCGCCGACGCATCTGTTTCTTCAGGCCGGTGTCGGCGGGCTGGCTGCGGCCTGCGCGGCCCATGCGCGGCGCGTGTGGGGGGACGCTCCGCGGATCATCGTCGTCGAGCCGACCGCCGCACCCGCGCTTCAGGAGAGCATTCGCGCGGGCGCCCCGGTGGTGGCACACGGTCCGGTGTCGCGCATGGGGCGGCTGGATTGCAAGGAACCCTCGCTGATGCCCTGAAAACGCTGGCCCGGAACGCGGACGCGTTCCTGACCCTTGACGATGCCGAGGTCGAAACCGCCATCGAGGCGCTGCCGCCACACGGTCTTGCCACCTCGCCCTCGGGCGGGGCCGGGTTTGCGGGACTTGCCCTGATCGACCGGAAGGCGGCGGGCCTTTCGGCGACCTCCCGCGTGGTGATCTATCTCTCCGAAGGGGCCGTCGATGCCTGATTTCCCGGCCGAGGAGTTTCAGGCGCGCACCGAAGCGGTGCAGCGCGCGATGCACGCACAGTCCATCGACGCCCTTTTGGTCTGCACCGAGGCGGAGATGCGCTACTTCACCGGCTTCCGCACGCCGTTCTGGCAAAGCCCGACACGGGCCTGGTTTCTGATCGTGCCCGCGCGCGGTGCGCCGATCGCGGTGATCCCGGGCATCGGCGCCGACCTGATGGCAACCACATGGGTCACCGATATCCGCAGTTTCCCTGCACCGAGCGGCGGCGACGAGGGGCTGACATTGCTGGCCCGCGCCCTGTCCCCGTTTCAGACCATTGCCCTGCCGATGGGCGAGGAGGCCGCGCTGCGGATGCCGCTGGCGGAGTTCGACCGGCTGCGCGCCGGGCTCTCGGCCAGTTGGGTCGACGGGACGCCCCTGATCAAGGCGCTTCGGATGGTGAAATCCGCCGCCGAGATCGCGGTGATCCGCGAGATCTGCGCCATCGGCAGCCGGGCCTTTGCCCGCGCGCCGGATCTTTTTCACGCAGGCCAGCCGCTGGAGGACGTGTTCCGCCGCTTTCGCATCGCGCTGCTGGAAGCCGGGGCCGAGGATGTGCCCTATCTGGTCGGGGGCGCGGGCCCGGGCGGCTACCGCGATGTGATCTCCCCGCCGTCCGACAGGCCGTTGCAGCCGGGCGACGTGCTTATGCTGGATACCGGTGCCACCCGGGCCGGGTATTTCTGCGATTTCGACCGGAACTGGGCCATCGGGCGGGCAAGCGCCGCGGCGCGGCAGGGCCATGCGGCCCTGTGGCAGGCGGTGGAACGCGGCCTGGCCGCCGCGCGGCCGGGCATCACCTGCGCCGGGCTCTTTGCCGCGATGGCCGACGGGCTGGGCGACGGCGCGGATATCGGGCGCATGGGGCATGGGCTGGGAATGCAGTTGACGGAATGGCCTTCCGTCGCGGCGCATGACCAGACGGTGCTTTGTGCGGGCATGGTGCTGACGCTGGAGCCGAGTCTGCCGCTGCCCGGCGGCCGGATGATGGTGCATGAGGAAAACATCCTGATCACCGAAGCGGGTCCCGAGCTTCTGTCCGAGCGGACACCGCCGGACTTGCCGGTTATCTGAAGGGGGCGGCCGATGCCAGTTGCCTGCGAATTTGACGACGGTGCCGGTGCGGCGGCACGGCTTGGCCTTATCGTGCTTTCCGCCGACGAGACGCTGGAGCACGAGGCGCGCACGACGCTCCGCGACCCGGAGATCAACCTGTTTCATGCGCGCATTCCGTCCCACCCCGAGGTCACGCCTGAAACGCTGCGCCTGATGGAGGCCGCGCTGCCGGACACCGCGGCGCTTTTGCCGGCGGGGTTGGACGTGATCGGTTATGCCTGCACCTCGGGGGCGACGGTCATCGGGCCGGAAACGGTGGCCGCGCTGATCGGGCGGCACCATCCCCGCGCCGCGGTGACCGACCCGCTGAGCGCTGTTCTCTCGGCGCTGGACTTTCTGGGTGCGCGCCGGATCGCGATGGTCACGCCCTATGTGCCGGAGGTGACGGCCCCGATCCGGGCGGCCCTTGCCCGGTCCGGCATCGATGTGCTGGCCGATGTCTCGTTCGCCTGCAAGGAGGAACGGACCGTCGCCCGGATCACCGAAGCCTCGACCCTTGCCGCGATTGCGGAGGCGGGAGGTGCCGTGGGGCCGGATGCGGTGTTTGTCAGCTGCACAAACCTGCGCAGCTTCGGCATTCTCGATCGGGCTGAGGCGATGCTGGATATCCCCGTCATCTCCTCCAACCAGGCGATGATCTGGCACATGCTGCGGCTGGCGGGCGTCGATCCGGCCGGGCGTGGCCCCGGCCGATTGTTCCGTGTGTCAGGTCCAGTCCAGAACCACCTTGCCGCTGGTCCCTGACAACATCGCGGCGAACCCCTCGCGATACTCCGAAGCGCTGAACCGGTGCGTGATCACCCGGCGCACGTCCAGCCCGTTTTCCAGCATCGCGATCATCTTGTACCAGGTTTCGAAGATCTCCCGCCCGTAGACGCCCTTGATCGTGATCGCCTTGAAGACGATCCGGCTCCAGTCGACCGGCGATTTGCCCGGCGGGATGCCCAGAAGCGCGATGCGCCCGCCCATCACCATCGTTTCGACCATCTGGTCCAGCGCCGCCTGATTGCCGGACATCTCCAGCCCCACATCGAACCCCTGTTTCATCCCCAGTTCGGGGAAGACCGAGGCCAGATCCTCGGTCGTCACATTGACCGGCCGGACATCGGCGACCTGCCCGGCCAGATCGAGCCGGGCCTGGTTCACATCGGTGATCACCACGTGGCGGGCGCCCGCGTGGCGCGCCACGGCGGCGGCCATGATCCCGATCGGCCCCGCGCCGGTGACCAGCACGTCCTCACCCAGCAGATCGAAGCTCAGCGCCGTGTGGACCGCATTGCCCAACGGGTCCAGGATCGCGCCGATCTCGTCATCGATCGCATCGGGCAGGGGCACCACGTTGAACGCGGGCAGCGCAAGATATTCGGCAAAGGCGCCCTGTTCATTCACCCCGATCCCGCGGGTTTCGGGGTCCAGGTGGAATTTGCCCGCCCGCGACTGCCGCGAGGTCTTGCCGATCAGATGCCCCTCGCCCGAGCAGCGCTGCCCAAGCGAAAGGCCTTCGACATGCCGCCCCAGCTCGACGATCCGGCCCGCGAATTCATGGCCGGTCACAAGCGGCGTCGGCACGGTTCTGGCGGCCCAGTCATCCCAGTTCCAGATATGGATGTCGGTGCCGCAGATGCCGGTCTTGTTGATCCGGATCAGCACTTCGTCGGGGCCGATTTCGGGCACCGGGGCATTTCGCATCTCCAGCCCCTGAACCGGGCCGGTCTTCACCAGCGCGCGCATGTCGTTTTTCATGAGATTGCCCCTTTGGTGAGCACAAGCCAGGTCCAGGTCACACCGGCGGCCCTGTTGGCGGGCTGCTGCGACGCGGTGTCGATCCTGTCGCACAGATCGAGGCCCTGCGACCGCGCCAGGGCGATCTGGTCTTCCGGATCGCAGGCCGCAACCGGCCGGGCCGGGTGGGACGGCCCATGCCGCAAGGACAGGATCAACCGGCCGTCGGGGTGCAGGAGGCCGAACAGCCGGCGAAAGGCCCGCGGCCGGTCCGCCGGGTCGAGATGCTGCCAGACCCCGGTCGAGGTGATCAGATCGAACGGGCCATCCACGCCGTCCAGAGCGGGCAGGCGGCCGGGGCGGATCGTGATCTGGGACCCGCAGGCTGCCATGTGAGCGCGGAACCGCGCCGCCGGCTCCACGGCGGTCACGTCATGGCCCTTGGCGGCGAACCACAGGGCGCCATGTCCCGGCCCGGCCCCCACATCCAGAACGCGGATCGGGCCAGTGGGCAGATGGCGTGCGACCGGCGCGAAAAGGGTATCCTGGCACAGGTCGCCGTAACGGGCGATCAGCTCGTCGGCCGCGGCGTCATACCCCGCGATGGCCCGGTCGCTGAGCGTGGTCATCCGATCGCCCCGAGCCTGCGGCCCGCCTCTGCGAAGGCCTGCAAGCCGCGGTCGAGATCGTCGCGCGTCAGGGCCGCGTTCATCTGCGTCCTGATCCGCGCCTTGCCCTTCGGGACGACGGGAAAGAAAAACCCCGCGACGTAGACGCCACGCTCGGACAGCGCCCGCGCCATTTCCTGCGCCAGCCGCGCATCGCCCAGCATCACTGGGATGATCGGATGCTCGCCGGGCAGCAGATCGAACCCCAGATCGGTCAGCCCGGCCCGCCAGAAGGCGGCGTTGTCAGACAGCGCCTTCCGCAATCCGTCGCCGTTTTCGACCAGCCTGAGCGCCGCGATACCGGCCGCGCAGACCGCGGGCGGCAGGGCGTTGGAAAACAGATACGGGCGCGCGCGCTGGCGCAGCAGGTCGATCACGGGTTGCGGCCCGGCGATATAGCCGCCGATCGCGCCGCCAAGCGCCTTGCCCAGAGTTCCTGTCAGAATAGGCACATGGTCGGCCACGCCGGCATGGTGCGGGCTGCCGCGGCCCTGCGGCCCCATGAACCCCGTTGCATGGCAGTCATCCACCATGACGACCGCGTCATAGGCGGCGGCCAGCGCCGTGATCTCGGCCAGGGGCGCCAGGTATCCGTCCATGGAGAACACGCCATCGGTGGCGATCATGATGGTTCGCGCCCCTTCGGCCCGCGCGGCCTTCAGCTGCGTCTCCAGCTCATCCATGTCGGCATTGGCATATCGATAGCGTCTCGCCTTGCAGAGGCGGATCCCGTCGATGATCGAGGCATGGTTCAGCGCGTCGGAGATCACCGCGTCCTCGGGCCCGAGCAGGGGCTCGAACAGGCCGCCATTGGCGTCGAAGCAGGCTGCGAAGAGGATCGAATCCTCCTTGCCCAGAAACCGCGCCAGCGCGGTCTCCAGCTCCCGATGCAGATCCTGCGTGCCGCAGATGAACCGGACGCTCGCCATGCCGTAGCCATGACTGTCCATCGCCGCGCGCGCTGCCGCGATCAGATCGGGATGATTGGCCAGCCCGAGATAGTTGTTGGCGCAGAGATTGAGGAACTCCCGCGTTCCCCCCTCCTCCGCGACCGACACGTGGCCGCCCTGGGGCGATGTGATCGGGCGTTCGATCTTGTAGAGCCCGTCCGCGCGGATTTCGTCGAGCGTGCGCGAGACATGGGCAAGAAAAGCGTCAGACATGGATGGCACCTCCTCGCAGGCACCATAAACACGGTCGCGGGGCGGGGGGGCCCGCGCGCGCCATCCAAAAATAAAAAAAATTATGGAAAAAAACACAAAAGCACACACAA
>JACNMN010000005.1:0-42500 GCA_020622165.1 Boseongicola sp. H5
TTGGCCAACAACAGCTTAACACATGGATGCCACCGCCACGCCGCCACCATAAACCCGGTCGCGCGCGGGGGTCACCGGCGCGCGACATGCAATTCGAAAATCTTGTCGGAAAAAACCGTCAGATGCCCACGAAAGGCTGCGCGATGCGCGGCAGCAGACCGTTGAACTTCAGCGGTGCATCGGTGGCGATAAGGCAGATGCAATCCTCACCCGGGTCGGCGGTGGGGGTATGGTTGGTTTCCTCGCCCGCGATTTCCACGTCGCCGCGCGCAAACCGGTCCTCTTCGTCGGAATAGGCGCCCTGAAGCACCAGCGTCATCTCGGTGCCGCGATGGCTGTGCATCGGCATGGCCTGCCCGGCGGGGATGTAGAGCAGCCGGACGCTGGCATCCTTGCCGGAATGCAGCACGCATTGCTTGACGCCCATGCCCACGGCGCGCCATTTCACGGCGTCGAGATCGCCACCGACCACATCGCGCAGCGGGGCCGGGAAAATACCCGTTTCGGCAGGTTCGGGGGCGGGGGCCTGTTCGGGCGCGGACGCGGCGGAGATCCGCGCCAGTGTGGCCTCGAAGCTGTCTTCGTCCAGATCGGCGGTGCCGACATGGTCCAGAACCGCCCCGCCAAGCGCCTCGAAGCTTTCCAGACGGGCCCGCGATTCGTCGCTCAGCGACACATGGGTGGCGACGACCAGATCGAAGGCCTGCGGCAGGGCGCCGGCGGCATACCCCATCAGGAGATCGTCTGAAATATGATGGTTCACGTCTTGCATATCTTTCACGTCATGTTGTGCCGCAGCCGATCCAGCGCCAATCTAATGCGCGACTTGATCGTGCCAAGGGGCAGGCCGGTTTCTGCGGCGATTTCACTATGGGTCAGGTCGCCGAAATAGGCGCGTTCGATAAGAACCCGCTGTTTTTCGGGAAGTGTCTTCATCGCCTCGGCGAGGCGGTGGCTTTCCTGCTGAAGGGCAAGGACATCGGCCTGATCCGGCGCCTGTTCGGGGCCCCAGGGCAGATCCTCGGGTTCGGGTCGTGCGTATTTCCGAAGCAGGTCGATCTTGCGGTTCCGGGCGACGGTAAAGATCCACGTCGCCACGCTTGCGCGCGACGGGTCATACATGTGCGCCTTGCGCCACAGCGTGGCCATGACGTCCTGCATGCATTCCTCGGCCAGGCCGGCATCCGCCCCGGACTTGATCAGGAACGCTTTGACCTTGGGCGCAAAATGCCGGAACAGCTCGGCGAAGGCCGTCTGATCCTGAGCGGTGGCAATGGCCTGAACCCGTGCAACCCAGTGCTCTTCACTATTCTGTACGATCGTCACGTCTTTCCCACGCGCCGCACCCCGGACCATCGCAGATGGCGCGAGGAACACCCCCGGCGGCAGCGCGTCAATTGTGTCAGCATGGTCGTTCATCAAAAGCATACAAGGGCTACGCGGGATAACCTAGCGTGGATCAATCTTTTTTCTTTCATCCGCGACGGGACATGGGCCGTAAACCCAGATAACCGTCAAGGATCTGACAAAGGGGTTTGCATGCCATTCGAAACGACCGACGCCGCACCGCGCCGCATAGCCGTGATCGGCGCCGGGATCTCCGGAATGGCCGCCGCCTACCATCTGTCCACGACCCATGCGGTGACCCTGTTCGAAGCGGAGCCGCGCCTTGGGGGGCATGCGAGAACGGTTCTGGCGGGCAAGACCGGGGATCAGCCGGTCGATACCGGGTTCATCGTGTTCAACTATGCGAATTACCCGCATCTCACCGCCCTGTTCAAGGAACTTGAAGTGCCGGTGGCGCGCAGCGACATGAGCTTTGCGGCCTCCATCGGCGGCGGGGCGATCGAATACGGGCTGCGCAACCTGCCGGCGCTTTTCGCGCAGAAATCGAACCTGCTGCGGCCCGGTTTCGCCCGCATGATCCGCGACATCCTGCGCTTCAACGCCCGCGCCGAACGGGTTGCGACCGACAGCACCGTGACGCTGGGCGCGCTGATGGAGCAGATGCGGATGGGCCGGTGGTTCCGCGACTATTACCTCACGCCGATCTCGGGGGCGATCTGGTCCACACCCAAGGAAGAGATCATGGCGTTTCCGGCGCAGGCGCTGATCCGGTTCTTCCGCAACCATGCCCTGCTGAGCGCGTCGGGGCAGCATCAGTGGTGGACGGTTCAGGGCGGTTCCGTCGAATATGTCAAACGGCTTGAAAGCGCGATGCTGGGCCGGGGTGTCGATATCCGCCTCGGCGCGCGGATCGAGGCCGTGCGGCGCATTGCGGGCGGTGCCGAGATCTGCCGGAAAGGCGCGTGGGAGAGGTTCGACGAGGTCATCTTCGCCACCCATTCGGATGACACGCTGGCCATGCTGGCCGATCCGTCGCCCGAGGAGACCGCAACGCTTGGCGCCGTGCGGTATCAGCCGAACACGGCGATCCTTCATGCGGACCGGCGCGCGATGCCGCAGCGCCGCGCGACATGGTCTTCCTGGAATTACACCGAACGGCCGGGCCACGGCGGCGGGCCGATCGACCTGACCTACTGGATGAACTGCCTTCAGCCGATCCCGGAAAGCGACCCGCTTTTCGTGACGCTGAACAGCCGCGGGCCGATCGACGAGGCCCTGATCTACGATCAGACCACGTTCCGGCACCCGGTCTATGATCTTGCGGCGCTTGACGCACAGGGTAGGATCCGGGCCATGAACGGCACGAACAACACGTGGTTCTGCGGGGCCTGGATGAAAAACGGCTTTCACGAAGACGGCTATGCCAGCGCCATCGACGTGATCGAGGCGATGGCCGAGCGCGACAGGTTGGCGCTGGCCGCGTGACGCCGCGCATCGATCATATTGCGGGCGAGACCTTTCACGGTCGCCGCGGTGCGGTCGAGAATGCGTTCAGATACGGCATCGATTACGTGATGCTCCGGCCCGAGGAGGAGACGCCAACGCCGCGCCTGTTCGGGCGCAACTGCGGCGGTCTGGCCTCGCTGTGGGATACCGATCACGGCGGCGCGCCGAAAAAGGGCCGCGGCGCGCCATGGGCGCGCGAGGTCCTGGCCGCGCATGGTCTGGCCGGGGTGACGGGCGGGCCGCTCTACCTGCTGGCGCAACCCCGGATGCTGGGCCATGTGTTCAACCCGGTCAGCTTCTGGCTGGCCCATGATGCGGATCATGTCCTGCGCGCCGTCATTGCCGAGGTCACGAACACGTTCGGGGACCGCCATTCCTATCTCTGCGCCCGTCCCGACCATGCGGAAATCACCCGCGCCGATACCCTGACCGCGACCAAGATCTTCCATGTCTCCCCGTTTCAGCCGATCTCCGGCGGCTATGCCTTCCGGTTCGACATTCGCGAGGATCGCATCGGGATCTGGATCGACTATTCCAACGGGAACGAGGGCCTGATCGCGACGTTGACGGGCAAGAGACGGCCGCTCACCTCGGCCGGTCTCCTGCGTGCCGCGCTTCGCCGCCCGTTCGGGTCGCGCCGGGTGCTGGGCCTGATCCACTGGCAGGCCTTCAAGCTGTGGTGGAAGGGGGGCACCTACAGGCCGCGCCCGACCCCGCCCGCCGACGAGGTTTCGCGGTGAGCCAACCACCCGCCCGCCTGGCGGGCTACGCGGTCTTCGCGGCGATGCTCGCCTCCGCAGGGTTGCCGATCTACATCCACGCACCGAAGTTCTTCGTCGACGAATACGGGGTGGGGCTGACGGCGCTGGCCGCGGTTCTTTTCGGGTTGCGCCTGTTCGACGTGGTGCAGGATCCGGCGCTTGGCTGGCTGGCGCAGACGACGCGCAACCGCCGCGCAGTGGCAGTGACGGCGGCAACCCTGCTGCTCGGGCTTTCCATGATCGGCCTTTTCGCGATCACCCCCCCGGTCGCGCCGCTGTGGTGGTTCGGGCTTACCCTGACGGGGCTCTTTTCCGCCTTTTCCTTTCTCACCATCTGTTTCTACGCCCAGGGCGTTCAGACCGCCGCCGCGCTGGGGCGGAAAGGCCATCTCCGGCTTGCGGCGTGGCGGGAAAGCGGCGCTTTGCTGGGTGTCTGCCTGGCCTCGGTCGCGCCGACCGTCCTGATTTTCACCGGCGCGCCCTTCGCGGCCTTCGCCATCGCCTTCGCCGGTCTGTGCCTTGTCGCGATCATGATGATGCGGGGTGAGTGGCATCCGACCCCGCTCGCGTCGCGGGGCGGGTTTCGCCGTGTCCTGGCCGATCCGATCGCGCGCAGGCTGCTGCTGATCGCGCTGGTCAATGCCGCGCCCGTCGCGGTTTCCTCCACGCTGTTCCTGTTCTTCGTGGAAAGCGCGCTGGACGCGCCGGGATGGGAGGGGCCGCTGCTGCTGCTCTTCTTTCTTGCCGCCGCCGGCTCTGCGCCCGTCTGGTCCCGCGTCGCGCAGAAGATCGGTGCGCGCAAGGCGCTGCTGATGGCGATGGTCGCCGCCATCCTCTCCTTCTCCACGGTGCTGGCGCTTGGCCCCGGCGACACGATCCTGTTCGCGGTCATCTGCGTGATCTCGGGCGCGACGCTGGGCGCGGACCTGACGCTTCTTCCCGCGATCTTCGCCCGCCGCATGGCCACCGTCGCGCCGGAGGCGGGCGCCGCGTTCGGTCTTTGGTCCTTCGTGTCGAAATTCACCCTCGCCTTTGCCGCCGTCACCCTGCTGCCGGCGCTCGACGCCGCGGGGTTCATCGCCGGTGCCGACAACACCCCGGCGGCTTTGTCGCTGCTCACCTATCTTTACGCGCTTGTCCCATGTGTGTTGAAACTGGTTGCGATTGGCCTACTTGCAGCCACCCCGCTGCCCGAAGACGAACCAAGGAGCTGACCACATATGCGCGACTGGACCGGAAAACGTTATTGGCTGGTCGGAGCCTCGGAAGGTCTCGGCCGGGCCGTGGCCCATCACCTCAGCCGGGCCGGTGTCGATCTGATCCTGAGCGCGCGGAGCGAGGACAGGTTGCAGGATCTGGTGGCCGAATTGCCGGGCCGGGCGTCCTATGTGCCGGTTGACATCGCCGATACGGCATCGGTCGCCGCCGCCGCGGCGGAGGTGGGGGAGATCGACGGTTTCGTCTTCCTTGCCGGGGTCTACTGGCCGCAGGCCGCGCAGGAATGGGATGCCGATCAGGTGGAGGCGATGTTCGACATCAACCTGACCGGAGCCGCGCGCTGCCTTGCTCATGTGGTGCCGCAATTCGTGACGCGCGACCGGGGCCACATCGTTCTGACCGGCTCGTTGTCCGGGTTCCGGGGTCTGCCCGGGGCCATCGGCTATGCCGCATCCAAGGCCGGGCTGATGTCGCTGGCGGAATCCATGTATATGGATCTGCGCAAGACCGGGGTCGAGGTGCAATGCGTCAACCCGGGTTTCATCAAGACCCGCCTGACGGAAAAGAACGACTTCGACATGCCCTTCATCATGGAACCCGAAGAGGCCGCGGCGGAAGTGTTCGAGCATATGGGCACGGACCAGTTCCAGCGCAGCTTTCCGCGCCTCTTCAGCCTGATTTTCCGGGGAAGCGTGTTTCTGCCAAACTGGCTCTATTTCCGCCTGTTCGGCTAGGATGAACCTTGCGCAAGATCAAAGACGCGCGTCTTGTCATGGGCGGATAACGGCATTCTGACAGCGCGCGAGGAGGAAGAGACCATGCTGGCGATATCGACACGGAAGGTGGCGCAGATAATCCTGATGGGACATGAGCTTGACCGGGCCGAGGGCGAATTGCGCGGTCTGGTCGAGACCCTGAACGAGGATGAGCAGGCCGAACTGGTCGCGATCATGTGGATCGGACGCGGCAGTTTCGAGCCCGAGGATTTCGCCGAAGCGCTGGCCACCGCGCGGGAGGAGGCCACGACGCCCACGGCGGATTACCTGATCGGCACGCCGCATATGTCGGACCATCTGGAGGCCGGGCTGGAGATGCTGGGCGTGAGTGCCACGGATGAGGAAGACGATCTGATGTAGGCAGGTCGCCCGGCGACGGGTGGCGCGATCAGAGATCCGCGCAGTGCCGGTCGAACTTCGCCTTCGCGCGCGCCCACACGCCGCCATGCAGGTCGGTCAGTGTCGTCAGGGACGGCAGCAGTTGCGCCGCGTAATCCTCGGAGCTTTCGAGCGGCAGCATCGAGGGCAGGTTGTCGATTGCGGTGACATCCAGCACCGGATCTTCGTGAACCCGCAAGGCGGGCGCGTTCCAGTCGGTTGTCCTGTCATAGACTTTCACGGGTGAGAAATCCGAGGTCGGATCACAGGCGATATCGCCGATGACGCTCAGCTTGCGGGGCGCGGTTCTGGCGGTGTCGGGCACGAAAACCGGTGTTCCCGGTCGCGCCAGAATGCAGTTGAGGAAGATGTCATGGGCCAGCACCTCGGGGAACGGCCCGCCCGAGGCGGTTTCGGCCATGTCCCATCTGGTGACCGGCACCCCCATGCTGTCGCAGAAATCGGCCGCACCCGTCCCCACCCGGCCAAGCGCCCCGATGATCAGGGCGTCCGGTCGCCTGTCTTGGGGCAACGCGGCGGTCAGGTCGTCAAGCAGCGCGTCCCTGCCGCCATAATCCCCGACGGGCCCACAGACGCCACCTGTCTGTTGCGCGGCCCAGCATTTGAGCGCCACCGCCGCGCCGGCGAACCCGGCCCAGTAGCCGAAGGCGGCCACCCGCCGCCCCGCATCATCCACAAGATACTCCAGATCGTAGAGCGTGCCGCCGCCCGCCCGGAAGCGCCGCAGCAAGTCCCGCCCCGCCGCCTGGCCCTTATAGGCATGGCCGAACATGATATGGCGATGCGTCAGCGGTGTGCCGTCTTCCGGCAGTTCCTTCAGCCCGAAGACGATGGCATCCGCGGGCGCGTCGGGCCAGCTGTTCTCGGCGGCGATCCTGGCGCCTGCGTCGCGGTAAAGATCGGTCGGGATCGCCCGGACGGAGCTGTCTTCCACGGTCACGCGCAGGCCCGCGTCCAGCAATGCCTTTGCGCCCCCGGGCGTCAGACCGACGCGCTTTTCGTTCGGGCGCTGTTCGGCGCGGACCCAAAGATGTGTCATCCGGCGATCTCCCTCTTGCGGGGTGGTTGTAGGCTCAGCGTGGAGTGGCGGCAAGCGTGCACGCGGGCCGCGGCCGCCCGGGCGACGCCGCCGGACAGGGTGCAGGACATCGCGCATCGGCAGATGTCTGTCCCCCGTCCGACGCGCGCGCCGCGATGGGGGAATGCCGGATTTGGACCCGACGCCGTCGCTAATCCGGGACTGTCGGCCACGGAAATCTGCGATAGGGTGTCCATGGATCAGGGAGACATGCGCATGACCACCGACAGGATCCGCTTCATGCTGGATGGCGAAGCCGTCGAGGCCCGGCCCGGAGAAACCATCTGGGAGGTCGCGAATGGCCGCGGTCTGGTGATCCCGCATCTCTGCCACAAGCCCGCGCCCGGTTATCGCCCGGACGGCAATTGCCGCGCCTGCATGGTGGAGATCGAGGGTGAGCGCACCCTTGCGGCGTCGTGCATTCGGGAGCCAGCGGAGGGCATGGTCGTCAGCACCGCCTCCGGCCGAGCCACGACCGCGCGGAAGATGGTGATGGAGATGCTGCTGGCCGATCAGCCGCCCCGCGACATGGCCCATGACAAATCCGCCCATCTCTGGGACATGGCGGAGGCCAATGGCGTCACCGAAAGCCGTCTGCCTGCGCTGGAAAAGGAGCGGATCCCGCTTCTGGATGACAGCCATATCGCCATGTCCGTCAATCTGGATGCCTGTATCCAGTGCGGTCTTTGCGTGCGGGCCTGCCGCGAGGTGCAGGTCAATGACGTGATCGGGATGGCGGGCCGCGGGCATGACAGCTTTCCGGTCTTCGATTTCGACGATCCGATGGGCGAAAGCACCTGCGTGGCCTGCGGGGAATGCGTGCAGGCCTGCCCGACGGGCGCGCTCATGCCCTCCTCGGTGGTGGATGACCATCAGGTCGGCGACCGGGCCGATTTCGACAGCGAAACCGAAAGCGTCTGCCCGTTCTGCGGCGTGGGATGCCAGGTGTCGGTCAAGGTCAAGGATGGCCGCATCAAATATGTGGAGGGGATCAACGGCCCCGCCAATGAGGGCCGTTTATGTGTGAAGGGCCGGTTCGGCTTCGATTACATCCACCATGCCCACAGGATCACCAAGCCGATGATCCGCCGGCCCGATGCGCCGGAAAAGGGTCTCAATGTCGACCCGGCCAACCCCTGGACCCATTTCCGGGAGGCGACATGGGACGAGGCGCTGGAAAAGGCCGCCCACGGGCTGGCCGATCTGCGCTCCTTCTACGGTGGCAAATCCGTTGCCGGGTTCGGCAGCGCGAAATGCACGAACGAGGAGGCCTATCTGTTCCAGAAGCTGATCCGTCAGGGTTTCGGCCATAATAACGTGGACCACTGCACCCGGCTTTGCCATGCGTCCTCGGTGGCGGCGCTGATGGAGAATGTAGGCTCCGGCGCGGTGACTGCCACATTCAACGAGATCGAGAATGCGGATCTGGCGATCGTGATCGGCGCGAACCCGGCGGAAAACCATCCGGTCGCAGCGACCTTCTTCAAGCAGTTCACCAAGCGCGGTGGCACGCTTGTCGTGATGGACCCGCGCGGGCAGGCGCTCAAGCCCCATGCCAGGCACATGCTTCAGTTCCGGCCCGGAACCGATGTCGCGCTTCTGAACGCGATCATGAACGTGATCGTGGAGGAAAAGCTTTATGACCGGCAGTATATCGAAGGCTTCACCGAGGGCTTTTTCGAGTTCCGGGAGCATATCCGCGCCTTCACGCCCGAGCGCATGGCGGAACTTTGCGGCATCGACGCAGAGGTGATCCGGGCCGTGGCCCGTGATTACGCGGCCGCGGACCGGGCGATGATTTTCTGGGGCATGGGCGTCAGCCAGCATATCCACGGCACCGACAATTCCCGCTGCCTGATCTCGCTGGCGCTGCTTTGCGGACAGATCGGGCGCCCGGGGACGGGCCTGCATCCGCTGCGCGGCCAGAACAATGTGCAGGGCGCCTCCGACGCCGGGCTGATCCCGCAGGTCCTGCCGGATTACCAGTCGGTGACCGACCACGAGGTGCGCGAGCTGTTTCGCCATATCTGGGGCGGCACCGAGATCGACGCCGAACCCGGCCTGACCGTGGTCGAGATCATGGATCGGGTCTATCGCGGTGAAATCAAGGGCATGTATATCCTGGGCGAGAACCCGGCGATGTCGGACCCGGATGTGGAACATGCCCGCAAGGCGCTGGCGACGCTGGATCATCTTGTGGTGCAGGATATCTTCGTCACCGAGACCGCGAATTTCGCCGATGTGATCCTGCCGGCCTCGGCGTTCCCCGAAAAATCCGGGACCGTGACCAACACCAACCGGCAGGTGCAGATGGCGCGCAAGGCAGTCGAGCCGCCCGGCGAGGCGCGCGAAGACTGGGAGATCATCGTCGCGCTGGCCAACCGCATCGGGCTTGACTGGGATTACGACGATCCGCGCGAGATCTTTGACGAGATGAAGATGTCGATGCGAAGCCTGCATCACATCACCTGGAAACGGCTGGAGACCGAATCCGCCGTGACCTATCCGAGCCTCTCGAACACCGATCCGGGCCAGTCCGTGGTGTTCGGCGACGGGTTTCCCCGCCGGGCGGGGCGCGCCAAGTTCACGCCCGCCCGGGTGACGCCGCCCGCCGAGTTGCCCGACGAGCGGTTTCCGATGATCCTGATCACCGGCCGCCAGCTGGAGCACTGGCATACCGGCTCGATGACCCGGCGCGCGACGGTGCTGGATGCGGTGGAGCCGGAGGCGAATTGCTCGCTTCACCCTTCCACCTTGCGCAAACTGGGGGTGGAGCCCGGTGCAAAGGTGCGGCTGACGACCAAGCGCGGCTCGATCGAGATCATGGCGCGCGCCGACAGGGCGGTGGCCCCGGACATGGTTTTCGTGCCGTTCGCTTATGTGGAGGCGGCGGCCAACATCCTGACCAATCCCGCGCTCGACCCGTATGGCAAGATCCCGGAGTTCAAGTTTTCGGCGGTGAAGGTCGAGGCGGCCGGGGAGCAGGTGGCGGCGGAGTAATCCAGTCGACCCGGCTTTGCCGGACCATGTCGGCAGGCGAGTTTTTCAAGTGGCGGCGTAAATTTTCTTGCGCGTGTCAGCGTGATTTAGACGCCCCAACTGTAATTGATTGGAGATTTGTCGGCGCTTTCTGGCCGTTGTCTCATTTTTGTTGTTTTGCGGGGGTTCACACATTCTCCCGTCGGATTTTCCACAACGTGTTCCAGCGTTGTTGTAAACGCACATCTTGCTTCGGCATTGTGCCGGACAGTTCATTCAGGATACCGCGATGACACTCTTCGCAAAACCCCTACTTCTTGCAGCCATGATGACCGGGGTTATCGTTTCCGCCGCCGCGGCGCAGACCAACATCTTCAGCGGCACCGAAACTGTCGATGATCAGATCGAAGACCTTCGGGACGATATCGATGACGATTTCGACCGTGACATCGACCGGTTCGGAAACGAAGGCCAACCGCTCGGCTTCTCCGGTTCGCTCGCCTTGCGCGGCACAGCCAGTGACGGCAACACCGACACTGCCAATCTCGGTATCGGCACAAGCCTTGGCTATTATGACGGCACCAATGGCTACACTCTCGCGCTCAGCTATGCGTTTGGCGAAGAGAACAACGTAACCTCCGAGGAAAGCCTGCTCTACGATCTGGAATACCGCCGCGACCTGAACCCCGCGCTCTTCGGCTTTGCCACGGTCCAGGGCTCCGTCGATCAGTTCTCCAGCTTCGAAAGCGACACTTTCATTGGCGCCGGTCTTGGCTACCGCATCTCGAACACGAACGATTTCCAATGGTCAGTTCAGGCTGGGCCCGGGTATCGGATTGCAGAGCTTTCCAACCTGACCAGCGTGGATGAGGCTGCTTTCAGCATCGGCTCCAACCTGCTTCGCCGCCTGAACGAAAACGTGTTCTTCACGTCCGACATCGACGTGGTTATCTCAGACTTTGACACCGCTGTTTTCAGCGATCTGGGTCTGACCGTGGCGATGACAGATATGCTGGCGCTGCGGACAAGCATCCAGACCGAATACCATACCGATCCGTTGCCGGGCTTTAGCGATACCGATCAGACCTTCGGCGTTTCGCTGGTCTATACCTTCAACTGAGAACTTCCCGTTTCGGGAAGGTGCACGGGAACGGCAGGGGTTGCGAGACCTCTGCCTTTCTCTGTTGGGGGTCCACTATCCGCCCATGATCCCGCGGATGACCGGCAGGATCGCCGCCGCGGCGATGCCGACGCCCGCGCCGATCCCAAGCCGGAGCAGCGGCGCGCCAAGACGTGGCCCGGCCAGACCAAGCAGGCCGCAGATAACCGCGTAGAAGATCATCGCCATGAGGTCCATCGCTGGACCTTAGCATATCGGGCTGGCATGTCTTGCGGGAATTCACCTGCCGAAAGTGCCGCCCCGTGTCCCCCGATCCCGACCGCTTTCTGTCTGACCTTCACCATCTGCGGAGCTTCGGCGCCGAGGGCACCGGCGTGATGCGCCGGGCGTTCTCCGGCCCCGATATCGCCGCGCGGGAGTGGCTGGTGAGCCGGATCGAGGCGATCGGTCTGCCCCCCCATGTGGACCCGGCGGGCAATGTGTTCGGCTTGAGCGGCGGGCCGTCTCTGCTGATCGGGTCACATTCCGATACCCAGCCCGAGGGTGGCTGGCTGGACGGCGCCTACGGCGTGATCGCGGGGCTGGAAATTGCGCGCGCCGCGGCTGAATCGGGCGGCCCTGCGATTTCGGTGGTGAGCTTTCAGGACGAGGAGGGCCGCTTCGGCGCGCTCACGGGCAGCGATCTCTGGGCCGGGCGCACCACTTTGGCCGAGGCGGATCGCTACACCGACACCGACGGGGTAAGCTTCGCGGATGCGCGCCGTGGCCTTGCACATCTTATGCAAGAAGATTTCGTCGATCCCGGCCGGTTCACCGGATTTCTGGAAACCCATATCGAACAGGGGCCGGTGCTGGACGCCGCGGGCGAAGGGGTGGGGGTCGTCACCTCCATCGTCGGGCTTCGCCAGCTTCAGATCACCGTCACAGGGCAGCAGAACCACGCCGGCACCACGCCGATGCATATGCGCCGGGATGCGTTTCAGGGCGCGGCCCGGGTCGCAATGCTGCTGAACGAGCGGTTCGCCAATGTGGTAACGCCGCAATCGGTCTGGACCATCGGCCATATCCGTCTGCACCCCAATGCCTCCTCCATCGTGCCGGGGCGGGCAATTCTCACCATTCAGTGGCGCGACGGGGAGGTCGACCGGCTGGACCGAATGGAGCGGATCATCGAAGAGGTGCTGACGGAGGTCGCCGGGGAAACGGGCCTGACCGTCGATGCCGGGCGCCTGCGCAACGATCTGGCGCCGGTGCCGATGGATGACGGGATGCAGGCCGCGTTGCGGGCGGCGGCGGACAGATACGCGCCGGTGCGGTGGCGCGCGATGCCGTCGGGCGCGCTTCACGACGCCTCCAACGTGTCGCATCTGATGCCGGTGGGCATGCTGTTCGTGCCCTCCATCGGCGGGATCAGCCACAGTTTCGAGGAGGATACGGCGGAGGCGGATCTGGTGCTGGGCCTGCGGGTTCTGGCCGATGCCGCCGGGGTCCTGGCCCCGGCCTGAGATCGGCGCGCCTGACGGCAGGTGGCTGAAAGCCGCCGGGTGCGGGGGGCCGCGGCGGAACCCGCGCCGCGCGGCCTGCGTTGATCCGGCAAGACCTCTGTAACCTGTCAAAATAGGAAAGCGCCGATGACCGACCCGATCTCCTATTCTCCCGATCCTCTGAGCGGCCCGGATACCGAGGCCGAACGCGAAGCGCTGCAGGCGCTGTTGAACCGCACGGTCGATGCCAAGGCCGGGTTCGACACGATGCGCGAAAAGGCCGAGCCCGAGTTTCGCCCGGTCGTGCAGAAGTTCCACGGCACGCATCACGCGCATACCGACCAGATCGCCGCGCTGATCGCGGCGCGCGGCGGCGAGCCAGATGTCAGCGGCACGCTGATGTCCAGCGTCAACACAGCCGTCGTTTCGATCCGGGCGCTGTTTGACGAGATCGACGAAGACGTCATGGACAGCATCCGCGACGGCGAGGGCCATGTGCTGGAAGCCTTCGACGAGGCCATCGCGGCCATGCCGGAAGGCCACGACAAGGGGGCCCTTGTCCGCATGCGCGGAGAAATTCAGGACCTGCTGGACGAAACCCGGCATCTGGACTGAACCCGCACCGTCACCCGCCCGGGCCGGGTGCGAACCTCGGCCCGGCACCACAGGAGGCGCCGCGCGTCAGCTCCAGCTTACATCGCCCAGAAAGATATAGCCCGCACCATAGATCGTCTTGATCAGTTGCGGGTTCTTCGGGTCTTCGCGCAGTTTTGTGCGCAGGCGGCTGATCCGCACATCCATCGCCCTGTCGAAGCTTTCGCCCGCCGCGCCGCCAAGGCTCTCCTGCATCTGCTGGCGGGAGATCAGGCGTTTGGGGCTGTCCAGAAAAAGCCGCAACACTTCACCTTCCGCATGGGAAAACCCGATCTCCTCGCCCGTTTCGTCGACCAGCACGTAGCGGTCGAAATGGGCGGTCCATCCGCGGAAGGTGGCGGTGTTGCCCGCGTGTTCGCGGGGTTTCGACTGGCGCAGCCGGGCGCGGACACGGGCCACCACCTCGGCCGGGTCGAAGGGTTTGATGATGTAGTCATCGGCCCCGAGTTCCAGCCCGGTGACCCGGTCCTGCACCTGCGCCCGGCCCGAAATGATGATGATCGCCGCCCCGGATTCCAGGGCCAGCCGATGAACGACGGCCAGCCCGTCGCGATCCGGCAGCCCCAGATCGACAAGGCAGACATCGGGCGTGGCGCTGCGAAGCGCGGCCTCGAACTCGGTCGCGCGGGCGTAGGCCGCGGTGCGAAACCCCGCCTCGCTCAGCGCATCGGACAGCATCGTGCGGATCTGCGGCTCGTCATCGAGAATGGTGACAAGCGCGCTCATGCCACGGCCTCCGCGTGGAAAAGATGGGTCAGCGCGGCGGGATCCAGCGGCTTCGACAGAACCGGCCAGCGCGCCGCGCCCTTCTGCCGCAACGGGTCGCCATGCGGCAGCGCCGTCATCAGCGCAAGGCGATGGCGCGGATGAAGATCCGCGATTCGCGTCAGCAGGTCGACGCCCGTTACATCGCCTTCCAGATTGATATCCGAAAGCACCCAGTCTAGCCCCGGCAGATCGGCAAGCGCGAGCGCCTCCGCGCCGCTTGCGGCCTCGATCACCTGATGGCCAAGACCGGTCAGCATGTCGCGGATCGTGGCGCGCAGTTCCGTCTGATCCTCTACCAGAAGCACTAGATGGGCGCGGGTATCGCCGCTGGCATGGCGCAGGGGCAGCCGCAGGCTGACCGCGGCGCCGCGGGGCGTGTTGGAAAGTTTCACGGTTCCGCCGGCCAGTTGCGTCAGGTCATAGACCATCGAGAGGCCAAGGCCCGAGCCATGTTCGCCCTTGGTTGTAAAGAACGGATCGAGCGCGGCCTTCAGCGCCTGCTCCGTAAAGCCCGGCCCGGTATCGAGCACGGTGATTTCCAGCCATGTTTCCGATACGGCACGGACCCGGATCGCGATCTCGCCGGCCTCCTGACCGATCGCATCGCGTGCGTTCAGGACCAGATTGAGCAGGCTGTCCTGCAACGAGCCCGCATCCAGCAGCAGCGGCGGCTGCGGGTCCGGATCCACATCGATGACGAGCGTGATCGTATCGGGCAATGCCGCGCCCGCCAGCGGTGCGAAGGCGGCCAGCATCTCGGACAGGTCCGTGGGCACCGGGTGGATTTCCCGCGGGCCGGACATCCGGGCGATCTTGTCCAGCAGCATGCCGCCCCGCCGCGCCGCGGATTTGGTGGCCCCGGTCAGTTCCGCCGCACCGGGCGGCAGGGGCAGCTTTTCCAGCCGGCCCTGAAGCCCCAGAATGATCGTCAGCAGGTTGGCGAAATCATGGGCCAGCCCGCTGGTCAGCTGCGCGGCGAGTTCACGCTTGTGGGTCTGGCTGAGCGCCGCGCGCGCCTGCGCCTCTTCGGTGACATCGGTGGACAACAGATACACGCCCTCGATCTCGCCCCCCGCGCCCTCGTCGGGGGTGAAGGCGGTGCGGATGCGCCGGCCGCTTTCGGGTTCGGTGAACTCCAGCACCGATGCCGCGCCCTCCAGCGCACGGGCCACCTGCGACGAGAGCCGCGCGGCGGTGGCCGGGCCAAGCGCCTCGGCCATGTGCAGGCCCACGATGTCGCTGGCCCGTCCGGGCAGGATCGCGGACAGGCGCCGGTTGGTATAGGTGTAGACCTGATCCCGATCGACATGGGCTATATGGGCCGGCATCATCTCGGTCGTCAGGCGGATCCGCGCCTCCATCTCGGAAAGCCCGCGCTTCGCCTCTTCAAGCTGTGCGTTGGTCGCCGCGAGTTCCCGGTTGGTCTGCGCCAGCCGTTCCGCATGGGTCAGAAGCTGGTCCGACAGCTCCTCCGACCGGCTGCGCAGCAGCTTTTCCTGCCGCTTGATCTCGGTGATGTCGGTATAGACCGTGACCCAGCCGCCTTCGGGCAGGGGCGAGCCCTCGACGCTGATCGTGCGCCCGTTGGAGCGTTGGCGCTCCATGTAATGGGGCACGAAGGCGCGCGCCTGTTCGACCCGGTCCAGCACGAACCGCTCCGGGTCCTCCACATCGCCATATTCGCCGTGGCCGACCAGATAGCGGATCGTGTCCTCGAAGCGCGCGCCGGGCGTCACCAGTTCCGCGGGCAGGCCGAACATCGTCTGAAACGGCCGATTGCACACGGCGAGTTTCAGCTCGGCGTCATAAATGGTCAGCGCCTGCTGGATCAGGTTCAGGCCCGCGCGGGTCATCTGGTTCGTGATATCGGCTCGCGCCATGTCTCTCGCGCCTCCCCTGTCCCATCGCTGGCACTGTGGCGGGCCTGTCGTCAAGCCCGGCGGGGCGCTGTTACAATTCGTTAGGTTTGGGAAAAAGTCAGGCAAAAGTTGACGTCGACATATTTCGTGCCACGGTAATGCTGCGAGAGTCGCGCAGACAAGCGATCCGTGAGCGCCGGATGAAACCGGCGAAGGGAGGATGAAAATTGGCTGACGTAACCGCGGCTGCGGGAATTCCTGCCTCCGTTCCGGCACTCTTGGCGCGGAACGTGGCGCAGTTTGGCTCGAAACCCGCCTATCGGGAAAAGGAATTCGGGATCTGGCAAAGCTGGACCTGGGCGGAGGCCGCCGAAGAGATCGACGCGATTGCCTACGGTTTGCTGGCCCTGGGCGTGGACCGCGGCGACTATATCGCGGTGATCGGGCAGAACCGCCCGGCGCTTTACTGGTCGATGGTGGCCGCGCAGAAGGTGGGCGCAATCCCGGTACCGCTCTATCAGGATGCGGTTGCCGAAGAGATGGCCTATGTGCTGGAGCATTGCGGCGCGCGTTTCGTGGTGGCCGGGGATCAGGAGCAGGTCGACAAGGTCATCGAGGTGCAGGAGACCGTCCACTGCATCGAACACATCATCTATCAGGATGCCCGCGGCCTTCGCAAATACGACCATTCCAAGCTGCATTCGCTGGAGGCGATCCAGGCCGAGGGCCGCGCCGCCCATGAGCGGTTCGAGAAGGAACTGGCGACCCGCGAGGCGGAGCTTGGATGGGACAGCACCTGTGTGATGCTCTACACGTCGGGCACCACCGGCAAACCCAAGGGCGTGGTGCTGAGCAACAAGAACATCATCGCGACCTCCAAGAACTCCGCCGAGTTCGACGATCTGCGCCCCGGAGACGAGGTTCTGGCATATCTGCCCATGGCCTGGGTCGGGGATTTCATCTTTTCCATCGGTCAGGCGATGTGGACGGGCTTTTGCGTGAACTGCCCCGAAAGCCCCGAGACGATGATGACCAACCTGCGCGAGATCGGGCCGACATACTACTTCGCCCCGCCCCGGGTTTTCGAAACGCAACTGACCAATGTGATGATCCGGATGGAGGATGCCAGCAAGCTCAAGCAGCGCATGTTCCGCTACTTCATGGATCACGCCAAGAAGGTTGGCCCGAAACTGCTCGACGGCAAACCGGTCGGGTTCATGGACAAGCTGATCTATCAGCTTGGCGAGACGCTGGTCTACGGGCCGCTGAAAAACACGCTCGGCTTCAGCCGGGTCCGCGTGGGGTACACCGCCGGCGAGGCGATCGGCCCGGAGATTTTCGATTTCTATCGATCTCTGGGGATCAATCTGAAACAGCTCTACGGCCAGACCGAGGCAAGCGTTTTCATCACGCAGCAGCCCGATAACGAGGTGCGCCCCGATACGGTCGGCGTCCCCTCGCCGGGCGTGGAAATCCGGATCGACGACAATGGCGAGGTCTACTATCGCTCGCCCGGGGTCTTTGTCGAATACTACAAGAATGCGGAAAGCACCGCCTCCACCAAGGATGCCGAGGGTTGGGTCGCCACCGGCGATGCGGGCTTCATCGAGCCCGATACCGGGCATCTGCGGATCATCGACCGGGCGAAGGATGTGGGCAAGATGGCCGACGGCCGCCTGTTCGCGCCGAAATATGTCGAGAACAAGCTGAAGTTCTTCCCCAATATCCTTGAGGCGGTCGTGTTCGGCTCGGGCCGCGATTGTTGCACCGCCTTCATCAATATCGACCTGACGGCGGTGGGAAACTGGGCCGAGCGCAACAACATCTCCTACTCCTCCTATCAGGAGCTTGCGCAGCACCCCCAGGTGCTTGAGACGATCCAGGGCCATGTCGAAGAGGTGAACCGGAGCGTTGCCGAAGACGAGATGCTCTCGGGCTGCCAGATCCACCGCTTCCTCGTGCTGCACAAGGAACTGGACGCGGATGATGGCGAACTCACCCGCACCCGGAAGGTCCGCCGCCGGATCATCGAGGAGAAGTTCGCCGATCTGATCGCAGCGCTTTATGGCGGGTCCGACAGCGTCTACACCGAAACCGAAGTGACCTATGAGGACGGCCGGAAGGGCAAGATCAAGGCCACTTTGGAAATCCGTGATGCGGCGACGGTGGACGTGGCGCAAGACCGGATCGCCGCAGAATGAGGCTGCTTTCGATCATTCTCGCCCTAATCGGCTGCTGGCAGCCGGCACTCGGGCAACAGGAGGAAGATCGATTGTCTCTGATGGCGTTTCACGCATTCAATGGCTTTCAATGCTCTGAACTCGCAGCGGGCTTCGGAGATGAAGAGACTGCTGCGACGTTATTTGATTTGGGCTACTCCTCAGTTCTAAGCCTCGCGGCAGAACTGGATGTCAATGAACTGGACATTTCTGATATTGGCGGACCCGCCATACTCTCAACGCTTTGGGTTGGACCGACGACGGATTTTACGGCGGGACGGGTCTATGAGGCGGCTCGGCAATTTGTTCGGCGTGAGGTGCGAGAAATTCTTGGGCGGGACTGGTTCGACGAAGGTAGGCGCGCTTCGACCAGCCGTTTTTTGTACGCCGGGATGAGCTGTGAGGATCTTATAAATGCTTGATAACGCATCAGAAAGCTACGTCACCGCCGATGGCCGCAAGATCGGCGGCGTGGTCATGGAGATGCGCAACATCACCCTGCGATTTGGCGGGGTGGTTGCGATCAAGGATATCTCCTTCGACATTCGCGAGGGCGAGATTCGCGCGATCATCGGGCCCAACGGCGCGGGCAAATCCTCGATGCTGAACGTCATTTCGGGGTTCTACCACCCGCAAGAGGGCGAGGTGTGGTATCGCGGCGCGCGCCGCCCGGCGATGAAGCCGTTTCAGGTGGCCCGGCAGGGCATCGCACGGACCTTCCAGAACATCGCGCTTTTCGACGGGATGAGCGTGCTCGACAACATCATGACCGGGCGGCTGAACCACATGTCAGCGAGCTTCCTCGATCAGGCGCTCTGGTGGGGCAAGGCGCAGCGCGAAGAGGTGAAGAACCGGCGGGTCGCCGAAGAGGTCATCGATTTCCTCGAAATCCAGAATATCCGGAAGACGCCGGTGGGACGGCTGCCTTACGGGCTCAAGAAACGGGTCGAATTGGCGCGCGCGCTTGTCGCGGAGCCGAGCATCTTGCTGCTGGACGAGCCGATGGCGGGCATGAATGTCGAGGAGAAGGAGGACATGTCCCGCTTCATTCTCGACGTGAATGACGAGTTCGGCACCACCATCGCGCTTATCGAGCACGATATGGGCGTGGTCATGGACCTGTCCGACCGCGTGGTGGTGATGGATTACGGCAAGAAGATCGGCGACGGCACCCCTGACGAGGTACGCAACAACCCGCAAGTGATCGACGCCTATCTGGGGGTGGCGCATGACTGAGCTGGCCGCGCACAGGACGTCGATCCTCACCAGGATGCGGTCTCTCCCGCTTTCCTTGCCACGCCGACTGCCACGGATCACTGCACAGCGATCATCCGAGCGCTCGATTATCTTGATCTCAGGGGGACACGATGCCTGAACAACTCGTCTTCGCAATGGAGGTCACGCTGAACGGCCTCATGACCGGGGTGATGTATTCGCTTGTGGCGCTCGGTTTCGTGCTGATCTTCAAGGCGTCCGGCATCTTCAACTATGCCCAAGGGGTCATGGCGCTGTTCGCGGCGATGACGCTGGTCGGGATTCAGGACGGACGGGTGCCGTTTGCCCATATCATCAACGAAGTTCTGGGCACGGACATTCACTATTTCGGGTGGGAGGTGCCGGCCTTGCTGGCCATTCTTCTGACCGTGCTGGTGATGATCGGATTCGCGCTTTTCGTGCAGAAATTCATCTTCAGGCATCTGGTGGGGCAGGAGCCGATCATTCTGTTCATGGCAACGATCGGGCTGGCCTATTTCCTCGAAGGGGTGAGCGATCTGATGTGGGGGTCGGAGATCCGCAATCTGGACGTCGGCCTGCCGCAGGGGATCAACGACACCATCGATCAGGTGACGTTCGAGATTTTCGGCTATGGGTTCTTCATCGACAATCTGGATCTTTGGGCGACGGGCATTGCCGCGGTGCTGGTGGCGGGCCTGATCGCCTATGCGCAATACACCAAGAACGGCCGCGCGATGCGCGCGGTGGCCGATGACCATCAGGCCGCGCTGAGCGTGGGTATCTCACTCAACTATGTCTGGATCCTCGTCTGGTCGCTGGCGGGTATCGTGGCGCTGGTTGCGGGGATTATGTGGGGCTCCAAATCAGGTGTCCAGTTCTCGCTGTCGCTGATTGCGCTGAAGGCGCTGCCGGTGCTGATGCTGGGTGGGTTCACCTCGATCCCCGGGGCCATCGTCGGGGGGCTGATCATCGGGGTGGGCGAGGCGCTTTTCGAGTTCTCCATCGGCCCGCTGATCGGCGGCGCGACGGAAAACTGGTTCGCCTATGTGCTGGCACTGGTCTTCCTGGTGTTCCGACCGCAAGGCCTGTTCGGCGAAAAAATCATCGAGAGGGTGTGACCATGGCAGATCGATCCGGCGGGAGCGCGGGCCGCGCCGCCTTTCAGACCGCTGAGTGGCGGGTTGCATCCGGTGGCCGTCAGGCCCGTGCGTCGCATCCGCAGGGCGCGGCTTCGGCCAGGGGCGCCATGGCAAGCAGGGAGCAGAGAGCATGATCGACAACCAGCCGGATCCGCCCAATCCCTTTGCCAATGTCGGCAGGCCCGCCTTCGTCAAGGGGGGAACCCAGGCCAAGAAGATGTGGGCCATCGTGACCACGGTGGGCTTTGCGATCTTCTGGTTTTCCGGCCTGTTTCTGGCCGCTGAGGTATTCGGGCCGCGCGATCTCACGTTCTGGCCCGCGATCCTGACACCGGTCGGTCTCGTGATCGGGCTGATCGGGCGGGTGTTGATGGCTCGGGAGGGTGCCTGATGTTTTATCGTGAAGCCGGTGATTTCAAGACCACTTACGCCAAGGACAACCAGACCTTCCCGATCGCCTTCGACCGGTACCGGTACTATTTCGTCCTGTTCGTGGCGATCGGGATCGTGCCCTTCGTGATCAACGATTACTGGGCCAATGCGATCCTGCTGCCGTTCCTGATCTATGCGATCGCGGCAATCGGCCTGAACATCCTGACCGGGTATTGCGGGCAGGTGTCGCTGGGCACGGGCGGGTTCATGGCGGTGGGGGCCTACACCTCCTACAAGCTGATGACGGCGTTTCCCGGGCTGGACATGGTCACGATCACCCTTCTGTCGGGTTTCATGACCGCAATCGTGGGCGTGATGTTCGGCCTGCCAAGCCTGAGGATCAAGGGGTTCTATCTGGCGGTGGCCACGCTGGCGGCGCAGTTCTTCCTCGTCTGGCTCTTCAACAAGGTGCCGTGGTTCTACAACTATTCCGCCTCCGGCCAGATCAACGCGCCGGAACGCACGATGTTCGGCATGGCCGTTACCGGGCCGAACGCGGAAAGCTGGGTGAAATACCTGTTCTGCCTGGCTTTCGTCTTCGTGCTGGCCTGGATCGCGCGCAACCTGACGCGCGGGTCGATCGGGCGGCAGTGGATGGCGATCCGGGATATGGATATCGCGGCCGAGATCATCGGGGTGAACCCGCTGAAGGCCAAGCTGACGGCTTTTGCGGTGTCGAGCTTCTATGTGGGTGTCTCGGGCGCGCTTCTGTTCACCGTTTATCTGGGCGCCGTCGAAGTGGGCGAGGCCTATGGCATCACCAAGTCGTTCCTTGTGCTCTTCATGATCATCATCGGCGGGCTGGGCAGCATCTTCGGCGCCTTCGCCGGTGCGGCCTTCATGGTGTTGTTGCCGGTGCTGCTGAGAAACATCCTGACCGACGGGATGGGCTGGGACACGGCCCTTGCCACGCATTTCGAGTTCGTGATCGTCGGCGCGATGATCATGATCTTCCTGATCGTGGAACCGCACGGGCTGGCCCGCCTCTGGGCGCTGGCCAAGGAGAAACTGCGACTTTGGCCCTTCCCGCATTAGGGCGCGGCCTTGAACCATACGACCGGGCACAACCCCGGCATCCAACAAAGATCAACCAAATGGGAGGATACCCGATGAAGACATTAGCAACCCTTGCCGTCGCCACGGTGATGGCCGCAGGGCCCGCGCTGGCGGACCTTGTGTTCCCCGATCTCAGCTACCGGACCGGGCCCTATGCCGCGGGCGGTATCCCGTTCTCGGACGGGTATCAGGACTACATGACCCTGCTCAACCAGCGCGACGGGGGCATCGGTGGTGTCGAGGTGCGGGTGGTCGAATGCGAAACCGCCTATAACACCGAGCGCGGCGTGGAATGCTACGAGAGCACCAAGGGCGAGGGCGCGCTTGTCTATCAGCCGCTGTCCACCGGCATCACCTATCAGCTGATCCCGCGCGCGACCGCGGACGGCATTCCGCTTCACACCATGGGCTACGGCCGGACCTCGGCCTCGAACGGCACGGTGTTCAGCCACGTGTTCAACTATCCCGCGAACTACTGGGATGCGGCCTCGGTGATCATCAACCAGCTGCTGGAGGAAAACGGCGGCTCGCTGGAAGGCAAGACCATCACGCTTCTCTACCACAACTCGGCCTATGGCCGGGAGCCGATTCGTACGCTGGAAACGCTGTCCGAGATGCATGGTTTCGAGTTGAGCCAGCTGGCGGTGGACCACCCCGGTCAGGAGCAGGGTAACCAGTGGCTGACCATCCGCCGCGAGCGCCCGGATTACGTGATCATGTGGGGCTGGGGCGTGATGAACCAGGTCGCGATTCAGGAGGCCGCCAATATCCGTTTCCCGATGGAGAATTTCATCGGCAACTGGTGGGCCGGGGCCGAGCATGATGTCGAACCCGCAGGCATGGACGCCAACGGCTACCGCGCGCTGAACATGAATGTGTTGGGCGATCTGCCGGTCTTCGACGAAATCCAGGAGCATGTGATCGATGCGGGTCTGGCCGCAGGCGACGGCACCAATCTGGGTTCGGTGCTCTACACCCGCGGGATGTATGCCGCGATGCTGGCGGCCGAAGCGGCCCGTACCGCGCAGGAAATCCACGGTGTCGCCGATATCGACGCCTCGATGATGCGGGACGGGATGGAAGCGCTGGTGATGACCAACGCGCGGATGGAAGAGCTCGGCATGCCGGGTATCGGGCCGGAGTTCACCGTGACCTGCGAAGATCACGGCGGATCGGGCATGGCGCGGATGCAGCAGTGGAATGCGGAAGCCGGCGAGTGGGTGACGCTGACCGATTTCATCGCCCCCGATGACAGCGTGACCGACCCGCTGGTCGCCGAGGATAGCGCCGCATTCGCAGCGGAAAACAACATCGAGCTGCGCTGCAACGAAAGCTGATCTGAGAGAGCCCGGCGGCGGCGCAGCCGCTGCCGCCGGGATTTGCGTATTTGGAACAGGAAGCCGCGGTTTTCCGCAGCTTGGAGTGGGAGAGCCACGCGATGCTGGACACCGAGTTGCATGGGGACGGGAAAGCCCCGGAACTGGATGGGGCGGAGACGCTTCTGGAAGTCAACAATATCGAGGTGATCTACAACCATGTGATCCTGGTGTTGAAAGGCGTATCGCTGAACGTGCCCAAGGGTGGCATCACCGCATTGCTGGGTGGCAACGGCGCGGGCAAGACCACGACGCTGAAAGCGATTTCCAACCTGCTGCATTCGGAACGCGGCGAGGTGACCAAGGGCTCGATCCACTATCGCGGAGAGCGGGTGCAGGATCTGAACCCCTCCGATCTGGTGGAGCGCGGCGTTATCCAGGTGATGGAAGGCCGCCATTGCTTCGAGCATCTGACGGTGGAGGAGAACCTGTTGACCGGCTCCTATACCCGCAAGGACGGGCGTGCCGCGATCGATGCGGATCTTGAGAAGGTCTATACCTATTTCCCGCGCCTGAAAGAGCGGCGCAAGAGCCAGGCGGGCTATACATCCGGCGGAGAGCAGCAGATGACGGCGATTGGCCGGGCATTGATGTCGAAGCCCGAGACGATCCTGCTGGACGAGCCGAGCATGGGGCTGGCCCCGCAGCTTGTCGAAGAGATTTTCGGGATCGTGAAAGACCTGAACGAGAAAGAGGGCGTGAGCTTTCTGCTGGCCGAACAGAACACCAATGTCGCGCTCAGATTTGCCCATTACGGCTATATTCTGGAAAGCGGGCGCGTGGTGATGGACGGACCCGCCGCCGATCTGCGCGAAAACCCGGATGTGAAGGAATTCTATCTGGGTGTCGGCGATGACGGGCGCAAGAGCTTTCGCGACGTGCGGTCCTATCGCCGTCGCAAACGCTGGCTGAGCTGAGCCTCGTGTTACGGGATGCGTTCGTATCTGCGGCCAGGGTTGCCGAAAGAGGGCTCGAACGGATCGGGCGCCGCAAGGGCGCACCGGTGCTGGACCCGTATATCGGCTATGCGACGCCCGAGGGCCGGGTGCTGCGGGCCCGTGTTCTGACCCATCTGCGGGCCTCCGAGCCCGATCCGGAGCAGTCCCGCCTGACCAATCTGAGGCAGATGGCGTCGCTGTTCATAACCGATGAAGTGGCCGGTGTGGCCGTCCTGTCCGAAGGGGTGGAAGCGCTGAGCGATGCCGAAGGCTATGTGACGCTCACGCTGCGCGGCGTTGGTGCCGGGCCGTGGGACGATGTGCCGATGCGGATTGCCGGGCGACCGGACAGCGAGGTTATCTGCCCGGTGCAGGTGCCAGGCGAGACCGCGCGCTGGCTGGTCATTTCGGATGTCGACGACACGATGATCGAAACCGGCGCCCATTCGCTGGCCCGGAACCTGTGGACGACCTTTACGGGCTCGGCATTGACCCGGGTGGTGCATCCCGATGCGGTGAAGCTGATGGCGACATTGGCCGAAGGCGGGCGCAACCCGGTCTTCTATGTCTCCTCCTCCCCCTGGAACCTGCATGATTTTCTGGAAGGCCTGTTCGCCCGGGCCGATCTGCCGCGGGGGCCGATGTTCCTGCGCGATCTCGGCGTGTCGCCCTCCGGCGGTATCGGGGCGGGGCATCTGGACCACAAGAGTGCCGCGATCGACACGATCCTTTCCGCCACGCCGGATCTGCCGGTGCTGTTGCTGGGCGACAGCGGACAGAAGGACGCGCATGTCTATCGCGATGCGATCAGGCGGCATCCGGGCCGGGTGCGTGGCGTGGCGCTGCGTGAGCCCGCCCCCGGTGTTGGCGCGGATGATGCCGCCGCCATGGCCCAGATCGAAGCGGCAGGCGTGCCCTGCTATCATGGCCCCGGTTTCGGCGGCGCATTGGAATACTGGGGGCTGACCCCCGAAGACGAACAAAGGCAGGCGTGACCATGGCAGATCAAGCGCAAGAATTTTTCGACCGGCTGGAGACGCGCAGCGCCGACGAACGATTGGCCGATCAGCTGGCGGCGGTGCAGGCGCAGATCGAGCGGGTGCTGAGCGCGCCGGAGAGCTGCCTGCCCGGGATCGCGCCGATCAAGGACCTTGACGATCTGGCGCGCCTGCCGGTGCTGCGAAAATCGCAGTTGAGCGACTGGCAGGCGGCGGCGCCGCCCTTCGGCGGTATCCCGGTGGCCAATGTCGCCCATGTGTTCCAGTCGCCCGGGCCGATCTATGAACCCGGAGGGATAAGCCATGACTGGTGGCGCATGGGGCGGTTTCTGCATGCGGCCGGCATCGGCGCGGGCGATGTGGTGCAGAACTGCTTCGGCTATCACCTGACCCCTGCGGGGATGATCTTCGAGTCCGGTGCGCGCGCCGTGGGCGCCACCGTGCTGCCCGCCGGTGTGGGCCAGACGGAATTGCAGGTGCGCGCGGCCAGGGATGTGGGCTCCACCGCCTATGCGGGTACGCCGGATTATCTGAAGGTGATCCTCGACAAGGCCGCGGAGATGGGTGTGACGCTTTGCATCACCAAAGCGGCCGTGGGCGGCGGCGCGCTGTTTCCCAGCCTTCGTCAGGATTATGCGGATCGCGGCATTTCCTGTCTGCAAAGCTACGCCACGGCGGATCTGGGCAACATCGCCTATGAAAGCCCCGCGATCGAGGGGATGATCGTGGACGAGGGCGTGATCGTGGAGATCGTGCGCCCGGGCACCGGTGACAGGGTGGCAGAGGGCGAGGTGGGCGAGGTCGTAGTAACGACGCTGAACCCCGATTACCCGCTGATCCGGTTCGCCACCGGCGATCTGAGCGCGGTGATGTCCGGGCAAAGCCCGTGCGGGCGCACCAACATGCGGATCAAGGGATGGATGGGCCGCGCCGATCAGACCACGAAGATCAAGGGGATGTTCGTGCGCCCCGAACAGGTGGCCGATTTCGTGGCAAAGCACCCCGAGATCGCCAAGGCCCGCGTCATCGCTACCCGGGAGGGGGAGATGGACGCGATGACCGTTCAGATCGAGGCCGAGGGCGGGGCCGCCGATGCCTATGCGGGCAGCATCGTGGACAGCCTGAAGCTGAAGGCTAGGATCGAGCTGGTCGCCCCGGGAAGTCTGCCGAACGACGGCAAGGTGATCGACGATCAGCGGGTTTACGACTAGATCTATCCACCCTCGGCCCGGTGAGAGCGGTCTGCGCTACGCATCTCGTTCGGGCTGACATAGCCGTCATCATTCACATCGATCCTGTTGAAAGCCATCCGGTAGGCGCCAAAGGTGCGAATCCGTCGCGACGTCGGCTGACCATAAGCGGCCATGATGCGGATAAAGTTGCCGAATTCATCGAAGCTGAGATGCTCGTCATTGTTGATGTCGGCAGCAATGAAGGTGGCGACAGCGCGTTCGCTGAAGGGCCCTTCACTCTCTGCCAGAGCCGGTGTTCCAAATGCGAGAAGGGCCGCCGCGGCGTAAGGGATTTGGGCTTGGATTGGCATCGGATTACTCCACCAGAGATGCAGACAACGGAACTTAAAGCGATTCGGCTTGTCCGGTTTCGAAATGCACAAACATCGGCGAGAAGCCGCTTGATAGCCGATGTTATCGGGTAACATCGGCCGTCATGCTATGGGTTGGCCAAACTGTCCAAGAGGTTCAAAAATGAGATCGAATTACCTGATTTTTTTTGCATTGGCTGCAATCGCCCCAACCATGGCTGCGGGGGATACAGCACTGGTTGTCGGCAACAGCCGCTATGACGAGGCCGCCACGATCCGCGCGGCGGACGACTTGCTCGATGCGACGCGGGCGCTGGCAACCGCCGGCTTCGACGTGATCGAGGGGGAGGATCTGTCGGCCGCCGAAATCCGCGCGCTGGGCTCCGATTTGCTGGCCACCGGGGAGGACGCCCGGATGATCATTGCGCTGGGCGGACATTTCGCGCAATCGGAAGCCACGGACGGCGAAAGCTGGTTTCTGGGCCGCGAGACGGATGCGCCCGATCTGGCAACCGTCGGCGGGCAGGGGATCGCGGTAAGCACGATACTGGATATCGCGGCGATGGCCGCAGGCCGTGCGGTGGTGCTGCTCGGCACCGAGGACCGCGCGATCGAACTGGGCGCGGGGCTGCAGCCGGGGATCGGCGATCTGGATGTGCCGCAGGGTGTCACCGTGATAACCGGCGAGGCGCGCGAGATCGCCCGGTTCCTGCGCGGGGACCTGCTGGAACCCGGCATGGCAGTGGCCACGATGCTGCGGGATTCCGACAACCTGACCGGGTTCGGGTTCCTGCCCACGGGCCTTGCGCTCATCGATGCGCCCGAAGCGGAGGGGGGCGCGGCCGATGCGATCGTGCCGCCTGCCTCCGTCGAGGTTTCGGACGAGGCGGAGATGGCGCTTTGGGCGGCGGCGACGGAGCTGGATACCGAAGCGTCCTACAGGGCGTATCTGCAACGCTATCCCAACGGCCCGAATGCCGACGAAGCACAGGCGCGGATGGTCGCCCGGGCGCTGAATCCGGCACAGCGTGCCGAACGTGCGGAGGCGGAATTGTCGCTGAACCGCGCCGCGCGCCAGGACATTCAGCGCGATCTGTCGATCCTCGATTACGATCCGCGCGGGATCGACGGTATCTTCGGACCCGGCTCCCGCGCCGCGATCCGGGGATGGCAACAGGCCACGGGATATGACCCGACCGGGTTTCTGACCCGCGAACAGATTGCCCGGTTGTCCGACATGAGCGATCTGCGCGCAGCCGAGCTGGAGCGCGAGGCGCAATTGCGGGCGGAGGAACAGGAACGCAACGACCGCGCATTCTGGGATGCGACCGGGCAGGGCGGCGACGAGGTCGGATTGCGGGCCTATCTGGAACGCTATCCCGATGGGGTGTTCGCCGATATCGCCACCGCAAGACTTGACGATATCGAAGCCGCCGCGCGCCAGGCTGCAGCGGCGGAGGAAGGCGCGGCATGGGACCGGGCCCGGGACGCCGACACGGTGGAGGCCTACCGGACCTATCTGCAGACCTATCCCGACGGATCGTTTGCAGCTGCGGCCCAATCGCGGATCGCCGAGTTGCGGGGCGGCGGGCAGGACCCCGCATTGCTGGCCCAGTGGGAGGCGCGCGAGGCGGCGCTGAACCTGCCGACGGTCACGCGGCAGTTGATCGAGCAGCGGCTGGCGGCGCTGGGCCTGGACCCGGGCCGGGTTGACGGCCAGTTCGACGAGAACACCCGGCGTGCGATGCGTCGGTATCAGCAGGCGCGCAATCTGGAGGTCACGGGTTTTCTGGATCAGGGGACCGTTGTGCGGTTGCTGGCGGATTCCGTAGGCGCCATTATCCGGCAATGAGGTGTAACCCGTGCAAGGACCCCGGCGATGCGCAATTGGAAATCTGTGGCGCTTGTAGCCGGTGTTCTGGTTGCGCATCCGGCCGCGTTGCAGGCGCAACCTGCCGCTGAACTGGCTGCGGCGCGTGCGATCCTGAACCAGCTTCAGCCGCGCTCATTCGCCGAGAACCGGGAGTATTGCGGCTATATCGGCGTGTTGGACGATGGCCGCTACATGGCGACGGATGTCACCCGGGGGCGCAATGACAGCTGCCTTTCCCGGGCCGATGAAAGCCGGTTCGTCGGTGTGACGGCCTCCTTCCACACCCATGCGGGGTTCGACCCCGGTGCCGATAGCGAGGTGCCGTCGAGCACGGATGTGGAAGGCGACATGTCCGAAGGGGTGAACGGCTATCTCGCCACGCCGGGCGGGCGGCTTTGGTTCATCGACGGGCGCACAGGCGTGGCGACGCAGCTCTGCGGGCCGAGATGCATGGGGCAGGATCCGGATTTCGTGGCCGGTGACGCGGGGCCGATCGCACAACGCTATACCTTGCAGGAGCTTCGGCAGCGGGAAAGCCAATGGTAGGGCGGAGCGGAACCGGGTCCGCTGGCCGCGCGCTGATGATACAGGGCACCGGCTCGGATGTGGGCAAGTCGATGCTGGTGGCGGGGCTGTGCCGGGCGGCCCGCAGGCGCGGCCTGTCGGTGGCGCCCTTCAAGCCGCAGAACATGTCGAATAATGCCGCCGTCACCAGCGATGGCGGAGAGATCGGGCGCGCGCAGGCATTGCAGGCGATGGCCTGCGGGCTGGAGCCGCTGACCGACATGAACCCGGTTCTTCTGAAACCGGAAACGGATGTGGGCGCGCAGATCGTCGTGCAGGGGCGGCGGATCGCGTCCGCCTCCGCGCGCGGCTATGGCGACTTGAAACCGACGCTGATGGCGGCGGTGATGGAGAGTTTCCGGCGCCTCACATCGGCCCATGACCTTGTGATCGTGGAAGGGGCGGGCAGCCCCGCCGAGATCAACCTGCGGGCTGGCGATATCGCCAATATGGGCTTTGCCCGGGCGGCGGATGTGCCGGTGGTGCTGGTCGGCGACATCGACCGTGGCGGCGTGATCGCCCAGATCGTGGGAACGCAGGCGGTTATCGAGCCAGAGGACGCCGCGCTGGTGGCGGGGTTTCTCGTCAACAAGTTCCGCGGCGATGTCAGCCTGTTCGACGACGGTTACAGGTTTATCGCCGACCGGACGGGATGGCCCGGCTTTGGTGTGTTGCCGTGGTTTGGCGATGCCTGGAAGCTGCCGGCGGAAGACGCGCTGTCGCTGCACGCACCGAAGCGGGAGCAGGGGTTTCACATTGTGTGCCTCGCGCTGTCGCGGATCGCGAATTTCGACGACCTTGACCCGTTGCTGCAGGAACCGGGGGTGCGGGTGACGATGCTGGGACCGGGCCGGGCCCTTCCCGGGGATGCCGATCTGGTGATCGTGCCGGGCACGAAATCCACCCGTGGCGATCTGGCATTCCTTCGGGCGCAGGGCTGGGATCTGGATCTGGCGGCCCATCACCGGCGGGGCGGGCACATCCTCGGGATCTGCGGAGGGTACCAGATGCTGGGCCGTGTGGTCGCCGACCCGGATGGGATCGAAGGGCCGGCGGGGGAGACCAAGGGGTTGGGGTTTCTGGAGATCGAGACGGTCATGACCTCGGAAAAGCGGCTCTGCGAGGTCGAGGCCGTGCATGGCGCCAGCGGGGTGCCATTTCGCGGCTATGAGATCCATATCGGGCAAAGCGACGGTTCCGACCGGGCAAGGCCGTTTGCCACGGTGGCCGGGGCCGCCGAAGGCGCGATCAGTGCCGATGGGAGGGTGGAGGGAAGCTATCTTCACGGGATGTTCCGCGATGACAGGTTCCGCGCGGCCTGGCTTGGGCGGTTCGGGGCTGCGACTTCGGGCCTTGTCCATGGAGAGGCCGTGGAACGGACGCTGGATGCCCTCGCCGACCATATGGAGGCGCATCTGGATATCGGCGGCTTGCTGGGCCTGGCGCGGTAACGGGTTGTCAAACGACGGGACAAGACAACAAAAAAGCCGCCCGGGGGGCGGCCTTTTCAGCTCATGCGCATATGGCTCAACCCTGGCGGGCTTTGAACCGGCGCTGCGTCTTGTTGATCACATAAACGCGGCCCTTGCGGCGCACGACGCGGCAATCGCGATGGCGCTGCTTGAGCGAGCGGAGCGAGTTCCTGACCTTCATGGCCTGTCTCCTTCGTCGCGGCGCGGCGATGCGCCTTGGGGTTAAGCCCTTGAGAAAAGGGCGTGAATGGTGGGCGATACTGGGATCGAACCAGTGACCCCTTCGATGTCAACGAAGTGCTCTACCGCTGAGCTAATCGCCCGTGTGACACCGAGATGGGCTCAGGCCGACGGACGGCCCGGTCCGGCACCCGCCGCACAGTGAAGCCGCTCTATAAAAGGAGTCGGGGGGTGGTTCAAGAGCTTTCAAAGGCTTTTGGTCATTGTGAGAATCCGCCTATATTCGAAGGAAGGAAAGGGTCTTCATGCCGCGTCACGCCTACCGCCTTGATATGCCGGATCGCCGATCGACGCCGGTGATTGTCGCCTCGCCCCATTCCGGGCGTCATTATCCGTGGAGTTTTACCCGCAGAACGGTGCTTGACGAACGTGCGATCCGGTCTTCGGAAGATGCGTTCATGGACATGCTGGTTGCCGATGCGCCGAGGCTTGGGGCGCCGCTTCTGGCTGCTGAATTCCCCCGCGCCTATGTGGATCTGAACCGAAATGCCGACGAGCTGGACCCCGGGGTGGTGGCGGGTGTCAAACGCGCCTCGCAGAACCCGCGGATCAGTTCGGGCCTCGGGGTTATTCCGCGCGTGGTGGCCAATGGCCGCGTGATCTATCGCGGCAAGCTGAGTCTGGATGAGGCGGAGGCGCGGATTTCACAGGTTTGGCGGCCCTATCACCGACAGTTGGAAGAGTTGGTCAGCGGCGCGCAGGCGGTGTTCGGCCAGTCCATCCTGCTTGATTTCCACTCGATGCCGCACGAGGCGCTGGATGCGATTTCCCGACCCGGCCAGCGGCGCCCCGAGGTGGTTCTGGGCGACCGGTTCGGAGCCTCGTGCAACAGCGCCGTGGTGGAGGAAATCGAAGCGGCATTCGAAGAGGCGGGCCTTGTGGTCAGCCGGAACGCGCCTTTCGCGGGCGCATTCGTGACCCAGCATTACGGGCGGCCGTCGCGCGGGCGGCACGCGGTCCAGATCGAGATCGACCGGTCGCTTTACATGAATGAGCGGCTGATCCGTCCGAACGGAAACTTCCAGAACGTGAAAGCCCTGATCACCGAGGTTCTGCACCGCGTGATCGGGCCGCAGGCCGGGCAGATGCCGCTGGCCGCGGAGTGATCCGGCCCGGTCGCGCGTGGGCGCGGCGCCCGCCGATCAGCGCAGGGCCCGGCCCTTGACGATGGCGTCCTTACCGAAGCGGTCGCGAATGGCGTCGGCGGCGCGTTCGGCCTGATAGCGCTTGGCCTGATCGGGATCGAGCAGGTTGCCCGAACGGTCGGCCTGATCCGACGGCACCAGATCGGACAGGCCGACACCGAGCAGGCGGTAGGGTCTGGTGTGATCGACGGTATCGAAAAGCCCCCGCGCAGTCCGGTAGATACGGTCCGCCATGTGGGTTGCATCGCCCAAAGAGACCCGGCGGGTGATCTGCGTGAAATCGGCGCGTTTCAGTTTCAGCGTCACGACCCGCCCCGCGATGGCCTTTGCCTTGGCGCGGGCGGCAACCTTTTCGGTCATGCGCCAGATATGGCCGTCGAGAATATCGGGGTCGGCGATGTCGTCGGAAAACGTGGTTTCGTTGGAAATGCTCTTGACGGCCCTGTCGCGTTTGACACGTCGGGCATCCTCGCCGCGCGACAGAAAATAAAGCCGGTCGCCCATGGTGCCGAAGCGGTCGGCCAGCGCCTTGCGATCCCATCGCCGCAGATCGGCGAATGTGCGGATCCCGGCCTTGTCGAGGGAGGCCTGGCCGGCCTGGCCAATGCCCCAGATCATGCGCACCGGTTTGTCCGACAGGAACGCCATCGTTTCGGCCTTGCCGATGATGGAGAAGCCGCTTGGTTTGTCGAGATCGGAGGCGAGCTTCGCCAGAAACTTGTTGTGCGAAAGCCCGATGGATCCGGTGATGCCGAGGTCGGCCCGCATCCGGTTGACCAGCCCGGCCAGCATCGCGGCAGGGGGTTTACCATGGAGCCGCGCGGTTCCGGTGAGGTCCATGAACGCCTCGTCAAGGGAAAGCGGTTCGATGGCGGGCGTCATCTCTTCCATCATCGCGCGGATCTGGCGCGACACCTGTGCATAGACCTCCATCCGGCCCCGCACCACGACCGCCTCGGGACAGAGCTTCAGCGCCTTGAACATCGGCATCGCGGATTTCACCCCCTTGATGCGCGCGATGTAGCAGGCGGTGGAGACCACGCCGCGCTTGCCGCCGCCGATGATCACGGGCTTGTCGCGCAACTCCGGATTGTCGCGCTTTTCGACCGACGCGTAGAACGCATCGCAATCCATATGGGCGATGGACAGATCGAAAAGCTCGGGATGGGAGATGATGCGCGGGCGCGCGCAGGCCGGGCAGCGGGTGCCGGTCTCGAACATGGTCAGACAGTCGCGGCAAAGCGCGGGCATGATGGATCACCCTTGGCAGACGGGAAGAACATCCGATCTAGGCAAATCTCCCCTCGCAGGCCTATATAGCCGTATGAAACCCGAGGATAACACAATGGATTTTGATCAACTGATTTCGGAGCTTCTTGGCGGCAATATCGTGATCCTGCTTCTAGCAGGGTTCATCATTCTTTGCATTTTCCTTGGCATTCGGATCGTTCCGCAATCCGAGCAGCATGTGGTGGAGCGCTTCGGCCGGTTGAAAGCCGTGCTGGGGCCGGGGATCAATTTCATCATCCCGTTTCTGGACCGGGTGGCCCACAAGGTCAGCGTGCTGGAGCGGCAATTGCCCAATGCGAGCCAAGACGCAATCACCTCGGACAACGTCTTGCTTCAGGTGGAAACCAGCGTGTTCTACCGGGTTCTGGAGCCTGAAAAGACCGTCTACCGGATCCGCGATGTGGATGCGGCCATTTCCACCACCGTGGCCGGGATCGTGCGTGCGGAGATTGGCAAGATGGAACTGGACGAGGTCCAGTCCAACCGGAACCAGCTGATCGAACAGATCAAATCCATGGTCGAGACGGCCGTGAACGATTGGGGGATCGAGGTTACACGCGCCGAGATACTGGATGTGGCGCTGGATCAGGCCACACGCGACGCGATGTTGCAGCAGCTGAACGCGGAACGCGCGCGGCGTGCGGCCGTGACGGAGGCCGAGGGCAAACGGCGCGCGGTGGAGCTGGCCGCCGATGCGGAGCTCTATGCCGCCCGGCAGGCGGCCGAGGCGCGCCGTGTCGAGGCAGAAGCCGAGGCCTATGCCACGGGGGTCGTGGCCGAGGCGATCGGCAAAGGCGGTCTGGAAGCGGTGCAGTACAACATCGCGCTGGAACAGGTGAAGGCGATTGCGCAGGTTGCGCAAGGCCAGGGAACACAGACGATCGTGGTGCCGGCGGATGCGGTCGATGCCTTCGGCAAGGCGTTTCAGATGCTGAAGGGGCGCGTCTGATGTGGGGCGAATGGTGGGCCTGGATGGCGGCGGCCCTGATCCTCGCCGTGGGCGAGGTTCTGCTGCCGTCTTTCGTGTTGCTGGGTTTCGCCATCGGCGCGGCGGTCTTGGGCCTTATCCTGCTGGTCGGCGGGCCGCTGGCCTTGTGGCTTTCGGCGTCGATCCCGGTGATGCTGCTGGCTTTCGCAGTGACGTCGCTGATCGCGTGGCTTTTGCTGAGGCGGTTCATCGGTCTGCGTTACGGGCCGGTGAAAACCTTCGATCACGACATCAATGACAATTGACGCCGCGCTGCCGCGCGGGTCCTGCTGATCGGGACAACCTTCGGTGGCACCTCCGGCTCAGCTGTTGGGTGCCCTTGCCTGGGGCGAGTTCATTTCGGCGGTAATGGACTGTGCGGCGCCCCTTGGGTCCGCCGATTGCCAGACGGGCCGCCCCAAAACGATATGATCGGCCCCGTCCGCAATGGCCTCGGCAGGTGTCGCGACACGTTTCTGATCGCCCAGATCGGACCCGAACGGGCGGACGCCCGGCGTGACGATCAACCGGCCTGCCGCCTCCGGCAGCGCGCGGATCAGCCGGGCCTCCTGCGGCGAGGCGATGACACCGTCGGCGCCCGCGTCAAGGGCACGGCCTGCGCGGTCAACCACCAGATCCGGGATCTCGCCGGAGCGGATCAGGCAGGCATCCAGATCGGCCCGGTCAAGCGAGGTCAGCACCGTGACCGCAAGGATCTTGAGCTCCGTGCCCGAAGCGCCCTCCTTGGCGGCGCGGACCACATGCGGGTCGCCGTGAACGGTCAGGAAATCCAGGTCGAAGCGCGCCAGCCGGCTGACCGCCGCCTCGATGGTGGCGGAGATATCGAAGAGCTTCATGTCGAGGAAGATACGCTTTCCGTGATCCTGTATCAGTTCATTGGCAAGACCCAGCCCGCCCGTTGCCAGCATGCCGAGGCCGATCTTGTAGAACCCCACCGCATCGCCGATCTCCTCGGCCAGTCTGAGGCCCGAGAGCGCATCGGGCACATCCAGGGCAACGATCAGTCTGTCATCGGTCACGATTGGTCCCCCCGTTTGGTTTCGGTCCGGTGATTACGGGCAGCGGCGGGGCCTGTCCATCGGGTTGGCCGAAAAATACCCGGATCTCGGGGGTGACGGCCGAGATCCGGGCCAGTTGGAAAGCCCGGCTGTGCTGAGGGCCGGGCCTTGGTGGATGCACGCGACCGGAACAGGGCCGCGCGCATCCTGAGCGAACTCCTCGATACACCTGCAGGGCTGCAAATTCGGTGCATCTTCGGAGCCGCTACTCGGGTGCGCCTTCAGTGCCTTCATGGGACGGGCGAAGAGAGCGGAGGGTTCAATCTTTTCTGGAACCGGCGGGAGGAGATCTTCAGATCGCCCCAATCGGCCTGTGGAATGGGCATTTCGGGACGCCGGTCATCGGTGACGGAACAGGTTTGGCCGCCAAAGCCAGCGCCCCGGCCTCGGCAAAATTCAGGTCGGTCAGGCGGGCCCGGTTGTTGAACCCGAACTCTATGCCGCCCCGATTGCCCCGATGCACGATGATCGGCAGGCCCGCTTCGGTCATCGCATCGACATCGCGCAGGATGGCGCGTGGCGCGCCCTCCAGTTCCCTTGCCAATTGCTTCGAGGTCTTCCGGCCAACGGGATCTGCCGGGCCTTTGCCCTGCCCCTCCCTCGCCGATTGTCCCGCGCGGGCCTTGGCAAGCGGGCCGGTCTGGCGCAGCATGTGTGGATGGTGCGCAGGAAAGACGATATTCAAAGGGCATTGACCGCATTTGACGGGCGGCGCGTCGCGCCATTGAAGGATGCTGTCGGCCTGCCCCTGACCCCGGAGGCGGAGACCGCCATTCTGGATGCGTTGGCCGGGCCGGATCAGGTGGGGGCCACATGGATGGTCAAGGCGCTGGCCGAGGCCGGGCGCCTGTCGGAGGCGCAACTGGCGGAGGCCTTCGCCAATTTTCCGAAACTGACGGAGCCGGACGCGATCCTGCATCTGCTGCAATCGGTGCAATATGCGCCCGGAGCTGCGAAACCCTATCTGCCTGATTTCGTGCGATTGGCCGGGTCTGACAAGCTTTTTCTGCGGGTCTGGACCTTCGATGCCTATTGCCGGGTCGCGGCCCTGAATGGACCGATGGCGGATGTGACAGCCCGTATCGAACAGGGCCTGACAGATCGCTCCAAGGCAATGCAGGCGCGCGCCCGGGCGCTGGCGCGGGAATTTGGCGTGAAAGTGCAGCAGAAATCTTGAGATCGCGTCGACGATTTCCCATCTAGAATTGGAGGCTTGCGACGACCCCGTGCCGCATCAGGGCGGGGCAGAGGCAGGCGCTTTTGAGAAGGAGAGACGTGATGAACTTCGAGAAGTTCACGGATCGCGCACGCGGGTTTGTGCAGGCCGCCCAGACCATCGCGCAGCGCGAAGACCATCAGAAACTGGCCCCCGAACATCTGCTGAAAGCGTTGATGGACGATGATCAGGGGCTCGCTTCCAATCTGATCGCCCGCGCGGGCGGAGACCCCAAACGCGTTGTCGAGGCGCTGGATGTCGCCATGGGCAAGCTGCCCAAGGTGACGGGCGATGCCGGGCAGCTCTATCTGGATGGGCAGACCACCAAGGTTCTGTCCGAGGCTCAGAAACTGGCCGAAAAGGCGGGCGACAGTTTCGTGCCCGTCGAGCGGCTTCTGACTGCATTGGCAATGGTGAAATCGGCGGCCAAGGGCGCGCTTGAAGCAGGCGCGGTCAACGCGCAGAGCCTGAATGCGGCGATCAATGACATCCGCAAGGGGCGGACCGCGGACAGCGCCTCCGCGGAGGACAATTACGAGGCGCTTGGCAAATATGCCCGCGACCTGACCGAAGCCGCACGCGAGGGCAAGATCGACCCGATCATCGGCCGCGACGAGGAGATTCGCCGCGCGATGCAGGTTCTGTCGCGGCGCACCAAGAACAACCCGGTCCTGATCGGTGAGCCGGGCGTGGGCAAGACCGCGATCGCGGAAGGCCTGGCGTTGAGGATCGTCAATGGCGACGTGCCGGAGAGCCTGCGCAACAAGACGCTGATGGCGCTTGATATGGGCGCGCTGATCGCCGGTGCGAAGTATCGTGGCGAGTTCGAGGAGCGGCTGAAGGCGGTTCTGAACGAGATCACCGCGGCCGCGGGGGAGATCATCCTCTTCATCGACGAGATGCACACGCTGGTTGGTGCGGGCAAGACCGATGGCGCGATGGATGCGGCAAACCTCATCAAACCGGCGCTGGCGCGCGGCGAGTTGCACTGCGTGGGGGCCACGACGCTGGACGAGTATCGCAAATATGTCGAGAAAGACGCGGCGCTGGCCCGGCGCTTCCAACCGCTGATGGTGGAAGAGCCGACGGTGGAGGATACCGTATCGATCCTGCGCGGGATCAAGGAGAAGTACGAGTTGCACCACGGGGTGCGTATTTCCGACGCGGCCCTGGTTGCGGCGGCGACGCTGAGCCATCGCTACATCACCGACCGTTTTTTGCCGGACAAGGCCATCGATCTGATGGACGAGGCCGCCAGCCGCCTGCGGATGGAAGTGGACAGCAAGCCAGAGGAGCTGGACGCGCTGGATCGTGACATCCTGCAAAAGCAGATCGAGGCGGAGGCGTTGAAGAAGGAAGACGACGCCGCCTCCAAGGACCGGCTGGAGAAGCTGGAAAGGGAGCTGTCCGATTTGCAGCAGCGATCCGCCGAGATGACGGCGCAATGGCAGTCGGAGCGTGACAAGCTGGAAAGCGCGCGCGGGCTGAAGGAAAAGCTGGACCATGCCCGGGCGGAACTGGATCAGGCCAAGCGCAACGGCGATCTGGCGAAGGCCGGGGAGCTGAGCTATGGCGTGATCCCGCAGCTTGAGAAGGAACTGGCGACGGCGGAGCAGGCCGAGGATGACGTGATGGTCGAGGAAGCCGTACGCCCCGAGCAGATCGCCGCCGTGGTCGAACGCTGGACCGGAATTCCGATGTCCAAGATGCTGGAGGGTGAGCGCGAGAAACTGCTCCGCATGGAGGAGGAGATCGGCAAGCGTGTGATCGGCCAGAGAACCGCCGTCACCGCTGTGTCCAATGCGGTGCGCCGGGCGCGGGCAGGTCTGAATGACGAGAACCGGCCGCTTGGCTCGTTCCTGATGCTGGGGCCGACCGGCGTCGGCAAGACCGAACTGACCAAGGCGCTGGCCGAGTATCTTTTCGACGACGACCAGGCGATGGTGCGGATCGACATGTCCGAGTTCATGGAAAAGCACTCTGTCGCCCGGCTGATCGGCGCGCCTCCGGGCTATGTCGGTTATGACGAAGGCGGCAAGCTGACCGAAGCGGTCCGGCGCAGGCCCTATCAGGTCGTCTTGTTCGACGAGGTGGAAAAAGCCCATCCCGACGTGTTCAACGTGCTGTTGCAGGTGCTTGATGACGGCCAGCTGACCGACGGGCAGGGGCGCACAGTCGATTTCAAGCAGACATTGATCGTGCTGACGTCGAACCTGGGCGCTCAGGCGCTGAGCCAGTTGCCGGACGGGGCCGATGCCTCGGACGCCAAGCGCGACGTGATGGATGCGGTGCGGGCGCATTTCCGGCCCGAGTTCCTGAACCGGCTGGACGAGACGATCATCTTCGACCGGTTGTCGCGCGCGGATATGGATGGCATCGTAGCGATCCAGATGGCACGTCTGGAGAAACGTCTGGCGGATCGCAAGATCTCGCTGGATCTGGATGACGGTGCCCGGACCTGGCTGGCCGATGAGGGGTATGACCCGGTATTCGGGGCGCGTCCGCTCAAGCGTGTGATCCAGCGCAGCCTGCAAGATCAGCTGGCCGAGATGATCCTGGCCGGGGATGTCAGGGATGGCGACACCGTGCATGTCAGCTCGGGAGTGGATGGTCTGATCGTGGGTGATCGGGTCAGTGCGTCGACCCGGCCCAAGCCGGATGACGCGGTTGTGCACTAGATCCCGCGGAGGCTGACAGAAAAGCGCCCCCCGCCGGTCAGGCGGGGGGCGCTTTCCATTATGCCTTGGTCGTAAATCAGTGGGGCAGCAGAACCGCGTCGATCAGATGCACCACGCCGTTGGAGGCGATGATATCCGCAGTCGTCACGTTCACCGAGTTGTTCAGCATCACGCCACCGCCCGTGCCGTCGGCACGCAGGAAATCGCCCTGAACGGTCGGAATACGGCCGCGCTGTCCGACGATCGCTTCGGCGGGATAGCTGGCGGGCGAGACGTGATAGGTGAGGATCGAGACCAGCTGATCGCGGTTTTCCGGCCGCAGCAGGCTCTCGACGGTCCCGGCGGGCAGCGCCGCGAAAGCGTCATTCGTGGGCGCGAAAACCGTGAACGGTCCAGGCCCGGACAGCGTTTCGGCAAGACCGGCCTCGGTCACCGCGGTGACCAGTGTGGACAAATCGGGCGTGGCAACGGCCAGATCCACGATCGTGGCGGATTGCGCGCGCGCGACCGCGGGAACAAGTGCGGCACCCGCGGCGGCGGCGGTGAGTGCGACCGGAGCGGTCGTGAGGAATTGACGGCGAAGCATGGTTGTTTTCCTTCCCTGGTGTATTGAAGTTGTGTTGTGCAAATGTGGACAGCGGCACACTATGCCGCTGTCCGGTCGAGCAAGGAGATGGGCCTTACATCTCGGGGATGATCACCGTGTCGATCACGTGGATCACACCGTTGGAGGCTTCGATGTCGGCAGTCACGACATTGGCGCCATTCACGGTCACACCGCCTTCGGTGCCGATCGTCAGGTCACCGCCCTGAACGGTCGTCGCGGTCATGCCGTCGCTGAGATCGGTCGACATGACTGCACCCGGAACGACGTGATAGGTCAGGATTGCCACGAGCTGATCGCGGTTTTCTTCCAGAAGAAGCGTATCTACCGTGCCCTCAGGCAGCGCGGCAAACGCATCATCGGTGGGTGCGAACACAGTGAAGGGCCCTTCGCCTTTCAACGTGTCCACGAGGCCCGCCGCTTCGACGGCGGCAACAAGCGTGGTGAAGGAACCTGCGCCAACGGCGGTGTCGACGATGTCCATGGAATGGCTGTCTGCGAATGCCGGTGCGGCCAAGGCGGTTGATGCCACGAGGGCCAGCAGGGTACGTCTCATCATCTTAGTGTCTCCCATAAGATCGAACGGGTGTTGTCCCGCGCTTTGCCAGATGGAAGCGTTTCGACGCGCGGCAAGATAAGCGATCCGTTGCCGGCGGGCTTGACGAACAGGGATTCGGCCCTAAGCCGCCGTGGTTAACGAAATCCAGTAAAACTGATGTTATCGGGCGTTATCTTTGGTGAGGCGATCAGGTCGTCTTTACTTGCCTCGGCCCCCTCGATGGGAAAGATGACCTGATGAACGCTGGAGGGGTGTATGACCTGGTATCTTGAAGCGATGGCGCTGGCTTTCTGGCTGGTGATCGGTCTCGGCGTGCTGATCGTCCTTGTCGTGGGCGTGCTCGACCGGTTCCAGAAAAGCGACGCGATCCGGCGCAATTATCCCGTGATCGGCCGGTTCCGCGGGTTGTTCACCACCTTGGGCGAATTCTTCCGGCAGTACTTCTTCGCGATGGACCGTGAAGAGCTTCCCTTCAACCGGGCGCAGCGGGATTGGGTGAAACACGCGGCCGAGGGCGGCAGCAACACACTTGCCTTCGGATCGAGCCGGAACATCAGTGTGGTGGGGACGCCGCTTTTCACACCTGACCCGTTTCCGCCGCTGGACGACCAATTCGCCAAATCCGAGCCGATGGAGATCGGGCCGCATGCCCGCATTCCCTTCATGGCTCGGTCGTTCTTCAACATTTCGGGCATGAGCTATGGTGCGATTTCGCAGCCGGCGGTTCGCGCGCTGAGCCGTGGCGCGCGCGAGGCGGGCATGTGGATGAACACGGGCGAGGGCGGTCTGTCGCCCTATCATCTGGAAGGCGGGGCCGACATCGTCTTTCAGATCGGCACCGCCAAATACGGGGTGCGGGATGCGGACGGAAATCTCGACGACGAGAAACTGCGGGCGATTGCCGAAAAGCCCGAGGTGAAGATGTTCGAACTGAAGCTGGCGCAGGGGGCCAAGCCGGGCAAGGGCGGCATTCTGCCCGCCGCGAAGATCACGCCGGAGATCGCCGAGATCCGCGGCATCAGCGCCGGGCAGGACAGCCTGTCGCCGAACCGGCACAAGGAGATCCGCAACTTTGCCGATCTGCTGGATATGGTCGGCCATATTCGTGACGTCTCCGGCAAGCCTGTGGGCATAAAGACGGTCATGGGCGGTCTGGAGCCGTTCCGGGAACTGTTCGACCTGATCAACGAGCGGGGCGCGGAAACCGCGCCGGATTTCATCACCCTTGACGGAGGGGAGGGCGGCACCGGCGCCTCTCCCATGCCGCTGATGGATCTTGTGGGGATGTCGATCCGCGAGGCGCTGCCGCTTCTGACCGATCTGCGCAAAAGGGCCGGTCTGAAAGACCGCATCCGCATCGTTGCATCGGGCAAGCTGGTCAATCCGGGCGATGTGGCCTGGGCGCTGGCGGCAGGTGCGGATTTTGTAACATCGGCGCGCGGTTTCATGTTCTCGCTTGGCTGCATTCAGGCGCTCAAATGTAACAAGAACACCTGCCCGACCGGCATCACGACCCATGATCCGCGCTTTCAGGCCGGTCTGGTCGTCGAAGACAAGGACAAGCGCGTCGCAATGTACGGCAAATCCATCGTCAAGGAAGTCGAGACGATTGCCCATTCGGTCGGCGTGTCTGAGCCGCGCCTGCTGCGCCGCCGGCATGTACGGCTTGTCCAGCCGGATGGCACGTCAATCCCGATGAACGAATTGTTCCCGACAGATCGCGCGCCGCAAACAGTTTCGTGAGGTCGCATGCTTTGGCTTGGGCGCGCCCCATCTTTTAGGGCAGTGTGCCGCCAAACAAGACGGAGACTGACATGGCCGGACGATATCGCTCCCCGCTCACACGGGATGATGTGACACCCAAAAGCCTCTATCTGAACCGTCGCCAGATCATGGCCGGCAGCGGGGCGCTGTTGGGGGCCGGGCT
>JACNMN010000005.1:47500-56352 GCA_020622165.1 Boseongicola sp. H5
CAAGCTTAAGCCGTTAGGTGTAGGCGCAGCGAAAGCGAGTCTTAATAGGGCGAATGAGTTTGAGGGATCAGACCCGAAACCGAGTGATCTAGGCATGACCAGGCTGAAGGTACGGTAACACGTACTGGAGGGCCGAACCCACACCTGTTGAAAAAGGTCGGGATGAGTTGTGCCTAGGGGTGAAAGGCCAATCAAACTCGGAGATAGCTGGTTCTCCGCGAAATCTATTTAGGTAGAGCGTCATCCGAATACCCCGGGGGGTAGAGCACTGGATGGGTAATGGGGCCCCACAGGCTTACTGATCCTAACCAAACTCCGAATACCCGGGAGTACTAGATGGCAGACACACGGCGGATGCTAACGTCCGTCGTGGAGAGGGAAACAACCCTGACCTCCAGCTAAGGCCCCTAATTCATGGCTAAGTGGGAAAGCAGGTGAGACGACCAAAACAACCAGGAGGTTGGCTTAGAAGCAGCCATCCTTTAAAGATAGCGTAACAGCTCACTGGTCTAAATAAGTTGTCTTGCGGCGAAGATGTATCGGGGCTCAAGCCATGAGCCGAAGCTGAGGATGCACATAGTGCATGGTAGCGGAGCGTAGTGTGAATAAACTCGTTCCTCTTTAGCGCCCATCCGGGCGTTTTGGAGGACCAGGTTTGACTGTGAAGCCGGGGCGTGAGCCATCCGGTGGAGTGATCACTAGCGAGAATGATGACATGAGTAGCGACAAACAGGGTGAGAGACCCTGTCGCCGAAAGTCCAAGGGTTCCTGCTTAAAGCTAATCTGAGCAGGGTAAGCCGACCCCTAAGGCGAGGCCGAAAGGCGTAGTCGATGGGAACCAGGTTAATATTCCTGGGCCAGGAAGTAGTGACGGATCGTGAAGGTTGTTCACCCTTACCGGATTGGGTGGGCCGCTAATCGGTTCCTGGAAATAGCTCTTCCGTAAGATCGTACCCTAAACCGACACAGGTGGACTGGTAGAGAATACCAAGGCGCTTGAGAGAACGATGTTGAAGGAACTCGGCAAAATACCTCCGTAAGTTCGCGAGAAGGAGGCCCAGTTTCTAGGCAACTAGTGGCTGGGGGCACAAACCAGGGGGTGGCGACTGTTTACTAAAAACACAGGGCTCTGCGAAGTCGCAAGACGACGTATAGGGTCTGACGCCTGCCCGGTGCCTGAAGGTTAAAAGGAGGGGTGCAAGCTCCGAATTGAAGCCCAGGTAAACGGCGGCCGTAACTATAACGGTCCTAAGGTAGCGAAATTCCTTGTCGGGTAAGTTCCGACCTGCACGAATGGCGTAACGACTTCCCCGCTGTCTCCAACATCGACTCAGCGAAATTGAATTGCCTGTCAAGATGCAGGCTTCCCGCGGTTAGACGGAAAGACCCCGTGCACCTTTACTACAGCTTCACACTGGCATCAGGCCATGCATGTGCAGGATAGGTGGTGGGCTTTGAAGCAGGAACGCCAGTTCCTGTGGAGCCACCCTTGAGATACCACCCTTGCATTGCTTGATGTCTAACCGCGGTCCGTTATCCGGATCCGGGACCCTGTGTGGCGGGTAGTTTGACTGGGGCGGTCGCCTCCTAAAGCGTAACGGAGGCGCGCGAAGGTTGGCTCAGAGCGGTCGGAAATCGCTCGTTGAGTGCAATGGCAGAAGCCAGCCTGACTGCAAGACTGACAAGTCGAGCAGAGTCGAAAGACGGCCATAGTGATCCGGTGGTCCCGAGTGGAAGGGCCATCGCTCAACGGATAAAAGGTACGCCGGGGATAACAGGCTGATGGTGCCCAAGAGTCCATATCGACGGCACCGTTTGGCACCTCGATGTCGGCTCATCTCATCCTGGGGCTGGAGCAGGTCCCAAGGGTACGGCTGTTCGCCGTTTAAAGAGGTACGTGAGCTGGGTTTAGAACGTCGTGAGACAGTTCGGTCCCTATCTGCCGTGGGTGTAGGATACTTGAGAGGAGTTGCCCCTAGTACGAGAGGACCGGGGTGAACGATCCACTGGTGGACCAGTTGTCATGCCAATGGCAGTGCTGGGTAGCTATGATCGGAAAGGATAACCGCTGAAGGCATCTAAGCGGGAAGCCCCCCTCAAAACAAGGTATCCCTGAGAACCGAGATAGACCATCTCGTCGATAGGCCGGAGATGTAAGCGCAGCAATGCGTTCAGTTGACCGGTACTAATTGTTCGATAGGCTTGATTTGATCCAGTAGAAGCTAGGCTTTGCGGATCAAAAGCATACACCACGTGTGTTTGACTTGGATAAGATGTTTCTTTCTCGGTTTGGTGGTCATAGCGCGAGCAAAACACCCGGCTCCATTCCGAACCCGGCCGTTAAGTGCCGTTGCGCCGATGGTACTGCATCTTAAGGTGTGGGAGAGTAGGTCACCGCCAAACCTAGAAAGAAACATCATCTTGTATCTCTCTCTACGATTTCCCTCCCCCCGCACACTGATCGATACTGCGCTGTTTGGCGCCCGTGTGACCGTTGCGCCGGTTCGTAGAGCAGAATGCGATGGTCAGGTCTGGAAATGGCGGGCAGGCTCTCTCTGAGATTTTTGGGGTTGATCGAACAGGAACCGGCGCATCGGTTGCTGATCGATATCCGCCAATCGGATCGATGCCGAGGAAGGGCGAACATGGTGTTGCCCTCTCATCAGGAGCATGAGCGGTGCCAAATTAAGATTATAAAATCATTGATAAAAAAGAAATCTGACATGGACGCGAAAAGCTCCAAAGATCACCGAACAGACCCTTGCGCCCGTCTGTCATTGAAGTTACACACTCCCCAATCGTCGCGGGGTGGAGCAGCCCGGTAGCTCGTCAGGCTCATAACCTGAAGGTCGTAGGTTCAAATCCTACCCCCGCAACCACCGATACCAACACTCCCGAGGAAACTCCTCCGGGAGTGTTTGTTTTTGAGGTCTTTCCAAGGGCTTGCCGCTCCGTCCACGCTAAGATTTGTCCCAGTTCGCCGTAAAGCGTGGCGTGGATTTCGCCGCGTTCTGGGCCGGGAGTGAGCATGATCTTCTCGATCAGCATCCGTAGGGCCTCGGCTGCTTCCTGACGCTCTGCAGGGCGATTCAGGGCGTGTGTGAGCTTCGCGACCTTCTTCGCGTAGATCGTCGAAGCCGTCGGCAGGAGGTCTGGCTTGTCCTTCGGCGCATCGGCCAGCAGCGCGGCCAGCTCTGTCTTGCGGGCTTCGAGCGTATCCATCTCGGCTTTCATGCTTTCGTGGAACATGCCGGCCTTGATCGCTTCAATGATTCCGCGGATGTCCTTCTCCACCTTCGCCAGTTCCGCCTGCCAGGCATCGCCGTTCGAGCGACGCTCGCGGTTCAGCCGGTTGGTTTCCTCCGCATAGGCGCGCATGGCCTCGGCGGCGACCCCTGGTGTCATCATCCGATCCTTGAGACCCGAGAGAACGCGGCTCTCCAAATCTTCGCGCGGGATGGTGCGGCTGTTGGAGCAAGTGCCCTTGCTGATGTGGTTCGAGCAGGCAAAGCGACCCGCCCCGCGCAGTGAGTAGGGACCGCCGCAGCAGCCGCAGACAATCAGGCCGGAAAGGAGGGATTGGGGTCTACGCTTGCCGTTGAGGCGGTTCTTTTTGTGGTGCTTGCGCACCGCATCGGTGACATTGGCGTATTTCTCGGCGATCTTACTCTGTCGCTTACGTACTGCTTGCCAGAGTTGATCATCGACAATCCGCAGTTCGGGCACCTCGCGGATCAGCCATTCGCTCTCTGGATTGAGGCGCGAGACGCGCTTGCCGGTGCTTGGATCCTTGATGTAGCGCAGCCGGTTCCAGATCAGGCGGCCGATATAGAGCTCGTTGTTGATGAGACCCGTTCCGCGCTTCACATGACCGCGGATCGTGGTATCTCCCCACGGATTGCCGTTCGGACCGGGAATACCCTCTTTGTTCAGCGTGCGGGCAATTGTCCGCGGTCCGATTCCCGAAGCGAACTCCCGGAAGACGCGACGGATGATATTTGCCTCAGCCTCGTCGATCTCCCTGTCACCCCGGATCGGATCTCCTCGAGCATCGAGTTGCTTGACGACTTTGTAGCCATAGCAGAGCCCGCCACCGGACTTGCCTTCCTCTACGCGACCACGAAGGCCCCGATGGGTCTTGGCGGCGAGGTCCTTGAGGAACAGCGCATTCATCGTGCCCTTGAGGCCGACATGCAACTCGCTGATCTCGCCTTCCGCCAGTGTTATGATCGGCACGTCGGCGAACTTCAGATGCTTGTAGAATGTGGCGACATCGGCCTGATCGCGGGAAATGCGATCCAGGGCTTCGGCCAGCACCATGTCGAACTGCCCGGCTTGGGCATCCTGTAGGAGTGACTGGATGCCCGGCCGCAGGATCATGCTCGCGCCGGAAATGCCCGCGTCCTTGTAGGTGCCGACGATCTTCCACTTCTCGCGTTTCGCCTGCTCTCGGCAGATGCGGAACTGGTCCTCGATCGAGGCCTCACGCTGATTGTCCGAGGAATAGCGGGCGTAGAGCGCGACACGCATCATGGGAAGCCTCCGATCATGCAACCTTGTCGAAGCGGCTGGGCCGGATCAGCACTTCGGCTGAAATCCCGAGTTGCTCATGCAATTGCCGGATCATGTCGATCGACAAGCCACGCTTGCGGTTGAGAACGTCGGCCACCCGATTGCGCGGACCGATCATTGGTTCGAGGTCCTTGCGGGTGAGGCCCTGCTGCTCCATCCGGAACCGGATCGCCTCGACTGGATCGGGCGGATCCATCGGATAGTGCTTCGCCTCATAGACTTCGATCAGAGTTGCGAGCACGTCGAGGCGGTCCCCTTCCGGTGTGCCGCTCTTGGCGCCCCAAAGGCGTTCGGCCTCTTCGAGCGCTTTATCGTAGTCCGCGTCGGAGCGGATAGGTCTCAGTTCAGTCGCCATGTCTCACCTCAGCCACGTCTATCCTGTCATAGGCCTTGTGGGTGCCGATCCACTTGATCCAGACGATACACTTCTCGAAATCGACGGCCACCACCAAGCGGTAATCGTTACCCTTTATGTTGAAGACAATACGCTCGGCGTTGACGATGCTGGCCGTCGCGTAGTGTCTCCTCACATCGGCGGAACTCGCCCATTCAGCCTTGCTGACTTCATCGAACCAGGCATCGAGCGCCGCCTTCACAGCCGGCTGATCCCTTTGCCCTGCGAGGCTCTCGACAAACTCCCGTAGGGTGCGGCGGGCAATGATCCTCATTTGAGCCTCAACATAGCACGAGACCATTATGGTCTCAAGGCTAAAATATCGATGCCCTGGCGGTGGTCCTGCCACCGGGGCGACGTGCCTGTATGTAACGCAGCCTATGGATGCTTGGTGCTTTTCCGCTGATGGCGATTCCGTTCCCGGGCATCGTGCCGCTCGAATTGTTCTCGCGCGATCTGGCGGCCAATCAGGCGCGCCAGACGAAGCACGGCGTCATCAGATGCAAGGGGTGCATCTGAGGAGCCCACCGTGGGGGCAGAGCCTGCTCCTGTCGTCGCGATCCTGTTTCCCTGCGATGCCATCACTCTCACAATCCGGCCGACAATCGGCGAGTGCATGAGAGGGCGTTCAATCAACGATGAAAAGGCTAATCGATAAGATGTGTAAGTAACGGTGGCCGTAGCGTGCAAATCGGCGGGGCGATGCTTCCAGTTGGATAGAAGGAAGCGCTCGCAAGCCCACGTTTGTAGAGGTGCTTTGTCCTTCCGATCCCTAATAGGCGATCTGTAGAAGTCCCAGAGCGAATCTCCCGAGCGTGAGATGACTTGCTTCTGCATCGCGAATACATCGCTGCCTCGAAAGGTAGAGGTCTCAGATTCGAGTCCTGGCGGGTCAATACGAAGGGCTCAGCAGTGACGAGATCGTTGCCGTTGCCTACTGCCAGTTTCTCTGCGAAAACTAAAAGTGTTTCGGCACACTTGAGGGGCAATCTTGAAACGGGCCAGCGATTGGACTCCAACCTTGTCGATGGGCGAAGGCCGTCTCCACGAACGCTTGGCTGAGTCCATATCCCAGGCAATTCTGTCCGGAGAGCTTTCGTCGGGAAGTGTGCTTCCGGCACACCGGACTGTAGCCCAGCAGATTGGCGTCAGTCTCGGAACGGTGACGCGGGCGTATGACGTCTTGCAGCGGCGGGGCTTAACGCGATCCGAGAAGGGGCGCGGCACATTCGTTGCGCCGCGCGCACCGCGCCGCGGGACCGGCTTCGACCTTTCGGTCAATCTACCACCGCCTTTCCTCACCACGAAGATGCTCGCAGCACTGATGAACCGCATGGCCGACACGGTGGAGGCCGATCTTTTTAACTGGTACTCGCCTGCTGCGGGTCTGCTCGAGCATCGTATGGCGCTTGCCCGCGCAATCTCACGGGGCCGGGCTCTTCAGGTCGACCCTGACCGTTTGATGATCACGAATGGTGCGCAGCACGGTTTGTTCGTGGCCTTGGCGGCGACAGCGCCCGGGCCAATTGCCATGGAAGCCTTGACCTATCCCGGCGCACTACGCGCGGCCCGGGCCTTGGGACGGCCACTCATTGCTTTGTCTATGGACGAAGAAGGCGTTCGGCCCGATGCGCTACGCGATGCGCTATCGGCACCGGAGCCGCCTACAACCCTCTACGCGATGCCTTCACTGCAAAACCCCACAGGCGCTACGATGTCGGAAAGACGACGCATAGAGCTGGTGCAGATCGCAGTCGAAAACGACCTCGCGCTTGTCGAGGATGATGTCTATTCAATCTTCGCCCCGCCCGATGTACCGACATTGACAGAACTGGCGCCCGAACGAACCTTCCATGTCGGCAGCCTGTCTAAGTGCTTCGCTCCTGGCCTCCGTGTCGGGCACCTGCTTGCCCCGACTGAAAGGCTCGAGGCCTGCAATGCGTGGATGCAGGCCACTCAATCGATGCCGAACCCGCTCTCGGCACTGAGTATGGTGCAGGGGTTTGCCGAGGGACTGAACGACACCGTCTCAAGCTCCATACGCGCCGATGCGACGAAACGGTCGGAGATCGCGCGGGGCATTTTTGGCAATCTGCTCTGCCCACAGACGTATGACGGGCTCCATGTCTGGGCGCCTATGGAAACGGTGCGGGCGCGCGACATCGTGTTGGCCGCCGCGCGGCGCAACATCATCTTGGCACCGCCATCCGCCTTCATGGTCGACCCGCATGCCGAGCATTCGGGGCTCCGGCTCTGCCTCGGGACGTTGCCGGAGAACGACCTTGCTAGCGTGCTGACAGAGATCGCGGGCATATTGTCGGTGCAAAACGACGGGGTACTTGATTTCGGTCCCGTCGCCTAGGCGGCGGCAACTCGAACTGCAATGAAACAAGACATTTCGCTCATGATGCGCGCCTTTCGACGTCTTTCACACTGACGCACGCCTCGAATTTGGCGATCAGTTCGGACCAGGTTCAGGGGTCAAAACCACAGAGAAGAGGAGCACATCAAACCCGGAACAGAATCTCTCTTTGAGCGCGGACAATCAGGGTAGCAGGTCAGAGAGTTTGTGCCGTAATGCATGATGGCCGCGCTTGGCCGGCGCACGTATAGCTCGTAGGTTTCGAAAGGGCATCTCTCCGGGTTGTCTATTGTCGACCCCATCAAGCCTCGGTTCGAAGCGTCAATGAAGCAAGCCGAAACTATGACATCGGGCGTATGCGCCGTAACTCGTGACCGATCGTCGCGACAAGTTTGGCGGCTGGCATCGCCCGGACAAGTGGTGCGCCTTGCCCGGCCCATTGCGCGCCGAAGCCAAGTTCACCCGCAGCCTTCGCAGCGAGATTGAGCGCTTTGCCCGCATCGTAGGCAATAGGGTAGTCGGGGGCCATTGGCCTGTCGCCCTGGCCCCACTCGGTAAAGCGGTTGGCGAGGCTCCGTGCCGGGCGCCCTGAGATCGCTCGTGTCATGACAGTACCCATTTGCGGGACGCGGGAGAGGGCGGCACGATAACCTTCATCCGCGCTCGTTTCCGGGCATGCGACAAAGGCCGTGCCGAGTTGGGCGGCGACGGCCCCCAACTCCAAGACCGCGCGGACTCCGGCGCCATCCATAATTCCCCCAGCAGCGATAACAGGTAGTGGCGACTTGCAAGCCAACAGACGCGTGAGGGCGAGGGTTCCGAGACAGTCGTCCCTTTCTTCTGGATCGAAAACACCGCGATGGCCACCGGCCTCAAAACCCTGAGCGACGAGCGCGTCAATTCCCACATGTTCGGCCGCCCGCGCCTCTTTGAGGCTCGTCACGGTCGCCAACAGCACGCAACCGTGCTGCTTCAGTACCTCAACTTGGTTCTGTTTCGGCAGACCGAAATGGAAACTCACCACCGGCGGCACCAGATCAGCCAGTGTATCCAACATGGCTTCATCTTCGAGAAAACTCTTGTAGATGACCCGCAGATGAGTTGGCGGCGCGGTCCCGAAGTGCTCAAACTGCGGGCGGAGTACGTTCAGCCAGGCTTGTTCCCGCGCGATGTCACGTCGAGCCGGCGAGTGGGCGAAAACGTTGACTTGAAACCCGCGATCCGTTTTGGCGCGCGTCGACTCAATCATTTTTCGGGCCCCTGCTGCGTCGGTTGCGCCGACGGCGATGGAGCCCAGTCCTCCCGCGTTCGAAACGGCGGCGGCCAGTTCCGGCGTAGACACGCCTGCCATGGGCGCTTGAATGATGGGGAGCGAAAGACCGAGTGTTTGCAGCAAGTGGACCTGTCACGTTTTTGTGCCGCTCCAAGTTCTCATTTACGCGGCCTGAGCTTCGAAGGCCAAGGGGCTTTTCCAGCCGAGGGCTGAATGCCGTCGGCGCGGATTGTAGAAGCCGTTGATGTATT
>JACNMN010000006.1 GCA_020622165.1 Boseongicola sp. H5
GCCACAGATCGTAGCGACACGTCCAAACCCACATAGTAATCCATCTCGTTCTCCTCAGGTTGCACAAATCACTGCAACTCTATCGAGAACCCGACCCATCCATCAGGCCAGCCCGATTACCCATGCTTCGTCCCGCATGTAAGACAGCGATCGCCTCATTCAGAAGATCGGCTTTTGAACGCAGAACTGGAAAACATCCTTTACGCAGAGTCTCATCAATAAAAAGTACTAAGTTTTTGATTTTGCACACACTGCAGTCTCAACATTAGAGAACTCCGACAGCTGCGCTCTGGTATCTCTCCCTCCGACTTGAAACCTGGTTCCTGGCGCGACAGCAGAGAGTGTGAGCGTTCAAACAACCGGTGGCATATCGGCAGTGAAGCCGTAGCGCTCATAAACACTCGTGACACGGGTCCGGGGTAATGTGCATGGGCTTCGGGTCTCAGGATCTTCAGGACCGCGCCCAGTTTCAGTCAGCCCTATCGCTTGATGACGAAGCTCACCAACCCCGCGTTCATGACGCGGGTTGGATGGTCCAAGAGGCTATATTTTAGTTAAATAAATCAAATTCTTACAAGACAAACCTAACCCAGTGCATAGCCCGCGCCACGGACCGTACGGATCGGGTCATCGCTGCCGGAGCTTCGCAGCACCTTGCGCAGGCGGCCGACATGCACATCGACCGTCCGGCTGTCGACATAGATGTCGCGCCCCCAGACCCGATCGAGCAACTGCTCCCGGCTCCAGACGCGGCCGGGACGCTCCATGAACGCCGTCAGCAGGCGGAACTCGGTCGGGCCCAGGGTCAGGGAGGCGCCGGCCCTGTAAACCCGGTATTCGGTCATATCCAGAAGGATGTCGTCATATTCAAGCCGCTCGCCCACGGCTGCGGGGCGGATGCGCCGAAGCTGCGTGCGCAGGCGCGCCAGAAGCTCGGCCACGGAATAGGGTTTGACCACGTAATCATCCGCACCGGTTTCCAGCCCGCGCACCTTGTCGACCTCTTCGGAGCGGGCCGACAGCATGATGACGGGGATCCGGCTTGTATCGGTGCCGTTTTTCAGCTGCCGACACACCTCGATGCCCGACACATGGGGCAACATCCAGTCCAGAATGATCACATCGGGAGGCGTTTCTCGGACCAGAACCAACGCCTCGTCTCCCGCCTCGGCGGTGACGACCTGAAAGCCTTCGGCGCGGATATTATAGGCCAGCACCTCGCGCTGCGCCGGTTCGTCCTCTACCACAAGTACCAGAGGTTCGCCTGCCATCTGTCAGCCCCCTGCCCCTTCTTCATAAGGTGTCCGATCCTGTTTCGGGCGGTCCTCATCGGGCATCTCGCCCGTTACCAGATAAATGACCTGTTCACAGATCGAGGTGACATGGTCGCCCATGCGCTCGATATTCTTGGCCATGAAATGCAGGTGCATGCAGGCGGTGATGTTGCGCGGATCCTCCATCATGAAGGTCAGGTATTCCCGGAACAACGCGGAATACATCTGATCGACTTCCAGATCGCGCTCGCGCACATCGGCAGCCAGATCCGCGTCGCGCTGGATATAGGCGTCGAGCGCGTCCTTGAGCATCAATTCGACGACGCGGGCCATGCGCTTGAGCGCCGTCGCGGTACCGTTGATCGGTTGCATCTGGATCACGACCGAAGAGCGCTTGGCGATGTTCTTGGAGTAATCGCCGATCCGCTCCAGATTGGCCGAGACGCGGAACACGCTCAACACCGTGCGCAGGTCCGAGGCGGTCGGCTGGCGCAGGGCCAGGATGCGCGCGGCCTCCTCGTTCACCTGCTCTTCCAGCGCGTCGATCGCCTTGTCCCCGTTCTTGACCGTCAGGGCAAGATCCTCGTCGCGGGTCTCCAGCGCTTCGGCGGATTTGACGATACTGTCTTCGACAAGCCCGCCCATCTTCATGATCATCGCCTGAATTCCTTCGAGATCACGGTCGAAGGATGCGACGATATGCTCTTGATTTGCCATGTTTTTTGCCTGCCTCTTACCCGATACGGCCGGTGATGTAGCTTTCGGTACGCGGATCGCTCGGATTGGTGAAAATGTGCCCCGTCTCGCCAAACTCAACCAGTTCGCCCAGATGGAAGAACGCGGTCTTCTGGCTGACACGGGCCGCCTGCTGCATCGAGTGGGTCACGATGACCACGGAATAGCGGGAGCGCAACTCATCGATCAGCTCCTCGATCTGCGCCGTGGCGATGGGGTCCAGCGCCGAGCACGGCTCGTCCATCAGCAGAACCTCAGGGTTGGTCGCCACCGCGCGCGCGATGCACAGACGCTGCTGCTGCCCGCCGGACAGGCCTGTGCCTGGCTGGTCCAGACGGTCCTTCGCCTCGTCCCAGAGTGCGGCCCGGCGCAGCGATTTCTCGACGATCTCGTCAAGCGCGGCCTTGTCCTTGGCCAATCCGTGGATCCGCGGGCCATAGGCCACGTTGTCGTAGATCGATTTCGGGAACGGGTTCGGCTTCTGAAATACCATCCCCACCTTGGCGCGCAGCTGCACCGGATCGACCTTGGGGTCGTAGATGTCTTCGCCGTCAAGCATGATCGAGCCCTCAACCCGCGCCACGTCGATCGTGTCGTTCATCCGGTTCAGGCATCGCAGGAAAGTGGACTTTCCGCATCCCGACGGCCCGATGAATGCGGTCACGGTGTTGTCGACGATATCTACATCGACATCCTTGATCGCATGCGTGTCACCGTAGAACACGTCCACCCCGCGGGCGGTGATTTTCAGGTCATTGGTGTCCACGTCGCGCTCCACTGCTCGCATGTCGTTCATATGTGCGTCCTCCATCGCGCTTACCAGCGGCGCTCGAACCGGCGGCGCAACAGGATCGCGACCGCATTCATGAAAATCAAGAACACAAGCAGCACGATGATCGCGCCGGACGCCCGTTCCACAAAGGCAGGGTCGGAGCGTTGTGTCCAGTTATAGACCTGCACGGGCAGGGCCGAGGCCGGGTCGAAAAAGCCGTCCGGCGGGGCGGAGGGGTATTCGCGCACGAAGGCCACCATGCCGATCAGCAGAAGCGGCGCGGTTTCGCCCAGGGCCTGGGCAAGGCCGATGATGGTGCCGGTCAGGATACCGGGCGCGGCCAGCGGCAGGACGTGATGGAACACCGATTGCATCTTCGACGCGCCAAGGCCAAGTGCCGCGGAGCGGATCGAGGGCGGCACGGCGCGCAGCGATGCCCGGGTGGCAATGATGATCGTGGGAAGCGTCATCAGGGTCAGCACGAGCCCGCCCACAATGGGTGCCGATTGCGGCAGCCCCGCGAAGTTGATGAAGATCGCCAGACCCAGGATCCCGAAGACGATGGACGGCACGGCCGCAAGGTTGGAGATATTCACCTCGATCAGATCGGTGAACCGGTTTTTCGGGGCGAATTCCTCAAGATAGATCGACGCCGCCACCCCGATCGGCAGCGCCAGCACGAGAACCACGATCATCATGTAGAACGACCCCAGGATCGCCACGCCAAGCCCGGCGGCCTCAGGTCGCTGGCCGGAGGCGTCGGGCGCCGTGATGAAGTTCCAGTTGAAGCGGGTTTCCATGACGCCCTGCTCGCGCAGCGCCTCGGCCAGAAGCAACTGCTCTGGCGAGACGTTGTTGTCGCGCTCGGCGCTGGCCATGGTGACGCGACCCTTGAAAAACCCGTCGATCCGGCCGCCGGCAAGCAGTTCCAGCGTGATCGTCTCGCCCACGAGTTCCGGATTGGCCAGCACCATGGCGCGCAGTTGTCCGGGGGCCTCATCGGAGATCATGGCCGCCATTTCGCGGGGGCCCAGGCCGGTTTCGATCCCGATGGACTGCACATGCTCCACGAAGCTCTGCCCCAGAAGCGGCGCATAGCCGAAGGTGGTGACCCGTGCCATCTCGGCGGGGTCGCGGTTGCCCTGCGGGTCAAGCCGCTCCTCGGCCAGCGTCACCGGGAAGGTAATGAAGGTCTGGCGGAAGGAACTGAGACCGTTCGACAGGATCGAGGTCAGCAGCAGGATCAGCGCAAGGATACCGACGATCACGGCGGCCATGCCATAGGCGCGGAACCGTGTTTCGGCGCGGTTGCGGCGACGGGTCCGCTCATCCTGCTTCAGAAGCGAGGATGTGGGCGCCGTCGGCGAGGGTGCGGTTGCGTCGCTCATTCGTACTGCTCCCGGTATCTGCGCACGATGTAGAGTGCCATCACGTTCAGCCCGAGCGTGATGACGAAAAGGGTGAGACCCAGGGCGAAGGCGACCAGCGCCTCGGGGCTGGAGAAATCGGTGTCGCCGGTGAGCTGACCCACGATCTTGACGGTGACGGTGGTCATCGCCTCGAACGGGTTCAGGTCAAGCCGGGCCGCCGCCCCTGCCCCGAGCACCACGATCATCGTCTCCCCGATGGCGCGGCTGGCGGCGAGCAGGACCGCCCCCACGATGCCCGGCAGTGCGGCCGGCAGGATCACCTGCTTCACGGTTTCGGAATGGGTCGCGCCAAGGCCGAAGCTGCCATCCCTGAGCGACTGCGGCACGGCGTTGATGATATCGTCGGACAGCGAGGAGACGAAGGGGATCAGCATGATGCCCATCACGATCCCCGCGGTCATCACCGAAGAGGAGGAGGTGCCAAGCCCAAGCGGTTCGGCGAAGTAGTCGCGCAGGAGCGGGCCGACGGTGATCAGGGCGAAGAGGCCGTACACGATGGTCGGGATACCGGCTAGGATCTCGATCAGCGGCTTGGCTATGGAACGGACCCGGGCGCTGGCATACTCCGCCATGTAGATCGCGGCAAAAAGACCGATCGGCACCGCCACGAGAAGCGCGATGACCGATACATACATCGTGCCCCACAAGAGCGGCAGCAGGCCCAGTTCGGACGCATCGCTTTCGAAGGTCGGTGCCCATTCGGTTCCGAAGAAGAAATCCTGCGCGGGGTAGAGCTGGAAGAAGTTGAACGTCTCGAACAGCATCGACAGAACGATGCCGACAGTGGTCAGAATGGCGATGGTGGACGCAAGAACGAGGATCGTGAGTATCGCGTATTCAACCGTGTTGCGGGCGCGAAATTCCTGATGGGTGCGGGCATAGGCATAGCCCAGACCGAGTGCCGCCAGGATCAGCACGACGACGGTCATCATCTGGTTGCCGATCCGGTTCAGTTCGCGGTAGCGCTGCGCGGCATCCAGCACTTCTGGCGTCACCTCACTGCCAAGCGCCACACCGACCTCGCCGAGCCGTGACCGGACATTGGTGAATTCGGTGCGGATATTCCGCGCCTCCTCGCTGGTCAGCGCGCCCTGCTCGATCGCCACGTCCAGCCCTTCGGCCACGCGGCGCACATCGGTCATCACCAGACCGCGTGATCCGGCATCCTCGATCGCCGTATCGGTGATCATGGAGGTCACCTGCCGCTCGATCACCACGGGCTGCACGAACAGCCAGATGGTCAGCACCAGGAGCGCGGGCACAATCGTGAAGATCGAGACATTGGCCCCGTAATAGCTGGGAAGCGAATGCAGGATGCGGCGGTCGCCCCCTGCGCTGGCCATGGCGCGCTGCCGGCCGAGAACATAGCCCGCGACCCCAAGGCACAGGACGATCACGAGGATCCAAAGCAATGGCATATGGTTGACTTTCAGGATCGGGAAACAGGATTGGCGGGGCCGCGCAAACGCGCCGCCCCGCCGGTTGCAAGCTCAGCTTACATGGTCTCTTCGTTTTCGATCTTGGCCTGGGTCTCGGCCAGTTCGGGGTCGGAGACGAGGCCATAGGCGGCCAGCGGGCCGAACGGGCCTGCGATATCGTCGGAGACGAAGAAGGAGGCGAACTCCTTCAGGCCGGGGATCACGCCGATATGCGCTGCCTTGATGTAGAAAAACAGGGGGCGCGACACCGGGTATTCGCCTGTGGAGATGGTTTCCACGGTCGGCTCGACACCGGACATGGTCGCAACCTGAAGACGATCCGTGTTGTTCTCGTAGAAGGCCAGGCCGAACACGCCGATGCCTTCGGGGTTGGCGGAGATGCGGGCCAGCGTTTCGGTGTAGTCGCCATCGATATCGGTGGAGACGCCATCGGTCCGGATCGCCATGCAGGCCTCTTCGGCCGCGTCTTCGTCGCCGCCGTTGATCTCCATGATCGCTTCCATCGCGCCGCTGTCTTCACAGCCCTGAAGGATCACGTTTTCCTCGAACACTTCGCGGGTGCCGTGACGGGTGCCCGGGATGTAGGCCGCGATGGCCTGATCCGGCAGGTCGCCCACTTCGGACCAGTTGGTGTTCGGGTTGGCGACCAGCGCACCGTCAACCGGCAGCTCGGCGGCCAGCGCCAGATACCAATGCTCGGGCGTGAACTCGAAGGAGTTGCCGTCGATGTCGCTGGCGAACACGATCCCGTCATAGCCGATGCGGACTTCGATGATGTCGGTCACGCCGTTCTCGGCGCAGGTCGCGACTTCGTTTTCGCGAATCGGGCGGGAGGAGTTGGCGATGTCGATGGTGTTTTCGCCGACACCTTCGCAGAAGCGGCGCAGACCGGTGGAGGACCCGCCGGATTCGACAACCGGGGTCGGAAATTCGAAGTTTTCACCGAAAGCTTCCGCCACGATGGCCGCGTAAGGCAGCACGGTGGACGAGCCTGCGATCTGCACGTTGTCGCGGCTCTGGGCGACGGCGGCAGTGGCCGAAACGGCGGCGATAGCCAGCGCGGATACGGTCAGTTTAGCAAGTGACATGTAAGGAGACTCCCCTAGGGTTTCAGATCGTCGCGAACGTGCAGGTATCACACGCTCTCCCCCCGGCAGCTATCGGGGCCACGCAATGCTTTTGTGACAGCTTAGTAACGGTTTTATGACACTGAGGCCTGCATCCAGCCGGCCCATTGCCGATAGGCCCGGGCCCCTGCCGCGCAGGGTAATTCAACCCGTTGGCAAGATGACCGAAAAGACACTGCCCTGCCCCGGCTCGCTTGAAATCCGCAGGCGGCCGCGGTGCCGGTTGACGATGTGTTTCACAATCGCAAGGCCCAGTCCGGTGCCGCCCATATCCCGGCTGCGGTGGGTGTCGACGCGATAGAATCGTTCGGTCAGGCGCGGCAGGTGAAGCGGGTCGATCCCGTCGCCTCGGTCGATCACATCGACCCGGATCACCGGGCCTTTCATGGTGCCCGTGCCCATGGCCCGGCTGGCCTGCAGAATGACGGGCCGCCCGCCGCCGCCATATTTGAGCGCATTTTCCGTGAGGTTCAGGAACACCTGCGTCAACTGATCGGCATCGCCGGTCACCGGAAGCGGCCCCCCTTCCCCCTCGATCCGCAACTGATTGCCCGTCTCCTCGGCGCCGGGTTTGAGCGAGGCCACGACGCCGCTCAGCACATCTGCCAGATCGACGGTTTCCTGCGGGCGCATGCGCTCCTGCCCCTCCACCCGACTGAGAGAGAGCAGATCCTGGATCATGCGGTTCATCCGCCGGGCTTCATCCTCCATGATGCCCAGAAACCGCTCCTGCGCAGCCGCGTCATTGCGGGCCGGCCCTCTCAGCGTTTCTATGAACCCCAGGATCGCGGTCAGCGGCGTGCGCAACTCGTGGCTGACATTGGCGACGAAATCCCGGCGCATCTCCTCCGCTTCACGCAGATGGGTGATGTCCTGAAAATGCAGCAACACGCCGTCATAACGCACGGTGGACTTGGTGACCGGCCCGATCGTGACCCGGAACACGGTCTCCCCGGCCTGATCGCTCTGAACGAAGCGTGCCTCGCTCCCGGTGCCATTTTCGAACGCGGCTTCGATCCGGCTCAGAAGCGCGGGCTGGCGCAGGGCGGTGACATAGTTCCGCCCCCGTATCCAGTCACCAAGGAGGGCGCGGGCAGGCGTGTTTGCGCCAGCGATGGTGCCTTCGGTATCCAGCAGCACCATGGGCTCGGGCACGGTTTCCAGCAGATTGCCGGCAATGACGTAGGGCATGGCGGGGCCTTTCGGGGCGAAATGCAGGCAGGCGGCGTCACCGGTCGCGATAGCGATTTTCCGTCCGCTTCACAATGTCTGCGCAGATACCTGCCCCGGCGGGCCCGATGCAAAGCGGTGCGTCGCGAAAAAGTGAGCCCCCACCTCTTTCCCGGCGCGGGTCAGGCGCTAGTTCCCTTTCATCTGCAACCGAGCGGCGGGCGGGGTCCCTCAGACCGGGCCCGCAGACCCCCGCCGCACGTCTTGGCAGATCGACCGGAGGACATGCCGAAAGGCATGAACAGACACATGATGGACGGCCCGATCAGACGGCGCAGCGACCGCGCCGCAGCCAACGGTGCAACCGAGCAGCGGTTGCGGCGCGTCTATGCCGTGGCGCTGACGCCCGAAATAATCGACCGCCTGCCGCCCCATCTGCGCGATCCGGACTGGGACATGATCGCCATTTCCTACGATCATCTGCGGGATGCGATCCTGTCGGGGCCCGATGCGCCGGCGCTTGTCCTGTCGCCTCTGGTCACGGAGATCTTCGATGCGATCGATATGGCCCGGTATCTGAGCGAGGCGGATTTCCACGGGCGCTACCTTGCATTGGTCGACAGGCTGCCAAGCGCAAATCTGATCCGGCGCGAGGTGGCGGCGCTGGCCCCGGATCTCAGTTTCGACGTCGTGGTGCTTGACGGCTCGTCGCCGCTGCACGCGCTTTAGCGGCAGGGCAAGGCGCTCAAAGCGCGCCTAGCGCCTGCGAAAAATCGGCCTTCAGCAGATCGATCTCCTCGATCCCGACGGAAACTCGGAAAAACCCCTCGGTCATGCCAAGCGCCTCCCGCGCGCCCGGCGTCAGCGCCCGATGGGAGGAACTGGCCGGGTGGGACACCGTTGTGCCCACATCGCCAAGCGTCGGCGCAAAGGCCAGTTGCGGCACGGCCTCGATCATGCGGTTGGCCTCGGCGCGGCCGCCGCGGATGACGAAGCTGAGCATGTTGCCATCGCGCCCGCCCAACAGGCTTTGCGCGCGCGCGTGGTCCGGGTGGTCGCTTCGGCCCGGATAGATCACCGTCTCCACGCCCGGAAGCTGCGCCAGATGGTCGGCAAGGGCGCGGGCATTGGCCTCCGCCCGGTCAAAGCGGAGCGGAAAGGTATAGAGCCCTCGCTCGGCCATCCAGCAATCATAGGGGCTGGGCGTCATGCCCGCGGTGGTGGCGAAATCATAGATCGCCCTGCGATGCTCGGGGTTTCTTGCAGCCGCATAGCCAAGCGTCACATCGGAATGCCCGGCCAGCAGTTTGGTCACCGAATGGATCACCAGATCGGCACCGTGATCGAAGGGCTTGTAGCCGATCGGCGTGGTGAAGGTGTTGTCCACCATCAGGAGTACGCCGCGATCCCGGGCCATGGCGGCTATCCCCTCCATATCGGCCACGCGCAGCGTCGGGTTGGAGACGACCTCCACAAGGATCAGCCGCGTTTCCGGCCGGATCGCGGCGGCCATGGCCCCGGCATCTGTCGGGTCGGCAAACGTCGCATGGATCCCGAAGCGCGGCAGATCCTGCGTCAGCATCCGCAGGGATCGGCCGTAAAGCTGATCGCCCCCCACAACATGATCGCCGGCTTTCAGCAGGCCCATCAGAACCGCGGCAACCGCCGCCATTCCGGACCCCACGATCAGGCCGCCCTCGGCCCCCTCCAGCATGTCGATCTTGCTGGCCAGCACCTCGGCATTCGGGTGGCCCTCCCGCGCGTAGGTGTAGCCCTTCGCAGTGCCTTCGTATTGCGCGTCCAGCGCGTCCGGCGATGGCGAGGCATAGACGACGGAGGGCTGCAACGGCGTGACGACGGCGCGGCTTACGCTGTCGGGAAAGGCCGTTCGGCGCACAAGAGTGCTGGGCGCGGAATTGGGTCGATCTTCCATGTCGGTCATCCTGAACAAGGCAAAGAGATTTCGGTTGTCACCTGCCCCTATGGGGCACAGCGGGCGAGGCCGGGGGGCTGCGCCGGTATCTGTCAGGCGGTGGGCCCTGCGCGATCAGGGCCGCACGGTGCCATCGCCCCTTACCAGATACTTGAAGGAGGTCAGCTGTTCCGCCCCGACCGGCCCGCGGGCATGCAGCTTGCCCGTGGCAATCCCGATTTCGGCGCCCATGCCGAACTCGCCGCCATCGGCAAACTGGGTCGAGGCGTTGTGCATCAGGATCGCGCTGTCCAGCCGGGTGAAAAACCGCAGGGCGGCGGCATCGTCCTCGGTGACGATCGCATCGGTATGGTTCGAGCCGAAGGTGCGGATATGGGCAATGGCCCCGTCGATATCGTCGACCACCCGGGCGGCGATGATCATGTCCAGAAACTCGCGCCCCCAGTCATCGGGGCCGGCGGGCACGGTGCCCTCGATCCCGCTCAGGGCCTCATCGGCGCGAACCTCCACCTTTGCGTTCAGGAGCGCCCTGATCACGCCCTGCCCGATCGTATCGGCCACATCGCGATGGATTAGCAGGCATTCCGCCGCGCCGCAGATACCGGTGCGCCGGGTTTTCGCATTGAGCGTGATCTTCAGCGCCTTTTCGGGGTCCGCCGCCGCATCGATATAGATATGGCAGATACCTTCGAGATGGGCGAAAACCGGCACGCGCGCTTCCCGCTGGACGAGGTCCACCAGCGTCCTGCCGCCACGCGGCACGATCACATCGACCGTCTCGGTCATCCTCAGCAGTTCCTGCACCGCCGCCCGGTCGCGGGTGGGCACACGCTGCACGGCGTCTTCGGGCAGGCCCGCCGCGCGCAGCCCGTCCTTCAGGCATTCCACCAGCACCGCCGAGGAATGAAAGCTTTCCGACCCGCCCCGCAGGATCACAGCATTGCCCGATTTCAGGCAAAGCGCGCCTGCATCCGCCGTGACATTCGGGCGGGATTCGTAGATCACGCCGATCACGCCAATGGACGTGCGCACGCGGCTGATATGCAGCCCGCTCTCCATGTCCCATTCGGTGATGATCTGACCCACGGGGTCGGTCTGCGCGGCGACCGCGCGCACCCCGTCGATAATGCCTTGCACACGGGCTACATCCAGCATCAGCCGGTCGAGAAGTGCCGCACTCAGCCCCTTGTCGCGCGCATGTTCCATATCCCGCGCATTGGCGGCGACGATCTCGTCGCGACGCGCCCGGATTGCATCGGCCGCAGCCTCCAGCGCCGCCCGCTTTGCGTCTGGGGTGGCAAAGGCCAGTTCCAGGGCGGCGGCCTTGGCGCGCTGACCGATATCGGCCATCAGGGCGGGAATGTTGTCGGTCAGGTCTTTCATGCGGGAAACCTTGTCGCGAGGGCACGGAGGTCACAGGATATGCGGATTTGAGCCGGGAGGAAAGCCGGATGGCTCACAGGACCATATCGTCGCGATGGATCAGCGCGGCGCGGCCCGGATAGCCCAGAATTTCCTCGATCTCGCGGCTTTGATGGCCCGCGATCGCCCGCGCCTCGGCGGCGGTGTAGCGCGCAAGGCCAAGACCCAGGCGCACCCCGTCGGGCGCGTGAAGTTCGACGGGATCGCCCCGGTTGAAGCCACCGGTCACCCGGATCACGCCCGCGGGCAGCAGCGACTTGCCCCGCCCCAAGGCCGCCACCGCGCCTGCGTCGAGCACCAGCACCCCCTTGGGTTTCATCGCGGAAATCCAGCGTTTGCGCGCCGCCTGCGGGTCGAGCGTGGCGGTGAACCACGTGGCATTCGCGCCGTCATGTAGCGCGCGCAACGGCCGCCGCGACGAGCCTTCGGTGATCGCCATGGCGCAGCCCGCCGCGGTGGCGGTCTTGGCGGCCATGAGCTTCGTCTTCATGCCCCCCTTCGACAGCCCCGACCCCGCATCCCCCGCCATCGCTTCGATTTCCGGCGTGATGGACGCGATCACGGGGTAGCGGCGGGCCGATGGGTCCTGGGCCGGGTTGGCGGTGTAGAACCCGTCCACATCGCTCAGCAGCACAAGCTGATCGGCGCCCGCCATCACGGCCACATTCGCCGCTAGCCGGTCATTGTCGCCATAGCGGATTTCGTCGGTCGCGATGGTGTCGTTCTCGTTCACGATCGGAACCACCCCCAGGCCAAGCAGCGTGGCCACGGTGGAGCGCATGTTCAGATAGCGCCGGCGGTCGGCGCTGTCATCGAGCGTGAGCAGGATCTGGGCGGTGGTGATGCCATGGGGCGCCAGCATTTCTTCATAGGCGCGCGCCAACCGGATCTGGCCCACCGCCGCGGCGGCCTGCGCCTGTTCCAGCGACAGATCCCCCTGCCCGAGGTTCAGAACGTTGCGCCCAAGCGCGATGGAGCCCGAGGAGACAAGGATCAGGTCGATCCCGCGCCCGCGCAACTCGGCCACGTCTTCGGCCAGACCCTGCAGCCAGTCGGCGCGAAGCAGCCCGCTCGCCCGATCCACCAGAAGCGCGGAGCCGATCTTCACGACCAGTCGGCGGGCCTCGTTCAGGCTGGGGGTCAGGGGCGCCAAGGTCCCGGCTCCTCGGTATCGGCCCTGAGGCGCAGCCGGTCCGCGTCGATCCGGGCCCGCAAGGCGCGCAGCACCTCAACGAGCCCCGTGCGCGCTACCCCCGACATCTCCAGCACCGGCTCGCCGGTCACCGCGTCCAGCGCGGCCCGTTTCTCGGCCCTTTCCTCATCGCTGAGCGCATCGATCTTGTTCAGGACGGTGACGCGCGGTTTCTCGTTCAACGCGCCGCCATATTCGGTCAGTTCGGTGATGATCGTCTGCCAGTCGGCGACCACGTCTTCGGCGGTGCCGTCAACCAGATGCAGCAGCACCGAACAACGTTCCACATGGCCCAGAAACTGGTCGCCGAGGCCCCTGCCCTCATGCGCGCCCTCGATCAGGCCGGGGATATCGGCCACGACGAATTCGGCATTGTCCACGCCGACGACCCCCAGATTGGGGTGCAGCGTGGTGAAGGGATAATCGGCGATCTTGGGGCGGGCATTCGACGTCGCCGCCAGAAAGGTGGATTTGCCCGCATTGGGCAGGCCCAGAAGACCCACATCCGCGATCAGCTTCAGCCGCAGCCAGATCGTCCGTTCAACCCCCTCCTGCCCCGGATTGGCGCGCCGGGGCGCCTGATTGGTGGAGGATTTGAAATGCAGGTTGCCGAAACCGCCATTGCCGCCCCGCGCCAGCAGCACCCGCTGGCCAACTTCGGTCATGTCCGCGATGACAGTTTCCTCATCCTCTTCAAGGATTTCCGTGCCGACCGGCACCCGCAACACGATATCCGCCCCATCCTTGCCGGTGCGTTGCTTGCCCATGCCCGGCTGGCCGGATTTGGCAAAGAAATGCTGTTGATAGCGAAAGTCGATCAGCGTGTTCAGACCGTCCACCGCCTCGGCCCAGACATCGCCGCCGCGCCCGCCGTCGCCGCCATCGGGCCCGCCATATTCGATGTATTTCTCCCGCCGGAACGACACCGCTCCGCCGCCGCCGCCGCCGGAGCGGATATAGACCTTTGCAAGATCGAGAAACTTCATCGGAAACGGTCCTTTGACTGTGGTTCCGGCGATACAGGGTCTGGCGCGCAGGCTCAAGCCGGACGTTTTTTTACCAAAAAGTAAGGAATCCCTTACTTTCGGCCTTCGCTGGAATGACGCAAGGTAAACGTGTTCCGTGAGTGATGGTTTTTATTGGCCAGGAACACTGGAAACGGGGGTTCTTTCAAACCCTACGTCCAGCCGGGAGACCGGCAAGAACGTGTCGTCGGGCGTATTCTCGCTCGATGGCACGGGCTCTCCTCCGGCGGCCGCGTGTCATCCCCAATGGTGCGGTGCCGGGAGACAAGAACGGCGCTGCCCTGTCCCTGGCAGCGCCGTTTCTTTTTGCCAACCGCTGTCGGTTGCGGGTTTCAGCCCCCGGCTGCGGTCTTGGCGACCTCGGCGGCGAAATCCTCCTCGACCTTCTCGATGCCTTCACCGACCTCAAGCCGGACAAAGCCGGTGATCTCGACGCCCGCCTCCTTGGCGGCGGCGCCGACCGTCAGGTCCGGGTTCACCACGAATGCCTGATTGAGGAGCGTGACCTCGGACAGGAATTTCTTCATCCGGCCCACGATCATCTTTTCGATCACCGCTTCGGGCTTGCCGCTTTCCCGGGCGATATCCATCTGAACCTGCTTCTCTTTCTCGACGAACGCCGGGTCCAGATCGGCTTCGGAGAGGGAGGCGGGGTTCACGGCGGCCACATGCATGGCAACCTGACGGGCAAAGCCTTCATCGCTGCCGGTCATCGCGACCAGCACGCCGATCTTGCCCATGCCCTCGGCAGCAGCGTTATGAACATAGGATACGACCTTGTCGCCGGACAGTTTCTCCATCCGCCGCAGCGCCATGTTTTCACCGATGGTGGCAATCTTGGCGGTGACGGTCTCCTCGACGGTCTTGCCGCCCAGATCGGCGGCTTTCAACGCGTCCAGATCGGCGGCGCCGGTGGCCACGGCCGCGATGCGGGCGACCATGTCCTGAAACTCGGCGTTCTTGGCCACGAAATCGGTCTCGGAGTTGACCTCGACGGCCACGCCGGTACCCCCGTCAACCGCAACGGCCACCAGACCTTCGGCTGCGGTACGGCCGGATTTCTTGGCTGCCTTGGCCAGACCCTTGGTGCGCAGCCAGTCGACGGCCGCCTCCATGTCGCCATCGGTTTCGGTCAACGCCTTCTTGGCGTCCATCATGCCTGCGCCCGTGCTGTCGCGCAGCTCTTTCACCATTGCAGCGGTAATCGCCATGGGAGTGATCTCCTGATCTTGTCGTATGCGGCGGATGGGCCGGGCGTACCCGGCCCAGATGTCAGTGGCGTGACGGCCCTCAGGCCTTTGCCTCTTCCTCGGCGGCGGGCTCGGCTGCGGCAGCCGGGGCCTCCTCGGCGGGGGCCTCTTCGACGGCAGGCACCGCTTCGGCCGGCGTTTCGGTCAGCGCGTCTTCGACGCTGCCCTCTTCCAGCGCGCCCAGATCCACGCCCGCGCCTTCCATCTGCGCGGTCATCCCGTCAAGTGCGGCCCGGCTGATCAGATCGCAGTAAAGCGCGATGGCGCGCGCGGCGTCGTCATTGCCGGGGATAATGTAATCGACACCGTCGGGGGAACAGTTGGTATCGACCACCGCCACGACCGGGATACCCAGTTTCTTGGCTTCGAGGATGGCCAGATCTTCCTTGTTGACATCGATCACGAAAATCAGGTCGGGCAGACCGCCCATCTCGCGGATGCCGCCAAGGGAGGCTTGCAGCTTGGTCTGGTCGCGTTCCATGCCAAGACGTTCCTTCTTGGTCAGGCCCTCGGTGCCCTGCTCCATGGCCTCGTCGATCTGCTTCAGCCGGTTGATCGAGTTGGAGACGGTTTTCCAGTTGGTGAGCGTTCCGCCCAGCCAGCGATGGTTCATGTAGAACTGCGCGCACCGCTCTGCAGCGTCGGCGATGGGTTTCTGCGCCTGACGCTTGGTGCCCACGAAGAGAATACGGCCGCCTTTGGCGACGGTATCCCGCACCGCGTTCAGGGCTGCGTCCAGCATCGGCACGGTCTGGGTCAGGTCGAGAATGTGGATACCATTGCGCGCGCCATAGATGAACTCGCCCATGCGGGGGTTCCAGCGTTGCGTCTGGTGGCCGAAGTGAACGCCAGCTTCCAAGAGCTGACGCATGGAGAAATCAGGGAGCGCCATGTCCAATGTTCCTTTTCCGGTTTGCGCCTCGGCGAAGGAATAGGACGGATGTCCAACCGGTGGACCGAACGGGGATGTCTCCCCCGAAGGCCCGCCTTCGCCTGTGAAGTGCGCGCCAGATAGGCCGTTTCGGGGCCGGGCGCAAGCCCCATGCTTGGGCGGGACGTGTACGGCGGGCAAGAGGTGCAGCGCGCAGGCAAACTCGACAAGCGAGGATGCATCGGGGCATGGACGTGCAGAACGCGGGCGGATAGGAAAGCCGGATGAGTGTTCGGCCTGATATCCTGTGCATTGGTTCGGTTCTGTGGGACGTGATCGGCCGGTCGGATCTGGCGATGGTCGCAGGCAATGACAAACCGGGCCGGATCAGCCGGATCCCGGGCGGCGTGGCGCTGAACATCGCGATGACGTTGCGACGGTTCGACCTGACGCCCGCCTTGATCTCGGTTGTCGGCCGCGATGCGGAAGGCCATGCGCTGCTGGCCGAATGCGGCCAGATGGGTCTTGTGACCGAGCATGTGCTGATCGACCCGGATCTGCCCACCGATCAGTATATGGCCATCGAGGCGCGGGGCGATCTGATCGCGGCGATTGCGGATGCCCATTCCCTGGAGGCGGCGGGTGCCCGGATCCTGGCGCCGCTCAGCGACGGGCGGCTTGGCGATCACCGCGCGCCATGGTCCGGGCTGATCGCGATCGACGGCAACCTGACGGAGGCGCTTTTGTCGGAGATCGCGGAAAGCCCCGCCTTTGCCGCGGGCGATTTGCGGATCGCGCCTGCCTCCCCCGGCAAGGCCGAACGCCTCAAACCCCTGATGGGCCATCCGCGCGCCACGCTTTACGTGAATTGCGAAGAGGCCGGATTGCTGACCGGTACGGCGCCGGACACCGCCCGGGAGGCCGTCAGCGCGATGCTGGCCGCGGGCACGCGGCGGGTGCTGGTGACGAACGGCCCGGGCAGCGCGGCCTTCGGCATCGATACGGAGGTGTTGGTCTGCGACCCGCCGCGCGTCGATGCAAGGCGGGTCACTGGCGCGGGCGATACCTTCATGGCGGCCCATATCGCCGCCGAAGCCCGCGGCGTGGCGCCGGGAGATGCCCTGAAACAGGCGGTCAAGGCCGCCGCGGATTATGTGGCTGGATAGAACATCATGAACGATATCATTGTCTTGTCGCGCGACGTTCAGGCCGCTTTCGATGCAGGCGCACCTGTTGTGGCCCTGGAAAGCACGATCATCACCCACGGCATGCCCTATCCGCAGAACCTGCAGACCGCGACGGCGGTGGAGGCGGAGGTCAGGGCCGCGGGCGCCGTGCCGGCGACCATCGCGGTCATGAACGGCAAGATACGGATCGGTCTGGACCCCGCGGAGCTTGATGCTCTGGCGCAAACCCCCGACGCGATGAAGCTGAGTCGTGCGGATCTGGCGGTGGCGCTTGCCTCGGGCGCGGTCGGGGCCACCACTGTCGCGGCGACGATGATCTGTGCCGCGCGCGCCGGCATCGAGGTTTTTGCAACCGGCGGTATCGGCGGAGTGCATCAGGGTGCGGAGCGGAGTTTCGACATCTCCGCGGATCTGCGGGAGCTGTCCGAAACGCCGGTGACCGTGGTGGCGGCGGGCGCCAAGGCGATCCTCGATCTGCCGAAGACGCTGGAGGTGCTGGAAACCTTGGGCGTGCCCGTGATCGCCTTCGGGCAGGATGCGTTCCCCGCCTTCTGGTCCCGCGACAGCGGGCTGACCGCGCCGCTCAGAATGGAGAGCGCCGCCGAGATCGCGGTGTCCCACCGGATGCGGGCGGCCCTTGGCCTGCCGGGCGGCCAGCTTGTGGCCAACCCGATCCCCAAAGGCGACGAGCTGCCGCGCGAGATGCTGGCGCCGCTCATCGCCCAAAGCCAGGCCGAAGCCGCCGCCCAAGGGGTGACCGGCAAGGCGGTGACCCCGTTCCTCTTGCAACGCCTGTTCGAGCTGACCGATGGCCTCTCGTTGCGTGCCAATATCGCGCTGGTGATGAACAATGCGCGGCTTGCGGCCGGTATCGCGGCGGAATTGGCGGCGCGCTAGATCATCCGCTGCTTGTGTGGCTGCGACAAGCCGCTTAAATGATATGTCTATGCGCCCTTATTACGGCTGACGGATGCAATTGCCCGAATCCTCTCCACCGCCCCGGCGCGGTTTTTTTGCTTCGCTGCGCGGGAACTTCCTGACCGGCCTGGTGGTGATCGCGCCGATCGGGCTGACCGCATGGCTGATCTGGTCTGTGGTGGGCTGGGTCGACGGGTGGGTTCTGCCGTTCATCCCGACAGCCTACAACCCGGTTCTGTTGATCCGTGAGTATACCGGGCTTGAGGTCGATGTGCGCGGTCTGGGCGTGGCGACATTTCTGGTTTTCACCGTCATCGTGGGCTGGATCGCCAAGGGGCTGATCGGGCGTTCAATGATCAAATGGGCCGAGTCGGTCGTGCTCAGCATTCCGGGCGTGCGCAGCATCTATTCCGGCCTGAAGCAGATCGTCGAAACGGTTCTGGCGCAGGGAGAGGCCAATTTCGACAAGGCCTGCCTTGTGGAGTATCCGCGCAAGGGCATCTGGGCGATTGCCTTCATCTCGACCAATGCCAAGGGTGAGATCGCGGCAACCAATGAAAACGACATGGTGTCGGTCTTCCTGCCGACCACGCCGAACCCCACCTCGGGCTTTCTGTTGTTCGTGCCGCGCGCGGATGTGCAGATTCTGAGCATGAGCGTCGAGGACGCGGCAAAACTGGTGATCTCCGCCGGTCTGGTCTACCCCAACGGGCAGGACCCATCGGCCCCGCCGGAAATCGGTCCCGCCAAGACGGCCGGCCCGGAAAAAACGCCCGACGCGGCGGAGTAATCTCCGCCCCGCGACGACGGGGCGCGCGCTACTCCGCCTCCTCGTACCACCACACATCGGGATGGAAGTTCAGAAAATCGCCGTAGATCGGCAGCGTCCCGGGATAGCGCAACTCCCGCACATGGGCGATCCGCGAGACGGGGGAATGCCAGATCGGGATCACATGACGCCCGGAGGTCAGAACCCGGTCCAGTGCGCGGACGGCGGCCTGATAATCCTCCAGGTTGTCCGATGTCAGCATGCGGTCGATCATCGCCTCGATCGCCGGGTTGCACACGCCCATCAGATTGCGGGAGCCCTGGGTTTCGGCCATCTCGCAGCCCCAATAGAGCCGTTGTTCATTGCCGGGGCTCAAGGACAGGCCCCGTCGATAATAGGTCATGTCGAAATCGAACGCATCGGTGCGTTCACGGTACTGCGCGCTGTCGACGGTGGAAATGCGGGGGCTGATCCCGAGCCGGGAGAGCGCCTCCACGTAGATATTGATAATCGACTGGTTTTCCGAAGACCCCTGTTGCAGCAGGATCTCGAAGCTGAAGGGCTCCCCGTCGGGGCCGACCATGACGCCGTTTTCGATGGAATAGCCAGCCTCCTCCATCAGGGAAAGCGCGGCGCGGGTTCCGGCGCGATTGGCCTCCGACCCGTCCGAGACAGGCATTTCATAACCTTCCAGCGCACCGGGCAGCAGCGTATCCGCGAAAGGCTCCAGAAACTCGGCCACGCGGCCTTGCGCCGGTCCGGACTCCATGCCGAGAACCGAGTTCGCGAAATAGGACGTGATGCGCGGTTCGGAGCCGCCGTTGATCGTCTGGTTGATGAACTCGAAATTGAATGCCTGGATCATCGCCTCGCGCACCCGCCAGTCCTCGAAGGCCGGAGTGCGGCCGTTCATCACAAAGCCGGTCATGCCGGTCGGGCGCTGATGCGGGATGAGCGATTTCACGACCTCGCCGGACTGGACGCGCGGGAAATCGTAATTCTGTTCCCAGTTCGCGGCATTGGTCTCCCTGATCGTGTTGATGAGGCCCGAGGTGAACGCCTCGAACATCGCGGTGGCGTCGCCGAAGAACTCCAGCCGTACCTCGTCGATCACGTTCGTGCCGCGCCGGAAGGGCAGATCCGCGCCCCAGTAGTCCGGATTGCGCGTGAGGGAGACATAGCGGCCCGCTTCGTAATCGGTGATCACATAGGGCGCGCTTGTGATCGGTACGATGTCGAGCCCGCTGGTGGCGAAATCCACGCCATCCCATTGCGCGGCCTTCAGGATCGGACGCATCCCCATCAGCAGGGCCATTTCCCGATTGGCCTCGACAAAGGTGATCCGGATGCCGCGTTCGCCCACCGGCTCGATGGCGGCGACGTTTTCCCACGCACTGCGATAGCGCGGATGACCCTCGCTGCCGAGCGTCTCGTAAGACCAGATCACATCCTCCACCGTGACCGGGCTGCCATCGGAAAACCGCGCCTCGGGCCGCAGATGGAACTCGACCCACAGCCCCTCCGGATCGGCCTCGACCGATTCGGCCAGCAGACCGTAAAGGGTGAAGGGTTCGCCATAGGATCTTCCCATCAGCGATTCGTAGGCCAGAAACCGCAACTGCCAAGGGACGCTGCCCAGCCGGCTGTGCGGGTTCAGACTGTCGAAGCTGCCGACCTCGCCGGTCACCACGCGCCCGCCGGTCGGGGCATCGGGGTTGGCATAAGGCAGATGCGCAAAATCTGGTGGCAATGCCGGGTCACCATACATAGCGATGCCATGCTGCGGCTCGGCCCAAGCTGTAGTGCCGAGAATCGCGATCGCCCCTAAAGTGGCGAAAAATCTGGTGAAACAATCTGCGCGCATCTGTGGACAATCCTCTGATTGCTTTGTTTGCCTGTGAGGCAACGCTATCCCCGCCATGGGACCATTACAAACTTTTCGGTTGGACTCTGAGCAAGCCATTGCTTATAAAGATGTCACTGCTCGATAGGTTTCTTGCCTGTATGAAACCTGCCTCAATAACTTAACGCCGGCTTCGTGCCGGCGTTTTTTTGTGCCCGGCCGGGAGACCCCGTTAACCCCGCTGCGGAGGGTGGCGCGCCGGTGGCGGGCCCCGCAAGTCTGCGTGAGCGGCGCTGTTCATTTTGCAGATGCAGCATTATGCTGGCAGCAGCGCAAATCAGACGGAGCTTTCGCCCATGGCCATCACCACCGATCTTTCCGGGAAAACCGCGGTCATCACCGGTTCGAACTCAGGCATCGGGCTTGGCATCGCGCGCGAACTGGCCAAGGCCGGAGCCGATGTGGTGCTGAACTCCTTCACCGACACCAAGGACGATCATGCGCTTGCGCAGGAAATCGCGGATGTGACCGGGGTTCAGGCCCGCTACATCAAGGCCGATATGTCGAAGGGCGCGCAATGTCGCAAGCTGATCGAAGAGGCCGGCGCCTGCGATATCCTGATCAACAATGCGGGCATCCAGTATGTCGCCGCGATCGACAAGTTCCCGGCGGAGAAATGGGATGCGATCATCGCCATCAATCTCAGTTCGGCCTTTCACACCACTGCCGCCGCGCTGCCGATGATGCGGGAGGCCGGATGGGGCCGCGTGATCAACATCGCCTCGGCCCATGGCCTGACGGCGTCGCCCTACAAATCCGCCTATATCGCGGCCAAGCACGGGATCGTCGGCCTGACCAAGACCGTGGCGCTGGAAACCGCCGAAGAGCCGATCACCGCCAACGCGATCTGCCCCGGCTACGTCCTGACCCCGCTGGTGGAGGCGCAGATCCCCGACACGATGAAGGAATACGACATGGGCCGCGAAGAGGTGATCAAGAACGTGATGCTGAAGCGCCAGCCCTCCAAGGAATTCGCGACCGTCGAACAGATGGGTGGCACCGCCGCCTTCCTGTGTTCGGAGGCCGCGGCCCAGATCACCGGCACCACGATCAGCGTCGATGGAGGATGGACGGCGTTGTGACAGCGCAGCGGGCACACCGAGCCGGATAAGACGTGTTTCGAAGAAACATGTGGCCCGGCCCTGTCGCAAATCTTGGCGCAAGTAAAGCCTGACACATGGCCCTGCTCGCCATGCCTGACGCAGAAATTGGCGCAACAAAGGAGCCCACAGATGACCGACGAACCCTTGGAAGCCGGCCGCGACAAGCTGGAGATCGACAACATGTATCTCTGCGGCTCCGCCTTCACCCGCGTCAATCTCTCGGAGGCCCGGTTCTCCGACAGCCACCTGATGGGGGCGACCCTGGACGACGTGAATGCCACCGGGCTGATCCATGAAAACGTCAACCTCAGTGGCGCGCGCTACAATGATGTGAACTTGTCGGGCGCGCAGATCAGCAACGCCAACATGGCCGGGATCTCCGTGCGCGATGCCAACATGGCCGGTGCCCGCCTGTCCGACATTACGCTGAGCGGCGCTGTCATCGCGGATGCGAACCTGACCGGGCTGTCGATCGAGGACGCCATCTTGAGTGGCATGACGATCAACGGCATTCCGGTCGACGACCTGCTGGCGCTTTGGAGCGAAACCCATGGCACCTAAGGCAAAACCGATCAATCTCGCCCTGCAGGGCGGCGGCGCGCATGGGGCCTTCACTTGGGGCGTTCTGGACGCGCTTCTGGACACGCCCGAGATCGAGATCGCGGCCATCTCGGGCACATCGGCGGGCGCGCTGAACGGCGCGGCGATCAAGGCGGGCCTGTCACAGGGCAGCCGCGATCTTGCCCGGGACAATCTAGAATGGCTCTGGGAACAGGTGGGCGCCATCACCGATCAACGGTTCGCCCCCTGGCTCAATGCCACATCGCCCTCTGCCATCTCGGCGCTGATCGAAACCTCGCTGCCCTTCGCGATCTCGGACAGCGTTTCGCGCATGGTCAGCCCCTACAGCTACGGGCCGTTCTACCAGAACCCGTTGCGGCGGATCGTGGAGCAGCTTCATTACGAGGACATCTGTTGCGCCGCCGGGCCCGAGTTTCATATCTGCGCCACCAATGTGCGCAGCGGCAAGATCCGCATCTTCGACGGAGACGACATCACCCCCGAAGCGATCATGGCTTCCGCCTGCCTGCCGACGATGTTTCAGGCGGTTGAGATCATCGATCCGGCAACCGGCAGGCTTGAGGCATACTGGGATGGTGGCTACACCGGAAATCCGGCCCTTTTCCCATTGTTTCACAATGGTTTGCCAAGCGACATTCTTGTCGTGAACATCAATCCGCTCCATCGGGAAGACGTACCGACCTCCGCCCGCGCGATCCAGAACCGGATCAACGAGATCAGCTTCAACACGTCGCTTCTGCGTGAACTGAGGGCCATTCACTTCGTTCAGCGGTTGCTCTCCAACGGCCATCTGAGTCCCGGCGCCATGAAACATGTCCTGGTCCATATGGTGGCCGACGACGCGCTGATGGCCCAGCTCTCCGTCGCCACCAAGTTGGTGGCCACGCCGCAGGTGCTGCATCAGTTGCGCGCCGCGGGCCGGGCCGCCTGCGAGGGCTTTCTGGAGACGCATTTCGACAGGATCGGGCAGGAAAGCACCGTCGATCTGGTGGAGATGTTCGGATAAGGCTTGCGTTAATTCTGTATTTCATGAATAAGTGATTTATGGACTCCGGGACAGCCACCAAGATACTCTCCACACTAGGTCATGAGGGCCGCCTGTCGGTGTTTCGCCTGCTGGCCAGACGTGCGCCCGATGCGTTGCAGCCCGGTGAAATCGCCGAAATCTGTGGCCTGAAACCCAGCACGCTCTCGGCCCATCTGTCCGGTCTGGCCGAAGCCGGGATCGTCCGTTCCCGCCGCAGCGGAACATCGCTCTTCTACAGTCTCGATGCCGACCGCACCCGCGACTTCACCGCTTACCTGCTGGATGATTGCTGCCGGGGCCGCCCGGACCTGTGCGCGCCGCAGACCGGTGCCGCGAAAACGCATCATCCGAAAACCGTGCTTTTCATCTGCACCGGCAATTCCGCCCGCTCCATTCTGGCCGAGGCCCTGCTCCGTGAGGCGGGCGGGGACCGGTTCGTAACCTGTTCGGCAGGCACCAGACCAAGCGGGCAGATCAATCCGCAGGTTCTCGACATGCTGCGGCGGAACGGCCATGACACTGGGGCGCTCCGGTCGAAGGACCTTGGCGAGATGCAAGGGCCTGGCGCCCCGCAATTCGACTTCGTCTTCACCGTCTGCGACCATGCCGCCAACGAAGAGTGCCCGGCCTGGCCCGGCCAGCCGATCAGCGCCCATTGGGGGCTGCCGGATCCGGCCAGGGCCACGGGCACCGATGCCGAAATCGCGCTGGCCTTTGCCGACGCCTATCGTACGCTCGATGCCCGCATCCGGGCCTTTGCGGCCCTCCCGTTCGAAACGCTGGATCGCATGTCGCTTCAGGCCGAAGCGGACAGGATCGGCAAACTCACCTAAATTCAAACAGGACCCAATGCTTAATTTCCTTGTTCTCTGTACCGGCAATTCCGCCCGGTCGATCCTGCTCGAACACATTCTGACCCACCGCAGCGCGCGCCGCATCCGCGCCTATTCAGCGGGCTCGCATCCGACGGGCCGCGTGCATCCGCAATCGATCGCCCTGCTGCAGAAGCTGGGCTACGACACCTCGACCGCGCGGTCCAAAAGCTGGGATGAATTCGCAGCGCCCGATGCCCCGAAAATGGACGCGGTCATCACTGTCTGCGGCTCGGCGGCGGGGGAGACCTGCCCGGTCTGGCCCGGCGCACCGGTCCGGGCGCATTGGGGCGTGGACGATCCGGCGCAGGCAGCGGAACCCGACGTGACCGAGGCCTTCCAGACGGCATACATCGCTTTAGCGACACATGCCAATGCCTTGTTCCGGCTGCCTTTTGAAACCTATGATCGGGATGTGCTGCAAATGACCCTCACCAGGATCGGGACAGAATACAATGCTGAATAAACTCCTGGCCGAGGGGATCGGCACCGCATTTCTGCTGATCGGCGTCGTCGGTTCGGGAATCATGGCGGCCAGCCTTTCGCCCGACAACACCGGCGTGGCGCTGATGGCCAACGCCATTGCCACGGGCTGCATTCTTTATGTGATCATCACCTTGCTGGGGCCGATTTCGGGCGCGCATTTCAACCCGGCCGTCACCCTTGCCTTCCTTCTGCGGGGGGAGATCCCTGCGGTTCACGCGCTGGCCTACATCCTTGTTCAGATCGGCGCGGGTATCCTGGGGGTTTGGATCGCGCATCTGATGTTCGAATTGCCTGTCCTGCAACTGTCCGGCACGATCCGCAGCGGCCCGTCGCAATGGTTTTCCGAGGTGGTTGCCACATTCGGGCTGCTTTTCGTGATCCTCGGCGGTCTCCGCCATGCGGCGGCGGCGATCCCCACGCTTGTCGCGCTTTACATCACGGGCGCCTATTGGTTCACCTCCTCCACCAGCTTCGCCAATCCGGCCGTGACCATCGCGCGCGCGCTCAGCGACACATTTGCCGGAATTCTCCCGGGAAACATGCCGGTCTTCATTGCGATGCAGCTTATCGGGGCCCTAGCTGCGGTGCTTCTGGCTCGCCGCCTCTTCGCGCCCACGTCCGGGTAACGCCACCGACCCCTTCCGGCATCGCGGTTCCGTGGCTGGCGGCCTTGCACCTTGTGGCGCAGCGGCATACCCAAATGCCATGCAAGAGCCCTGCCCCGCCCCGTTCAATCTGGCCGCCCATGTCCTGTCCCCGGCCGCGCAGACACCGGACAAGATCGCCCTTGCGGTTCTGTCGCCAACCGGGGCGGACAGGTGGAGCTATGCACGACTGGAAACCGCCGTGCGGGGCATGGCCACCGGCCTTCTGGGCATGGGCCTGACGCCCGGCGACAGGGTATTGCTGCGCCTGGGAAACACCCCCGATTTTCCCATCGCCTATCTTGCCTGTATCGCTGTCGGGTTGGTGCCGGTCCCGACCTCGGCGCAGTTGACGACGCCCGAGATCACGCGTCTGGCCGATGTCATCCGTCCCGCGCTGATCCTCGCCGCACCGGGTATCGCCCTGCCCGAACCCGTGCCCTGCCCGGTCGCACGCGATCTGGGCGCGCTGGCGGCCCATCCGGCGGCCGGGTATCTGATGGGGGATCCGGACCGGTTGGCGTATCTCGTCTTCACTTCCGGCACCTCCGGCAGGCCGCGCGCTGTGGCCCATGCCCACCGCGCCATCTGGGCGCGGCGGATGATGTGGGAGGGATGGTACGGGCTGACCGCGCAAGACCGGCTGCTTCATGCAGGCGCATTCAACTGGACCTTCACGCTTGGCACCGGTCTGCTTGATCCATGGGCCGCCGGGGCCACCGCTCTGATCCCTGCCGAAGGGTTGGAGCTGTCCGCCCTACCGCTCTTGCTCAAGCGGCACGACGTGACCATTTTTGCCGCCGCACCGGGTGTTTACAGAAAGATGCTCATGCAAAGCGAAATTCTTGCGCTGCCCCGTCTGCGCCACGGGCTGAGCGCGGGGGAGAAACTGCCCGAGGCTTTGCGCAAGGCGTGGCAGCGCGCCACCGGCACACCGGTTCACGAGGCGCTTGGCATGTCCGAATGCTCCACCTTCATTTCCGGCAGCCCGGCCAGACCCGCGCCGGAAGGCACGCTTGGCTATCCGCAAGCGGGGCGCCGGGTTGCGGTGCTGGACCAGGATGGGCATCCGGTATCGAAGGGCGGCACGGGCACGCTGGCGATCCACCGCGACGACCCGGGCCTGATGCTGGGGTATCTGGAGGACGGCAAACCCCATCTGCCACTGACCGGCGACTGGTTTCTGACCGGCGATCAGGTTTCCGAAGCGGAGGACGGCGCGTTGATCTATCACGGCCGCCGTGACGATATGCTCAACGCGGGCGGCTTCCGCGTCTCGCCCCACGAGATCGAGGCGGCCTTCGCGGACCTCCCCGGATTGACCGATTGCGCCGCCGTCGCCATCGAGGCGAGCGAGGGCGTTTTTATCGTCGCCATGGGCTATACGGGCCCGATTGAAGAGGATAGCCTGCGCCACGCGGCAGAGGCCGGGTTGGCGCGCTACAAGCAACCTCGTCTCTATGCCCGGCTTGCCGCCCTGCCCCGCACCGCAAATGGAAAGCTTGACCGCGCAGCCCTGCGCGCCTGCCTGAAGGAGGTAACATGATCAAGCTCGACATCCTGTCAGACCCGATCTGCCCCTGGTGCTACATCGGCAAGGCGCAGCTTGACCGCGCGCTGGAAGCCGCGCCAGCGCATCCCTTCACCGTCGAATGGCATCCGTTTCAGCTGAACCCGGAGATGCCCGCAGGCGGCATGGATCGCCGCGACTATCTCGAAGCTAAATTCGGCGGCAGGGACGGCGCCATCGAGGTCTACTCCCGCATCGCGACACATGCGGAGGCCGCAGGTCTGGAGATCAATTTCGACCGGATCGCCCGCACGCCCAACACGCTGAACGCGCATCGCCTGATCCATTGGGCGGGGCTTGAGGGACGGCAAACGCCCATGGTCGCGGCATTGTTTCGCGCCTATTTCGTCGAGGGGAAGGATATCGGCGATGCCGAAAGCCTGGTGCAGATCGCCAAAGGTGCGGGGCTGGAGGCCGCCATGGTAACGCGGCTTCTGGCCAGCGACGCGGATATCGAGGACATTCGCGCCCGCGACGCCAATGCGCGCGCCAGGGGCGTCACCGGTGTGCCGACATTCATCATCGCAAACCAGCATGTCCTGACCGGCGCGCAATCTCCCGATCTCTGGTCCACTGTGATTGACGATATCTCGGACCAGCTGAAAGCCGCGGAATGACTGCGCCATGTCCTCATGGCGGCCGAGTTTCTTCGCTTGGGGCATGCCGCCGCGCGGTGGCGCGTCGGGGACCGGCCGCAGGGCCTGCCGGGTGTTCGCATGAGTGATGTCACGGCCCCTCCATCGGTGCGCCGCCTGTCGATGCCGGAGTTCATTGCCCTGATGGGGATGATGTTCGCCACCATCGCCTTTTCCATCGATGCGATGCTGCCCGCGCTGCCCGACATCGCCGAGGAACTGACCCCGGACAGGCCCACGCTGGCGCAGCTGATCCTGACCTCCTTCGTGCTCGGCATGGGGCTGGGCACGTTTTTCGCGGGACCCTTATCCGACGCGTTCGGGCGCAAACCCGTGATCATCGCAGGTGCGGCACTTTACATCGGAGGGGCGATTCTCGCCTATGTCGCCCCGACGCTTGAGATGGTTCTGGCGGCCAGGGTGTTGCAGGGCCTTGGCGCGGCCGGCCCGCGCGTGGTCGCCATGGCGATCATGCGGGATCTCTATTCCGGCCGGCAAATGGCCCAGGTCGTCAGCTTCGCGATGCTGGTCTTCACGCTGTTTCCGGCGGTCGCACCGATGATCGGCGCGGCGATCATCGCGGGCTTCGGCTGGCGCTCGATCTTTCTGGTCTTCCTGCTGTTCTCGGCCATCTCGGTGGGCTGGCTTCTGATCCGGCAGCCCGAAACGCTGCCCCGCGCCATACGGCGCCCGCTGCGGCTGAAGACCTTGTGGGCCGGGATCCGGGAGGCGCTCAGCCTGCGGCAGATGCAATTGTCGATCCTTGTGCAGACGCTGATTTACGGCGCGCTGTTCGGCACCATCTCCTCCATCCAGCAAGTGTTCGACATCACCTACGGGCTGCGCGACAGTTTCCCCTACTGGTTCGCGGTCATGGCGCTTTTGTCGGCGCCGGCGGCCCCGATCAACGGGCGGCTGGTGATCCGTCTGGGCATGCGCCCGCTGATCCGTGGTGCGCTCGGCCTGCAGACGGTACTGTCGGCGGTGGTCGCTCTGTCCCTTGCGCTCGGTCTTCTGGGCGCGCAGGAGTTCTGGCTTTACTTCCTCTGGAGCGCCACGATCTTCGCAACCGCGGGGTTCACCATCGGCAATCTCAACGCGCTGGCGATGGAACCCCTGGGCCATATCGCGGGGATGGCGGCCTCCTTGATGGGGGCATTGGCGACGGTGGGCGGTGCGATACTGGGCGCGGCGATCGGGCAGCTTTATGACGGAACGGCGGTGCCGCTGGCCATAGCCATGGGCGTGTTGTGCCTGATCGGAACGATCGTGATGCGCGCCATGCCGCGCGAGGCGGTCTGAGCGCGTATCGCCGTCTACCCGGTCAGACCTTGGCCTTGGCGGGCGGCGTCGCCACCTGCACCTTTTGGGCCAGATCGCGGGCAATCGCGAAGGCGCCCTTGATCTTGTCGGCCTCGCTTGTCCAGTCGCGCCGGACCACGATCTTGTTGTCTCGGATCTTGGCCAGGCCGCGCTGATCCTGCACGAACTCCACCAGACCGGCCGGATTGGCGAATTTGTCGTTGTGAAACTGGATCGTGGCCCCCTTGGGCCCCGCGTCCAGCCGGGCGATCCCGGCCTGTTTGCACTTGGCCTTGATCCGGATGACCAGAAGCAGGGTGTTCACCTCGCGCGGCAGCTTGCCGAACCGGTCGATCAGTTCGGCAGCGAAGCCTTCCAGCTCCACCTTTGTGGTCAACTGGCTCAGACGCCGGTAAAGCCCCAGCCGGACATCCAGATCGGGCACATAGGCCTCCGGGATCAGAACCGGCACGCCCAGATTGATTTGCGGCGCCCACTGCCCGTCCTCGTCCAGGCGCGCCTCGCCCGCGCCCGAGCGGATACTGGCAATCGCCTCTTCCAGCATGGACTGGTAAAGCTCGAACCCGACTTCGCGGACATGGCCCGACTGCTCCTCGCCCACGATATTGCCCGCCCCGCGAATGTCGAGATCCTGGCTGGCAATCGTGAAGCCCGCCCCAAGGCTGTCGAGGCTGCCCAGAACCCGCAGCCGCTTTTCCGCGGTCTGGCTCAGCTTCTGGCGCGGTTTCGTCGTTAGATAGGCATAGGCGCGGGTCTTGGCGCGGCCCACCCGGCCCCGTATCTGGTAGAGCTGCGCCAGCCCGAACCGGTCGGCCCGGTGGATGATCATCGTATTGGCTGTCGGAATGTCGATCCCGCTTTCGACGATGGTCGTGGCCAGCAGCACATCGTATTTGCCGTCGTAAAAGGCATTCATCCGATCGTCGAGCTCGCCCGCCGCCATCTGGCCATGGGCCACGACATAGGACACCTCGGGCACCTGATCGGTCAGAAACGCCTCGATCTCGGGCAGATCCTGAATGCGCGGGACCACGTAGAAACTCTGCCCCCCGCGATAATGCTCGCGAAGCAGCGCCTCGCGCAGGGTGACGCTATCGAACTCGCTGACATAGGTGCGGATCGCCAGCCGGTCGATGGGCGGGGTGCCGATCAGCGACAGGTCGCGGACGCCCGAGAGCGACATCTGAAGCGTCCGCGGGATCGGTGTGGCCGAGAGGGTCAGCACATGCACGTCCGAGCGCATTTCCTTCAACCGTTCCTTGTGGGTCACGCCAAAGCGCTGTTCCTCGTCAATCACCAACAGGCCCAGGTTCCGGAACCGGATACCCTTGGCCAGAAGCGCATGGGTGCCAATGCAGATATCGACGCTGCCATCGGCCAGCCCCTTGCGGGTCTCCCCTGCTTCACGCGCTGGAACAAAGCGTGACAACTGCCTGACATTTATGGGGAAACCCCGAAACCTGTCGGAAAATGTCTTGGCGTGCTGCCGGGCCAGAAGCGTGGTCGGCGCAATCACCGCCACCTGCAGGCCCGAGGCCGCGGCGACGAAGGCCGCCCGCATCGCAACCTCCGTCTTGCCGAACCCGACATCCCCCACGACGAGCCGGTCCATCGGGCGGCCCTGGGCGAAATCCTCCATCACGTCGGCGATGGCGGTCAGCTGGTCGTCGGTCTCCTCATAGGGGAAGCGGGCGGCGAACGCGTCCCACATGTCGCCCGGCGGTTCCAGAACCGGGGCCGAGCGCAGCTCCCGTTCCGCCGCGATGCGGATCAGCTTGTCGGCGATCTGGCGAATACGTTCCTTCAGCTTCGCTTTCTTGGCCTGCCATGCGCCCCCGCCAAGCTTGTCGAGCAGGCCTTCATCGTGGCCGTAGCGGCTCAGCAATTCGATATTCTCAACGGGCAGGAACAGCCGGTCGCCCCCGGCATATTCCAGCGCGATGCACTCATGGGGCGCGCCCATGGCGGTCACCGTTTCAAGCCCAGTGTAACGACCGACCCCGTGATCGACATGAACGATCAGATCGCCGGGGCTCAGCGACTGCGCTTCGGTCAGGTAATTCTCGGCGCGCTTCGTCTTGCGCTTGGGCCGGATCAGCCGGTCGCCCAGCACATCCTGCTCCGAGATCACGCTGAGCCCGCCGCCGGTGAACCCCTCCTCCAGCGGCCAGACCGCGAGGTTGAGACTGCCCGGCCCGGCGATGTCGCGCGCATCGGCGATCTCGACCGCGCCGACGACACCCTGATCCTCCAGAAGACCGGCCAGCCGCTCGCGCGCACCCTCGGACCAAGAGGCGATGACAACCGCCGCCTTTTCACGTTGTACCTGAATATAATCCGACAAGGCACCGAAAAGGCTTATGTTTTCCTGCTGGCGCTCGGGCGCGAAACTGCGCCCGATCCGCCCGCCCGCATCTGTCGTGCCGGGCCCGCTGGCCTGTGGTAACGGGGAAAACTGCACGACCCGGTGCCCGGCGATGGCCCGGTCCCATGCCGCGTCATCCAGATAAAGCTGCCCGGGCGGACAGGGCTTGTAGACCGAGTCGAGCCGGCCTTTCTGGGTCAATGCGGTCTTGCGGGTATCGTATTGATCTTCAATGCTTTCCCACCGCGCAAGACGCTGCGCATCGCTTTGCTCGTCCAGTGTGATGGTGGCCTTTGGCAGGTAGTCGAAAAGCGTTTCCAGCCGCTCGTGGAAAAACGGCAGCCAGTGTTCCACGCCGGCATGTTTTCGGCCCGCGCTGACCGCTTCGTAAAGCGGATCGTCGGTGCCCGCCGCGCCGAACTCGATCCGGTAGTTCTGCCGGAACCGGGTGATGGCGGGCTCGTCGAGGATCACTTCGGAAACGGGCGCAAGTTCCACCCGCTCCATCTTCTCGGTGGTGCGCTGCGTCGCCGGGTCGAACCGCCGCGCCCCGTCCAGCACGTCGCCGAAGAGATCCAGACGCACCGGGGTGCTTTCTCCGGGCGGCCAGACATCGATGATGCCGCCACGGACCGCATAGTCGCCGGGCTCCGTCACCGTGGGGCTTTGCACGAAGCCCATCCGGACAAGGAAGGTCTTGAGCGCGTCTTCGTCGATGCGCCCGCCGACGGTGGCGACGAAGGCCGCGTCCTGCAACAGTGCGCGCGGCGGAACGAACTGGGTCGCCGCGCTGAGGGTCGTAAGCACGATGAACGGCCCCGACAGCCCGGCGGAAAGCGCGGCAAGCGTCGCCATGCGGCTGGCCGCGATCTCGGCATTCGGCGAGACCCGGTCATAGGGCAGGCAATCCCAGCCCGGAAAGCGCAGGACCGGTACGCTCGGGTCGAAGAACGCAAGCGCCCTGGCCATGGCCGCAAGGCGTTTGTCGTCCCGCGCCACATGGCAGACGGGGCCGGTGCCCGCCGCCAGTTCGCGCAGGACAAGCGTGGCGTCAAAGCCCTCGGGCGCGCCACCGGTCAGGATATGGTCCGGGTTCGGGGTCATGGGTCCGCGTCACCTACCGTGCCCCGCGCGGGTGTCAAGCGCGGTCCTGCCCTACATGCCTAGGGGATTGACCCGGACATTCACCCACATGCCCCAGAAGGCGGTGATGAAGATGAAGACCACGCCCAGCATCTGCACGCCGATCCGGTGATATCTGAGCAAGCGGGGCACATCCTGAAACCCGGTCGCCCGCAGCTTGCGCGCGGTCCGCACCGACCAGGCGCCCACCAGCGTCATCGGAAACATCAGCAGAAAGACGGCCTGGCAGAACTCCACATTGTAGATCCACCCCAGCACCGCGAGCCCGGTCAGGATGAAGGCGGCAAAGGCCGTGGCCCAGACGCCCGAGACCTCAACGATGGTCAGGATCCGGTTCACATTCACCCGCGCCAACACCGCCATGTCCTGAGTGCTGCGCTCATGCCCGCGATTTGCCCGCTGCACCATGTCATAGGGCACACCCAGCACCCAATGGCTGACCGTGGACCACATCACGGCCAGCACGATCCAGTACCAAAGGTTCGAGAAGGATCTGAGATCGATCACTTCGCGTGCAAGATCGAGGAAGGGAAGGTCCAAGGACGCGCTGCCTGTTATAGCTGTTTTGGCGCACCATAGTTGCGGGGGTCCTTGGTTTCCAGCCTTGTGATGCGACATGGTTCATGGCACGGATTTGTGGCAACAAAACCACGAAGGAGCATGGCCATGCCAGCCAATCAGGGCCCATTCCCCCGCACCCGGTTCCGCCGCACCCGTGCCTCGGTTGCGCTGCGCAATCTGACCCGCGAGGCGGAGCTTTCGGTGAATGATCTGATCTGGCCGGTCTTCGTCTGCGCCGGCAAGGGCGAGCGGCAGCCGGTCGCCTCGATGCCCGGTGTGGAGCGCCTGAGCGTCGATCTTCTGGTGGAGGCGGCGCGGGAGGCGCACGGGCTGGGCATCCCCGCGCTCTGCATCTTTCCCTACACCGATCCGTCGCTGAAAACCGAGCTTTGCGAGGAGGCGTGGAACCCGGAAAACCTTTCCAATCAGGCGATCCGGGCGATCAGGGATGCGGTGCCCGACATCGCGATCATGACCGATATCGCGCTCGACCCCTATAACGCCAATGGCCATGACGGGATCGTGCGCGATGGCATCATCGTGAATGACGAGACGGTCGAGGCGCTGGTGAAAATGGCCCTGGCCCAGGCCGAGGCGGGCGCCGATATCCTTGGCCCTTCGGACATGATGGACAGCCGGATCGGTGCGATGCGCGACGCGCTGGAGGCCGAGGGGCACGTGAATGTGACGATCATGTCCTACGCGGCGAAATTCGCCAGCGCCTATTACGGCCCGTTTCGGGATGCGGTGGGCGCGTCCGGCGCGCTGAAAGGCGACAAGAAGACCTATCAGATCGACCCGATGAACCGGCAGGAGGCCCTGCGCTGCGTCGAGCGGGACCTGTCCGAAGGGGCCGATATGGTGATGGTGAAACCGGGGATGCCCTATCTTGATCTCTGCCGCGAGGTGAAAGACAGGTTCGGCGCGCCGACCTATGCCTATCAGGTCTCCGGTGAATACGCGATGATCGAGGCCGCGGCGGCCAATGGCTGGATCGACGGCGAAAAGGTCATGCTGGAAAGCCTGATGTCCTTCCGGCGCGCCGGGTGCGATGGCGTGTTGACCTATTTCGCACCCCGGGTCGCGCAGATTCTCAACCGATAGTGGTCAGATAAGCAAGAACCCGCAGGTCTGGTGTCATTCGCGGATGACATCTTGTGTCTTTGCGCGTAATAATATGCGCAATCCGGGCTGAAAGACCCGGGCAACGAGGCATAACAGACAGGCGGATTTTCCGATGAGCAAACTCACCCGGCGACATTTTGTGGTAACCGCGGCGGCCGTTCCCTTGGCAGCCTGCGGCAATGGCGTGGGATCCGACGGGGCATCGCGGCTGGATGCCCGCGTCGATAGCGCAATCCAGTTCATGTATGACGAAGTGCCCGGCACGCAGGAGTTAAGCCTGAACGCCGCCGGCATGCTGGTCATGCCGCTGGTGACGCAGGCGGGCTTCGGGTTCGGCGGCTCCTACGGGCGTGGCGCGCTGCGCATCAACGGCGCCTCCGTCGATTACTACTCGGCGGTCTCCGGCAGCTTCGGCTTTCAGATCGGGGCGCAGCAATACGCCCATACGCTCTTCTTCATGACCGATGCGGCGTTGAACGAGTTCCGGCGCAGCTCCGGTTGGGCGGTGGGGGCTGATGTGCAATATGCGGTGACTGACCAGGGCGCAAATCTGGGCGTGGATACGACCACGCTGCTCGATCCGGTCATCGCCGTGATCTACGGTCAGGCCGGTCTGATCGCAGGCGCGACCCTTGAAGGCACACGGTATTCCCGCATCATTCCCTGAGCCGCCTCCGGCCTGAGAAAGCGTGACGCCGGGCCGCGCCGGTCCGGCTTTGCATTTGCCCGATATTGCCGCTAGGACCGGGGCTGATTTCGCATTCCGATCTTGGGGTAACTGCCTGATGGGCGTCTTTCTTCGCTGGCTGGTCCGTCTTGTCACCGTGGTCGTCGCGGTGGCGGTTCTTGCCCTCGCAATCGCCTGGTGGATGGCGGGCCGCAGCCTGCCCGATTACGAGGCCGAGTGGCAGGTGCCCGGCATCACCGCCCCGGTGGAGATCGTCCGCTCGAACGCGAATGTCCCGCATATCTTCGGATCGACGGACCTGGATGTCTATTACGGTCTTGGCTTCGCCCACGCGCAGGATCGCCTCTGGCAGATGCTGATGATCCGGCGCACGGCGCAGGGGCGCCTGTCGGAACTGTTCGGCGCGCGGACGCTGGAGATCGACATTCTGCTGCGGCAGCTCGATATCTATGGTCACGCCACCCGCTCGGTCGCGGCGCAGACCCCGGAAACCATCGCCGCGCTGGAGGCCTATGCCGCCGGTGTGAACGCTTGGCTGGAACTTGTCGGCGCCGAGGCGCTTGGCCGGGGTGCGCCGGAGCTGTTTCTTTTCGCGCCCGAGATTTCGCCCTGGCGACCGGCGGACAGTATCGCGATCACCATGATGATGGCGTTGCAACTGGCCAGCCATCAGGAAGAGGAAGTGTTGCGCGCCCGGGCCTCGCTTGCGCTCGACGATGCCGCACGGCTGGCGGATCTCATGCCCGATGTCCCGGGCGAAGGTATCGCCGCCCTGCCCGACTACGCGAGCTTCTTCGATGTCCCGATGCCGCAATTCGCAAGTGGCGCAACCGGCCCGCGCGACCCGCTATATCCGACCGCGCCGCGCGGTCTGGGCGGCGCGTCCAACGCATGGGCGGCGGCGCCGGCCCGCTCGGCGGCGGGCGGAGCGTTGCTTGCCAATGATCCGCACCTCGGCCTCAGCGCGCCGACACTCTGGTATCTCGCCCGGCTGGAGCTGTCGACCGGCGGGGTGATCGGGGCCAGCATCCCCGGCATGCCGGTGATCCTCGCCGGGCGCTCCGACCGGCTCGGCTGGGGGATCACCTCTTCCTACATGGACGATATCGATCTCTTCGTCGAAGAGCTGAACCCGGACAATCCCCAGCAATACCGTACGCCCGACGGCTGGGCCGATTTCGAAACCCGCCGCACGATCATCGAGATCGCCGATGCGCAGCCCGTCACCATCACGCTTCGCTGGACGGAAAACGGCCCCGTGCTGCCGGAGGACGCCTGGAACGTGGGCACCGTCACGCCGCCCGGCCATGTGATGAGCATCGCCTGGACCGCGCTGAGCGACCGGAACACCTCTATCCAGACCGGGCTGGAGCTGATGCGCGCGGGCTCCGTGGCCGAAGGGATCGCGGCGGGCGAAGCCTTCGTTGCGCCGTCCCAGAACCTGACGCTGGCGGACGCGGACGGGAACATCGCCCTGCAGACGATCGGCCATATGCCGTGGCGGTTGCCGGGGCATCAAAGCCTCGGGCGTATCCCCGCGCCGGGCTGGATCGCGGAAAACAGGTGGCAGGGCGTAACCCAGTATTTCGCCAATCCCAGCTTCGAGAATCCCGAAGGCGGGATCCTCGGCAACACCAACAACAAGCTGGTGGATAGGGATTTTCCGCTCCACGTCTCCTACAGCTGGGGCGATACGCAGCGCGTGACCCGCTGGCAGCGCCTGATGCAGGCCCGTCAGGTGCATACCCGCGACAGTTTCATCGAGGCGCAGCTCGATACCGTGTCCGCCGCCGCGCGCAACATCCTGCCGCTGGTGGCCCGCGATCTTTGGTTGAGCGGCGAGGCCGCCGCCGACGGCACCCCCGAACGCCGCCGCCAGAGAGCCCTGCAATTGCTGGCGGACTGGAATGGCGAGATGAACGAACATCTGCCCGAGCCCCTGATTTATGCGGCCTGGATGCGGGAATTGCAGCAGCGTCTGATCCGCGACGATATCGGGCCGCTTGCCAATGAGTTCCTGAAGATCGAGCCCCTGTTTCTGGAACGGGTCTTCCGGGATGTGGACGGCGCGGCGATCTGGTGCGACATCCGCCCTTCCACCGCCCGGGAAACCTGTACCGACATCGCCAGACTGGCGCTTGACGGTGCCCTGCAATGGCTGGAGGAGCGATACGGGCCCGGCGTCGAAAGCTGGCGATGGGGGGCCGCCCACGAGGCCCGGCACGACCACCAGGTTCTGGGCGATACGGCCTTGTTTTCATGGGTCGTGAACATTCGACAGCCCACATCGGGCGGGGATTTCACGTTGCAGCGGGCGGCGACACCGGGCACCCTGCCCGATCCGTTTCTGAACACCCATTCGGCGGGATATCGCGGGGTTTACGATTTCGCCGATCCCGACAGTTCCGTCTTCATCATCGCCACCGGGCAATCCGGCCACCCGCTCAGCCCCTATTACGACGATCTGGGAGAGCTGTGGCGGCGGGGCGAATACATCCCCATGTCGCTGGATCCGGAGCTTGCGCGGGCCGGCAATATCGGGGTGACCGTGCTGACGCCCCGCCCGTGAAGGTATATCAATTGCAGATCAATTCGGATGGGCCGCGCCGGAAGGGTCGCGCCGCTCAGAGCCGCCGGAAGGCGCGTTCCTGACGGTCCGTCCAGTTGACGACGAGATGGGTGCCGCCTTCGCCCTGCTCCTCGGTCTCCACGACGCCCTGTTCGAAAAGCCAGGCCCGTTTCCGGCCCTCCGCATGCGGCAGGTCCAGATCGGTCCGGTGGCGGGGCGGCGAGAGGGTGTGGGAGATATCGGCCAGAAGGCCCGCCAGCCCCTGCCCGGTGATGGCGGAGATCGCATGCACGCCGTCGCGCCGCGCGGCGATCGCGCCCAGTTCCTCGGCCCGGTCCGCCGGCAGCCGGTCGATCTTGTTCCAGACCTCGATCGCGGGGGCGGTGTCCCGGACGCCAAGCTCGGCCAGGATCGCGGCCACATCCCCGGCCTGGGCTTCGGTTTCGGGGTGGGAGATGTCGCGCACATGGACGATCAGATCGGCATCCAGCACCTCTTCCAGCGTGGCGCGGAAGGCGGCGACCAGTTGCGGCGGCAGATCGCTGATGAAGCCCACCGTGTCCGACAGGATTATCTCGGACCCGTCGGGCAGGACCACGGCGCGCATGGTCGGGTCGAGCGTGGCAAACAGCATGTCCTTGGCCATCACCTCGGCGCCAGTCAGCCGGTTGAACAATGTGGACTTGCCGGCATTGGTGTAGCCCACCAGGGCCACGATGGGATACGGCACCTTGGCCCGCGCCGCACGGTGAAGCGCGCGCGTCTTGACGACCTTGCCCAATTGCCGGCGGATGCGGGTGACCGCATCGTCGATCGCGCGCCTGTCCGCCTCGATCTGGGTCTCACCGGGGCCGCCGACAAAGCCGAGCCCGCCACGCTGACGTTCCAGATGGGTCCAGGCCCTGACAAGGCGCGTGCGCTGATAGCTGAGCGCGGCCAGTTCCACCTGCAACACGCCTTCGCGGGTGCGGGCCCGGTCGGCGAAAATCTCCAGGATCAGACCGGTCCGGTCGAGCAGCTTGACGCCCCATTCCTTTTCGAGATTGCGCTGCTGCACGGGCGTGACCGGCCCGTCGATCAGAACCAGCCCGGCCTCAAGCTCCTCGATTCGGGTTTTCAGCTCGGCGATCTTGCCCGTTCCGAACAGAAGCCCCGGCTGCGCCTTGGGCAATCGCACGACCTCGGCGCCCGCTACCACCAGATCGGGCAGCGCCGCGGCCAGCGCCACAGCCTCCTCCAGCGCCGGGCCGGGGCTGCGGCGGCTGCGGTCGGTCTGGATGTCGGGGTGAAGCACAAGGGCCCGCATCATCGGGCCTTGGGTGTCGGTGCTCAGCGAGTTATCGCTCACTCTTCCCCGTCGTAAAGGTTTATCGGCTGTGCAGGCATCACGGTGGAAATCGCGTGCTTGTACACGAGTTGCGATTGTCCGTCGCGGCGCAGAAGAACACAAAAATTATCGAACCAGGTAATCACACCCTGCAACTTGACGCCGTTGATCAGGAAAATCGTGACCGGAACCTTTGTTTTGCGGACATGATTAAGGAATGCGTCCTGCAGATTTTGCTTATTTTCGGCCATTTCGAAACTTGCCTTGTCGTTGGTGCTGTCTTTGTTTGTTGACAGTCTGTGAGCAGACAGAATGGAGTATGGGGGCAAGTTCGGGAGATTTCCACCCCGATTCCAGCGCATTAGCGCGGCTATGCTGCAAATGCATCACGCGCGCCAATATCCGGGGTTGATCAGCGCCAGCAGAACGAGGGTTTCGAGCCGCCCGACGATCATCGCCGCGGCCAGGATCGACTTTGCCGCATCGCTGAGCCCGATATAGGAAATCGGGGTTTCCGCGGCGACCCCGGCAAGCGGGCCGGTCGTCGTCAGCGCGGACACCGCAAGCACCAGAGAGGCCTCGAAGGTCAGCCCGGTCAGCGCGAGTGCCGCCATCACCACCGCCATGGTCAGAATGAACAGCATGAAGAAGATCCAGGCGATATAGGCGCCTTCGCGGCGGATGCGGCGACCCAGACGCCCGGCCCCTGCGACCGAATGCGGATGCAGAAGCTTGCCCATCTCGCGGGTGCCGTGCTTGTAAAGCGCATAGACCCGCAGCAGCTTGACCCCGCCCGCCGTGGTCGCCACCCCGCCGCCCATCAGGACCAGCCCGATCAGGATCAGCCCCGGCGTGGGCAGGCCGGACCATGTGCGCGCCTCCACCCAGCTTTCGGAAACGAAACCGGTCGTGGTCAGGAAGGACAGGATGGTGAACACGCTGCCCCAGAGGGCGGTCAGCGCGCCTTCGGAATTGGCCAGTTCATCCACTTCCAGCGCGCCGATCCAGTGGCGGACGAAGAGGAGCGTGGGCAGAACCACCACCGCGAAGATCGCCAGCCGCAACTCCCGGTCGCGGGCCATCCGGCGGGCGGTATCGGTCGAAAACCCCGAGGCGAAGGACCGGCGCGAGACGGCGAAGACGAAGAAGAGGAAGATCAGCGCCTCTCCCGCGACGCCGGAGGGGCGGCCTTCGAGCCCGCCGACCGGGCTGATGCCCGAGGTCGCCATGGTCGACATCGCGTGGATCAGCGCGGTCAGCGGCAATTCGCCCGCCAGAAGCAGCGCGACCCAGAGGATCATGGTCAGCGTAAGATAGACCGGGGCCAGCCGGGCCGCGTGACGCCGCAGCCGTTCGGCGGGGCTTGCGGCGGTCATCTGGCCCGATCCGGGCTGCACCCGGCCGGTGACCTGCGCCTCCGACGTGACTTCGTAGCCGCCCAGATTGAGCGGCGCCAGCACCGCCACCGCCGTCACCCAGATGAGAAAGCCGCCCATCCAGCCGACGAGCCCGCGCCAGAAATGCACGGCCGGCGCCAGCCGGTCGGGGTCGAAGAAACTGGCCCCCGTGGTGGTCAGGCTGGAGACCATTTCCAGATAGGCGTTGATATAGCGGGTATTGCCCACCGCCTCGGCCAGCGGGAAGGCCAGCATGAACGGCAAGGCCACATAGGCCAGCAGAAGTGCGATCAGATGCGCCCGCGGCGACGTGACCGGCCGAAGCGTCTGGGTGGCGAGGCCGACGAGCCCGGTCAGGATCAGGAACAGGAGCGAGGAATAGAAAAACACCCGGCCGGTGAAGTGATCGTCCATGCCCGTGGCCAGAAGCGCGGGCAGCATCATGGCGGCGGCGCTGATCCCCATCAGCACGACAATCAGCGGCAGGCGGGAGACATAGGCGCGCATCGCGTCAGAAAAAGTCGATCGAGACTTGCAGCAGGGATTCCACCGCCGGGACATCCGCCGCCATGGCGAAAATGGCGATCGCATCGCCCTCCTCGATCTTGGTGGAGCCCGAGGGGCGCATGACCTTGCCGCCCTTCTGGACCGCGCCGATCAGCACGCCTTCGGGAAAGTCGATATCGCGCACCGCCTGCCCCGCAATGGGAGAGGTGGACAGAACCTGCGCCTCGATCACCTCGGCCTCCGCATCGCCGATGGAATAGACGCCCCGCACCCGCCCATGGCGGATATGGCGCAGGATCGAGCTGACCGTCGTGGTGCGCGGGTTGATATAGGCGTCGATGCCAAGGGGTTTCATCAGCGGCACGAGCGTGGGGTCGTTCACGAGCGCCACGGCCACGCGCGCGCCGGCGGTCTTGGCCCGGACCGAGGCCAGAAGATTGGTCTTGTCGTCATCGGTGACGCAGAGAACCGTATCGGCGCGGCTGACGCCCGCCTCGCGCAGGATTTCCATGTCCAGCCCGTCGCCATGCAGCACGATGGTGCGTTCCAGCGCATCGGCCGCCCGTTCGGCATTCTCGCGGCTGAGTTCGATGACCTTGGTGCGGATGCGGTTGGCCGATTGTTCCAGTTCCTTGGCCACGGCAAGCCCGACATTGCCCCCGCCGATGATCACCACCCGATCCTGACGCTTCGTTTCCTTGCCGAAAATCTCAAGGGTCCGGGAGCTGTCCATCGTATGGGTGAAGACGTAGATCTGATCGCCGGCATAAAGCTGATCCCCCGGTTCGGGGGCGAAGAGGGCACCGTCGCGCCGGATGCCGACGACAATGGCCCGCAAGGTGGAGAACAGTTCCGACAATTGCCGGAGCGGCGTGTTCAGGACCGGGCAATCCTCGTCCAGCTGGATGCCCAGCATCTTTGCATCGCCGCCCAGAAAGCTTTCGGTATCGAAGGTGGAGGGCGAGGACAGACGGCGCAGCGCGGCCTCGGCGACCTCCTTTTCCGGGCTGATCACCACGTCGATGGGCAGGTGGTCGCGGCGGTAGAGATCGGAATAGATCGCGTTCAGATAGCTTTGCGCGCGCAGCCGGGCGATCTTGCGCGGGACCGAAAACACCGAATGCGCGACCTGACAGGTGACCATGTTCACCTCGTCCGAATGGGTCGCGGCGATGATCATGTCCGCGTCGCGCGCGCCGGCGCGATCCAGCACGTCGGGATAGGAGGCGAACCCGGCCAGACCCTGCACATCCAGCGTGTCGGTGGCGCGGCGGACGAGATCGGGGTTGTTGTCGACCACCGTCACGTCATTGTTTTCGCCGGAAAGATGACGCGCGATCTGCCAGCCGACCTGACCCGCGCCGCAAATGATGACCTTCATGTGCCTTTGCCCAATGTGGTCCAATCGAGAGGTTTTGTCTGGCAGGTTGCGCAGGCGGCGTCAATCGCAGTCGGCGCACCGGCATGGCCTGCGCGGGTGCGGCGACGGGCGCGGGCGCGGGTGCGCCACGGGTTCCGGCGGGCGGTATTTCGCACGCAGACGCAGCGGAGGCGTTTCTGAACCCCGCAAAATGGCCTAGACTGCGCCTGCGACCGGAATGGTGAGGGTTTGAGATGCGGATCGGGATAGTGGGCGCTGTGGTCTTGGGTCTGTCGGGATGCGCTGGCGTGCAGACCTATTACGCCGAAGGTGTCAGCCTGGCGACGCGCGACCGCGACATTGCTCTCTGCGAGCGCGCGGCAGTGCAGGATTTCCCGGTGGAACAGGCGATCCGCACCCGGCCGCGTGTCTTTCACCCGGGCCGGCAGATCTGCGACGCGGAGGGGCGATGCGTGCTGGAGCCCGGCCATTGGACGGGCGGCGAGATCTACACGGTCGATCTCAATCGCGATGCCCGGGCCCGGGCGGTGGTCGGATGCATGGGCGGGCGGGGCTACACGCTGATTTCGCTGCCGTCGTGCAATCTGGACGGGCCGGTCGCCGCCTCCACCGTGATGCCTCGGCTGACGGAGGGCACCTGCGCGATCAGCCGCCGCGGAGCCACGCCCTATATCGTCAACCCGTCCTAGCTTTCTTCGACCTGCGCGACGCGGGCGCCCGATTTGTTGGTGGTGACCACGCCGAGCGATTTCAGCTTGCGATGCAGCGCGCTCCGCTCCATGCCGACGAAACTGGCGGTTCGGGAGATGTTGCCGCCGAACCGGTTGATCTGCGCCATCAGGTAATGACGTTCGAACAGCTCCCGCGCCTCGCGGAGCGGCAGCGTGGTGAGACCGGCGGAAAGGGCGATATCCTCCTCCTCCGAGGCGCCTTCGCCGTGGCCCGGCAGATCGCGCGCCTCGATCGGGCCGGTATCCTCGCCCAGGATCAGCACCCGCTCGATCACGTTTTTGAGCTGCCGCACATTGCCGGGCCAGCGCATGGTTTGCAGCATCGCCTCCGCGTCCTCGCCCAGATCGCGAAGCGGCAGGCCCTGATCGGCATTGAACTGGGCGATGAAATGGCGCGCCAGATGGGGGATATCCTCGCGCCGGTCTTCAAGGCTCGGCACCTGAATCGGCACGACGTTCAGGCGGTGATAGAGCTCCTCCCGGAAATTGCCCGCGGCGATTTCGGACTGAAGGTCGCGGGTCGTGGAGGAGATCACGCGCAGATCGACGCGCACCTTGGCGGTGCCGCCGACGCGGGTGAAGCTCTGGTCGACCAGCACGCGCAGGATCTTCGATTGCGTGCCGAGCGGCATGTCGGCCACCTCGTCGAAATAGATCACGCCGCCATGGGCCTGCTCCAGAAGCCCCTGTTCCACGCCGCGTTCGCTGCTTTCCCGGCCGAACAGAACCTCCTCCATGTGATCGGGCTGGATCGAGGCGGAACTCACGGTGACGAACGGGGCATCGGCGCGGTTGGATTCGCCGTGGATATAGCGCGCGGCCACTTCCTTGCCCGCGCCGGCCGGGCCGGTCAGCATCACCCGGCCATTGGATTTGGTGACCTTGTCCAACTGGCTCTTGAGCGTCTTGAAGGCCGCGCCCTGCCCGATCATCTCGGCGGTCTTGCCGTCCTGACGCCTGAGTGCGGAGTTTTCCCGCCTGAGCCGGGAGGTTTCCATGGCGCGGCGGATCACCACCATCAACTGGTCGATATTGAAGGGTTTCTCGATGAAATCATAGGCGCCCTGCTTGATCGCGGCGACGGCGATCTCGATGTTGCCATGGCCCGAAATGATCACCACCGGCACGTCCGGATTGTCGCGTTTGACATGTTTCAGGATGTCGATCCCGTCCATGTTGCTGTCTTTCAGCCAGATATCCAGGATCATCAGCCCCGGCGGTGCGGCGTTCAGCTCGGCCATGCAATCGTCGGAGTTTCCGGCCATGCGGGTCGAAAACCCCTCATCCTGCAGGATATCGCAAATCAGTTCGCGAATATCGCGCTCGTCATCGACGACCAGAATATCAGACATTGATCCTCCCTTTCCTATTCGGATTTACGCGGCAGACGGATCCGCGCGGCGGCCCCGCGATGCGCGCCGTCGGCAAATGGTTCGGCATCCACGAGATCGAGGGTGCCGCCATGTTCCTCGACGATTTTCTTCACGATCGGCAGGCCCAGACCGGTGCCCTTGTCGCGCGTGGTCACATAGGGCTCGAACAGTTTCGCCCGGTCCTGCGGCAGGCCGATGCCGTTGTCACTGATCTCGATCGTGACGGCGCCCTCATCGGCCACCAGCGTCACGCGAAGCTCCGGCCGGTAGCCCTCTGGCGCGCCTTTTTCTATAAGCGTTTCCGTGGCTTCGCCGCCATTCTTCATCAGGTTCGTGAAGGCCTGACCGATCATCGTGGCATCCAGATCGGCCATGACCGGACCGTCGGGGATGGCGCAGGTGAAGCGAACGCCCGGCTGACCGGCCTTTTGCAGCGTGACGGAGTCCCGCAGCAGCTTGGCCACATCTTCGTTGCGGCGTTCGGGCTCGGGCATGCGGGCGAATTTGGAAAACTCATCAACAATGCGCCGCAAGTCATTGGTCTGGCGTATGATAACCTCGGTATACTGTTCCAGATCGGCGGCCTCGTCGCCCAGTTTCGGGCCGAATTTCCGGCGCAGCCGCTCGGCGGAAAGCTGGATCGGCGTCAGCGGGTTCTTGATCTCATGGGCGATCCTGCGGGCCACATCGCCCCAGGCCGCCATCCGCTGCGCGCTGACCAGATCGGTCACGTCGTCGAAGGCCACCACATATCCTTCCAGCGCGCCCTCGGTATTGCTGCGGGTGGCCATGCGCACCAGCAGGCTTTCCAGCTTGCCGCGCCGGGCCAGCTTGATCTCGTCCTGCACCGCTTCGCCGCCACGTTCGCGCAACCGCTCGAAAAGGCTCGCGAATTCCGGCACCGCATTGACCAGCGTCAGCCCGTGATCGCGCTGTTCGACCATGTCAAGCAGGCCCATCGCGGCCCGGTTCATGAAATCGACGCGGCCTTCCGCATCGAGCCCGATGACACCGGCGGTGACCGAAGACAGCACGCTGTCGAAGAGCCGGCGGCTTTCTTCGGTGGCCGCGTTCTGTTCGACCAGCGTATCGCGCTGGCCCTTGAGCTGCCGCGTCATCTGGTTGAACAGGCGCCCCAGCATCGCGATCTCGTCATCGCCGCGTTCCTCGACCACGCGGACATCCAGATCGCCCTGCCCGACCCGCTGCGCGGCGCTGGCCAGACGCCCCACGGGGCGGCTCAGCCGTTCGGCGAACCACAGGCCCAGCCAGATCGCCGCAAGGATCATGATCAGCGCGAAGCCCAGATACAGCACGCCGAAATTGAACAGCACCCGGCCCCGCTCGCTTTCGAGTTGGCGATAGAGCTGCACCGTTTGCTGCGTGTCATCGAGAAGCGCGATGATCTGGCCGTCCACCTCGCGGCTGACATAGAGATAGCGGTCGACGAAGGATTGCAGCCGCAGGAGCGCGCGGAACTCGTTGACCTCCCGGTCTTCGATGATCACCAGTTCACCGGCCTCCGCACGGGCCAGATCGGCGGGGTCGGGGCGCTCGTAGTCGAAGAGATAGCTCCGCTCGCCACGCACGTGCAATTCGCCGCCGCCGTCGATGACGAACGCCTCGCGTAACCCGCGCTGGATGCGGGACTGGCCCTGCCGCAGAAGCTGGCCAAGCGTTCCGTCGGACATGAACGGCACCGCCTGCCGGTTGAGGTTGAGATAGGCCGCAAGCGCCACGGCATCGGCGGCCAGATCGTCGCGATGTTCCTGCTGATAGGCCTCCGCGGCATCCACCGAATTGCCGAGCGCAGACGAAACGCGGTCGGAAAACCAGCCTTCCAGCCCCATGTTCACGGTGATCGTGGCGAAGACCGCGACCAGAACCGCCGGGATCAGGGCGACGATCGCAAACACCCCGGTCAGCCGCATATGAAGCCGCGACCCCGCCGAGCGGGCGCGCCGCGCGGCCACGATGCGCGCGACCTGGCGCAGAACCAGGGCCGCCACCACAAGGATGTAGATCATGTTGGCGAGCAGCACGAGGCGCAGGGCGGGAGAATCAGCCGTTTCTCCCAAGGGGCCCAGAACGAGGAAGGTCGCCAGCGCCAGAACGGGGCCGAGCAGCACCAGCCCGAGCGTGCCGGCATTGCGCACGCGGCGTTGCTGGCGAAGCTCTAACAGCCTGTTGAAAGGGGTTTTTGCCGCATCACCAGCGGGTAATCGCACCGGACCTGTTCCCCCCTGATATGGGGGCATTTCATTGCCCCGCCGCAAAACCTTGTAATGCCCTGACGCGGTTGTTCCCCATTGGCCACGGCACTGTTGCGGTTTTACATCAATTTACGGCGGCGTGTCACGCGAATATCCAGATCGGTGATCTTCTTTCTGAGCGTATTTCGGTTGATGCCCAGAAGATCGGCGCATTTCGCCTGATTTCCGCCGGTCGCATCCAGAGCGATCTCGATCAGCGGCATTTCCACCTCCCGCAGGATGCGGGTGTAGAGACCCGGCGGCGGCAGCAGCCCGCCGTGCAGGTCGAAGTAGCGCCGCAGATGCTTGGCGACCGAGGCGCTGAGCTTGTCGCCCTCGCCCCCGCCCATCAGCGGCTCGATCGCGGGCTGGTTGCCCAGAACCGTCTCCACCTCGGATTTGCTGATTTCCTCCACCGGGCTGGTAACGGTCAGCCGGCGGATACAGTTTTCAAGCTGGCGCACGTTTCCGGGCCATGAATAGGCGCGGATCAGATCCATCGCCTCGGGCGAGAACCGGCGGAGCGGGCCACCATCCCATTCCGCGCGGGTCAGAAAATGCGTCGCCAGAAGCGGTATGTCGTCGACCCGTTCGCGCAGGGAGGGCACGTTGATCGCGACCCCCCCGAGGCGATAGAACAGATCCTGCCGGAACTGGCCCGCCTCCATCTTTTCCATGAGATCCTTCTGGCTGGTGGCCATCACCCGCGGCGCGCCGTCGCCCATGGCATCCAGCATGCGCACGATCTTGCCCTGCGATTCGTCGCCCAGATCGCCCACCTCGTCGAACAGGATCGACCCGCCACGGGCCCGCGACAGGATCGCGGAGGTGCTGTCCATGCCTTCCAGATCCACCGAGGAGGCCACCACGAAGGGCAGCGTGCGCCGGTCGGAGAAATCGTGGATCGCCCTGGCGATCAGGCTTTTGCCGGTCCCGCTTTCGCCGGTGATCAGCACCGGCAGATCGGTGTTCATGACCCGCGCCACCAGCCGGTAGAGCGCCTGCATCTGCGCTGTGCGCCCGACCAGCGGCAGGTCGTCCTGCGCGCCGGTGGGGGCGTCGGCCGGTTTGGGGGCCGGGGCGCGGCGTTTCTGGTCCAGCGCGCGCGCCGCCCGTTTCATCAGATCGGGCAGGTCGAAGGGTTTCGGAAGGTAGTCATAGGCGTCCGCCTCGGTCGCCTGGATCGCGGTCATGATCGTGTTCTGCGCCGAGATGATGATGACCGGGAGACCCGGCCGCTTTTCGGTGATATGGGGCAGCGTCTCCAGCCCGTTGCCGTCGGGCATCATCACATCGGAGATCACCAGATCGCCTTTGCCCTCCTCCACCCAACGCATCAGCGTCATCAGGCTGGAGGTGGCATGCACCTTGCATCCGGCCCGTGTCAGCGCCTGGGTCAGCACAGTGCGGATGGTGCGGTCGTCATCGGCGACAAGAACGGTGCCGTCCATTGGATCAGTCTCCTCGCGGGGTCATGGCGCGCCATCCTTGGGCGCGACGGGAAGGGAAATGCGGAACACGGTGCGGCCCGGAACGCTGTCGACCGCGATCCATCCATCGTGATCGGCGATGATCTTCGAAACCAGCGCCAGCCCCAGGCCGGTGCCGTTTTCGCGGCCCGAAACGAACGGGTCGAAGATGTCGGCGGCAATCGCGTCGGGCAGGCCCGGCCCGTCATCGATGATTTCGATCTGAAGCGGTACGGCCCCGCCCGTGCCGTCGCGGCGGCGCACCTTCAGGCTCAACTCGTAAAAGCTGCGCAAGCGCAGCGTGCCGCCGGATTTGCAGGCCTCCGCCGCGTTTTTCAGAAGGTTGAGGAAGACCTGCTGCAACTGGTCGGGATCCGCCCATGTCAGCGGCAGCGACGGGTCGTAATCATCCTCGATCGTCATATGGGCCGCGAACCCGACCATTGCCGATTTCCGCGCCCGGTCGAGAACGTCGTGGATATTGACCGCGCGCCGGTCGGGCGGGCGCAGGTTTCCGAACTCCTCCACCTGATCGACCAGTTTCAGGATCCGCCGCGTCTCCTCCACAATCAGATCGGTCAGTTCCCGATCCTCGCCACTGGCATGCATGGAGATCAGTTGTGCCGCGCCGGTGATGCCGGCCAGCGGGTTCTTGATTTCATGGGCCAGCATCTCGGCCATGCCGATGGCGGATTTCGCCGCGGTTTTCGACGACATGGCCCGGTCCAGCCGTCCGGCAAGCTCCCGGCTTTCCAGAAGCACCAGCACATGGTCGGGCCGGTCGGCGAGCGGGGCGATTTGCACGTCGCAGACGACCGGTTTCTTGCTGCCCGTGCCCACATCGACGGTGTTCACGAAGAGCGGCGCCTGCCCGCTGCGGACCCGGGCGAAGGCTTCCTCCAATGGCGCGTCGACGAACACCTTGTCCCAGACCGGGTGGCCCTCAAGGTTCTTGCGAGAGGCGTTGAGGAAGCTTTCGGCGGCCGGGTTCACATCGCCGATCCGGTCCTCGGGGTCGAGGATGATGGCGGGCACCGGAAGCGAGGCCCAGAGAGATGTGGTCCAGACGGTCATGCGGCTTCCCGATCCTGCCGCGCAGCCAGCGCGTCCGGCAGCCGCGCGAGCACCTCGGCGGGGTCGGACGCGGTCAGGATCGCGCGGCGCAGCGGGGCGGCGGTGCCCGCATCGTCCATGTACCAGCCCAGATGCTTGCGCGCGACGCGCAGGCCCAGATCCCTGCCGTAGAAGGCCAGCATCTCCCGGTAATGCTCCGCCACCATCCGGGCCAGCGCGCCCCCGCGCGGAATGTCGGGGGCGGGCGCGCCGTAGAGATCATGGGCGATCTGCGCCAGCACCCAGGGCCGGCCCTGCGCGCCGCGGCCCACCATCACGCCATCGGCCCGCGAGGCGGCGAGCGCCCGGCGCGCGGTGGCGGTATCGGTGATGTCGCCATTGGCGATGACCGGGATCCCCACCGCCGCCTTGACCGGCGCGATGGCGGCCCAATCGGCGTGGCCCTTGTAGAACTGGCACCGGGTGCGGCCATGGATGGTGATCATGCCGATCCCCGCCGCTTCGGCCCGGCGGGCAAGATCGGCGGCGTTCAGGCAGGCGTCACCCCAGCCAAGGCGCGTCTTGAGCGTGACCGGCACGGAAACCGCGGCGACGACCGCCTCGATCAGGCCGAGCGCGTGATCCAGATCACGCATCAGGGCGGAGCCGGAATAGCCGTTGACCACCTTCTTGGCGGGGCAGCCCATGTTGATGTCGATGATCCGCGCGCCCTGCCCTTCGGCCAGTTTCGCGGCCTCGGCCATCCAATAGGCGTCCCGCCCGGCGATCTGCACCGCCGTGTTCGCCTGGCCGAAGCCCAGCTCCGCGCGCGCCCGGACGCTTGGCTTGGCCTCCACCATTTCCTGGCTTGCCACCATTTCGGAGACCACGAGCCCGGCCCCGAAACGCGAAACCAGCTGCCGGAACGGAAGATCGGTGATCCCGGCCAGCGGAGCCAGAAGCACCGGGGGGGCAAGGGTCCGGCCTGCCAGTGAAACTGTCAAATGCTCAATCCTTGTGCAATTAACGTTTGAGGTAATGCGTGCGGGCCGGGAGAGCAAAGAAAACCCCAGAGAAATCAAGATGACCCCGCGCCAATGCCCAAAAAATAGGCAAAGCGCCGCCGTTTTGACCGGCTGACTCTCCCGGATTGTGCCGGCGTCGCCGAAGCCCTATCACGGCATCATGACAGTTCCCGCCGCAGATCCGCCCGTGCCGACCGCCGCCGCGCTTATCGTGGCCGCCGGTCGCGGCATCCGGGCCGGTGGGGAAATTCCCAAGCAATACAGGATGCTGGAGGGCGACGCTGTGCTGACCCGCACGCTTCGCGCCTTTGCCGGCCATCCGGCCATCGGGCAGATCGTCGTGGTCCGCCACCCCGAGGATGCCGATCTGTTCGCCGCCGCCCGGCCGGATACGCGGCAGCCGCTGGTCGATGTGATCGGCGGGGACAGCCGCGATGCCTCCGTGCGGGCGGGGCTGGCCGCGGTCGATGACGCGATGGACTATGTGCTGATCCATGACGCCGCGCGGCCACTGGTCTCGCCCGACGTGATCGACGGTGTGCTAGCGGCGCTGGCCCGCCATGACGGCGCGGCCCCGGCCCTGCCCGTCACCGATGCGCTTTGGCGCGGCGAGAGCATGGTGTCGGGCACGCAGGACCGGAGCGGGCTCTGGCGCGCACAGACGCCGCAGGGGTTCCGGCTGGGCCCGATCCGTGCGGCCCATGCGGCCCATCCGGGCGGCGCCGCCGACGATGTGGAGGTGGCGCGCGCCTTCGGGCTGGAGGTTGCGATCACGCGTGGCTGCGAGGATAACCTGAAGATCACCGCGCCGGACGATTTCGCCCGCGCCGCACGTCTTGTGAAGGGGCAGCAGATGGATATTCGCACCGGCAACGGGTTCGACGTGCACCGGTTCGGGCCCGGCGATCATGTGATGCTCTGCGGCGTGGCGATCCCGCATACGCGCGGATTGCAGGGCCATTCCGATGCGGATGTGGGCCTGCATACGGTGACCGACGCGATTTACGGGGCGCTGGCGGCGGGCGATATCGGCACCCATTTCCCCCCGTCCGACCCGCAGTGGAAGGGCGTGGCCAGCCATGTCTTCCTGACCCATGCGGTGGAGATGACCGGGGAGCGTGGCTTTGCGATCACCCATGCGGATCTGACGCTGATCTGCGAACAGCCCAGGATCGGGCCCCATGCCGGGGCGATGCGCGCGGAGCTTGCGCGGATCCTGCGGATCGGGACCGACCGGGTCTCGGTCAAGGCCACGACCTCGGAACGGCTTGGCTTTACCGGCCGCGAAGAAGGGATCGCCGCATTGGCCACCGTGACGCTGGTGGCGGCATGACCGGCGCGATCACCACGCTTTTCGGCATCGGCCATCTGCGCCCGGCGCCCGGAACATGGGCCAGTCTGGCGGCGATCCCGCTGGCCTATGGCCTGCATCTTCTGGGCGGGTTCTGGCTGCTCCTTGCCGCGACACTGGCCGTCACGGCGCTTGGCTGGTGGGCGACGGGGGTGGAAACGCGGGGCGCGGAGGATCATGACCCCTCGGAGATCGTCATCGACGAGGTGGCGGGCCAGTGGGTGGCGCTTTGGCCGGTCTCCTTCGGGGCGATGTTCGCCGAGGTCGACATGCTGCGCCTGTGGCCCGGGCTGATCGCGGCCTTTGTCGTCTTCCGCCTTTTCGACATCCTCAAACCCGGCCCCGTGGGCTGGGCCGACCGGATGGAGGGGCCGACGGGCGTGATGCTGGACGATCTTGTGGCGGGCTGGATGGCTGCCCTTGTGGTGGCGGTTCTGGCCGCGGTCGCGCATCTGGCGCTGATATGACGGCGCGCGCGGTGATCGACGCCTTGCGGGCGCGGGGGTGGATGCTGGCCACCGCCGAAAGCTGCACCGGCGGGCTGATCGCGGGCGCGATCACCGATATCGCCGGGTCGTCGGATGTGTTCGACCGCGGGTTCGTCACCTATTCCAACGCGGCGAAGATCGAGATGCTGGGCGTGGAGGCGCAGACACTGGAACGCTTCGGCGCGGTGTCAGAGGAGGTTGCCCGGCAGATGGCGCAAGGCGCGCTGGCCCGTTCGGCCGCCGATATCGCGATTTCGGTCACCGGTATCGCGGGCCCCGGCGGATCGGGGCAGAAACCCGAAGGCCGGGTCTGCTTCGGGCTGGCCACGCGCGGCGCACTTGTTGCGGAAACGGTGGATTACGGAGCGCCCGGACGGGCCGAGGTGCGCGCGGCCAGCGTGGCCCATGTGCTTGCCATGGTGTTGCGCGCGGCAACGGGCGATCAGGCGCGGCCGTAAAGCGCCTCCGCCCGGCTTTCGAAGGCGCGCACGATCCTTTGCATCGCCTCGTGAAAGAACATCCCCGCCGCGCCTTGCAGCAGGCGGTTCTTGAACTCGAAATCCACCTCGAAGCTGACCTTGCAGCCCTCCTCGGCGGGGGTGAACCGCCAGGCCGAGATCATGTGCTTGAACGGCCCGTCGATATATTCGGTATCGATGCGCCGGATTTCGGGGCGCAGCGTCACCCGGGACCCGAAGCGTTCGCGGAACATCTTGAAGCCCACCACCAGATCGGCCAGCATCACCTCGCCCGAGCCGTCGGTCAGCGGGCTGACGGACCTGATCCGCGCGGCGTTGGTCCAAGGGATGAATTCGGGATAGCGCTCCACATCTGCGACCAGCGCATACATTTGATCGGCGGTGTAGGGCAGATGCCGGGTTTCGGAATGGCTGGGCATGGGCTTTGGGTTTTGATCTTTCCTGTGTCGGGGTCATGTCGTAGAGTTCGGCAGAAAAATCAAGCTGTTCGACGGGGGCGGAATGGCGCAGCAGCCATATGAAATCGACATGATGATCTCCGCCAAGGCCATTGCCGCGCGGATCGAAGACCTCGCCCGGGAGATCGAAGCCGAATTCGCGGGGACGGACAAGCTGGTTCTGGTCGGGCTGTTGCGGGGGTCGTTCGTGTTCATCGCCGATCTCGTGCGCGAACTGGATCTGCCTGTCGAGATCGACTTTCTGGAAGCCTCCTCTTACGGCAATGCCACCGAAAGCTCCCGCGAGGTGCGCATCCTGAAGGATCTGCGCGGCGAGATCGGCGGGCGCGACGTGCTGTTGGTGGAGGATATTGTCGATACCGGCCATACACTTGACCATGTGACCCGACTTCTGAAGACGCGCGAGCCAGCGAGGCTGAAAACCATCGCCTTGCTGGACAAACCGACCCGCCGGGAGGTGGAGGTGCGCGCCGACTGGATCGGCTTCGAGATCCCCGATGAGTTCGTGGTGGGCTACGGGATCGACTATGCGCAGCGCAACCGAAACCTGCCCTATATCGGCGCGGTCCGGTTCACCTGACCGCCGGAGAGGCGATCCGCGCGCCCGCGCGCCCCGCACATCACCGCCCTTTCCCGTCGCGCGGCCACGTGGCCCTCTGCGAGGCGGCATGACAATTCTGCAACACTCCGGAAGCCCGGCCGATCTCATTGAACCGCCGCGGGTTCTGTCACGACGCATGACAGAACCAGCAACGGAGCTTTCCCATGAAACCGCTACATTTTCTGCCCGCTGCCATCCTATGCCTTGCGGGTGTGGCCAATGCCCAACCGCTGCCCTGGACCGAGGTGGATGCCAATGGCTTCTATATCGACGGCGACGCGCAGCTCACCTATGTGGATACCGATACCCTTCCGATTGGTCGCCTTTTCGGTGCGGATCTGAGCGCGGGGTATGTGGCCCTGGGCGGGCCGCTGACCTGGGGCGTCGATGTCAGCCTCCAGACCCTTCGCGCCGATCAGGGCGATCCGCTTACCGCCACATGGGTCAGCCTGTTCATGGAAACCGATATCGGACAGTTCGCCGTGGGGGCTCCGCGCCCCGCATTTGACGATTATCGGCCACGCACGCCGTTCAGCGACCTGTCCCTTGTGGGCGCCCAGGCCCAGTCTCTGACGAGTTCCAATACCTGGCGCACCAATCTGCAGGGCGACGAAATGCCGTGGGGCGTGCGCTATGACGGGCAGATCGGCGATCTCAGCTTCGGCGCGTCCGTGCACCGGTTCAACGATGCCGACATCACCGCGGTCGGGCTGGCGGCGCGCTATCGGTTTGACGACACGCTGAGCGTGGCCGCGGGCTATGAGGAAAGCGCTGAGCCCACCCGCGACATGCAGGCGATGTTCGCGTCGGTCGATGTGGATTACGGACGATATGGCGGGCAGCTGATCTATTCCGAAATCGGCGAGGTTGGCGGCATGAGTATCGGCGCGGTCACCGCAAGCGGATTTTTCCGGCCCATCGAGCCGCTGACGCTCAGCCTGACCCTTCTGGACATATCCGAAATCGACGAGCCTTATTACATGGTCGAGGCGGAGTACGAGCTTGGACGCGGCGCCTATCTGTCACTTGGCGCGGGGGAGAGTTTGGGCAGGCAGATCGGCGAGGTGGCCTTTGGCTGGCGGTTCTGAGGACCGTGCCCGGCGCGATCGCGGGCTTGTGCGCGGGGCGGCACGCCACCTTGCGCCTGCGCACAGGCAAAACTCGCCCGGAGGCGGCGAGATGTGTTATAAAGTCGCACATGCTTCCGTTTCATTGCAAAGGAGTACGTCCATGTCACTTGCCCGCCGCGTCACGCTGCCAGCCGCAATCCTGTCGCTCGCCATCGGCGCCGCCGCCTATGCGCAACAGGAGTTCAGCGGGGCGATAAACGCCCGTCAGGGACATATGCAGATCATGGCCTTCAATGTCGGCATCCTGGGCAACATGGCCCGCGGAAACACCGAATACGATGCCGCCGCCGCGACCACGGCGGCCAGCAATCTGGCCGCGCTCGCCATGGTCGACGGGCGTGGCTACTGGGTGCCGGGCTCTGACAATGGGGCGGTGGAAACCACCCGCGCCCTGCCCGCGATCTGGGAAGATATGGCCGGGTTCGGCGCGGATTGGCAGGCCTATGGCGAGGCCGTGACCGGCCTGCAGGCCGCGGCGGGCAACGGGCTGGACGCGCTTCGCGGTGCGATGGGGCCGCTTGGAAATGCCTGTGGTGCCTGCCATGACGATTTCCGCCAGCCGTCCGACTGAGCCCGTGCGCCGGGGCGGGTGCCGCATCTTGACCCGGCCCCGCCCGCGATCCGGCCGCGCCTGATGGGCCGGCTGATCCTGTCATTCGTGGTTGCGGGCTGTCTTGCCATCGGTCTTTTCTGGCTGCTGACCGCCCCCGAACGCAGCGATGCCGCGCTCTTGAGCGGGCTGGAGGGTGATGCGCGTCGCGGCGAGGCGGTGTTCTGGGCGGGCGGCTGCGCCTCCTGCCACGCCGCCCACGAGGCGACGGGCGACGACAGGCTGGTCCTGTCAGGAGGGCGGGCCTTCGCCTCGGATTTCGGCACCTTCATCGCGCCCAACATCTCCCCCCATCCGGAGGCCGGGATCGGCGGCTGGAGCGCTCTGGCCTTCGTGGATGCGATGCGCAACGGCGTCTCGCCCGACGGGCGGCACTACTACCCCGCCTTCCCCTACACCGCCTACCGGCTGGCCACGGTGCAGGATATGCTGGATCTGCGCGCGTTCATCGATACGTTGCCGCCCTCCGCGCAGCCCTCCCTGCCCCATGATGTCGGCTTTCCGTTTTCGATCCGCCGGCTGGTGGGAGTCTGGAAACGCCTGCATATGCCCGACGGCTTTGCGGTTTCGGGGCCGCTCGACCCGGCGGCGGAGCGCGGGCGTTACCTTTCCGAGGCGCTGGCCCATTGCGCCGAATGCCACACCCCGCGCAACAGGCTTGGCGGGCTCGACCGTGACCTGTGGATGGCGGGCGCCCCCAATCCCAATGGCGAGGGGCGCATTCCCGGCATCACGCCCGACAGGCTGTCATGGTCCGAGGCCGATATCGCGGCCTATCTGCGGGACGGGTTCACGCCGGATTTCGACAGCGCGGGCGGACATATGGCCGATGTGATCCGCAATCTCGCGATGCTTGAGGATGCGGACCGCGCGGCGATCGCGGCCTATCTCAAGGCGCTGCCGTTAAGCGAATAGGCGTCAGTCGACGCTGTCGGTGCGCTCCCGGAGATCCTGCTTGATCTGCTCCGGCGTGGCGAGCCGCTTGAAGACCAGATGCCCGATCACGCCGCCAAGCAGGGTGCCCCCCACAAGCGCAAGCACCGCGCCGATCCCGTCAAGAAGGAGAAACCCCAGAAAGCCCGCCAGCGCGCCCAGACCGGCCAGCGCGAACCGGGCCGCCTCCGCCATCAGCCCTGACCGAGCTTTTTGAGCCGTGCGTCGCGAAGCCGCGCGAAATCATCGCCAGCATGGTAGCTTGACCGGGTCAGCGGCGTGGCGGAGACCATCAGGAAGCCCTTGCCATAGGCCGCCTTTTCATAGGCCTTGAACTCGTCGGGGGTGACGAACCGGTCCACCGCGTGATGCTTGGGCGTCGGCTGAAGATACTGGCCGATAGTCAGAAAATCGATATCCGCCGCGCGCATGTCATCCATCACCGCATGCACCGCCTGCCGGTCCTCGCCCAGGCCGACCATGATGCCCGATTTGGTGAACATGCTCGGGTCCAGCTCCTTGACGCGCTGGAGCAGGCGGAGCGAGTGGAAATAGCGCGCGCCCGGGCGCACCTCGGGGTAGAGCCCGGGCACGGTTTCGAGGTTGTGGTTGAAGACATCCGGTTTCGCGGCGACGACCACCTCCAGCACCCTGGGGTCGCAGCGGATGAAGTCGGGCGTCAGGATCTCGATGGTGGTGCCGGGCGACTGGCGGCGGATGGCGCGGATCGTCTGCGCGAAATGCTCGGCGCCGCCATCCTCGATATCGTCCCGGTCGACCGAGGTCACGACAACATGGTTCAGGCCCAGCTTCTTGACCGCATCGGCCACCCGGCCCGGTTCGAACACGTCGAGATCTTCGGGCGGTTTACCGGTTGCGATGTTGCAGAAGGTGCAGGCCCGCGTACAGACCTCGCCCATGATCATCATCGTGGCGTGGCCCTGAGACCAGCATTCGCCCACATTGGGGCAGCCGGCCTCTTCGCAGACCGTGGTCAGCTTGTGCTCCCGCATGATCCGGTGGGTCTGCTTGTAGCCTTCGCCCACGGGCGCCTTGACCCGGATCCAGCTTGGCTTCTTGGGTTGGGCGTTATCCGGACGGTGCGCCTTTTCCGGGTGGCGCTGTTCGGGCAGTTTCAGATCGCGCATCGGGGGTCTCCGGTCCTGCGGCGGCTGGATTGTTTAACGTTAAATAACCCCGATATCGGGCAATGTAACCTGTCAATCTGGCACAGGTGGGCTGCAGCCCGTGCAAGGCTTGCGCCCGTGGCGGGGTTTGGCCACGCGCTCGGAGTGCCGGTCGCCGTGTCGGATCATGATGCGGGAACCCCATGGTCGGATCGTGTGCCGGAGGGTGACCAAGGGAGGGGGAAGCGCCCGGCGGCCTGTGTACGACATGGCCAAGCCCCCGTTTTGCGTAAGACATCGGCGGGGGGTGGCGCCTTGCATCCATGGCGGGAGAGGCCCGGGCCGGAGCTACGGGCAATCCGCACCGCCCGCCCGCCGGGGCCCGCCCTAGTCGAGCGCGAGACTGGCCGAGGTGTAGGACCAGCTTGACCACAAGCCGTCATCCTCGATCAGTTCCAGCAGGGCCTGCGCCTGATCGGGGCTGAGCGACATGTAGTGATCCTCCGCCATCTCGGCGGCGCGGGCGGCGGGGCAATGCACCTTCACGCCGCTTTGGGCGAAAATGATCTCGTCTTCGTCAAAGGCGATGGAGACGGTTTCGAATCGCGTCTGGCTTCGCATCGGGCCGCAGCCGCTGAAGCCGGACAGGACCGAGGCCGGCACGAGCGCCGAGGGCAGCGCCAGCACCTCGTCCACCGCCGGGTGATCGATCAGCAGGGGTTGGTCGGGCATGACGTAAAGATCGGAACAGGCGTTCAGCACGCCGCCGGCCACGCGGATGACTTCCACCACCGGCTTGCCGAAAACCCCGCCATAGAAGTTGCGGTCGACGCGCCGGACCGGGCGCAGGCCGTCATCCAGCGTATGAACCTTGTCGCCCGCGCGGATCGTTTCCGCCGCGCGCCACCCGGTTTCGGTTTCAAGGATCGTACTGGCGAGCAGTCCGGTAAGAGGCCCCGAATGACGTCCGGAGGAGAGAGATCTACAGGCACGGCTTGGTGCAAACTGGGTCATTCGGGGCGCCTCTCTCGATCGGTTACCATTACGCTGACGCCGGCGTCAGTCACCAAACGTGGGGAAACGCTAGTCCGATTCCGTTAACTTCCGGTTTACGGAACCCCGACAGTTTTACCGGTCTGGGCAAGGGTCCGCCGCCCTGTCGCGAAACTCCGCGCAGATCGCGATATCATGGGCCGGGTTTGGCCGATTTCAGGCGATACCGCGCCTGGCCAAGGTGTCGCCCCGCCTGCGAGGCGCGCCGCCCGCCCGATCAATCGCAGCTGGCCGGGACGAAGCCATGCTCGCGCTCGTAATGCCGCAGCAGGCGCTGCAGCCCGATCTTCAGAACGATCTTGCCCGACCGCGCGGACCAGCCAAGACGCTTTTCGGCGGATTCCATGCCTTCCAGAAAACAGCAGACCCGCATCACCACATCGGCCAGCCCCGGACCCAGATCGTCCAGCGCGTCGCTGACCCGCTTCCGGGCCGCGCGCGGGCCCTCCGCCAGACCGCTGTCGGACAGAAATCCGCCCCGATCCCCGCCGGTCAGGAACCGGTCCCAGTTCTGCGCGACCCGCGGCCCCATCTGGGCCCGCTCGAAATCCTCGCGCAGCTTCTCTCCGGCCTGCACCAGATCGAGGGTCAGAAAGGGTTTGCCATCCGCGCCCTTGCGCCGGGCCAGGCCGGCCAGCGGCGATTCCGACAGGTTGACGCGCATCCGGCGCGTGCCCTCCCCGTCGCGGACGGTACGCTCCCCCCAGACCTGATGCTGGGCCTGAAACGGCGTCGCGGCCTCGGCAAGCTCCATCCCCGCGTGGCGGCGGCGGCGATCCTCCTCGATCAGACGTTTGAGGGCGGATTTGCCCGTGCCGGTGATCTGGTAGGTGCTGATCCGGCCCCGCCGCGCGGTGGAGATCCAGTCCTTCAGGGCGAAGGCCTGGGCGATCGGCCGGTCGACGACGGCGGTGCGGGTCTGCGTGCCGTCCAGACCGGGGCGCAGCACCACGGCCTTGTCCATGTCGCGCGCCACGACCAGCACGGCTTCCTTTTCGCACAGGCGGCGCAGGATGCGGCGCGCCTCGCGGTTGATGGTCGGTTCGTCGGAGATCACCGGGGACCGGTACGGGGCTGTCATGTCAGAGGGCTCCTTGGGAAAATCGGTCTTGGTCGTTGCAGCTGCACGAGGGGTGGAAAGCGCATTCAGAGCCTCGTCGATCAGCGGGTCGTCCCGAGCCGCCTCCACCTGGCGGATGCGCCGAAGAATGGTCGACGGATGGGCGTTTGCCGCCCGGGCTATCCCGCGCACCGACTGGCCGAGCGCAACGTGACGCAGGTAGTGCTCCGGCCCCTGCGGCAGCCATGAGGGCAGACCGGACAGGTCGGGTTGATCTTTCTGAGGGGTCACGTGGTGCGCCTCCGGTTACATGCTGTGGATAAGACCTCGCCAAATCTTGGCCTTATTGATTACTGAACGATTAAAATCTGTGGAAAAGCTGTGAATTGTTTTCAAATTGTAAACAAACGAAGGGCGCCGCGCGCAGGTTCGAAAAATGCGCAACAGGCCCGTGACCGCGGCCAAGCTGATCGGGTCTGATCTGCTATTGGAAGGGGTTTTCGATGTCCGATATCACTGCCACGCTTGCCACTCTGCGCCGCCCGAAACTGCTGGTCCGGGCGGCACGTTTCGGGGCCGCCGCACTGGCCCGGAGACCGGCAAAACCGGATGCCCTGGCCGCCCGGGGGCTGACCCGGCTGCTGGAGGAAGAGGACGCGCTCAATCAGGCGCGCGTCACCGGGCAGGCCGGCTATTCGCCCACCCGCCATGTGGAGGTGCTGACCGCTCTGCTGAACGCGGCCGATCCCGCGCTGCGGCTGGCCGCGACGCTTTAGACAAACGCGTCGGGCATCTGCTCCTTGCGTTTCGCGATATAGGCTTTCAGCGCCTCGTCCGTCGCCGGGTCGAGCATCGGCTGCTGGTAGTCGGCCAGCAGTTTCTCGACCCGGGCCGCGGCCAGTTGCGTGGTGTCGCGCGCGCCGTCATCGGCCCAGGTTTCGAACGGTTTGTAATCCAGCAGGTCCGACCGCCAGAAGGCGGCCTTGAAATTGGCCTGGGTGTGGGCGCAGCCAAGATAATGGCCGCCCGGGCCGACCTCGCGGATCGCATCCATCGCCTGTGCGTCGGCGGAGATATCGACGCCCGCGGCGAGCTTGTGCAGGACGCCCAACTGGTCGGCATCCATGACGAACTTCTCGGGGCTGGCCACCAGCCCGCCTTCCAGCCAGCCGCAGGCGTGCAGCATGAAATTCACCCCCGACAGCAAGCCCGCGTTCAGCGAATTCGCCGTCTCGTAGGCGGCCTGCGCATCGGGGAGTTTCGATCCGTTGAACGAACCCGCGGAGCGGTATGGCAGGCCAAGGCGGCGGGCCAGCTGCCCCGCACCATAGGTGATCTGCGCCGCCTCGGGCGTGCCGAAGGTGGGCGCGCCGGAATTCATGTCGATCGAGGTGACGAAGGCGCCGAAGATGGCCGGCGCGCCGGGGCGGATCAACTGGCTGTAGGCCACGCCCGCCATGACCTCGGCCAGAACCTGCGTCAGCGTGCCCATGACGCTGACCGGGGCCATCGCCCCGCCTACGATGAAGGGCGAAATGATGCAGGCCTGCCCGGCGACGGCGTATCTCTCCAGCGCGCCCATCATCACATTGTCGAAGGTTAGCGGCGAATTGATGTTGATCAGCGAGGTCATGACCGCGTTTTCGGCAACGAACTCCTTGCCGAACAGGATCTCGCACATCTCGATACTGTCGCTGGCGCGGTCGGGATCGGTGACCGAGCCCATGAAGGGTTTGTCCGACAGCGACATATGGGCATAGAGCATGTCCAGATGGCGCTTGTTCACCGGCACGTCCGTGGGTTCGCAGACCGTGCCGCCGGAATGGTGAAGCCATTTCGACATGTAGCCGAGCTTCACGAATTTCTCGAAATCCGCCATGGTGGCATAGCGGCGCCCGCCGTCGATATCGCGCACGAAGGGCGGGCCGTAGACAGGCGCGAGGACAAGGCTCCGCCCGCCGATCTCCACGTTGCGCCCGGGGTTGCGCGCGGCCTGGGTGAACCGGGCGGGTGCGGTTGCGCAAAGCGTGCGCGCCAGACCCTTGGGCAGACGCACCCGTTCACCGGTGACATCCGCCCCGGCCTCCCGCCAGCGCGCCAGCGCGGCGGGGTTTTCCACGAAGGCGACGCCGATCTCCTCCAGGATCGTCTCCGCATTGGCCTCGATGATCTCCAGCGCCTCGGGGGTCAGGATCTCCAGATCGGGGATGTTGCGTTCGATGAAGCGCGCGGTTTCGATCCGCACCGCGGTCCGCTCCGCGCGCCGGGCGGCGCCGCCCCCGCCCCGTGCTCTGCGCCGTAATTCGGCCATGGCTGATCGCTCCCAAAGGGTGTCCTGTGGATTGTTCTTAGCTCAGCCGGTGTCGGGCGCGCGGACAGATTGCGGCGATTGCGGGGGGAAAGCGACATCCGCGGCCCCGTCGCCCGATGGAAGATGCCGACAGACGGAAGCATGACCGCCCCGCCCCCGCTTCCGGGGCGCCCGAGGCCCGCTTGCGCGCAAGGCTATCGGCCTTGTCCGGCGGGGTGACCGCCCGTCTGGCGGTGCGGGTGACGGGGCGATGGCGGGATCGGGATCTGCGGGGCCGCCAAGGGGGCCTCAATCCGGGGCTTCAGCGCCGAAAAACGGGTCGATACCGAAGCGATTCGCTGGATCCTCCCGGGCGGACCTCCTTTCCGGGGTCCAGAGCGCGGCGTCGGGGCATATTGCCGGATAACGCGCATCGCCGTCGGGCCGGCGGGCTGCCACACCTCGATTTCCGGATAGGTGCCGGGATCCTTTTGCGAAAGGGCCGGTCGGGGCCTCCGGGACGGTCTTGCAGAACCGGGCCGCCTTGCCTATTGCCGTTCCATGAGCAGCTTACCGATCCCCCGCCATCACGAACGCCTGCTGATCGTCGATTTCGGCAGCCAGGTCACGCAACTCATTGCCCGCCGCCTGCGGGAGCTGAATGTCTATTGCGAAATCCACCCCTATCAGAATGTCACGCCCGCATTTCTTGAGGATTTCGCCCCGAAAGCCGTGATCCTCTCCGGCGGTCCGGCTTCGGTGATCGATGACGGGTCGCCGCGCCCGCCCGAGGCCATCTTCGATCTGGGAGTGCCGATACTGGGGATCTGCTATGGCCAGCAGGTCATGATGCAGATGCTGGGCGGCAAGGTCGAGCGGGGCCATGGCACCGCCGAATTCGGCCGCGCCTATGTCACACCCGCAGCGGACCGGATCGACCTTCTGAACGGCTGGTTCCTAGATGCGCGCGAACAGGTCTGGATGAGCCATGGCGACCATGTTTCGGCCATTGCGCCGGGCTTTGAGGTCTACGGCACATCGCCCAACGCCCCCTTTGCGATCACCGCCGATCTGGAGCGCAACTTCTATGCGGTGCAGTTTCACCCCGAGGTGCATCACACCCCCAACGGCCGGACGCTGTACGAGAATTTCGTGCGCCTTGCGGGGTTTTCCGGCGACTGGACCATGGGCGCCTATCGCGAAGAGGCGATTCGCAAGATCCGCGATCAGGTCGGCGACAAGAAGGTCATCTGCGCCCTGTCGGGCGGGGTCGATTCGTCCGTCGCCGCGGTGCTGATCCACGAGGCCATCGGCGCGCAGCTGACCTGCGTCTTCGTCGATCACGGGCTTTTGCGGCAGAACGAGGCGACCGAGGTCGTGACGATGTTCCGCGACCATTACAATCTGCCCCTGATCCATGCCGATGAAAGCGAGCTGTTCCTGAGCCGGCTGGACGGCGTGAGCGACCCCGAGACAAAGCGCAAGATCATCGGCGGGCTGTTCATCGACGTGTTCCAGAAATATGCCGACGGGATCGACGGCGCGGAATATCTGGCGCAGGGTACGCTTTACCCCGATGTGATCGAGTCCGTGTCATTCAGCGGCGGGCCGTCGGTCACCATCAAGTCGCATCACAATGTGGGCGGGCTGCCCGAGAAGATGGGCCTGAAACTGGTGGAACCGCTGCGCGAGCTGTTCAAGGACGAGGTGCGCGCGCTTGGCCATGAATTGGGCCTGCCGGCCAGTTTCATCGGGCGCCACCCCTTTCCCGGCCCGGGCCTTGCGATCCGCTGCCCCGGAGAGATCACGCGGGAGAAGCTGGAGATCCTGCGCAAGGCCGATGCGGTCTATATCGACCAGATCCGCCGCCACGGGCTCTATGACGAGATCTGGCAGGCCTTCGTCGCGATCCTGCCGGTGCGGACCGTCGGCGTGATGGGCGACGGGCGGACCTACGATTATGCCTGTGCGCTGAGGGCGGTCACCTCGGTCGACGGGATGACGGCGGATTACTATCCGTTCAGCCATGAATTCCTTGGCGAAACCGCCACGCGGATCATCAACGAGGTGCAGGGTATCAACCGGGTGACCTATGACATCACGTCGAAGCCGCCCGGAACGATCGAGTGGGAATGACCCCGCGATGCGGTCGCCGGACAGCGCGCTGACGCCCTTCGCCAGGGGATACTGAGGGACGAGGTTGGGCAAAGGGCGTCGACACGTGACGCGGGCCGGAGCGTGCCCGCTTGAACAAGCCTGACGCGTAATTCGTTACCAAAAGGTTAACCCGACCCCACCTTTCGGAAAAAACCGGTCCCGACCCGATCAGGACCCTGGGCGTTGCCCAATAATCCGACACGGAAAGACCCGACCGGACCGATCCTTGGCATTCCTGGCTTGGGCGCATGACGGCGGTCCGACCGGTCGCGGACCTTGGCCGCTTGGGCGGGACGCCACAATTCAGCGATAGGCGTGCAGGCGTCCGTCCTGGCTGACCACGTAGAGCACGCCACCGGCCACAACCGGGTTCGCCGCCGCCCCACCGCGGATCGGCAAGGTGGAGAGAAGCGCGCCGCTTTCGGGGGAGAACATGCGGATCACCCCGTCGCCCGACGCGACCACCAGCCGCCCGCCGGCAAGCACCGGGCCGAAATGAGTGAAGACGGCCTTGCGGCGCCGCTCCCGCTCGCGGACGTAAAGCGGCAGTTCGATGCCCCAGATACGTTCCCCGGTCGCGGCGTCGACGCGCACCAACTCGTTGCGGTCGGATACGAAGAAAATGCTGTCGCCTGCCGGAACCACGGGGGAATAGGCCCCATCCGTCGCGGTCCAGAGCCGTTCGCCCGATGCAGCCTCCAGCGCGACCACCCTGCCCGCCTGGTTTCCAGCGTAGACCACGCCGCCCTGCACGACCGGATCGCCGGTGATGTCGTTGAGATCGTTATAGGCGACCCCGCGCCGGGACCCGGCGACGGTGGTGCCCCAGACCCGGACGCCCGACAGCCGGAGCGAGGCCACAAGCTCGCCCGAGCCGAACGGAAAGATCACCAGACGGTCGGTGATGGCCGGAGCCGCGCCGCCGGTCAGCACGGCGGCGGCCGGTGCTGCGGGCAATTGCCAGCGGATGCGCCCGTTCGACGTGTCGATCGCCCAGGCCTGGCTGTCGCGGCTGACGATATAGGCGGTGTTGTTCGCGATCGTGGGCGCAGTGATGCCCGCATCCAGACGCTGCCGCCAGCGAACCGCGCCGGTGGCCACATCGAGCGCCACCAGCTCGCCATATCCGGTTGTCGCGAAGAGCGTGGCGCCATCGACCGCCAGCGCCCCGCCCGAGATGCCGCCGCCCCGTTCGAAGCCCGGCGTCAGATCGACCGACCAGAGCGCCGCCCCGGAGGTGGAGGTCGCCTGTACCCCGGCCACGGCATCCATCGTGAAGATCCGCCCGTCGGCCACCACCGGATCGGCGGTGATGCGGGTCCGGCGGCTGTTGCCGTTGCCGATGCCCGTGGCCCAAAGCTCCGCCGGGGCGGCGGCCAGGGTCACATGGGGCGGCAGGTTGCGGATATTCGCGGCGCGTTGCGGCCAGTCGGCATTGGTCGTGTCGGGCAGAAGGGAGATCGCGCGCGGCCCTTCGACCGCGATCTCCGCCGCCGGCACGGTGCCGTCTTCGCCCGGCAGCGTATCGGCCAGCGGCACGCGGGTGCCGAACCGCTCCCCCTCCAAGATGACCTCCCGGTCGCAGCCTGCAAGGGCCAGCACGAAGCCGAGCCCCAGAAATCCGATGCGGAACATGCTCATATCTGCCTCTGCCCTTCCTGCCCGTGCCCAATGCCGCTCATTCGCTTGCGGGTATCCCCGCCGTGCCGTCGGCATCGGTCTGTTCTTCGGGCGGGTCTGTCCTCTCTTCCGTTGCCGGAGTGTCTTCGGGGGCCGCGTCCGCCCCCTCCGTCACGCTGTCTTCGGCCGTCGCGGCGGGTGCCTCGGCGGCGTCGGTCAGCGTGGCCCTCGCTTCCAGCGCTACAATCAACTGCATCGTGCGTTGTTGCAAGCCCGGCGTGGTCTGCGGCTCGGACTGAAGCTGCCGCAAAATCTGCAATCCGGCCTCGAAATCGCCCTCGCCGAGACGGATATAGGCCTGCTGCTCCATGGCGAGCGCCCGGTAGGGCGCGCCGGGCTGCGCCAGACGATCCATGGTCGCCATCGCCTCGCCCGGCTCGGCAGGGGCGAGCATCTGCGCCTTGAGAAGGGCCAGATCGCTGTAGCGGCGCGGCAGATCGGGGTTGCCGGCCAGCGCGCGGAGCCGGGCAGCGGCGGCCCCGCCTTCGGCCTCTTCCCCGGCCTGCAGAAGGGCCAGAATGATCTCGGCCTCGGGCGTTTCGGCGGGCACAGCGGCAAGGGCGGCCATCCGCGCATCGGCATCGTTGTTGTCGAGCGCCTGCAGCAGCGCATCTCCGAAGGCCTGCGCCTGAGTGTTGGCCTGCGCGCGGCGGTATTCGTTCCAGGCCGCGCCGCCCACCAGCACCAGCACGGCAAGTGCGGCGGCCCAGCCCCACCGTCGAAGCAGGGCGAAGAGACGGTCCCGCCGTACTTCTTCGCTTACCTCATTGATGAAACTGTCGGAATTGGCCATGACGCGTACCCCGTTTCTTGCCCTGATGCGGCGAAGTTTCTTACCCGCCGTCCTCTTAGCGCGAAGCACCGGGAAATGCCAAGGCCGGAGATCACCCGCGGGGATGCCCGCCGCCGCCGACATGCCCCGAAATGCATCAATGTCAGCAGGATGGCCGCATATTTCTGAACTAATCGGTTCAGTCTTGCGCGCTGCGCCGCAAAATACTAATCTGAACGAAGCGGTTCAGCGTATGTCCTGAAACGTACCGCAAATGATTGTGCCCGACGGCAGCGGGCGAGTGAGGCTATTGATGCGAATTTTTCCGATTGTGACCGCCATTGTTGTGTTTGCGGTGCTCTATCTGGTGATCCTGGAGCGGGATCGGCTGATCGGATTTGCCGGCGGCTTCACCGCCGATGACGGCGCCACCGCCGAGATACAGGAAGTCGCCGAGACCGACACCCCGCCCGAGCAGGCGCTGACAGCCGATGGCATGCATGTGGTTCATGTGGTTGCCCGGCGGAGCGAGGCGACGATGGCGGAAAACGCCGTCTTGCTGCGTGGTCGGACCGAGGCGCTGCGGCAGGTCAACGTGCAGTCGGAAACCTCCGGCCTGATCATCTCGCCGCCGATCCGGGCGGGCGCCTTCGTGGAAGAGGGCCAGTTGCTTTGCGAGATCGATCGCGGCACGCGCGGTGCGGCGCTGGAGGAAGCCGAAGCGCGGCTGGCGGAGGCCCGGTCCCGCCTGCCGGAGGCGCGGGCGCGAGTGGCGGAGGCGCGCGCGGGCCTGACCGCGGCCGAGATCGACGACAACGCGGCTTCGCGGCTGAGCGAAAGCGGCTTCGGCTCCGAAACGCGGGCGGCCAGCACCGCCGCGGCCCGATCCGCGGCCGAGGCCGCCATCCAGTCGGCGGAAGCCGGGGTCGAGACGGCACTGAGCGGCATCCGCTCTGCCGAGGCCGGGGTCGAGCGGGCCCGGCAGGAAATCACCCGTCTGGAAATCCGCGCGCCGTTCGAGGGGCTGCTGGAAAGCGACACCGCCGAGCTCGGCTCCCTGATGCAGCCGGGCACCTTGTGCGCCACGGTGATCCAGCTCGATCCGATCAAGCTTGTCGGGTTCGTCCCCGAGGCGCAGGTCAACCGGGTTGCTGTCGGGGCGGCGGCGGGCGCGCGTCTGGCCACCGGCGAGGAGGTTCAGGGCGAGGTCATCTTCCTGTCCCGCTCCGCCGATCCGCAGACCCGCACCTTCCGGGTCGAAATCGAGGTGGCGAATGCCGATCTGGCCATTCGCGACGGGCAGACCGCGGATATCATGATTTCGACCGCTGGACTGCCTGCGCATCTGTTGCCCACATCTTCGCTGACGCTGAACGACGCGGGCACGCTCGGGGTGCGGATCGTGACCGAGGAGAACCGCGCCCAGTTCGTGCCGGTGACCATGTTGCGCGATACCGCGCGCGGCGTGCTGCTGACCGGACTGCCCGATCAGGCGACGGTGATCACCGTGGGCCAGGAATTCGTCACCGACGGGGTGCCCGTCGACGTGACCTATGAGGAGCTGACCCAATGACAGGTCTTGTCGACTGGGCCGCATCCCGCGCCCGGATGGTGATCGCCTTCGTGATCCTGTCGCTGACCGTCGGCACGGCGGCCTATGTGGGTCTGCCGAAGGAGGGTGAGCCGGATATCGATATCCCGGGGCTGTTCATCTCGGTGCCCTTCCCCGGCATCTCGGCGGAAGACAGCGAACGGCTGCTGATCCGCCCCATGGAGGCGGAGTTTCAGGATCTTGACGGGCTTGTCTCGATCAATTCCACCGCCGCCGAGGGCTTTGCCGGGATCTTTCTCGAATTCGAGTTCGGCTGGGACAAATCCGCCAGCATCGCCGATGTCCGCGACGCGATGAATGCCGCCGAGGCGGATTTTCCGGCCGGCGCCGAAAGCTTCCAGATCGCCGAGATCAACTTCTCGGAATTCCCGATCATCATCGTTGCGCTGTCGGGCGATGCCCCGGAACGCACGCTGTTGCGGCTTGCCAACGAGATGCAGGACCGGCTGGAGGCGCTGTCGCCCATTCTGGAGGCGGGGCTGGCGGGCGACCGGGCCGAGATGCTGGAAGTGGTGATCGACCCGCTTGCGCTGGAGGCCTATAACGTCACCGCCCGGGAACTGATCGACGCGGTGGTGAACAACAACCAGCTGATCGCGGCCGGCGAGGTGGAGACCGAAAGCGGCGCCATCTCGGTCAAGATCCCGTCCAGCTTCGACAGTGCCGAGGATGTCTACAACCTTGCCATTTCGGTCAATGGCGACCGGGTCGTCACTCTGGGCGATCTCGCCGAAATCCGTCTGACCTTCGAGGACCGTACCGGCACCGCGCGGTTCAACGGCGAAAACACCGTGGCGCTGCAAGTCGTCAAACGGCAGGGTTTCAACGTGATCGACACCGCGGAACTGGTCCGCGCCGAGGTCGATGCCGTGCGCGCCTCCTGGCCCATCGAGTTGCAGGACTCGGTGCGGGTGGACACCACGCTTGACCAGTCGGTCACGGTGGACGGCATGGTGCGGCAGCTTGAAGGCTCGGTTCTGACAGCCATCGCGCTGGTGATGATCGTGGTTCTGGCGGCCCTCGGAACGCGCTCGGCGCTGCTGGTGGGCTTTGCGATCCCGACCTCGTTTTTGCTCTGCTTCATCCTGCTTGGCGTCATGGGCATCTCGATCTCGAACATCGTGATGTTCGGGCTGATCCTTGCGGTGGGGATGCTGGTGGATGGGGCGATTGTGGTGGTGGAGTATGCCGACAAGCGCCTGCAGGCCGGGGCAAGGCCCATGCAGGCCTATACGGATGCGGCCAAGCGCATGTTCTGGCCCGTGGTCTCCTCCACCGCGACGACGCTTTGCGCGTTTCTGCCCATGCTGTTCTGGCCCGGCGTGCCCGGCGAGTTCATGGGCATGCTGCCGGTCACGCTGATCTTCGTCCTGTCCGCCTCGTTGATCGTGGCCCTGATCTACCTGCCCGTTCTGGGTGGGGTTGCGGCCCGGTTCACGCGGATCACCGAACAGGGCACCGAGATCGTCAGGGCGCTTGTGCCGGCCTACTGGATGCGCCTGATCCTGACGCTGGCCGCGGGCTATGCGATGTTCATGGCCGCGATGATCACGATCAATCCCGGCATCATCGGGATCGCGTCGGGCTCGGTCTCCGCCTTTGTTGCCATGCTGCCGGGCGCGGCCCTGTTCATTCTCAGCTCCGCGCTGATGTCGGTTCTGCTGGGGTCGGTCCAGATCGCGCGCAAGCCCAAGCCCATTCAGGCCGGGTATCGCCGCACCTGGTTCGGTTCGTTCATTCACATGATCGTCGGAAACCCGGTCGCGCCGGTTGGTGTGCTCCTGCTCATCGCGCTGTTTGTCGGCGTGGTGTTCTACCAGTTCATAAACAACAACAACGGCGTCGAATTCTTCGTGGAGACGGAGCCCGAAAACGCCGTGGTCTATGTGCGCGCGCGCGGCAACCTTTCCGTGCCCGAAATGGACGCGCTGGTCGCCCAGGTCGAGGAGGTGGTTCTGGCCACCGAAGGGGTGCGCGATGTGTTTGCCTTCGCCGGCGACGGCGGGCTGAACAACAACACCGGCGGCGCGGCGGCGCCCGAAGACACCATCGGACAGGTGCAGATGGATCTGGTCGCTTGGGAGGACCGCCCGACTGCGGTGGTCTGGCGCCCGGTGCTCTGGGGCCTGTTCTCCATGCCGGTCACGATCGTGGATCCGCAATGGGACGGCAATGTCATCATCGACCGTCTGCAGACCGAACTGGACCGGATCCCGGGCATCGAGACCGAGATTTTCGAGCAGGCCCAGGGCCCCGCCGATGGCAAACCGGTCAATCTGCAATTGTCGGGCGACAATTGGGAGGATCTTCAGGAGGCGACCCGGATCGCGCGAGAGCATTTCGAGAGCATGCCGGCCCTGACCCTTGTCGAAGATACGCTGCCGCTGCCGGGCATCGACTGGCAGATCAATGTGGATGTGGAGGCCGCGGGCCGTTTCGGGGCCGATGTGGCCACCGTGGGCGCGATGGTGCAGCTTGTCACGCGCGGCATCCTGCTCGATACGATGCGGGTGCCGTCCTCGGACGAGGAGATCGATATCCGCGTGCGCTTCCCCGACGAGGCGCGGGTGCTGTCCACCCTCGATACGCTCAGGGTGCGCACCGCCGACGGGCTGGTGCCGCTGTCGAACTTCGTGACCTACGAGCCGACGCCGCAACTGGCGGTGATCGACCGGGTCGATCAGTCCCGCGTCTTCAACGTCAGGGCCGATGTGGAGGCGGATCTGCTGCGCGTCGATACCGATGAGGGCGAGACGCTTGGCATCGTCGAGCAACTGCCCGAAGGCGCCGCGCCCGAAATGCGCGGCCCAGACGGCACCGGATATGTCATCTTCCACATGACCGACGGGGTCGAGCCCGCAACGCTGATCGACGGGGTCGAAGGCGGCGATCTGACCCTGGTTGCCGTGAACGCGAACGAGCGGATCGCCCGGATCACCGAATGGATCGAGGCCGAGGACCCCTTCCCCAGTTCCGTCGGTTGGGAATGGGGCGGCGATCAGGAGGAGCAGGCCGAAAGCCAGGCGTTCCTTGGCCAGGCGTTCCTTGGCGCGCTTGGATTGATGTTCATCATCCTGCTGGCGCAGTTCAACTCCGTCTACAACGCGGTTCTGGTGCTGCTGGCGGTGGTTCTGTCCACCACGGGCGTGCTGATCGGGATGCTGGTGATGGATCAGACCTTCTCCATCATCATGACGGGGACGGGGATCGTGGCGCTGGCCGGGATCGTGGTGAACAACAATATCGTACTGATCGACACCTATCAGGAATACAGCCGTTACATGCCGCGGCTGGAGGCGATCACCCGCACGGCGGAGGCGCGCATCCGCCCCGTTCTGCTGACCACGATCACGACGATGGCGGGTCTCGCCCCGATGATGTACGGCATCAGCCTCGATTTCGGCGGCGGCGGCTACACGGTGAACAGCCCGACCGCCCTGTGGTGGAAACAGCTTGCGACCGCGGTGGTCTTCGGGCTTGGCCTGGCCACGGTTCTGACACTGGTGATGACGCCGTCGCTTCTTGCGCTCCGGATCTGGGCCGGCACGATCCTGTCGTGGCTGGCCCGCGGGCTCGGCATGCTGGGTGCCGGCAGCATGAGCAGCCGGGCGCAAGACTGGGCTCTGGCGCGCGCGGCGCGGAACACCCGCAATCCGATCATCCTGTGGGAGCAGGACCTGCCCCCGCCCGCCCCGCTGTTCGACACCGAGGCGGTGGTGGTGCCCCCTGCCCCCGCAGAAAGCCCCCGGCCCGACGACACGGACCTGCCGGAGGTGGCGCAGGACGAGGACGATCAGGGCAAGCCGAGGCCGCCCCTGCGCGCGGCGGAATAAGCATGGCTGCCCCCATCGGGGCAGTCGCGCGCGAGGGTATGGTGCAGGCCGGGAGGGCCGGTGTCGCCCCTTACGCAGAATGGCGCGGCCCGCAATCGGGGCGGCGCAATGGCCGAACACCCCTGTCCGGGGCATGGGTGCGCTGCGGGTCTCCACCGATCAATTGGCGCAAAGGCCGGCCGCATGAGGCCTCAGCGAGGGGCGGACAGCCCGCGCGGGCGGCTCAGAACGCCCCGCACCGCCGGCGCGGTCAGGCCGCGCTTTCTTCCTCGGACATCTGGCGCTGCCACATCGCGGCATAGCGCCCGGACTGCGCCAGCAACTTCTCATGGGTGCCGCGCTCCACGATTTCACCCTGCTCCAGCACGATGATCTGGTTCGCCTCGACCACGGTGGACAGACGATGGGCGATGGTGATCACCGACCGGCCCTGCCCCATCATCTTCAGCTCTTCCTGAATGTCGCGCTCGGTCTCGGTGTCCAGCGCGCTGGTGGCCTCGTCCAGAAGCAGGATGGGCGGGTCTTTCAGCAAGGTGCGGGCAATTCCGACGCGCTGTTTCTCCCCGCCCGACAGCTTCAGCCCGCGCTCGCCCACGGCGGTCTCGTACCCCTCCGGCAAGGCCTGGATGAAGTCGTGGATCTTCGCCGCGCGGGCCGCCGCCTCGATCTCGGCGAAGCCGGCCTCGGGGCGGCCATAGGCGATGTTGTAGCGGATCGTGTCGTTGAAGAGCACCGTGTCCTGCGGCACCACGCCGATCTGCGCATGCAGGCTTTCCTGCGTCACGATGCGCAGATCCTGACCGTCGATGGTGATCGCGCCGCCATCCACATCGTAGAAGCGGAACAGAAGCCGCCCGATGGTGGATTTGCCCGACCCCGAAGGCCCGACAAGCGCCACGGTCTCGCCGGGCCCGACCCGGAAGGACACGCCCTTCAGGATCGGCCGGGCGGCGTCATAGCCGAACAGCACATTGTCGAACACCACCTCGCCCCGCGGACACTCCAGATCCGGCGCATCCGGCCGGTCCGTGACCTCGGCGGGCTGTTCGAGCAAATCGAACATCTCGCCCATATCCACAAGGCTCTGCCGGATTTCGCGATAGACCGTGCCCAGAAAGTTCAGCGGCATGGTGATCTGGATCATATAGGCATTGACCATCACGAAATCGCCCACGGTCAGGCTACCATCCTGCACGCCGAGCGCCGCCATCACCATCACCACCACAAGCCCGGTTGTGATGATCAGCGACTGGCCGAAATTCAACGCCGCGAGCGAATAGGAGGTCTTGAGCGCGGCCGCCTCATACCCCTCCATCGCGCCGTCATAGCGCATCGCCTCGCGGTTCTCGGCCCCGAAATACTTCACGGTTTCGAAATTCAGCAGGCTGTCGATCGCCTTCTGGTTGGCGTCGGTGTCCTGATCGTTCATCTGCTTGCGGATCTTCACCCGCCATTCGGTGACCTTGAAGGTGAACCAGATATAGATCGCGATGGTGACGGTAAGTACGATCAGGTAGTTGATGTCGAACACGACCGCCAGAATGATCCCGGTCAGAAGCAGTTCCAGAACCAGAGGACCCACGGAAAAGAGCAGGAAGCGCAACAGGAAGTCGACGCCCTTCACCCCGCGTTCGATGATCCGCGAGAGACCGCCCGTCTTCCGCGTGATGTGGTAACGCAGCGACAGGGCGTGGATATGGCGGAACGTCTCCAGCGCCAGTTGCCGCAACGCCCGCTGGCCCACCCGCGCGAAGATCGCATCGCGCAACTGCTGAAAGCCGACATTGGCCGCCCGCGCCACGCCATAGGCGATGGTCACGCCGACGGCGCCGAACACCAGCAGCCACGCGGCGGATCCTTCGCTTTCGCCGGCCAGTGCGTCGACCGCCGCCTTGTAGAGAAAGGGCGTGAAGACGGCGACCAGCTTGGCCACCACCAGCATGCCGAGCGCGATCACGACCCGGTACTTCACCCATGCCTGCCCGCGCGGCCACAGATAGGGCGCGACCTTGCGGATCGTGCGCACCCCGCTGCGGCGTTCGCGGGCCTCTTCGGAGGTGTCGGGCATCGAAAGATCGGTTGGCATGGGCTGGCGGGTTTCCTGCTGGCGGCTCCAGGCTGTGAACCTAGGTCCTGCCGCCGCAGAAGGCCAGACGGGCCGGGACTATTCCGACGCCATTTCCGGGATCGCGAAAACCTGACCGGGATAGATCAGATCCGGATCGCGGATCAGATCCTGATTGGCCTGATAGACCTGCACATAGAGAATGCCCGCGCCAAGCGTCTCCCGCGCGATGCCCCAAAGCGTGAACCCCGGCTGTACCGTCACCACCGAAACCCCGTCATCGGGGCCCGGCAGGGCGGCAAGCACCGCCGGCTCTTCCCGCAGGAAGGGGGTCTCCACCCGGCTGACCACCTGTCCGGCGGCATCCACCTGATCGACCCGCAAGGTATAAGTGCCCGGGTCGACCTCGGGCAATGCGGCGCGCCATTGGCCCACCGCGTCGACCTCGGCCAGTCGCACGGGCTGGTTGTCCAGATAGACCTGCAAGCCGCTGTCGGCCTGTCCCCGGCCCGACAGCACGACCTCCCCCGCCGGATCGTATGTGATGGTATCCAGAACGATCTGATCGAGCACCTCGGGCGCCTGATCGGCCGGTTGCAGCACCCGCACGCCCCTGTCATCGGCAATCAGCAAGGTGGGCGACCGGGGCGCGGCAGAGGGCTCCGTGGGCTGCGCCGTCGCATCCGGGGCGGCGCCCGCTTGCTGAACATCCTCCGCCCCGCTGTCGGAAACGGGCGCAGAGGCGCTTTCCGCGTCGGCGGATGTGGCGCCTGCATCCGCCACCCGGGCGGCGGTGGGGGTGATGATGATGCTTTCCTCGGAGACGACCGGCGGACCATCCGCGCCCTCCGCCATGGACAGGCTCAGCGCGCGGGGCATCTCGGCGGGTGGCACGGACACCATCGCAACGAAGGCGCCCCATTCATCGGCCGTCACCGTGTCGAGCGCGACACCGTCCAGCATCAGGGTGACCTCCGCGCCGGGCGCGGCACGGCCCGCGACGATGGTCGAGCCGGTCGGGTCGACCCGCAGCAGGTCGATCAGGGGCCGTATCCGGACCGGGGGCGTCTCGGCCGTGGCAACCGCGGCCTCCGCCTCATCGGCGGGGGCTGCAGCGGTGTTGGTCTCCCCCTGCGGTTCGGGCAGGACCGTGGTCGACACCACAACCGGGGAGGCGGGGTCTTCCGCCTGTGGCACATCTGCCGCAGGCAGGCTGGCCAGCGGCGCGGGGGCGCCGTCCCCCTCCGGCTGGTCCGAGCCAAGCAATCCGGAGAAGATGACAATGCCGATCACCCCTGCAAGCGCTGCTGCGCCCACACCGATGGCCAGCGCCGAGCCGCTGTTTATCGAGCCTGTGCCTAAGGCCATTTCCCCATCCAACCTAACTCACCGGTGCAGCATGTCCGCGTTCCGATCGCGTGCGCACCGGGTTGAGTGACGTTATCAACAGGTCTATCAGGGGGCAAAACACCTCTTTGTGCAAGGGTCGCCAGATTTGTCATTCTCCGTCTGTGTCTATTGCGGCTCTCGCCCCGGGGCCGACCCGGAATACATGGCCGATGCGACGGCCCTTGGCGAAGGGCTGGCGCAGGCCGGTATGCGACTGGTCTATGGTGCGGGCGATGTGGGCCTGATGGGGGCGGTTGCGCGGGCGGCCCAGAATGCCGGCGGCGACACGTTCGGCGTGATCCCCGCCCATCTTCTGGCGCGCGAGATGGGCAAGCGCGATCTGGGGCGGTTCATCGTCACCGAGAACATGCATGAGCGCAAGAAGGTGATGTTCATGAATTCCGATGCGATTGTCGTCCTGCCGGGCGGCGCCGGATCGCTGGACGAGTTCTTCGAGGTGCTGACCTGGCGCCAGCTTGGCCTGCACGAAAAACCCATCCTGCTGATGAATACGGCCGCCTATTGGGGCCCGCTGGCCGCTCTGGTCGACCACGTGGTGACGCAGGGCTTCGCCGAAGCCTCGCTGAAGGAGTTCTACCGGGTGATCGACACCGTGCCCGCGATCATGTCGGCGCTGGAGACGGCGCGCGCCTGAGCGACGCCCAGGAATAGATGCCAAGCGCCACCCAGATGATCGGGAAGGCGATGCCGTGCCAGAGGGTGATGACCTCCCCCAGAACCAGAACGGCGACGCCGAACTGGAGGGTCGGGTTCAGGTATTGCACCAGACCGATCGTCGACATCGCCGTGCGTCTGGCCGCATAGGAAAACAGGATGAGAGGCAGGGCCGTCAGCGGCCCTGCCATGATCAGGAGCGTGCTTTGGACCGCATCATGGCCGAACGCGCCCTGCCCCGCCCCGAGCCAGATCAGATAGCCGAGTGCCACCGGCGCAAGCAGCGCCACCTCGGCGGTGACCGACACGACCGGGCCCGCCACCGTCCAGCGTTTCATCAGGCCGTAGATCCCGAAAGTCGTCGCGAGCGAGAGGGAGATCCACGGGGCCACGCCCAGACCCAGGGTCAGGATCGCCACGGCCACACCCGCCAGTCCGACCGCGAGGATCTGCGCGCGGCCAAGGCGTTCCTTGAGCACGACCCGACCGATCAGCACCGCGACCAGCGGGAAGATGTAATAGCCGAGGGCGGATTCCACCGTGCGCCCCACCTGCACAGAGAAGATGAAGAGAAACCAGTTGCCCGAGATCATGAGTGCCGCGGCGAAGGCCAGAAGCAGCGCGCGCCGGCCCGCCAAAGCCTGCGGCAATGCCCGTATCCGGCGCTGGAGTGTCAGCACGAGGCCGAAGACCGCGAAGGACCAGAGCGTTCGGTGGGCCAGAACCTCCAGCGGCGGCACATCCGACAGAAGCTTGTAGAAGATCGGCGACAGGCCCCAGATGATGCAGGCCCCGATCATCGCCAGAACGCCCTTGCCCGCCTCGCTCATGCCACCTGCCCCGACCCCTGCCCAGACCCCTGCCTGCGGACAGGCATTTCACGCAGGATCTGGCGGGTCAAGGCGGCGCGGCGGCAGGCTCAGGCGTCAGGAGGGCCGGTATCTTCGCTCAGGCGGGCGCTGATGCGGGTCGCCACCTCGTCGAGGGGATGATTGGTCAATGTCATCGGCAGTTCCGCGATTACCCGGCTGGCCACCTCCTTGTGTATCTGCCCGCGCAACTCGCCGAGGATGCGCGGCGCCGCGACGATGATCAGACGTTCGAACCGGTGCCGGTGGGCGCGTTTGTAGAGCATCTCCGACAGGTCCTGGGCAAACCGGTCCTGCGCCAGCCGATGCCAGTCCGTGTCTTCCACCGCGGAGCGATGCACCGACGGCCCGTCATTGAAACGGCCGGGTTTGTGGGCGCCCTGATCGCGGTTCGGGGGATTTTCCTGATGATCTTCCCGGCGCACCTCAAGCAGGGGGTGATCCGCATCGCCGATATTCTCGCACAAAAGCGCCTTCTCTCCGTCGGCCACCAGAACCCAGGTGCCGTTGGTCAGCGGCGAGGGGTTGCGGCGCACCTGATCGACATGTGTCGGGGTCATGGATGGATCGGTCATCGGGTCTCCTTCGGCTCGCTGTCGGTTTCGTCGGATTTGCGGACACGGGTCGCTCCCGCGGGGTGTTCATAGGCGCGCTTTTCCTCGTCACGGGTGGCGATCTTGCGGGCCAGCGTGCCGCCGGAGCGGCCCTGTTGCGAAACATGGGTCTCGTCGCCCGGTATCTCCTTGGTTTCCTTTCGCCCGTCCCGGGATCGTGCGCGCGCGGCCATGATATCCTCCGTCTCTCAAGTCATATAGGAGGCAACGCCGGAGCGCGCAGGGGCGTTCCAAAGAAAAACCCGCCGGCTTGCACCGGCGGGTTCGGGGATATTCGCGGAAGGCCGGGATCAGGCGCTGGCGAGACGGCTCGCCACGTTTTCCCAGTTGACCAGATTGTCGAGGAAGTTAGTCAGATAGGCAGGGCGCTTGTTGCGGAAGTCGATGTAATAGGAATGCTCCCACACATCGCAGCCCAGAAGGGCTGTCTGCCCGAAACAAAGCGGGTTCACGCCATTTTCGGTCTTGGTGACCTTCAGCGTACCATCGGTGTCGACCACCAGCCAGCACCAGCCCGAGCCGAACTGGCCCGCACCGGCGGCGCTGAACTCTTCCTTGAACTTGTCGACCGATCCGAAGGCATCGGTGATGCGGCTTTCCAGTTCGCCCGGCATCGCGGACGTGCCCGGGCCCATCATTTCCCAGAACTGATTATGGTTCCACAACTGGCTGATATTGTTGAAGATACCGCTTTGGGCCACCGCGTTTGCATCATAGGTGCCAGTGATGATCTCTTCCATCGACTTGTCGGCCCATTCGGTCCCGTCGATCAGCTTGTTGCCATTGTCGACATAGGCCTTGTGGTGGATGTCGTGGTGATATTCCAGCGTCTCCTTCGACATGCCGTTATCGGCCAGCGCATCGTGGGCGTAAGGAAGATCGGGAAGTTCGAATGCCATTGGTCAGGCCCCTCTTTGTTGGTGCAAGCGATTGAGTGACAGATGGAGGTCACCGGGTCGAAAGGTCAACCCCGCGGCGGTCAACAGGTTCCGGAAAACGCGATTTTTCCGCGGCACCGGCAGGGCCGTCTCCGCCCCCGCGCGACGCAACTGGCGGCCGGTTCAGAAATACCCGACCTCGCCGCCGTCTCTCGCCGATATGGCAAGGCAGTCGAACACATAGCGCGCGACCGACCGGAAACAGATCAGCCGGATACTATCCCCGCTCGTCATCCAGAATGCCGCGGGCACCTGCGCCAGACGCGTGCGGCGCATCTCTCCGGGTCCGAAGCTTTCGGGATGAAGATCGACCGGGGCAAGTTTGGCGAGAACTTCCCTCGCGCCGCGGCCCTCAATGGCGAAAAACGCGCGGGCATCCGAGACGTTGACCGCCAGATAATGACGCCCTTTCAGTGTATTGCAAAGCGATGTTACCATGGCATCCGCCCCGTCATGGGCGCAGAGGATCAGCAGCTCGTCCGGGGCCATCCAGGCGACCGCGCCCGTCTCCGTCTCGATGATCCGGCGCCGGTCGGGCACGGCGGTGCCGGTCGCGGCGCGCACCGCCGCGGCCGTTTCCGGCGCGGACAGGTCGGCCTTCAGCGTGACCATTCCCTGCAGACCCAGTTCGCTGATATCGGCCAGTCCACCGGCCACCGCCCCGGGCAGGGCGCTCATCTCAGACATTCTGTTTCTCCCCCTCGGGATCATAGAAAACGGGGCTGACGATCCGGGCCTCGACGGTGGCCTCACCGACCGTGTTGAAGCTCAGCACCTCGCCCATCCGCTCCGGCCCGTTCAGCACCAGCCCCATGGCGATCCCCCGCCCGAGGGTCGGTGACAGATAGGTGGAGGTGACGCGGCCCTGCGTGTTGCGCTGGCCATTGGCGTTGCGTCCCTGCGCCAGCGCGTAGGATCCATCCGGCAGAACCGAACCGTCCAGCGTTTGCAACCCAACGAGTTTCCAGCGGGCGGGATCGGTCATGTGCGCGCGCGCATGAGCCCGCTTGCCCAGATAATCCTCCTTCTTCCCGGAGATCGCCCAATCGAGGCCCAGATCCTGCGGGATGACGGTGCCGTCGGTTTCGTCGCCGATCATGATGAAGCCCTTTTCGGCCCGCATCACATGCAAGGCCTCGGTGCCGTAGGCGGTGGCGCCGAACTCCGCACCGGCCTCGTGCAGCGCTTTCCAGAAGGCGCGACCCCGGCTTGCAGGGACCGCGACCTCGAAGGACAGCTCGCCCGAGAAGGAGATGCGGAACACCCGCGCGCGGAAATCGCCGATCCGGCCCTCGGCCCAGCCCATGAACGGCAGCGCCGCAGCGCTCAGGTCAAGATCGCCGCCGAGCTTTTCCAGCACCTTGCGCGCATTGGGCCCGACCACGGCCACTTGCGCCCATTGTTCGGTGACATTGGCGGTGAAGACCTGCCAGTCCCACCATTCGCATTGCAGCCAATCCTCCATATGGGCGTGGATATGATCGGCCCCGCCGGTCGTGGTGTGAACAAGGAACGTGTCCTCGTCCAGCCGCGCCACGACCCCGTCATCCATCAGGAATCCGTTTTCGTTGCACATCAGCCCGTAACGGCAGCGCCCGGGTTTCAGGCTGCTCATCATGTTGGTGTAGAGCATGTCCATGAAGCGGCCGGCATCGGGGCCCCTGACGAGGATCTTGCCCAGGGTCGAGGCATCGAGCAGCCCGAGGCTCGTGCGCGTCGCGGTGATCTCGCGGGCCACGGCCTCGGCATGGCTCTCCTGACCGCGCGGAAAGCAATAGGGCCGCCGCCACTGACCGACCGGCTCGAAGGCGGCGCCGTTCTCCTCATGCCAGTCATGGATCGGCGTGCGCCGGATCGGCTGAAAGATGTCGCCGCGCGCCTCGCCCGCGATGGCCCCCATGGAAATCGGCGTATAGGGCGGGCGGAACGTGGTCGTCCCGACCTGCGGGATCGGTGCATTCAGAGCATGAGAAAGCACCGCCAGACCGTTGATATTGCTGAGCTTGCCCTGATCGGTCGCCATGCCGAGCGTGGTGTAGCGTTTGGTATGCTCGACGCTTTCATACCCCTCCCGCGCGGCCAGCTGGACATCGCTGACCTTCACGTCATTCTGGAAATCCAGCCACATCTTGGCCCGTTTCGCGACGCCCGCGCCCTGCGGCATCATCCAGACCGGCAGAAGCGGCGCCTCCGACGGCTCTTCCACCCGTGCGTCGGGCAGGATTTCCGCGAGGGCGAAATCGCCATTCGCGGCCCCGGTCACGGAGACGAAGGCCTCGCCATCGGCGCCGCGCGGCGGGCGGTCGGGGTCGGGCCGGAAACAGGCGCGCGCGTCGTCCCAGACAAGTTTGCCACCGCAATGGGACCATAGATGAACCACCGGCGACCAGCCGCCCGACATCGCGACCGCGTCGCAGGCGATCTCCTCGGTCGTGGCACCCTCACCCGCCTGTCGGCAGAGCGCGACCCCCGTGACCCGCTTGCCGCCCCTGACCGTGGCGATACCGGCACCCGTCGCGACCCGGATCCCCAGGGCCTTCGCCTGCATCGCCAGTTCCCCGTCCGCCTGTGGCCGCGCATCGACGATGCAGGGCACCGACAGGCCCGCCTGATGCAGGATAATCGCCGTCCGGTAGGCATCGTCATTATTGGTCACCACGACCGTGCGGTCGCCGGGCGAAACGCCGAAATTGACCACATAATCCCGCATAGCAGCGGCCAGCATCACGCCCGGCACATCGTTGCCCGCGAAACTGAGCGGGCGTTCGATCGCCCCGGTCGCGGTGACGACATGACCGGCGCGGATGCGCCAGAGCCGGTGGCGCGGCGCGTCCGTTTGGGGGGTGTGATCGGCCACATGTTCATAGGCCAGCACATAGCCGTGGTCATAGACGCCCGCCCCCATGCAGCGTGTTCGCAGGGCCACATTGGGCATGTTTCCAAGGGCTTGCAGGGCGGTATTGATCCATTCTTTGGCCGTGGTTCCGTCTATGTCGCCGCCATCGACGGGCGCGCGGCCACCCCATGCCGACGTCTGTTCGACGAGGAGCACACGCTTACCTTCCGCTCCGGCTTTCAGCGCCGCCTGCAATCCCGCGACGCCGCCGCCGACGATCAGAACATCCACATGGACATAGAAATGTTCATAGCGATCCGCATCACGATCCTTCGGCGCCGCGCCCAGACCGGCGGAGTGGCGGATGATCGGCTCGAACACGTGTTTCCAGAACGGGCGGGGATGGATGAATGTCTTGTAATAGAACCCGGCGGGCAGGACCCGCGCCGCATAGCTGTTCAGCGCGCCGATATCGAATTCGAGACTGGGCCAGTGGTTCTGACTGCGGGCGGACAGCCCCGCGAACAGCTCGGTCGTGGTGGCGCGCTGATTTGGCTCGAAGCGCCCCGCCTCACCCAGATTGACCAGCGCATTGGGCTCTTCCGGGCCAGATGCGACGATGCCGCGCGGACGGTGATACTTGAAGCTGCGCCCGACCAGCATTTGCCCATTGGCCAGCAGCGCGGAGGCCAGAGTGTCGCCAAGAAAGCCCTGCAACCTTTTGCCGTTGAACGAAAATTCGATCTGGGCGCCGCGATCGACGAGACGGCCGCCAGTGGCGAGACGGGTGCTCATGTCGGGCTCCAGTCCGGATGTCTGGCCCTGATCCGGGTGATGATTTCAGCGGGCGGTTCGGTGGTCTGCGCCGGGTAGGTGCCGAACACCTCCAATGTGGCGGTATCCCGCGCGGCGAGAAACCATTTCCCGCAGCCATAGGCATGGCGCCAGCGCTCGAAATGCACCCCTTTGGGGTTGGCGCGGTGGAAAAGATAGCCTTCGAAATCAGCATCTTCCGAGCCGGGGCCGAAGCGTTTCAGATGCGCCTCCCCGCCGGGGCTGAGTTCGGTTTCATCGGCGGCGAGGCCGCAATTGGGACATGTCAGGATCAGCATGGCGGCGCCTCGGGACAGGACAATATGGACCGCGGCGTCACCCGGCCGGACAGTCCACGGGACAGGTCACGCAAAAGGCGGCCCCGGATGGAGCCGCCTGCGCGAGGATGGAAATCCGCACCCGGGCGGTAGGTATCAGCCTTCTTCGACGGTGCCTTCGACCGCCCCGACGCCGGGCACTTCGATTCTGACATCCGGCGTGTCGTCCCCGATGCCGCCACCGAAGACAACCCAGGCGACGACACCAAGCGCCACAACCACACCGCCGAGAATGAACGCCAAGGCGCCGTTGCCGGAGTTGGAGTTGCTGTTCGACTGGTCGGACATGTCTGTCTCTCCTCTGTGAAGTGGTTCAGCGAAGAAACGTGGAAGAGGCGGCCCCGGTTCCCGGAAAATTTTGCGGGCGCCATTTTGGTCGCGCCCGTGTCGCGGACCGACGCGGGGGCGTAGCCGTCCGCCCCGGCCAGCAACCGGGCGGTGGCCGACCGGCCCGAGCCCTTCGGATATCCGGCCTTCAGTGTGCGGTTATTGCTGGTCGCCCTCTGTCGCGACTGCCGCAGGGTCGGATGGCTGTTCGCCGCCCGCCTCGACGTCGAAGAAGATCGTGGCCAGCAAAACAAGGCCGATGACGCCCAGCACAACCAGAAGCGTTCCGAAGGCGCTGCCCGCGCTGTCCGGTGTGGTGTAATCGTAACTGGTGTTTCTCTGATCGTAGTCAGACATGACAGATCCTCCATTTCTGTGAGGATCAGCGTCGCAATTGCCGCGGCAGGCTCAATCCGCGACGGAGAACAGGCACGATCTCGGCCAAAAGGGGCCGCTTCGGACCTATTCCATGGGCCGGAACGTGCCGGGGCCGCGCAATTCCGCGTGGGACCGGGGAAGATCGCGGCGCATGCGTGATCGGTGGCCGTGCGGGTCAATGCGCCACCCCCGCCGCCACGCTTTCGTCGACGAACCGGCCCTCGCGGAACCGCTCCAGACCGAAGGCCGCCGTCAGGGGCGAGTGACCTTTGGCCATCAGTTCGGCGAACCCCCAGCCGGAACCGGGGATCGCCTTGAACCCGCCGGTGCCCCATCCGCAATTGATGAAACACCCCTCAAGCGGCGTTTTCGACAGGATCGGGCTGCGGTCGCCGGTCATGTCCACGATCCCGCCCCATTGGCGCAGCATCTTGAGGCGCGAGATCATCGGGAAGGTTTCGATCAGCGCGCGCACCGTTTCCTCGATATGGTGAAAACTGCCGCGCTGCGTGTAGTTGTTGTAGCCGTCCGCGCCGCCGCCGATCACCATTTCGCCCTTGTCGGACTGGCTCATGTAACCATGGACGGTGTTGGCCATCACGACCACGTCCATGCAGGGTTTGATCGGCTCGCTCACAAGGGCCTGAAGGGCGACGCTTTCCACCGGCAGACGGAAACCCGCCATTTCGGCCAGCACGCCCGAATGGCCGGCAACGACGATGCCCAGCTTGGGCGTAGCGATATCACCCTTGGTGGTCCGCACGCCGGTGACCTTGCCGTTTGCCGATTGCACGCCCGTGACCTCGCATTGCTGGATGATGTCCATGCCCATGGCGGAGCAGGCCCGCGCATAACCCCAGGCAACGGCATCGTGGCGGGCGGTGCCGCCCCGCGGTTGCCACAGCGCGCCCAGCACCGGATAGCGGGGACCGTCGATATTGATGATCGGACACAGTTCCCGCACCCGCTCGGGCGCGATGAACTCCGTCGCCACGCCCTGCAGCGCGTTGGCATGGGTCGTCCGCCGGTATCCGCGCAGCTCGTGCTCGGTCTGGGCCAGCATCATCACGCCGCGGGGGCTGAACATCACGTTGTAGTTCAGATCCTGCGACATGGTTTCGTAAAGGCTGCGGGATTTTTCATAGATCGCCGCCGACGGGTCCTGAAGATAATTGGAGCGGATGATGGTGGTGTTCCGCCCCGTATTGCCGCCGCCGAGCCAGCCCTTCTCGATCACCGCGACATTGGTGATGCCGTGGTTCTTGCCCAAGTAGTAGGCGGTGGCCAGACCGTGGCCCCCTGCCCCGACGATCACCGCGTCATAGCGGGCCTTCGGCGACGGCGACGCCCACGCCCGTTCCCACCCCAGATGGTGGCGCGCAGCCTCTCGGACGATGGCAAAGGCGGAATAGCGGCGCATGGTCGGATCATCCCTTGGAACTGGCATTGGTGTGCGGGAACCGGCGGGATCAGAGGATACCCCGCGCGGCATTTCAAGGCCGGATTGCGACAGGTCGGCAGATTGGTGGCGTCGCAGCCTGCGGCGGATTGTATCTTTTGTGTCGGCGCGTCAGGGCATAGATGATACGGGACGGCGTTTGAGAGGGCGAGACGCATAATGGGCTTTTGGATTGTCGCAGGCGCGGCTTCGATATTTGTGGCGCTGGCGATTTGGGCTGGATTTCTCCGGCCACGCGGCGGCGACATGCCGGCGGCGGCATATGACTTGCAGGTCTATCGCGATCAGTTGAAGGAACTGGAGCGCGACGTGGCGCGAGGGGTATTATCCGAGGCGGATGCCACCCGTGCCAAGGCGGAGGTTGCCCGCCGGGTGCTGGAGGCCGACCGCGCCCTGCAGGCCAGTTCGGGGGGAACCGCGGGCACGCGCGGCGGCCCGCTTGTTCTGGGTCTGGGGCTTGTGGCGACGATTGCCGGCGCGTTCGCCGTCTATTGGCAGATCGGCGCGCCGGGCTATCCGGATCTGCCGCTTCAGACACGGGTTGAACTGGTGGAAGAGGCCCGCGCGACCCGCCCCGACCAGACCGAGGCCGAGGCCGGCGTGACCGTTCGCCCCCGGGTCGAGCCCGACCCGGAGCGCGAGGCGCTGGTCGTGCAGCTGCGCACCGTGATGGAACGCCGGCCCGATGACACGCAAGGTCTGGCGCTGCTGGCGCAGAACGAGGCCGCATTGGGCAATTTCCGCGCCGCACGTCTGGCTCAGGGACGGTTGATCGACCTTCTGGGCGCCGAAGCGACAGCCGCCCATCACGTGGATCTGGCCGAGATGATGGTGCTGGCCGCGGGCGGCTATGTCTCGCCCGAGGCGGAGGCGGCGCTGATCGCCGCGCTGGAGATCGAGCCCGGAAACGGCACCGCGCGCTACTACGCGGGGCTGATGTATGCGCAGCAGGGCCGGCCTGATCTGGCCTATCCGATCTGGCGCAACCTGCTGGCCGAAAGCACGCCGGATGCCCCATGGCTCGAACCCATCCGCCTTCAGATCGAAGAGGTGGCGTTTCTGGCGGGCGATCCGATCACGCTGGCCGAACTGCCTCAGCCCAGCACCAGCCCCCGGCCCGGCCCCACCGCCGAACAGATCGAAGCCGCGGGAGATATGGCGCCGGAGGATCGCATGGCCATGATCGAGGGGATGGTGAGCGGTCTGGCCGAACGCCTGTCGACCGAAGGCGGCCCGCCGGAGGATTGGGCCCGGCTGATCGGGGCCTTCGTGGTGCTCGGCCGGGTGGAGGATGCGCAGGCGATCTATGACGAGGCGCTTGATGTCTTCGCGGGCCAGCCCGAGGCGCTGGCCGTGCTCAGGCCTGCGGCCGCGACCCTTGAAAGTGCGCTGGAGTGATCTTTGACGACATCGGGGCTTTCGCGGAAACGCTGCCGCGGAACCGCGCCCTGATGGGGCTGGATTTCGGGACCAAGACCATCGGCGTGGCGGTAAGCGACCGCTCGCTGAGCGTTGCAACACCGCTGAAGACGGTCAAGCGGTCGAAATTCACGGCGGATGCGGGCCGTCTGGTCGAGTTGATCGCCGCGCGGGAGATCTGCGGGCTGGTGCTTGGCCTGCCGCGCAACATGGATGGGTCGGAGGGGCCGCGCGCCCAATCGACGCGGGCCTTCGCGCGCAACCTGTCCCGCATGCAAGGCCTCGAAGACCTTCCGATCAGCTTCTGGGACGAGCGGTTGAGCACCGTGGCCGCCGAACGCGCCCTGCTGGAGGCGGATACGACCCGAAAACGTCGCGCGGAGGTCATTGATCACGTGGCCGCAGGCTATATCTTGCAAGGGGCGCTGGACCGGCTGCGCCATATCAGGGGCATTTCATGACCGACGATGATCAGAATGCGCGCGCGCCCGGGCCGGAGGTCTGGAAACGCGACGAGATCGAGAGCCCCTGCATCAAGATTTGCGTGGTGCATCCCGAGACGCGGCTCTGCACCGGCTGCAACCGGTCGATCGAGGAAATCACCAACTGGTCCAGGATGGCCCCGGATGCCCGCGCCCGGATCATGGCGGAACTGCCCACGCGCGCGCCGTTGCTGAAAAAACGCCGCGGCGGGCGCGCGGCCCGTCTGTCAAAATAGGGTCCGCCGGACCGCGCCGGCCGGTCCCCGCGGCCTCTGGCTTGCGGGCGCGCCTTCCCGACAATCCTAGGGCTGCATCAGCCAGTCCCGGACCCCGCCGCGCAGTACCGGGCGGAAATAGAGGATCGCCCGCCGATCTTCGGGCGGGCTTTGGGCGCGCCAGGGCGCCACGCCATGGAGTGTCAGGCGGTGCAACAGGATCGCCTGGCCAACGCTCGCGGAAATCTCCACACGGGCGCAGCGCTCGAAACAGGCAGTGCGCGCGGCATGATAGGCCTCGGTCACATCGACATCCGCCCAGCTTGCGGGGGGATGCCCGGACAGCGCCTCCCTCATCGCGGCGCGGATCAGTTCATGACTGCCTTCCCACACCACAAGCGGCGCCTTCTCCGCCGGGCAGGCCGTCAGCGGCAGGCCCAGAATGTATCCATGGGGCTCCCGGATCATCCGGCGGCGGCTCTCGCCCACCGGCAGGAGCCCGTCCAGATGGGCCGCATCGCGCCGCCTGCGATAGCGATGCCGGGCCTCGCTCTCGCCAAGGTCCCGGCCCGGATAGCCCGGATAGGTGACCGAGACCTGCCCCCGATGGAGCGGCAGCCGCCCCGCGATACGCTCCGCCTCGGCCCGAGCGGCGCAGCGGAGCGGGCCCGAGCCCGCAAGCCCGCCATCGGCATCGTTGCCCAGCACATCGACACCCGCGAACCATGTTCCGCCATGACGCAGCCATCTGGATGTGAGAGACGGCTCCTCCGCACAGGCAAGCGCATGGGCCGCCACCGCGGCCAGCCAACGGTCAAGCGCGGGCTCAGGCGCAAAAACCTGCCATCCCCGCCGCAGCCAGCTCACCAGCCGAACGCCTTCCGCAGCATGTTCAGCGCCATGACCATGATGAAGATGGCAAAGATGCGCCTGAGCGGTTTGGGGTCAAGCGCATGGGCCAGCCTTACGCCCCAGGGCGCCGTGATCAGGGTCATCGCGACGACAATCAGAAAGGCCACCAGATTGACCGACCCGAAGGTAAGCGGCGGCCGGCCCGCCGGGTCGCCCTGCACGAACAGAAAGCCCAGAACGGAGGGCACGGCGATGACCATGCCGAAGCCCGCCGCCGTTGCCACGGCACGATGGATCGGCGTGTTGTAAAGGCTCATCAGCGGGACGCCGAAGCTGCCCCCGCCGATCCCCATCAGCACGGACAGGAACCCCAGCACGGGCGACAGTGCGGCCCGCCTGATCCCTGTCGGCATTGCATCGCCAAGCCGCCAGTCCGGGCGGCCGAACCCGAAGTAAAGCCCCACGATCACCCCAAGCCCTCCGAAGATGGCCATCAGCACCTCGCTGCGCAGACCGCTTGCCGCGACGACGCCCAAAGCCGCCCCGATGGCGATGCCCGGGGCCCAGGACCGCAGGATATCCCAATCCACCGCGCCCTTCCTGTGATGCGATGACAGTGACCGGGCCGAGGTGACGACGATCGTCGCCAGCGATGTCGCCAGACAGATCTGCATCAGATCGGCCGTGTCATAGCCCAGATAGGAAAAGGCGAAAAAGAAGGCGGGTACCAGAATGATGCCGCCGCCCACGCCCAGAAGCCCCGCCACGACACCGGCAAAGGCGCCGATCACCAGAACCAAAGCGCCCATCGTCATCAGATCGCCGATATCCGGCATGTCCGTCTCCCCTGCTCCGCGTCGCATGGGGACTTATCTCCCTCACCGGGTATTGCCAAGACGCGCGCGTCTTCGGGCGCCTCCGGTCGTGCGGCGTACGGAAATCCCCGCACCTGAGGATGGCGCTGGCGGACCCGCGCGGTCCGTGACGGTTTCAGGCCGCGCGCAGACGGACCTCGTCCAGCGCCGCCTGAACGACCTCGGGGCCGGCACCGGGTTTATGCGCGTTTTCGGAGATCGCGCGCTTCCACCCCCGGGCCCCCGGGCGCCCCTGAAAGAGACCAAGCATGTGGCGCGTGACCTGCGCCAGCTTGCCGCCCGCGCTCAGATGCCGCTCGATATAGGGCAGCATCAGATGCACGACCTCCTCAGCGCTTCGCGGCGCGCGCGTCTCGCCGAAAATGGCCTGATCTGCGGGCAGAAGCAGGCTGGACGGGTCGTGATAGGCGGCCCGCCCGATCATCACGCCATCCATGCCGGCGGCCAGATGCGCCTGCGCCTGCGCCAGCGAGGTGATGCCGCCATTGACCGACAGGTGCAAAGCCGGGAAGTCGCGTTTCATGCGATGCACCAGCGGATAGTCCAGCGGAGGAACATCCCGGTTCTGCTTGGGGCTCAGGCCCTGCAACCATGCTTTGCGGGCATGGATCGCAAACCGGGTCACGCCAGCGTCCCGCACCGTTTCCAGAAAGGCGGGCAAGACCTCCTCCGGCCGCTGCTCGTCCACCCCGATACGGCATTTGACGGTCACCTCCACCGGGCTGGCCGCGATCATCGCCGCCACGCAATCGGCCACGAGGCCCGGGCGCTCCATCAACACCGCACCGAAACACCCCGATTGCACCCGGTCCGACGGGCAGCCGATATTGAGGTTGATCTCGTCATATCCGTAACCGGCCGCGATCCGCGCCGCCTCCGCGAGTTCGCGCGGATCCGACCCGCCCAGTTGCAGCGCCACGGGATGCTCCGCCGGGTCGAACCCGAGCAGGCGGTCACGATCGCCATGGATCACTGCAGGTGCCGTCACCATCTCGGTATAGAGCAACACATTCCGCGACATCAGCCGATGCAGATAGCGGCAATGCCGGTCGGTCCAGTCCATCATGGGCGCGGTAGACAATCTAGCGTGTTGGTTTATTTGCATTTTATCAAGTATCTTCAAACTGTTGGCGGAGGATGCTGCTACGCCGGAAATCGCCCCGATATCCCCGAATTTGCCCCGTTACGACGACTCATTGCACAGACGAGCCGCACACGAAAATGGCCTCCATCACCAAGCTCCCCTCCGGCGATTGACCCAAGTCCAGATCGGACGAAAGGGTGGCTCGCGCGAGCGAGACCGCCCGAAGCCGCGACGACGCCCATCGTTGGGCCCGCCAGACGTAGACCCGGGTCGATCAGGGGCTGGCGCCGAACACGCCGTCCGTCTCCCGCCTCCAAACCTTTGGCGACCTCATCGACCTTCATATAGCCGATATGTGCGAGGTAGGGAAACCGGCCCGACGCGAGCCAAGGCAGCAACGCTCAAGCGCGATCTGGGCAAGGAGAAGATCGGCCACCTCGACCGGCAAAAGCTGATCGACTACGGCAAGATGCGCGCGGAGTTAGGTGAGGCGCGTCTTGCAAATCGGTCCGGGGGACCGATTTGAGCGCGGAACGGCCCGGTGACGCTCGGGATCGACATCGGCGTAATCAAGATGATCATCACCCATGCGGCGGCTGTGCATGGCCTCGATATCTCCCCAAAGCCCGTCGATCTGGCGCGTGTCGCGCTGAAGCGGCTGGGTCTGATCGGCAAGGGCACAGAGCGGGATCGTCGCCCTACCACTGACGAGCTGAACCGCCTCTTCCGTTGCTTCGATGACAACGAACGACTGACCCTGCCGATGACGCGGATCGTGAAGTTCGCGGTGGCCACGGCGATGCGGCTCGATGAGATTTGCCGAGTCGAATGGGCCGATCTCGACGTCGACCGCCGGATGCTTCTGATCCGCGACCGAAAAGACCCGCGCAACAAGACCGGAAACGACCTGCGGATTGCAACACCGACCGCGTTCAAAACGGTGGCGCGCAAGTGTGGTGGCCTAAGATTATTGCGGATTCTCACGCCTAAAGTTGGCGATATGGGCAATTACTTGAGCCAAAAGCGGTTCCTGAGGATTGCGATAGGCTTCTTGCCCTTTCTTGCGAAAAGCCTCGAATAGCGGGTCGGCTTCATTCCACATTTGATCAAGGCTTGATCCTTCTGCGCGCGCATGCTCAAAATTCATGCCATGGTGATCCATGCAGTATTGGATCATGTGAACAGTCGCGCGTTGATCCGGTGTCGTCGGCCATTCGCCTTGATCCTCGGCGAACCCAAGATACCAGCCCCACATAAAGGGAAGTTCAATGGCGAGCATATCGTTTGGATTGTCCTGAATTTCATCAGCGCCCGTTACATTCGACAAAGCTGAAATCGCGCGAAGTTGCTGTTCTAGAAAGCTTTGGCGTCCGCGCGTCGAGGCTTCCTGCATCATGGCTTCCGTACGAGGGTCACGCCTCTTGCTGAAAAGTCTTGGCCACCTCACCGGTTGTTACCTTCCTCTTGATTCATTTCATAAGCTCTCCGACCGGCCGCGATCACTTTAAACGAACGGACATTTGTAACCATAGTATGAGGTGTAGAAGTGGGGCGACCACTCCGACCCTTCCTTTACCTGATCAGGAAAAGCTCAGGCTGGTCCTGCCCAGTGCGGACGCGTGCATCTCACCGACGCATCGGAGCTTCGGCCAACTCTACAGCGTCGTCGGCGCGCCCGCGGCCTATCTGCGGCAGCTTCCCGCGCCGCTGGCGGGCATCAACATGCAATACGGGCTGACCAACCACCGGGCCGAGCAGATCAAGACGATGGAAGTTGCGGATGGCCGTACGGAGCTGCGCGCCGTGACCGGCCCCGATTACGGCCGCATCTACGACCACGAACTGGTCTCCGCCACCCTCAGCGCCTCGCGCGACATTCCTTTTGAACAAGCTGATGCTCAGCCAGTCGAACGTGCGCCACGTCAAGGCCGGCGTGTCGATCGAGGAACTGGCTGAGGGTGAGGCGCGCCCGCACATCGGTCCGGTGGACCGATGTAAGCACCGAACGCCATTCGCCACGCGAATGGCCGGGCGCGGCGAACGCTCTTAAGCTCCATCGCCGATAGTGAAATCGAAGCCCATGGCGGGCATCTTGGACAGCACGACCGACCACTGCATCCAGACCGAGAAGGCCATCAGAAGGTTGGGGACGGAGATCCACAGGTTGCGGGTCGCGATGCGCTTGCCTTCGCTTTCGCAAAAGTCCGGATCTTCGGGGCGCCGGTCGGTCAGAACGCGACAGCTGTTGCCGGATGTGAGTGCTGTCGTGGCAATGTGAGGCACCTTTCGCTAGCTCTTGCGGGCTGTCTGGAACGGCCCTGTTTCTGGTGGACCGCGCCGAACGGTCGGGCGCGATCCGAAATTGGTTCCGGCCTATTCGGCCGGCTGTCCATCATCGCCTTTGCCACCGTTGATGCGGCTCAGCGCGGCGCGCAGATCGTCGAGGTCCTTGAAGCGTGCGGTCACCGTCAGGCTGTCACCCCGGTCGGCCAGAGCGACCTTGGACGAGCCCGGAAAGATCGCGGCGAGGTCGGCCTCGGCGTCGCGCTTGTTTCGGGCCTCGTCGGCGATGGCCTCATCGACCGACGACAGGATGTATTCCTCGCCGAAGCCGCCCTCGGGCTCCTTCAGCCAGAAGAAGCACACCAACCACGAGATCGCCGCGCCGCCTGCGATGATGAAGAAGAAGGTCGAGGGTTCGACGAACATGAAGATGAAGAGGTAGAAAACCGCGCCGACGTTCCCGTAGGCCCCCGCCATGCCCGCGATCTGACCGGTCACGCGGCGCTTGATCGACGGGATGATGCCGAAGGTCGCCCCCTCCGCCCCCTGCACGAAGAACGAGCAGGCGATGGTGATCGCGATGGCGACGATCAGGGGCCAGGTGCTGTTGAGCAGGCCCATCATGGCAAAGCCGATGGCGATGCCCATCATGTAGGCCAGCATCACGAAGCGGCGGTTGCCCATCCGGTCCGACACCAGCCCGCCCATGGGCCGCGCCACAAGGTTCACGAAGGCGAAGGAGGCCGCGATGATGCCGGCCGTCACGGGCGACAGCCCCCAGGTTTCCTGGAAGAACAGCGGCAGCATCGACACCACGGCCAGTTCCGCACCGAAATTGGCGAAATAGGTGGTGTTGAGGGCCGCGACCGAGCTGAACGGATAGCGGTCGTCCTCGGGCACGCCTTTCCTGAGGATCGGAAGGTTGACCCGCAGCACCTGCCAGACCTGGTAGACCACGACGACCGCGATGGCGGCATAGCAGATCGAGGCGACGAAGCCGTCGATATAGCCCATGCCCTGGATCCGGTAGACGAGGATAGACAGGATACCCACCAGCGGGACCGTGAAGATCACCAGAAGCACAAGGTCGCGATAGGTCGACACCTCCAGCGCGCCGCTCTTGCGGGCTTTCCTGTGAGTGTCCGCGGTCGGTCCGTCGGTGATGGCGAACCAGTAGAACACGCCATAGGCCGCCATGATGAGACCCGACATCGCGATGGCATAGCGCCAGCCATCATCGCCACCGAAGACCGTCAGCGCGATTGTGGGAATGGTGAGGGCAGCGGCGGCCGAGCCGAAATTCCCCCAGCCAGCATAGAACCCCTCGGCAAAGCCGATGTCGCGCGGCTTGAACCACAGCGCCGTCATGTGGATGCCGATCACGAAGCCTGCGCCGACCGAAGACAGCACCAGACGCGATATGAAAAGCTGCATCTTGGTGTCGCCGAACGCGAAGAAAAGCGTCGGCACCGCCATCGTGACCATGAGCACCGAAAACACCCGCCGCGGCCCCCACTTGTCGAGCGCCATGCCGACGAGGATCCGGGCGGGAATGGTGAACGCCACGTTCGCAATGGCGAAAAGGCGGATGTCGTCACGGGTCAACCAGTCGTTTGCGGCCAGCATCGAGGATGCCAGCGGCGCCATGTTGAACCAGACGTAAAAGGTGATGAAGAACGCGATCCAGGTGAGGTGAAGCGCCTTGATTTCGCGGTTTCGGAACCGGAAGAGGTCGGAGACTTGCATCGGGCTTGTCCCTTTTCGGAATTATTCGGCAGCGTGGGCCGTGTCGGCCTCGACATGCGTGGGGATGATCAGGATCGGGCATTTCACCCGGCGCGCGAGGAAGGCCGAGACCGACCCGAAAGTCATGTGATCGAATTCCTCGACCAGAGCGTCGATGCGCTTGGTGATGAAGCCCAGGGGGCCGCTGTCGGGCTGGTGGCTGTGACGCGCCATGACCAGAAGGTCCGGATGGCGTTCCTCGGTTGCGCGCAAAATCATCTTGCGCGCGTCACCCTCGGCCAACATGACCTTGGCTGTCAGGCCATGCGCCACCAACTCGGCGGCGGCGGCCTCGACCCCGGCCTTCTGATCGTCGAACTGTTCGTTGAAAAGGTCATCCGCATCGGCCGTCGCGCTGCCGATGTCCTCGACCACCGAAACCAGCGTCACGTTGGGCTTCAAGGGCCCGAACATCGACACAATCGCGTCCAGCGCGATGCGCGCGTTTCGCGAATGGTCGTAGGCGAGCATGATCTCCATTGGTGTCCCTCCTTCTTGGGGCGCCCCTTTCACCGGAAAGCTGTCGGTCGGGGCCTTCCCAGTCGGCGTAGGAGGGCAAGCCACTGAAAAGCTTGATCTGCATCAAATGTCCGGGTCGGATCGCGCAAAATAAACCGGCGCCCAAAAGCTGTCGGGTTGGTGGCTTTCGATCCGCAAGCGTTACCGCGTGATCGGCCCCTGCTCTGCTTGACATTTATCAATTCATGCGACCACAAAGGGTAAGTTGCGTTGGGAGGCGCATCGCCGCCATGCCTGAATCGCATTACCCCGAAGTCCGGTCGCTGCATCTCTTTTCGGAGATGGAAGACGACAATTTCCGGACGTTGATGCGCGGCTCTTACGTACAGAACTTTCCGCCACAGATCGATCTGATCCATGAAGGCGAGAGCAGCGATTTTCTGCACATCGTCCTGTCCGGCTCGGTCGATCTTTATGCGCAATGGAACAATCGAGAAACCAGTATTGCGACGGTGCGCCCGATCTCGACCTTCATACTGGCCGCCACGATCCGGGACGCCCCCTACCTGATGTCGGCGCGGACACTGGAAAAAAGCGGGGTCGCACTGATCCCGAGCCAGGATGTCCGCGATATCTTCGACATCGACGCGGTCTTCGCCCGCGCCATCGTGCGCGAACTGTCGCAGTGCTATCGCGGGATGGTGAAATCCCACAAGGACATGAAACTCCGCACCTCGCTGGAACGCCTCGCCAATTACCTGCTCCGCCAGCAGACGCGGGCGGGCGGCGAAACGACATTCGAGCTGCCGACGGAGAAGCGGCGCCTGGCATCGTTCCTCGGCATGACACCGGAGAACCTGAGCCGCGCGTTCAAGGGGCTCCGGCCCTACAGCGTGGCAGTGGACGGCAACCGGGTGACCATCGCGGACGCGGACGACCTGAAGACGCTTGCGAAACCGAGCCCGTTGATCGACGACTACTCATCCTGAAGGAACCACCATGACGAAAACCATGCCCGGTGCAGCCGGAGACCTTGCCGAAGCCTACCCCGATGTCTGGAGTGCCTACGCCGTGCTCGGCAAGGCAACAGCCGAGGCCGGCCCCCTGACGGCGCGGGAACGGCGTCTCGTGAAACTCGCGCTCGCCATCGGGGCGGCATCGGAAGGTGCGGTGCACTCGCACACGAGACGCGCGAAATCGGAAGGAATAGAAGCGGCCGCGGTCATGCAGGTCGCGATGCTCGCGATCGGTCCTTTGGGCCTGCCACGAGCCGTGGCTGCGAAAACCTGGATCGAGGATATCGAATAGCCGCGGGCAGCATGGCCGAATGAAAGGACTGCCCGGGGGCGTCGATCTGTTTGCTTCGGCCCAAGGGTGCGTCAGGAGCGCAACGAGTATGCAACGCGCGCTTCGCTGTGGGCTGACAGACATCTTTCAATCGCGTCGTCGTCCATGCCGCAGAAGGCCGTGCTGAGTGCATCGGCCATGGCTGCCCTGGGTGCTGCGACGGACACGAACCGGCGATGCGGTATGACGGGCAGTCCCGTGCGCGGATCGAGGATATGGCCGACGGTGCCTGCCCTGTCGAAGACCGTTCCCAGAGGGGCCGAGCTCGCGACGGCTGCGTCCGACAAGTCAATCATCCGATCGAAGTCCCGGTCGCCGGCGTGCAGGCCAACCCGCCAGGCGCCGCCCCGCGGATCGTTGCCGACAGCGCAGATCTCGCCGGTATCGATCAGAATATCGGTCAATCCCTCCGCCCGAAGCAGGTCGGCAACGCGGTCTGCGATGTAGCCTTGCGCAATGCCATTCAGGCTGAGGCCCCCGCCCTCCGGCAGCGCCACCGCCGCGGGTTCGAAACGCACGCGACCCCAACCTATGACGGACAACGTCGACCGGCGGTCGGCGGTGGGTGGCATGCCACCGAAACCGCGCGCCGCGTGATCGGCGTAGAGGGTCCAGAGCGGCTGGATCGTGGGATCGAACATACCATCGGTCGTGCGGTGAACCCACCCGGCCAGCGACAGGCATTCCAGCAATTCGAATGACGGAGCGAGCAGGGTGCCATCGGCATTCAGGCGGGAAATCTCCGAGCCAGGACGATAGAGGCTGAAGATGTTTTCAAGCCTCTCGATTTCCGCCCGGGCCAATGCGACCAGGCGGTCGGCTTGCGGATGGTCCAGATGGATGGAGGCCGCAGCGCCAAGCGCCACGCCGCGCCAGCTTGTCAGCGTCGAGCCGCGCCGCGGTGGCAGAAGTGCTGCACCGGCTGTGGCGGCAGTGATGCTCAGAAAGCCGCGTCGGTTCATGGTCGGTCCTCCTGTCTATGGGACACCGCTTCAAGGCGCCGGAGGAAATCCTCTTCGGCGCCGGGCGCGTCGCTTTCTACGGGCGCAAGTACGGAGCTGTCCGGGATGTCTTCGAGCCCCATCACAGATCCGCCGTGCAGGTCGGCAAAGGCCTGCGCGGCCTCGGGCGACGAGAATGGGACGAGTTCCGGTGCACCCATGCCGCCCGTCACGGCCGAACCGACGACGTAGTACGCCTCCGTCACCGCGATCCAGTTCTCCGCGCCGGGATCGGCCCATGTGGCACCCTCGGCGCCCATATCCGAGACGTAGGCCACCACCAGATCATGAGATTGCTCTGGCATCCGCATGTAGGCCACCAGGTCGCGCACCTGGCTGAAGAACAGCGGCGCGGGCGTACCATCAAGATGGGCCTGCGCCTTGGGGCCTTCATGCTCCAGCAAGTGCATCTGGCAATAATAGCCGACCGCCTCTTCGGTCATGGCGACCGGTAGGGGCAGGTCCGCAACCTCGTCGCGGCAGGCCGCAAGGGCAAGGCCGCAAGCAATCACAAGCACGACGCGGGACATCATGGCGAAACCTTTCTGAAAGACAGAACCGCAAGGCCGAAGGCGATCACCGGCCAGGCGAGGAGCGAAGCAAGGGCAAGCCCAAGCGGGATGCTGGTCGCGGCGCCGCCCAGACCGGCGGCGGCGCTGGTGGCTTCGGAGCTGCCGAGGTTGAACAGGCGGAACGCATCGGCCGGGTTCCCGATCAGTAGCCACGGGAACGCGTCCGTGGTGAACCAGCCGCCACCATCGGCAACGATGGCCGCGAGCAGCCCCAGATCATAGAGCACGACCATCACCAGCCAAAGGCCGATGGCCATCCCCGCCGCCGCGCCGGGCCGCCCGGCCCAGGCCGACAGCGCATAGCCCAGGCACAGGAACGCGGCACCAAGCAACACCGAGGTCCAGAGCAAGCGGAACAGCGCCGGGAGCCCGGCCACCGCGCCCGCATCCATCGCGATGGTCACACCGGCCGCCAGCCCGTAACCCACGGCCAGCGCCAGCGTCATCGTCGCCAGATGCGCGATGAACTTGCCCACGAGGATTTCCGCGCGGCGGATCGGATAGGTCAACACAAGCGACAGCGTGCCGCGCTCGACCTCTCCGGCGATGGCATCGAAGCTCATCAACAGCGCCATGAGCGGCACGAGATAGACGGCGAGGCTCGTCAGGCTGGCGATGGTCACGGACAGCGCATCGGCGCCCAGCGCACCCGTAGGCGCGGACCCGGCGGCGGCAAGGACCAGCGAGAACACCGCCATGGTGAGAATCGCGATGGTGACCCAGCGGTTGCGGATCGCGATACGCGTCTCCGCACCTGCGGTGGCAAGGATACGGGTCATGGCGTGCCTCCATCCGCAGCGATTTGGCTGAAATGGCTGTAGATATCCTCAAGGCTCGGCGGGATGACCTCGACATCCTCCACCTGCGCGCCCAGCCCGGCGATAGTGCCCAGCCTTGCCAGTTTTTCGTCCGGTGCGCAGGCCAGTTCGACCATCGTGCCGTTATAGCGCCAACCCGACAATTCGGCGGCCACCGCATCGGCGGACCCGGGGCGCGCGCGCACATGCAGATGCGTGGGCAGGTTGGCGCGGCGGCGCAGGCCCGACAGCGTGTCGTCGGCTACCAGCCTGCCGCGCGACAGGATCGCGATGCGGTCCGTGCGCGCCTCCACCTCGGTCAGGGCGTGGCTCGACAGAAGGATCGACGCGCCCTCGGCGGCCAGCACGTCGAGCATGTTGTAGAATTCCCGCCGCGACACCGGATCGAGGCCGGAGGTCGGCTCATCCAACACGAGCAGGCGCGGATGCCCGATCAGCGCCTGCGCCAAGCCTATGCGCTGGCGCATCCCCTTGGAATAGGTGCCGATCCGCCGTTTTGCCGCCGCCCCCAGATCGACCCGCTCCAGCAGCGCCATTGCGCCCGACGGATCTTCGCCCTTGAGGCGCATGTAAGTGCGGACCGTCTCCAGCCCGGTCAGCGCGGGATGGAACGCCACGTTCTCCGGCAGATAGGCCACGTGCTGCCGCGCCACGCCCGATCCGGGGGCCGCGCCGCGGACCGTGACCTCGCCCGCATCCGTAGAGATGAGGCCAAGGATAATCTTCATCAGCGTCGATTTACCGGCTCCGTTATGGCCGATCAGGGCCACGCGTTCGCCGGGGCCGACCGCAAGGCCGACCGCGTCGAGCGCCGTCATCGGGCCGAACGTCTTAGTGACGTTCGAGAGGATCAAATTCTTCGTCAACACTCGGTCCATTCTGTAGTCGGTCAAGGGCCTGGGCCTCATAGGCGAGGATCTCGGGCGGGATGGTGATCTCTATGCCGCGCATACGCGGCGCGCTGTCCAGAACGCCGCCCGGCAGGGTTGCGGGGAAATCGGCTTGAGCATGGCGGATCAGTTGCACGGCGGGCGACCCGATCAGGAGCCGCGCGGAGGGTTGCGACCACAGGATATGATCCATCAGGTCATTGGGGCGGAAGCGGCTGTCGGCGATGCCGTCGCCATTGAGGTCAAAGGCCACATGGTCCGACCAGAAATTGCCGCGCCCCTCATGGCTCCATTCCACATCGGTAGAGCCCACGTATTTCACCTGCGTCTGGTTCCCGACAAAGGCGTTGTCGAAGATCGCATTGCGCTCGGACCCGGCGGTGAAGTGGATGCCGATCTCGCAGCCCTCGAAGCGATTTCCATGCACGATATTGCGGTGCGAGTTATAGATGAAGGTGCATTTCTCGTGGGTGCCGCCGCGCACGTAGTTGCCGCGCACCTCGCCGGAATTGGCGAAGTTCATCATCACGCCATGGGTGCGGTCGACCAGCGACAGGTTGTCGATCACCCGGACCCGGTCCGAGAACATGATGGCAAAGCCCATCGTGTTGCCGACCGAAATGTTGCCGATGATCTCGCTGTCGGGCGAATACATGAAATGCACCGCGAAACGCAGGTCGCGCATCAGATTGTCGCGAAACACGTTCTGACGCGAGGTGTTCACGAAAATGCCGTCGCGCCCGAAGCGGATATCGTTGCCCTCGATCACGGCACCCGGGGCGTTCCAGACATAAATGCCGTTGCCGCGGTCGTTCATGCGGTGCAGTTCCCGCCCGATGACGGTGTTGCCACGAACCATGCTGTCGCGCGATCCGAACAGGTGGATGCCGACATGATTGCCGATCAGCCGGTTGTCTTCGACCAGTGTGCGCAGCACGTTGCGGCCGATCTTGATGCCGCTGTCGATGTCCGGGTGATTGTCGCCGGATCCAACGATTTCAAGCCCACGGATCGTGACATCATCGGCCATGACGGTGATGACACTGCCCGCGCCGCCACCATCGAGGATGGCCGCGCCCTCCCCTTCCAACGTGAGAGGGCGGTCGAGGATCACCGGGCCATCGTGACGGCCCGGTGCAAGGATAAGGGTATCGCCGGGATCGGCCCCGGCAATCGCCGCCGCCAGCGCCCCCGGCTCTGCGGGCACGGGCGCCCTGTCCGCCCAGGCCGGAAGGGCGAGGACGGCCAGGACAACGGCCAGCAGAGGGGGGCGCAAGCGTTTCATCATGGCGCTCAGGCGACCGGGTTCACGAACATCCGGCCGCGCATCTCCATGTGGAGCGCGTGGCAGAACCACTGGCAATAGTACCAGTAGACCCCGGGCTTCGCCGCGACGAAGGTCACAGAAGATGTCGCCATCGGCCCAACCTCCATCGCCACACCGTGATCGCCCATACAGAAGCCATGCGTCAGGTCGTCGATGTCATCGAGGTTGGTAACGATCACCGTGACCTCATCCCCCTGATTTACCGTGAAGCTTTCCAGCGAGAAGCTCGGTGCCTGCGAGGACATGTAGACCCGGACCTTGTTTCCATCGCGCACGATCGTGTCCATCCAGTTGTCGATATCGATGCCGTCGGCTTCAGCCTGGCGTCGGGTCTCGGCCCACATCGGGTCGTCACGGCTCCAGATGCTGGCCGGGTTCACGATCGAACGATGCACAAGGATCGAGTCGTGCGGCTCCGCAAAGGTCGGGCCGTCATGGACCAGTTCCATATCGTCCCCGTCCAGCACGAAGAGCTGCTCGTTCTCCGGCTTCAGCGGGCCGGTGTTCAGGAACCGGTCCTTGGAGAACTTGTTCATCGTCAGGTAGTACTTGGCTTCGGCATCCAGCGTCTCGCCCATACAGGTCGAGTTGTGGCCCGGCTGATAGTGGACATCGTTCTTGGAGATGATCGGATCCACGTCGGCGCCGTTGTACAGCTCGACCGCCCGCGCGAGGTTCCACTTCACAACCTGGCTGTCGAGGAACAGCGTGGTGAACGCATTGCCCTGCCCGTCGAAACAGGTGTGAAGCGGCCCGAGGCCCAGTTCCGGCTCGGCCACCACGACCGACCGGGGATCGACGCTGTCATCCTCGAACAGCGCATCGAAGCGGCGCACATCAAGGACCGATACCGTCGGCGACAGTTTGCCAGCCACACACAGGTGGATGCGGTCGGGTGCCATGTTGATACCGTGCGGATTGTTCGGGATCGGGACGTAACGGGTGTATTGGCTGTTCGCCTCCTTGCGCCCGTCCAGCACCTTCACGCCGTTCATCTCGACATAGTCGCCCCGTTCGATGCCCGCCTCGATCTCGGCGAGGTTGAAGATCACCACGTGGTCCATGTCGGCATAGGTCATGTCCGGCAGGTTCACGCCCATTTCCGAGTTGTAGCTGGTCGAAAACGCGTATTTGCCGTCATAATCGGCATCCGTGTTGTCGAGATTGCCGGTCACCATGACTTGCCACGCCACTTGCATCTCGTCGGCATCGACGGCGGTGAAGAAGTTCACGTATTGCGATGGATCGTCCAGCACCGCGCCATCGTTGACCATCGGCGTCTCATCTTCGCCATTGGCGAAGACGTATTTGGTGCGCGGCACCTTCTGCGGGCGCAGACCGTGGATCGCCTTGGCGTTCGGGATTTCCAGGATCTTGTCGCACTTCATCACGTCGCAGCGCACGCGGGCCACGCGCGTGTTGGCCTTGTCGTTCATGTAGAGATACTGGCCGTCATATCGCCCGTCCGTGAACGACATATGCACATGATGCAAATCGCCGTTGTCGTGGATCTGCTTGCCGTTGGCCGCGAGAAACTCGCGGGTGGCCGGCAGCATGTTCTCCTGGTGGATGCGGATCGACTCGTTGGTCTGGCCCCAGCCCGTCGCCGAGCAGCGGTTGAAGACCGGAATGCGCATCAATTCGCGCATCGACGGCACTCCGATGATACGTACTTCGCCGGTCTGGCCCGAGGACCAGAAGCCGTAATACTCGTCCAGATCGCCCGGCCCGACATGGGCCGATGACACATCCGCCCGCGCGGGCGTGGCGCCCGCGGCCAGAACTCCTGCACCAGTTCCGCCGACCAGCGCAACGCGCCCGGCGCCAAAGCCCGCGATGGCCGCGCCGCCTGCGGCGGTCGTGCCGAGCATCTGCCGACGGTTGATGCCGGATTTCTTTTCCTTGTCAGACATTTGAGGTCTCCTTCTTTGCATTGGGATGGTTTGCGAGTATCGGAGCGGGGCGCGCGGCGGACATCTTGAACGGGTCGCTGCCCGCAACCGCCGCGCGGCGCTTCAATTTCTTGATGACGACCGGGCATTTCGCCTCGGACTGGTAGAGCACCTGGCAATGCATGCAGTTCAGGCACTCATTGGGATTGATCTCGCCAGTCGGGTGGATCGCGCCGACGAAGCATTCCTTGGCACAGGTCTGGCAAGGATCGCCGCACTCCTTGTAACGGCGCAGCCAGTCGAACATCCGCATGCGCGCCGGAATGGCAAGCGCGGCGCCCAGCGGGCACATGTAGCGGCAATAGAACCGCTCAATGAACAGCCCCGCGAAGAGGATCGCCAGCGCGAAGAGGACGAAGCCCCAGTCGCGGGCGAAGCGCAGCACGATGGCTGTCTTGAACGGTTCCACCTCGGCCAGCCGTTCACCCATCTCCAGCGAGGACAGCGCGGCGGCGAAAAGCACCAGAAAGATCACGTATTTCAGCGCCCAGAGCCGCTCATGCAGGCCCCATGGCAGTGTGATCTGCGGCACGCGCAGCTTGCGTGCGATCTGGTTGGTCAGTTCCTGCAAGGCGCCGAACGGGCACAACCAGCCACAATAGGCCCCCCTGCCCCAGAAGATCAGCGCAGCGGCCACCGACCACCACAGGATGAAAGTCAGCGGGTCCAGCATGAAAGCCTGCCAACTGAATCCGATCATAAGCGAGTTGGCCAGTGCCATCAGGTTCACGACCGACAGTTGCGCACTTGCATACCAGCCTAAAAAGACCAGCGTCAGGGTCAGGAACCCCATGCGGAACCAGTAGGTCACGCGCTCCGAGCGTGTCAGGAAGCCCTGGAAGAAGAACGCGCCGCTCAGCACGAGCAGCATCGCAAGGAGGCCCGCGATCTCAAAGCGCTTGTCCCACCAGATCCGCTCGATCAGCGCCATCTGCGCGGCCCGTTCCGCCTCGGCATCCGCGGCATCATCCATCGTGAGCGAGGCCGGAGCCGTCAGCGCCGTCAGATAGTCGCGCGGAAGCCGGTAGCCCAGATCGAAGGTAGTGAAGACCCGCTCCAACGCGGCGACATCGCGCTGCACCAACAGTTGCAGGCGCCATGGCTCCGTCGGATCGAAGCCGATATCGGCGGCGATGCGGAAAACGCCGATTTCCTCGAGATCGGGCGCGCCGTCGGCCAGCACGTCTCCGATCCGGTGGTGATCGCGGTCGCGGAACCGCGTGGACAGATCGCCCTGGATCAGCGCGATCCGGTCAAACAGCCCGCCGCGCACATAGCCCGAGCCCTTGAAGGAATACATGCCGCGCCCCATCACGAGGATCGCCTGCTCGCCCTCCTCCAGCCAAGCCTCCAGGTTCGCGTATTCGGCGTCCCCCAGAAGCATGCGGCCAATCGACGGATGGCTGACCAGGGCGGCGTAAAGATCGATGAAGGTCTCTTCGGGCGGTTCGGTCAGGGCCCGGCGCGCGGCGCGTTCGTCTTCCATCGCCGCGAAGGCCTCGTTGACCTGCCCCACGTCCAGCGTCATGCGCCGCACGGTGCCGTCGCCCACCAGGGTAAACCAGTCGTCCGCCGCACCGGCCTCAAGGTTCAACTCGAACCGCGGGCCCGTATCTTCGGCCAGCGCCAGCCCTCCAAGACCCAGACTGCGCGCCACCCGGATGCCCGAGCGGATGATCGAGTCGTCGATCACCATGATGGTGACGGTGGCACCCGAGATGATGTTCAGATCATCGACCGTGCCACCCTCCGCGACAACTTCGGCCAGATTGAGGCCGATATGCTGCACCATCAACTCGGTGATGCGGCGTTCGGGGATACCGATCAGGACGATGGGTTCGGAATGTTCGACCAGCGACAGGCCAATGATGCGCGCGTCGTCATCGACCGCGACCATGGTGTGGATCGGCTTGCCGGAATACCCGGTCGTGCCCACGAAATCGGACGTGATGAACGCCCAACCAATCCGCACACCGTCGCGCAACACGGGGGCGACGGGGAGGTCGCTGTGCACTTCGCCATAGTCGGTCGCACCCTCGACCAATTCGGCGGCAGGAAACTCGGCCATGTAACGGGTCAGGTGCGGGGTCTGCGCTTCGACGCCGCGCGCGAACAGCGCAAGCGTCACCACGACAAGTGGAATCAAGACCAGACGCAGGACCGTGAGGGATCGGAACGGGAAAGGGTGTGCGATGAGGGGCATTGCGGTCGCTTCTAGGTAAGATGTGACGAAACGGGGGGACCGCGTGGGCGCGGGGCGACGGCGGGGCGCAGGATCGGCATATCGAAGGCGATGGCGCTGAAGGCGAGGCAGCCGGTGTCGAGGGGCGCGGCGACGCCCTCGAACGGATCGACCGCCGCATGGGTCACGGTCGTCAGGCAGGCCGCGCACAGCTCGCGCAGGCAATGCTCGGGGGCAATCGGCGTGCCGGTTTCATCGAGCAGGATCGTCTGCATTTCGCCGTCGCCGCAGATGACGACCGATGTCAGGCCGTTCGGTGCCGGGCCCGGACGCACCTGCGCGTAGCCATGGGCCACCGCGCCCAGGCTCAGGGCGACGACCATCACCGGCGTGATCAGCGCCGTGAGAAAACAGGCCGGTCGCACGGGGCTCCCAGACGAGGTGCGGGTAGACAGACAACACCGTGCGAGCCACGCGACAACGGCCAACCGGGGGAACCGGGGCGAACCGCTGTCTTGTGTCTCGATCCGGTGGTGCCGCGTCACATCATTCTCCTTGCCGTGACCGGGAAAACCAGGCCGTCGGAAAGGATGAATCACGCGGCCGGGGCCACCGTCTTGATCTGAATCAATCCGGCGGTTGGTGGCGACCGAAACAAATGAAAGGCCCACTTGTTTGGGGGGTAGACCTCCCCTTTCTGGAGTAGTGATTTGACAATTGTCAATCGTTTCATCCAAGAATTGCAAATGCCCTGTCGCGTTCAAGACTATGATTCTCTTATATTCTTTCCGTCAGGAGGCGATTTGTTCCGACGCAGGGAAACCTCGGCACAAGGTCTCGCGTGCTTTGGCGAGCGCCCCCGCGGAGCCATGCGCCTTTGCACTGCCGGACGGTTCGTCGGCAGGCGGATGTCAGGGCAAGGGGCTGACGCCGAAAACGATCGGGTGAAACCAGATCAGGGCTCCGTACAGGCCCACACCCAGGATCAGCCGCAGCCCGGTATCGACGACCGGAAAAGACCCGATCAAGGGGCGCGCGCGCAGGCGTTGGCGCAGATCGTGCCAGGCCTCCTGCCCCATCGTACGCCGCTTGCGCCGGTCGACCATCCGCTCGCCAATCACCGCGAAGCCGGCGAAGGTGCCGAACAGGATCACATGCGCGAGGTCGCCATTCGGCAGGATATGCACTCCGGCCCAAAGCGCGAGTGCCATCAGCAGCGGGTGGCGCGTCAGGCGCACGATCCCGGCGCGGGCCGGGTCGAACCGGTCGTTCCGCGCCCCGCCGAAGGAGAACGGGTTGGGCCGCGCGATGGCCAGCGCCAGGATCAGGCAAGCCGCCAGCATCACGGCCAGCACGACATGCGCGTGCCAGGGCGCCCACCCCCAGAGCGGCTTGAGTGGTGCCCGCGCCGCCGCTCCGATCACCCAGGCCAGAACGACCAGGGACAGTGCCGAATAGGCGAAGGCAAAACCGCGCTGGCCCAACCGCGCCTCCAGCCACGGACGCAGCGGCGGGCGCACCGGCAATGCATGGCTCGCGAAGAAAACCGTGAAGGCAAGTGCGAACTCGGCCCAGGCCATGCGTATCAGGCCGTCTTTGCGGCCGGCAGACGCACCAAGAGCCGCCCGTAGATCACGGCGAACCCGCCGAAGGCCGCGATCCAGGCCAAACCGGATGCGACATAGAGGAACCCGGCCACACCTGGCCAGACACCGGCGGCGACGCGAAGAAGCACGCTCAGCACAATCAGGGCGTAGACGGCGAAAGTCCCTTCACCTGCATGAAGCGCCTGCCCGGTGTGCCCCAGCGTTGCGCGGGTCATCACCCCCAGCGTCATCAGCCCGAGCGCACCGCCCATCCACAAATGCTGTGCCGCCCCGAGCCCGGCCAGACCGCCGGTCAGGATCTCGGCCGCCAGAGCGAGTGCGCCCAGCGGCAGGAACAGGTAGCCGGCATGCAGCACCGTCACCAGCGGCTCGGCCAGTGTCCGATGCCCCTGCCAGCGCGCAAGGCGCACCAGATGCAGCAGCCCGGCGGCCAGAAGGACAAATCCCGTCACCGCATGGAACGGCAGTGCGACCCAAAGCAGGAGCGCGGTCAGCAGGACCAGAAGCGACAGCTTGTCGAGGCGCTGCATCGGCGGCGTCGGAAGCCGCACCGCGCCCCGCTTCACCAGCCAGTTCCGTGTGAAGGATGGCACGATGCGCCCGCCGATGACCGCGATCATCATGATCCCCGCACCAAGCCCAAGGCGCAGCCCGTAGCCCTGTGCCGGGAAACCGCCCGTCGCAGCCTCATAGTGGAACATCGCATTGCCGAGTGCGAAGACCGCCAGCATCCCCAGCACGATCAGGTTGCGCCAGTTCCGGCCCGCCACGATCTCGCGCGCGATGGCGAGGCCGAGGATCGAGGGGAAGGCAAGGTCGAACGCCGCCACGAGGACGGGCGGCAATCCGGTAGAGACGGCGACCGCAATCCGTCCGAGAAGCCAGAGCGCCGCCAGCCCGCCCAGCCGCCAGCCCACGATCGGCAGTCGGCCCGTCCAGTTCGGCACCGCGGTCAAAAGAAAGCCCGCGATCACGGCGCCGAGATAACCGAAAAGGAACTCATGCGCGTGCCAGCAGACCGCGCAGAACGCCGTCGGCAGGGTGACATGGCCCGTCAGCATGGCGATCCATAGGGCCATGGCCAACGCGGCAAAGACCGAGGCGCCGAAGAAAAACGGCCGGAACCCGTAGGTCAGGATCGCCGGGCCTTGCCAGTCGCGCATCAGTTTCACGGTCGTTGTGGTCATGCGGATGCCTTTCGCGACAGGACAGATCGGGGTTTGGTCAAGATGATGTCAGGGACAACCTCGCACGGCCCCTCGGGCGCCGTCGGGCAGACCCCGCGCGGTGCCGTTGCAAGCTGTGGCCATGGCGTCGCCGCGGCGGGGCGCAAGGCACCGACCAGGCATTGCCGCCCTGTGCGAGCCTCTCTGCGACCGCGGTCAGAAGCCTGTCCGTCGCCCAGCGCCCCTGCGCCGTCACGCCTGCCGGTCGCATGGCCGCCTCACGCGGGCTGTTCGAAGCGTGGAAAGAGTACATCGCTCTCCAGCGCGATATGCGCGGCGAGATCCTCGAACAGCGCGACCAACCCACCGTAGAGCGACTGCCAAGAGCCGCAGGCATGGTTTGGCGGCGTCAGGTCGTAGGTCATCTGCCGGATCAGCGCGATGTTCTCGGCGTGGTCGTCGTGATCGGCCCGCATCATCGCGATGGGGTGCGCGATGCCAGGTCCGCCGCCCGCGCGCATGGCGGGAAACAGGATCATCTCTTCCTTGGTCACGTGATCCTCCATCTCCTACACAAGCGCGCGTACGGCGCAGGCCAGCCCGCTCGGCCAAGGGCATGAGCGAGGCGAGGTCGTCGCGGTGCATCTCGTGATACCGCATCGGGATGTGGTCGATCAGCGCGCCGGTTTCCTGCGGAGTATCGGTGTCTGCAGAGGCTTGAGAGAGGTCGTTCATCACGGGCACTTTTCTGACCTTGCGTCTCGGGCTTGCCCAGCGCGCATCGAATTGGTATCCAAAATGCGCATACCACTGACTGAATGCGCATCTCAAGTACCGAATAAGGAGCGCGACCTTGCGCCTCACCTCCTTCACCGACTACGGCCTGCGCGTGTTGATGCGCATGGCGGGGGGCCCGGATCGTGCGTTCACCACGGCTGAACTGGCCGACGAATTCCGCGTCTCCCGCAACCACTTGGCCAAGGTGATCTCGGCGCTGGCCGCGGCGGGATACCTGGAAACCCGTCGCGGCGGCGGCGGCGGTGCGATCCTCGCCCGACCTGCCAACACAATCCGGCTGGGCGATGTGGTGGCGACGCTCGAAACCGACCAGGCGCTGGTGGAGTGTTTCGCCGCCGACGGCAACGCTTGCACCCTGACGCCGCAGTGCCGTCTCAAGGCCCGGCTCGCCCATGCCGAAGCGGCATTCATCGCCGATCTCAACCGCAGCACGCTCGCCGATTGCATCTATCGGCCGGTGGAGGTCTGAAGCCCGCTTCTGTTTCGACAGTAGACGGCCGGAGATACCTGAGTAATTTGATCAGGATCAAGGTGGAGCTGTTGGGGAGGCTTTATCCAGCATCATGAACATACAACCGGGTGACCCATGATCGGAAGCGTCGCCTTGCAGATCGGCGCGGCGTTCATCCTTCTTCAGGCGCGGGCCATCGCCTGCGGCGCCGCCTTCCATCTCAGCCGCCTGAAAGGGACGACCTGAGCACACCACCGCCAGCCTTTGCGGCCAGCCATTCACGCCCCGTCTCGCCGGATGCACCTGGCCCGCAAAGGACCCCAAGCCATGAGCCGACCTTTCCCCATGTCCCGCCGCACCACGCTGTCGCTTGTCGGCGCCGCCGCAGCGCTGCCTCTGCTGCCGCAACGCGGGCGCGCGCAATCCATCCGCACGCTGGCGCTCCACGGGCCGCCGGCAGGTCCGTCCGTCACGCTGGCACACGCAGTGGCGACCGGGCGATTCGCGGCCCTAGCGGAGACCACCAGTTTCATCGCCTGGCGCAACCCGGACGAGCTGCGCGCCGGGCTGACCTCCGGTGACATCGCCCTGTCCGTCGTGCCGGTTCAGGCGGCCGCGAACCTCTACAATCGCGGCTTCCCGATCCGGCTTGCCAACACGATGACCGACGGCCTCCTCTACATCATCGCCGAGGAGGCGGACATCGCCGCGATCCCCGATCTTGCCGGGCGCCACATCGCCGTGCCGTTCCGCGGCGACACGCCCGAGATCATCCTTGGCCAGCTTCTCGTCCATCACGGCCTTGATGCCGATGCCGACCTGCAGATCACCTATGCCGGCACGCCGACCGAAGCGATGCAGCTGATGCTGGCCGGTCGGGTCGATGCCGCGCTGACGACCGAACCATCGACCACCGCCGCCATCCTGCGCGGGCGCGAGGCCGGCAGGTTGCTCCGACGTGCCATCGACCTGCAGGACGCATGGGGCGAGATGACGGGGGCCGCGCCGGTTCTGCCGCAGGCGGGGCTGGCAGTGACGCAAGGGTTCATGGATCGGAATGGCGCAGTCCTGCCGGACCTGCTGGCAGCGCTGGAAGCGGCAACAGCCGATGTCCTGGCCGACCCGCAGACCGCGGCAGCGCACGCGATGGAGGCGCTCGGGATGCCCGCGCCGCTTCTGGCCGCGTCGATCCCGCACGCCAATCTCGTCGCCCGCCCCGCCGCCGAGGCCCGCGCGGATATCGAGCGGATGCTGAGCGCCATGGCCGGGCCGGAGATGGCGCGCATCGGCGGAATGTTGCCGGACGACGCCTTCTATCTCTGAGAGCCACCGACCCGAGGTCCATGCCATGCCCAGCGCGACCCGACGCTCCCTGCTCCATCGCCTCGCCGAGCGCGCGGGCCGCGTGCTGGCGTTTCTCTGGTCGGGTTGGGCGGGCCTCGCCGCGCTCTGTCTGCTGGCCGCCGCCTGGCAGGCGGGGCACGAGGCATATGGCCCCTTCATCCTGACTTCGCCGCTCGACACCGTGGCAGCGGTGGCGGCGCTGGCGTCCGATCCGGAGGCCTGGGCCATCGGCGCGCTCACCCTGCAACGGGCAATCACGGGCTTCGTGCTCGTCGCCGCGGCGGGCACCGCGTTGGGTGTTATGGCGGGGTATTCGCCCGCGACCCTGCGGCTGACGGGTCCGCTGATCACGGTTCTGATGGGCGTACCGCCGATCGCGTGGATCGTACTGGCGATGATTTGGTTCGGCGGATCGGACGCCACCGTCCGCACCGTGATCCTGATCTCGGCGCTGCCGGTGGTGTTCATGGGCGCCGCCCGCGGCATCACCACCCGCGACCGCGGCCTCGACCGCATGGCCGAAGCCTTCGGCGCGGGGCCGGTGCAGCGCTTCCTGACCATTGGGCTGAGGCAGAGCACCACAACGCTCTTTCCCGCCCTGGCCCTTGCGCTCGGGACGGCCTTCAAGGTCGCGGTGATGGCGGAGCTTCTGGCCAATGCCGGCGGCATCGGCGGCGCGCTTGCCGATGCCCGGATCAACCTCGACATCGCGCAGGCTTTGGCCTGGGTCACGGTCTCGGTCGCACTGCTGATCTCCGTCGAATACACGCTCGTGCACCCCGCGAAGGCCGAGGTTGACCGCTGGCGCCGCGCCGCGCAACCCTGGGGGGTCAAGCGATGACGGCCCTGACGCTCGACGGTGTCGGCCACGCCTATCTGGGCCGCACGATCCTCGAAGACATCGACCTGGCTGTCGCGCCGGGCGAGATCGTGGCCCTGGTCGGCCCCTCGGGGTGCGGCAAGTCCACCCTCGCCCATATCGCCGCCGGTCTGACCAACCCGCGTACGGGCCGGGTCCGGCGCGGCTATGCGCGGCATGCGATGATCTTCCAGGATCCCGCGCTCCTGCCCTGGGCGACGACGGCGGGGAACATCGACTATGGCCTCCGGCTTGCCGGTGTGTCCCGCCGAACGCGCAGCGCGCGCATCGCGAAGGCCGCCGTTCAGGTCGCGCTGGAGCCGGAGGACCTGCAGAAATTCCCCGTCGAACTGTCGGGCGGCATGCGCCAGCGCACGGCCATCGCCCGGGCGCTGGCGATAGAGCCGGATTTCATCTTCTTCGACGAGCCATTCACCGCGCTCGACGTGGCGTTGCGCCGCCGGATGCAGGATCTTGTCATCGCCACCTGTGCGGCGGGCCGTATCTCGGGCCTTTTCATCACACACGACCTGTCCGAAGCCGCCCGGCTCGCCCATCGCGTCGCGGTGCTCGACACCCGCGGGCAAGGCATCCTCGGTGAACGCCTGCTTGCCGGTGCGCCCGGGCATCGCTCGGACAAGGCGGTCTTTGCCTGGGTGCAGGCCGCGCTCCGGCAGGACCCGTTGTTCCGGCATATCCACGATGTCGACGAAAGGCAGATCGCATGAGCTGCGGGCCGAACCAGGGGCAACATCGCCCCCTGCCGAAGTCCCGCGCCGCGGTTCTGGCCGACGAGGGCTTCCGGCTGTTCTTCCTGCTTGGCGCGGTGCACGCCGCGCTTTGGCCGGCGTTCTGGGTGCTGGCGCTTGGCTTCGATCTGCCGCTCGCCGATCGGGTGCCGCCGTCACTCTGGCATGCACACGAGATGCTGATCGGCGCCTTCGGGGCGGCGCTGATCGGCTTTCTGACCACAGCAGCCCCGGAATGGACCGACACCCCGCCGCCGCGCGGGCGCCCGCTCTGGGCGCTGGCGGCGCTCTGGGGGACGGGGCGGATCGTCGGCCTGTTGGGCTGGGACGGCATGGCCGCCGTCGGCGCGCTGGCCGATCTCGCATGGATGACCGCGCTGATGGTGTTTCTCCTGCGCCTGTCCTGGCGGCGACGCACCGACCGGCTGCTGTCCTTCGCGGCGTGGCTCGCCCTGCTCATGACCTGCACCGCCGTGGCGCGCTGGGGCTTTCTGGTCGGCGACATCACGCTGGCGAGCCGAGCCCTCGAATGGGTGGGGCTGGTCTTCCTCGGGCTCCTGGGCCTCGCGCTCGCGCGGATCACCGTGCCCGTCACGAACCTCATCCTCGACCCGACCGAGGCGACCTCGCCCTTCCGCCCGCATCCCGGCCGCCTGAACCTCGCCCCCGGCCTCGTGCTGGTTGCTCTGGCGGGCGATGTCGCGGGCCTCGGTCCGATGGTCACGGCGTTCCTGATGTTCGGCGCGGGCGCGGCTTTCATGGACCGGATGGGCGAGGCCTTCATTGGCCGCGCAGCGATGCGAGCCGAGATTCTGATGCTCGCCGGTGCTTCGGCCCTTGCTGGCGCTGGCCTGATGCTGACCGCCGCTGCCCGTTTCGGAGCGCCATGGGACCCCGTAGCGGGCCTGCATGTGGCACTGATGGGCGGCCTCGGCCTTGCCGTTTATGCCGTTTTCTGCATCGCCGGGCGGCTGCATACCGGCCGCCCGCTCGGCCTGACATGGATCGAGAGGTGGGGCGCCCTTGCCATCGTCGCCGCCGTCGCCCTGCGCGCCGCGCCCGGTTTCGGCTGGATGCCGCCCGGCTCGATCCACGGGCTGTCGGCCCTGCTCTGGGCAGGCGGGTTTTTTGGTTGGGCTTGTATTTCCTGGTCGCCATTCTCGCGTCCGGGGTGGGCATCGCCGACAGCGACCCATGCCAAAGCAATCGACCCGGACTCCGCTTTTCAGGCCGCCGCCGAATAACGACCATGCGTTTCGCAAAGGGCGTGGACCAGGTGTTCTATCGGTATTCCGACAAACGCCTTCAACCTGCCACCTTAGAAAGCCGGTTTTTCGGGGTCGCAAGGCCCCTGACCGGGCGGCCTGCCAAATGGGGCGACGCGTTTCACCGCATGCTGGTGCAGATCACCGGCAACCCCATCCTGTCGGGATTTCTGAACTTCCTGTAGAGGGTCCGGGTTCGGGTTGCATGGCAGCGGGAGTGGGAAAGAACCTACCGCCGCATCCGGACACAATCGCTCCGGACACTGCATAGCGACCAGCACCAGCGGATCGTTGATGCGATCGAACGTGATGACGCAGAAGGCGCGTCCATGAAAATGACCGAACACCGGGAAACTATTGGGGCCGACACGTCGGGGGCTGCCCGATCAAGGTTTTTCGCCACAGCCAATGGAGCCACACCAAGGTGAAGCGTTCACCCATGGTCCACCTGCCGATGGCGCGACACAGCACGAGATAAGGCGATGGAACCACGAACACATGGCGCACACGACATACCTTAAAGCATTGAAAAGTAGCTCTAATCCCCACCATCCATCATAGGCGCAGTAGACAACCTCGCTGCCTCGGTGGCTGCGTTCAAGTTCATTCAAAGATCTCCGTAGGTCCGCCAGCACTTGGGACGGGCCCTCAGTGCACACCATAAGCACACGAGAGACGTACCGCCACCCCGCCCCGTAGAACGACAGGCATTCGGCGGCTGTTGGGCGGGTCTGACTCCAATCTCAGTTCCGAAAGTCGTACCGGTTGTATCCCAATCCTCTATCGCGGTCGTCGCCGAAGAGTTCCAAGGGTGTCTGAACGGCGGTTATTGGACCTACAATCTTGGATCGACTGGCTCACTTTCCAATGCAAGCACCGCCAATGCACATTCATGCACCTTGGAAAGTGGAAGCCCTTCAACAAACCTATGCAACCCTTCAAACCCGAGTTTGAATTCCCGTTCTGCAAGCGAGAATTTGCGACCCAACCCGCGTTGGCGGAGGCGTTCGATATTCTCAGGCAGGTCATAGTCGGGACCATAGATAATTCGCAGATAGTCTCGCCCGCGCACCTTCATTGCTGGCTGGATCAAACCTTTGTCGCCACGCAGGATAAATGCATTGGGTTTGAACACCAGCCCTTCCCCTCCCGAGCCAGTGTGTTTCATCCACCAGTCAACGACCGTCTCGCGATTAGCCGCATTATTCAGATCAATCCGCTTCCAACCGGTCGTTTGTAGGATCGGATCAGCCTCGGCCAGCTTGCCCAAGGTTTCCATATGCCAGGTATGGGGCCGATCCGCATGAACGTTGCCTTCGCTCGCCAAGATGTGGAAGGGCGCTATGCGGTAGTCTTCAATTCTGTCCGTTGCCCAGCAGTACCCGTCGATTGTCTGCCCCATGAGTTCCGCGTTGGAAAACTGGGTTTCTGCACGTCCGCTCAACGCATCCAGCCCATCGATCTCCCCAGCTTTGGAAATTGCCTCGAGCCATGCCGAAGCAGACGACATTGCCGCCGTCACCGTTGGTAGATATTGCCGTTTGAGCAAGTCCTGTGCTTTGGCGGACCAAGGCATAAGTTCGGCGTCGAGCAGAACCCAATCCGTCTCAAGCTCCTCCCAAAGACCTGACGACAGCATCGCTTTCCCGATCCGCGCGACAACCGCGGCTTCTTCGACCTCATCTTTGAAGAAGGGACGCCCGGTCCGTGTATAAATCACGCCTGCTTTGCCGTCTTCGACGCCAAATCGGGCCTTGGCTGCGTCCGCATCCTTGGCGATCACCAACAAAGCACGCGACCCCATGTGCTTTTCTTCGACTACCAGGTCGGTCACGCCCCGGCCGGCAAAATGGTCCATCGCCTGATCGGGATGCTCCAAAAAAGGGCCTTCAGGTGCCGTCGGGCAGGCAGCCATTGTGGGTGGCAGATAGATCAGCCACCTGGGATCAATCGCAAAACGGCTCATGACCTCCAATGCTGCAAGACTGTTTTCTTCAGGGATTTGCAGGGTGGACTTGAACCGGGTTTCGATCCGCATCTTGGTCGCATAATCGTCGAAATAAAGCAGACGGTCATGATCCTGTTGTGCGGACAGGGATTGGTCAGCATCCAAAGGTTTGGCCGGAATCGCGTATTGCGTTTTTGCCGGAACGGAAACCGTTTCCCGCTCGGGCCACCGCAATGCCGTAAGCTTGCCGCCAAAGACGCATCCCGTGTCGATGCACATGGTGTGGTTCAGCCATTCGGCTTCCGCCATTGGCGTATGGCCAAAAACGACATCTGCCTTGCCACGGTAATCGCGCGCCCATTCCAAACGCACGGGCAGGCCAAACTCATCAACTTCGCCAGTTGTCTCGCCGAACATCGCGAAATTACGTACATGACCGGAGCCGCGCCCGTGCATTTCTTCTTTCAGGCCGGCGTGGGCAATGACCAGCTTGCCATCGGCCAACCAGGCATGAGAGCGCAAATCCCAAATGAAGTCCGAGACCCGTTTGCGGAAGGTCTCCGAGGTTTTTTCAAGCTCAGAAACGGTAAGATCCAATCCATGCGCCTGCGTCACATTCCGGCCCTTCAACCATTTATTCAGCTTGAAGTCGTGGTTGCCAATCACGCAGCGGCCAGAGCCTTCATCGCACATGCCCATCACAAGGCGCAAAGCATCCAGATTGCGCGGCCCCCGGTCGGTGATGTCGCCGACAAAAAACGCTGTACGGCCTTCCGAATGACGGGCGCGGATCAGGTCTTCGGAATCCACCTCGAATGGGTCTATCACGTATCCGAGTTTTCCCAGCAGTTCGGTCAACTCATCAAAGCAGCCGTGGACGTCACCGATGATGTCAAAGGGACCATGATCAGTGCGGTTGTCCGTCCAAAGCGGTTCGCGGATAATCTCCAGCGCATCCACTTCCTCGGGGGACTTCATGATCTGAACTTGACGGAAGCCCTCTTTCTGCAAGCCGCGCACGCCTCGTCTGAGTGACTTGGCATGATTGCGTGCCACGTGTTCCCCAAAGTCGCGGTTAGGGCGGTTTTGATTGCGTTCATGGCAAATCCTGGGGTCGATATCGAACACCAGCGCCACCGGAAGCGCATGATATTTACGCGCGAGCTGCACGAGCTTTGCTCGATCCTCACGTTTAACTGATGTGGCGTCAATTACTGTCATCAACCTGCGCTTCAGCCGAACGGCCGCTGTGTAATCGAGCAGGTCAAAAGCATCGGCAGTTGCTGCAAGATCGGTTTCATCGTCCGAAACAATCGCCCGGCAGGCATCAGACGACACAATCTCAGTTTCCAGAAAATGCTTGCGCGCAAAGCTGGACTTGCCTGAGCCGGTGGCCCCGATCAGGACAACAAGAGCGAAATCGGGGATGGATATCTTGGTCATGTCGCCTCCCCTTCGAAAGGTGCTTCGTTGACGATCTGCCGCAACAACGCGTCGCCTTCTGCCATCAAATCTGGCCGTTCACCCTGTTTTGCCACGACCTCAGCCCAGCCGATCTGATCGTGGACAAAAGCATCAATCATAGGAATACGAGCACCACGCCCGATCTCTTTGGCCGCAGATTTCAGGGCCAGTAGCCCTTTGATATGTTCGATGAGTTCTCGACCCAGAGACTGACCCTCGACAAGGGCCTGCAGGTTCATGGGTGGCGGGACCGAGGGGTCTTGCCTGATCCACGAGATCGCCAGAGCGGGCCGCAGGATGTAGAAGTATTTCTTCAAAGACACATCCGGGTTGTCCCCGACATGCATGTCCCATTGCTTCACCGCCAGGTTGCGATAGTGATGCAGGCAGCTTTCACCAAATGTGGTTTTGTCCGCAAATCGGATCAGACGGTCACAGACCGCATCATTCCAGCGATACCGGATCGGGCTCGACAGCCATTCCAGCAACACCGGATTGGGCTTGATCAGAAGGCCAAGCGCTTTGCGAATATCCCAGCCGTTGATGTCCCAGTCGCCTTCGATGGGCAGTTCTATGACATCGCGACCGGGTTCAATGCTGAGATACCAGTCAGGCTGGCGGGCATAGATGAAACGCACATCGTAATCGCTGTCGGGCGACGGAAATCCCCAAGCACGGCTGCCGCTTTCGATGGCAAAGAGGATACGCACACCATGATCGGCCTCCAAGGCAGTTAGCTTGGATTGAATGATCGCTTCGATATCCGGCTCTACGGATGGGACAAAAATAGGCAGGCTCATACGGCATCCTCTTGTTTGAACACAGCCATCTGCGATGGAGCGCCACGGGTGTCGTCAACCGGCCCCAAAGGCGTGAAGCTGACGCTATAGCCATGTTCTTCAGCCACTATATTGGCCCAGCTTTCGAATTCCGCTCGAGTCCATTCGAACCGGTGATCCGGATGGCGCAGTTTGCCGTCCTTCAGACCGTCGAACAGCACATTATATTCGCGGTTGGGTGTCGTCATCACCACCATACGTGGGCGGGCATCGGCAAAGAGCGAGAGAACAAGCGCCGACAAGCGGTGTGGTTCGATATGTTCGATCACCTCGACCAGTGTTGCGGCATCAAAGCCCTGCCAGCGCCTGTCCCCATAAGTCAGGCTGCCCAACTGCAGCGACACGCGCTCGGCCATGGCGTCCCCTGCCTGATGCAGTCGCAGCTTGCGATGCGCCGTTTCCAGAGTTCTAACTGACGCATCCACGCCAACAATGCGCGCCAGAACGCGCTCCTTGATCAGCCGCGACATCAACTTGCCTTCGCCGCATCCCAGATCAAGGACTGACGTAACATTGTTCTGCCTGAGCACCTCTACCACCGTATCCAAACGCAGGGCATGCAGGCGCAGCGGCTTTTCAAGCTGCTCTTCCGGTTTCAGCTTCGGCGCGTCCTCTGGCTCCTCATCCTGAGGCGACGTTTCTTCAAGGCGGGCAAGGGCCATGTTCATCAAGGACCGGCGATGCTTCAGGGCGCGGCGCGTGATAAGTTCCTTCTCCGGATGCTCGGACAACCATCCCTCACCCTTCGCCAAAAGCTTGTCGATTTCTTCTTCGCTCACATAATAATGCTTGAAGTTATCCAGGACAGGGACCAGCACATAAAGGTGCTTGAGAATGTCCGCGAGGCGCAGTGTCGCGGACAGACGCAGATCGACAACCTGCTCTTCGCCAATCTCGGACGGAGTGAGAATGGTGTATCCCAATGGCTCGAACAGACGTTTGACCAGATCCAAATCACCCGACAAGGCGACAGGCACGACACGGATTTCAAATGGCAGCGCACGGTCCGCCAGAGCCTGCCTATCCTTCGACTTTCCAGCCATCGACTGGGCAAAAGCCCGCCCCATCGCAACCGACAGAAACGAGCTCGCCACATATGGCCTGTCGTTCACGTATTGCGCCAGCAGACCATCGCTGTGCTGGGTTTTTCCGCGCACCAGCCCGACGGGATCAACATCGAGGTGCATCACAGCTGTTGTGCGATCCTGAGATTTTTCAGGATAGAAAATCGTGACCTCGCCAGCCGACGTTTCCCGTCTGTGCATGTGGTCGGGATGCTTATGCAGCAAGAATCCAAGATCACTGGCGACGTAATCAGCATCATCGGGTGCGGTAAGGGTGATTTCGATTTGCATAATGTGGTCAATCAAGAAGGCTTTGAAGTTTAAAGCATAAGCGCCAATTCGGGCGGTGACATGGCGGCCGAATTCGATGAGGGTTTGAACTGGAACTCAACGCCCATGAATGGATCGAAAAGGTCGCCGATGATTACCGGCGGCCTTTCTTCTTTTTTTGCCAGAACGGTGGCACATCCCCCGCCATGATGCAGCCATAGGGATCGATATAGTCCTCGATCACGGCCAAATCGTAGGATTTGACCTGGGCAACCACATTGTCGGCGTTTTTGTAGCTCGACGGCAGTTCTGAAGCGTCCACGCCCCCGGCGTGGAACCGAACATCCAAACCTTCGGTTTCCGCCTTCAGCATTTGCTCAGGCGTGACCGATCCCATCCGGCGCTTGTGTTCCGAGCGCGAGAAGTTGCGCCCGGCTCCATGCGGGCTGAAGCCCAGACCGTGTTCCGCGTCCTTGCCACGTACAACAAGCACGGGTTCGGACATGTTCAGCGGAATAAGCGTGAGCCCGGTCGCATCCGTGGCGTATCCATCCCAGGCTGGGGTCGCGCCCTTGCCGTGGTAATAAATATCGCCCCGCTTGAAGACGAAGTTGTGCTCATTCCAGAACCGTTCGCCCACATCGCCCACCCGCGCGGACTCGACCGTTGCTTGGTGGATGGCGTTGTGGTTGGCTTTGGTCCACTTGCGGATCAGCTGCAGAGCCTCCCAATAGTCACGACCTTCCTCGGTATCTGCCGGGATCCAGGCGTTTTGCTTGGCAGTGTCGGGCGACAGTTCTTTGCGGAACTTCTCGGCCACATGCATCCCATGCTTATACAGAACCGCCCCCGGTCCGCGCGACCCGTGGTGGGTCACGATCGCGGTCCGTCCGGTTTTGCGCGAGCGTCCGACAAATAGGAAGTGGTTCCCGTCCCCTTGTGTGCCCATGTGCTCCTGCGCCATGCGTAGGGATTTCGGGTTGTCCAGAAATGGATTCTCCCGGAACGCGTCCATCAGCTTCATCGAGGTCGTAAACCGCTTGCCCTGAGGCCGGCCACCGGGGCCGAAATGCGTCACCGACTGCGCTGCATCCAGCACAGCCTTGGGATCGGCATTGCCCAGATCAGTGATCATCACCGAACAGCAGATGTCAGCCGAGTGCATTCCCGGATGGATCGCATTCCGCGCCGCTGCCACGCCGCCCACCGGGATCGTACCAACCGGCCCTGCCGGACAGGCATCAGGCATGATTGCCCCCGCCTCGATGGTCGGAGTGCGCATCAGCGCGGTCATGGTCTCGCGGACTTTGCTGACGTTGTCCTCCTCGTCCGGATGATCCGCGTCGATGTTCTCATGGAACGCCACCTCCCCCGGTGCACGCAGATCCATGATCACCGGCGCGGGAGGTATATCGCCCTCCAGCTCCTGACGGATACGCACCAGTCCGAACCCTTCGGCGCGCATCTCATTCGCACGCGCCAACAGCGCGGGGAATTGCTTGCCGGGGCGATGCCCCCAGTCTTTCAGGTGTTCACCGGTAACCGGGTAATTTGTGCTCTCATCACTCATCTATTCATCTCACTCTAGCATCGGTCACGGCGACAAGGGGTTGGTGAAACATTTTCAACTGCTCTATCCAACTGAGCTACATCGCGGAATGCGATGGCGGGGCTCGAACCCGCGACAAGGTGATTATGTAGTTCCACCGGCATTCGCCGTGATATTTTGGGTCCGGGGGACAAGAGGTTCGTGAGAGGCCTTTCGGCGGTTCGTTTCAAGCGATGTACTCTCACGGGCATTCCCCCGGACATTTTCCTTTCATTTTTGGCTCGGCTGGTTGGGATCGAACCAACGACATCCTGATTAACAGTCAGGCGCTCTACCATTTATCTACAGCCGAAAAGTTTGGACCCCGGCGACAAAAGGGAAGAAACAACCCGGGACCCGCCCCGCATCCGTATGGGCGGATGCGTTTGCCGTCTGGGCGCCTGCAAGGAGGGGAGTTGAACCCGCTCGGTTTACCCCGGAAGGGTGCTGCATTGTAGTTCCTTCGGCATTCGCCGGGGTTTTTCCCTTCATTCGTTTCGTCTGGTGTGCCCGGTGGGGATCGAACCCACGACGCACCGCTTAAAAGGCGGTTGCTCTACCACTGAGCTACGGGCGCGTGCCCCGGCGACAAGGGTTTGGTGAAACGCCTGCTCTACCATCTGAGCTACATCGCGGAATGCGATGGCGGGGCTCGAACCCGCGACCTGGAGAGTGACAATCTGTAGTTCCACCGGCATTCGCCGAGATGTTTCGCGTTTAGAGCAGAAATAGCGGTATTAAGTCCCGCTTATGCCAAGAGCGCCCGCAAGGGTGAAGGAGTCGAACCTTCAAGTGTCTCTGATCGTGCCCCCGCTACTTCAGCACTAAACGCGATTCCTTTCCTTCTTGTTTCGCTTCGGATGGGTCAGGCAGACAAGTCTGATTGTGAGACGGTGACATTACCTGAAAATGTAGTCCCACAGGCATTCCGCCTGACCCTTTCTTTTACACGTCGATCTTCTCGATCTCACCAACCCAATGGTCCGGGCCGGTCTGACCTGAGGCAAACGCCGCGATCTGGTCAAAAACCGCATCCGAGAATCCGCCGACATTCAATACGTCTTCACGTGTCTGGGCCTGCGTTGTCCCGTATGGCGCGATGTCGATGCAGACCAGTTTGGCCTTCGGGTTGCGACGCTTGATCGCTTCCCATTCCTTCAACATCGCCGTTCCCTGACCACCTGCACGGGCATCTACCCACGACTGGTTGTCAGACACGAACACCACCAGATCCGGGCTACGCCCACGATCGTTCAGCCACTTCAGCGGCGCGGAACAGTTTGTTCCACCACCAGCCAGAGCGGCCAGACGCTCGGCATTGGTCAGGATCGTGTCGCGCGGCTCCAGACGTACGTCACGTACACCGAAGTCGAACGGCAGAACCTGACACCCGCGGTTCACGCGCTGGAATGACGCGGCCACAAGGGCTGCTACATCCACATGGCGCACGGCCGAGGTTGCCCCCGGGCGATACCCGGTCACAGCCCAGGTCATTGACCCGGATACATCCGGGCATACAACAACCTGACCGTCGATCTTCGGCACGTTCTGCACCGCGATTTCCATCGCATCATGCAGGGCGTCCACGATCTCGCGCGGCATATCCAGAGCCAGATTCTGCGCTGCGACCATCAGCTGATACGGAAAGGCTCGCGCCTTTTTAATCCGCTTCGGGTCACGCAGTATCTTGGCCACGTCATGCACGGTGCGCTTAATACCGAATACACCATGACGGTGAAACGTGTTTAGGTTCTGACGCACCATCTGCCACGAGCCGTTGCGCGCGATCCGCGCCCAGTGCTGAGTTGTCAACTCCAGCTGCGTCAGCATCTGAAACGGTACATCAGGCACCGGACCTTTACCGGTTTCCTTGAATACCATCCAATCCTGCACAGCCTGTGGCAACCGTGCCGTATCGCACGGCCGCCCGACAATCCAGGCAAATAGCGCCTCCTGTTCCGGGGTGTCCGGCTTTGGGTGCACCATCTTGATCACATCCGCCAAAGACGGGTCGTTCCCGATATTGGCGTTCAGCAATGCCCAGTCAGACGCGGTGTTCAGCCAGTTCTGCACCATAGCTTTAGGGGCGGAGCCCAGTGATTTACGGCCGGTTTGACCGGAACGGATAACCTGCACAAAGGTGCGCAGCATCTTGCCGTTATCAACCACACGGCCAAAAGCCGCACGGAACAGGATCGGATCACACCGGGCCAGAACAGCCAGCAACACGGCAGGCATATCCTTCATATAACCCGAACGGCGGGCATAGATCGCCGCCTGCGCCAGATAGCGCGGATCAACGGCATTGGCCACGTCCAGAACATATTCCAGTTCCTCCTGCGGCGACTGATAGAACATACCCCCGAAAGTGCCGGTAACAGCGACCTGCGCCAGGGCATGGGCATCGGAATATGCGTAGGCCGGTGCCGCGTGGGCATTCTTTGCAGTCGCTTTCGGCAGCAACCGGCCTTTCATCGATGCAAACACGGATTTGTTCGCCATTTCTTCGTTCCTCATATTTGGTGAGGACGTTTTGGCATGATGTTCGGCTCACCCGAAAGAAAATCGAAGAATCACGCAACTTATTGATGTTAAATCAATAATTTGGAGTTTGAGTTTTCGTATGGGCACATATATTATCTTATAATATCGCTATTTATAAATTTGGATACACTATGAAGAATGTGGTCATCGGCTTTCTCGGAACCCAGTTGGATATGGGCAAGAAAAGGCGTTGGAAACCGACGCCCAGCCTTGTCAGCCACGATCACTTCAAGGTGGATCGGCTCGAAATCCTCTATGATATACGGTTCTATCGTCTGGCCAAGCAGGTTCAGCGCGAGATTGAAGAAGCATCACCAGATACAGAGGTACTGCTCCAACAGCTTGACCTGAATGATCCATGGGATTTTCAGGAGGTCTATGGCAAGCTGTTCGATTTCGCGCGATCCTACGGGTTTGACGATGAGCGCGAACGCTATCACGTGCATCTGACCACCGGGACACATGTAGCCCAGATCTGCTGGTTCCTGCTGACGGAAAGCCGTCATGTACCGGCGCGTCTGATCCAAACCGGCCCACCAGGACCTGATGAGGAGGTGCCAAAGTTTGATGTCATCGATCTGGACCTGAGCCGCTATAACGCGCTTCAGCAGCGCTTCGACGAACTGTCGCGAGAACACAGTGACCAGCTGAAGGGCGGGATCGAGACGCGAAACCCCGTATACAACGATCTGATCGACCGGGTTGAACTGGTCGCAAGCAATTCCGACGAGCCTATCCTGCTGCTCGGAGAAACTGGCACAGGAAAGACAGAGCTGGCTGAGCGCATTCACGGACTCAAACTCGATCGGCGCCGCGTCAAAGGCCGTCTGGTCCATGTGAATTGCGCAACATTGAACGGACCAGATGCCATGGCGACGCTGTTTGGTCAGCGCCGCTCGTACCTTGGGGCGGCGGGGACTGAACGCAGCGGGTTGTTGCGCGAAGCGGATGGCGGTGTTTTGTTTCTGGATGATGTGGATGAGTTAAACCCCAACATGCAGTCGGTTCTTTTGCATGCAATAGAGACGGGGCGGTTCTATCCCTTGGGGTCTGACCACGAAATCTCAAGCCGGTTTCACCTGATCGCCGGTGCCAACCGCGATCTGCGCAGCTTGACGGCGTCGGGGCAGTTTCGACCCGACCTTTTGGCCCGGTTGAACACTTGGAGTTTTACCTTGCCTGCGCTGCGCAATCGCAGCGAAGATATAGAGGCAAATCTGCTGCATGAGCTGGATCGCTGCGAAAGGGATTTAGGCACCCATGTCGGATTCAACTCGGATGCCCGCGTGCAATATCTGGACTTTGCCAAAGACCCGACAACCCATTGGCCGGGAAACTTCCGTGACTTCTCGGGCTCGATCCGAAGGTTGTGCACGCTTGCACCACGTGGTCGGATTACGAGGGCGATGGTCTCGGCCGAAATCGAGACGCTTCAGGCGGATTGGAAGTCTGCTCAGTCGAATGACGATTTCAAGCTGGTTGCAGATGTGATGGGTGACGCGGTGTCTGACGTTGATCCGTTCGATCTTGTGCAACTGGCCGAGGTGATCCGGACCTGCCGCAAATCTTCAAGCCTCAGCGCTGCCGGGCGCGCCTTGTTTGCCGTATCGCGCAACAAGCGCAAGACACAGAACGACGCAGACAGGCTGCGGAAGTATCTTGGTAAGTTTGATTTGGAGTGGGGTGCAATCTAGTCAAACTGGAGTAAGTTCCCCGGACTCCCATGCTTACTCATTCGGCGGCTATGTTTTGTATGCGGCTTTCTAGCCCCGACGCCTGCGCTGCAAACTTTGGGTCGGCGCTATTGGCCAAAAGCCAACCCTGAATCTGGGCAGGGCTGTGTTGTTGATCTCCTAACCGCCGTTCGAACACACTGGCCAAGTCGCGTTCACCGGGGAAAAAGCGCTCGAACAGTCGACGGGCTGTTGCTGCACCAACCAATCCAAGCTCGGTGTGCACATCGGCGCGGCCCGGACGGATCAAGGCCGGGTCCAGCTTTTCCTTGTGGTTCGTTGTCATGACCAACGCGCGCCCTTCCTGAGCTGCGACGCCATCGATGGCATTGAGCAAGCCCGAGAAGCTGACTCCTGAACGTTTTTCTCCGCCTTCGCGCTGAGTAAACACGGCGTCCACATCTTCGATTGCGATCAGCGACCCCTTGGGGGCACACATCATCGCTTCACGCAGATCATCATCCGTCAGCGTGACGCGCCCGATATCCAGCGACGCGATATCCAATGACAGGTCCGACGCCAGCGCGCGAATGAGGCTTGACTTGCCCGTGCCCGGGGGGCCGTAAAACAGATACCCCCGCCGCCAAGGAACACCACGTTCCGCGTACCAGCCGCTGGCTCCATAAAACCAGCGCATGTCCTCCAGCACTTTCTCGATGCGATCGTCATCCACCAGTACCGTTTTGATGGAACGGCGCGGGACATCGCCGACATGATCCCACCAATCGCCTTTCAGTATATGGAGGCCAGGGCCGATGCGATCTTTGGTTTGAGAAAGCGCACGTCCTTCAGCGATCCAGTCGAGAATTGTCTCGACCTTCCCGAACAGGACGGTGACATTCAGCACCTCCATTGGGCGCTGGTTGTGAGCGGCCCCGACCTTTGATTTTTCGTTGATGTCGCGTTCCAGACGGCAGAGCTTTCCCCGCCAGAAAAACCAGTGCCGGCCCGAAGCAGGTGCATAACCTTTTGTGCCCCGAGCCCATTTGCCATCCGTCATACGCACATGGCGCGAATGGGACAGGACGTTGTTCTGCTCCATCCAGATACAGAAATGACGATAGGCCGCGCTCCGGTTGTCTAGAGTCAGGCTCACCCAGACACGCCGAACAATCACGCGGTACATGGCCATGAACGCGATGCGCAGAAAGGCTGCTGCGACCCCGAATGCCCCAAGCGCCAAGCCGCCCGCGAAAAAATCGCTGGTCAGGGCGCTGGTCAGGAATTGATCGAATGCTTCCATCTTAACCCCCTTTCACTTCGCGAAAATCGCGGCCCTTGAAGCATCGCACCGGATTGCCGCGCTCGAGCGCATGATGCAGTTCGTTGCGGCTCACCTTTTGTGCGGCTTCATTCGCTGCGGCTTGGGCGGCCATCAGATGCTGCAGGCGCTCCAACGCCAGCGCCTTATTTCGGTGTTGTGAGCGCTCCTCACGTGCCACCGCCGAAAGCCCCGTTCGCCTGTGCGTCGCCCGCACTGCGCTGTCGGTGGTGTTCTGGTGCTGCCCTCCGGGGCCACCTGCACGGAAGGTATCAAAAGTGACGTCGCTCGCTTGAATACGTTCAGGCGTCCGCACCGATGCAGGCAGGTCGAACACCCCAATGAACCAATTGGCTCTTTTATGCATCGGACGCAGATTGCTTTGCGCCCGCCACTGGATCGTACCGCGCCAATTCTTGGCGAACGCCTCCGCATCGGCGCCGCTGACCAGAACCACTGCGGATTTATAGCCATGTTTTGAACGTGCCCCATTGGTGTCGAAGTCCACGGCAAGGAGCTCCGCCTCGTTACGCATGACATCCAGTACGCTTGCAACGGCTTGCTGGCATTCGGCAGGACCGCTGCCACTGGTGACCAAGAGAGAGATATGTCGGGATGCCGTCATGATCGCCTCCCATCACGCGTTTTCTTGAAGGTCAGGAGCGGATGAAACTCCGCCACACGATGTGCGGCACCTGTACGCTCCAAGTCTTCGGCGACAGACTTGGCCGACTTGTAGGCCAAAGGCGCCTCTTCAATCAGAAGGTCACGATCTTCGCACAGAATGCGACCGCCAAAGGAGGTACGCTGCATGGCCTCAATATCAGATTTCTTAGCTCGCACACGACCATGCATAGAGGATCGGTCATACCGCCTACCCGCTCCATGGGCGAGACTGCCAAGCGCATCAACATGGCCCATGGGGGAGATCAGGTAGCTCGCACTGGCCCGTGATCCGGCAAGCGGAACAAATCCCTGCTCAGCGACTGCCGCGCCCTTGCGGTGCAGCCAGCCATCGCCATGACGCGCAAGCAGGTTGTGCGGGGCATCGACCAACGCCATCACGTCTGCCCGCAAGGCCTCCGCCGCCCGTTCTGCAATGACCTGACGGTTGAGGCTGGCCCAGCGAACCGCCCGGTCATGATCCTGCAAATAGGTCTGTGCCGCGTCGCTGTCGCTTTGCAGACCGGCATAGACCCCCTGGGGTACAGCGCCAAGAACAGCATTGCCGAACCCGCGTGATCCGGAATGAACCACCAGATAAAGGCGCGTTGCATCGAGACCGGCACCGTCATCTGCCTCGGCCAAGGTCTGCACCTCGCAGAAATGATTGCCGCCACCGATCGTGCCGAGCGATGTGGCAAACAGATCGGTCTGCAGACCAGCATTTTCCAGCCGCCAGCCCTGATCTTCAGATGCAGGCTCTCCAAGACTGCGCATCCGTCGCAGCGCCTTTTCCAGTTTCAGCTTCCGCACAGGCAGATCAAGCTGGAACAGCGACATGCCGCAGCCGATATCGTTTCCGATCAGCTGCGGAAAAATACGGTCCGCCAGAACGGCACATCCAACCGGCCCGTATTTGCCCGGATGCAAATCAGGAAAGGCCGCGATCTTTTGCACGCCAGACCAACCCGCAATTTCTTCAAGTTGCGCTTCGGCCCGTCCTCCGATCCAGGCCGCAGATGTATAAAATTTCGTGATGACGCCGTCGCCAGACACAGCTGACGCACGACCATCCAAGACAGAATTGCCCATGAGATAGGTCCCAATAAACGTATGTAGATGCGCCAGCGACGAGCCGACGAACTGGATCAAACCTGATCTGAATTCAGCTTAGGTGTTGATCGGCCCCGAAAGGGCGAAATGACGAATAAGCATGTATGTCCCTTTCCTTGTTGGGGGTTACGATTTGGGTCCAACGGACCAATTGGAGGCCGCCATATAAAGCGGCTGGTGATTCCTTCAAATGTTTTTGAGCTTGATCAATAGGCGATGTGACCAAACCGCAACAGGACTGTATCTCGGCAGCCACTACGGAGGTGTCACAAAACATCACCAATAATGCGATGTGCTTCCCAAGCTTCAGGTGGCTCTAGCTTTTTAGCCAGATGGTCGATGACGGCATCTGGAACCGCATCCGGCCTGCCTCGGTTCTGCCGGTAAAGCTGTTCGGGACCCACCTCGACATAGGCGATCTCAATATGCGCGCCATAGTCCCGAAGAAGCCGTAATATCTTTGAACGGTTCTGCCGCGTGACGTTTGTCGCGTTCCAGACAAAATCTGCATCCGCCCGGAGATGTTCCCGCGCACGTTCATAGGCCGCCTGAATGACTTGCCCCTGATTGTCTGTCGCTGACACGCCCAATTCTTCGCGGATCAGATCGAGGCTGACAACCGGATGATCGGGTCGATTCTTGGCTATCCAGGTATCCTTGCCAGCCCCAGGCAGGCCTGACATGACTGTAACGCTGCACCTGAACTCTTCATGTGCCGCATAATGCGGATCACGATCTGGAAGGTCAAAGTAAGACACGCGACTTTCTTCGTTTGCGAAGGGAAACGGTCGATCAAAGCAACCCGCTTCCTCGAATGTCGCTGTAGCGAGGTCAACGCTTTCCAGGATCGTTTGCTTGTCCTGACAGGTTCGGCCCAATGCATCCGCTTTGGCGTGCAGGCAGAGATGATCCGGGCGATACCGCCACGAGGTTTCAATGGCCAGCCTCCCAGGATCGTCGCGTTCAATCAGCCAGAATGGCAACTGATGCTGGTTGATGATCCCGCACAAAGCTTCCCGCCACGCAAAGGGAGAACCTGCATGCCAAAGCCGTTGTCGGGCGATAGACGCCCCACCCGCGAATGACCGCGCGAAAAAATGCGCCCATCTTCTTCGTGCTTGGTGACTGCAGGTTTGCCGATATCGTGCAGGACTGCCGCCCAGAACAGATAGCTGTGATCAAGCGAAGGCAGGGACTGCCACTCTTCATTTGAAATGAGTGCCTCAACCACCATCCTTGTATGAATACCCGCATTCCCCTCAGCATGGTGGATTGGATCCTGTGGGCAATCGTCCAGCACAGCCAACTCCGGCCAAAGAGACCAGATGGCATCCCAATTCGGTTGCCAGATTGGACCAGTGGGAACCAATGACAACAACTGCTGATGTGTCACAGTGGGTTTTGCCGATTTATGCATCATAGGCTCCTTCCACACCAAGTCTGGGCGCGAAGATGTCGACCCCATCGACCAGAGCATTGGGCAGGATCGGTCGATCATGCGAGTGGCCATCCGAGGCCTGAATGGCCTAATGGAAGCCAGCTCGAACAAACTTGAAAAGCTCCTGAACGCGCTCCCCGTTCTCAAGCTTGATGTACAATCCTTCGGCCAAATCGCTATCTTCGGTCTGTTGCTCAACCATATCGGGGCGGCTGTTTGACTGAAACGCCGCCTCTGCCAATGAATTCCTCCAATTATCTGATTTGTAAGGCGTGGACCTGACCATGGTATTGATCTGGTCGACCGACGTAAGTTCCCCTTCATGCACAACCGGCACTGGCATCACCGGCAAACCCGTTAACAAGGATCGGCGCGCGGCTGTACTCAGAAACTTCTCTGCTTCACGGTCCAGCACATCAAACTCCATGAAGTAATGCGGCAAGCGGTCATAAAAGACCGTGTGCTTGGCATACATCCATTCGCCATACATGACATAGCGATGGCCAAGGACAGGATAGAAAGTCTGCGCATGCGCCGCCGCCCAGGTTTTGAAAAGCGCGAAGTGACGCTCTCTGCCTCCGCCCAGCAGAAAATGCCCCCTGCTTTGCCGCAACAGGTTTCCGTCTTCATCAAAGGAAACGGCGGAATTGGCACCGTCGAGCTTTTCCTCGACGATCAGATGTTGGCCTGCCAACTCTTTGATGGGTTTGTCGTCCGCAATATCACCGACCTGAAGGCGCGAACCTTCAATGTGCCGCGTGCGCGGGTATTTGTAGATTTTCATAACTGTCTCACAATGAATCGAAGTCACACAAAAAGCACCCGGCCAGTATGGTCGGGTTAAAGGCTAGATATGTGTGCAAGCGTTACATGGGTCTTCCGTGGGGTTCAGGGTTGAGACAGATTGCGTTCGATAATCGTAGAGCGGTTAAAAATCAATACCGGACCTTGGATTAGAAATCGCGAATGACTGAAAAGCCCCGCAAGGCGGACTCGACCTGAGCAAACTTCAAACAGCTGCTTTCAGCAGAACATCCAACTCCTTCGAACGAGCCACTATCGATATCTCGCCGCCGGCGAACACCATGGGCCTACGAGGAAATCAGTAAACTCCGGCGCACCGCAATACGTGCGACGACGCGCGAATTCTCGCGATCAAAAGATGAACATGTGCTGCACACGACCACTTACAACTCTCTGAAATTACGCCTAAATCCCCACCATCCATCATCGGGGCGGCGGACAGGCGCGCGGCTTTAGTGGCTCCGTTATCGGGCATTCCTGGTCTCCCATGGACCGCAAACCGGGTAACGCGTCCAAGCTGCACACATACTGCACAAGAATCGGCGTGGTCCAGTCCCGGGGAGCAAGCACTGGCAGACGGCGGTAACTGAGGGAGATGTGATCGAAACCGACTGCACCGTCTTCAGGATCGGGATGCTGCCGGTTTCATGGGCGCGACGACAAGATCCCGATCACGGGAAAACGGATATGGCAGGCCGAAGGTCCACAATGGAGCGCAAGTCCGGGGCTGTGGCGCCGATGACGGCGCGCGGCGTTTGGCTTGCGCAAGCGGCCCTTGATCCGGATCTGGCTGAGAATATGATACTCTGGTGGATACAGGAGGTGTGCCGACCAATCCGGCAAAGGCGCATCGCTACGGGACGCACAAGCCTCCCGGGGTCGCCTCACATGCCCCCAGATTTCGCCTGTTCGATCATCTCGACGACGCGCGTCCGTACACCTGCCGGGATCGCGCCGTGATCGAGCCTCAGGAAACCCGTCACGATCAGGTTGCGCGCCGTGTCCTCGTCAAGGCCCGTGGCCATCAGGTAATCGAGCTTCTCGCTGTCGATCATGCCGACGCTGGCCTCGTGGCTCAACATCGCGCCTTCGGCCCGCGCCCGCAGGGACGGCACGGCCATGATCTCGCCGGTATCCGACAGTTTCAGCCCGTCGCAGCCCAGAAACCCGTTCGTGCCCGCCGCATCGCCCACCAGCATCGCGCTGTTCACGATCCGCCCGCCGACCGAGACCATGCGCGCCACGTCCTCGGAGCGCGCACCCTCCCCGGCCAGACGGGTTTCCGTCTCGATAATGCGCTCCGTGCCTTCGGGGGCGAAGACGATGGCCTGGCTGACGGCGTTGGTGTCGGCGTCCAGGATCGTGTGCGACCGGCTCAGGTGATGCGTAAGCGGCGCCATCATGATCGCGGTGGACCGGCTGCGCGCGCCCTCCTCCAGATGGGCATAGCCGTAGGAATAGACATCCATGGCCGCGCCCCAGTGCTCGATCGACACCGAACTGCAGGACGCGCCCTTGCGCATGTAGCTTTCGCCGATCGAGATATGGCGCCCCTTGTGGACCGACCCGGGCACCGCGGCGCCCGAGATCATCTCGACCTCCGCACCCTCGTCGATCAGCGTGACATCGTGGGTGAACTGGCGGCCCTGCGGCGTTTCCAGCAGGGTGAAGCACTGCACCGGCAAGCGGACCTTCGCCCCGGGTTTCACCCAGACGAAATGGCCAAGCGGGTCGTGCATGTGCTCGGCCACCATGGCGATATGCTCGTTTTCATCCGGGGAGACGAGGCCGAACATAAGGTCCTGCACGAAATCGTAGGTCCTGAGCGCCTCGGACAAGGGCAGGATCTCGACACCGGGATCGTTCGACAGCGCCATCCGCATCTCGCGGTCGGCCAGAACGCTTGTCGCCGCGCGGGCCGAGGGGTCGTCGAAGCCGACATCGTGCAGGATGTCGCGTTCCTCGTTGCTCAATTTCGCCATGTCTTGCGTCGTGGTCGTCATCGTTGCCTCCATTTGTCCGGGTTCCCTGGCATCAAGCGGGAACGCTGTAACCGTCGGTCTGGATATGGGCGAAAAGCGCTTGCGGGTCGCCCGAATGCAGGATGCGCCCGTCCTTCATGATATGGGCCCGGTCGGCTTTCACGTGGTTCAGGATCAGGCCGGTATGGGTGATGACCAGCCCGGAACAGGCCCGCCCCTTCCTGTCGGGGCTGCGGACGGCGTGCGCGATGGCCTCGCCCACCGCGATGACATGTTCCAGATCCACCCCGCTTTCGGGTTCGTCGAAAAGCAGAAGCCGCGGATCCTGAAGCACCAGCTTCAGGACTTCCCAACGTTTGATCTCGCCGCCCGAAAACCCGACATTCATGTCACGGTCCAGAAACGCAGTGAGGTCCAGCGCGGCGGCCTCCCTCTCCAACCGGTCCCAGGCGCCGATGGCGGCCGCGAAGCTGCTCACGGTGACACCTTCCAGGCTGGGCGGGCGCTGATAGGCAAGCCCGATGCCCAGCCGCGCCCGGGCCTCAAGCGGGAGCGTCTGGATGGGTGCGCCGTCGAACAGGATCTCTCCCGCAACGATCCGATAGGGCGGCAGACCGAGGATCGTCGCAAGCAGGCTGGATTTTCCCGATCCGTTCGGGCCGAGCAGGACGTGAAGCTCCCCCTCCGGCAGGGTCAGGTCGATATCCGCGAGAACCTCCACATCGTCGATCGTCACGGTCAGATTTCTGATTTCAAGCACGACACACCTCCTTTCTTTGCATATGTCGCCAAGGTCGTCTGGCGCGGATCACGGGGGGCCGGGACGACACCGTGCGGGATGCAGGCGCACCTCACGGCGTTCCTGCCGTCTCGGCCACGGGGGCGACGCCGACGATCCGGGCGGCGCATTCCTCCTGCGGCGAGAAGCCCGGTCCGAACCGGCAGGCCCCGACGATGAAGACATATTCCGTGGCCTCGTCGCACGGCGCATGGGGGGCCTCGAACAGGGCGCTGCCGCTTTCGCCCGGGGCGAGGTTCAGAAAGGACATGCCACGGCTGCGCCCCACCTGCTCGCCGTCCTTCATCGACGCCACGAAGCCGTTTATCTCGGTCAGGGTCTCGTCGCTTTCGTTGGTCATCGTCAGGGTCACGCCGCAATAATACTCGCGGAAACTGGTGCCCTCGAACTCAAGCCGGTAGTCGGCCAGCACCGGACTTGCGAGAAGGCAGGCAAGAACCGCCAAGTTCAGACGCCGTGTCATGTCATCCTCCGTTCACCTGAGAGAGCCGGGCCTCATCCGCCTCGGCCTCCGCGCGTTTCACTTTCTGATGCTCGTCTTCGGCCAGACCGATGCGCCAGTAGCCCGAGGCATAGACGTCGCGACGGTCGAGCCCCCTGTCGCCGCGCAGGAGCAGCCGAAGGGATCGCACGACGCCGGTTTCGCCCGCGATCAGCGTTCGGACCCGGCCCTCCGGCCAGCGCAGCGCCTCGACGATCCGGACCTGCTCGCGGGAGGCGCGGTGCGGATCGTCATGGATCAGCCAATGCTGAGTCACGCCGGGCGGTGCGTCGATCTGCTGCCGGTCCCCGGCGGAGGTGATCTCGAAGATGGCCATGCCCGTGGCGTCGCGGGGCAAGGCCTCCAGACCCGCGGCAACCACCGGGATGGCGGACATATCGGCAGCGAACAGATAGAAATCGGCGTCAAACTCGGTGAGCTTCGGCGCACCGGGGCCCGCGAAACCAATGACATCACCAGCCCTCGCCCGGGCTGCCCAGGCCGAGGCCGGACCGTCGTCGCCATGGGCGACGAAGTCGATGTCGATCTCGCGCGTCTCGGGACGGGCGTTGCGGATCGTGTAGGTCCGTGTCACCGGCTTCGGCCCGTCCGCAAGCTGCGTTCGGAACGCGTCGATGCTCTGCCCCGCAGCGGGCAGCATGATCTTGCAATGACCGCCCGCGCATGTGGCCGGCAGACCCGCGAATTCCGGGGCGCTCAGGGTCACGCGGATCATGTTTTGTGTGAGCCGACCTGCCTGAACGACCTGCGCCAGGGCGGTGATGCGCCGAGGCTGGCCGGTGGTCGGTTTCGAGGGAAGCTTTGCCATTCGGGATCTCCGTGAAAGTGCCGTTTCGCGACAGGGATTGGCCGTCACAAGGGATGCGACCGGATACGGGAGGACGGACGCGCGGCGACCTGAATGGTCAGCGCGCAGAGCAGAAGGAGCGACGCGACGAGATAGGGCAGCCCAGACCACAGCGCGTAAAGCCCCGTGCCCAGGACCGGCCCGATCACGAAGCCACCCGCCATCGCGGCGCCGACGAGACCGCCGACAGCACCCTGTTCGTCCTCCGTCACCGACAGCGAGGCGGTCCCCTGCAAACCCGGGATCACAAGGCCCATGCCCAGACCGAGAAGGGCGTGGGCGGCAAGAATACCCGGTTGTCCGGGCCAGAGCAGAAGCACGACGGGCCCGACGATTGCAATGCCAAGACCCAGACGCACGATCAGACCCGGCGCAGGCTTTCGGTTGGCCACGAAGATCTGCGTGACAAAGATCACGGCGGCAAGCAACGCCAACGCCTGGCCCACGTTTGCGGCTGTCGTGGCGTTATCGAGATCGCCCACATCCTGAACGTAGAAGGCGATCGTCTGCTGCAGGCCGGAGATGACGACGAAGACGACGACCAGGGTCCCGAGTGTTGCTCTCAACCGCGGGTCGAGGGGGCGGAGCGGCGGCGGCGGGATGGGGGCGGCCACCAGCGTTTCAGGCAACAGACGCCACGCCAGAAGACAGACCGCACCGCCAAGCGCCGCGACCGTGTAGAGCGGCACCAGCAGCCCGAAGCCGGACAGACCCCAGGCCACAACGGGCCCGAGGATCGTGCCGATCCCGAAGGCTGCGCCGATCATCGCCATCCCTCCGGTGCGCTCCGCGGCACTTGTGGTATCGGCCACCCAGCCGATGGCCGCCGGTTGCGCGCCGGTGACGCTCAACCCGTAGACGATCCGGGACAGGCCCAGCAACAGGAAGGCGCCGGTCCCCGCGATCCACCCTGCCCGCCCGGCCTCCAGCATCAGGGCGAAGACGAGTGTCGTCACCCCGAGGCCGGCCATGGCGAAAAGAAACACCGGCCGCCGCCCGATCCGGTCGACCTGCCGCCCCCACCATGGCGAGGTCAGGACCACGGCAATCGCGGCAAGCGAAATCACCCCGCCGATCATCACTTCGCTCATGCCCATATCGCGCCCGAGCGGCCCGAAAATGGCGAACAGCACGGTTTGGCCCATGGACATCAGCGCCAGACCGGCAAGCAGGGCCATGCGGGGCAAAACGGTGCTAGACATGGGCCGCCCCCCGGATATGCGCCGCCGTCTCCTCCGCCAGCCAGGGCAGGAACACGTCGAGGAACCGCGTCGTCGCCGGCATGAAGCCCGAGCCATGGTGGTAGATCGGATCAAGCGTCGTGATCAGCAGGCGCCCCCTGCCCCTGCGGCTGTCGATCAGAATCGGGCCGCCAGCCGCCCCTTCGTGCCACGCCGCGAGCGTGTCGCCGCCGCCGGTGAGCGTGAGGGTTCCGTGAACGTGCCATGTGAGGTCCGCCTGGCTCAGGCGGGACATGAGCGGATGGTCCGGTGCCGTGATCCGAAGGCCGAGATCGCCCTCGTTCTCCAGCCACCACCAGAAGTTGGTGGGCACCGGATCGACCGCGACACCGTCGAGAAAGAGATCAGGCCGTGTTTCGCCCATCACGACGAGAAAACCGCCCGCCTCCATAAAGGCTGCCAGCTGCGCGCGCGCGCCCGCCAGACGTTGACCGTTGGTCCGGCAGGGGACGAGCAGCGTCGGGAATGCGCCGAGATCGGTCGCGCCGAGGTCCGACGGCCGGATGAGCGACGTGAAAAGCCGCGCGTATTTCCCCCGGCGCAGGGTGCGCGTGTGGTAGGACATGCCCCCGTCGATCGCCGCGATCCCGGTCATGCCGCCATCCAATCCAGCAGTTGCGCAAAGACCCGCGCCGACGAGTTGGGCTCCTGCGCATAGCCCCAAACATCGTTGCCCGGATGGACGAACAGCTTGCCGCCATGGGGCCCGTGCCAGACCCAGTCCGCCGGCGCCCCGGTTGCGGCAAAGCGGGTCACGATCCGGGCGTCGTCGGGCGGTGCAATGCTGCCGCGTGCCCAGAAGCCGACGACGCCCTTTCGGAAGGTGATATCCCCTGCGGAGACGCCATCGACGATTGGGTGATCGCCCGCGATCTCCAACACCCAGTCATCGCGACGGCCGCTCCCCTCGGGCCGGTGGGGCCGAAGGATGGACATGTAGGGCACGGCGATGGGCCCCATCGTGGCCACGGCGCCGCCGCGCGCCAGAAACGCGTCCAGCCCGGGGCGCAGGGTGCCGAGGTGATATTCGTCGAGATGCTGGCCGAGAAGCAGGCCACACACAGTCTCCAGCGCGTCCGGGGTGAAGGCGGGCTGCTCCAGCACGGCGATCTCGTGACCGTTCGGCGGCGCGGCAATCGCCCCGGGCGTGCCGACCGTGTTCTTCAGGAACAGGAACCGCCCGCTCATGGCGAGCCCGCCACGGCCACGGCGGCGCGAAGCGTGCCCTCGGGCGCGGCCTGTTCCAGCACCCGCACGGGCGTGTCGTAAAGCGCGCTCAGCGCATCCTCGGTCAGCACCTCCGCCACCGGGCCCAGAACCCGGCGATCCTGCCCATAGAGCAGCAGGGCCCGGTCCGCGGCCTCGAACGCATGGCCCGGCACATGGGTCGAAAACGCGATGCCGAGCCCGTTATCATGGGCCAGCGTCCGCAGGATCCCGAAAAGCTTGTGCTGGTTCTTCAGATCAAGCGCCGAGGCCGGTTCATCGAGGATCAGCAGATCGCACTCTCCGGCCAGCGCACGGGCAATCATCACCAGTTGACGCTCTCCGCCCGAAAGGGTCGTGACCCTGCGATCATGCAGATCGGCCATGCCGACATGCGCCAGCGCGGCCTCTGCCGCCTCATAATCCGCCATCCGGGGGCTCTGGAAAAGGCCGAGATGCCGGGCGCGGCCCATGACCACGACCTCGCGCACCTTGTAGTCGAAGCCGATCCCCGCTCCCTGGGGCACATAGGCGACTGCGCCACGGCCTTCGCGGTTTCCGGCGCAAAGCGGGAGTGCACCGACCAGCGCCTTGATCAGCGTGGTCTTGCCGCGCCCGTTGGGCCCGAGGATGGCAAGGATCTGCCCGGCGGTGACCTCAAGGGTCACATCGCGCGCAACCTCGTGCCCACCGGGCGCGATGGTTGCATTCCGCAGAGAGACAAACGCCTCAGGCACGGCCCCACCCCCTCAGATGCAGACGCCGCAGCATCACCGCGAAGACCGGCGCACCGATCAGCGCGGTCAGGATGCCAAGCGGGATTTCCGCCGGTGTGGCCGTCCGTGCGACGGTGTCGATCATCAGCAGATAGACCGCGCCGATGATGGCCGATGCGGGCAAGAGCACCCGGTGATCCGGCCCGACGATCATGCGCGCGATATGTGGCACCACAAGCCCCACCCAGCCCACGATGCCGGCCACCGACACGATGCCGGCGACCGCCAGCGCAACCGCAGCCAGGATCAGCCAGCGCGACCGCTCGACCAAAACGCCGAGGGCGGTGGCCTCCTCGTCGCCCAGTGACAGGACGTTGATCCTGAACCGCAGGAACCAGAGCAGGACCGAGCCCGCCACGGTGGCCGACGCAAGGACGCCGAGGCTTGAATAGCTCGCCGTGGCGAAGGAGCCCATGAGCCAGTAGACGATGGCCGCCAGCGTGTCGTTCGGGTCGGCGAGATAGGTCAGCAGGCTGATGAGCGCGGAAAACGCGGCCGACACGACCACCCCCGCCAGAACAAGGGTAAGCACCTGGGCCTGCCCGTCCACCCGGGCGAGCGCGTAGACGATGGCGACGGCCAGAAGCCCGAAGAGGAAGGCGAACCCGATCAGCGTCAGCACAGTGCCGAAAAGGAAGATCGCCAGCGCCCCGCCAAAGGCCGCGCCCGATGTCACTCCGATGATCTGCGGGCCCACCAGCGGATTGCGAAAGATGCCTTGTAGCGCGGCACCGGTCAGCCCCAGGGCCGCGCCCGCGATCATCGCCGACAGGACCCGCGGCAGTCGGATCAGCTCCACCACCCGCTCCGCCGTGCCGGGCCATGTGGGCTCGATCGGAACGACATTGGCCAGCAGAATCCGCAGAACGTCGACGGGCGGCACCGCGAACCGCCCGAACCCGAGCGCGCAGAGCGCCGAGACAGGCAGCGTCAGAAGCGCCAGCGCCCAGAGGCTTCGGGCAGACCAGCGCCGGGAGGCGAACTCCGCACCCTGAGCCGTCGCCAGACTCATCGCAGGAACTGCTCGTAAGCGGCGCTGACGCCGTTGATATCGACCCGCAGGATGGCGTCGATCTCCTGGTCATCGGGCGCTTGACCATAGAGCATCTCGTAGCGTGCCGAGATGTCGTCCCGCAGCCCCGCGACCGGTCGGTCGGGATGCAGGAGGCTCGCCACCCAGGCCCAGGTCAGCGGGCTTTCCTGGTTCGGGGGATCCCACCGATAACCTCCGATCGGAAGTTTGTAGACACGCCGGTTCGTCACCGCGGAGATATCCGCGAAGAGCGGGTTGGAATAGACGTCGTCGGGGGTCAGCGCCTCCTCGAAGCCGTTGAGGAAAATCACCTCCGGATCCCAGGCGATGATCTGCTCGGCGTTGACATCGTTGAACCCCTGAAAGCCCTCATCGGCCACGTTGTCCCCGCCGCCGAGTTCGATCCAGAAATCGTTGTAGGTCCCCTCGCCGGCGACCCGCAGGCTTGACAGGTAGCGCAGGAAGTAGAGCGTGCGCGGGCGGTCTTCCGCCGCGATCCCGGCGGCACGGGCCTGCATCGTGTCCAATGCCCCGAACCGCCAGTCCAGGATCATGGCCGCGCGGTCCTCCTGCCCCAGGGCTGTCCCCAGCATGGCGATCCATTGGGCCGCGTCTTCCTCGCTGCCGTACTGCAAGGTGGCAACGGTGAACCCCGCGGCTTCCAGGGGCTGGACGATGTCGGGCCCGCGCGTGCCCCATTGCAGGACAAGGTCGGGGTCGACCGTCAAAAGCGCCTCGACATTCGGCATGAACCCCTCGCCGACGATATTGGAGGGGATATCGCGCAGGCCCGGAAAAATCTCCCCGAGGATCCCCTCCACAATGGCGGTCTGCGAGAGCCTGTGCATGGCCACGATGGGCTCCGGCGTGCCGGTCACGGCCACGGCCATCGAAGCGGCGGGGATCGGGATCGTCGCCAGCCGCTCGGCCAGGCTCGGCAGCGACACATCGCGGCCGAACTGGTCGGTGAAGGTGATCTCGTCGGCAAGTGCGGGCCATGCGGTCGCAAGGCCAAGGAAAAATGGCAGGAGAAGTCGGTTGTATCGGCGCGGCACCTGAAGCCTCCGTTGTCGCGAATGGGGGGCGAGTCAGCTGCCGAGCCGGTTGCTGCGTCAATCCTGACAAAAATGATCTGCTATTGCAATCCCAAGACTCGGACCGCCGCGACCTGCGCCCGCAGACCCTTGGGGCGGCAGGCGTCCAGACCAACGCGCCCGGCAAATCCGGAAACATTCCAAACGCCACACTGCCCGGGCGATCCCTGTCGCCGAACCTGGGCAGCCCGCGTGCCTGTCGCCCGACAGGTGCGATACTGCAGGCAACACATCGCAGGCCAAGACGCGCCTGTGGATTAATGAGGGGCATCAACCATGCATTTCGCCATGGCCGCCCTGCAGTCCTGCCGCTTCCTTAAAGGTCGGTTTCGTGTTTCGCTCGGACGAAGACCCGCTCCCTGGCGCGCCTTCACTTCCGTTATTCATCACGCACACCGGACACCGCCATAGAATGACACATACCTGGAAAATGACCGGTCGCGGCCCGTCGCCCTGCCCTCAATCCCCTTCGTCGCATGCTCACCCGACATGCAGTCCTTTCCGCCATGTCCCGAACTGACCGAACCGTGTTCAGACCATGAAGCGTGTTCGGATGGCGTCGTGTCAGTCACTTACGAGCAGATCCGCGCCGGTGATCCCGATGACGACAACCCCGACCGGAGCGGAAGATCGACGCCGCCCGCAGGCGGTGCAGGCAGAACGGAAGCCGCCGGACCGGACACCGGATGGCCGCAACCCCTTGGGATCAGGCAGAGAATGATGGAGGTGAGCTTCCAGAGATGCTCCCCGACGCATCCGCTGGTCGTGCAGGCACCACTGGCGGATGTCAGAGCCCCGTTCATCGGGGCATGGCTCTGGCAGACTTGTCAGGACGGGGATTTGCTGGACGATGTTGACGGGAGACCCACGAAAGCTGAGTGCGGCGCCTGTCTCGATGTGCTGGTCGGATTGGGACGGATAAGCTTTCTGTCCGAATCCCGCAGCGATTTCAGCGGCGAGCAATACGAACAGGTCGACGGTTTCGGCGGCAAGACCTATCGGCGCCACTTTCCGGCCTTTTCGAGATGGACCTTGCCGGCGCTTGCCTCGACGCGGTGCCGCGATGCATCCCCGGACCTGTTCTTTGCATTAGGCAACTGGAGCTTGGGAACTCAGGCTCTCCTTCTGATGACCGGGGGCTCCCGGCCCGATCATGTGGAGAGAGACTTCCTGATGCGCGTCAACAGCGGCCGGGCGCCGAAAGACGGCATACCGAACCTTCTTGCCCGACTTGTTCCGATGGTGGACGGCTGCGGTCTCATCGCCATGTCATCGGCGTCCAAGGTTATCGACGATCTCAGTTCCGCGTTCACCTCCGGGCGGCGATAGCTGAGCGCTCTGCGGACGGGGCCCTTTCCGAAATCGCCAGAGCCTTGGTGCACAGCCGACCCGATCGCGCAGGTGCGGATTTTCGGCATCACAAGTGAGCTTCCGGCGTTCCGTCGCGCCCCGTTTCCCGACACCAGGTGACCGGCCAGTCCGCAAAATCGGCGGCAGACCAGATGGAACCATCGCTCAGAGCGAAGAAGAAGAACCGCGGGGGATCGGGCCAGCCATGAAAATAGCGTTCGCGGACGATCCATATCTGCCCGGAGACCTCGGCCGTTCCATAGGTCTCGTTTCCGAAATCGCGCAGCCTTGGCAGAGCCATCGCGGCACGCTCGAACATCTCGTTGTTCAATCTCCATCGGACAGCGCGGCGCCGGCACTGCCGAAACCGCCATAACCAGAGGATCTCCGTCAGCCAGCTTTGATCCAAACCGTCGATATCCCGCCTTGGCTCGACAGGTTTCGCCATCTGTCCCCTCCCTGGCCGGGACTGCATCGGTCCGGCAATCAGATAGGTAGCGCGTCTTCGGAGTTTTCGCGACGGCTGATGTGATGCAATTCCGCGGTGGCGCTATGCAGCCCTGCGCGTTCCCGACACCGCCTCATGGTGATACCGGGGATGCGGATTACGTTTCTGTCGATCTGCAATCGGGGTGGGTAGAGCGTCCGTCCGGTCCTCAGTCACACAGCAGCGGAAACACGCCAGTACCCGGAATGTGCAGCGTACCGACCGTTACGGTGTCGTCGCCCTCCACCGCGGAGAGAAGACGCACCGAGGCGACAATACGCTCCATATTCGGATCGGCGAAGTCGATAAGGGTGCGCCTGTTCTCAAGCGAGGCTTGTGCAAGGCTCATCGGAATGGCGCCATCCGCTTCGATGAGGCTCCAGCGCTGTCCCTCGACGCGGATGGTGGCATTCACAAGCGCGATCCCGGGGACACTGCCAAAGCCATAGGAAAAGACAGCCCCGGATGCTCCCGGCGCTTCGCAATACACTTCGCCGGTTGCGGCGGCTGGTCCGGCCGCGACTGCGATCAGAAGGGCAAGAAGGGACGTCCGATACATCGCTGTGTTCTCCAGTGCTATTGTGAACCCGCATGGCTCAGCCTGCGAGACCACGTCGTACGATCGAGCGGCTCAAAGCCGTGCGGCAGTTCATTTTTATCGACAAGATGATAGGTGCGGGGGTCCTCATCGGATTGTGCGTAGTGATACCTTCCGTCGACGCCATAGAGCCACCAGTCGCCCGATCCGGGATTTCGCTGAAGCACCCGGAAGGTCAGAATGCTGCTTTCAGCGGGTATATAGAAACCGGATTCCGTCAGCAGAAGGTAGCTGTTTGCGAGCAGGTTGCTTCGTAGAAGTGCAACAATGCCAGCGATCACCAACATTCCGATCAGACTCTTTCGGGCGAGCGCCATTTCCACCTTTCCATGACCGGTATGGCATGCGGCCGGACCAGCCGGCCTTCATCCTCTGCCGATCACATCGCGAGCGCAGACCTCTTGCCACTGAAACCGGGCTCTTGCCTAATGGGATTTGGGCATATCGCACGAACGATCTCAACCGTCACGGTCATGCATGGATGCATAGCGCCCGTGTCGTGGCGCGGGTTCTGTTCCGGCGAGGCCGGCGCTAGAAAAAACCGGCCCAACTGCCCCTGCCCATTTTGGGCCCGGCGGCGGCATGTGTTGCGGAAGGATCAAGGTTTCTTGATGGACAAAGCCCACCCAACGCATCCTGCATTCCGTCTGCATCGGAGTTCCGGCCCGGCACCGCTGTCGGGACTGCGCCGGAGCGGATCTGCGGCGATCATTCTTGGCGCGGGTCTCTGCGCCTTTCTGGCATGGTCTGACCCAGCCTTGTCCCAGACCAGCCTTGACGCGTGTCTCGCCGCACCGGAGGCCGGGTGCACGGAGGTCATATTCAACGAACTCAGGTACAGTCTGCCCGCGATAGAAGATCCGAACCAGATGGACAGGATGGCGCAGCAACTGGCCGTAACACTGGCCGAGGGCAAACGGTTCGATGAAGCCAATTCGGCGCTGTATCACATGATGGATTTTTGGGCGCAGCCCGGCATGCGTGAAATTGCGGCGCTGGACATCGTTTCGGGACTGGGGGCGCAGAGCAGGGAGTTCGGCTTGGGCTTCTTGCACATGATCGAAGATGACGAAATGTACGATCACGCCCGCTCTCAGCACATCGCCAATCTGGTGGATCATGGGGCGGTCGATCAGGCGCTTCGTGAACTGACGACGGAGAACCGAACCGGCGCACCGTTGGGGCTCGTGGGCCTGAGCGCACTGGCGCTCGCGCTTTTGGAACGAGGGCAGACCGAGGAGGCCTTGCAGCTGGTCGCCGAGAACATGGCCGACGACCCTGTCGGGCGCGGATCGTTGCTGTCCCGGATGGCGTCCGACCGCCTTCAGATGAGCCAGATCGACATGGCCCGCACCATCCTGGAGCAGATCGAAGATCCCATGTGGCGGGTGACGACAGGGGCCCGCATCGGCGAGGCGCTGGCCCGTGCGGGAGATATGGAGGCGGCGGAACAGGCCTTTGCCGCCGCGCGCAGCGAACTGGCCGCTCTGCCCGATGCGGACCGGCGCTTTCATGCATTCGGAGCCTTCGCCCGCTCGGCGCTCCTGGTTGGCCGGTACGATCTTGCCATCGCCGCGATCGCCGATGTCAGCACCTATCGGTTCGATCAGGTGGAGGCCTACAACATGCTTGCGCGGTTCGCGCTGAGCCCCCGGATCAACCTGGATGTTCGCGTTCCCCTGCAGGCGGCCATGGACGAGTTGCAGGCCGGCCCGAGAGACGGCGACGGGATCCCGCACCGTTATGACGGCGCGCTTGCCCAACTGGCGCAGACCATGGCGTTGTCCCGCGACGTCGAATGGGCGATCGACACCCTTGCGCAGATCCGTGACCGGGACAGGCGAAATCTGGAAACCTCGGATATCGCGGACAGTCTGGTTGCCGCCCGACTGCTAGACGAAGCCATGACGGTTCTGGCTGCCGTTGATGATCCGGACGAACAGGCGCGGAGCCTGATCTTTCTGGCGCATACAGCCCTGAGGCTTCGGCGTGTGGAGATCGGCGGCATGGCAATGGCGCAGCTTCTGGACATGGTCGAGGGACCTGAATGGGTCCCGGTCACGGATGACACGATCAGCCGGCTGGCCGAGCTGGAGTCAAGCCTGGGTCAATACGGGACTGCCGAAACGCGCTTGCGCCACCTTGACAACACCGATCTGCAACTGCGCGGGCGCATCACCAATCTGGGCTTTGCGGCGAGATCGGGCTCGGAGGAAGAATATGTCACTTATCTTGAGATTGCCGAGGATGCGGTCTTGCAGATCGGGGATCCGGCAATCCGCGCCCTGCATATGCGCAATCTTTTGATCCAGCTGGTCTATGGCGAACGCTTTGACGATGCGCTGAGAATTGCGGGGGATGTCCAGGATCCCGAGGCGCGCGACGCCTTGCTGACGACTTTGGCGAGCGCGCTCAGCGGCCATGCGGGTCCCGCAATGGCGATGGATGCGGTAGACGCGATCACCGATCCGACGGCCCGGTCAATCCGGAGGTTCATGATCCTGCTGTCCGCTCTCAGGCAATCGCTGGACATCTAGACACGGCCCCGCCGTCAGAAAAACGGCACCATCAACAGGGGCGCGATCAATCCGCCCGCCAGCACGACGATCCAGTGGCGATATCCGGCCATGCCCCCGGACCGCGCCCAGTGTCGAACGCCCTGCACCACGCCGGCCATGATCACATAGCCGGTGGCGACCCCCCGAAGCGCAAGGTCGATGGCCGCCCCCATTCCGCGTGGCTCTTCCATGGCAAGCGGGCCGACATAGGCCGAGCGCCAGAACAGCAGAAGCGTGTGACCGCGACCGCCATCGCCGCGGCAAGCGGTCGGCCGGGTCGGGCGACTGCGGGCCAGACATACAAAAGCCCGATCAGCGCGAGCAGCAACAGGACGCCCTCAAAACTCATGGCCATTTCGCCTCCTCATTGAACTGCCTTGCGGCACGACCGCCGGACGCGCGCGCTCACCCAACGATCCGGCAACCTGTACGAGCCAGCCTAGAGCGCGGGCGGATGTCTTGGCATCACTCTTCGGGTGTTTTCTACCTGCATCCGCGCATAGCGACACTGCAGCGCTGCGCATTCCAAATTCCACCGCCGCGTCGGATAACGGCGCCAGGCACGGATCGGGATCGGGCACATTCAGCACGGGCAAACGCAACCGGACACCTCCGACAGGTTCGGGCTTCGGCGGTGCGACATCGCGCGGCACGTGATTTCGGAAATTGGGCAAAAAAATTATGAAACCAGCATTCATCACATTCCGCCCCGGTTTGGGCCTCGGGGTCTTGATCGCCCTGGCGTTACCGGCAGGTCCGGCGCAGGCACAGGATACGTTCACCGTCAACGGACCGACCTTTGTCACCAACGGAGGGCCACTGGCAATCGTCGATGGGGATGACACGCTGATCGTCACTGCGCCCGCAGGCTCTATCACCGTGGGCGGTGTCGGCCAAAGCGCGATCCTCGCAACCGGCGACAACAACACCGTGATCATCGAGAGCGGAACGCCTTCCCCGGCCCTGAATGTCAATGGCGCCGGCGGTAACGGCATCAGCATGTTCGGCGACAATTCCCAGGCGATCGTCGACGGGCGGATCGAGATTTCCGGTGGGCCTGACGGCATCGACCGGGGCTTCGGGATCTTGATTGAAGGGAACAACGGCAGCATTCAGGCTCTAGATACAATCATTGCCGCCGGCGACGAGGCCGTCGGGATTGCCGTGTTCGGCGACGACGGCCGCGTGATATTCGACGGTTCCATAGATGTGTTTTCGGACGGAAACATCGGGATCTGGGGCTCAGGAGATCGCGTGACCCTTACCAATACGGGGTCTATCGGCATCAGCGGTGTCTTTGGAAATGGAACAGGGATTTTGCTGACCTCCGAAGACGGGCTGGTCGTTAACGCAGGCTCGATCAACAATGCCGGTCCCGGTGGGCCGGACAACGTGATCGCTATCGATGCGAGCGGCGACCGGGTTCGAGTCATCAACCTGGGCACTATCGTGCAAAGTGGGGACGACAGCATCGGCGTCCAAATGTTTTCAGATGGTGGCAGCGTCCTGAACGAGGGGTCCATCGAGTTGTCTGGCGCGGGCATATCGCGCGGCATCTTTGTGAGTGGCTCGGGAAGCACGATCGACCACACAGGCACCATCGCGATGACCGATCCCACCGGAACCAACTCTTTGGGCATCCTTGTGATAGGTGATGACAACATCGTTTCGGTCACGGGAAACGGGGAGATCTGGACAGCGGGGGCGAACGGCAGAGGCATCAGTGTCTCGGGCATCGGCAACCGGGTGTTCTTTGACGGCCTGCTCATCCAGACGACCGGCGACGACGCTTCCGGTATCGTCGGCGGCGGCGGCAGCGGGATCGTCATCGAGACCGGCTCGACCAACGGGGCCGAAATCGTGACCCAAGGCACAAGCGCCTATGGGATCAGTATCCAGTTCAATGCCGACGATGCGACGGTTCTGAACGGGGCAAGCATCGTTACCAACGGGCTTGGCGCGCACGGTATTTTTGTCGAAGCGGGCAGCGACAATCCCGTGATCACCAACAGCGGTGAGATCACGACAAACGGCAACGCCGCGGGCATTCGAAACGACGGTCAGAACGCGGTGATCCTGAATAGCGGTGAGATCACGACAAACGGATTGGGGGCCCATGGGATTTGGAATGAGGTTGCGGACGGGTCCCGGGTTGAAAACAGCCGCGTTATTGAACTGAGTGGCCAGACCTCCAATGGCCTTTACAGCTTCAACAGCAACAATGTCGTTCTGCTCAACAGCGGTGAAATTCTTGTCACCGGTGCTACCAGCTCCGGCATGCAGACCTTCCTCGGGTCGGACGCGACCCTGATCAACACGGGCCTGATCCGCGCCGAAGGCGCTGCGGACGAGGCGATTCTGGCCTCCACGGTGGGGGCCAGTGTGCTGAATTCAGGAGAGATCCGGACCGCCCCCGGCATCAACGGCATCGATGTGCGCACCGATGATGTTTTCGTGCGCAACACCGGGCGCATCTTTTCGGGTCTTGGTGGGGGTGAATTTTCATTCACCTCGAATGGGTCGGACACCCATCTGCGGCTTGACCCCGGCTCGATCATCGTGGGCGAGCTGCAGTTTCTCGCAAACGGCGCGACGTTGGATGTGGGCCTGCCGAATGCAGCGCTCACCTGGAACTTAGCGCCGCCTGACAACATCCTCAGCGATGGGCGCCCGCAACTTGTGGTCGGCACCACGCTCTATGTGTTCGATCCGGACCATTTCGCGGCCCTCGACCGGAGCGCCTTCGGCACGATCGACCGGATCGGCTTCACCCTCGATCAGCGTCGGGCTGCGGGCGGCGCGGAAGGGCGCAGTGTCTGGGCCACCGGCACCATCGCATCGGCCGACGACACCGACACCCTGTCCGGCATGCTGGGGGGCACCTTCGCCCTGTCCGCAGATCGTCGGATCGGGGGGGTCGTCGGCACGCAGGACACGGAATACGAAACCCCCTTCAGCAGCTCGCAGATCGACGGCCGCGCGACCTTCGGCGGGCTGACATGGGGCGGCACGACGGATTACGGCTTCTTTGAAACCGCGCTCAGCTTCGGCACCGTCAGCAGCACATCGACCCGCCGCGTGGCCAACAATACCGTGCCCACCGGCATCGAGAATGCGGTCTCCAGCCCCGACAGCCGGTTCTTCAGCCTGTCCGCGACCTTCGGCACCGAAACCCGCTTCAACGAGATCGACCTGCGCCCCAGCCTGCGGCTTCGCTACAGCTGGGTGCAGTCGGATGCCTTCGCCGAGACCGGATCGCAGGCCGATCTGACGGTCGAGGAGCGCAGCGCACAGCGTCTGGATCTCCGCGCGAAGGTCGAAACGGATCTCGCCCCGCGGCGGACCGCTCTGGGGCCGATGGCGGTGACGCTCTATGGCGGGCTAGATCTCGCCTATACCGATGCCGACGATGTGCGCGCGGTCGCGGCCGGACAGCCCGTGGTCTTCGGGACCGGCCAATCGGGGACTTCCCTACAGGGCTTCATCGGCGGGCATGCAACCATCGCCACCCGAAACGGCGCCAGCCTGAGCCTGTCCGGCGAGCTGGCCGCGGGCGGCACAAGCCCGGAACTGAGATTGGGCATGATGTACAGCATGCGGTTCTGAGACCAGCACGAAACCGTATCGCGAATGAGCACATCGCGTGGGCCGAACCCCGTCGCCGCCCGGGCGCGGATGCCCGGGGTCGCCGCCTCTCGCCGACCCCGACGGCGTTCAGCCACGCAGCGCCATTGCGTCCACCGACTGCATAGCGTCCTGCAAGGGCCGTGCGGAGCCGATCCCTCCCCGGCCCCGCCCTATCCCGCAGCCACCCAACCAGGCATGGCGAAGACGACTTTCGTGATCAGCCGGTTGAACTCCGCCGCTTCTCGCCGGTCGAGCGGAGCCAGCATCGCGGCCTGTCTCTCGCGGAAAAGCGGCAGTACCCCGGCCAGCAGCGCGTGTCCCTTGGCGGTCAGCGTCAGGGGCTTGGCGCGTTTGTCGGCCGTGTCAGTGTCGCGCCCGATGAGACCCTTTTCCTCAAGTTCGGTCACGGCCCGGCTGATCGAGTTCTTGGGCAGCCCCGTCACAAGGCAGATGTCGCGCGCCACCAGCCCGTCCTGATGGCAGAGACTGAACAGGATCACGAAGCCCGGGCGCGACAGCCCGAACCGGTCCTGAAGCTCGGCATAGATCGGTCCGGTAAAGAAGTTCGCCAGAAAGCTGACCCGCCAGATGGGCGACAGATCGGTGTCCATGAGCATCGTCAGCGACAGCGGGCCGAACTGGTCGGCCATCGCCCGTGCCGCATCGAAGCCTGAGTCGTTGTTCTTGGTCATGGCGCACTCTAGCCCAATCAAGTCCCATTTGGAACTTTACAAAAGGTTCCATACGGAACTATAAAATCATTTACAAGCGTTCGAGTCGTATTGTCTCCAACGCCGGAGGGAGGAAAAAGATGACGAAGATGACCATACTGGCCAGCGCGATTGCGCTTGGACTTTCCGCAACCGCGTCTATGGCGCAGGAGTTGCGCGCGGTAGGCGCATTTCCGGAGAATTTCGTGTTCACCCGCGAAGTGGCGCAACCCTTCGCCGCGCTGGTCGCCGAGGAATCGGGCGGCAGCGTGACGATCTCCTTCACCGGGCCCGATGCGGTGCCGCCGCTGGAACAGTTCGAACCGACGCAGGCGGGCGTGTTCGACCTGCTCTTCACACATCCGGCCTATCACGCCGGCACCACCTCGGTCGGGCTGGCGATCGACGCGATCGGCGCAGATCCGGTCGCGCGGCGCGCGGCGGGGATCATCGGCTTCATCGACGCGCACTATCAGGCATCGCACGGGATGAAGCTGCTCTCGGCCCCTCCCACCGGGTCGGTCGGCTTCCGCTATTACCTCCGCGAACCGATCTCCGGAACGCCGCCATTCGAGGGCCGCAACATCCGTGGAACGGTCTCCTATCATCCGATGATCGAAGCCCTTGGCGGGGCGGGCGTGGTCATGGGCGGCGGCGATGTCTACTCGGCCCTTCAGACGGGTGCCATCGACGGCGCGGCCTGGGGCCTGACCGGCGCGCTGGATTTCAACTGGCACGAGGTCGCGGGCTACATGACCGAACCCGGTTTCGGCCAGGTGGGGCTGATGATGTTCATGAATCTCGACGCCTGGAACGGGCTCGACGCCGAGGCGCAGGCCGCCATAGAACGCGCCGCGATCCGGCTTGAGACCGACAGCGTTGCGCGCTTCGACCTGCTGGCGGCCGACGAACGCGCGGCCCTTCTGGAACTTGGGATGCAGGTGACCGACTTCGCGCCCGAGGACGCCGCTCAATTGGATGCGCTCTGGGCTTCGGGCGTGTGGGCTGTCGCCGAAGGCGCCTCGCCCGAAGCTGTTGCGGAGCTGAGGTCGCTGGCCCAAGCCGCCAATCTGTCCGACTGACATGCGCCGCCTCGGCGATCTGCATGACGCGACCTCTCGCTGTTTGTTCGCACTGGCGGGGGGCGCCCTGGTGGCCGCGGTCTCTCTCTATGTCTTCGAAGTCATCATGCGCTACGGGCTCGGCGCGCCGACGACATGGTCGGGCGAGGCGGTGCAATATGCACTGGCCGCCATGATCTTCTGCGCCCTGCCCGACATCACGCGCCGCAATGCCCATGTGGCCATCGACATCATCCCCCAAGCGCTGCCCGGCGGCCCGGCAATCTGGCTTGGCCGTTTCAATGCAATGCTGGGCACGGTCGCCTGCGGAGTGACCGGCTGGATCGTTGCGGGCGAAGCACTCAGGCAGTTCGAGCGCGGCTTGATGACAAACGCGGCCAACCCGATCCCGCGCTGGTGGATCACCACCGTGATCGCCGCGGGCTTCGCCTCTGCCGCGTTGCATTTCCTGCGCCAGATCGCCGGGCGCCGGCAATGAGCTGGGCCGTTCTCCTGATCCTCGCCATCGGGCTTTTGCTGGCCATTCTCTTTTCCGGCGCGCGGATCTTCGTGGGCTTTCTTCTGCTCAACATCCTGGGCGTTCTCGTGCTGATCGGGCCGAGGGGCTTCGGCATGTTCTCCAACTCGATCTTCGAAACCGCCACCTCCTCGACGCTGGTGACCGTGGCGCTTTTCGTGCTGATGGGAGAGATCCTGTTCCGCTCCGGCACAGTGGACGTGCTGTTTTCAAGCATAGACAGGCTGATCGGGCGGCTTCGCGGCCGGCTCTATGTCGTGACCATCGCGCTGTCGACCGTCTTTGGTGCGCTTTCGGGATCGGCGGTGGCGGTGGCGGCGATGCTTGGCCGGTCGGTCCTGCCGCTGATGGCCGCGCGCGGCTATGCCTCCCGCACCTCCGCCACGACGATCCTTGCGGGCGCAAGCCTTGCGCCGATCATTCCGCCAAGCCTGCTGGCCATCATCGTCGGCTCGCTTGCGGATGTGTCCATCGCCGGGCTTCTGGTCGCCGGCATCATCCCCGGGCTGCTCTTTGCCACGCTGACCCTTGCCTGGGTCTATCTGCGCGGCGGCCCGATGCCGGAGGCGGACATCACGCAGGCGCAAACGCCGGTCTGGCGCGCGGTTCTCGCCATGGCGCCGTTCCTCATCGTCGTCTTCTCGGTGATGGGGCTCATCCTGCTCGGGGTCGCCTCGCCATCGGAATCCGCGGCAACCGGTGTTGTGGGCGCCATGGTGGTGGCCGCGATCTTCGGGCGGCTCAACTGGGTCATGCTGCGCGAGGCTGTGGCAAGTGCCGTCACGATCTCGGTCGTCATCCTGATCATTGTCGCCTCGGCCAAGCTGTTCAGCCAATTGCTGTCTTTCTCGGGCGCGACCAGAGGCCTTGTCACCCTCATTGCCGAGCTTGGGTGGAGCCCTGCGATGACATTCCTTCTGATGATGGCGATCCCGTTCCTGCTGTGCATGTTCATCGACCAGATCGCCTTCATGCTGCTGGCGATTCCGATCTATCAGCCGATCGTCGCGGCAATGGGCTTCGATCCGATCTGGTTCTGGACGATCTTCCTGATCAACCTCACAGTCGGCAGCCTGACGCCTCCTTTCGGCTACACGCTTTTTGCCCTGAAAGGCGCGGCCGACGGGATGAGTACGGCACAGGTCTTCCGCGCAGCCTGGCCCGTGGTCGGCATCTTCCTGACCGGGATGGCGATACTCTGGGCCGTTCCCGATCTCGTCACCGCGATCCCGAGGGCCCTGCAGTGACCTGGCGCGACCACGACACCGCGGCGTCCCACTTCATCGCCTCGTCGGATGAGCCCGGTCTCAGGCTGCACATCCGCGCCCATGGGGACGATCCGGCCCGTGCGCCCGTGCTGTTCGTCCATGGCGCGACCTATGCCAGCCGCCTTTACGACATCCCGCACCCGGGGGCGAGCTGGCTCAGGGCGACGGCGGAAGCGGGCTTCGCGGCCTATGCGCTCGATATCCGCGGCTACGGGCTGTCGCATTCGCAGGTGTTCAAGACGGCGGAAGAACCTTATGCCCGTGCGTCCGAAGCGATCCGCGACATCGACGATGCCGTCGCGTGGATCTGCGCGCACCATGCAGTCGAGAGCATCCGCCTGATCGGCGGGTCCTGGGGCTCGATCACCACGGCCCTCTACGCCTCGACGATCGGCGCCGCGCGGGTCGAACGTCTCGTGCTCTATGCGCCGATCTTTGCCGAGATCAATACCGGCTGGCTGACGATCCTGGCTGACTCGAACGACCCGGCCAGGTTGGACCCGCGCCACGGCGCCGCGCGGCTGGTGACCGAGGCCGCCACGCGGGAACGGTGGGATGCGGAGATACCGGATGGGGCAGACTGGCGGGATGAGGCCGTCTTTCAGGCGCTGGTACAGGCGTCGCTCGTCGATGATCCCCGCTCCGCCGGCCACGATCCGCCCGCCTTCCGTGCGCCCAACGGAACATTTCTGGACCTGTGGGAGGCCTTCAACGGACGCCGGCTCTATGACCCGAAAGACGTGCACTGCTCCACCCTCCTGATCCGTGGCGGCGCCGATCCGACATCGACCCGGACCGATGCCCTCAGGCTCTTCGACGGCCTCGGAAGCGCGGACAGGCAGTATGTCGAAATCGCGAACGGAGCTCATTTTGCAAGTGCCGAAAAGCGCGCGCACCGTGTTTTCCAGGCAGTCAACGCGTTCCTTGTTTGAGCACTAACCGCCCTGTCTGCTATAGCGCTGCAATGCGCATTTTGAGCCCATCTTGACGCCTTTCTGCAGGGCAGCGAAGGTCAACTTAGGGAAATGAAGGAAGAGCGTTGATGTCGCAAAGTGGCTCCAAAATCATACTCTATCACCAAACATCGCTTGTCTCGATACTGAGAGACAATGTTTCGTTCATAAAGTTTCCAAATTTCTGGGACCTGCCTGGCGGTGGGATCGAAGAAAACGAGACTCCGCGTGAGGCTCTCTACCGAGAACTAGACGAAGAACTAGGGCTGAGCATTCAACCCAATAGCATTGTTTGGGAAAAGAAATATTCAAGAGCGACTGGCTTTGCGTCCCACTTTTTTGCCGCTCCTATAAGTCCTAAACAGATCGAAAAAATTCAATTTGGCGACGAAGGGCAAAGGTGGGAACTCATGCCGGCTGATCGTTTCTGTTCTCGAGATGATGCTGTACCGCATTTTCAACCTCGTGTGGCAGAGTTTTTCGCCCAGATATGATTTCGTTGAAGCAGTCACTTCGGTCGTTGGGGCCGGTGTAGCAAAAGTCTGCAAAGTCCCGCACACCGGCCGTTAGGCGCGCGCCCGCCTTAGCGCTTTGGCCTTTAGAGTAAAAGCAGGCCAAGTCATCCGGACGGTTTGGAGACCGGGAGAGAGGTTCCCGCGCATCCGTGATGGAGCGCCCTTCGGCCTCGTCTGCTCACGCCCGGCACCTGCCGCAAGGACGCCTTGCCGGACCTCTTCGGCCGGACCTCGCAGTCAGGCTTTCGCAAGCCAGCCATTGTCGACCACAACCGCCTCTCCATTCACGAAACGCGCGTCGTCGCTGGCCAGGAAAAGCGCCACATCGGCCACCTCCTCGGGCTCGCAGATGCGCAATTGCGTCGCCGCCAGATCATCGTCGCTCCAATCGAAGCCAAGTGCCTGGAAGTCCTTGATTTCATTCAGACCATGCGGCGTGCGGACAAAGGCGGGACACACCGCGTTGCAGCGGATGTTGTCCTGCCTGTACTCCACGGCGATATTCATCATCATCGCCTGAACCGCAGCCTTGGAGACCCCGTAAAGCGCCTCCAGCGCAAAGCCGCGCATGGACGAGACCGAGGACATCAGGACAATCGCGCCGCCGCCCTCTGCGATCATTTGCGGGATCACCCGGCGGGTGACCATGAAGGTGGATTTGACATTCACCGCCATGAGCCGGTCGAAATCGTCCTCGGTACACTCCACATAGGGTTTGACCAGAACGATACCGGCGTTGTTGAACAGCAATTGCGCGGGCCCCAAGCTGGCTTTCGCCGTTTCGAGAGCGCTTTCGACGGCATCGACATCGGAGAGATCGACCGCGACGGCACAGGCGGTGGCGCCGAGGGCCGCGATTTCATGGGCGACCTCCTCTGCCCCGCTCTTGTTGCGGTCGAGTATCGCTACTCTGGCGCCTTCGGCGGCGAGCCTCAGAGCCTGTGCCCGGCCCATGCCGCTGGCCCCGCCCGTCACGAGGGCGGTCTTTCCCTCGAACCGATCCTGAAAAACACGGTGTGTGCTGACGGGTTGGTGGCTCTTGGCATCCATGATGGCTGACTCCCTCACATCACTAAAGGCATGGCTAACGTACCATTAGGAAGCAGCCTGCTGTCAACCGACGAACCCGCCTCACACCGGAAACCCGTATCTCCACCTTGGCCGGGGCTGGGAAATCTGCGCCGTTGCGAGGCCTTCGCGCCTCCGGCGGCGACTTTGACCGATCTGGAATAAGTGCTTTGGCGCAGTTTTGGTCTGATCGGCATTCGGAAGAAGATCCGGGCGCCACGCCCGGCGCGCAAACAGGAGGACCTTCTCATGGGCGGGCAAGGCCTTGGGCGCTGAAACCTTCGCCGGACCGGGTTGACACGAATCTCAAACTAAAATGGTATGTTGCGTATACCTTACCTTGGCTGCTCCGGTCTAACGGCCAGATCGCCAGCACAACCCAGTTGAGTTCTTGCCCGCGGTCGGCGCGCCGCCACGACAAAGCGCCGCACAGTCTTCACCGTCTCGCAAGGGAGCTACCGATATGGCCAAGACCACGCCACTTAAAACGATCCTCACGACAAGCCTTGCCACCGCCGTTGCCTTGCCCGCCTGGGCCGAGGGCGAGTTGAGCCTGCTGACCTGGGAAGGCTATGCCGATGACAGCTTCATCGCCGCATTCGAAGCCGAAACCGGCTGTCGCGTTTCGGCGACCTATGTGGGCTCCGGCGAAGAAATCATCGCCAAGATGGCGGCGGGCGGTGGGGTCTACGACCTGATCACGCCCGCCTCCGACATCACGAAACTGATCATCGAAGCCGGTTTCGTCGAACCCATCGACATCAGCCGGATCGACGAGTGGGAGAACATCTATCCCCAGTTCCGGGAACTCGACAACATCCAGATGGACGGCGAATACTACGCGATGCCCTACACCTGGGGCGCTATCGCGTTCATGTATCGCGACGATGCCTTCGAAACGCCGCCGACCTCCCTTGCAGCACTTTTCGACCCCCGGAACGAAGGCCGCATCGCGCTCTGGGACGACAAATCGGCAATCTATGTGGCCGCCCGCTATAACGGCGACACCAACATCTACACGCTCTCGGACGAGCAGATAGCGGCGGCGGTCGAGACGCTGATCGAGCAAAGGCCGCTGGTGCGCAGATACTGGTCCACCGCGGGCGAACTGGTCGATCTCTATGTCGGCGGCGAGGTCGATATCTCGAACACATGGGCGGGCTACCAGTCGGCACTGATCGCCGCGGAAGGCATCGAGGTCACGGAGTTCATCCCGGAGGAAAACGCGGAAGGATGGATGGATTCCTGGATGATCGCCGACGGCTCCGCGGACAATGCATGCACCTACCCGTTCCTGAACATGCAACTCAGCGAACAGGGCCAGTGCGGGGTGGCCAATGTGAACGGCTACTCGGTCGCCAATCCGGTCGCCGCGCGCAACTGCATGACCGAAGAGCAGTTCGTCGCCCTGCATCAGGACGACCCGGCCTATCTGGACGCACTGCTGATGTGGCAACCCCTGGGCGACCGGATGGGCGCCTATGTGAACGCCTGGAATTCGGTCAAGGCGCAGTAACGACCGCAAGACAGGGGCCGGATCGGCCCCCTGCCCTTTCACGCAACTGGCAAGAGGCTCCGGCCCATGGCGGCGATCATCGAGCTTGACAGCATCAGCAAGCATTACGGGCCGGTGGTCGGTGTGAACCATGTGGATCTTGCCGTCGAAGACGGGGAGTTCCTGACGCTTCTGGGCCCCTCGGGATGCGGTAAATCCACCCTGTTGCGGATGATCGGCGGCTTCGAAGTGCCCACGGCGGGCACAATTCGCATCGCCGGGGCCGATGTCACCGCCGCGCCGCCGCAACAGCGGGACGTCAACATGATGTTTCAGGACTACGCGCTCTTTCCCCATATGACCGTGGGCAAGAACATCACCTACGGGTTGGAGCGCAAGGGCATCAAGGGCACCGCCGCGCGGGACAAGGCGGAGGCGGCGCTGGAGCTTGTGGGGCTGTCCGGCATGTTCGAGCGTCATCCCCACCAGCTTTCGGGCGGTCAGCGTCAGCGGGTCGCCCTGGCCCGGGCCGTGGTGCGCGAGCCCAAGGTGATCCTCCTCGACGAGCCGTTATCAGCCCTGGATGCGAAGCTGCGCGAACAGATGCAGGTCGAACTGAAACACATGCATGAAAAGCTGGGCATCACCTTTCTGATGGTGACCCACGATCAGACCGAGGCGCTGGTGATGTCGGACCGGGTGGTGGTGATGGAGGCCGGCGAGATTGCGCAGGACGGCACACCCGAAGACCTTTATGAGCGGCCCGCCACCCCTTATGTGGCCAATTTCATCGGAACCACCAACTTTCTGAGCGCCAGGGTCGTGGCGCGCGGCGCCGGGCTGGTCACGCTGGAGGCGGGCAATCAAAAGCTGAAAGCCACGGATGTCATGCCCTTGGGCGGGCAAGCCATCGGGCAGATCGGGATCCGGCCCGAAAAGATGCAGATCCTGAAGGACACCGAGTGCCGGCCCGCCAATGTGTTGCCCGGAACCGTGGTCGAGACCATCTATCAGGGTCTGGCCCTGCGGACGGTGGTGCGCATTTCCTCGGGCGAGGAGGTGCTGGTGGACGAGATGCTGCGCCAGGGCATGCTGCATTCCGACCATCCGCGTGCGGGGGACCCGGTCGCACTGGGGGTCGAGCCGCACAACATCCTCCTCTTTGGCGCGGAGCGATAGGCGATGACCCTGCGCATAATCGACCGGATCGGCATGGGGTTCTTTCTCGGACTTCCGATCCTGTGGATCGTGCTTTTCATGCTGGTGCCCTACGGGGTGCTCCTGACCTACAGCTTCTGGATCAAGAGCTACCCGCTTTTCGAACCCGCCTTTCAGTTCGGCAATTACCTGACGCTGCTGAACGAACCGCAGTATCTGAGCGTCATTGGCCGGACCCTGAAGATCGCCGTGATCGTGTCGGTCACGGCGCTTGTTCTGGCCTATCCCTTTGCCTATTTCCTGGTCTTCCGGCTGAAGAACGCAACGATCCGCAAGGTGCTGTTTTTCGGCGTGATCGCGCCGCTCTGGGTGTCGTATCTGCTGCGCGCGTACCTTTGGAAGACGATACTTGGCACGCAAGGGGTGCTGAACAGCACGCTGATGGGGCTGGGGATCATCGGCGAGCCGCTCGATGTGTTTCTCTACAGCCAGGCCGCCATGGTGATTACGCTCACCTATATCTTCATTCCGTTCATGGTGATGCCGATCTATGCGGCGCTGGAGAAGATCCCGCGCAACCTCGACGAGGCCTCCGCCGATCTGGGCCAAAGCTCCTGGACGACCTTCTGGCGGGTCACCGTGCCGCTCTCCCTGCCGGGCGTCGTCGCGGGTTTCACCCTGACATTCTGCCTGTGCTTCGGCGATTTCGTGGCGGCCTTTCTGGTCGGCGGGCCCGACGGCCTGATGGTGGCCAATGTCATCACCTCGCAATTCGGCGCAGCGCTCGACTGGCCGCTCGGGTCGGCTCTGGCGGTGGTGATGCTGGTGGTGGTTCTTGCAATCATCTCGCTGTCGGACAGGTTCGAACAGCGCGCGAAGGTGCAGTTCTGAGATGGCCGATATCGCTCTGACCCGCTCCAAGCCGCGCAAGCCCCCGCTGTCTATCCCGAAAGGCGCGGCGGACGGGGCCTTCATCACCTATGCCAGTCTTCTGCTGGCCTTTCTCTATATGCCGGTGGCGATTCTGATCATCTTCAGTTTCAACGACTCGCGGGTTCTGGCCTGGCCGCTCTCGGGCTTCACGCTGGACTGGTACAGGACGCTCTTTGCCAATGCGGACCTGCTTGAGGCCGTGGGAAACAGCTTTTACGTGGCCACCCTGTCGACGGCCCTGGCACTTTGCATCGGGATCCCCGCGGCCATGGCGCTGCACCGGTTCGCCTTTCCGGGCAAGGCGCTGTTTCGGCGGCTGCTGCTTCTGCCGATCGCCCTGCCCGGGATCGTCACCGGCATCTCGATGCTCAACTTCTTCAACCTCATGGGCTTCAACCTGAACCTGCACACGGTCGTTCTGGGCCATGCCACGGCCCTTCTGGCGGTGGTGGTCATCCAGGTATTTGCCCGGCTGCAGCGGCTTCCGCGATCCCTTGAAGAGGCCTCCTCCGACCTCGGCGCAAACGCGCTGGCCACCTTCTGGTATGTCACGCTGCCCAATATCAAGACCGCGATCGTCGGCAGCGGGCTTCTGGTCTTCGTCCTGTCCTTCGACGAAATCCCCGTGACCTTCTTTCTCACCGGGCGCGATAACACCCTGCCGATGTATATCTATTCCACCATGCGGCGCGGCGTGACGCCGGAAATCAACGCGGTCGGGACTTTGCTTATTCTGTTCTCGGTTGTCCTGATCCTCCTGGCGGCGTTCCTGACCCGGGCGCCGGGGCGGAAACGCTGAGACAGCCGCAGAAGCCATGAACGAAACCCACCACAGGAAGGATCAGATATGTCTCTAGCGATCATAGGCTTAGGCAATATGGGCAGCGCCATCGCCGAGGCCGCGATAGCCGGCGGCCACCATGTGGCCGTATGGAACCGCACCGCCGACAAGGCCGCGACATTCGCGGACCGGGCCACGGTGGCCGAGAGCGTGGCCGAAGCTATTGCCGCCACCGATATACAGGTCTGGGTGCTGTCCGACTACGAGACGACCGAGGCCGTGCTTGCAGAGACAGACGTCTCCGCCGCCCTCGCAGGCAAGACCTTCGTGCAGCTATGCAGCGGCACCCCGGCAGAAGCACGCGCGCTCAGCGCGAAGGTGACGGATCTGGGCGCGCGGTATCTCGACGGCAAGATTTTCACCTACCCGGCCAGAGTCGGCGCCGAAATGACCCGTTTCGCCTATTCCGGCGACGAAGCGGTCTACAAGGCCTGCGCGCCGACGCTGATGACCTTCGGCGCAAGGTCAGGCTGGCTCGGGCCCGATCCGGGCTTTGCCGCGGCGGCAGACCTCGCCTGGCTGTCCTATCTTTACGGGTCCATGGTGGGTCTCTTTCAGGGCCTTGCCTTCACCCGGGCCGAGGGGATGCCGGACGAAGCGGTGTTCGGCTCCGTCCCGTCCTGGCTGGTGGAGATCGACGCGGAGGCCCGATACAGCAAGGACCTGATCGAACGGGGCGATTTCCACGGGGGGCAGGCGGAACTGGATGTGCATTTCGCGGCGATGCAGCACCTGCTGGACACCGCACAGGCCACAGGCATCTCCGACGCCTTTCCCAGGATGATCGTCGATGTCTTCGGCGAGGCGCTTGAGCGGGGGTATGGCGGCATGGAGATCACCGGCGGCCTAGACGTCTTCTGCAAACCCTAGCCGAGTATTTACTGCCCCTGCCCGATTGCGATAAGCTGGCCCGACTGAAAGGGCCGTTATGGCGGTGAGCCATCGCCGCCGACCCTTTCCTGATGTCAAACGGAGGCAGGACCGCTTGCAGCGCAGGAAGCTCGAGAACCTCGTCGCCGTGATCACCGGCGCGTCCAACGGCTGCGGCCGGGCCGCGGTGCGGGAGTTCATCAAGGAAGGTGCCGCCGTGGTGGGCGCCGACCGGGATGAGGAAAACGGACACGCCCTGTCGGAGGAGTTGCAGAGCGACCGGTTTCTCTTCGTACCCGCCGATGTCTCCCGGTCCGGGCATGTGAAGGCGGTGGTGGAGGCGGCGCAGGCCAGCTTCGGCGGCATCGACATCCTGTTCAATCAGGCCGGCGAGATCCAGGTTCAGCCGCTTCTGCAGGTGACCGAGACCGATTTCGATTTTCTGATCAACAACAACGTGCGCAGCGTGGTCCTGATGACCCAGGCCTGCCTGCCCTCGATGCTGCAAAAGGGCCGCGGGGCGATCATCACGACCTCCTCGGTCTCCGCCTCGACGGCCACGCCGATGGAGGCGATCTATTGCACCACCAAGGCCGCGGTCACGCAGTTCACCCGCTCCGTCGCGGTGGAGTTCCGGGACCGGGGCATCCGATCCAACGTGATCAGCCCCGGCTTTGTGCGCACCAAACACGGCGAGTTCGAGATGGAGCAGTTGCGGCAACTGAACGTGCCCGCCAGCGAAGAGGATATCCGCACGCTGCAAGGGCGGATGTGCGAGCCCGAGGAGGTTGCCCGCGTCGCCGTTTTCCTGGCGTCCGACGACGCCAGTTTCATCAACGGGGCGGACATTACCGTCGACAACACATTTACAGTGATCTGAGATGTTCTGGACCGGCATCCGCATCGAAGGCGCACCCTTTCACGGCATCGCCTACGACCTGATCAAACGCCAGGTCGAGATCGGCGCGATGCGCCCGGGCGAGCAGTTTCCCGCAGAGCGCAAATTGTCGGAATCCCTGGGTATTTCGCGTGCGACCCTGCGCGAAGCGCTGAAACGGCTTGAGGCCGAGGGGTATCTGGTGTCCAGCCGGGGGGCCAAGGGGGGAAACTTTGTCGCCGACGAGGATCAGATCAATCATCTGGCCCACACCTCCCTGCTGACCCGGCCCGATATGGCGTGGCGCAGTCTGGAGTATCTCAAGGCAATCCTCGAAGAGGCCGCGGTGCTGAGCTGTGAACGGCGCACACCGGCCGATCTGGCCGCGCTCGAAACCGCGCTTGGCATGCTGGACCCGGCCCGGCAGGCGGGGGATCTCCGCGAGGCGCAATACCTGTTCTTCTCGACCCTAGGGCACAGTTCGCGGAACCCGTTTTTTGTGGAGGGGATCGAGCGAGCCCTCGCGGGTCTGAACACGCCCGTGCGCCCGGACAGCGTGGCGGATCGCGTGGCCGAATGGCGCCCGATCTGGCGCGCCCTTGCCGATGCGGTGGGTAACCGGCTGCCGGACGCGGCGGCGAAATCGGCGCGGCGTCTCTTTGACGTCAAGTCGCGTGAGGTGATCGCGGCCATGACCGCAACCGCGCTGAACGACCCGCCCGATGCAGATGGAAGCACCGAGGCGACCGAGGGTGCCCTGAACTGAGCAGCCGGTTCAGATGCCGCTCCGGACCGCTCGGGAGCAGCCTGTCTACGCGCGCCACAACCTCCCTGCGCAAGCGCATATCGGTCGCCGGTTCGGGCGCGCGATGTCTGACGGCCCATGGGCGCACAGGATCTCAGGCGGTCAGTTCGACCGGCGGGGTTTCATTACCCAGAACGCTGGTCCGTGACAGTGGCTCGCCGGTCGGCACCGGGACATCGGCCGGGGCCAGCAGCTGTTTGCCAAGGATCAGATCGGCGGCCCGCTCGGCAATCATGATCGTCGTGGCATTGGTATTGGCGCTGACGATCGAGGGCATCACGGAGGCGTCGACCACGCGCAGCCCCTCGGTCCCGTGAACCCGGAGTTCCGGGTCGACCACGGCCATCCGGTCCGTCCCCATCTTGCAGGTGCCGCAAAGGTGAAAATCACCCGCGGTATTGTCGCGGATATAGTGGTCGAGCGCTTCACGGGAGGCCACGCCGGGCCCCGGGTCGACCTCCCTGACGCCAAACCGGGCATTGGCCTTCTGCGAGGCGATCAGCCGCCCAACCTCGATGGCGTTGCGCATTTGCTGCATGTCGTGGTCGGTCGAAAGGAAATTCGACATAAGGCGCGGTTGATCCATCGGGTTGGCGGAGCGCAGTTTCAGCCAGCCCGACCGTTCGATCCGGGTGGGGCCGATGCAATAGGTAAAGCCGTGCAAATCGGGGCTGAGACCGTCATCATGGTCCATCACAACCGGCAAGTACTGGATATACATATCCGGGTGTCGCACGGCGGGGTCGGAACGCACGAGGGCCGCGGCCTCCACATTGTTGGTGGCCCCGGCGCCGGACTGGGTGGTGACCCACTGCGCGCCGGTGAACAGCATCAGATCCTTGCGCATGTAGCGCGACATCGAAATGGGCTTGTCCACATGGAACTTCATGTAGACCAGCGGATGGTCCTGCATGTTCTGGCCCACGCCGGGCAAGTCGGTGCGGCAGTCGATCCCCATCTCGCGCAGGTGATCCGCCGGGCCGATGCCCGACAGCATCAGCATCTGCGGGCTGCCCGCCGCGCCCGTGGTCAGGATCACCTCCCGTTCGGCGCGGGCGGAATATCCGTGGTCCCCGAAGCGGGAGAAGTTGACCCCCACGACCCGGTTGCCTTCGTGGATCAGACCGCTGGCCTGGGCCTGGTCGATCACGGTGAGGTTCTTGCGGTGCCGGTTGGGGCGGATATAGGCCTGCGCGGTGGAGGCGCGCACGCCGTTGTGGACGTTCATCTGAAGGTGCCCCATCCCCTCGGGCTGGGCACCGTTCAGATCGTCGGAAACCGGATAACCGGCCTCAGAGCCCGCCTCGATGAAGGCGTCATAGAGCGGGGTGGGAAAGCTGCCCTTCCGGACCGAGATCGGCCCCGAGCCCCCGCGATAGGTGCCTTCACCGCCTTCCCATCGCTCCAGACGCTTGTAATAGGGCAGAACATTCTGCCACGACCAGCCCGCCGCGCCCTCGTCGACCCAACGCTGGAAATCCAGCGGATGCCCGCGCAGAAAGACCATGCCGTTGATGCTGGACGAACCGCCAAGCACCTTGCCTCGCGGCTGGAAGATGCGGCGGCCGTGCATCGTGGGCTCGGGCTCCCCCTCCATCATCCAGTTGTATTTCTCGTTTCGCCAAACCCAGTCGAAGGCGGCGGGCATTTCGATCTTCCAGTAATCCGTGAGCCCGCCACGGCTCTTGCCCGCCTCGATCAGCACGACCCTGATCGTGGGATCCTCGGACAATCGGGCCGCCAGAGCGCAGCCGGCGGAGCCACCCCCGACCACGACATAGTCGGCAATTGCGGTCTTGTCCTTGTCCATCGCGACACCCTTTCGGCCGTGGGTTCTGAAGCTGTGGCGCGCCCTGCCCGCCGGTCCGAGTTTCAGCCCGGGAAGGCGGCCAGCATGGCCTGTGCGATCAGCACGTCATGCTCCACCGGCCCGCCGGAAACACCAACGGCACCGATGCACCTGCCCGCCCTTTCGACCGGAAAGCCACCTGCGATGGCGGTGAAGCTGCGCCCGCGCCCGGCCGTTTCCAGGTTGAAGATCTCACCGCCCGGCTGGACATCCGCCGACAGATCGCCATTGGGCATCTTGAAGGCGGCGGCGGTGTAGGCCTTGGTCAGCGCGATCTCGGCGGTGCCGAACATCGCCTCGTCGCTGCGGGCAAAGCCTGCGATATTGCCGCCCTGATCGACGATCGAAACGCAGGAGGGCTCCTCCAGCTCGGCGGCCTTGGCCAGTCCGGCGGCCAGCATCGCCATGATCTCGTCGCTTGTGATGTCAGTCATGTCCGTGATCTCCCCAATGGTTCTTAATATAGACCATTGTGGGAGTGGCGCGGTCTGTCAAGCCGAAATCCCTCAACCATCCCGCCGGCGAAATGCGCAGGCCGGCGCAACGCCGGACGTGCCGCATCTCACGCCACAGGCGCGTCCAGCCAGGCGACGAGCTTTTCCAGCGCCGCACTTGGCTGCGAATTCGCTTGCCAAACAAGGTAGTAGGCCCCGCCCGCCGGGACGGGCCTGTCATCCAGAGGCGCCAGGCGACCGGCGGCGATCTCTGCTTCTGCCAGATATTCCGGCATCAAGGCAACGCCAAGCCCCGCCGCCGTGGCCGCCGCAAGGCTGGCGAATTGGTCAAAAACCATACCTCTGAGCCGGGTCGCAGGCACGCCCTTGGCCGCAAACCACTCCTCCCAACCGCCCGGCCGGCTGTCGAGATGCAAAAGCCGGGCATTGAGCAGAGACGCAGGCTCGGGCAGTGCGGCGGGTGCCGCCGAGGCCGCGCAGACCGGGACCATCCGCTCCCGCGCCAGTTCCAGATACCTGACCCCGGGCCAGTCCCGCGCGCCGTAGTGCAAGGCCGCATCGAAGCTTTCGAGGTCGAAATCGAAGGGCGAGAGGCGCGCGCGCTGGTTGATGTAGATATCCGGGTTCCGGTCGCAGAACCCCTTGAGCCGGGGGGTCAGCCAGACCGCGCCGAAGGTGGGCAGGACGGCAAGGTTGATGATATCGCGGTTCCCGCCCGCCTTGATCTCCAGCGAGGCTTTGGCGAGGCCATGCAGGACCTGACGCACCGAGGCCGCGTAGCGGGCCCCCGCCTTGGTCAGCGCGAGCCCCTTGCCATCCCGGACGAACATCGACACGCCCAACTGCTCTTCGAGCACCTTCAGCTGACGGCTGATCGCAGAATGGGTGAGCGACAGTTCCTCCGCCGCGGCAACCGCGGTGCCAAGCCGGTCGAACGCCTCAAGCGCGAGCAGCGAACTGATCGAGGGCAGAAATCGCCGGGGCGCGATCATGTGACGAATCCTCCAACCATTGTTCAGAACCTTCAATATTCCATGGTGAGTGGTTTTGGTAGGTTGGCGGTACAAGTCAGTTTCAGGGCGCGTCAGGGGGACAGGGATCATGGCGTTTCACCGGGCAAAGCGCATCGCGGCGATCGAGGTATCCGAGATCGCCCGCCTGACCGAGGCCGCGGCTGAAATGCGGGCCGAGGGAATCGATGTTGTGGCGCTGTCGACCGGAGAGCCGGACTTTGCAACGCCCGCCCATGTGATCGAGGCCGCCCATGCCGCCGCCCTGCAAGGCCAGACCCGTTATCCCGCAATCCGTGGCACAGCGCCCCTGCGCGCAGCCATCGCGGAGGTCGCGGGGGCCGACCCGGCCGAGGTGATTGTCTCCACCGGGGCCAAGCAGGTGCTGGCCAACGCCATGCTCGCCAGTCTCGATCCCGGGGACGAGGTGATCATCCCCGCGCCCTACTGGACCAGCTATCCCGATATTGTGGCCATGGCCGGGGGGCGGCCGGTAGCAGTGGCCTGCCCGATGGCGCAGGGCTTCAAGCTGACGCCGGAAGCACTGGCCGCCGCCATCACGCCCCGCGCCCGCTGGCTGGTGCTGAACACCCCCTCCAACCCCTCCGGCGCGCTTTATTCAGAGGCCGAGCTCGGCGCTCTGGCGGAGGTTCTGGGACAGCATCCAGATATCATGGTGCTGGCCGATGAAATCTACGCCCATCTGGCCTATACCGCCTTCCGGTCGTTTCGGGACACGGCCCCCGCCCTGCGGGACCGCGTTCTGATCGTCAACGGCGTGTCGAAGGCCTATGCCATGACCGGCTGGCGGATCGGCTGGGGGATCGGGCCGCGCCCGCTGATCGACGCGATGACCGCGGTGCAGGGGCAGATCACCTCGGGCGCCTCGTCGATATCGCAGGCCGCGGCGCTGGCCGCGCTTACCGGTCCGCAGGACCTGCTGGCCGAGCGGCTGGCCGTGCTGCGCGACCGGCGCGACGGCGTCGTGGCGCGACTGGCCGCGATGCCGGGGTTCAGATGCCCGGTACCCGATGGCGCCTTCTACGTCTTTCCCAATGTGGAGGACGCCATGGCCCGGCTCGGCTTCGACACCGATGGGGCCTTTTGCGCGGCCCTCTTGGAGCACCGGCAACTGGCCGTGGTGCCGGGCAGCGCCTTCGGGCTGCCGGGGCATCTGCGGCTTTCCTTCGCCTATTCCACCGAAGATCTCGATCGCGGCCTGAGCCGTATCGCCGAATTTCTGGGAGCCGAGCATGCTTGACGTGGCCATCCCCACCTTCGATCCCAAGGATCCGTTCCTGCTGACCCGGCAACTTGAGGAAGAGGAGCGGCTGATCGCCGAAAGCGCCCGCGCCTTTTGCCGGGAGCATTTGGCCCCGCGGGTGAAAAAGGCCTACGAGACCGAGGAGGCGGATCGCACCATCCTCCAGGAGATGGGCGCCCATGGACTGCTCGGCGTGACCCTGCCCGAAAGCGCCGGAGGCCTGGACGCGGGCTATGTCGCCTATGGGCTGATCGCCCGCGAGGTGGAGCGGATCGACAGCGGCTATCGCTCCATGATGTCGGTGCAGTCGAGCCTCGTGATCCACCCGATCCACGCCTATGGCAGCCGGGCTCAGCGCGACAGATACCTGCCAAAGCTGATCAGCGGGGAATGGGTCGGCTGCTTTGGCCTGACGGAGCCCGATGCCGGATCGGACCCGGGCGGGATGACCACCCGCGCGGAAAAGATCAAGGGCGGCTACCGTCTGACCGGCAGCAAGACGTGGATTTCGAACGCCCCCATCGCGGATGTCTTCGTGGTCTGGGCCAAATCCGATGCCCATGAGGGCAAGATCCGCGGCTTTGTGCTGGAGCGCGGAATGGCGAAGCTTTCGGCACCCCGGATCGGCCACAAGCTGTCGCTGAGGGCTTCGGTCACCGGCGAGATCGTGATGGACGGGGTGGAGGTCGGCGACGACGCGCTCCTGCCGGGGGCGGAAGGGCTCAAGGGGCCCTTCGGCTGCCTGAACCGCGCGCGCTACGGCATTGCATGGGGCGTCATGGGCGCGGCGGAGGCCTGCTGGCATGCGGCCCTGCAATACGGCCTCGACCGTGTGCAGTTCGGCAGGCCGCTCGCCGCCACGCAGCTTTACCAGAAGAAGCTCGCCGACATGCAGACGGAGATCGCGCTTGGCCTGCAGGCCAATCTGCGGGTGGGACGGCTCTTTGACGAGAACCGTGCCGCGCCGGAAGTGGTCTCGCTGATCAAGCGAAACAACTGCGGCAAGGCCCTCGACATCGCCCGCGCCGCCCGGGACATGCACGGAGGCAATGGGATTTCCGGCGAATTTCCGGTGATGCGGCACATGATCAACCTTGAGACGGTGAACACCTATGAGGGGACGCATGACATTCACGCCCTGATCCTCGGGCGCGCGCAGACCGGGCTTCAGGCGTTCATGTGAGGTTGGCCATGGATCGTGCAAGCATCGTTCACGAGGCCTTTCTCGGCCGGGTCGCCGCCGGCGACCTGCCCCCCGGTGTTCCGGCGAGCGGGCCGCTGACGCCGGAACTGGCGGTGTCGATCTATCGGTCGGGGTGCCTGTCGCGGGCGCTCGACCGGATCAGCCGGGAGATGCAGGCGCAAAAACAGGGGTTTTACACCATCGGGTCCTCGGGGCACGAAGGCATGGCGGCGGTGGCGGCGGCGCTGCGGCCCACAGATCCGGCCTTTCTGCACTACCGCGATGCGGCGTTTCAGATCCAGCGCGCGGGGCAGGTGCCCGGCCAGTCGGTAACCTGGGACATGCTTTTGTCTTTCGCATGCTCGTCGGAGGATCCGATCTCGGGCGGGCGGCACAAGGTTCTGGGCTCGAAAGCGCTGAACATTCCGCCGCAGACCTCGACCATCGCCAGCCACCTGCCGAAGGCGGTCGGTGCGGCCTACGGGATCGCCGCAGCCCGGCGCAACCCGCCCGAACACACCGCCTTTGCCGAAGACGCCATCGCCTTCTGCAGCTTCGGTGACGCCTCGGCCAACCACTCCACCGCGCAGGGGGCCTTCAACACAGCGGCCTGGACCGCCTATCAGGGCGTACCGCTCCCTCTTCTCTTCTGCTGCGAGGACAACGGGATCGGGATTTCGGTCAAGACGCCCGAGGGCTGGATCAAGGCGACCTTCTCGCGCCGCCAGGATCTTGCCTATTTCGCCTGCGACGGGCTGGATATCTACGACACATACGCCACGGCCCGGGCCGCGGCGGAGTATGTGCGCAAGCGGCGCAAACCCGCGTTTCTGCACGTCCGAACGGTCCGGCTTTACGGCCATGCGGGCGCGGACGTGGCCAGCGCATACCTGTCGAAGGCCGAGATCGAGGCTGATGAGGCCAACGATCCACTGCTGCATTCGGTGCGCCTGCTGGGGGAGGCCGGGGCGCTGGACCGCGGCTCGGCCCTCCGGATCTACGAAGAGACCGACGCGCGGGTCCGGCGGGTTGCCGCCCGGGTGGTGACCCGCCCCCGGCTGCAAACCGCCGAGCAGGTCATGGCAAGCCTCATCCCTCCGCCGCGCGTCTGTGCGCCGCTGATCGGCCCCGAACCAGAGACGCGGGCGCAGGTCTTTGGCAGCGATCTCAATGCCATGGTCCAGCCCCAGCCCATGTCCAGGCTGATCAACTGGGCCCTCACCGATCTCATGCTGGAGCATCCGGAAACGGTGCTGATGGGCGAGGATGTGGGCCGCAAGGGGGGCGTCTACGGCGTCACGCAAAAGCTTCATGGCCGGTTCGGGGCGCATCGGGTGATCGATACCCTGCTCGACGAACAGTCGATCCTCGGGCTGGCGATCGGCATGGCCCATAACGGCTTCGTCCCGATCCCCGAGATCCAGTTTCTGGCCTATCTGCACAATGCGGAGGACCAGATCCGGGGAGAGGCGGCCACCCTGCCCTTCTTCTCCAACGGCCAGTTCACCAACCCGATGGTGATCCGCATCGCGGGCCTGGGCTACCAGAAGGGCTTCGGCGGCCATTTCCACAACGACAACTCGCTGGCGGTGCTGCGCGATATCCCGGGCGTCATCCTCGCCGTGCCGTCCGACGGGGCCGTTGCCGCGCGGATGCTGCGCGAATGCGTCCGTCTGGCCCGCGAGGAGCAGCGCGTCGTGGTCTTTGTCGAACCCATCGCGCTCTATCCCACGCGGGATCTGCACCAGCCCGGCGATGACGGCTGGATGCGGCTTTATCCGGATCGGGACGCGCGGATCCGTCTTGGCGAGGTCGGGGTCCATGGCACCGGGACGGATATGGCGATCGTAACCTTCGGCAACGGCACCTACATGGCGAACCAGGCGCTGCCTCGGATCGGCGCGGCGGGCATTTCCGCCCGGGTGATCGACCTGCGCTGGCTGGCGCCGCTCCCCCTTGCCGCGCTGGATGCCGCTGTCGCGGGCTGCGACAGGGTGCTGATCGTCGATGAAACCCGGGCCTCCGGCGGAGTGGCCGAGGCGCTGATGACACATTTTGCAGAAAAAGGGCTTCACGCGACACGGCGGCTGACGTCTCTGGACAGTTTCATCGCCACCGGCCCCGCCTATGCCGCCACCATGCCCTCGGCAGAGGGGATCGTGGACACCGCCCGCGCCTGGGCCGGCGCAAAGGTCCGCGCCTGATGCGGACGGCGGTGGTCATCTGCCCCGGCCGGGGAACCTACAATGCATCCGAACTGGGATATCTGGCCGCGCATTTTCCCGATGCGGGCGTGATGGCCGATTTCGAAACCCAGAGGCGGGCGGGCGATCAGCCGTCGCTGGCGTCGCTTGACGGGGCCGACCGCTACAGCGCCCGCACCCATGGCCGGGGCGACAACAGCGCAGCGCTGATCTATGCCGCCTCCCTCGGCGATTTCCTGGCGCTGGACCGCTCCGGAATCGAGGTGGTCGCGGTCACCGGCAACTCCATGGGGTGGTACACCGCGCTCGCCTGTGCCGGCGCGCTCAGCGCCGCAGACGGCTTCCGGGTGGCCAACACCATGGGCGGGCTGATGCAGGCCGCGATGATCGGCGGCCAGATGGTCTACCCATGGGTCGGCGAGGACTGGGTTCCGGAGCCGGGCGTCAGGACCACTTTGCTGAACCTGATCGCCGAGATCGGCAGCCGCCCGAACCACAGCCTCGCCCTTTCGATCGATCTGGGCGGGATGCTGGTGGTGGCGGGCGACACGGCGGGGCTCGCCGCCTTCGAGACCGCGGTGCCCCGGCGGGAGGACCGGTTTCCCATGCGGCTGGCCAACCATGCGGCCTTTCATACCGCGCTGCAGGCTCCGGTTGCGGCCCGGGCGCGCGCGACACTGCCGGCTACTCTCTTCGGTCAGCCCGCGCTGCCCGTGATCGACGGGCGGGGCGCGATCTGGTGGCCCGGGGCCAGCGCGCGGGACGCTCTCCGCGACTACACATTGGCGGCGCAGGTGACCGAAACCTATGATTTCACCAGAGCCGTGGCGGTCGCCGCCCGGGAGTTCGCGCCCGATCTTTTCGTCATTTTGGGCCCGGGCACGACCCTGGGGGGCGCCGTCGCGCAGGCGTTGATCCTCGCAGGCGTGCAGGGGCTGGCCAACCGGACCGATTTCAAAGACCTTCAATCCAGAGAGCCGCTTGTGCTGTCCATGGGACGGCCCGATCAACGCGCGCTTGTTACCTAAGGAGAGTGCCATGCAGCATCTAGCAATTCTGAAGTCCTTCGATCTGGCGACCCCTGTGCCTGCCGAAGGCGGGTTCCCGTCCCGGTCCCCCATCGACGGCAGCGAGCTGGCCCGGGTGCCGGGCACCCCGCTGAGCGAGATGCCCGAGGTGATCGCCCGATCCCGGAAAGCGTTTCAGGCCTGGCGCAGGGTTCCGGCCCCCCGCCGGGGAGAACTCGTGCGGCTTCTGGGCGAGGAGCTGCGCCGGGCCAAGGCCGATCTGGGCGGGTTGGTCACCCTTGAGGTGGGCAAGATCGTCTCGGAGGGTCTGGGCGAAGTGCAGGAGATGATCGACATCTGCGATTTCGCCGTGGGCCTGTCGCGCCAGCTTTACGGGCTCACCATCGCCTCGGAGCGCCCGGGGCATGCCATGCGCGAAACCTGGCATCCCATCGGGCCGTGCGGGGTGATCTCGGCCTTCAACTTCCCGGTGGCCGTCTGGTCCTGGAACGCGGCGCTGGCGCTGGTGTGCGGCAACCCGGTGATCTGGAAGCCGTCGGAAAAGACGCCCCTGACCGCGCTGGCCTGCCAGGAGATCTTCAACCGCGCCCTTGCCCGGTTCGGCGATGACGCGCCCGCCGACCTCCTGCAGGTGGTCATCGGCGGGGCAGACCTGGGCGAAAGCCTTGTCGACAGCAAGGACGTTCCCGTCCTGTCGGCCACGGGCTCCACCCGGATGGGCGCCATCGTCGGGCCACGGGTCATGGCGCGATGGGGCCGCCCGATCCTTGAGCTGGGCGGCAACAACGCGATGATCGTCGCCCCCTCGGCGGATCTGGATATGGCCGTGCGCGCCATCGTGTTCTCTGCGGTCGGCACCGCGGGCCAGCGCTGCACCAGCCTGCGCCGCCTGATCGTGCACCGCGACATCAAGGAGGCGCTTCTGGCCAAGCTGAAGTCGGCCTATGCCAGCCTGCCCGTCGGCGACCCGCGCGAGGCGGGCACGCTGGTGGGCCCCCTGATAGACGCAGACGCCCTGGCCGCGATGCAGGCCGCCCTTGATGCCGCCCGGTCCGAGGGCGGCACGGTCTATGGCGGCGAGGTGCTGAAGGCGGTGTCCGGTGGAGCCTATGCGGCCCCGGCACTGGTGGACATGCCCGCCCAGACCCGGACGGTGGAGGCGGAGACCTTTGCTCCGATCCTCTACGTCATGACCTATTCCGACTTCGCCGAGGCCATCGAGATGCAGAATGCCGTGCCACAGGGGCTCAGCTCCTGCGTCTTCACCCTCAACCTGCGCGAGGCCGAACTCTTCATCTCCGCCGAAGGCTCCGACTGCGGCCTGGCCAATGTCAATATCGGCCCGTCGGGCGCGGAAATCGGCGGTGCGTTCGGTGGCGAGAAGGAAACCGGCGGCGGCCGCGAAAGCGGCTCGGATGCCTGGAAAGGCTATATGCGCCGCCAGACCAGCACGGTGAACTACTCCGACGCATTGCCCCTGGCCCAGGGCGTCCGTTTCGATGTCTGATCCGGGCGGCAACCTCTGGACCCATAGCGCCGAGGAGGCCGTTTCCGCCCCGCCCCTGAACGCGGACACACACGCCGATCTGGTGGTGATCGGGGGCGGCTACACCGGTTGCGCCGCGGCGCTGGAGGCCGCGCGGCAGGGGGCAAAGGTCGTTCTGCTTGAGGCGGAGACCATCGGCCATGGCGGATCGGGGCGCAATGTGGGGCTGGTCAATGCCGGTCTCTGGTTGCCGCCTGACGAGATCGTCAAGGCGCTGGGAGCCGATGCGGGGGGCCGGCTGATCGATGCGCTGGGGCGCGGCCCGCAGATGGTCTTCGACCTGATCGCCCGGCACGGGATCGATTGCGAAGGCAACCGCAACGGCACCCTGCATCTGGCCCACGGGCCCACGGGTCTGGAGGATCTGCGCAACCGCTTTCGTCAGGGCAACCGCCACGGCGCGCCGCTTCAGCTTCTCGACAAGGCCGAGACGGCACGGCGCACGGGCACGGCGGCGTTTCACGGCGCGCTCTTCGATCCGCGGGCCGGCACGATCCAGCCCCTGGCCTATTGCCGGGGCCTCGCCCGCGCGGCGCAAGACGCGGGCGCCGCCCTGCACGGCCGGAGCCCGGTGGAGCGGATCGCGCGGGAGGCCGAGGCATGGTGCGTCACCGCGGGTGGCCACAGTGTGCGGGCCGGGGCGCTGCTTCTGGCGACCAATGCCTACCACCGGGCGATGAAAGGCATCGCCGCGCCGCAGTTCATCCGCGTCAACTACTGTCAGTTCGCCACCGCGCCCCTGCCGCCCTCGATCCGCGCACAGATTCTGCCCGGCGGCGAGGGATGCTGGGACACTGCGCTGGTGATGAGTTCCGTTCGTACCGACCGGGCGGGACGGCTGATCGTCGGCGGTATGGGCGACAGCGAAGGATTTGGCGGGCGCGCCCACAAAAGCTGGGCGCGGCGCAAGCTGGCCAGCCTTTTCCCGGACATCGCTGAGGCACAGATCGAACACCAGTGGTCCGGACATATCGCGATGACCTCCGACCATATTCCAAAGATACTCGACATCGGACCGAATGCGCTGGCCGTTTTCGGCTATTCCGGACGTGGCATAAGCCCCGGCACGGTATTCGGGACAGCCGCCGCAAGGAGCCTCCTCCGTCCGGGCGCCAGCGACGCGCTTCCCGTTCAGGTTCAGGACAGGCATATCGAGCGGTTTTCGGTCGCGATAAGCTATTACTATGAGATCGGGGCGACACTCGCCCACGGGATCTCGGCCGCAACGGGGCGCTAGGGGCCTTCTGCACGCTGATACGTGGCACATCTATTCTGCGCCATGTCACGGGCGGTGTGCCGGTGGTGATGTTGGCCGAAAGCCACCCGCGCCCGCAAATCGCATCCGCGGACTGGTTTGAGCCCGGAACGCCCGTTGGAGCGGCACCAAACCGGGCGCTCAATGCTCATCGATGCCTGCGTGATCGGAAGCCTGTCACCCTCACCATATTGCACTTGTCCTTGACATCTCATTCATTTTGATCGACTAAACGCGAATCGCGCGGACCTGTCCTGGCATATCGGCAAGGGCACCAAGCGGGATCACCGACGCAGCCGCAGCAGACACCAAGGCAAGCAAGCCGCTTGTGGGTCTGGCGCGGTCAAATCGGTGAAATGTTAAGCAGTTTCTTCATATTGGCCGATCCCCGCCGGAAAGCTGACATAGTTTGTTCATCTTTCGCGCCTAGCACAGCCTCGGGTCGATGTGTGGAAAACGCATCTGTAGTAAAGGGTAAAATGCAATGGCAGACTATCAACTTCTCGTCTTCTCGTGGAACGATCTCTTCCCGGGCCTGACTCAATCCGGCACTGCGAGCAGCCTTGTCGGCCAGACCTTCACCTTCAATGGCGGTGGCGACATCGTTACATACCGCGACACGGACCAGTTTTCAGGCAGTTTCGGAGACCATGGTTTCGTTACGAACCGGATTATCGGCAATATCGACGGCGTGAACGTGGATAACGCCCAGGTAAACCCGGAATACACGTTTACGGTGCAGGACTCCGCCGGCAACACTGTCGGCAAGATATGGGCCATCACACCAAACAACAACAATCTCTCGGACGTCGTTGCGTTCACCCTCGATTTTGAGCCGACCAAGGGCGAAACCTATACTGTTTCCCAGTTCAACGACACCGATGCGACGCCTTACAGCAACCTCTACGTGTGTTTCGCGAGCGGCACGTTGATCGACACGGACCGTGGGCCGGTCAAGGTCGAGGATATCCGGCCCGGTGACAAGGTCATGACCCGCAATAACGGCGCACAGCCCGTGGTCTGGACCGGGGAGCGAAGGCTGAGCTATCAGCATCTCGCCTTCCACGGCAAGACCCGCCCGATCCTGATCGAGGCCGGGGCTCTTGGTGCCGGCTCGCCGTCCCAGCCGCTCGTCGTCTCGCCGCAGCACCGCGTGGTCATCTCCTCGAAGATCGTCAAACGCATGACGGGCGAGGACGAAATGATGATCCCCGCCAAGAAGCTGCTTGAACTGGATGGCGTCGAACAGATCGTCCCCGACACCGGCGTGATCTATCACCACGTCCTGTGCGAGACCCATGAAGTCATCACCGCCAACGGTGCGCTGGCCGAAACGCTGTTTCTGGGGGAGCAGGCGACCGAGATGCTCAGCCCCGAGCACCGGCAGGAAATCGAAACCCGTTTTCCGGGCCTCGCCGACCGGATGGAGATGCATCCGCTGGCAAGATCGGGTCTCGAAAATCGTGGAAAGATCGAGAAACTCGTCAGCCGGCACGCCGCGAACCACAAGGAAATCGCGGAGAGTTCCGCCGCGGCGCTCTAGCCACCGCGACCTGTCGGGATTCAGCCGAGGACTCGATCCTGATACCGCCCCGAACGCGCCGGCAAAGCGCGTCGGGGCGGCACCAACCTCTGCGAAAGCTTCAGCCCGCCCCAAAGCCTCTTTCAAGCGGAACTCATCGGAACAGCCGCGACCCGGATCCACTCAAAGGCCGGGAGCGCTTCAGATGACGTTGCGCGCCCTCAACCGGGCAATATCGGCATCGGAATAACCGGCGTCGCGCAGCACCGCATCACTGTCGCCGCCCAGATCGGGTGCCGGGTGCCGGACCCTGAGCGGTGTGGCGGCGAATTTCATGGGAAAGCCGGTCATCCGTACCGTCCCGTGGCCGGGATGCGGCACGTCCAGCACCATCTCCTGCGCGGCCACTTGCGGGTCGTCCAGCACGTCCAGCATGGACTGCACCCGTCCGCAGGGCACACCAGCGCCGTTCAGCCGGGTGATCCAGTTGGCCTGCGTATCTTTCGACAGCGCCGCGTTGATCATCGCATTCAGCTCCGCGCGATGCTCAAGGCGCTTGCCGTTGGTGTCGAACCGCGGGTCGGAAAGGACATGGCCCAGATCCAGTTCGGTCATGAACTTGGCGCAGATCGCCTCGGTCGACGGGGCCACGGCGATGTCCCCGTCTGCGGTGTGAAACAAGCCGTAGGGCGATGCGATCGGATGATCGTTGCCCGTGCGCGCAGGGTCCTTGCCGCTCGCCAGCGCACCTGCGGACAGATAGGCCATCATCGACAGCATCGACATCATCATCGACGCCTCGACCTTCTGCGCCGGCCCACCGGCCTCCCGCCCGCGAAGCGCCGCAACTGCGCCAAGGGCCGCATAGAGCCCGCAGATCAGATCCGTGATCGGGTTCGCCGCCCGCAGGGGCCCGGTCTCTTCGGTTCCGTTGGTCGACATGAACCCGGACATGGCCTGCGCGATGAAATCGAAGGCGGGACGGTCCGCATAGGGCCCCGTGGACCCATAGCCGTTGATGCTGGCCACGATGAGCCCGGGGTTGATCTCGGCCAGACGCTCGGCGCTCAGGCCCATCTTGTCCAGCACGCCGGGGCGGAAGTTTTCGGTCAGGATATCGGCGTCTTTCAGCAGGCGTTCGAGCACCGCCTTGCCCTCCTCCGCGCGAAGATCGAGCGTGAGCGAGCGTTTGTTGCGATTGAACCCCGCGAAATACCAGGACATCCCGTCGACGATATCGCCCTGCCGCCGAACCGCATCGCCGTCGTGGCCTTCGATCTTGATGACGTCCGCGCCAAGATCGCCCAGGATCATCGAACAGAACGGCCCCGAAAGGATCCGGGTCAAGTCGATAACGCGCACACCCGCGAGCGGAAGCATGTCGTCGGTCATCCTGCGGCCGTCGCGGTCAGCTCCGGGTCGAACCGGCGCAGGCGCGGGCCCGCCTTGAGCACCTCCCCCGGCAGATCGCGACCCACGGTGTCCTGCGTCATCCGCGCGACCTCGATAAGCGCGCCGAGGTCAAGCCCGGTCCGATAGCCGCTTTCCTCAAGCAGATAGGCCAGATCTTCGGTGCAGATATTGCCCGTCGCCCCCGCCGCGAACGGACAGCCGCCCAGACCGCCGACCGAGGCATCGAAATAGCTTACGCCCTCCGCCAGCCCGGTCATGACGCAGGCAAGGCCGACGCCGCGCGTGTTGTGGAAATGCAGGCAGATCTCCACCTCCGGGGCGTCGGCGCGGATCGCCTGAATGGCCGCTTTCACGGTTGCGGGCGTCGCCATGCCGGTCGTATCCCCAAGGCTCACGCGTTTCGCGCCAAGCTCCCGGTAGCGCCGTGCGATGCGCCCGACCTGCTCCGGCGGGACGATGCCTTCGAACGGGCAGCCGAATGCCGTGGCCATGCCCCCTTCCACGGTGATGCCCTTGCGATGCATCAGGTCCGCAACCGCCTCGAAATCCGTCAACGACTGGGCGATGGAGCGGTTCACGTTCTTGCGGTTATGCGTCTCCGACGCGGAGACCACGGTGTGAACCGCATCCACCCCGGCCTCCGCCGCGCGTTCGGCGCCCCTGAGGTTCGGGATCAGCGCGGACACTGTCGCGTCATCCGGCCGGGCGATCCCCGCGATCACCTCCGCCGCATCGGCCAGTTGCGGCACGGCGCGCGGGCTTACGAAGGAGGTCACCTGGATATGGCGCAAACCGGCGGCGAACATCGCATTCACGATCTCGATCTTGCGGCGGGTCGGGATGAATGTCTTCTCGTTCTGAAACCCGTCCCGCGGCCCCACTTCGCAGACCGTGACGGCGCTGCCTTCGGGCAGGACTCTTGCTGTGTCCGACATCTCTGATCTCCTCCCATCCGGCGGCGTTACGGTCCGTTTCTCGGCATGTAGCGCCACACGCGCCGTGCAAGATGCCAGCAAGACCCGAGGCGCAGCAAGAGCCGCGCGGTTGCAAAATGACGATCTTTCCATGAGGGCGCGCTGACAAGCTTGACGATGACCGGCACGCGCCCAAGGTCCCGCCCATATGTGTCAGATCCCGGCAACCATATGAAAACATATTCTTAAATCCCACAGCAATCAAACCCGCCGACCCCAATGGCCACCCTGCCCGTGCCTCCGGCCATGGCCCAGCCATCGGATTTTCCGACGCCCGCAATCTCCATACGGCAAGACAGGCTTGAAATCCGCGAAAAGGTCACCTCTTCTGCACCGGGGTTTCTTTACGGGAGGAGTTCAGACCCATGGGAGTAAAAACCATCCTATCGGCCAAACTGGCCATTGCCACCGCCGCAACGGTGTTTTCGTTGTCGGCCGCGCCGCAGATGGCGCAGGCAAATGAATGCATCGCACCATCCAATCCGGGGGGCGGATGGGATTTCACCTGCCGGACCATCGGCCGCATCCTGTCGGAGCTGGATCTGGTGGACGGCAATGTGCAGATCACCAACATGCCCGGCGGCGTCGGTGCCGTGACATATGCGATGGTCGCATCCGAACGCTCGGACGATCCGGGCCTGATCGTCGCCACATCGACCGTCGGCGTGACGCAGATCGCGCAGGGCCGCTACCCCTCGGGCATCGACACGATGCGCTATCTGGGCATGCTCGGGGCGGATGTCGGCGTTATCGCCGTCGCGGCGGACAGCGAGTACGAAACTCTGGCGGATTTGAACGCGGCGATGGTCGCCGATCCGTCAAGCGTGGTCACGGCAGGTTCCTCCGGCGCGGGGGGCTGGGATCATATCCGCCTGCTTATGGTGGCACGCGAGGCCGGTCTGGAGGATCTCACGGCGCTGCGTTGGGTTCAGTTCGACGGAGGCACCGATGCGGTGACGCAGATGATGGGCGGGCAGCTCGACGTTGTCTCGACCGATCTGGGCGAGATCGCGGGCTTCGTGGAATCCGGCGATATCCGCGTTCTGGCCGCGCTCTCCACCGAGCCGGTCCCGGCCTTTCCGGACATACCCACCGCCATCAGCCAGGGCATCGACGTGACCGGCTACAACTGGCGCGGGCTCTATACCGGCGGCGACGTCTCCGACGAGGCTTACGACGCATGGGTGGAGCGGCTTGAAACGCTCTACAACTCCGACGAATGGCAGACAGCCGCGGTCGAGTTCGGTCTGGTGCCGATCTGGATCGGCGGCGCCGACTTCGAGGCCTATGTGCGGGAGCAGGAACAGATCATGGCCGACATCTCCCGCGATATCGGCGTGATTGAATGAGCATCAGGCTTGCGGGCGCCGCGATCTTTCTGGTCGCGGCGCTCTATGCCTGGACCGCGCAGGACTACACGGCCTCGTTCGGCGACGTTCTGGGGCCGTCGGTCTTTCCGGTCATGGTGGGCATCCCGGCGATGGCGCTTGCGCTGTCGCTGGTGGTGTTTCCGGGCGGCACGGTCAGCTGGCCGTCGGGTGACCGGCTGTTGCGGCAGGCCATGGCGCTGGCTGCGCTCGTCGTCTACGCGCTGCTCCTGGAAGGTCTCGGGTTTCCGATTGCGACCGCGGCGCTCATAGCGGTGGTGGCGATCGTTCTGGATGGCCCGCCCGGCAAATCGCTCCTGATCGGCGTGGCCGGCTCGTTGTCCTTGTGGGTTCTGTTCGATCAGCTTCTCGGCCTGCCCATCGATTTTCTCGGCAGTTTCTTCACCGGTTGAGCATAGATGGAAATTCTCTCGTCCCTCGCGCTTGGGTTCTCCGTGGCGCTGCAACCGCTGCACCTTGCGCTGCTGCTTTTCGGATGTTTCGCGGGCACCCTGATCGGCGCGATGCCGGGCCTTGGGCCGGTGAACGGGGTGGCGATCCTGATCCCGCTCACCTTCGCCTTCGGCTTTGACGCGACGGCCTCGCTCATCCTGCTCAGCGCGGTCTACTTCGGCTGCATGTATGGCGGGCGGATCAGTTCCATCCTGCTCAACATCCCCGGCGATGAACCCGCCGTGATGACCACGCTCGATGGTTATCCGATGGCGCAGCAGGGGCAGGCGGCGAACGCGCTTGCGATCTCGGGCGTGGCATCCTTCGTCGGGGCCACGGTTGCGATTGTCGGGCTGACCCTTTTCGCGCCGCTCCTCGCCCGGGCGGCGATCTATTTCGGGCCCGCGGACTATTTCGCGCTCTATGTCATGGCCTTTGCCACAATCGGCGGGCTGGCGGGCGTCGATCCGCGCAAGACGCTGCTGTCCGCGCTGATCGGCCTGATGATCGCAACCATCGGGCTGGACCCCGCCACCGGCATCCCGCGCTACACCGGCGGCTCCTTCAACCTCTATGACGGCATCGACCCCATCGTGGCGCTTGTGGGTCTTTTCGCCATCTCCGAACTGATGTTCCTTCTGGAGCGCGCGATCAAGGATCGCGATGCCGCGATCCGCCTGACCACCTGGATCCCGGAGGCGAAGGTCATCCTGGGCACGGCCTGGGCGACCGTGCGCGGCGCGGTGGTGGGGTTTGTCGCCGGCGTTCTGCCGGGCGCGGGCGCATCGCTTGGGGCGGTGATGAGCTATTCCATCGAAAAGCAGGTCAGCAACAAGAACAACACCTTCGGCAAGGGCGACCCCAGGGGCGTCGCAGCACCTGAGGCGGGGAACAACTCCGCCTCCGCCGGGGCGCTGATCCCGATGCTGTCGCTCGGCGTTCCGGGCTCCGGCACGACGGCCGTGATGCTGGCGATGCTGATCTCGCTCAATGTCCAGCCCGGGCCGCTTCTGTTCGAGCGCCAGCCCGATCTTGTCTGGGGCCTCGTGGCGTCGCTCTACATGGCCAATGTCATGCTGCTGATCCTGAACCTGCCCCTGATCGGCCTGTTCACGCGATTGATGGCGATCCCGACCTGGTCGCTGATGCCGCTGGTGGTCGCGATCAGCTTCATCGGCGTCTACTCGATCAGCAATTCCACCTTCGACCTCTACGTCATGATTGCGTTCGGCGTGCTGGGCTACGTGCTGCGCAAGCTCGACATCACCCTCGTGCCACTGGTGCTGGGTCTGCTGCTCGGCGCGGATATGGAAAACAACCTGCGCCGCGCACTGTCGATCTCGGGCGGCGATTACGGCGTGCTTGTCGCAAGCTGGATTTCGGTGGCTCTCTATCTGGCGACGGCCGCCTTTCTGGCTCTGTCGATCTGGCTGGGCCTGCGGGACCGCAAGCGCGCCCCGGCGGCGGAGTGAAACTGTCCGGAAGGCGGGGGGCCTCATGCGCCACGACTTCACCAGTCTGATCCTGTTCAGGGCCGTCGCCCGCGCCGGCTCCATCGCCGGGGCGGCGGCGAAGCACAACATGGCTGCCTCCGCCGTTTCCAAACGGATATCGGACCTTGAGACCCGGCTGGGCGCACCCCTTCTCTACAGGGAGCGGCGCGGTGTCGACGTCACCGCGGCAGGGCGCGAGTTGCTGACCCATATCGACAGTCTGGTTGGCGTGGTCGAGCATATGGATGCCGAAATGAGCCGCTATGCCGATGGCAAGCTTGGCACCATCCGGGTCGCAGCCAATACCTCCTCCATCACCCAGTTTCTGCCCGAAGACCTTGCCGAGTTCGTCAAGCATCACCCGGAATTGCGGATCGAGCTTGCGGAACGGACCAGCCGGGAAATCCTCAAGGCGGTGCACGAAGGGCAATGCGATATCGGTATCTTTTCCGGCCTGACCGGCACCAAGGGGCTGAGGACCCTGCCCTACAGGCGCGACACGCTGGTTGTGGCAATGCCCCCCGAGCACCGGCTTGCTCGGCAGGCGGCGGTCCCGTTCGAGGCGCTTCTGGATGAGGATTTCGTCGGCCTGCAGGGGGGCAGCTCCATCCAGTCCCATGTGCGCAAAGTCGCGGCCGCCGCGGGCCGGGAGTTGAGAATCCGGGTCGAGGTTCAAAGCTTCGACGGGGTGCGCCGCATGGTGCAGGCCCGGCTCGGGATCGCGATCCTGCCCTATGGCGCGGTCGAGCCCTATGTCCATGATGCGGAGCTGACCATGGTCGCGCTGGATGAGCCTTGGGCGAAGCGCGACCTTTTCATAGCGGTGCGCAGGCTGGGCACCCTGCCCCGCCACGCAAGGCTCCTGCTTGACAGCCTGACAGGGTCCTAGGCCAGGCCGGTCAGTCCGCCGGGGGCGCGACCGGCTTGCCGCCAGAGGGGCGGGCCGGTGCGGGATCGGGTTGCGCTTTGGGATCTTTCGATTGCGACGCCTTTTTCTCGGCCGCCTCAATCCTCGCCAAGTCGTTGAACGACATTCTGGCTTTCCTTTTCAGGCCGCCGGGATATCCGGCAGCCAGCCACCAATACTGAACGGCCTGGCGAATAGCAAAGGAAACCTTGGCCCATCGAAGCCACCCCCCTTGCAAACCCGGCCGCCAATGGCCAAGTAGAGGATGCTACTGACCTCATTTTCGACCCTCTGTTTTCCTTCACCGGCTCACAGCGCTCGACACAGTCGTGAGAAGCCGGGCTGCCGCATTCTGTGGGCGGCGATCATACAAGGAAACTTCACATGGCCAATGGCACAGTGAAATGGTTCAATTCTTCCAAAGGCTTCGGCTTCATCGCCCCCGAAACAGGCGGCAAGGACGTGTTCTTGCATATCTCCGCGCTGGAGCGGGCGGGCATGACCAGCCTCGATGACGATCAGAAGGTAACCTATGATGTCGAAGCCGGCCGTGACGGGCGGGAAAGCGCGATCAATCTTGCGCTTGCCTGAATTGACTGCGCGGGCGCTCCAACGGAGCGTCCTTTCGCAATGACCGAAACCGATGGAATGACCCATCCAGCGCCCAGCCCTTCGGACTGGACCCGTGTTCTTGCCCGGTATCGCACACCCGACACCGCGCGCAGCCTCTTCGAGCTGATCGTGACACTGACACCGTTCCTGGCCCTCTGGGCCTGCGCCTGGTGGATGCTGTCGGTCAGCACCACGCTTGCCGTCTTTCTGGCGCTTGGAAACGCGGCCTTCCTGATCCGCTTGTTCATGATCCAGCACGATTGCGGCCATGGCTCCCTGTTCCGAAACCGGCAGCTCTGCGACTGGACGGGCCGTGCGATCGGCGTATTGACACTGACGCCATATGATGTCTGGCGCAAGACCCATGCCATCCACCACGCCACCAACGGCAATCTGGACCGCCGGGGTGTCGGCGATTTGCCAACGCTGACCGTGAAGGAGTATCGGGAAAAGGGATGGATCGGCAAAGCCCTCTATCGCCTTGTCCGCAATCCGGTTTTCCTGTTCGGGGTCGTTCCCTTCTACACGTTTTTCCTGCAGAACCGGCTTCCGGTCGGCCTGATGCGATCGGGCTGGCGGTACTGGCTGAGCGCCCTGGCCACGAATGCCGCCATCGGTGCCGCCCTTGCGGCGATCATCTGGCTTGGGGGCTGGAATGTCGTCCTGTTTGTCTTCTTTCCGACCATGCTTCTCGCCGCGATCGCCGGGATGTGGTTCTTCTTCGTGCAGCATCAGTTCGAGGAAACAAGCTGGCAGCGCGAAGGCGACTGGGATGTGCAGAATGCAGCCCTTGAGGGCAGTTCGCATTACGCGCTGCCCGGGATCCTGCGCTGGATCACCGGGAATATCGGCGTTCACCATGTGCATCACCTGGCCAGCCGCATTCCCTTCTACCGGCTTGACGAAGTGATCAGGGATCACGATCTGCTGGCACAATCCAAGCGCATCACGCTGTGGGAAAGCTTCCGCTGTGCACGTCTTCACCTTTGGGACGAAGATCGCCGCAAACTCGTTTCGTTTGCCGAAGCGCGCAGCGCAGCAGTCTGACCGCGGAGATCGTTCGGGGGCCCGTCGGCCCCGGCCTTCCGCAGCCGGTCAGGCCGCCGTTGCGATCCGGCCCGCAAGGGTCGGCGCGGCCGCCCCGGTCGTCGACGGGAAACTGCCCGGAAGGTTCCGCAGCCTGCGCATGGCGAGATAGGCGAAGCACTGCGCCTCGGTCGCGTCGCCTTCCCAGCCCACGGCCTCGGCGGTTTCCACCGTGACCTCGGCAAAGGTTTCCAGCATCTTCAGAAGCGTCGGGTTGCGGCGCCCGCCACCGCAGACGATCAGCCGCGCAGGCCGCACCGGCAAGAGGTCGAGGCCCCGCCCCACCGCCGCCGCCGTGAAGGCCGTCAGCGTCGCCGCCCCATCCGCATCGGAAAGCGGGGCCGCCCAGTCATGGCCGAAATCGAACCGGTCGAGCGACTTGGGATAGGACTTGGTGAGATAGGGATGCCCGAGCGCCTGCCGGAGACGCGTGGCGTCGACCCGGCCCGCCGCGGCAAGCCGGCCGTCGCGATCCATTTCGCCAAGCCCGCGGTTCCTGACGAAATCGTTGATCGGGGCGTTTGCAGGCCCGGTGTCGAACGCCACGAGCCCGCCCGCGCCATCGCGCGCCGTCACATTGGCCACCCCGCCGAGGTTCAGGATCGCCGTGCCGGTCCCGCCGCCGAGACTGTCCAGCAGCGCGCCGTGATAGATCGCCGAAAGCGGCGCCCCCTGCCCGCCCGCCTCCATATCCGCATTGCGGAAATCATGGACGACCCGCACCCCGAGCAGTTGCGCCATCAGGGCCCCGTCGCCAAGCTGCCGGGTCCGCCCCGGCCGCCCGCCCACGGGCGCGCGATGCAGGACGGTCTGGCCATGAAACCCGACCGCCGCGATGTCGGACATCGCCAGTCCCGCCTCTGCCACCAGTCGGGCGACGGCGGCGGATTGCGCGCGGGTAATCCGCTCCTCCGCCACGGCGAAGATGGCAGGCTCCGGGCCGTCGAAGTTCCAGTCGAGCGCCTCGCTCAGGCAGCGGGGCAGGATCGCGCGGGTGTCCTCGTCATAGGGGTAAAGCGCATGTGGGCCGAATTCTGCCACGCCCTCCCCATCGGTGCGCAGGAGCGCCACGTCGATGTTCCCGTCAAGGACCGTGCCGGTCATCAGGCCGACGCACCACTGCATATCCATTCCATCACTCCGCGAAGAGCGCCTCTCCCAACGCGCGCCTGAGATCGGCGATGCCGCTTTCTGTGTGGCGTGTGGGATGGACGCGGTTGGTCAGAAAGGTCCAGGCAATCCCGGCCTCCGGATCGATCCAGAGCCCGGTGCCGGTGAAACCGGTATGCCCGATGGTCGCGGCCGAGCAGTTCTGCCCGCCGGACCAGCCTTCATGGCGGATTTCCCAGCCATGGCTGCGTGTGGGCGAGAGCGCCGTGAAGATGGGCGCCGGACCCCGCGAAAGCCTGTCTTCGGCAAAACCGAGCAGCGCGTCGGCGGTGCCGAAAAGCCCTGCATGCCCGGCGCCCTGCAAGGCAAAGCAGTTCTCGTCATGCACCTCGCCGCGGAGGATACGCCCGCGCCACGCGCAGGCCTCGGTCGCCGCGCAGGTCTCCGGATCGGGGGCAAAGGTGAAGCCCGGCCCTGGGTCCATCTGCCTGATCGGGCAGCCTTCAAGACGTTCCAGCGCGATGCCGAGCAGGATGAAATTGATGTCGGAATAGACCGGAGGCGCCTGCCGCCTCCATGCGCGCTGCAACACGAAGGCGCGCAATCGGTCCGGGTCGCCGCCATAGGTGTAGATCGGCTCGACCGCGGGAAAGGGCGTCCGGTGGGCAAGGCAGTCGCGAAAGGTAACCTGCCGCTCCCAGCTCTCGGCATCGTATTGGCGCAGGTCCGGAATGACGGAAGTGAGCGGTGCATCAAGGTCGATCCGCCCCGCCTCCGCGTGGGCAAGAATGCGCTCGGTCGTGAAAACCGGTTTGGTCAGCGACGCAAGATCGAACAGCGTGTCGCATGTGACGGGCACCTCTTCGGGAAACCTCGCCGCCAGTCCCGTCGCCCGCACATGCCGCCCGCCGGGGCCGGTGACGCCAAGCACAGCGCAGGGAATGCGCCCGGCGGCCACGGCACCCGCCGCGTGGGCCCAGGCCGCATCGAGGGTCATGCCGCGGGCTCCACCGCGACACGGTGATCGGGGCCATGATCCTGCCAGCTTTGCGGCGGGGCCTGCCACCCGCCCGGGCGCAGCGTCGAGGGAACCTCGTCCGTGTCCAGCGCGAAATCGACATGCCGGCGCTCGATCGACGGGACCGCCGCGATGAGCTTGCGGGTGTACGGGTGACGCGGATCGGACAGGACCGACCGGGCCGCGCCGATCTCGACGATGCGACCGGCATAGATCACCGCGATCCGGTGCGCGATACGCTCCACCACGGCCATGTCGTGGGACACGAAGAGATAGGCCAGTCCGAAATCCCGCTGGAGGTCGATCAGAAGGTCAAGCACCTTGGCCTGCACCGATACATCGAGGGCCGAGACGGCCTCGTCCAGAACCAGCACCCGGGGGTTCGGCATCAGGGCGCGCGCGATGCAGATGCGTTGCCGCTGTCCGCCGGAGAACTCGTGCGGATAGCGCGCCAGCGCATCCTGCGGCAGGTCCACCTTGTCGAGCAGCATCCGCATCCGGTCGAGCGCGGCGGCATCCACCCGCCTGCCCGCCGCGATCACCGGTTCGGAGAGGAGCGCGCGCACGTCCATCCGCGGATTGAGCGAGGCGTTGGGGTTCTGGAACACCATCTGCACCGCGCGGCCTTCCGCCCCCTCCACCCGACCCGCCGTCGGCCGCACCAGATCGAGGATGGCGCGCGCCGTGGTCGACTTGCCGGAGCCGCTTTCGCCCACGATGCCAAGCGTCTCGCCCGGGACCAGATCGAAGGACACGCCCTCGACCGCGTGGACATATCCTTTCGCCTGCCTGAGGAAACCGCCGCCCACGGAGAAGCGGACGCCGAGGTCCTCGACCCGCAGCATGGCCGCCGCGCCCTTGCCGCGAACCGCATCGACACGGGCCGACCGTCCGCCCCGGAAATGGGGCACCGCACTCAGCAGATGGCGCGTGTAGTCATGGGCGGGCCTGTCGAAGACTTCATCGGCGGGCCCACTTTCCACCGCGCGCCCGCCCTGCATCACCACCACCCGGTCCGCGATCCCCGCGACAAGGCCGATGTCATGGGTGATGAAGATCAGGCCCATCCCGGTTTCCCGCTTCATCTCCGCCAGAAGCGCGAGGATCTGCGCCTGTATGGTCACATCGAGCGCTGTCGTCGGCTCATCCGCGATCAGCAGGCGGGGCTCCCCCGCGAAGGCCATGGCGATCATGATCCGCTGGAGCATGCCGCCCGACATCTGGTGCGGTGCCTGATCGAGGCGTCGCGCGGCATCGGGAATGCGAACCCGCTCAAGGGCCCTGATCGCGGCCTGCCGTACCGCCCGCCCGCTCAGACCGCGACGTTTGGCGAAGATCTCGCCGATTTGTGTGCCGATCCTGAGCACGGGGTTGAGCGAGGTCATCGGCTCCTGAAAGATCATCCCGATCTCGCCCCCGCGAAGGCTCTGCATCCGGGCCTCGGAGGCGGTGGCGAGATCGGTCGTCCCGTCGAGCAGGATCGACCCGCCGAGGATGCGCCCGCCGCTGTAGTCCACCAGCCGATTGATCGACATCGCCGTGACCGATTTGCCCGACCCGCTTTCGCCCACGATGGCCAGCGTTTCGCCGGCGGCGAGATCGAGGTCGACACCCTTCACCACCTCGGTCTCGTGACCGGGCCTGCCGAAACCCACGCGCAGATCCCTGACCGAAAGCAGCGTCATGTCAGCGCCCTCCGCGAGCGCGGATCCGCGATGTCGCGCAGCGCATCGCCCAGAAGGTTGAAGCCGAGAACCGCCAGCATGATCACCGCCGCCGGGAAGATCAGCATCCAGGGCGCCATCTCCATCAGGTTGCGGCTGTCCGACAGCATCAGCCCGAGGGACGGGTTGGGCGGCTGGGTGCCGAGGCCGAGAAAGCTGAGCGCGGCCTCCGTCAGGAGCGCCCAGGCAAGGGCCAGCGTGAACTGCACCGTGAGCGGTGCCACGAGGTTGCCAAGCAGATGGCGTGTCAGAATGTAGCGCCGCGAACTGCCGAAGGTACGCGCGGCGTCGACGAAGCTGCGCGTCTTGAGCGACAGCGCGGGGCCGCGCGCGACACGGGTGAAGATCGGCGTGTAGACCACCGCGATGGCAAGAACCGAGGTGGCCATCCCGGCCTCAAGGATCGCCACGATCAGAAGCGCCAGAAGGATCGCCGGGAAGGCCAGGAGCACGTCCATCATGCGCATCGCCACCCCGTCCCAGAGCCCGCCGAACCACGCCGCCGTGAGGCCGAGCACCGTGCCGGCAGTGGCCGCGATCCCGACGGAGAGGAAGGCCACCGTGAAGGACTGGCCGACGCCCACCATCAGCCGGCTCAGAATGTCGCGGCCGAAAAGGTCGGTTCCCATGAAATAGCTCCCGCCCGGCGGCTGAAGCCGCGCGAGCCGGTCCTGCGCCAGCGGATCGTGCGGCGTGAGGCCGAGCAGGCCCAGCACCGCCGCCACGGTGAGCACCCCGATGATGACAAGGCCGATGCGACCGGCCGAGTGCCGCAGGAGCGCGCCCGCGATCCTCATGGCCTGTCTCCGTACCGGATGCGCGGATCGAGCGCGGCATAGGCCAGATCGACCAGTAGGTTCACGAGCATGAAGTTGAACGCGATGAAAAGGACAACACCCTGCACAAGCGCGTAGTCGCGTTGCAGGATCGCGTCGAGGACGACCCGCCCGAGCCCCGGCAGCGCAAAGATCTGCTCCACGATCACGGCGCCGCCGAGAAGATAGCCGAACTCCACCCCGCTGAGTGTCAGCACCGGGATCAGGGCGTTGGGCAGGGCGTGGCGCCAGATCACGTAGCGTTGCGAAAAGCCCTGCGAGCGCGCGGTGCGCACGTAATCCTCGCTCAGGATGTCGAGCATCGCGGCCCGTGAGATGCGGGTGACCGCCGCCGCGAAGGCGGTGCCGAGCGCGATCGCGGGCAGGATCATCTGGGCGAGGTTGCCGAGCGGATCCTCGCGGAACGGCACATAGCGGCCCATCGTCGGCAACACGCCGAAGCCCACGGACAGGATGTAGATCGCCAGCAGGGCGACGACGAAATTCGGCATCGACTGGCCGATCATCGCGAAGACACGCACGAGCAGGTCCGATGGCCGATCCGCCCGCGTGGCGGCATAGACCCCTGCCGGCAGGCCGATCAGAAGTGCGATGACCATGGACATGAGCGCCAGTTGCAGTGTCAGCGGAAAGCGGTCGAGGATGATTTGCAGCACCGGCTGCCCGTAGGTCACCGAAATGCCCAGATCGCCCCGGAAAAGGCCGCCGAGCCAGCGGAGATACTGGACGGCCCAGTTCTGGTCGAGACCGAAATAGGCGGTGAGCGCCTCGCGCTGCGCCGGGGTCAGCATCCCGCCCTCGGTGCCCAGCATCGCCGTGATGGCGTCGCCGGGCACCAGCCGGATGGCGATGAAGACGAAGACCGACACGCCCAGCATCACCAGCGGGAAAACCGCGAGACGTCTGAGAAAGTAACTCACGTCGGTCCCTCCGCCGGCAGGCTTCGCGTCACTCGGAGATCGTCACATCGACAAGCCCGAAAAGCGACCCGGTCGGGCTCGGCTCGAACCCGTCAACACCGTCGCGCTGTGCGGTGTAGGTGTTGCCGGTGAAGAGCCAGACCCAGGGTGCCATCTCGGCCAGATGGCTTTCGAACCGGGCGAAGATCTCGCGCCGCGCCGCCTCGTCGATCTCGGTCCGGCCCTCGGCCATCAGGCTGTCGAGCGTATCGTCGATATAGTTGGCCACGCCTTGCAGGTTGCCGTCCCGCGTCCAGTAGCGGTTATACATCGTGTAGGGGTCGACCCGCCCGCCATTCAGCGCCACGGCCATGTCGAAATCCCCCGCGAGCCAGCGGTCGATATAGACATTCATCTCCTGCATCTCGATCTCAAGCTCGATGCCGACCTCGGCAAGCTGCGACTGGATAAGCTGCGCCACGGCGGACGCGGTCGGCGGCTCGCCGGTTGCCGCCATGAGCGTCGCGCTGAACCCGTCGGCATAGCCCGCCTCGGCCAGAAGGGCGCGCGCGCGCTCCTGGTCCTGCTCGTAGCAGAAAAGCCCCTGCGGGTCGCTGCGATAGGCCGGAGATGTGAGCGGCCCGGTCACCTCCCCCTCGCCCAGAAGGGCTGCATCGAGGATATCCTGCCGGTCCACGGCGCAGGCGATGGCCTGCCGCACCGCCAGGTCGCCCATCGGCTCCCGCGCGGCGTTGAGCTGAAGCACATAATAGCTGAGCGTGGGCGCGGCGTTGAGTTCAAGCCCGGCCGTCTGCGGCATAAGCGTTGCCACAAGCGGATCGTTGATCAGCGCGAAATCCGCCTGCCCCGCCCGCAGCGCGGCCAGAAGCGCGGTTTCGTCGGGCAGCACATTCACCGCGATCTCGTCATAGGCGATGTCTCCGCCATGCCAATCCTCGAACGCGGCAAGACGGGCATTCGCATTGGGCACCCGCTCGGCCAGGGTGAAGGGGCCGGACCCCACGATCTCCGTGCCGATGGTTCCCGCCGCGATGGCGGAGGCCGGCACGATGGCGGCATTGACCGAGGCCAGACCGTTCAGGATCGGGGCGTCCGGCCCGTCGAGCTGGAGAACGACGGTCTGCGCATCGGGCGTCTCGATCCCGATGATGGAGGTGTAGTTGGCCCGCGCCACGGCACCGGTCGCCTCGTCCAGGATACGTTCGAAAGAGGCGCGCACGTCCTCGGAGGTCACGGATGTGCCATCGTGGAACACCGCGTCGGGATCAAGCCGGAAGGTAAGCTGCGTGCCGTCTTCGGAGAAGGACCAGCTTTCGGCCACCGCCGGCTGAAGTTCGAGATTTGCATCGAGGCGCACCAGCGGCTCGTAAAGCAGTTCCAGCAGGCGGATCGAGGCGAAGCCCGGCTGCGTGTGCGGGTCCAGCCCGGTCGCGTCCTGCGACCATGCCACGTTCAGCGTCTGCGCCCCGGCCGGAGCGACCAGTGCGGTGGTGAGGCCGAGCGCCAGCGCGGCGGCCGTCTTCTTGATCGAAGTCATTCGAAACATCTCCCTTGTATCGGTTGTCATGGCGTGGCGGGGTTGCTCCCCGCGCGTTTGATGGCCTTGCGCAGAAATCCGCGCTCGGCTTCAAGGTCTGCCCGTGCCGCATCGGCGTCCTTGCCGGTGATCTGCATGAGGATGGCAAGCTTCACGCTGCCGCCGCTGCGCGCAAGAAGGTCGCGCGCCTCTTCGGCGCCGCATCCCGTGGCCTCCCGCAGGATACCTTCGGCGCGATCGGCGAGCTTGCGGTTCGAGATGGTCACATCGACCATCAGGTTGCCCCATGTCTTGCCGAGCCGGATCATGGCTGCCGTGCTGAGCATGTTGAGCACCATCTTCTGCGCCGTGCCCGATTTCAGCCGGGTCGAGCCGGTCAGGATCTCGGGGCCCACGACGGGTGCGATGGCGATGTCCGCCAGATCGGCGATGAGTGATCCGGGATTGCAGGAAAGCGCGATGGTGCCGGCCCCGACGCCGCGCGCATGGCGAAGTGCGCCCGTGACATAAGGCGTCCTGCCGCTGACGGCGATCCCCACGACCACGTCCCGCGGGTTAAGGTCGATGGCCTCCAGATCGGCCGCGCCCCTCGCGTCGTCATCCTCCGCCGCCTCGATCGACCGGCGCAGCGCGCCATCGCCCCCGGCGATGATCCCGACGACCATGCCGGGCGGAACCGAAAAGGTCGGCGGGCATTCCGAGGCGTCGAGCACGCCAAGCCGCCCGCTTGTCCCTGCACCGATATAGATCAGCCGCCCGCCCGCCTCGAATGCGGTCACGATCCGGTCCACGGCCGCGGCGATGGCGGGCGCCTCGGCGGCAACCGCGTCGGCGACCAGGCGGTCCTCCGCATTCATGCAGGCGATGATCCCGGCCGAAGACATCAGGTCGATACCGGTGGAACGCGGGTTGCGTCCTTCCGAAACGAGCGCACTCAGATCCGGCGAAGCGGAATTGGACACGGCAGCTTTCTCCTCCCCAGGCTGGTGCGACACTGAATTTTGTATTCCTTATTGTCAACATATTTGTGGTACACTATTCCAACACCACGCCGCCGGAGGTTTCACCCTGTCCATCCTCACCGTCATCGAAGCGCATCTGGAGACGCTGACAGCAGGCGAACGCCAGATCGCCGACGCGATCCTCGGCGATCCCGATACCGTCGGCCGCCTGTCCTCGGGCGAACTGGCCCGCGCGGCGGGGCGCAGCCAGTCAAGCGTCGTGAAATTCTGCCAGAAGCTCGGCTTCTCCGGCTATCAGGACCTGCGGCTGGAAATCGCGCGCGCCGCCGCCACCCGCATCGCGCCCCTTGCCGCCGTCCATGGCACGATCGAGGCGGGCGATGACCCGTCGGTGACGGCGCAGAAACTTCTGGCAAGCAAACTGCACGCGATGCAGGAGACGATTGGCGTGAACCCGCCCGCGCAGCTTGACGCCGCGCGCGACACGCTGAATGCGGCCGCGCGCATCCAGCTGTCCGGCGTCGGCGCGTCCTCGCTCGTGGCGCGCGACTTCGCCTACAAGCTTCAGAAACTGGGCGCGCCCGTGTCCTTCGACGCCGACAGCCACATCCAGATGGCCAACGCCGCGACCCTGACACCGCGGGACGCGCTGGTCTCCCTTTCCCAGTCGGGCACCAGCCTCGAAACCCTGCGCATCGCCGAAACCGCGGCCCGGCGCGGTGCGTCCATCGTGACGGTGACGGGGCTTCAGCCGAACCCGCTGGCGGCGCTGGCCAGCACTGCGCTCAGAACCGTCACCGACGAAGAGCGCGTGCGCTCCTCCGCCATCACCTCCCGCGACGCGCAACTGATGATCACCGATCTGCTGTTCCTGCGCCTTGTTCAGGTGCGCGAGGACGCGGCCGATCTCATCAGCGGCGCAGCCGCGGCCGTAGCCCCGCTGAAACTGTGAGCGGCTCCTGCGATATCGAGGGGACGATCCTGACGCCGGATGGATGGGTCGCGGGCCGTATCCGCCACGGGGCCCGCATCACCGCGATCGAGGGCACCGCCGTAGAGGTTCCCACACCACCCTTCATTCTGCCGGGTTTCGTTGACTGCCACGTCCATGGCGGCGGCGGCGCCGACATGATGGAGGGGGCGGAGGCAATCGCGATCTCCGCCCGGCTCCACGCCCGCCACGGCACGACCGCCTTCTGCCCCACCTCCGTCACCGCGCCTGTCGCGCAGACGGAGACCTTTCTCGATGCGCTGGCCGGGGTGATGGCCGATCCGCCCTCCGGGGCGGCGCGGATCCTCGGCGCGCATCTGGAGGGGCCGTTTCTCAACCCCGGAAAGCTCGGTGCGCAGCCACCCTTCGCGATCCCGGCCGACGCGGAGCTGCTGCGCGACTGGGCGCGGCGGGCGCCGCTGAGGATCGTGACCTTCGCCCCCGAGATGGACCCGGACGGCGCGCTTCACGCAGCGCTCGACGCCCTCGGCATCCGCGCCCAGATCGGCCATTCGCTCTGCGACTATGCGATGGCCCGCGCGGCCTTCGCGAAGGGCGCCGCCGCCACGCATCTGTTCAACGCGATGAGCGGGATCGCCCATCGCGGCAACGGGCTTTGCGGCGCGGCCTTCGCCCATGCAGAGCGCGCCGAGATCATACCCGACCTGATCCATGTGGAGGCCGGCGCCATCCTCGCCGCGCGCCGGGCGATCCCGTATCTGCACGGCGTCACCGACGCGACCGCTGGTGCGGGCATGCCCGATGGACCCTACCGGCTCGGCGGACAGGAGATCGTGAAGGCCGACGGCGCCATGCGCCTGCCCGACGGCACGCTCGCAGGCTCGGCGCTGACCATGGATGTCGCCCTGCGCAACCTTGTCGAAATCGGCCTGCCCCTCGCCGAAGCGGCACGCCGCCTCTCCACTTTGCCCGCCGACTGGCTCGGCCGGACGGATATCGGCCGCCTCGCGCCGGGCGCCCACGCCGATCTGATCGTCGCGAACGACGCCCTGCGGATCGACCGCGTGGTCATCGGCGGCGAACGGATCGACGGGGTTTCATGAGCTTGGCGCAGTGAGCCCATGGCAAGGCAGGCTCCGGCTGCCTGCCTGCCCGTCTGGTCGCAGCGCAAGACGCCTCAACCTGTCGCCACGCCTGTCGATGACGGCAGAGGGCCGGCCCCCATCCCGAAATGGCTGGGGAGCATCAAACGGAACGTGCGCCCTTGCCGCCTTGCAACGGGGTCGACCACCGCGCTTTGCCGTGCGGCCTGTCCTGCCCGCTTGTGGGCCGCACCGGAAACATGGCATTGCAGGCGGGCAGGATGCGGCCGGGCACATCGATGGCCGCGAAAACGGGGCTTTCCATCATGGCCGAGGCTGGACCGACCGTCGCCACCCAATCGCGCGCCGGATCCGCGGCGATCTGGATGATCGGCGCGATCGTGTCGTTCAGCGCGATGGCGGTGGCCGGGCGCACCGTAACGGTCGAGCTCGATACTTTCGAGTTGATGACCTATCGCTCGGCGGTCAGTCTTGTCCTGGTTCTGGCGATCGGCGGTGTTCTGGGCACTCTGGGTCAGGTCCGGCGGAACAGGCTGGGCCTTCACGCGGTCCGCAACCTGACTCATTTCGCGGGTCAGAACCTCTGGTTTTACGCCATCACGCTGATCCCGCTGGCGCAGGTCTTCGCCCTTGAGTTCACCTCACCGCTTTGGGTCATGCTCCTTGCCGCGCTCTTCCTGGGAGAGCGGTTGACGCTGGTCAAAGCGCTCGCCGGGCTGGCCGGATTCATCGGCATTCTGATCGTGATCCGCCCGGGCAGCGCGGCGATCTCGCCGGGCATGATCGCCGCCGCCATGGCCGCGATCTGCTTTGCGGCCACGGCGATCTTCACCAAGTTCCTGACCCGCACCGAGACGATCACCTGCATCCTCTTCCATCTTGCCGCGATGCAACTGGTCTTCGGTCTTGTCGTCTGCCTGATCGACGGCCAGATGACGTGGCCAAGCCTGGCCATTGCGCCCTGGGTCGTTCTCATCGGGATTGCGGGGCTCACCGCCCATTTCTGCATCACGAAGGCGCTGAGCCTTGCGCCGGCCAGCATCGTCATGCCCATGGACTTCGTTCGCCTGCCCGCCATCGCGATTGTGGGCATGGCCTTTTATGGCGAACCGCTGGACTGGGCCGTGTTTCTTGGCGCGATTTTGATCTTCGCAGCCAACTACGCAAACATCCTAGCAGAGAGCCGCGCGCATCGCCGGCCCGCGCAACTGTAGCAATTCTGACACAATGCCACCCCGACGGATAACGCGGAGCGCCGCTTACGTCAGGGAATATTTGACCGATAACCGCGTGGATCGTGTATCTTTCTTTCGAAGGGGCATTTCACTCTCAGGGAGGAGAGCAATGAAAAACATCGTCGCAGCCAGCGCTGCACTCTTGGCCAGCACTGCAATCGCCAGCGCAGACATCAGCCGCACCGATCAGAGCATGCGCGTTCTTTTCGAGGACGTAGGGCCGAGTGGAAACTACGTCGAGCTCTCGTTTGGCCGGGTACAACCCGAGGCCAATACCCCCACTTTGCCGAACCCGCTGCGTGACTACACGTTGCCTGGTTTTGCATTCCTGCACCGAATGAACGATCAGCTTTCATTTGCCGTCATTTACGATAATCCCTTTGGTGCTGCGGTCGGCTATCCCGGCTTCGCGACACCCGCTGGTCTTCCGTTTTTTGGCGGCAACGCCAATGTGGAAACCGAAGCTCTGACCGTGACCGGGCGCTATGAGTTCGGCAATGGCTTCAGCGTCCACGCCGGATTGCGAGCATTGGAGTCCACCGGTACGATTTATACAGGAGTAAACCCTCCTGCGTTTTCGGAACTGAATGCCTCGTCGAGCGAACCGGGCCTTGGCTACCTTGTCGGAGCAGCCTATGAGATCCCCGACATCGCCTTGCGCGTTGCGCTGACGTATCACTCCGCGATAGACGTTTCGTTCACGGGCACTGAGGCAACAGTCGTTCCGCAAACCGGAGTGGCTTCAGCAACCGTAGACACGGCCTTCGAAGTGGAGTTCCCCGAAAGCATCAATCTTGAATTTCAGTCGGGCATTGCCGAAGACACTCTGCTGTTCGGCTCAATCCGACATGCGTTCTGGGACGGTTTCAACGTCACAACACCTGGCGCCACCGGGGGGCGGTACGTGAATTTCACTTCCGACAGCACAACCTACACGATTGGCGTCGGACGTCGCTTCAACGAAAACTGGTCAGGTTCGATCGCATATACCCATCGCACATCGGGCGCGACACCAAGCGATACGGCGCTTTCTCCGACAACCGGCTTGGACTCCATTACACTTGCGGGCCAGTACGAGCAGGACGCGTTCACTGTGTCGGGCGGCATAACATATGGCATGCCTGGCGATCAGGTCGTGAATAGCCTTGCCGGGCCACTGAACTTCGAAGACAACCGTGTGCTTGGTATCGGGTTGCGTGTCGGCTTCCGCTTCTGATCCTAACAAGTCAAAATCTCACCCGCGCGTCGTATTCCGGTCGCGCGGGTTTTCCATGGCGCAACTTCCGGGTCGCAGGCGGCGTGGCAAGCGGCTAGACCGGCGGCATGACCAGCGCCGTCCCCTCGACCCAAACCCTCCGTCTCAGCTACCGTGCATGGGCCGAGATGACGCTACTGGGCGTCATCTGGGGCGCGTCCTTCCTGTCCATCAAGCTTGCCCTGTCCGAAGTGCCGGTCATGACGCTGGTCGCGCATCGGGTGTTCTGGGCCTGCCTGCTGCTTTGGGCCTATGTGATATGGCGGGGCCTGGCCGTGCCCCGCAGCCCGCGTATCTGGGGCGCGTTTCTTGTCATGGGGCTTCTCAACAACATCATCCCCTTTTCGCTCATGGCCTGGGGGCAGCAATTTATCGAAACCGGGCTGACATCCATCTTCAATGCGGCCACGGCGGTTTTCGGTGTGCTGGTGGCGGCGATGGTGTTCCGGGATGAACGGCTGACCCTCAGGCGCGGCCTTGGCGTGACCATCGCGTTTTTCGGGGTCGTCGTGGCGATCGGCTTCGAAAGTCTCGCCGATTTCGACATACGCAGCCTGGCCCAACTGGCCATCGTCGCCGGAACACTGTCCTACGCCGTTGCCGCGGCATGGGCGCGGGTGCATCTGGTGGGTCTGCCGCCACAGGTCGCCGCGGCCGGCATGCTCACCGGCGCCTCGCTTGTCATGGTGCCGCTGGCATGGATGATCGACGGAGCGCCGAAGATGCCCACCGATCCGGTCACCTTCGCGGCCATCGGCTATTTCGCGGCCTTCGGCACCGCCATCGCCTACCTGCTCTACTACCGGATCCTCGCCATGGCGGGCAGCGGCAATGCCATGCTTGTCACCCTGCTCATTCCGCCGGTGGCGATCCTGCTTGGTGCCGCCGTGCTTGGAGAACGGCTCGATCCGTCGGCCTTCGCGGGTTTCGCATTGCTGGCCGCCGGGCTGCTGATCCTTGATGGCCGCGCGCTACAGATTTTCCGAAAATCGCCGCCCATCTGAATTTTTGGATGAAGAAGGGCCGCGCGCGCGCTAGGGGTTAGATCTCCACCAGCGGGACACCCCAGATGAGTTTGATCTACGAGACACACCGGGCCTGGCGCGACGCGCCCGAAAAGCACCTGCTGGTATTCGGGATGTCCGGCCTTGGAAAAACCAGGCTGGCCAGTCTGTTGCGCGCCGATGGGGACTGGTTTCACTACTCCGTCGATTACCGTATCGGCACCGCCTATATGGGCGAACACATTGCCGATAATCTGAAACATATCGCGATGCGGACGCCGTTTCTGGCCGAGCTTCTGAGGTCGGACTCGATCTATATCGGCTCCAACATCACCTTCGACAATCTGGCCCCCCTGTCGACCTTTCTGGGCAAACCGGGCAATCCCGCGAAGGGCGGGTTGCCGCTGGAAGAGTATCAGAGACGTCAGGCCCTGCATCGCCGGGCTGAGATCAACGCGCTTCTGGACACGCCCAGCTTCATCGCGCGCGCCCGCGATCTCTATGGCTATCCGAACTTCATCTGCGATACCGGCGGATCGATCTGCGAGGTGGTGGACCCGTCCGATCCGGCGGACGAGGTCTTGCGCGCGTTGCAGGCCAACACGCTGATGGTCTGGATCGAAGGCAGCCCCGATCACACGGCCGAGCTGATCCGCCGCTTCGATCAGGCCCCGAAGCCGATGTATTATCAACCCGATTTCCTGATTGGTCAGTGGACCGCATATCTCAGGGAAAACAGTGTCCTGCCGGACGACGTTGACCCAGACGCCTTTGTCCGTTTCGCCTACGCCAAGGCCCTTGCCCATCGCGCGCCGCTCTATCGAGCGATGGCCGAAAACTGGGGCGTGACGGTGGGTGCCGACGAGATCGCCAAGGTCCGTGACGGAAAGGATGCAGTCGAGCTGATCGGGACCGCCCTTGGCAGGCGCAAGCAAAAGGCCTAAATCCAGCCTTCCCAGACCCGTGCCGTTCAGGACCCTTCCGATGCCCATTACCCTGCCAGAGACCCTGCCCGCCTACGCCCAACTGGAACGTGAGGGCGTGATGGTGATGGGCGAAGGGCGCGCCGCGCGGCAGGATATCCGCCCGCTCAGGATCGGGCTTCTGAACCTGATGCCCAGAAAGATCCAGACCGAGACGCAGTTCGCCCGGCTTATCGGGGCCACGCCACTTCAGATCGACCTGAGCCTGATCCGCATGAGCGAGCATCAGACCAAGACCACGGCCGCCGAGCATATGGAGGAGTTTTACCGCCCCTTCGCAGAGGTCGCGGAGAGTGGCGAGAAGTTCGACGGCCTAATCATAACCGGCGCACCGATTGAACATTTGCCTTTTGAAGAAGTAACTTACTGGGAGGAGTTGAAGAAGGTTTTCAACTGGACCCAATCGCATGTGCATTCGACCTTCGGCGTTTGCTGGGGCGGAATGGCGATGATCCACCATTTCCACGGCGTCAGGAAACATATGCTGGCGGACAAGGCATTCGGCTGCTACCGGCATCGTAATCTGGCCCCGGCCTCCCCCTATCTGCGGGGGTTTTCGGATGACGTGCTGATCCCCGTGTCCCGCTGGACGGAAATGCGCGCCGCGGAGGTCGACACGGTGCCCGGCCTCGTCACCTTGATCGGCAGCGATCAGGTCGGCCCCTGCCTGGTGGAGGACGCGGGCCACCGGGCGCTCTATATCTTCAACCATCTGGAATACGACAGCACCACGCTGAAGCAGGAATACGACCGGGATGTCGAAGGCGGCAGCCCGATCACCGTGCCGGTCAACTACTATCCCGAGGATGACCCGACGCGCACACCCACCAATCGCTGGCGCAGCCACGCGCATCTGCTCTATGGCAACTGGATCAATGAGATTTATCAGACGACGAGTTTTGATTTATCGAAGATCGGCACGTAATGGGCTGCTATTGCTGTTCTTTCTGTCGGTCGCAGCGTGTGGCCGGGCCGAGATGAGCGACCCGCACAGCCGTATCATCGAGGTGGCGGGCCGCTCGGTCCATGTCTGGCAGGCGGGCAGCGGCCCGGCCGTCATTCTGCTCCACGGGGCGGGCGGCAATCTGCGGGATTTCACCTTCCGGCTGGCGCCCGATCTGACCGATCGCTACACGGTGATCGCCTTCGACCGGCCCGGCCTCGGCCTGTCGGAGGGGTTGGGCCGGGGGCATGACGGCCCGGCAGAACAAGCCGCCCTCCTGTCTCTCGCGGCGGGACAACTGGGCGTGGGACAAGCGGTGATTGTCGGCCATTCCTACGGGGGCGCGGTGGCCATGGCATGGGCGCTGAACCATCCCGATCAGGCGGCGGGCATTGTCCTGCTGGCGGGGGCCACGCAACCCTGGGAGGGGGGGCTTGGCGCATATTACAGGATCACGGGCTCGGCCCTGGGCGGCGTGACGGCGGTGCCGCTGATCGCCAATCTCACGCCGCGCCGCGCGGCGCTGAACGTCATAGAGCGCATTTTCGCGCCGGACCCGGTTCCGGATGGATACGGCAGCCATATCCGCCCGGAGCTGACCCTGCAAAGCTCGGTCTTGCGCGCCAATGCGCGGCAGGTGAACGACCTTCTGGAACATGTCACCGCCATGGCCCCCAGATATGCAACACTCGATATCCCGGTGGAGATGATCCATGGAAGCGCCGACGACACGGTGCCGCTCAACGTGCATTCGATACCCCTTGCCGCGCAGATGCCCGGCGCCAATCTCACCGTCCTGGAGGGGGTCGGACATATGCCCCACCATGCCGACCCCATGGCGACACTGGATGCAATTGACCGTGTGGCAACCCGCGCCGGATTGCGCTAAGCCACTCCGGGGGCCATATTACCTGTTGAGAGACAACAAAAAACGAGGCGGCGCATGAGCAAACCCTTCGACGGCGCCATCACCCAGTTCTACCGTGAAGCCGCCCCCGAGGCGGTTCGGCTGGCGATTGACACAGCCCATAAGGATGAAATCCTGGACCCGACCTACCCCTACCGCACCCGCATGGACAGGGACGATTACGAAACGCAGTTGAAGGCGTTGCAGATCGAGCTGGTGAAATGCCACGCCTGGATCCGTGACACCGGCAAACGGGTGGCTGTGGTGTTCGAAGGGCGCGATGCGGCCGGCAAGGGCGGGTCGATCAAACGCGTCCGCGAAAACCTGAACCCCCGTGTCGCCAGTGTGGTCGCGCTGTCGAAGCCCACCGACCGGGAAGCCAGCCAATGGTATTTTCAACGCTATATCCACCATTTGCCCGCCGCGGGTGAGATCAGGCTGTTCGATCGCAGCTGGTACAATCGCGGCGTGGTCGAGCATGTGTTCGGCTTTTGCACGCCCGATCAACGGGATGCGTTTTTCCACCAACTGCCCGATTTCGAGCAGATGCTGGTGGCCGATGGCATCCATCTTGTGAAGATCTGGCTGAACGTGGGCCGTGCGGAACAGTTGCGGCGGTTCCTCGACCGCGAGAAGGACCCCTTGAAACAGTGGAAACTGAGCTGGATCGATGTCGAGGGGCTGAAGAAATGGGATGATTATTCGGATGCCATCGGCCAGACGCTCAGCCTTGGCCACACCGCCGATGCCCCCTGGACCGTCGTCCGTTCGGACGACAAGCGGCGCGCGCGGCTGGCCGTCATCCGCCGCGTGCTGATCGATCTGCCCTATGACGGACGCAAGGACAAGGTGGTGGACCGCCCAGACCCGGCCATCTGTGGCGGGCCGGAAATGTGGGCCGACCGCGCCTATGCCTAAACGCGGGTATCATCACGGCAACCTGCGCCAGGCGCTGGTTGAGGCCGCGCTTGTGCTGATCGAGCAGAAGGGCCCGAATGGCTGGACCCTGTCGGAGGCTGCGAAGAACGCGGGCGTGACACCAGCGGCCGTCTATCGCCATTTCGAGGGGCGCGAGGACCTGATCGCCGAGGGTGCGCGCCAGGGGCATGAGATTTTCGCCGATCTGATGACCTTTGCCTTCAACGAGGGCAAACCATCGGCCCTCGCCGCGTTCGAGGCGACGGGCCGGGCATATCTCGCCTTTGCCCGCAAGTATCCCGGCCATTACATGGCGATGTTCGAAAGCGGTTTGTCGGCCAATGAAACCCACGAGCTGGCCGCCGCGGCCGCCAAGTCCCGCGAGGTTCTGGAACGCGCGGCGGAGGCGTTGTCGGAGCATATCCCGCCCGAGAAACGCCCCCCGCCCTCGATGTTCAGCGCACATATCTGGGCGCTCAGCCATGGGGTTGTGGAGTTGTTCGCCCGCGGACGGCCCGGCGGCAATGCACCCTTCCCGCCCGAGGACCTTCTTGAATCCGGGATTGGCATCTATCTCCGCGGGCTGGGGCTGATCGCGCCGGATCAATAGCGGCGGATCCGCCCGCGTCGGATGTGGGGTGCCTGCGCCGATAGCCCGCCTGCCGGCAGAGGCAGGCCGCCCCTACTCCGCCGCTTCGGCCATCGGCGTGCCACCGTTCCGGAACGCGCTCAGCAGGTCTTCGCGCTGCCGGGCGGCTTTTTCGGCGTTCTTCTCCTTGACCGGGCCAAATCCGCGGATCTGGAGCGGCAACTCCGCCAGTGCCACGGCAATGTCCAGCGTCTGGGGTGTCACGCTCGCCAGCACCTCGTCCATGTCGCGCTCGTATTCCCGGATCAGCGCGCGCTCCATCCGGCGTTCTGCGGTGTATCCGAACGGGTTGAACGGGGTCCCGCGAAGCGGCTTCATCCTGGCGAGGATCTTGTAGCTTGTGCTGATCCAGCTGCCGAATTCCCGCTTCTTCGGGCGGCCCTGCGCATCCTTGCCCGGCAACAGCGGTGGGGCCAGATGATAGGTCAGCTTCAGATCGCCGTCGAATTCGGCGCGCAGCTTGGCCTCCGTGTCCAGATGCAGGCGCGCGACCTCGAACTCGTCCTTGTAGGCCAGCAGCTTGTGATACCCTTTGGCAACCGCCTCCTTCAGGCGCGGATCGGAAATGGGATCGACGCGCTGGCGATAGCGCCTTGCCAGTCGCGCATTCTGATAGCTGGTGAGATGATCGGCGCGAAACGCGATCTTTTCCTCAAGGCTTTTCGGCTTGTCGATCACGTTGGGCCCGTGCAGCGCTGCCACGTCGGCGGGGTTCAGATGCGCCCAACGGCCAAGCTCGAACGCGCGTTTGTTGCGCTCCACCGCCGCACCGTTCAGCTCGATCGCCCGCAAGATGGCCTCATGGCTCAGCGGCACCAGCCCCATCTGCCACGCAGCCCCGAAGGTGATCATGTTGGAATAGATCGAGTCGCCCATCAGAACACGGGCCAGTTCGGTCGCGTCGAACAGGCTCAGGCGCTCGCGAAGGCGCGCTTGAAGAGCGACCTGCAGATCCTTGCCCGGAATGCGGAATTCCGTATTCAGGGTGAAGTCGCCCGTGGTGATTTCATGGCTGTTGACCGCGGCCCCCGTGCGCCCCGTCGTCATCAGCCCAAGGGTTTTCGCCCCGGCCGAGACAACCAGATCCCCGCCGATAATGGCATGAGCTTCCCCGGTTGCGACGCGGATCGCGCTGATATCCTCGGGCCGTTCCGCCAGACGCAGATGGATATGGACCGCGCCGCCCTTCTGGGCCAGCCCCGCCATTTCGATCATGCCGGCGCCCTTGCCGTCGATCTGCGCGGCCTGCGCCATCACGGCCCCGATGGTGACGACCCCGGTGCCACCCACGCCGGTGACCACGATGTTGTGGGTTCCCTCGATCTCGGGCAGATCGGGCATCGGTAAGGTGCCCACATCGACCTCGGCGGTGGCCTGTTTCTTCACCTTCGCCCCCTGCACCGTCACGAAGGACGGGCAGAAGCCTTTGACGCAACTGAAATCCTTGTTGCAGGTGGATTGATCGATCGCCCGCTTCCGGCCCAGTTCGGTGTCCACCGGGACGATCGAGACACAGTTGGACTGCACCCCGCAATCGCCGCAGCCCTCGCAGACATCGGTATTGATGAAGACGCGCTTGTCGATATCGGGAAACGTGCCCCGCTTGCGGCGGCGGCGTTTTTCGGCGGCACAGGTCTGGATGAAAATGATCGCCGAGACGCCGTCGACCTCTTTCACCCGGTTCTGCACATTCATCAGCTCGTCCCGCGGATACCTCGGCAGGCCCTTCGGAAAGCCGGAGAAATCAATGTCTTCCTTGGGGTCGTAGACAAGCGCGATCTCCTTCACGCCCATCGCGACCAGCTCATGGGCGATCTGCTGCGGGCTCAGGTCGCCTTCGTTGTCCTGCCCGCCGGTCATCGCGACCGCGTCGTTATAGAGGATCTTGTATGTGATGTTGGTCTTTGCCGCCAGGGCGGCGCGGATGGCCAGAATGCCGGAATGGTTATAGGTGCCTTCGCCCAGATTCTGGAACACATGGGGCCGGGTGGAAAACGGCGCCTCGCCCACCCAGTTCACGCCCTCGGCGCCCATATGGGTGTAGCCTTCGGTGGAGCGGTCCATCCAGAGCGCCATCACATGGCAGCCGATCCCGGCCCCCGCGCGGGAGCCGTCGGGCACCTTGGTCGATGTGTTATGCGGGCAGCCCGAACAGAACCATGGGGTCCGCTGCGCCAGATCGGGGGCGTTGTCGGCGCGGCGCGCCTCGATGATATTGGCGATGCCGGCCTCGATGCGGTCCGTGCGCCGTCCTTCCTCGATCAGGATGTTGCCCAGTTTCTCCGCAATATCCAGCGGGTCGAGTGCGTAATGGGACGGGAACAGGATCGGTCCGCCCCCACCTTTCTTGTATCCGTAGACCCTGCGCCCGCGCCGGTCGTCGAAGATCGCTTCCTTGACCTGCACCTCGATCAGTTTGCGCTTCTCCTCCACCACCACGATCAGATCCAGCCCCTCGGCCCAATCATGCAGCCCCTTCATGTCCATCGGCCATGTCTGTCCCACCTTGTAGGTGGTGACGCCAAGCCGCTCCGCCTCGGCGTGATCGATACCCAGAAGCTCAAGCGCATGGACCAGATCCAGCCAGTTCTTGCCTGCGGCCACGAAGCCGATCTTGGCGCCCGGCTTGCCAAGCACGCGCTTGTCCATGCCGTTGACATGGGAAAACGCCTCCGCCGCGAAGCGCTTGTATTCCAGAAGCCGCTTTTCCTGATCGATCCAGTGATCGTTCAGCCGGATATTCAGGCCCCCCGGCGGCATCTCGAATTCCGGTGTCACGAACTGCATCCGGTCGGGACGGCCATCCACCACGCCCGTAGCCTCCACCGTGTCCTTCATCACCTTCAGGCCGACCCAGACCCCGGCAAACCGGCTGAGCGCAAAGCCGTAATGGCCGAAGTCGAGGATCTCCTGGACACCCGCGGGGCTCAGCACCGGCATATGCACATCGACAAGCGCCCAGTCCGACTGGTGGCAGGTGGTGGAGCTTTCGCCGGTATGGTCATCGCCCATCGCCATCAGCACACCGCCATGCTGCGAGGTGCCGGCCATGTTCACATGGCGCATCGCATCGCCGGACCGGTCGACGCCGGGGCCCTTGCCGTACCACAGGCCAAAGACACCGTCATACTTGCCCTCGCCGCGCAGTTCGGCCTGCTGGCTGCCCCAGAGCGCGGTTGCGGCAAGGTCTTCGTTCAGACCGGGTTGAAACAGGATATCGGACGCTTCGAGATGCTTCTTCGCGCGCGCCATCTGGAGGTCGACCGCGCCAAGCGGAGAGCCGCGATAGCCCGTCACATACCCGCCGGTATTCAGCCCCGCGGCCCTGTCGCGCGCCTTCTGGGCGATCATCAGACGGACAAGCGCCTGCGTGCCATTCAGCAGGACCGGCGATTTGCTCAGATCGAACCGATCCTCCAACGACACCTGTCTGATACCCATGCGATGCTCCCCCCAGAAAACGATGCGGTTGCAACAAGTATAGGTCAAAAGTGCTGACCTGAAAACTGTTTTCTTTTTGCCGCCGATTCAGTTGTTGGTTGCAAGAGTTCGCCAAGCGTCTATGTCTCTGCCAGCGCATTCATGTTGGCGCAAACACGCAACCGGGAGACGGGTCAGATGGACTGGGACAAGCTGCGGATTTTCCACGCCGTGGCGGATGCCGGCAGCCTGACCCATGCGGGCGACGCGCTGCATCTCAGCCAATCGGCCGTCAGCCGACAGATCCGCGCGCTGGAAGAAAGCCTGAACACGACGCTGTTCCACCGCCACGCGCGGGGGCTGATTCTGACCGAACAGGGTGAGCTTCTGTTCGATGCCACGCGTTCCATGACCAAGCGGCTGGACGCCGCGGCGGCCCGTATCCGCGACAGCGAAGAGGAAGTGTTCGGCGAGCTGCGCGTGACGACCACCATCGGGTTCGGGTCACTCTGGCTGGCGCCGCGCCTGCCGCAGCTATATGCCAAGTATCCCCATCTTAAGATCGACCTGATGCTAGAGGAGCGCCTGCTGGACCTTCCCATGCGCGAGGCCGATGTGGCGATCCGGATGAAGGAACCCTCGCAGGCGGATCTTATCCGCCGCCGTCTGATGACGATCAATATGCGCCTCTACGCGTCACCGCGCTATCTCGCGGCGAATGGAACGCCGGAATCGTTGGACGATATGGGCACTCATCGCCTGATCAGCCAAAACACCCAAAGCGCGCAGGTCAGTGCAGGCGCCACCCTTGTCCGGGAGCTGATGTCTCACGAGATCGGGAGCTTTCTGACGGTCAACAACTATTTCGGCGTTCTTCAGGGCGTGATCCACGACCTTGGGATCGGCGTATTGCCCGATTATCTGGCGCAGGATTTCCCGGATCTTGTCCATGTTCTTCCCGATGTGGAAAGCAACGAAGTTCCTGTTTTTCTGGCCTATCCCGAAGAGCTTCGCCAATCGAAACGGATCGAGGTGTTCCGCGATTTCGTCACCGAAGAGGTGATCGCCTACCGCCGGCGCAAGCGCGATTCCGCCGAGGCGGACGCCCAGTAATCTGTGGGCTATGCGCCACAGACATAGCAGGAATGCGGCAGCGCGGCGCGAAAGCCCTTGATCGTTCTCATTGTGCTGACTAATTGAGCAATAGTGGATGGCGAAGAGCAATCGACGTTATCCCTACCTCCCTGTTGGACTTTGGCCGAGATTCGTCTCGGCCTTTTTTTTGCGAATGGGGTGCCGGATGAATACGCCCGATGTGGAAACGAACCCGAAGGGACCCGTGGACTGGACCGCAATCCACGGGCTTCTGAGCTTGAGTTTCCGTTCCATGGAGGGCCGGATCGATCCGCCCTCCTCCCTCAAGGCCATGTCGCCCGACACGCTCCGGATCAAGGCCGAGACGGAGGACCTTTTCCTGATCCGCGCGGGCGAGGCGCCAATTGCCTGCCTCTTTGGCCATGGCACGCCGCCCGTCTACCAGCTATCGAAATTCGCGGTACATCCCGATCATGCGCGGCAGGGCCTTGCCCGCCGCCTGATCGACGCCGCCGCGCGAAAGGCCGCCGGAACCTGCACGACGCTCCGCCTTCAGACCCGCATCGAGCTTGTCGAAAACCATGCCACCTTCCGTGCCCTTGGCTTCAGCCGGTCCGGAAGCAGCAGCCATCCGGGCTTCGACCGGCCCACCAGCGTCATCTTTACCCGCCCGATTTACCCGCCCGATTGCCGCCGGATAGGCCTTCCCCCTTCCCTGCCCTTGGCCTAAAGACAGGCGCAAACACGTCTTGGGGGACACACGCCAGATGCAAGAACCGGCCATCACGCCCGACCTGATCGCCAAACATGGACTCAGCGCCGAGGAATACGACCGTATTCTGGAGATCATCGGGCGCGAGCCGTCCTTCACCGAGCTTGGTATCTTCTCGGCGATGTGGAACGAACATTGCTCCTACAAATCCTCCAAGAAATGGCTGCGCACGCTGCCGACGGAAGGCCCGCAGGTCATTTGCGGCCCGGGCGAGAATGCGGGCGTCGTCGATATCGGCGACGGGCAGGCCGTGGTCTTCAAGATGGAGAGCCACAACCACCCCAGCTATATCGAGCCCTACCAGGGGGCGGCCACGGGCGTGGGCGGCATCCTGCGGGATGTCTTCACCATGGGCGCCCGCCCCATCGCCGCGATGAACGCGCTCAGCTTCGGCAGCCCCGATCACCCGAAAACCCGGCAGCTTGTTCACGGGGTCGTCGAGGGCATCGGCGGCTATGGCAACTGTTTCGGTGTGCCCACCGTGGGCGGAGAGGTGCGTTTTCATCCCGCCTATAACGGCAATTGTCTGGTCAATGCCTTCGCCGCCGGTCTCGCCGATGCGGACAAGATATTCTATTCCGCCGCTTCGGGCGTGGGCATGCCGGTCGTCTATCTGGGCGCCAAGACCGGCCGGGATGGCGTGGGCGGGGCAACCATGGCGTCGGCCGAGTTCGACGACACGATCGAGCAAAAGCGCCCCACAGTGCAGGTGGGCGACCCGTTCACGGAAAAACGCCTGCTGGAGGCCTGTCTGGAGCTGATGCAGACCGGCGCGGTGATCTCGATCCAGGATATGGGCGCGGCCGGGCTGACCTGTTCGGCGGTCGAAATGGGCGACAAGGGGCGGCTTGGCATCAAGCTGGAGCTGGATCGCGTGCCGGTGCGCGAAGACGCGATGAGTGCCTATGAGATGATGCTGAGCGAAAGCCAGGAACGCATGCTCATGGTGCTGAACCCGGAGCTTGAGGCGGAGGCCAAGGCCGTTTTCGAGAAATGGGATCTCGACTTCGCCGTCGTGGGCGAAACCATCGCCGAGGATCGCTTCCTGATCCTGCATGGCAACGCGGTGAAGGCCGATCTGCCGCTGTCGAAACTGGCCTCCACCGCGCCGGAATACGACCGCCCATGGGTGGAGACGCCCGCCCCCAGCGAACTGGCCCCCGTCCCCGAGATCGACCCGATTGACGGGCTGCGCGCGCTGATCGCGTCGCCGAACTACGCGGCCAAGCAATGGGTCTACGAGCAATACGACTCCATGGTCATGGCCGATACGATCCGCAATCCGGGCCTTGGCGCGGGCGTGGTTCGCGTGCACGGGACCAACAAGGCGCTTGCCTTCACCAGCGATGTGACGCCGCGCTATGTCAAAGCCAACCCGGTGGAGGGCGGAAAGCAGGCCGTGGCCGAGGCCTATCGCAACCTGACCGCAGTGGGCGCTGTGCCGCTGGCCACCACCGACAACATGAATTTCGGCAATCCCGAAAAGCCCGAGATCATGGGCCAGTTCGTGGGCGCGATCAGGGGTATCGGGGCCGCCTGCGCCGCGCTTGACATGCCGATCGTGTCGGGCAACGTCTCGCTTTACAACGAAACGGACGGTCAAGGCATCCTGCCCACCCCGACCATCGGGGCCGTGGGCTTGCTGACATCGGCCGATGACCTGATTGACGGGCTGCCGCGCGACGGACATCTGGCCCTCGTTCTGGGCGAAACCCGTGGCCATCTGGGGCAATCGGCGCTTCTGGCGGAGGTTTTCCACCGCGAGGAAGGCGATGCGCCGGCCGTGGATCTGGAGGCCGAACGGCGCCATGGAGACTTCATCCGCGCCCATCGCGAATGGATCGACGCCTGCACCGATCTTTCCGATGGCGGGCTGGCATTGGCCGCTTTCGAGCTGGCCGAGGCCGCGGGCGTCGGTGTCACGCTTGATGCCGGGGACACGCCCGCATTGTTCGGCGAGGATCAGGCGCGATATCTGATCTCCTGTTCCTATGACAAGGCCGAAGCGCTGATGGTGGCCGCAGGTCAGGCGGGTGTACCGCTTGCCACCGTGGGCCGGTTTGGCGGCGACAGGGTCTGGATGGGCGGCTCCGAGGCTCCACTTGCCGATCTCTCCGCGCTCTATCGCGGCGCCTTTGCCGAGGTCTTTGCCTGATCCGGATATGCATCGGATGTGTATGGGATGTGCATCTCTTGTGCATACCCAATTCCGTTCCTTCACCTTGCGTCGCCGGGCGCGCCTCTCTACATTCACAAGTGAAACAGTCAAGGATACACGATGGCTATCACCGCCCATGATATCGAAGCGCTGATCCGCGAAAGCTTCCCCAATGCCCATGTGATCGTCCAGGGCGATGACGGCGCCCATTTTGCCGCCGAAGTGATCGATGAAAGCTTCAAGGGCATGAACCGCGTCCAGCAGCAACGCGCGGTTTACGCGGCACTGAAAGGCAAGATGGACGGCTCGGCGGGCGAGTTACACGCCTTGGCTTTGACCACCAAGGCCTCGGAGTAAATGGAAAATATTCCACCAGAATACACCGGCACGTCGGAATACGCCTTCACCGCGGCAGAGATGGCCCCCTATCTCTATGGTGCCCTTGTAGTCCTGACGATACTCGGAGTGATCGGCATTGTACGGTCCACGCTGCGACGCCACGCGATACCGCGTCGGCGGCAGCGGGGCACAGCACCTGGTGACGGTGACACCACTCTACACACATCCATGGGGTCGTCACAGAGTTGGGGCGCGGGCCATGCCTCCCGGAGCTGGCGTGTGACGAAGGATCCCCAACGCTACGCCAAGGCCTTCGCGCCAAGAAGAAAATGATAAGGATATCAATGCGATGAGCGCAGAAGATCAGATCAAAGAGACCGTAACCTCCAACGATGTGGTGCTGTTCATGAAGGGCACCAAATCCATGCCGCAATGCGGGTTTTCCTCCCGCGTGGCCGGGGTACTGAATTTCATGGGCGTCGATTTTGCCGATGTGAATGTGCTCGCCGATGAAGAAATCCGTCAGGGCATCAAGGAGTACTCCGACTGGCCCACCATCCCGCAGCTTTACGTCAAGGGCGAGTTCGTGGGCGGCTGCGATATCATCACCGAGATGACGCTCTCCGGTGAACTGGACCAGCTTTTCGAGAAGAAAGGCGTTTCCTACGACAAAGAGGCCGCAGACAAGATCCGCGAAGCCAACGCCTGAGCGGCGCGCCGTCCGGGGCACGCCCATCGGGCGCCACGGGATATGCATGACACAAGGGAAGGGCTGATCCGGAACCGGATCAGCTCTTTTTCGTCGCTCCCGAGCGGACATGTTTCGACAGCCGGGACGGTGTCGATTTCTTCCGATCCTTGTAGGGATTCGCTGCGGCCTGGCTGCGCATATGCAGACGGATCGGCGTTCCGGGCATATCAAAGCTTTCCCGCAACCCGTTGACAAGATAGCGTGAATAGCTTTCCGGCAGCTTCTCCGGCAGAGAGCACATCACCACGAAACCGGGCGGCCGCGTCTTGACCTGGGTCATGTAGCGCAGCTTGATGCGGCGGCCGCCGGGTGCCGGTGGCGGATGGGCCTCCAGCATCCCGGTGAGCCACCGGTTCAGCGTGGCCGTCGGCACGCGGCGGTTCCAGACGTCATGGGCCTTGAGGATGGCCGCGTGCAGCCGGTCGAGCCCCCGCCCGGTCTTGGCCGATACGGTCACAAGCGGTGCGCCACGCAACTGCGGCAGCAGACGCTCGAAGGCCTCCTTCAGGTCGCGCAGCTTGTCCTGTTTGTCCTCTTCAAGATCCCATTTGTTTACGGCGAGCACCACCGCGCGCCCCTCCCGCTCGGCCAGATCGGCAATACGCAGATCCTGCTGCTCGAACGGGATCGCCGCATCCAGAAGCACCACGACCACCTCGGCGAATTTCACCGCGCGCAGCCCGTCCGAGACCGAAAGCTTCTCAAGCTTCTCCTGCACCCGGGCCTTTTTCCGCATCCCGGCGGTGTCGAAGATCTTCATCGGCACCCCGTCCCAGATGAACGGCACCGCGATGCTGTCCCGCGTGATACCCGCCTCCGGACCGGTCAGCAGACGCTCTTCGCCGACGATCTGATTGATCAGGGTGGATTTGCCCGCATTGGGACGCCCCACAATCGCGATCTGCAAAGGTTTTTCAGCCGTTATGACACGGCCTTCATCTTCGTCCTCACCCAGATCGACATCCGTTTCGGCCTCTTCGGAGGCGGCCTCGACGACCTCGATCAGCGGGGCCAGCATCACCGCCAGCTCTGCCATACCCTCGCCGTGCTCCGCCGACAGGGCCAGCGGTTCGCCCAGACCCAACCCATAGGCCTCCAGCACGCCACTTTCGCCGACACGGCCTTCGGCCTTGTTCACGCCCAGGATCACCGTCGTTCCACGCCTGCGCAGAAGTTCGGCGAACACCTCGTCAACCGGGGTGACGCCCGTGCGCCCGTCGATCAGGAACAGGCACGCATCGGCCATGTCGACGGCCCGCTCCGTCAGCCGCCGCATCCGGCCCTGCAAGCTGTCATCGGTCGCTTCCTCCAGGCCCGCGGTGTCGATCACCGTGAACCGCAGATCGCCGAGGCGCGCCGCCCCCTCGCGGAGGTCGCGCGTCACGCCGGGCTGGTCGTCGACAAGCGCCAGGCGCTTGCCCACCAGACGGTTGAACAGCGTTGATTTCCCGACATTGGGGCGCCCGACGATGGCAAGGGTGAAGCTCATGGCACTGGTTTCCTGATCCAAGAGACGCGTCCTACTCCAAAGCCCCGGACTTGAAAAGGTGCTCCGGGTCTTCCGATCGGCGATATCGCCCGGGGGCACCGTGCTTTGCTCATGGGCGCGGCAGCTTGCGCAGCGCCACCTCCAGCGCGTTCAGAAACCGCGACCGATCCGCCTTGGAAAACGGCGCGGGCCCGCCGAGGCCCTGCCCGTCCACACCGGCGCGCAGATCCGCCATGATCGCGCGCGTGGCGACCTGGGTGCCGATGCTGTTGGCGGTAAAGGCCTCTCCCTTGGGGCTGAGAACCGGGGCGCCCGCGGCAATGCACCGTTCCGCCAGCAGGATATCGGCGGTGATCACCAGGGTCTCGGGCGCTGCCGCCTCTGTGATGGCGTCATCTGCGGCATCGAACGCGCCCGAGACCATCTGCATCGAAATCAGCGGGTGATCGGGATGACGCAGATACTGATTGGCGACCAGCCGGACCGGTATCTTGTGGCGATAGGCGACGCGGTAGATCTCCTCCTTCACCGGGCAGGCATCGGCATCGACAAGGATCATGGCGGAAAGAACCCGTCATCGAAGGGCACGGAGAGATGCGCGCCCGACGCCTCGGTCAGGGTCAGCAGGCCCGCGCCCACGGTCAGCGCGACCACGCGATCCCAACCGGGCGGGCGCGGCAGCGAAACCATGGCATGGCGGATCACATGGCTGCCCCCAAGCGTCAGCGCGGTCGGCACATCCATCGCGGTCAGCCGGTTTTCGGCCAGCGATGCCGCCAGTCCGATCCCCCCCGCCGCGATCCCGTCTTCAATGCCGATGACGCCCCTGTGGCGGCCATTCCACGGGCTGAAATCGCGGCCGCCATTGGAGATCCAGAGCATCGTCACCGGCAGCACGCGCGGGTCTTTCAGAACGACCAGCATGTCGTCCTCGAGCACCCGCATCAGCACCGTCCAGCCCAGACGACTTTCACGCGCCTCGACCAGCGTTGCGAAATCCTCGACCGCGTGGCCCGCCGGATAAAGATGCAGATCCCAGTCGCCGCCATCCTCCCGGGGGAGATGCAGATCGGGCTGCATCTGGTTGAGCGCCCAGAGATTGGCGCCCGGCGCTTGCGGCGACGGATCGGTCAGGGCCATCCGCTTCGGCGAGAAGCTGAGCCGCCCACCCCCGGCCATCCGGCTCATCGGATGATGGGCGAGCGTGATACGGCCCTTCCCGCCAGTCAGCCTGTGGGTCTGATAGAGCACCGGGCCGGTCAGGCGCAGATCCTTTTCCACCACCGCGCCGCGTACCCTCGCCTGAAGGCGGAAACGGCCATGGGACACGCCGATCTCCACCGGATCCCACGGGCTGTTGGCCGGCAAACCGTGGACCGGGTCATCCTGCAGATCGTCCCGGCCGAAGGGCGCACAGAGAAAATCTCCTGCCAGACGTTTGTTGACAAGCGGCAGGGCGGGATCGTCCTGAACCTCGGGCTCGTCCCGCCACGGCGCCGCATGCAACGGGCGGCGGCCGGTCACATCCCAGACCGGGATATTGCCGACCGATGGATCGAAGACGAGCGTGGCATCGCCATGCCTGAGGGTGATCATCTAGCGCTCCGCCGCCAGGGCGCGCAGGGCTGAGGAAAGCGCCACCGCCTCGCTGCCCACGCCCAGAAACGTCACGCCGAGACGCGTGTAACGGGCCCGCATCTCCGGCGAAAAGCTGATGATCCCGGCCGATTTGCCCTGCCCGATGATGGTGGCGATGGCGCCGTCGACCGCCTCCAGAACGGCCGGATTGTCCAGATCGCCGCGAAACCCCATATCGGCGGCCAGATCGGCGGGGCCGATGAACACGCCGTCCACGCCATCCACCGCGCAGATCGCATCGAGGTTCTTCAGCGCCGCCCTGCTTTCGGCCTGAACCAGCACGCAGATTTCGTCATTGGCATTGCCGGCATAGTCCGCAAGGGCACCGAAGCCACCGGCGCGTGCCACACCCGCCCCCATGCCGCGCACACCTTCGGGCGGGTAGCGGCAGGCGCGCACCGCGGCGTGAGCCTGCGCGGCGGTATCCACCATCGGAACAAGAACCGTCTGTACCCCCAGATCAAGCACCTGTTTCAGAACCCAATCGCGGTTGATCGGCACACGGACCACCGGCGCCGTGCCGGTTCCGGCCAGCGCGATCAGCTGGCTGCGGATCGTGCCGGGATCGAACGGCGCATGCTCCGCATCGATCAGGCACCAGTCGAACCCGGCCAGCCCGGCGATTTCGGTGGCCAGATCGGACCCGAGGTTCAGCCAGAGACCCCGCTGCAAAATCCCTGCGTTGATCGCTGATTTCAAATCGTTTTTCGGCGCCGGCATATCTCTTCCCTTCGACTGCGCTACAACGCACCGGCTGTGACCGAACGATACCAGTTCCGGATCGCCGCGCGCTCGGCCTCTTCCATGAAGCTGAGATTTCCGGGCGGCATCGCATGGGTCACGCCCGACTGCAGATAGATCGCTCTGGCATTGGCCGCGATGGCCGCGTCACTGTCCAGATACACCCCGCGCGGCGCGGTCGCGATACCGTCCCAGTAAACCTCCGCCCCGTGGCACATGGAGCAGCGGCCAAGGACGATATTGGCCACATCGGCAAAATCCGCATGGGCTACGAACCGCTCCGACACGGGCGACATCCGGGCTTCCTCCAGCGGTTCGTCACGGGACAGCGGCAGGACCGACAGCCAGACGATGGCCGCGAAAATCGCCGCCGTGGCGCCCCATGTCCACCAGAGCATGCCGACCTTGGCGTGCATCGTGTTGAAGAAATGCCGGATCGTGACCCCCATCAGGAACACGAGGCTTGCGATGATCCAGTTGTAGTCCGACGCGAATGCCAGCGGATAGTGGTTCGACAGCATCAGAAAGATGACCGGCAGGGTGAGGTAATTGTTGTGGGTCGAGCGCAGCTTGGCGATCTGCCCGTATTTCGCATCCGGCGTGCGGCCCGCCTTCAGATCGCGGACAACGATTTTCTGGTTCGGAATGATGATCATCGCGACATTCGCGGTCATGATCGTCGCGGTGAACGCGCCCAGATGCAGCAAGGCGGCCCGGCCCGAAAACACCTGCGTGTAACCCCATGCCATGACGACGAGCAACAGAAACAGAAGCAGCATGAGCGCCGTCGGATTCTGCCCGAGCGGCGATTTGCAGAGCAGATCGTAGATCACCCACCCGACAATCAGGGAGCCGGCCGATATCAGAACCGCCTGCCAGGTCGTCAGCTCCATCACATTGTAATCGATCAGGAAAAGCTCTGCGCCCAGCCAGTAGACAACGGCCAGAAGCGCCACGCCCGACAGCCAGGTGGCATAGCTTTCCCATTTGAACCAGACCAGATGATCGGGCATTTCGGCGGGGGCCACCATGTATTTCTGGATGTGGTAGAAGCCGCCGCCATGGACCTGCCATTCGTCCCCGTCCGCGCCGCTGGCCGGTTTCGGATCCCGCCTCAGGCCAAGATCAAGCGCGATGAAATAGAAGCTGGAGCCGATCCACGCGATCGCGGTGATCACATGCAGCCATCGGACCGCAAATTCGACCCAGTGAAGAAGGATGGTCTGATCCATCTAGCTGCCCCTGTAGGTGGAATAGCCATGGGGAGAGATCAACAGCGGAACGTGGTAGTGGCTCTGCTCGGACAGGCCGAAGCGGATCGGCACCTCGTCCAGAAACAGGGGTTCCGCCGCCGCCTGCCCCGTTTTGCGCAGATAATCGCCCACATGGAACACCAGCTCGTAGCGGCCGGTTCGGAAATCCCCGGTCGACAGGATCGGCGTGTCGGTCCGGCCATCGGCATTGGTCACCGCCTCCGCGATCATGTCGCCGCCGCTGCCCGACAGCCGGTAAAGCCGGATCACCACACCCTCAGCCGGGCGACCGCGCGCGGTGTCCAGCACATGGGTGGTCAAAAATCCCTCGGCCATGGCCCCTCCTTTGAGTGTTTTGCGGGCATTTCGGACGTTTTGCCTCCGATGTGCAAGCCGCGATCCGGTCCGGCCCTTGCCCTTTGCGGGTTTTGCGGCGTAATTCGTGGGCATCTGCGACATTTGAGGGCACCAATGGCGAGCACCGCACCCCGTTATCCGCGCGACATGAGCGGCTATGGCGCCGACACTCCGGACCCGCGCTGGCCGGACGGAGCCAAAATCGCCGTTCAGATCGTGCTGAACTACGAGGAAGGCGGCGAGAACAACCTGCTTCATGGCGATGCCGGGTCGGAGGCGTTCCTGTCCGAGATCGTCGGCGCCGCGTCCTGGCCCGGGCAGCGCCACTGGAACATGGAATCGATCTACGAATACGGCGCGCGCGCGGGGTTCTGGCGGCTGCACCGGCTGTTCACCGATCTGGGTATCCCGATCACCGTCTATGGCGTGGCCACCGCGCTCGCCCGGTCGCCCGAACAGGTCGCCGCCATGCTTGAGGCCCGGTGGGAGATCGCATCCCACGGGCTGAAATGGATAGATTACAAGGATTTCCCGCCCGACGTTGAGGCAGCCCACATGGCCGAGGCGATCCGGCTCCATACCGAGGTGACCGGCGCGCGGCCAAGCGGGTGGTATACCGGCCGCTGTTCGGAAAACACGGTGCGGCTGGCGGCGGAGGATGGCGGATTTGCCTATGTCGCCGACAGCTACGCGGACGACCTGCCATATTGGACGCGCTTTGGCGAAAGGGCCCAGTTGATCGTGCCCTACACGCTGGACGCCAATGATATGCGGTTTGCCACGCCGCAGGGCTTCAACGCCGGCGACCAGTTCGAACGCTATCTGTGCGACACCTTCGATGCGCTTTACAGCGAAGGTCAGGCCGGCGCGCCCAAGATGATGTCCGTCGGCCTGCATTGCCGGCTGATCGGCCGGCCCGGGCGGATCATGGCGCTGAAACGGTTTCTGGACCATGCGATGCGGCATCGGGATGTCTGGTTCGCACGGCGGATCGATATCGCAACCCACTGGGCGGAAACCCACCCGCCCGCGACCGATCCCCCACGACCATCGGAGATGGATAAAGACACATTCGTAAAGGCTTACGGATCGGTATTCGAGCATTCTCCATGGGTTGCCGAACGGGCATTCGCCTTGGAGCTTGGGCCGGCGCATGACACGGCCGCGGGTCTCGCCAATGCGATGGCCCGCGCCTTCCGCAGCGCTTCCCCCGACGCGCGCCTTTCGGTGCTCAAGGCACATCCGGATCTGGCCGGCAAGCTGGCGGCGGCGAAGCGGCTGACCGAGGACAGTACCGCCGAGCAGGCCAGCGCGGGTCTGGACGCCCTGACCGCGAAGGAGCACGAGGTCTTCACCCGCCTGAACACCGCCTATGTCGCGAAACACGGGTTTCCGTTTATCATCGCCGTGAGGGATCACACGAAAACCACCATCATGACCGCGTTTGACCGCCGCCTGCACAATGACACCGACACCGAGTTTTCCGAGGCCTGTCATCAGGTCGAACGGATCGCCCTGCACCGCCTGAAAGCGCTTTTGCCATGACCAGCTATGCCACGCCCCAGGGCGGGTTGCCGCCGCAGACCGCGCTCGCCACGACCCGGGCGCAATTCCACGAAAGCTTTGCGGTGATCCCGCGCGGCGTGATGCGCGATATCGTGACCTCGGCCCTGCCGGGATGGAGCGGGGCGCGGGCCTGGATCCTGGCCCGGCCCCTGACCGGATTTGCGGAAACCTTCGCGCAACTGATCGTCGAGCTTGCCCCCGGTGGCGGCAGCGAAAGCCCCGAGCTCGACAAGACCGGCCAGGCGGTGATCTTCGTGACCTCCGGCGATCTTCGGCTCACCATCGCCGGCACCGCCCATTATCTTGCGCCCGGCGGATACGCCTATCTGCCCGCGGGCTGCCAATGGCGGATCGCCAATCCCGGCGCGGCGCCCGCGACCTTCCACTGGATCCGCAAGGCCTATGAACCGGCGCCGGACCTTGCAGCGCCCGAACCCTTCGTGACCCACGAGGCGGAGGTGCCGGTTGCCTATATGCCCGACACGGGCGAGACATGGGGCACGCAGCGCTTCGTCGCCGCGGACGATCTGCGCCACGACATGCATGTGAACATCGTGACCTTCGCGCCCGGCGGCAGCATCCCCTTCCCCGAAACCCATGTGATGGAGCACGGGCTCTATGTTCTGGAGGGCAAGGCGGTCTATCTGCTGAACCAGACCTGGGTGGAGGTCGAGGCGGGGGATTTCATGTGGCTGCGGGCGTTTTGTCCGCAGGCCTGCTATGCCGGGGGGCCGGGGCGGTTCCGCTATCTGCTCTACAAGGATGTGAACCGGCATCCGAAGCTGACCCTGCGATGACCGGCGCGGCCCGGATCGCGGCGCAGCCCCTGACCGCCGCTGCCTTCGCCCCGTTCGGCGACGTGCTGGAGGCCGAGGGCCCGCCCGACAGGCTGATCAATCAGGGGCTCTGTGGCCGATTTCACGACCGCGCGCGCCTGTCCTTCGCCGATGGGCGTGCCGGGATCAGCCTGTTCCGGGCCGAGCCGCGCACCCTGCCCTACACGCTCGACCTGCTGGAGCGCCACCCGCTCGGATCTCAGGCGTTCCTGCCGATGACCGAACATCCGTTTCTGGTGACCGTCGCGCCCGATGCCAACGGGCGGCCCGGCACCCCGCTGGCCTTTCTGACCGCGCCGGGCCAAGGCATCAATCTGCACGCCGGCACATGGCATGGCGTTCTCACCCCGCTGCGTGCGCCCGGCCTGTTCGCCGTGGTGGACCGGATCGGCTCCGGCGACAATCTGGAAGAGCATTTTCTGGTCAAACCGGTCATGATAACTCACCAATTCTGACATTTTCCCTTGGCAATACCTGCCGGGCCTGTCTAACTTTGCACCCAAGCGGGTCCGCTTGAGGCCTGCAAAAGGGAGGTATCCATGAAACATCTGACGACAACGGCCATCGGGGCTGTTCTTTCACTCTCCTTCGTGGGCGAAGCGCTGGCCACGGAATGGAATGTCTCGCTCTGGGGGCAGCGCCGCGCCTTCACCGAGCATGTGCATCATCTGGCCGATGCCGTGGCCGAGGCCACGGGCGGCGAATTCACCATGAACATTTCCTATGGCGGACTCAGCAACAACCGCGAGAATCTCGACGGGATCTCGATCGGTGCGTTCGAGATGGCGCAGTTCTGCGCCGGCTACCACCGCGACAAGAACCCCACCATCACGGTTCTGGAACTGCCCTTCCTGGGCGTTTCCAACCTTGAAGAGGAGGTCGCCGTCAGCCACGCGGTTTACAACCACCCCGCCACACAGGCCGATCTCGGTCGCTGGAATGCGCGCCTGCTGATGACCTCGCCCATGCCGCAATACAATCTCGTCGGCACCGGCGAGCCGCGTGACAGCCTTGCGGAGTTCGAGGGGATGCGCGTGCGCGCCACCGGCGGCATCGGCGAATTGATGGAAAGCGTCGGCGCAGTGCCCACCTCGGTCACCTCGTCGGAGGCCTACAACGCGATGGAGGGCGGCGTGGTCGACACGGTCGCCTTCGCGCAGCACGCACATCTCAGCTTCCGGACGATCGACATCGCCGACTGGTGGACCGAAAACCTCAACCCCGGCACGGTAAACTGCCCCATCGTGGTCAACACCGACGCCTATGATGCGCTGCCCGAGGACCATCGCGCGGCCCTCGACGCGGCGGTGGATGGGGCGATCCAGCACTATCTCGACAATTACGCCGAACTGCTGCAGCGGTGGGATGCGGTGCTGGAGGAACGCGGCGTCGAGCGGATCAGCATCCCCGATGAAGAGCTGGCCGCCCTTGCGGAAAACGCGGCCCCCATCCATGCGGCTTGGATCGAACAGATGTCGTCGCAGGGCCTGCCCGCGCAGGAGCTTTACGACCTCGTGCAGACAACGCTCGCCGAACATCGCGCCGGCAACTGACACACCGGGCGGCCCCGAGACGTTTCTCAGGGGCCGCCCCTCATTGACGGGCTCCCGGACATGTCAAGTTCCTCTGCGGTTCTGACCGACGACAGCACGCTTTCGCGGCTGGACCGCGCACTTCTGAAGCTGGAAGGCAACCTCAATCTGATCGGCGGGATCGTGATTTTCATGCTGGTCCTGATGGCGGTGTGGAACGTGTTCGGCCGCAAGATCTTCAATGCCCCGGTGCCGGGCTACGTGGACTGGACGGAACAGCTCATGGCGCTTTTCGCGTTTCTGGGGCTCGCCTATTGCCAGCGCGAGGGGGGGCATATCCGGATGGATATCGTCGTTTCCCGCCTGCATGGGCGCATCCTGTGGTTCGCCGAATGGATCTCGATCCTGTTCATGCTGATCGTGACGACCGCGCTGGTCTATGGCACGTGGTTTCACTTCCAGCGCAGCTTCGACCTGAACGCGCCGAATTTCTCCCGCGACAGCTCCATCGATATCAGCCTTCCGCTCTGGCCCGCCAAGCTGATCGTGCCCTTTGCGCTGGCCATTCTCTGGCTCCGGCTCGTCCTGCAACTCTGGGGCTACTGGCGGGCGCTTCGGACGGGCGAGGACAAACCGGTCGCCGTCCCCCTGCCCGACGATCCGATGACCCAGGCCACGCGGGAGGCCCGCACCGTCAGCGGACGGGAGGATGATACGTGATCCACCCCACCGGCCAGACATACTTGCAGACCGCACGCGCGCCCGGAAAGGCCCTCTGAATTGGACAGCATCCTTGACATGCGCGCCCTCCTTGACGGCGTCGATATCTTCACCGTTTCGCTCTGGCTCTCCGCTCTTCTGCTGGTTCTGGTTCTGATCGGCGTTCGCGTCGCCTTTGCCGCGGCCTTTGTCGGCATGCTTGGCCTGTGCATCTATTTCATGCAGCGTCAGGGCTTCGACCGGGGGCTCGTGACGGCGATCAAACTGGCAGGTCAGGTCCCGCATTCCAAATCCACCGGCTATGCGCTCAGCCTGATCCCGACCTTCATTCTGATCGGCTACCTGGCGTATTACGCCGGTCTGACACGAGCCCTGTTCGAGGCCGCCAAACGATGGGTCGGATGGCTTCCGGGCGGGCTGGGCGTCGCCACGGTGTTTGCAACCGCCGGGTTCGCCGCCGTCTCCGGGGCGTCGGTCGCCACTTCGGCCGTCTTCGCGCGGATCGCTATCCCCGAGATGCTGAAGATGAACTACGACAAGGCCTTTGCGGCGGGCGTGGTCGCCGCGGGCGGTACGCTTGCCTCGCTGATCCCGCCTTCCGCCATCCTCGTCATCTACGCGATCATCGTGGAGCAAAGCGTGGGCAAGCTTCTGCTGGCGGGCTTCATCCCCGGCATGGTCTCCGCGCTCATCTATGCCGGGCTGGTCATCGGGCTTGCCAAGATCCGTAAGAATCTGGGGCCACCCGTCACCGGCTTCACCTGGGGCGAGCGGTTCGCGTCTCTGCCCGGCGCAATCCCGATCCTCTTCGTCGTCTTCATAATCATCTTCTCGATCTACTACCGCGGCGAAGACGGTGCTTGGGCCACACCGACCGAGGCCGGCGCGCTTGGCGCATTCGTCGTCCTGATCATGGCGCTCTGGAAGGGCATGAAATGGGGTCAGCTGCGCTCCGCGCTGATGGAGGCGGCCAAGCTCACCGCGATGATCTTCGCGATGATCTGGGGCGTTCTGATCTATGTGCGCTTCCTCGGCTTCGCGCAATTGCCCGATCAGTTCGCGGCCTTCATCTCGGGCCTCGAGATGTCGCCCTATCTCATCCTGCTGATGATCCTCGGCGCCTATGTGATCCTCGGGATGTTCATGGACGCGATCGGCATGCTCATCCTGACCCTGCCGGTGACCTTCCCGGCCATCATCGCGCTCAATGGCGGCCCCGATGTCACCCGCGAGATGTCCGCCTTCGGCATGACATCGGAGGAATGCGCCATCTGGTTCGGCATCATCGTTGTCAAGATGGCGGAGCTATGCCTGATAACACCGCCCATCGGGCTGAACTGTTTCGTGGTCGCAGGCGTCGCACAGGACAGCAAGCTGCCGATCAGCGTTCAGGATGTTTTCCGGGGCGCCACGCCCTTCTTCGGCGCGGATGTGGCCACCGTGGCCGTGCTCATCGCGTTTCCCGGCATCGTGCTCTGGTTGCCCTCATTGGTCTGAAACGGGTCGCTTCCCGTGTCCGACCGGCCGGTTTTTCCGGCCTTTGCCGAATGGTGACAGGCTCGGCAGCGCGGCCCCTCACCGCCCGGCCGGCGCCATCCGGTAGAGCGTGTCGGTGTTCACCGACAGGAACCAGATCGCGCCGTCCGGGGCCACGCGCACATCGCGGACCCGTGCGGTTGCGGGGCCCGCGATCTGCTCGACCTCCTCCATGCCCTGATCGGGGTCCAGCCGGGCGATATAGTCGAAGACCAGCGCGCCCACCAGCAGATCGCCCTGCCATTCGGGAAACAGGTCGCCCTGATAGAATGCCATGCCCGATGGCGCGATGGAGGGGTCCCAGTAATGCGCCGGTTGCGCCATTCCCGGCGCTTCGGTCCCCTGCCCGATCCGCAGCCCGGAATAGTGCTGGCCATAGGCAATCACCGGCCATCCGTAGTTCACACCGCGCCGCACCTCGTTCACCTCGTCGCCACCGCGCGCCCCGTGTTCGACCACCCAAAGCTGGCCGGACTGATCCAGCGCCGCGCCTTGCGGATTTCGGTGGCCATAGGACCAGATCTCGGGCTGCGCGCCCTCCTGTCCGACAAAGGGGTTGTCGGCGGGCACCGATCCGTCGCGCGCCACGCGGATCACGCTGCCATTTTCGCGGGACAGATCCTGCGCCGACGGGCGATCGCCGCGGTCGCCCACGGTCACGTAAATGTATCCGTCCGCTCCTTCGACCACGCGGCTGCCGAAATGCCGCCCGCCGGAACTGCCGGGCTCCAACGCCCAGATCACGGTGACATCTTCCAGCCGCGCATCGGCCAGCCGCGCGCGGGCAAGGGCGGTCCCCGCTCCGCGCCCCTGCGGCATGGCGAAGGTAAAGAATATCTCGCCCGTCTCCGCGTGGTCGCGCGGCACCATCACATCCAGCAGGCCGCCCTGTCCGCCCACCGCGATCTCCGGCAATCCGGACAGCGAAACCGATCCGCCCGCCCCGTCAAACCGCAGCATCTGCCCCCCGCGCAGGGTCACCAGAAAGCCGCCATCGGGCAGGAAGGCCACCGACCAGGGTTCGACGAGACCGGTCGCCACCGGGGTCACATCGACCGGGCCGGCGCTGGTGTCGATCTGCTCGGCGATGGCGGGTGCGGCAAGGGAAACGGCCAAAATCGCGGCCTTGAGAAGATGTGGCATGAGACGGCTCTTTTCCTCAGATGGCACCGGAAAACCTAGGGCGCGGGCCCATGCAGGACCAGCCCCCTGACGCAGCTGTGAAAAAACCCGGTTTTTCCCCTGTTTTCCGCATGCTGAGCGGCATAATTGCCTCTTTTCAATCCGTTTTGGCCGGACTAACCTTCCACACATGACGGATCACCGCGATCCATACAGGGAGAAAACAATGAAAAAGCTTCTGCTGGCCTCAACGGCCACTGCTGTCATGGCAACCGCTGCATATGCCGACAGTCATGCCAATTCCGTAACGCTTGGCGTGATTGTGGGCTTTACCGGCCCGATTGAATCGCTTGCCCCCGCCATGGCCGACGGAGCCGAAATGGCGATGGCCGAAGTCACCGAAAGCGGCAATCTGCTGGGCGGGATGAGCGTCACCTCGGTCCGCGCGGACAGCACCTGCATCGACAGCGCCGCCGCCCAGGCCGCGGCCGAGCGGCTGATCACCGCAGATGGCGTGGACGGGATCGTGGGGGCCGATTGCTCCGGCGTCACCACGTCGATCCTGTCCAATGTCGCGGTGCCGAACGGCATGGTCATGGTCTCGCCGTCCGCCACCTCCCCCGCATTGTCGAGCATCGAGGATAGTGGCCTCTTCTTCCGCACTGCACCTTCCGATGCGCGTCAGGGTCAGGTGATGACGGATGTGATCATGGACCGCGGTATCTCCGAGGTCGCCGTGACCTACACCAACAATGACTACGGCCAGGGCCTCGCCGACAGTTTCGCCGCAGCCTTCGAAGCAGCGGGCGGCACGGTGACGCTGGTCTCCGCACATGAAGACGGCCGCGCCGATTACTCGGCCGAAGTGGGCTCGCTTGCCTCCGCGGGCGGTGATGCGCTGGTTGTCGCGGGCTATGTGGATCAGGGCGGCTCCGGCATCGTGCAATCCGCGCTCGACAGCGGCGCGTTTGACACCTTCGTCTTCCCCGACGGGATGGTCAGTCAGGCGCTCACCGATAACTTCGGCAGCGATATCGATGGCTCTTTCGGCCAGCACCCTGGCACCGACAGCGAAGGCGCCGAGATCTATCATGGCATGGCCGAAGCCGCAGGCTTCGACGGCACCTCGCCCTTCTCCAAGGAAAGCTATGATGCCGCGGCCCTGATCATGCTGGCCATGCAGGCCGCAGGCTCCACCGCGCCCGGCGATTATGCGGCCCATATCATGGATGTGGCCAACGCACCGGGCGAGCCGATCCAGCCGGGCGAGCTTGGCCGTGCGCTGGAGCTTCTCGCAGCCGGCGAGGAGATCGATTATCAGGGCGCCTCGGCGGTGGAACTGATCGGCCCTGGCGAAAGCGCGGGCAACTATCGCGAGATCTCGATCGAAGGTGGTGAGATTGTCACGGCCCGGTATCGCTGATTGCCGATGATTTGAAACACAGGTAGGAGCAGCCCGGCGTCTGGACCGGGCTGCTTCATTTGGGGGTATCGAAAAAGATGATCGTCGTTGAAGACGTCCACAAGCATTTCGGCGGGTTCCATGCGGTCGATGGCGCGACACTGACCATCGAAACCGGCTCCATCACCGGGCTGGTCGGCCCGAATGGCGCGGGAAAGACCACTCTTTTCAATGTTATCGCAGGCGTTCTTGAACCCACATCCGGGCGCGTGATCATGGATGGGGAAGACATTACCGGCCTTCCTCCGCATGAGCTTTTTTCGCGCGGGCTGTTGCGCACCTTCCAGATCGCCCATGAATTCAGTTCGATGACCGTGCGGGAGAACCTGATGATGGTGCCCGGCGATCAATCCGGCGAAGCGCTCTGGAATGCCTGGTTTGCACGGCACCGGATCGCCAGCGAAGAGCGCGCGCTGGCCCGCAAGGCCGATGAGGTGCTGGAATTCCTCACAATCGACCATCTGAGTGACGAAAAAGCAGGCAACCTGTCCGGCGGGCAGAAAAAACTGCTGGAACTCGGCCGCACGATGATGGTCGATGCCAAGGTCGTTTTTCTGGACGAGGTCGGCGCGGGCGTGAACCGGACGCTTCTGAACACGATCGGCGACGCGATCCAGCGTCTGAACACCGAACGGGGCTACACGTTCTGCATGATCGAACATGACATGGATTTCATCGGCCGCCTCTGCGACCCGGTGATCGTCATGGCCGAAGGTCATGTCCTTGCCAAGGGAACCATCGACGAGATCAAGGCAAACGAGCAGGTGATCGAGGCCTATCTGGGCACAGGTCTGAAAAACAAGGCGGCCACCGCATGAGCGGATCTCCCTATGAAGACGATCGCGGCAACAAGGACCGCTCCATAACCCGCCCCGCCGCTCCGCGAATGGGCGACCCGGTCAAACCCGGCGGCGAGCCCCGCAAGATCGAGGGCGACAATCCGTTTCTGATCGGCCGGGCGATGACCGGCGGATACGGCTCGGGCGCGGATATCCTGCATGGCTGCACGATTGCCGTGGAACCGGGTGAAATCGCCGTGATCGTCGGGCCCAACGGCGCCGGCAAATCCACCGCGATGAAGGCGGTTTTCGGCATGCTCAACCTGCGCCAGGGCGAGGTGCTGCTGGATGGCGAGGAGATCACCGAACTGACCCCGCAGGCCCGCGTGGGCAAGGGCATGGGCTTCGTGCCGCAGACATCGAACATCTTCACCTCGCTCACCGTGGAGGAAAACCTTGAAATGGGCGCCTTCATCCGGCGCGACGATATCTCGGGCACTATGGCGCAGGTATATGACCTGTTTCCGATCCTGAAGGAGAAACGCAATCAGGCCGCGGGCGAGTTGTCCGGCGGGCAGCGCCAGCAGGTCGCCGTGGGCCGGGCCCTGATGACCAAGCCAAAGGTGCTGATGCTGGATGAGCCGACGGCGGGCGTCTCTCCGATCGTGATGGACGAGCTGTTCGACCGGATCATCGAGGTGGCGCGCACCGGCATTCCGATCCTGATGGTCGAACAGAACGCAAGACAGGCGCTGGCGATTGCCGACAAGGGCTATGTTCTGGTCCAGGGGCGCAACGCCTTCAGCGGCACCGGCGCGGAACTGCTGGCCGATCCAGAGGTCCGCAAGAGCTTTCTGGGGGGCTGAGGCGTGCGGGCCGCATATATCGCTCTTCTGGCGGGTGCGGGCCTTTTGCAGGCCGCGACCGGGGCCACTGCCGAGCCGTGGGCCTGCGAATTCACGGTGGAATGCATCACCGGCGAGCCCTGCGGCGCCGCCGCCTACCAGATTACGATCCTGGCTGCCGATCATGAGGGGCGGCTCTTTCTGTCCAGCGTCGTGGGCGACACGCCGGTCACCCGGCTCAATCCGGACGCGGCCCCGCCGGTCAGCTATGCGAGCGCCGGGCGGAACGGGTTGGCGGAAATGATCACGATCGAGGCTGACAGTACCGCGCTGATGACGGCGCATATCTTCGATGGCAGCCCGATGGCAGTCACCTATTTCGGAACATGTGAGGCTCTTTAGAGACATGGATTTCCTGAACGCGCTGGTTACGCTTCTGAATTTCGTCATCATCCCGGCCACGGCCTACGGGGCGCAGCTTGCGCTTGGCGCGTTGGGTGTGACGCTGATCTACGGCATCCTGCGGTTTTCCAATTTCGCCCATGGCGACACCATGGCCTTTGGCGCGATGGTCACCATTCTGGTCACCTGGTTTCTGCAGGGGGCGGGCGTGTCTCTCGGGCCGTTGCCCACGGCGCTTCTGGCGCTTCCGGTGGGTATAGCCGCGACGGGGCTTCTGCTGATCGGGACGGACCGGGCGGTCTATCGCTTCTACAGGGCGCAAAAGGCCAAACCGGTGATCTATGTGATCGCCTCTCTGGGTGTGATGTTCATCATGAACGGAATCGTGCGCTTCATCATCGGTGTCGACGATCAGCGCTTTGCCGACGGGGAGCGGTTCATCATCTCCGCCCGCACCTTCCGCGAGATGACCGGGCTGGAAGAAGGGCTCGCGTTCCGCACCAGTCAGGGCATCACCATCGTCGTGGCGATCATCGCGGTGGCGCTGCTGTTCTGGTTCCTGAATCGCACCCGCACCGGCAAGTCCATGCGCGCCTTTTCCGACAACGAGGATCTGGCCTTGCTGTCGGGCATCAACCCGGAGCGCGTGGTGCTGTATACATGGCTGATCGTTGCGGCGCTGGCGACCACGGCGGGCGTGCTTTACGGGCTCGACAAGAGTTTCAAGCCCTTCACCTATTTCCAGCTTCTGCTGCCGATCTTCGCCTCGGCCATCGTCGGGGGGCTCGGCAATCCGCTTGGCGCGATTCTGGGCGGGTTCGTCATCGCGTTTTCCGAGATCACGGTCACCTATGCCTTCCGAAGGGTGGTGAGCTATCTGGCGCCGGAAAGCTGGCAGCCGGACGGACTGTTGCAGCTTCTGTCCACCGATTACAAATTCGCGGTCAGTTTCGCGATCCTGCTGATCGTGCTTCTGTTCCGTCCGACCGGCATCATGAAAGGCAAATCGATATGAAAACGATGCAGCCGAAACATGTGCTTTTGTTCGTTCTGGTGGGCGCGCTCTTCATCGGGACGGGGTTCGTTCAGTCCTGGAACACCGCGCTGACGATTTTCAACATGGGGCTGGTATCGGCCATCATGGCGCTCGGCGTGAACATGCAATGGGGCTATGCGGGTCTGTTCAATGTTGGTGTCATGGGGTTTGTGGCGCTTGGCGGCCTCGCCGCGGTTCTCGTATCCATGCCGCCGGTCGAAGGCGCATGGGCGGCCGGCGGGGTACAGGTGCTTCTGGGTCTGGTGCTGGGGGCGGCAACCATTGTCGGCGCCATTCTCGTCTGGGGCCGGATGCGGCCGGGACGCATGCGCGGGATTGTCATCCTGATCATTCTGGTCGCGGGGTTCTTCATTTTCCGCGCGGTGTTCGATGCGGGCGTGGCCCGGGTTGAAAGCATCGATCCTGCGCTGACCGGGTATCTGGGCGGTCTGGGCCTGCCTGTCGTCCTGTCCTGGCCGGTCGGCGGGCTTCTTGCCGCCGGTGCGGCGTGGATCATCGGGAAAACGGCCCTTGGCCTCAGGTCCGACTATCTGGCCATCGCCACGCTCGGCATCGCCGAAATTGTCATCGCCGTTCTGAAGAACGAGGACTGGCTGGCGCGTGGTGTGAAGAACGTCACCGGACTGCCGCGGCCCGTTCCGTTCGAAGTCGATCTGCAGGCCAATGAGCGCTTCGTCGAACTGGCGCAAGGCATCGGCGCCGATCCGGTCAGCGCCTCGACGATTGCGGTAAAGCTGGCATATGCCGGGTTGTTCATCGTGGTTCTGCTGGCCCTGATCTGGCTGAGCGAGAAGGCCCTGAACTCCCCATGGGGTCGGATGATGCGGGCGATCCGCGACAACGAGATTTCCGCCTCGGCCATGGGCAAGAACGTCAAGGCGCGGCATTTGCAGATCTTCATCCTCGGTTCGGCCGTCTGCGGGCTGGCCGGGGCGATGATGACCACGCTGGACGGCCAGCTTGTGCCCGGCACCTACCAGCCCCTGCGCTTCACCTTCCTGATCTGGGTCATGGTGATCGTCGGCGGCTCCGGCAACAACTGGGGCGCGGTTCTGGGCGGTTTCCTTGTCTGGTGGCTGTGGATTCAGGTGGAACCGATCGGCCTGATGCTGATGCAGGGCATCACCGCAGGCATGGCGGAGGACAGCGGCCTGCGTGATCACCTGCTCGATTCGGCGGCCCATATGCGGCTGCTGACCATGGGGCTGATCCTGTTGCTGGTCCTGCGCTTCAGCCCGCGCGGGCTGATCCCCGAACGCTGAGCGATATGCACCGGCCGGCACCGATCCCGCATTGGCCCTTGGCCCCCGCGTGGAGCGTTCCTGACAATGATGATGGGATGAGGGAACGGGCCGGGCCGCTGCGGCCCTTGCCCGGCGTGGCGGACGCTCAGCGCCCTTCGAAGCGGGCCGGCCGTTTTTCGAGAAAGGCCATGACACCCTCCTTGAAGTCACGGGTGCGGCCACAATCGCCCTGAAGTTTGCCTTCAAGCTTCAGTTGCTCGGCCATGGAATTGCCAAAGCTGGCCTGCAGGGCCTCTTTCACCTTGGCATAGGCGGCGGTGGGGCCTTTTGCCAGATGCGCGGCCCGGCCGCGCCAATGCTCGGAGAACTCCGCGTCCGGCACCGCTTCCCAGATCATGCCCCAATCCGCGGCCTGCTCGGCGGTGATCTTGTCGGCAAACAGCGCCGCCCCCATGGCGCGGGCCATCCCGATCTGGCGCGGCAGCACATAGGTGCCGCCCGCGTCGGGGATCAGGCCGATCCGGCTGAACGCCTGAATGAAGCTGGCGCTGTGGCAGGCAATGACCACATCCGCGGCGAGGGCCAGATTGGCCCCCGCGCCCGCGGCCGTTCCGTTCACGGCGGAAATCGTGGGAACCGGGCAATCGACGATCGCCATCAGCATCGGGATGTATTCGTCGCGCAGTGTCCGTTCGAGATTGATGTCGCCCACATTGGTGCGGTCGCCCAGATCCTGCCCGGAACAGAACGCCCGGCCCTCCCCCGTCAGCACGACAACCCGCGCCTCGCGCCCCGCATTTCCGACCGCATGCGTGATCTCGGCCCGCATCTGGGTGTTGAGCGCGTTCATCACATCGGGACGCCGCAGGGTGACGGTTGCGATATCATCGGCAATGTCGAGGGTGATGGTTTCGTAAATCATGGAGGTCTCCGCTGTCCCTGTTCCGGGGCGGACCATATCAAACCGATCAGTTCAGGAAAGCGGAAACGCCGCGTCAGTCCTTCATTATCTCCGCCAGCCGCGTGGCTTCCGCATCGCTGAGCGCGGCCTCGCCCGGCGCGGTGGCGTGATTGCGGCGGCGCACATAGCTTGCGGCAAGACCCAGACCGACCAGCAGGATCGCGGGGCCCGCAAGCCACAGGATCAGCGTGGAGCCGCGGGCGGGCGGGTTGAGCAGCACATATTCGCCGTAGCGATCCACCACGAACTCGATCACCTCTTCATCGGTGTCGCCTTCGACCAGTCGTTCGCGCACCAGAAGACGCAGATCGCGGGCCAGTTCGGCATTGCTTTCGTCGATGCTTTCATTGCGGCAGACGAGACAACGCAGCCCGGTCGAGATATCCCGGGCGCGTTCTTCGAGAACCGGATCGTCAAGGATCTCGTCGGGTTGCACCGCCAGGGCGGCACCCGGCAGGATCAGGGTAAGAGATAGGATCAGGGCACGGATCATTCTGCCGGCACCCCGCCCGAGGCCGAGGGAACCCGCGCCTTGGCCGCACCGGCCGCCACGCGATAGCGGCGGTCCGACAGCGACAGGAACCCGCCAAGCGCCATGATGATGGCACCGCCCCAGATCCAGTTCGCAAAGGGTTTGATATAGGTGCGGACCGCCCATCCGCCGTTATCCTGCGGATCGCCGATGACCACATAGACATCGCGGGTGAAGCCGTTGTTGATCCCGGCCTCGGTGGTGGGCATGCCCGCGACCGGGTAGATCCGGCGCTCGGGGTAAAGCAGGTCGAGAACCCGGCCATGATCGGTGACGGAAATCGTGGCCATTGTCGAGAGATAATTCGGCCCCTCGACCCGGCGCACCTCCACCAGTTCGATTTCATAGGCGCCCACCTGATAGGGCTGCCCCTCCTGTGCGACGCGGATATCCTCGATCTGGTAAGTGGTCAGCGCCGCGATCCCGAAGAGCGTGACGCCGAAACCCGCATGGGCGACGGCCTTGCCCCAGTCGGCGCGCGGCAGACGGGTCAGCCGGCCAAGCCGGTTGCCGATCTCACCTCGCCCGGTGCGCGACCACAGATCGATCGCGGCTCCGGCAACAAGCCAGACGGACAGGCCGATCGCCAGCGGACCGATGGCCGATGAGCCGGTGAACATCGCATAGCTCAGAAGCGTCGCCGCAACAGCCAGCACGGCGGCGCCGACAAGCGGTTTCATCGCGCGACCGATCCGCCCCCGTTTCCAGGGCAGCATCGCACCGATCGGCAGGGCCACGGCCAGACCGATGACAAAGGGCGTGAAGGCCGCGTTGAAGAAGGGCGGGCCGACCGAAAGCGTACGGCCGAAGAACATGTCGGCGATCAGCGGCCAGATCGTCCCGATGAAAACGACGAAACAGGAGACCGCAAGCAGCAGGTTGTTCACCACCAGCGCGCTTTCACGGGAGACGGTGGAGAAAACGCCCTTCGCCTCCATGATGCCCGCGCGGAACGCGAAGAGCAGCAGGGCGCCGCCCATGAAGATCGTCAGGATCGCCAGAATATAGACCCCCCGCTCCGGATCGTTCGCGAAGGCATGGACCGAGGTCAGGACGCCCGAGCGGACGATGAACGTGCCGATCAGGGAGAAGCCGAAGGCCAGGATCGCAAGCAGGATCGTCCAGCTTTTCAGCGCCTCGCGTTTTTCCACGACGATGGCGGAGTGCAGGAGTGCCGCCGAGATCAGCCAGGGCATGAAGCTGGCATTTTCCACCGGGTCCCAGAACCAGAAGCCGCCCCAGCCAAGCTCGTAATAGGCCCACCAGGAGCCAAGCCCGATGCCGATGGTCAGGAATACCCAGGCCGCCAGCGTCCAGGGACGGACCCACCGGCCCCATGCCGCATCGACCCGGCCCTCGATCAGCGCGGCAACGGCGAAGGAGAAGGCCATGGAGAGGCCCACATAGCCGAGATAGAGAAACGGCGGATGGAAGGCCAGACCGGGATCCTGCAACAGCGGGTTCAGATCCTGGCCGTTGAAGGGCGGGATCTCCATCCGCAGGAACGGGTTGGAGGTGAAGAGGATGAAGGCGAAGAACGCGACCGCCACGGAGGATTGCACCGCCAGCACACGGGCGCGCAATGTCGGCGGCAGATTGCCCCCGAACCACGCGGCCATGGCGCCGAACAGGGTCAGGATCAGCACCCAAAGAAGCAACGAGCCTTCGTGGTTCCCCCAGACCCCGGTGATCTTGTAGATCATCGGTTTCAGCGTGTGGGAGTTGTTGACCACCAGGCTGAGCGAGAAATCCGATGTGACGAAAGCATAGGTCAGCGCCCCGAAACTGACGGCGGTCAACGCGAATTGCGCCGTTGCCGCCGGAGAGGCCACGGCCATCCAGCCCGCCTGCCCGCGCGCGGCGCCGATCATCGGCACGATCATCTGAAAGATCGCGACCATGAAGGCCAGGATCAGGGCGAAATGTCCGAGTTCTACAATCATGTCTCTACCTTAGGCCTCCGCACGCCGTTGCGCCAATAGATAGTATGTTGAGATCACATAGGATTGTGCATTGATGTCGCGGGGGGCCGAGCCGCGCCACAGGCCACGCTCGCCCTCACCATGATTTGCTTGGCCGGATTGCGCCAACGCCCCACGGACCGGGGCGAACGGTCGCAGGGCGGCGGCGCCCAAGACACCCGCCCGCCCGGCCTACCGGCCGCGGAACAGCCCGCCCAGCACCCCGCGCACCAGCGCCTGGCCCGATCTCGTGCCAAGCTGGCGGGCAAAGCTCTTGGCGAAGGTGGTCGCGATGCTGTCGCTTCGGCTGGACCGCCCGCGCGTGCCCGCGCCGGATTTGCCGGTGGATGTGGACCGGCTGACGCGGGTGCCGGAATAGCGGCGCCCGGCCTGAAACTCCCGCTCCGCGGTGCTCTCGGTCTCCCGCTCCAGAGCTTCGGCCCTTTCCGCCTCCGCCGCCGCCTCTTCCGCGCGCCGGGTCAGCATCTCGAAGGCGCTGTCGCGGTCGATGGCCGCTTCGTATTTTCCGGCCACAGGCGATGCGCCGACAAGAGCCGCCCTCGTGGCCACGGCGATCGGACCAAGCTGGGACGAAGGAGGGCGGATCAGCGTCCGCTGCACCACGCCGGGCACGCCCTTGCGTTCCAGCATCGAGGTCACGGCCTCGCCCACACCCACCTCGCGGATCGCATCCTCGGTGTCGAAATCCGGGTTCTCCCGGTAATTCTCCGCCGCCTGCCGCAACTCCCGCTGATCCTTGGCCGTGAAGGCGCGAAGCGCGTGCTGAACCCGGTTGCCGAGCTGGCCCAGAATATCCTCGGGCACATCGGCCGGGTTCTGGGTGACGAAATAGACGCCGACGCCCTTGGACCGGATCAGACGGGCCACCTGCTCCACCTTGTCGATCAGGGCCTTGGGCGCGTCCTCGAACAGCAGATGTGCCTCGTCAAAGAAGAAGACCAGCTTGGGTTTGTCCGGGTCGCCCACCTCGGGCAATGTCTCGAACAGCTCCGACAACAGCCACAGCAGGAAGGTCGCATAAAGCCGGGGCGCGCCCATCAGCCTGTCGGCGGCCAGAATGTTGATCCGGCCGAACCCCTCTTCGTCGTGCAGCATCATATCGGAAAGCTCCAGCGCCGGCTCCCCGAACAGGTGGCTGCCGCCCTGCCCTTCCAGCACCAGCAGACGCCGCTGGATCGCGCCGATCGACGCGGTGGAGACATTGCCGTAGCGCAGGCTCAGCGTCTCGCGGTTCTCGCCGACCCAGACCAGAAGCGCCTGAAGGTCCCTGAGATCCAGCAGCGGCAGCGATTGCTCGTCGGCCACGCGGAAGGCGATGTTCAGGATCCCTTCCTGCGCCTCGGACAGCTCCAGCAAGCGCGACAGGAGCAGCGGCCCCATTTCGGAAATCGTGGTGCGCACCGGATGGCCCGCCTCTCCGAACAGGTCCCAGAAGGTCACCGGAAAGGCGCGATAGGCATAATCGGCAAAACCGATTGTCCCGGCCCGCGACATGAAAGCCTCATGCAGCTTGAAATCGGCCGTGCCGCTGGCGCCAAGTCCGGACAGGTCGCCCTTCACATCGGACAGGAACACCGGCACACCCCGGGCCGAGAAGCTTTCCGCCAGAATTTGCAGGGTGACCGTCTTGCCCGTGCCCGTGGCACCCGCGATCAGCCCGTGGCGGTTTGCGTATTTCAAAAGCAGGGTCTGCGGCTCCGCATATGCGTTGCCGCCACCACCGATAAAGATACCATCACTCATGCGTCTGAACCGTCCCAAAGAATTCCAGTCGCGATACCATACATTCTTAACCAATCGGTGCCAGTGTGATCCGCGACGTTGCCCTCACTCCCTTGGGTGGCGTCAACTTCCTCCCTGTCAACTGGCCGCGTCCCTCTTGCTTGGGACGCGGTTTTTTCCATGCCTGTTGCCTGTGGAAAAAGTGAACGCTTCCCTGTTGACCTGTGGGCTGTGCTGTCATAGCGTCTGCGCCACAACGTCGGCCAGTCCGACAGGGAGAGAAAAAACGCTGGAAAGGGCTCGTGTCTTCGGGCCCTTTTCGATTTTCCCGCCCCGACGTTCCAGCCCGGTCTGTGCGCGTCTTGCGCCGTTCCCCGCCAGCGGCGCATTTTGCCCCTGACACCGCCCGTTTCCCATGCTAGCCAGCGTCGCAATAGAGCAGAGCAGACTGCAAAAGGATACGTGATCATGAAACCCGCATTGCCCGTCATCCCCGCCATTCTGGCCCTTCTTCTGGCCGGCCCGGCGCTGGCCCAGGATACGACGCCCGAAGCGGCCGGGTCCGAGGCTCCCGAAGCGGCGGCGCAGGATCCGACGGTCGACCCCGAAACCGGCCTGTCGCTCGGAACGCCGGTGCAGGACCCCAACGGCATTGGCACCACATATGTCGCCGAAACCCATGGCGATTGGGAAATTCGCTGCATCCGCGTGGAAGAGGGCGAGTTCGAACCCTGCCAGATGTATCAACTTCTGTCCGACGCGGAAGGCAGCCCGGTGGCGGAGTTCAACCTGTTCGACGTGCCCGATCAGGGCGAGGTCGTGGCCGGCATCACCATCGTGACGCCGCTGGACACGCTGCTGATCCCGCAACTGCGTCTCAGTGTCGATGGCAGTCAGGCGCGACAGTATCCGTTCAGCTTCTGCCAGCCCATTGGCTGCTTCGTCCGGATCGGGCTCGGAGAGGCGGATATCAACGCCTTTCGCGCGGGCGCCAATGCCACGATCAGCATCGTGCCCCTGCCGGCCCCCGATCAGGTTGTCGATCTGACAGCGTCGCTGACCGGGTTCACCGCAGGCTATAACGCCCTGACCGAGCGGACAGCGGCCTTCATGGCCACGCAGGAGGGCGCGTCGGAATAGACATCCGCGCGCGACCTGCCTTCCGGTTCACAGGCAAACGCCCTGCCCGCTTCGGTCAGGGCGTTTTTCGTTTCGGCCATGTTTGGTTTCGGCTCAGGCCACCGCACGCAGCGCCAGCACCGCATTCAGCCCGCCAAACGCAAACGCATTCGACAGAACCGCGCCAACCTTGGCGTCCCGCGCGACATTCGGCACCACGTCCAGCGCGCATTCCGGATCGGGCTCCTCATAGCCGATCGTCGGGGCGATGACGCCCTCGCGCAGCGCCATGATACAGGCCAGAAGTTCCACGGCTCCGGTCCCGCCGATCAAATGGCCATGCATGGATTTGGTGGAGGAGATCATCAGATCGTTGGCGTGATGCCCGAACGCATCGGCCACCGCGGCGCATTCCGTCTTGTCATTCGCGGCCGTGCCGGTTCCATGGGCATTGATATAGCCGATGTCCTCGGGGTTCAGCCCGGCATCGCGCATGGCGCCCGAAATCGCACGCGCCGCCCCCTGTTTCGACGGCATGACGATATCGGCGGCATCCGAGGTCATGGCGAAACCGACCAGCTCGGCAAGGATCTCCGCGCCGCGGGCCCGGGCATGCTCGTATTCCTCGAACACGAATACCGCCGCGCCTTCGCCTTGCACCATCCCGTTGCGGGTGGCGGAAAACGGGCGGCACGCGTCCTTGGACATCACGCGCAACCCTTCCCAGGCCTTGACCCCGCCAAAGGTCAGCATCGCCTCGGACCCGCCGGTCACCATCGCATCGCAAAGCCCGGTGCGGATCATCTGAAACGCCTGCCCCATCGCATGGTTCGACGATGCGCAGGCGGTGGCGACCGAAAAGGACGGGCCCTTGAGATTGTATTCCATGCTCACATGGCTGGCGGCCGCATTGTTCATCAGCTTGGGCACAACGAACGGATGGACCCGGTTCTTGCCCTCCTCGTAGACGCTGCGGTAATTCTCGTCCCAGGTGTTCACACCGCCACCGGCCGTGCCGAACACGACGCCCGACCGTGCCGCCAGTTCACCCGCGAAAGTCAGCCCCGACTGCGCCAGCGCCTCCTTCGTGGCGATCAGGGTGAATTGGGTGAACCGGTCGTAAAGCGCGATCTGCTGGCGGTTGAACAGCGCCTCGGGCTCGTAGCCCTTGACCTGACCGCCGATCTTGACCGACAGGCGGTCCACGTCGCGCAATTCCAGATCGGCGATGCCGCAGCGTCCTTCGCGCATCGCATCCAGCGTCGTCGCCACATCCTGCCCCAGGGCATTGATGGTGCCTTGCCCGGTGATTACGACCCGTCTCATTTCTGATCGGCCACCAGTCCTTCGACGGCTTTCACGATTGCGGCCACGCTTGAGATGTCGAACGCGCTCTGCTCGGGTTCATTGGCGTTGAACGGCACCTGAATATCGAAGGCCTCTTCTATCGCAAAGATGGATTCCACCAGTCCAAGGCTATCGATGCCCAGATCTTCCAGCGAGTTGTCCATGGCGACATCGCCCGGCTCCAGCACTGCCTGTTCCGCTATGATCGCAATCACCCTGTCCTGAACGCTGTCGGCCATCTGGTCTGCCCTCGGATCGTTTCTCATCGCTCACTTAGTCATTCTGGCCGCGGTTGAAAACGGCTTTCTGCAATGCCTCGACGGTCTTCATGACGCGGGGCAGACGGCGCATCGCTTTGTAGATCTCCACCTGCGTATCCATTTTCACGGCGGGAGAGCCCATAAGCATCCGCCCCGACGGCACATTGGAGAAGATCTTGGTGGCCCCGGCCGCAACCACATCGTCGCCGATGACGATATTGTCCGACAGCCCGCATTGCCCGCCGAGAACCACCCGGTCGCCGATCACCGTCGATCCGGCGCTGCCGACCTGCCCGCAAATCAGACAGTCCCGCCCGATGCGCACGTTGTGGCCGATATGGACAAGGTTATCGAGCTTGGTGCCGTCGCCGATTTCCGTGTTGGCGATCGTGCCGCGGTCGATGGCGGTGTTGGCGCCGATCTCCACATCGTCGCCCAGAACGACCGAGCCGAGCGAGTGGATGCGCGTCCAGCTTTGCGACGCCGCGGGCGCGGCGGCCTTGCCAAGTGTCTCGCGCGCCCTCTCGACCGTCGATTTCTCCGGCGTGACGAAGGAGAATCCGTCGCCCCCGATCACCGCGCCCGGCTGGATGAACACCCGGTCCCCGATCCGCACCCGCGCGCCGATGCGGACGCCGGCATGGATCACCGCGTCATCGCCGATTGCCGCCTCGGCCCCGATGCTTGCATGTGCGTCGATCCGGGCATTTGCGCCGATCCGCGCGCCGCGCCCGATCACCACGAAGGGCCCGATGGCCGCACCCGCGCCGATCCGGGCGCTGGCGTCGATCACCGCCGTGGCGTGAACGCCCGCCGCGATCCCGGGCCCACGATCCATCGCCGCGGTCAGCCCGGCCAGCGCATAGCGCGGGCGCGGCGCGATGATGGCCGCCTTGAGCCCAAGCGCCTGCCAGTCGCTTCCGGCGCCCAGAACGGCGGCCCGCGCCGCGCCGTTGGACAGATCGGCCAGGAACTTCTCGGACATGGCCAATGCCAGCTGATCCGGCCCCGCGCGGGCGGGCTCCGCCAGTCCGGTCACCTCAAGATCGACGGCGCCCAGGGCTTCCGCCCCGAGCGCCGCTGCAATCTGTTCAATCGTATGGCCCATGGCCCGCCGCCTCGCCTAATGCATGCGGCGAGAGGTTTAGCTTGTGACGGCGCGCACCGCCACCCCTGCGTCCAGCATCGCCTGCCAGAGCAACGTGTTCCGGCCATAGACATCGTCGCGGTAGTTCACCCGGCCCTCCGGCGTGATCCACGCGGTCCAGTACACCAGATGCACCGGGATCTGCGTCTCCAGATTGACCTGCGTTTCCCGGCCCGAGCGGCGATAGGTCTGGTACAGCGCCTCGGGGTCCTCCTCCTGCGGGGCCAGCAGATGATAGGCCAATTCCTGCGGCCGGTGGACCCGCACGCAGCCGTGGGAATAGGCCCGCACCTGACGCTCGAACAGGTTCCGCGACGGCGTGTCGTGGAGGTAGATGTTCCAGCGGTTCGGGAACATGAACTTCACCTCGCCAAGCGCATTCTGGCTGCCCGGGGGCTGGCGCAGATCAAAAGGGAAGTTCCGCGCCGTGTACTGGCTGAAATCGATTCCCTGGCGGCTGACGACCCGGCCACCACGCAGCAATTGCAGATGGCCGGCCGCGGCGGGGTTGCTGCGCATCTGCGGCAGGTACTCGCCCACCGCGATCGAGCGGGGCACATTCCAGCTTGGATTGATGACAATGTGCTCCATCACATCCGAAAACTCGGGGGTGCGCCGATCGCTGTCACGATGGCCGACGACGACCCGGGTTTCGAACGTGACCCGCTCGCCATCGATCACATAGGCGTGGAAGTCCGCGATGTTGACCAGAATGTGCCGGTCGCCCCGCTCCCGATTCATCCAGCGCTGGCGTTCCATCGCAAGAATGATCTGCCCAAGGCGCGTTTCGACACCCACATTGATCTCGGCCATGGTGTCGGCGCCGGCCTCTCCGTCTGCGGTCAGCCCGTGATCATCCTGAAAGCGCTGCACGGCGGCCTGCAGGGTGGCGTCATAGGTCGCGCTGGCCGAGCGCTCCAGATATCCCATGGCGATCAGACGGTTCCGGAGCGCGATCACCGGCTCTCCGCTATCGCCCGGCGCCAACGCCCCGGCCTGAACCGTCGGGCCCCATCCACCCGCACCCAGCACACGCTCCAGCCGGAGCTTTTCGCGCATCAGGCGAACGTATTCCGGGTGGCTGGGCGGCAATGCCCGCATGAATTCGTGGGGGTTGGAGGATGCAAAGCTGTGGATCTGTTCCAGCGGATCGCGCCGCGGCAGGTCCTTCACGATGTCGGAGACCACATCATCGGGCTCCAGCAGACCGGATTGCACATCGCGGGCATATTGCAGGAACATCCGGGAGGCGAGCACCTCGGCCTGGCCGCGCGCATAAGGGTTATCCGCATCGCGGAACGTGGCGCGCAGCAGATCGGCCTCGTAGCGCGAGACAGGCAGCCCGTGATCCTCGGCTCTGTCGAGCGCGGTGAGCAGCGCGTTGCGCCGGTCCGCCGCCTCGGTCGTTGTCCAGATCGGTTCGAAATTCCGTTCGCGATAGAATGTCGCCAGCGCGTCGTTCGACGACGCGGCCTCCGCAATCGCCTGCCTGAGCGCGGTGACCTGCTGCGCGCTTGCGCTGTGTGTCACCAGCAGACCGTTCAAAAACACCAGCCCCACGACCAATAGAGGAGCAGCCGACCTGAAAATCCGTAGCCTCATGTTCTCAATACCTGTTTGCAACCAGTCCACACCGTCGTGACCACCCTGCTGTCAAAGCCTCGGCGCTGTCCATTCACAATATCGCAAGGCCTGTAGGTTAAACAGCAATTCACCACGACCTGTTCCCGGCCTGCAACGGCCGGTGACGGTGCTGGCGATACCGCGTTGTCGGCGCCGATTCTGCGAAAGCTGGGCGGAATTCTGCCGAAATGACACGGCATGTCGGTAAATCGGAAAGGCGGCACTTTAAGATTTCTCTCGTTTGTGTCATCAACAGCACATCTGAGGGGATAGATACGCAGAATAGCTGCAAAAAGCGGCATAAGACGTGTGACGGAACGAGCAGAGACGAGATGGGGCACAGACCTATATGACCAAGTCAACGTTTACGCGGCGCGCTTTGTTGCGCGTTTTCGCCGCCAGCGCTGTGAGCGCCGCACCGGTGATGGCAAATGCTTTCGGGTTTCTCCGCGGGGCCGGCGATATCCGCAAACTCTCCATGTATAACGGTCGCACCGGCGAAAGCATGGACATGATTTACTGGATCGATGGCGACTATATCGGCCCGGCTCTGGACGAGGTGAACCACTTCATGCGCGACTGGCGCCAGAACGAGGTGCGCCGGATCGACACCCGCACCATCGACATTATGGCCGCAGCCCACAACCTGCTGGAAACCTCCGAACCCTATACGCTTCTGTCGGGATACCGCTCCGCCGCAACGAATGCGATGCTCCGCTCCCGCTCCCGCGGGGTCGCCCGCCACTCCCGCCACATGACCGGCGAAGCGGCGGATCTGCGGATCAACTCGCGCAGCGTCAGCCAGATCGCCCGCGCCGCCGCGGCCTGCAACGCCGGTGGCGTCGGCCGGTACTCCGGCTCGAACTTCGTGCACATGGATTGCGGCCCGGTCCGCACCTGGGGTCGCTAGGCACGACCCCCGCCGCCCCCGGCATCTCTCTTTTCGTTCCGCATCCGGCCCCGCATCTGGCGGGGTCTTTGTTTTTAGCGTCGATGGACTTCGCGCCACGGGCCCCCATATCATGGGTCGACGCGACAAACCTGCAGGAGGATCAGATGGGCAGCTATGCCAGAACCGAAGAGGCCATCGCAGCGCTCAGTCCCGAGGAATACCGGGTGACGCAGGAGAACGGAACCGAGCGTCCCGGCACCGGCGCGCTGCTTGGCAACAAGGAGCCCGGCATCTACGTGGACATCGTTTCGGGCGAGCCGCTTTTCGCCTCGGCCGACAAATACGAAAGCGGCTGCGGCTGGCCCAGTTTCACCAAACCGATCGAGCCAGCCCATATCAACGAATTGACCGACACCACCCATGGCATGATCCGGACCGAGGTGCGCTCGACCCATGGAGACAGTCATCTGGGCCATGTCTTCCCCGATGGTCCCCAGGACCGTGGCGGCCTGCGCTATTGCATCAATTCGGCATCCCTGCGGTTCGTCCATCGTGACGACATGGAGGCGCAAGGCTACGGCGCCTATCTGGATCAGGTGGAGGATGTGGCATGAGCGCGCGCGCAGTTCTGGCCGGCGGCTGCTTCTGGGGCATGCAGGATCTTATCCGCAAGCGCGCCGGGGTCGTGTCGACGCGGGTGGGGTATACCGGCGGCGACGTTCCGAACGCCACCTATCGCAACCATGGCACCCATGCCGAAGCGATCGAGATCATCTTCGATCCGACGCAGGTCAGCTATCGCGATCTGCTGGAGCTGTTCTTCCAGATCCACGACCCCACCACACTGAACCGTCAGGGGAACGACCGGGGCCTCTCCTACCGCTCGGCGATCTACTACGTGGACGAGGAGCAGCGGCAGGTGGCCCATGACACCATCGCCGATGTGAATGCCTCGGGTCTCTGGCCCGGCCCGGTGGTGACCGAGGTCGAACCGGTCGGCGATTTCTGGGAAGCGGAGCCGGAACATCAGGATTATCTGGAACGGATCCCGAACGGCTATACCTGCCATTTTCCGCGCCCCGACTGGGTCCTGCCGAAACGCGCCGCCGCCGAGTGAGACCCGGGGGCCCGCGCCCGGCCTGCCGGCGTGGCTCCCGCGACGGGATCCCGGTTCAAGCCTGTTCCCGGGCCCGTCATGACCCTGGCGCAGATCGGCGACAGGGGTCTGCACCCTTTTACGGGATGCGGCGTGGGCTACACGTGCCCCGCCACCGGTTTCGGCCTGTAGGCGGCTTCCAGTTTCGCGACCTCGTCCTCCGAAAGCGCGATCTCAAGGGCTGCGATCGCGTCGTCGAACAGCTCGACCCGTGAAATTCCGATCAGCGGGGCCGTGATACCGGGCCGCGTCGCCACCCATGCATAGGCGATCTGGGCCATGGAGACGCCGCGCGCCTCCGCCAGCTCCGAAACGGCCCTGGCAATCTGGTCATCCTGCGCGCGGGAGGCGTCATAAAGCTGGTTCGCCACGCCATCGGACCCGGCGCGGACCGATTTTCGCGCCCCCGCAAGCACCCCGCGGGCAAGCGGACTCCATGGCAGGACGCCGATCCCCTCGGCGCGGCAGAGGGGCAGCATCTCGCGCTCCTCTTCCCGATAGATGAGGTTGTAATGCGGCTGCATCGACACGAACTCGGCCCATCCATTGGCACGTTGCAAGCCGATTGCCTTCATGAACTGCCAGGCGAACATGGATGACGCCCCCAGATAGCGCACCTTGCCCGCGCGCACGACGTCGTTCAGCGCGTCCAGCGTCTCCTCCAGCGGCGTTTCATAGTCGAAACGGTGCAGTTGCAGCAGGTCGATATGGTCGGTCTTGAGACGTCTGAGGCTGCCCTCCACCGAATCCATGACATGCTTGCGCGACAGCCCCCGGTCATTGGGGTCGTCGCTCATCGGATTGTAGAGCTTCGTCGCCAGAACAATATTGTGCCGCGGCAGCATCGGAAGAAGAACCTCCGCCAGAACCTCTTCGCTTGCCCCGCGTGAATACATGTCCGCGGTGTCGAACAGGTTGATGCCCAGTTCCACCGCTCTGGCGATGATCGGGCGGGAGGCCGCCTTGTCCAGAACCCACGGCGCCCAGTCCGGCGACCCGAACGTCATGCAGCCAAGACCGATCCGCGAAACCTTCAGCCCGGTCCGGCCAAGATTGACATATTCCATAGTTACACTCCCCTTTCCGCCGATCTTCGGCGCTTTGGCCCGCAAACAGGCATCCTTGCCCACCGATGAAACGCCGGGTTGGGCGCCCGCCCGGTCCGCTCCCGAGAATCACCCATAAACTTATAATGATCGCGCAAGGACCCGGCGTGCCCGGCTCCGGCGACCAAAAACACAGGCCATTTCAAGCGTTATACTCATCCATAACACTGATGGTCCAGAAAATCCTTGCTTCGTGCCGATCATTGTTACTAGGGTTCAAGTGATCTAAACGAGTATATCACTTTGGCCCTCGCATTCGACCCAAGTTACATCGACAAATCCCTGCCGGTTCCGGTTGGCCGGCAGCTTTACGGATTGATGAGCTACCTGCTGTCCCATGGCGATCTGCCGAAGGGGACCAAGCTGCCATCGGTGCGGCAGATGGCGCGGGATGTTGGCATCGCGCAGGCAACGGTTTCGCAGGTGTATCAGGATCTGCGCGACGCGGGCCTGCTTGAGATGCGCAAGGGCAGCGGCGCCTATACCTGCCTGTCGATCCCGCAGCAGTCCGACCACGGCCGCGGCTCCCTGCGCACCGATATCGAGATCCTGCTGAACAAGGCGGAGCGGCTTGGCATCAACCGCATGACCCTGGTGGCCATGGTCAACGCGCAGGCGCAGCTTCGTCGCACCAGATCGGGGCTGAAGATCGTCTTCGTGGCCGTGTTCGAAGGACCCGGTGCGGATTACGTGGATGAAATCCGTCCGGTGCTGTCGCCAAGCGACCGCATCTCGATCGTCACCTTCGATCACCTGCGGGAAAACGAAGATGCCCGCAAACGCTGCCTTGACGCCGATATCGTGCTGACCTTCCTGCATCGGGAAACCGAGCTGACGGCGATCATCGGCGGCGCCAACATTCTGGGCCTGCGGTTCATTCCGTCGAACAACACCCGCAAGGCGCTGGCGTCGATCGACCCCAGGGCACGGGTTGCCGCGATCACGCAGCTTGAGGATTACATCGCCATCATGCGCCCGAGCGTCCAGCGTTTCGCGCCGCATGTCGCCGATATTCGCGTGGGCTGGTCCTACGCGCCCGATGTGGAGGCGGTGATCACCGAATCCGACGTCGTCATCTACGCCACCGGGGCCGATCATATCACCCGCCTCGTCCGGCCCGGCGTGCCCTGTTTCGAATATCGCCACACCCCCGATCCGGCAGTGTTGGAGAACGAACTCGTGCCCAGACTCACCAAGCTGCGCGAGGCCCTTGAGCGGCCCGACATACGCACGCGCGGGGGTGAAGGTGAAGGCGAACGATCAACAGAACTACATCAAGGGGAGATGAAACAATGAAAAAGAAACTCATGACCGGCGTCGCCATCGCTGCGCTGACGGCGCTGACGGCGACGGCCACAACGGCTCAGGAAAGCCTCGTCATCGGCGCGGATGTCGATGTGGGCACGCTTGACCCGCGGCTGGCGCGGGACACGACAGCCTATCGGGTGGCCAACCTGATCTCGGCGGGACTGGTACACATGACGCCCTCGCTGGAAGCGGTGCCCGATCTGGCCGAAAGCTGGGAAAGCCCCAGCCCTACAACCGTGGTGTTCACGCTGCGCGACGGGCTGACCTTCTCGGACGGCTCGCCGCTCACCGCGGAGGATGTGGCCTATACATTCGAGACGATCACCGATCCCGATTTCAACTCGCCGGCGCGGGGGCTGTTCACGCCCATCGAAAGCATCGATGTCGTGGATGACCTGACGGTCCGGTTCAACCTTTCGACCCCCTACGCGCCGCTGCTGAGCTATCTCGACATCGGCATCGTCCCGTCTGATTACGCGGAGAATGGCGGCGACATGGCGCTGGAGCCGATTGGCGCCGGACCCATGGTTCTGCAAAGCTGGACCCGTGGCAGCGAAATCGTGCTGGCCGCGTCGGACAGTTACTGGGCCGGTGCACCGGAGGTCGGCGAACTGACGCTTCAGGTCGTCGGCGACAACTCGGCCCGCGCCCAGGCCTTCGAAGCCGGGGATCTGGATGTGATCCAGTCGCCGCTGTCGCCCAATGACATCCAGCGCTATGCCGCCGATGAAAGCGTGGGCTCCGAGATCATGGCCGGGCTTGGCGTGACCTATCTGAACTTCAACACCGCCGATCCGCTTCTGGCCGACCCGCAGATGCGTCAGGCGCTGGCGATGCTGGTCGATCAGGACACGATCGTGAACCAGATCTATCAGGGTGTGGATCAGGTCGCCTCCTCCGTCATCCTGCCCTCGTCCTGGGCGTTCGATGCCGAAGTCCGACAGCCCACATTCGATATGGCGGGCGCGGTGGCGATGCTGGCAGAGCTGGGCTGGACCGACAGCGACGGCGACGGGTTGCTCGACCGGGACGGGGAAACGCTCTCCATCGAACTCTCGACACATAGCGAAGATCCGAACCGCGTTCAGTCGGTCGAGTATCTTCAGGCGGTGTTCCAGTCCGCGGGCATCGACACAAACGTGCGCATCACCGACTGGCCCTCCTTCTCCACCGGCTACGTCCAGCAAAGCGAGCATCAGATCGCGCTTCTGGGCTGGCTGCGCATCACCGACCCCGACCGGATGCTGTTTTCGCAGCTGACCACCGGGGGCGGGCTCAACTGGGGCGGATATTCCAATGCCCGGGTCGACGAGCTGCTTCTGACCGGGCGCACCGCGCTTGATCAGGATGCCCGCGCCGCGGCTTATCGGGAGGCGGCCCAGATCATCGCCGAGGAACTGCCTTATTACATCATTTCCTATCAGGGCTATCAGCTCTTCTATGATCCCGAGACAGTATCCGTCGTTGAAACCTCTCCCCGCGGCGGGTTTCGTGGCCTGATTGGAATGGGCGCGTCCGAATAGGATATGCTCACGGAGGCCGGCCGTGGAGTGCCCGCGGCCGGCCAACGACCTCGTACCACCGCCCGGGCGCGATGCCGGCATCACCCGGCGGTGACCGCCCGCGCCCGGCGGATCGCCGGTAAACCCGTCTTGACCAGCCGATGACACCACAGCCTATCCGCCCCGAACCGAGAGCGCCCCGATGACAGATTATGTGATCCGCCGGCTTCTGCTTTTCGTGCCCATGGCGATCGGCATCGTGATCGTGACCTTCTGCCTGCTGCTGCTGATCCCGGGCGATCCGGCGGCGGTGCTGCTCGGCCAGGACGCCACGCCCGAAGGCATCGCGACCCTGCGCGAGGCATTGGGCCTGAACGACCCGTGGTACATCCGGCTTGGCAGCTATTTCGCGAACCTCCTGCGCGGAGATATGGGGTACTCTATCTTCCAGAGCGCCCCGGTCTCCGACATCATTCTGGGCCGCCTCGGCGCGACGATAGAGCTGGCCGTCGTGGCCTTGCTGATCTCGATCGTTTTCGGTGTGACGCTCGGTGTGCTTGCCGCAAACCGGCAAGGCGGCATCGTTGACGCCATCGCGATGCTGATCGCGCAGATCGGCATTTCGATGCCGGTCTACTGGCTTGCGCTGCTCCTGATGCTTGGCTTTGCGGTCCATCTGGGATGGCTGCCCGCCATCGGCCGCGAAGAGCCGCTGATCAGCGCGCTCGGCATGGCGCTGACGGGAAATGTGCAGCCCCTGCTCGACTCGCTGGCGCATATCGCGCTGCCGGCTATCTCTCTAGCGCTCAATTCCGCGGCGATCATATCGCGGCTGGTGCGCACCTCCATGCTGGAAGTCCTGCGGGAGGATTTCGTGCGCACCGCCAAGGCCAAGGGTGTCCGCCGCGGGACGGTGATCTGGCGCCACGCCCTGCGCAACGCGCTGTTGCCGGTGGTGTCGGTAATCGGTCTGAGGTTCGGCGCGCTTCTGGGCGGCGCGATCCTGACCGAAACGATTTTCGCGTGGCCCGGCCTTGGCCAGTTGACGATCTCGGCGATCTCGCAGCGGGATCTGCCGCTGATCCAGGGGATCGTTCTGACCTTCGCGCTGATCTATGCCAGCGTCACCCTGCTGGTGGATCTGCTTTACGCCGCGGTCGACCCCCGCATCCGCCTCAGGTGATCCGATGACAGATGCCACACCGAAACCCGCCGCCGCCACCCGTAGGACAAGGCGGTTCCGTCTGCCCCGGATGTTCCGCAACGCGTCCCTGCTGATCGGGGCGACGATCACGGCAAGCATCCTGCTGCTGGCGATCTTCGCGCCGCTGGTGGCAACCCATGACCTGATGCAGATGGACATGCCCAACCGGTTCTCGGGCCCCTCCTCCGAACACATTCTGGGCACGGACAATTTCGGCCGCGACCTGTGGAGCCGTCTGGTCCATGGCGCGCGGATCTCGCTCTCGATCGCGGTGATCGCGGTTCTGGCCTCGGCCGTCATCGGCACGATCGTCGGCCTGATTTCGGGGTATTTCGGCGGCTGGATCGATTTGCTCCTGATGCGGATCACCGACGTCTTTCTGGGATTTCCGCCGCTGGTGCTGGTGCTGGCCGTGGTCGCGGTGATGGGCCCCGGGCTGGTCAATGTGGCGGTCTCTCTCATCATCGTGTCCTGGACCGAATATGCGCGCGTCGTGCGCTCCACCACCTTGTCCCTGCGGGAGCAGAACTACGTGCAGGCCGCGCGCGCCCTTGGCGCCTCATGGCCGCGCATCCTCTTCCGGGAAATCCTGCCCAATTCTCTGGGGCCGATCATCGTTCTGGCCTCGCTCGGGCTCGGAACCGCGATCATCTGGGAAAGCGCCCTCAGCTTTCTGGGCTTCGGATTGCCGCCCCCTGCCCCCACCTGGGGCTGGTCGCTGAGCTATGGCACGCGGTTCATCCGGGATGAGCCATGGATGTCCATCATCTCCGGCGCGGCGATCATGATCACCGTGCTGGGCTTCAACCTGCTGGGGGACGGGTTGCGCGACATACTCGACCCCCGACAGCAAACCCGCGGCAAGGGCTGACACACCCGATCCGATCCGCAAGACACCAACAGGAGCGAACATGGTCAAAGAAATTGTCAGGCACACGCCGAAGGTCACCACCCTTGCCGACGGCACGGATGCCGTCCTGCACATGACGGATCTGGTCGGGGAGGAAGCCGGCCCCCTTGTCGGGATCTCGGCATCCGTTCACGGCAATGAAAACTGCGGCAGCCAGGCCATCCTCGATCTCTTCCGCATCCTGCAGACCATGAAGATCAAGGGCCGGATCCGGCTGCTGCCGGTGGTCAATGCCCGCGCGATGACGGTGAATGCGCGGTTCAACCCCATCGATCATCTCGATCTCAACCGGCAGTTTCCAGGAGATCCGAACGGCACGTTTTCGCAGCAGCTTGCCGCAGCCCTGACGCGGGAGTTTCTGGGCAAGATCGACATGCATATCGACCTGCATTCGGGAACCGACCGGCCCACCGTGGACTATGTCTACCTGCTCAATGACGAGGGGTTGAGCCGCGCCTTCGGTTCGAAACTGCTCTACCGCCCCGATGACGGCAAGCAGGGCACCACCTTCAGCGGCACCACCAAGGAGGTCACCATGCCCCGCGGCATTCCCGCCGCTGTGATCGAGCTTGGCGGCGGCATCGTCGATCAGGGCCCCTATATCGAACGGATCGTTGCGGGCGTGCTGAACATGCTGCGCCATGCCGGAGTGATCGATGGCGAAGAGACCGCCCCCGGCGAACAGATCGTCGTGAACGAGATCGCCGGCATCCGCCCGACCACCGGCGGCTGGATCGAGCCGCTTTCGCCCCCGCTAGGAGAGCCCGTCAATGGCGGCACGCCGCTGTTCCGGGTTGTCAGCCCCTACACGTTCGAGGTGCTGGAAGAGGTCAGCGCGCCTTTCGAGAACGGCATCATGATCATGGGCCACCTGACCCGCAACCTCGTCGAAGCGGGGGATTATGGCTGGATGGTCGGCAATCTGGAGGGATCGACGCTGTGAACCAGACGGTCTCCGGGACCAAGACGGATACGGCGCCGGAGCAACCGCCCGCGCTGGAGGTGCGCGATCTGAGGATCCGCATCGACGCGGAGGCGGGCAGCTTCACCGTGGTGGATGACATGTCGCTTTCGGTCCGTCCCGGGGAGACGCTCTGCATCGTGGGCGAAAGCGGCTGCGGCAAATCCATGACCGCCCTGTCGCTTCTGCGGCTGTTGCCCGATGGCGCCCATGTCGAGCGCGGCAGCATCCGGGTGGGCGAGACCGATCTTCTGGCCCTGTCCGAACGGCGGGCGGAGGATATCCGGGGCGACCGGATCGCGATGATCTTTCAGGAGCCTCTGACCGCGCTCAATCCGGTCATGACCGTGGGCGCGCAGATCGCCGAGGCGGTCTGCCGTCACCGGGGCCTGTCCCTCAGGGCCGGTTGGGCCGCCGCCGTTCAGGCGCTGAGGGGGGTGCAGATGCCCGATGCGGAACAGCGCGCGCACCAGTACCCCCACGAGCTGTCGGGCGGCATGCGGCAACGGGCCATGATCGCCCTGGCGCTCTGCTGCGATCCGGCGGTCATCGTCGCCGATGAACCCACCACCGCACTGGATGTGACGGTGCAGGCCCAGATCCTCGGGCTGATGGCCAATCTCCAGCGGGAACACGGCACTGCGGTCGTGCTCATCACCCATGACCTTGCCGTGGTCGCCGAGATCGCCGACCGGGTGATCGTGATGTATGCCGGGCGCAGGGTCGAAGAGGCCGCGATCACCGATCTGTTCGATGCGCCGCTTCACCCCTATACGCGCGGGCTGATGGGCGCGATCCCCCATGTCGGCGGTGTCGGGCGACTGACGGATATCCCCGGCACGGTCCCCCCGCTCTGGAACCTGCCCGAAGGCTGCGCCTTCGCGCCCCGCTGCCCGCTGGCCACCGCGCAATGCACGGCCGAAACCCCGCCGCTCCGGGCGCATCGCCCCGGCCACATGGCCGCCTGCTGGAATGTGACCCATGACGCCTGACACCTCCGACATCAACGGGCCCGTCCTGTCGGTCCGCGATCTGAAGGTTCACTTCCCGATCCGGAAGGGTGTCTTTCAGCGTCAGGTTGGCACCGTGCGCGCGGTCGACGGGGTCAGCTTCGATATCGGGCGCTCGGAAACGGTGGGGCTGGTCGGCGAAAGCGGCTGCGGCAAATCCACAACCGGGCTGGCACTTGCCGGGCTGGTGGAGGCGACCGAAGGCAAGGTGATGTTCGACGGCGCGCGCGTCGGAAGCAAGACTGGGCGCGATCTGGCGATGTATCGCCAGCGGATGCAGATCGTCTTTCAGGATCCGTTCTCCTCCCTCAACCCGCGCCAGCGGGTCCGCGATATCCTGCGCGCGCCGCTCGACATCCACGGGATCGGCGCGCCTGCGGAACGCCCGCAGATGGTGCTCGACATGATGGCGCGGGTCGGCCTGCGCCCGGATCAGTCGGCCAGCTTTCCGCACCAGTTTTCCGGCGGGCAGCGGCAGCGGATCGGCATCGCCCGGGCGCTGATGCTGAAACCCGACGTGATTGTCTGCGACGAGCCCGTCTCGGCACTGGATGTCTCGGTTCAGGCGCAGATTCTCAATCTTCTCAACGATCTGCAAGCCGAACTTGGGGTTTCGTTCCTGTTCATCAGCCATGATCTGGGCGTCGTCGAGCATATCTCTCACAAGGTGGCGGTGATGTATCTGGGCAAGATCGTGGAGATGGCCGACAGGCAGGCGATCTTCGCCAATCCGACACATCCCTATACCGAGCTTCTGCTCAGCTCCACGCCGTCTCTCGATCCGCGGAAGCGCCGCAATTTCAGCGTGAGCCATGACGATGTGCCCTCGGCCACGTCGATCCCCGCAGGATGCGCCTTCCGCACCCGGTGCCCGCTTGCCACCGAGATCTGCGTGCGCGAGGCGCCGCCGCTGAGCCTGCGCGACGGAACCCGCCTTGTCGCCTGCCACAACCGATGAGCCACGACATGACCGCACGCCCCCTCCTCCTCACCGGCGCCCGCCTTCTCGACCCGGAGGCCGGCCGTCTGCGCGACAACATCTCGATCCTGATCAGCAGAGACCGCATCGCCGATATCGGGACCGGCATTCCCGCAGCCGAGGGTGCAAGACAGATCGCGCTTGACGGCAAGGTCGTCATGCCCGGGATGATCGACTGCCATATGCATGTCGTCGCCTGGTCGCTTGATCTCTGGGGCAACATGATCGCCCCCTCCTCTCTTGCGGCCTTGCGCGCGGCGGAGGTGTTGAGGGAAACACTGGGGCGCGGCTTCACCACCATCCGCGATCTGGGCGGCGCCGATCACGGCCTTGTCCGCGCGGTCGAGGACGGTCTGGTTGCGGGACCGAGGCTGGTGATCTGCGGCAAGGGCCTGTCCACCACCGGTGGCCATTGCGACCTGCGCCACCGCACCGATGACCGGCCCGGTATCCTGTCCGATCGCGTCGGCTCCATGGGTGTGCTGGTGGACGGGGTGGATGCGGTGCGCCGGGTCTGCCGCACCTATATCAAGGAGGGGGCCGCGTTCATCAAGATCATGGCAAATGGCGGGGTCAGTTCGCCCAACGACCCGATCCATTCCCTGCAATTCTCCCGCGCGGAGATCGCGGCGGCGGTGGAGGAGGCCGAGAATGCCGGGCTCTATGTGGCCGCCCATGTCTATACCGACGCGGCGATCCGCCGTTGCGTCGATCTTGGCGTGCGCTCGCTGGAACATTGCAATCTGATCGAAGCTGAAACCGCGGCCGAGGCGGCCAGCCGGGGCTGTATCGCCGTGCCGACCCTTGTCGCCTACGAAGCGCTCGCCCGCGAGGGCGAGGCGCTTGGCCTCGGCCCCGAGAGCGTCGCCAAGATCGACAAGGTGCGCGAAGGCGGCCGCCGCTCCCTGTCGATCATGCAGCAGGCGGGCCTACCGATGGCGTTCGGTTCGGACCTGCTGGGAGAACTGCGCAAGTATCATTGCCTCGAACTGGAGCTGCTGGCCGAGGTTCTGCCCGCGGCGGAGATCATCCGCTCACTGACGAGCATCGGCGCGGAACTTTGCGGCTTGACCGGGCGCGCCGGTGTGATCGCACCGGGCGCCTCGGCCGATCTGCTGATCCTGGATGACGACCCGCTTGCCGACATCGGGCTTCTGGGCGGCGACGGCGCGCATTTCCGGGCGATCATGGCGCGGGGCGCTTTTGCGAAGAACACTCTTCAGGAGGGAACGACATGAAACTCGGGCGCGATCTTGCGGAAATCACGGCAGGTGTCGACCTGCTCTATCGTGAAGGGCTGTCGGACGGCGACGTGCTGGATGCCGAAGGCCTGATCCCCGTGGCCGTGGCGCCGGTTGTGCCGCGCCGCTTCCGTGACTGGCCGGAGGCGGAGGCCGCGATCAGCGCCCTGCTCGCCCGCATTCCCGGCGAGGCGGAAAATGCGCAGCGGAAGGGCTGGCTGACCGAGATGACGCTGTCCCTCGCATCGCTGGCGCGCATGTTCTCGGGCCGGAAACTCGGCTTCGCGGAGCGGCTGCGGGACCAGCTTCGGGTCACGCCCGCGCCGATCCCGGCCCCTTTGCTGGACGGCTACCGCGCCGAGCTGCGCGACGCGCTTGACGAACTGGGCCATCGGAGCGGGGATCTGAGCGCCGATGTCGCGACGTGGGAGGCATCCATTGCCGTGCCATCGGAGGAGGTCCTCTCCCGCCTCTCATCGCTCCAGCGGGAGGCGCAGGCACGCTCCCACCGGCTTGTCTTCGACATCGGTGACGACTGGATCAGCCCCGAAGCGGTCTACGACAAACCCTATGCCGCCTATTGCGACTATCCCGGCCGTCATCTGTGGCTGAACCTTGAGTTCAGCTATACGCTCGCCGATCTGAAACACCTCGCCACCCACGAGGCATTTCCCGGCCATCTGGTGCATCTCGCCCGGCGGGAGGCGCTGGTGGCCCGCGGGGAAATGCCGCTCGACGGCGCACAGGTGGTGACGAACTCCGCCTCCAGCGCGCTCTTCGAGGGGATCGCGGATAACGGGATCGAGCTTCTGGAATGGATCGACGGCCCCGCGGATGTCGCCGGGATCGCCTTGCAGCGGATTCGCAGCGCCCTGCGATGCAACGCCGCCTGGATGGTGTTCGAGGAAGGCGCGTCGATCGAGGAGGCCGCCGCCGCAACCGCCGCCCCGTCGTTCCAGAGCGCAAAGGTCACGCGCCGCCGCCTCGCCTTTCTGTCCCACGAGTTGCGTGCGCCTTTCCTCTTCGCCTATTGGTGCGGCGATCACGCGGTGCATGAGTTCCTCAAAGCCACCCGCGACTGGGATCGCGAGACGGTGATGCGCACTCTTTACGACCAGATGCACACGCCAACGACCCTCGCCGCCGCAGCCGCGTAAGGCGCCTTGATTTCCGCCCGCGTGCTTGCGGGATGCCTACTTGAAAACCGGGCGCAGACGAGGATCAGGAGCATGTCGAAGCTCACGAATCCATGTGTCGAAGCAGTCTAGCCGCAAACCAAAGGTCAGGCGATCTGGGATGCCGAACTGCCGGGTTTCGGACTTCGCATCTATCCGTCCGGCAAACGCGGTTCCATCGTCCAGCAGCGCGCAGGAGGACGGTCCCGCTCCTACACGATCGGCCTTCACGGCGTCTGGCCTCCCGAGGCCGCACGACGCGGGGCGAAAGCTATGCCCGGGCGCGTCGCACTTCATGGCGTCACGCAGAGCCGCACCGTTCGCCCGGCACCGTTCCGTCAGCCGCCGCCCGCGCCCCGCTCAGTGGAGTTTGCGCGCGTCCTCCTCGGCGATGTGGTCCTCGATCGTGCGGACGCGGCGGGTGTCTTCGGAATGCGGGTCGAAACCCTCGTTGACAACGGCCTCCACGCGGCAATCCTCGCACATTTCCAGCACCTTCATGCGCTTCTCCCCGTCGGGACCACCGAACATCCAGTGCGATGCCAGTTTCTCCTGGATCCGGGAGATCGCGCTTTGTGTGGCAAAAGGCTTGCCGCAGGACGTGCAGCAGAACGGAGGCTCTTCGTTCAGGATGCGTTTCGGCGCGGCCCAGGCCTCGAAATCAATCTGCGGCGCCAGCGTGATCGCGTTTTCCGGGCAGGTCTGTTCGCAGAGGCCACATTGCACGCAGGCCGATTCCGTGAAGCGCAGCATCGGGGCTTCGGGGTTGTCCAGAAGGGCATTCGCCGGGCAGGCACCGGTGCAGGCCATGCACAAGGTGCAGGCATCGGTATCGACAATGACGGCGCCGAACGGGGCGCCTTTTTGCAGCGGCAGCGATGTGGTCGGCGTCGGCGCGGCACGGTTCATCTCGGCAAAGGCCGTGACCAGCAGCCCGCGCTTGTCTTCCGGCGGCAAAAACCCGGACGGTGCTTCGCGGCGCAGGCTGGTCGGCAAAGCGGCCAAGGCGGCTTCCAGCTGATCCGGGTCATCGGTTTCGATCAGCGTGCAGGACCCGTGACCGGTGGCGGCCGCAACCTCGGACACCAGCGCCAGGCCGTCCCGCAGCCCCGTCAGGTCATGCAACGGGCGGCTGCGCCCCAGAAGCGCCACGGCGCCCGCGCCATAGGCCATCGCGGCGGCCATGATTTCAGGGCCGACCTGCGAGATTTCATTCACGGCAAACGGGATGACATGGGCCGGAAGGCCTTTGCCGAAACGGGCGGCGGCGTCGATGAGCGGCTCGCCGTGATCGGCGTCATGAAACAGCACATGGGGCGCCAGCTTGCCCCCCGCGTCGTGCCACGCCCGAAGGCCCGCGCGGATCTGACTGGCCACCGTCGCCACATCCGGCAGCGCGTAGGATGCCGCCCCGGTCGGACATGCGGCGGCGCATTGGCCGCAACCGGCGCAGATATTCGGGTCGATCGCCACGCTGTCGCCGGCCGGTTCGATGGCGCCCGTCGGACAGAGCGACAGGCAGCGGGTGCAGCCGGTGATCTCGTTGCGGGAATGCGCGCAGAGATCGGCGGCGAAATCGATGAAAACCGGCTTGTCGAAGGTCCCCACCATTTGCCCGGCTGCGGTCACCAGACGGGCCACCGCTAGCGGATCGCGCGGATCGGCGCGGTGGTATCCGGGGCGCAGGCTGTCGGCGGGGAAAAGCGGCGTGTCGCCGGTCAGGTCGATGATCAGGTCGGCGCGCGACACCGCCCCGTCGCGGGCCGCGCCGAAGCTCAGAACACGCCGCGACGATGGCTCTGGCGCGGCGTAGTCGTCGACACGCAGCGTGAACGCGCCAAGATGGCCTTCGGCGTTGCGGATCGCGCCCTGAAGCACCGGAAACAGCGTCTGTCGCGGCGGCACGACCTCGGCACCCGGCTTCAGCAGGACCGTGATGTCAAGCGTCGCGGCCAGCTCAGTGGCCGCCTCAAGCGCAACGTCGTCGCGCCCGAGGATCAGGGCGATGCCGTTGCTTTCCATTGTTGTATAAGAAAAGTCTGCAGGCCGCACCCCCGCCGCCGCAACCAACGCCGCCATTTTCGGCCCGCTTTGTGCGGCGTCCGCCGTCCAGCCTGCGGTTTCGCGGATATTGGCAAAGCGCAGATCGACATCCGGCGCCTCGGCTTCGGCGATCTCCCGAAACAGCGGCGCCTCCTGCGTGCAGGTCACCGTGACCGGCCCACCGGCGGCAAGTGCGGCCTGAAATCTGTCAAGATTTGCACGGCACAATTGATGCGCCGCGGGATCACCGCCGCACCCAGCCTTTTGCAGCGCGGCGCCGTCCGGGTTCATCGTCCCTTCGCAGGTACAAGTCAGAATCGTCCGTGTGCGCGCGCCATATTCCATAAGATCGTTGCTTCCCTGTTTGTGCTGCTGGCGCAAGCAGTTGGCGGTGTACAAGGCCAATCCTTGCGCTTGCTGAGTTTCCCTGTAGGACTCTCCTGAAATTCAAACTTATGCAAGGCAGGTTCTGTTTTGGACGTCGTCACTCCTCCAAGATCGCTCGTGTTGCCGCCGCCCTATACCGCCCATTGGCTGCCCTCCGGCGACCCGTTCGATGATGCACAACGCCGCGCTGTGGATGAGGGTGCAGGCACGCTTGTCTGGCGCGGCTCCGTTGGTCACGACGGCCCGGGGCGACTGGATTTCGCCGTGGTGCTGGAGCCCGACATGCCACTTTCCGAGGCGCGCAAAGCGGTGCTGGCGGGCATGGTCGCGCTGGCCGATGCGGTGGCCGCCCACGCGCCGCCGGAGCGTGACATCCGGTTCGACTGGCCGACGGGGCTGGTGCTTGACGGGGGCCGTCTGGGCGGGATGCGCTTTGCGGTTGCCCCTGACACGCCGGACGACGTGCCGCCCGACTGGATGGTTCTGGGCGTCGAGTTGATCGCGGATCGCGACCATCTGGAACAGGCGGGCATGCATCCCGGCTCGGTATCGCTGAAGGAGGAGGAGTTCCTCGACCCGCCGGCCATCATCGAAAGCTTCGCGGCACATCTCATGCTGAATATCGACCGCTGGACGCATGCCGGCTTCGACACCATCGCGCAGACCTATGCGGGGCGGCTGACCGAAGACGCCGCTCTGGGCGACGCGGGCGAACTGGTCCATGACGGCAATGTGGAAAGCCTGGAGACCGGGTTGGCCAAGGCCGATTGGCGCGACGCGCAGGGCCCGAGATTGTGATGCGCTTGCTCAGGACGATCCAGCTTGATCAATCCGACAAGGTTGTCTTCGCGCAAGCCGCTGAACCGGGGGAATGGGCGGTGCCCGGCACATTCGTTTTTGCGGGGCGCCCGCCCGAGAGCCTCGGCCGCAAGGAACAGATCGCGTTCCGCTCGGGCTTTTTGGGGGTAACGAGTTTCGGATGGTCCACCTTGGCCGTGGTCACCGAGACGCGGGGCGACGATCACGATCAGGCGGTCACGGCGCTGGCGCATCAACTGGTCCAGCAGCTGGGCGCCCCGGATCTGGGCGCGGCGCTGCCTGCGGCCCAGGAGGAAATTGCACTGGCGGCCGATCTCTGTCGGGGGCATGATGAGGGGACATTGATCGCGCTGCACCGGCGCATCGACGAGACCGGCGCGCTGCGCGAACAGTTCCGATCCCTGAAACCGCGGGAGGAAACGGCCTTTTCCGCGGGCCACCTGCAAGGCCACGACAAAGCGTTCCATTTCGTTGAAACCGAAGACGATCAGGAAGACGAACCGGGGATGCAGATCGATCTGACCGCCTTCGGCCGCAGGGAGGGAGAGCCATGAGAGAGTTCTGGGTAGCGTCGGGCCATCATCTGACGCAGTTGGGCGTCGACACCCGCATGCGGGTGACCGACGAGCTGATCCTGGCCTGGCTTGCGCGCCCGGAAGTGGTGCCGCCCGAAGAGGCGTGCGCGGCGGAGCTTGCCCTGTTCGGCAAGCTAAAGGCGACGCCGCAGGCGCCCGTTGCGCAATCCGAAATCGACGCGATGGACGACGAGGATGCCCGGGAGAACTGGACGTTTCTGATCACGCTGCGCGACACGCTTGTCGAGGCCGGCAGCATCGAGGCCGGTTATCTGGCGCTTCTGCGCGACAGCGTCCGCTTGCCGGTGCTTTTTTACAATCAGCTTGTGCAGTTGATCCTGCGCAACGCGCTCGACGGCTGCGACGACACCCGTGTTCTGCGCGCGGCGGAGCTTTTCTTCCGGCCGCAGCGCGCCTTTGTCAAGGATGGCGGTCTGATGCTGGCCGATGACGAACTTGTCGAAGACCTTGAGGCGGAAAAGCATAGTTCGCCGCTGACCGCGATGCTGGGCGGCGGGGTCGAAGGGCTGGACGTTCTCAACGAGGAAAACGGCTGGACCTACTGGAGCCGGTCGGACGCGCATTCGATGGTGTTGCCGTTCGGATCGGATCTGAAGGCCCGGGCCGCGCTTGGTGCGGTGATCGAGCGCTTCGTGATGCATCTTCTGGGTCAAGCCGTCGTCGTCACCCCCCTGATCGAAACCCGGGATGTCGATCTGCGCTGGTTTGTCGGGCTGGACCCGGTCGGCACGGATATCGGCAATGCGCTTTGGAACGGTGCGACGCCAAAGGGCACCCTTGTGGGGATCTATGCGCTCAACTTCCTGTCGGACGCGGCGCTTTTGCCTGCCGCCGCGGGCCATCCGGTCTATGTGCTGGTCGGGATGGGCGATGACAACGTGATCCGCTGCAAGCCGCAGAACCTGGTCATGGGCCTGCCCCTGGTTGCACCGCCGCCTGCCCGCGCCGCCGCCGTACCGGAGGATGTGTGATGCCGAAGGTTATCCTGCGTCTGGGCATCGTGGCGATGTCGCGCCCGCCGGTCACCCGGTGGTCGGGCCGCGTTCTGCGCCCGGTCTCCGCGATGATCGACCTTCCGCCGCTTGAGGCGGGCGCGCTGATGACTGATCGTGACGGCGTGCAGACCGTGTATCTGGGCGATCACGAACTGGCGCTGCATTCCGGGGAGACACGGCATTACATCGACAACCTGACGGCGCGGCAGCCCTCGGTCTGGGTTGCCATGGACAATGATCGTATCGCCGTCGTCACCGCCGACCCGTATGAGGGCGAGGCACTGGCCAGCGATCCCGAGCGCATGGTCGAAGCGGTGCCGATGCCCACGGCGCTGGCCGCACGGCTGGATACATTCATCAAGGAGCATCACGTCGAAGAGGTGTTTCACAAGCGCAAACGGGTGCCGGCGACCTCGACCGATGCCCCCCGGGCGCCACGGATCCTGCAGCCCGAGGCCAAATGGGTCCAGACCCGGGGCCGGTCCGGGCGCGGCCCGCTCGGGAAAGGGTAAGCGATGTCCGGAGAAGAGAAGGAACGCCGCGACGGAGAAGGGTTTCTGGCCGCGTGGTCGCGCCGCAAAAGCCGCGTCGCGCGGGCAGAAGCCCAGGCGACGGACGCGGACAAACAGGCGGCCGAGCCGGATACAGTGCCCGAGATCGACGCCGACCCGGTGCCAGAGGCGGAGCCGGACATCAGTGTAGAAGAACTTGCCGCGCTGCCCCCGATCGACGAGGTCAGCGGCGCAACCGATCTGCAACCCTTCATGAAACCCGGGGTGCCCGAAACCCTGCGCAAGGCGGCCATGAGAAAGGTCTGGCTCAGCAACGCGTTGATCTGCGATCACGACGACCCGGCCGTCGACTACGCCTGGGATTGGAACGCGCCTGAAGGCGTACCGGGCGCCGGCCGCGTTTTGCAGGGGGACAAGGTCTCCAAGATGATGGGCGACCTGATCAATCGCAACAATCATGAGGACGCGCAAAAAGAGCCTGAGAACGAAGCGCGGGACATGGCGGAACTCGCGCCGGAGGACGGAAAGGATGCAGTGTCGGATGCGACGCAAGCGGACACGGAACCCGATGCAATCTCGCAGGCCGAGCCCGCGTTGCCGACAGACCCGGTGCGCCGTGGCGGCCAGCCCGACCATACGGATGCACGCAGCGAAGGCGGGTCCGACCCCGGCGAGTCGCGGATGGAGCGGGACGAAACACCCCCCACGTCAATGCCGCCGCGCCGACACGGCGGCGCGATCCCCGAATAGGACAAGGACGGCATGGCTGGCGGCGAGATAGTTTTTCCGTATGATCCTGATAGACCTTTTACAAGAAAGCCTTTTTTCGACCCTGACGCTAGGAAAACACCGTTGCCTGTTGTAGGTAAGATCAGAACAATAATCAGTCTGTCGGGGCGTGGAATCATGCTACGCTCATCGACAGCACATAAAAGCGCTGTTTTTCGGGTGTACTAGCCATAACACTCGTCTGACAGGGGAGATTCGGTTGAGTGGTCTAAGCAAGGGTAAAACCGAGCCAGCCAGTGACAGTCAGAATGAACAGAGGGCCCAACACTGGGGCTTGCTGTCATCGTTGCTCGTGGCGCCGCCGGAAAAGGACCTGCTTGCGGCGATTGCCGGGCTCCACGGGGACGACACGGCCTTGGGACAGGCCTATCGGCGGCTGGCCAAGGCCGCGCAAACCGCGGATCCCGCCGCGGTCAAGCGCGAATTCTTCGAGCTTTTCATCGGGGTCGGCCGGGGTGAGCTGCTCCCCTATGCATCCTTCTACATCACCGGCTTCCTGAACGAGCGACCGCTGGCCGATCTGCGCCGCGACCTCGCCGTGATAGGGGTCGAACGCGCCCAGGGGCGCCACGAGCCCGAAGACCATATCGCAAGCCTGGCGGAGATCATGGCCGGTCTGGCGTCGGGCCAGTTCAGCGCCGATGCGCTGGGTTGCGGTGCCGCCGGTGAGGCCGGGTTCTTTGCCCGTCACCTGCAGCCATGGGCGCCGCAGTTCTTCGACGATCTTGCCGTCGCGCCAAGCGCGAATTTCTTCCGCCACGTGGCGGAGATCGGCAGCGTGTTCACAGACATCGAAATTCGCGCGTTTGAGTTGGCGCGCAAACAGGAAGGCCCCGCTTCGGCGGCGGCCGCACATTAGTGCATTCATCACGATCCAAAGCGGGTGCGTCATCGCCGTACCCGCTGACCAGGGAGGACGACATGGTAGAGAAAAAGGCGAAACCTCAGGAGATCACGCGCCGCGGATTCGTGGGCGCAGTGGCCGGTGTGTCCGTCGGCGCGGTTGCCGCGGGCTCGGCGCGCCCGGCATTTGCCGAAGAGGTCGGCGATGAGCGCACGAAACAGCGTTATCAGGAAACCGAACACGTCCTCGCCTTCTACCGCACCAATCGGTACTACACGGGAGAATAACAAAAATGCTTGTCAAACGCAGACAACGCGATGCCGCGCGTGGCGGCCTTCAGGGTTTTGCAACCTCCGTCGCGGCCCGCCCGGTTGACCGTCGGTCCTTCCTGCGGGGCTCTGGCCTGGCCGTTGGTGGCCTCGCCGCCGTGACCGCCTTTGGCGCAGGCACGGTTCGCAAGGCCGAAGCCGGCCCCACGGATTTCAGCCAGCCGATCGAGGTGAAAACCAACATCTGCACCCACTGTTCGGTTGGGTGCACCGTCAAGGCCGAGGTTCAGAACGGCGTCTGGGTTGGCCAGGAGCCCGCCTGGAAAAGCCCGATCAACCGCGGCACGCATTGCGCCAAGGGCGCGTCCGTGCGCGAACTGGTCCATGGCGACCGTCGCCTGAAATACCCGATGAAGAAAGAGAACGGCGCATGGGTCCGGATCTCGTGGGATCAGGCCATCGACGAAATCGGCGAGAAGATGCTGGAGGTGCGCGAGCGCAGCGGCGCGGATGCCGCCTACCTGCTCGGCTCGGCGAAATTCTCGAACGAGGGCGCCTATCTGTTCCGCAAATTCGCGGCCTTCTGGGGCACCAACAACGTCGACCACCAGGCGCGGATCTGTCACTCCACCACGGTTGCAGGTGTTGCCAACACCTGGGGCTACGGCGCGATGACGAACTCCTACAACGACATCCGCAACTCCAAGACGATTGTCTTCATGGGCTCGAACGCGGCCGAGGCGCATCCGGTGTCGCTGCAGCACATCCTGACCGGCAAGGAAACCAACCGCGCCAACGTGATCGTGCTGGACCCCCGCTTCACACGGACGGCGGCGCATGCCACCGACTATATCCGCATGCGTCCCGGCACCGATATCGCGGTCATCTGGGGCATCATGTGGCACATCTTTGAAAACGGATGGGAAGACACCGAATTCATCGATCAGCGCGTCTGGGGCATGGATCAGATCCGGGAGGCCGTGCGGGCCTACCACCCCGAAGAGGTCGAGCGCATCACCGGGATCCCCGGCGTGACGCTGGAGCGTGTGGCGCAGACCTTCGCGACCCAGAAACCATCAACCTTCATCTGGTGCATGGGCGGGACGCAGCATACCGTGGGCACCGCCAATGTGCGGACCTATTGCAACCTGCTTCTGGCCACCGGCAATGTGGGCAATATCGGCAACGGCGCCAACATCTTCCGCGGCCACTGCAACGTGCAGGGCGCCACGGATTTCGGCCTCGATATCGGCTCGCTGCCTTGCTACTACGGCCTGTCCGAGGGCGGCTGGCGGCACTGGTCGCGCGTCTGGGAAGTCGATTACGAGTATCTCCAAAGCCAATTCGACGCAGTTCCGGCCAAAGGCGGCCGCGATGCGCGGACCCCGCAGGAGAACATGAGCGTTCCCGGCATCCCATCGACCCGCTGGTTCGATGCGGCCACCCTGGACGCCGAAGATGTCGATCAGCGCGACAACATCAAGGCGATGATCGTGTTCGGGCATGGCGGCAACACCGTGCCGCGCATGGGGGCGTCGAAAATCGGGATGGAAGCGTTGGACCTGCTGGTCGTCGCCGACCCGCATCCGACCACATTTGCCGCCTTGCATGATCGCACGGACAACACCTACCTGTTGCCGATCTCGACCCAGTTCGAATGCCATGGCAGCCGGACGGCCTCGAACCGTTCGGTCCAGTGGGGCGAAAAAGTTGTCGAACCGATCTTCGAAAGCGACAATGACTACGCCGTGATCTACCGCCTGGCGCAGCGCCTGGGCTTTGCCGACGAGATGTTCAAGAACTACGAGATGGTTCAGGGCAAGTTCAGCATGGAGCCGACGGCGGAATCGATCCTGGAAGAGATCAACCGTGGGGGCTGGTCGACCGGGTATACCGGTCAGTCGCCAGAGCGTCTCAAGGCCCATATGCAGCATCAGGACCAGTTCGATCTGGTCACGCTGCGCGCCTATGACGGTGCCCCGGAGGAAATCGCGGGCGATTACTACGGGCTGCCCTGGCCCTGTTGGGGCACGCCGGAGATGCGGCACCCCGGCACGCATATCCTCTACAACCCGAATATCCCGGTTGCAGATGGCGGCGGCGGCTTCCGTCCGCGCTTTGGCCTCGAACGCGACGGTCAGACACTGCTGGCCGAGGGCAGCTACCCGCCCGGATCGGATATCGAGGACGGTTACCCGCAGTTCACCTATGGCGTTCTGCAGAGCCTCGGATGGGACAGCGAACTGACACCGGATGAGCTTGCCACGATCCAGCGCATCGGTGGCAACGACCCCGAAGCCATGGCCGCGGTCAGCTGGTCGCTCGATCTGTCGGGCGGCATCCAGCGGGTCGCGATATCCCATGGCTGTGTGCCCTTCGGCAACGGCAAGGCCCGTGCGGTGGCGTGGAACCTGCCCGATCCGATCCCGGTTCACCGGGAGCCGATATACAGCCCGCGTCCCGATCTGGTCGCCGACTATCCGACCCGCGAAGATGGTCGCCAGTTCCGCGTGCCGAATATCGGGCACACGGTCCAGGCCTCGGCGGTGGACCGTAATATCGCCCGCGACTTCCCGATCGTGCTCACCTCGGGCCGGCTCGTGGAATACGAAGGGGGCGGCGAGGAAACACGGTCCAACCCGTGGCTGGCAGAACTGCAGCAGGACATGTTCGTCGAGGTGAACCCGGCGGATGCGGAAAGCCGCGGCATTGTCGATGGATCCTGGGTCTGGGTACGCGGTCCGGAAATGGACAGCCGCACCCGCGTCAAGGCGCTGGTGACAGAACGTGTCGCCCCGGGCGTCGCCTTCATGCCGTTCCACTTCGCCGGCTGGTTCCAGGGCGAGGATCAGCGCGACAAATACCCGGAGGGCACCGACCCGGTGGTTCTGGGCGAAAGCGTCAACACCGTAACCACCTATGGCTACGATCCGGTGACCGGCATGCACGAAGGCAAAGTGACCCTTTGCGAAATCGTGTCCGCGTAAGGGAGGAAAAAGAAAAATGGCAAGAATGAAGTTTCTTTGCGATGCGGACCGGTGCATCGAATGCAACGCCTGCGTGACGGCCTGCAAGAACGAGCACGAGGTGCCCTGGGGCATCAACCGGCGTCGCGTGGTGACCATCAATGACGGTCTGCCGGGCGAACGCTCGGTGTCGATGGCCTGCATGCACTGCACCGACGCGCCCTGCGCGGCGGTGTGCCCGGTGGATTGCTTCTACACCACCGAGGACGCCGTGGTGCTGCACTCCAAGGACACCTGCATCGGTTGCGGCTATTGCTTCTACGCGTGCCCGTTCGGCGCGCCGCAGTATCCGCGGGTCGGCAATTTCGGGACACGCGGCAAGATGGACAAATGTACCTATTGCGCCGGTGGCCCCGAGGCCGACATGACCGAAGCGGAATATGTCAAATACGGGTCCAACCGTCTGGCCGAAGGCAAACTGCCGCTCTGCGCAGAGATGTGCTCGACCAAATCTCTGCTTGCAGGCGACGGGGATATTATCGCCGACATCTATCGTGAGCGTGTCGTGACGCGGGGTTATGGCTCCGGGGCATGGGGCTGGCGCAGCGCCTATGGCGAAACCGTGTCTGTCTGAGGGGGGCGACAAATGACAATTTTCACCAAGATGAGCCGTGTCATCGCGGTGCTGGCACTGGGGCTGTTTGCGATGATCGCGCAGCCGCAGGCGTCGCAGGCGCAAGACATCATCAACCCGACCGCAGAGTCGGTGACCGAAGACGCGCTGATGGAGGCGCTCAACGGCGATGCACAGGTCCAGGGCCGGGTGTCGATCCCGGACGATCTGTCCTCGGGGCTGATCAAACCCGCAAACCGCGGTTGGGCCGATACCCATGGCGGGCCGGTCCGCACCGTCAATCTGATTGCGGTGGTCGGCATGATCGTTTTGCTGGTGGCGTTCTACGCGATCCGCGGCAAGATCCGGATCGATTCAGGCCCCTCCTCCGAGCGTATTCAGCGGTTTAGTGCGACGGAGCGCTTTGCGCACTGGCTGATGGCGGTGTCGTTCATCGTATTGGCGCTGACCGGCCTGAATCTCGTGTTCGGGCGCGCGGTGATCCTGCCGGTCTTTGGCGAAGACGCGTTCGGAACGCTGTCGGCCTGGGGCAAGATTGCCCATAACTACATGGGCTTTGCGTTCATGCTCGGGCTGATCCTGTCCTTCGTTTACTGGATCGCGCACAACATCCCCGACAAGGTGGACATGCACTGGCTCAGCAAGGGCGGCGGGCTGTTCGTGAAAGGCGTGCATCCGCCTGCCAAGAAGTTCAACGCCGGTCAGAAAGGCATTTTCTGGTCCGTGACCCTCGGCGGTGCGGCGCTGTCCTTCACCGGTGTCATGCTCCTCTTCCCCGAACTCGCGGGCGGTGAAGCCGGATGGCAGCTCTATCAGGTCATTCACGGCGTTGTGGCCGCCATCCTGACCGCGATCGTCATCGCACATATCTATATCGGCTCGGTCGGTATGGAAGGCGCCTACGATGCCATGGGGTCGGGTGAGGTCGATTTGAACTGGGCCAAGGAGCACCATTCCCTCTGGGTCGAAGAGGTGCAGGGCAAATCGTCCGACGGCACCGATGATGGGTCTGCACGGCCCGGCACGCAGCCGGCGGAATAATGATCAGGTGCACGGCCGGGGCAGTCCCCTGCCCCGGCCGTGCACCCATCGCAGGCCAGATCGGCCTGCTTTCGCAGGACATGCATAAAGACCTTCACCATGGATGACGCCGATCTTCTAGCCGCTGCCCGCGAGGCGTTGGCCGGGCTGGCCTTGCCGGACGGGACGCCGCTTCTGGAGGCGGGAACCGTTTCCGGTCCGGTTGTGTCGAGCGGACGCATTTCTCTGGCCATCTCGATCACCGCCGAAGACGCCGCTTCCTTTGCCGATATCCGCAGCCGCGCAGAAACAGCGCTGCGCGCGATGCCGGGGGGAGATGGCGCCATCGTGGTCCTGACGGCGGAAAAGCAAAGCGCCGCAAAGCAGAGCGCCGCAGCACCGCCGGATCTGGGCACCGGCAAGGCGCCGGTTACAAAACCCCCTGTCCTCTCCGGCGTCCGCCATGTGGTCGCGGTGGCGTCGGGCAAAGGCGGCGTCGGCAAATCCACGACCTCTGTCAACCTCGCCCTGGGTCTGCGCAGCCTCGGCCTGAAGGTTGGCATCCTCGACGCGGATATTCACGGGCCGTCGCTGCCCACATTGCTGGCGCTGCACGGGCGGCCACGCCTCGGCAAGGACCGCCGGCTGCGCCCGATGCAGGCCTTCGGGCTGCAGGCGATGTCCATGGGGCTGATGGTCGATCAGGAAACCGCCATGGTCTGGCGCGGCCCGATGGTGATGTCCGCGATCACGCAGATGCTGTCGGATGTGGATTGGGGCACGCTGGACGTCCTGATCATCGACATGCCGCCGGGGACCGGTGATGCACAGCTTGCCATTGCCCAGGGCACCGATCTGGCGGGCGCGGTGATCGTGTCGACCCCGCAAGACCTTGCGCTGATCGATGCGCGTCGCGGGATCGCCATGTTCCGCAAGGTCGATGTCCCGATCCTGGGCGTGATCGAGAACATGGCGCATTTCATCTGCCCCGATTGCGGCGGACGGCACGCGCTGTTCGGCGAAGGCGGCGCGCAGGCCGAAGCCCGGCGCCTCGGGGCGCCCTATCTCGGCGCCGTGCCGCTGACGATGGAGTTGCGCAGGGCCTCCGACAGCGGCCAGCCGATCGTGGCGCTTGATCCCGATGGACCGCTTGGACAGCTCTATGCCGGGATGGCCAGAACACTCTGGAGCGCGCTCGAAGCGGCTCCGCATACAGATCAGAAAACCCTAAAGGGAGTTTAACCCATGAAAGCATTCCTCGCATCCGTTGTCGTCGGCATCGTCATTGCCGTCGCGGCCTCCTTCGTGCTGAACGACAATTTCCAGACGGATTCCCATTCCGCCTTTGCCACCGAAGGCGCGCGCGTCGGCACTCCCGGCGACAACCTGATCAATTACTGACTTGGCAGGCCCCGCCACCTCGCGCGGCACCGCTTTTGCGGCGCTGATGGCTTTTGCGCTCGGCGGGTCGGCGCCCGCCTGGGCGCAGGATCTTCGCGGCCACGGAGGCCCCGTGCGGGCCCTTGCGGTGGACGGAGACCGGGTGATCTCGGGCTCTTTCGACACCCGCGCCATCGTCTGGGATGGCGTCATCGCCCGCCAGATCACCCGCGCCCATGCCGGTGCGGTGACAGCTGTCCTGCCGCTGGCGGACGGGCGGTTCGCCTCGGGCGGTCAGGACGGCCATGTCGCGATCTGGGGCAGCGGTGCCGAGCCGATCCGGTTCGAACCCTTGCACGATATGCCGGTGGCCGATCTGGCAGCCTGGACAGGCGGGATCGCGTCGGGGTCCTGGAACGGGGAAATCGCCCTCTGGGACGGGGAACAGGCGCCCCGCTACCTTGATGGGCACCAGGGACAGATCACAGGCCTTGTGGCCTATCGGGACGGTCTGGCCAGCGTCGGATCGGATCTGCGCCTTCGTTTGTGGACCGCCGATGGCAGCCCCGCCGATGTAATCGCGGTATCGGCACCACCCAGTGATCTGGCCCAATTCGGGGACGCGATCTTTGTCGCCGGGGCCGATGGCGTCCTGCGCCGCGTGGTGCCCGGGCAACCGATGCAAATGCTGGAACTGACGACACGGCCGCTTCTGGCCGTGGCGGCGGGCGGCGGACAGGTTGCGGTGTCGGACACGACCGGAGCCGTATGGCTCATTGATCCGCAGACGCTGGACATCACCGCCCAGATCGCCACCGGTCAGGGTGCGATCTGGGCAGTGGCGCTCAATGATGACGGCGTGTGGACCGGCGGCAGTGACGGCTGGATACGGCGCTGGTCGGTCACCGGAGAACCGCTTGGCGAAGGCGCAGGCACACCGCCGCCGACATTGACCAATCCGCGCGGGGCCGAAGTGTTCCGGGCCTGTGCGGTGTGCCACGCACTGACCCCCGATGACGAGCAGCGCGCGGGCCCGACGCTCCACGGTGTGTTTGGTCGCCGGATCGGCACCGCCCCGGGCTTCGATTACTCCGATGCCCTGCTGTCCCTCGATATCATCTGGACCCCGCAGACCGTGTCGGAACTGTTCGAATTTGGGCCCGACGCCTATACCCCCGGCAGCCGAATGCCCGAGCAGCGCATACCCAGTGCATCCGATCGCGCCGCATTGATCCAATTCCTTGAAACGGCGACGCGGTAAGCAGCGCCACAACAGCAGAAAAACCGGAGACATCTCATGAGCGATGACTACAACATGTCGATGCGGAAATTCCTCAAGCAGGTCGGCGTGACGTCACAACAGGCCATCGACGACGCCATGCGCGCGGCAGGATCCGAGGTGACCGCCGGCAAGAGCTTCACGGCGACCATGGTGCTGAAGGTGGACGGGCTGGACCTGGAACATCGGGTTGAGGGGACGATCCACGGCCGGGGCGACGACTAGACCGACTGCGCCATCACCGGGTGTCATTAGATGCCTGGGCAAGAAAAACGCCGCCCGGTGAGACCAGGGCGGCGTTTTACGTTCGGCTCGGATATTCGGCGCTTCGTCCCTATTGCGGGACGGCGCTGTGCACAAAGAGGGTCTGACCCTCCACGGTATACGCATTGATCAGCTCTTCGCCACGGGGGCCCACAAGCCAGTCTTCAAGCTGCATGACAGCGGCGTTGTTGACATGCGGGTGACGATCCGGGTTCACCGGCAGCAGCGAATAAGGGTTGAACATTTCCGGATCGCCGGAAAACAGCAGCGCCAGGTCGGCCTGGTTTCCGAAGGTCAGCCATGTCGCGCGATCCGACAGAATATAGGCGTTCAGCCCCGACGCCGTGTTCAACGCCGCCCCCATGCCCGCGCCAACGGCATTATAGGCGCGGCCAAGGTCTTCCGGGTCGACACCGGCGCTGGTCCAGAGCGCCAGTTCTTTCTGATGCGTGCCGCTGTTGTCCCCGCGTGACACGAACAGCGCCTCGGCCTCGGCGATCCGCGCCAGAGCGTCGGCGGCGGTTTGGGCAGAGGCAATGCGTGCCGGGTCATCAGATGGGCCGATCAGCACGAAGTCGTTATACATGATTTCCCGCCAATGCGTCGCGTGACCGGCCTCCACGAAAGCGATCTCTGCGGGTCGCGAATGCACCAGCACCGCATCGACATCGCCCGCTTCCCCCAATCGGAGCGCCTGGCCCGTTCCGACCACCAGAAGCTCCACCTCGATCCCAAGTTCGGCCTGGATTTCCGGCAGAAGCACATCGGCAAGGCCGGAGTTTTCAAAGGATGTGGTGACGGCCATGCGCACCGTTTCCGCCATGGCAGGCAAGGTGGAAAGGGCGAAGGCGCAGGCAAGCAGGGCTCGGGTTATCATTGGGTTACTCCACGATCTGACCGTTCAGGAAGGCGTGCGCTTCGGGCGTTGCAGGTTTTTCAAAGAACGTCTCCGCCCCATTTAATTCTCGCACGCAACCATTGAGCATGAAGACTATCTCGTCTGCAAGCCTTGCCGCCTGTCCAAGATCATGGGTCGACATGACAATGCGGGTGCCGCGGGATCTTGCGTCGGTCAGGATGGTTTCGATCTCGCGCGTGGCCCGCCCGTCAAGATTGGCGCAAGGCTCGTCGAGAAACAGCACTTCGGGGTCGCGGATCAGGGCGCGGGCAAGCGCAAGTTTCTGTTTTTCGCCACCGGAGAGCACCTGCGCAGAGCGGTCGAGAGCGTGCCTCAGCCCGACATGGGTGGCCACCTCCCGCGCCCGGGCCCGCGCCTCGGCACGTTTTGTCCCGGCCACGCGCAGGGCGTAGGCAATGCAATCGGTCACGCTGCGGCGCATCATCGTCGGCGTCTGAAACACGAACGAGCGGCTGCCTCGGGCCTCCTCTTCCGGGATCGACCAGTCGAGGCCACCATGGGCCGGACGTTCAAGCCCATGCATCAGCCGCAAGAGGGTTGTCTTGCCGGACCCGTTGGGGCCCAGAACGATGGTGATCCCGGTGCCGCCCAGGGTCAGGTCGATCGGCCCGATGAGACGGGTCCCACGCCGTTTCACCTCGGCGGCATGGATGCGCAGCGGCAGGATTGAGCTCACCATGTCCCCGACCTTTCGGTGCGCGACAACGAATGCATCAGCAGATTGACCGCGATGGCGAGCGCGATCAGCACGAAGCCAAGCCCGAGCGCCAGCGCGAAATTGCCTTTGCCGGTCTCCAGCGCGATGGCCGTGGTCAGCACGCGTGTGGCGTTATCGATGTTCCCGCCGACAATCATGATCGCCCCGACCTCGCCGATGCCGCGGCCAAAACCCGCAAGACAGGCGGTCAGAAGCGCGCGCCGTGCATCCCAGAGCAGTGTCGCCACGCGTTGGCGCTTGGTCGTGTTCAGCGAAATCAGCAGATCATGGTATTCCGACCACAGGTCACGGATGGCCTGATGCGCGATCGACGCAATGAGCGGGGTGACGATAATCACCTGCGCGATGATCATCGCCGTCGGGGTGAACAGCAGCCCGAGTACGCCGAACGGCCCGGACCGGCTCAGCAGCACATAGACGATCAGACCGACGACCACCGGCGGCAACCCCATCAAGGCGTTCAGGAGGGCAATCACCAGGCGCCGCGAGCGGAAGCGCATCACCGCCAGCCACGCGCCAAGCGGCAGGCCAATCGCCGCCGCAATGACGACCGCCGTGATGGTGACCTGCAACGAGCGCAGCGTGATTTCGACGAGTTCCGGGTCGAACGCCGCGATCAGTTTTGCGGCCTCGACCAGCCCTTCCAGAATCTCGTTCATCGGCAGCGGCGTTTCTTTGTGCTTGGCGTCGAAAACATTGGCACGTGATACCATTCTGGCCGATGGGCGAAAGGGCATTCTGACGCTGGTCCTCCCCCGCCGGACGGCATGCGCCCCGGCGCCAACCCGAGCCGCAGAGCCGTCGAAGCATGGGATATCATGGCGCCCAAGTTGAACGGCTACGTTCTGAACTCCCAAAAGTCGCCGAGCGCGCACCATCCGACGCCCGTCACATTCCATGCGCATTCAATCGGAATGTGACGTAAAAGGTTTGCTAGGCTGGCGATACATTTTGAGCACAGTGCAATGACCCGGTCGCTGACGCGATTTCCCCGCGCAGGCAACAGTTTCTTAAATAGGTGCAAGCTTAAGTGTTTGATACACAGATATAATTGGCGCACCCGAGAGGATTCGAACCTCTGACCTCCGCCTTCGGAGCTGGTTAAAGGACCCATCCGAATTGCACGATAGGGTACGCTAGAGCACACTAACAGCCTGAAATATATTGCTTTTCAGAAGCGAAGCTCCGAAGTCTCTATCCGAGAATACGCCTTGATTTCCTTCCGCGTGCTTGCGTGGTGCTTACTCGAAATCGGGGCTTCCGAGGGACGGGAGCATGACCAAACTGACCAAACGGTTTGTAGAGGCAGTCGAGCCGAAGAGCAAAGGCCACGTTGTATGGGATGATGAACTGCCGGGCTTTGGTCTGCGCGTCTACCCCTCGGGGAAGCGTAGCTACCTCATCCAGTACAGAGCGAAAGGTCGCTCGCGGCGCTACACGATTGGAATCCATGGTGTGTGGACACCTGAAACTGCTCGTCGTGAAGCGAAGGCATTGCTTGGCCAGATCGCTCAGGGAGAAGACCCCGCTGCCGAAAGAGAAGAGGAACGCCGTGCGGTGACCGTGCGGGAGCTCTGCGAACAGTACATCGCCGACATGGAAGCGGGCCTTGTTCTCGGAAAAGGAGGCCGCCCAAAGAAGGCGACCACCGTCGCGACAGACGTCGGTCGCATCCGCCGGCACATCATCCCCTTGCTCGGCACGCGGAGGATCAAGGACATCACCAAACCAGACATGAACAATCTGATGAAGGATATTATCGCCGGCAAAACGCGCGTTGTGATGAAAACGGAGAAGTTACGCGGCAAAGCAATCGTCACGGGCGGTCCAGGCACTGCCATCCGTACCATGGGTCTTCTCGGCGGTATCTTCACTTATGCGATTGAGGTGGGGATCATTGATCAGAACCCAACCCACGGTCTCAAGAAGCCGAGATACAAGGTGCGAGACCGGCGGCTGAGCGAGGCGGAATATCGGACGCTGGGTCGCCTTCTCAAAGACGTACAGCATGACAACCATTATGGCATCCACGCTGAAATCCTCCGACTCATCGCCCTGACCGGCTGCAGGCGTGGCGAAATTATTGGTCTACGCTGGAGCGAAGTCGACATCGAGGGTAGCTGCCTGCGGTTGAAAGACAGCAAGGAAGGTGCATCAGTGCGACCCGTCGGCCTTCCGGTCATCGACTATCTTGAAGCCGCGCGCCTTAAGCGGAACGGTACATTTGTCTTCCCCGGTCAAGGCGAGGACAACGCCGTCGGAAATTTCCCTCAGAGTTGGAAGAAGCTCTTCGCTGACACACCGCTCTGGGATGTGACCCCGCATGTCCTGCGGCACAGCTTCGCCAGCATCGCCAATGACCTTGGCTTCACGGAGATCACCATCGCAGCACTCATCGGGCACGCCAAAGGATCGGTCACAAGCAAATACGTGCACACGCTTGACTCGACCTTGATAATGGCTGCGGACACCGTGTCGGGCTACATCAAAGCGCTTCTGGAAGGGGTTGAGTTCAGACGGAACACCTACACGTTGGATCATCAGACAAGGCGAAACACGATCAACGACATGTTGATAGATGCAAGGCCTAGCCATGAAGACACTTCATTTCCGCATGTCGAACACTCTAACCGTCAGATATGACGTCTATATCGGCATTAGCAGTCAGATATGACGGTTAAAGGCAATTTGATTGATCGGGTTCTATGTCCGAAATCTGCTACCTTTTTCGGACATGGGTGCGATTTTTGATCCTGTGTCGTGGCCGTTTTGAAGCAGTTTTCCATTCGAGCGTTGTTACTCACAGCGCAGGCATAGCCTGTCGAGACGCTCAGGGGGCTCAGGTCGCTAGACAAAATGTAATCTTCCTGCTACATAAAGACCTATTTTGTAGCGCGAAGAGCCCAAATTATGCCAACACCTCATCGCCCCCCTGTCGCTGTACGCCGCACGCTGCGTAAGCTGGGCTCCGACATACGCGACGCGCGCAGGCGCCGCAAACTGCCCATGGCGGTCGTAGCCGAGCGCGCTTTCACATCACGTTCGACACTTCAAAAAATCGAAGCAGGCGATGCGAATGTCGGCATCGGTATCTATGCATCAGTGCTTCAAGCGCTTGGTCTGCTCGATGGCCTCGGGAACATTGCCGACATCGGAAACGATGAAGTAGGCCAGTCTCTAGCGAGCGCCAACCTGCCCAAACGTGTCCGCCTCAAGAGCAAGGCGGGGTCGCCGTCTCGTGAGTGACATCGAAGTACACATCGATCTCAATGGGCAGTGTCGGCAGATCGGGATCGCCCGCGCAAATCAGGTGCGCGGCAACGAGACGGTCTTGTTCGAGTATGTTGATGATTGGCTCGATGATCCCGAGCGTTTTTCCATCGAGCCTGCCCTCGCGCTTACGCGCGGCGGCTTTGCACCGCCACAAGGCCAAGCCATGTTTGGATCTCTAGGAGATTCAGCACCAGACACCTGGGGGCGGCGCCTGATGCAGCGTGCCGAGCGCCGTCTTGCAGACCAAGAAGAACGACGAGTTCGGACACTGACGGAAACCGACTATCTTCTCGGTGTAGCCGACGAGACCCGTCTTGGCGCACTCCGCTTTCGAAGAGTCGGTGAAGAGATCTTCCAAGCGCCGGTTCGTGCCGGTATCCCGGCACTCATAGAACTCGGCCGATTGCTGCAAGTCTCGGAGCGCATCCTGCGGGATGAAGAGACGGACGAGGACCTCCAGCTAATCTTCGCCCCGGGATCATCGCTCGGTGGTGCACGCCCGAAAGCATCGATCATTGATCAGCACGGTCACCTTTCGATCGCAAAGTTTCCAAAGGAAACCGATGAATACAGCATGGAAACCTGGGAAGAGATAGCGCTTCGTTTAGCCGCGCGGGCCGGAATAACAACGCCACATCACGAGTTGGTGGAGGTCGCAGGCAAAGCTGTCTTGCTCTCGCGCCGCTTTGACCGTGATGGTCAGGTACGAACCCCATTTCTCTCCGCCATGGCGATGACCGGCTCCAAGGACGGCGAACGCGGAAGTTACCCAGAGATTGTCGACGCCCTCTCTCAACATGGCGCACGCGCAAAAACGGATGCAATCGAACTCTATCGCCGGGTAGCTTTCAGCGTGCTAATTTCCAACGTGGATGATCATCTGCGTAACCATGGTTTCTTGTGGACGGGTAAGGATGGTTGGACCTTGTCTCCGGCCTACGACCTCAACCCAGTTCCAGTCGATCTGAAAGCCCGCGTTCTCACCACCAACATCGATCTTGACGAAGGGACCTGTTCGCTCGACCTACTGCAGGCATCCGCAGAATATTTTGGCTTGGGGATCGATGATGCTCAGTCCGTCATCAAAGACGTTGCCGCAGCCACGTCCACTTGGCGCGAAACGGCCCGAGAGGTTGGCGCGCGTACTGGCGAAATCAATCGCATGGCCAGCGCGTTCGAACACGATGATCTGACACGGGCGTTGGCTCTATGAGATACACTGTAATTCATCTTGTTGCACCGGCTGGACACTGTCAGCCCAGCCATACCGGCACCAGCATATCCACTGATTCACCTAAGACAAAAAAGTCGCCAAGATTCACTAATTCACGAGGCGTGCATTGAGACTTGAATTCATCGAATTGCGGAACTACCGCAAGCTCAAATCAACTCGCATCGATTTCGATGAAAAACGTACGCTTTTCGTTGGCGCGAACAATAGCGGCAAGACGTCTGCTATGCTGGCTCTTCGCACCTTTCTGGGAGATACGAAAAAGCTGACGCTACGCGACGTTTCCATCGCGAACTGGGCGGCTTTGGACCTGATCGGTGAAGCATGGGAGGCGGACGGTGAACCCGCCAATACGTTTGCCGAACTTCTTCCCTCGCTCGATCTCTGGCTTGATGTCCCCGCGAGTGAGATTCACCACGTCGTTCACATCATTCCGACGATAGATTGGGCCAGTGGATTGCTCGGCGTGCGCCTGCAATATGACATCGACAATGAAGATCAGCTCAAAGAGCACTATCTGGAGGCCCGAAACAAAGCCCAAATAAGGAACAAAAAAGCGGAAGATGGCCGACCCAAGCCGCAGATTAGGCCGGAAAGCCTAACTGACTTCCTAGACGGGGCATTCAGAAAGTATCTGACCGTTAACTGCTTCCCGCTAGACCCCGTGAAGAACAAGACGCCTAAGCCAACCGGCGCCGCCCGGCCTCAACTGCTTCCCGAAGATACTCTTCCCCTGGACGACCGTCCATTCGCGAATCTTATCAAAGTCGACGAAATTCCCGCTAGCCCACTTGAGCAAAGCGATTCGTCGGGAGATACGTCAGATGGCTCGGCAGGCCCTAGATTGAGGCGGCGTCTCTCAGATCAAGTTCGCAGCTATTATGACCGCCATCTCGACAATGCTGATGACCTATCGCCCGACGATATTGCGGCGCTCGGTTCGATTTATGACGCCGAACAAGCGTTCGACGGTCGCCTTAAATCTGGTTTTGAAGGAGCGCTTGATGAGCTGGCTGAGTTGAACGTACCAGGCGTTCACAATCCGTCGATTGCTTTCAACACGCAGCTGCGGGGCGAAGAAGGTCTGAAGCACGGAACCGCGATCCAATATCAAGTTTCAAATCCGGCCAGCTCTGGCGATCCAGTCCGCCACCTTCCCGAGTCCTATGCGGGTCTTGGCTATCAGCGTCTGATTTCGATGATCTTCTTGCTGATGCAGTTTCGCCAAGACTGGACCTCGCCGCCAGCGACTATTTCCATCAATGCCGCGCCTACGCCCCTAATTCATCTCGTGCTGATTGAGGAGCCGGAGGCACACCTGCATGCTCAAGTCCAACAAGTCTTTATCAACAAGGCCTATGACGTTCTTAGGAACCACCCGCGTCTAGGCAATAAGACAGACCTGACGACACAGATGATCGTGAGCACGCATTCTAGTCATGTGGCTCACGAAGTAGATTTTGCTAATTTGCGTTACTTCCGGCGACATCCATCGGACACCCCTGGAAGTGCTCCAACGACAACCGTTGCCAATCTCTCAAATGTATTTGGTGAGGACGAAGAGACCGAGCGTTTCGTCAAACGGTACCTCAAGTCTACCGACTGTGATCTCTTCTTCGCAGACGGCGCGATTTTTGTGGAGGGCCAAGCCGAGCGCATTTTGGTACCGCACTTTATCCGGCATCATTTTCCATCTCTCTGGCGTCGCTACACCAGTCTGATTGACCTTGGTGGTGCCCATGCACATAGGCTCGAACCTCTGGTTAGAACCCTTGGACTGACAGTTCTAGTAATTAGCGACCTCGACGCCGCCCAACCAACGCAGATTACAAAAAGTGATGGGGTCAAAACCAAAGTGAATCGCGCCGCCAAGCCATCCGTTGGCAACGGACAAGTCACCAGCAATGCAGTCCTCAAAAAATGGCACCCCAAGAAAACCAAAATCGACGAACTCGTTTCACTGCCGGCAGATGGACATGAGGTGCGCGTTGAAGAAGCGTATGATCTCTTTGTGGCCTTTCAAAAGGCAGTGCCCGACCCGACCGGTGCGAATAATGCGTCCTTGATACCGCGCACATTCGAGGACGCGATTGTCTATGCCAACTTTGAGAACATCACTTGCGTCACTGGTGGTTCAACAACGACGAAGATCGCCAAACTTGTAGAGACCGGATTGACTGGAGAGGGTCTTGAAGCTGAACTGTTCGAGCTACTCAGGAGCGCTGAAAAGGCAAGCTTTGCGCTTGATTGCCTTCTCGCCTTTGACAACCCCGAAACACTTCAACCGCCACCCTATATCAGTTCCGGCCTGGCGTGGCTCGACGCCAAACTTGCCTCCGAAACAAACACGGTCCTTAAAAAGAACGAGGTTCAGGGTGGCTAATCTCGCTGAAACCGCCGAACCGGATGCCGATTCTGATGTCGACATGATCATTGCCGAGTGTCTCACGCCGACAGCCCCAAAGAGTTTCTTTCTCTATGCCGGCGCGGGATCGGGTAAGACCTATTCGCTTGTTAAAGGTTTGAAGCACATTGCCCAAGAACATGATGAACATCTGCGTGCCTCCCAGCAGCGCATCGCCGTGATCACCTACACGAATGCCGCCAGCGACGAGATAGTCGATCGTGTCGAGGAAAACCCACTGTTCGACATCCGGACCATCCATAGCTTTTGCTGGTCGCAAATATCAATGCTGCACTCAGACATTCGCAAATGGTTACTCGCGACGCTGCCCGCTGACATTGCCGAGCTCGAAGAAGCAGAGGCAAAAGGTCGTCAAGGAACCAAGACCTCGATCGCGCGCCAGCGTAGTATCGCGGATAAAAACAAACGTCTGGAATGGCTGCAGAAGCCCCGTCACTTCACCTATGATCCCAATGGCGACAATATCGGACGCGCGTCTTTATCCCATAGCGAGGTATTAAAGATCACGGCCGATTTCCTTCGGAACAGCCCGTCCTTTCAGGCCATTCTAGTTAACCGTTATCCGTTTCTTCTGATAGATGAGAGCCAAGACACCAATGCGAATTTACTCGACGCATTCTTTGATCTGGAAGAAGCAATGCAGGGGCACTTTGGCCTCGGGCTGATTGGTGACATGATGCAGCGTATATATGCCGATGGGAAAGCTGATCTCGACGCAGCACTCCCTGACCGTTGGGTCAAACCGGTGAAGAAACTCAATCGTCGCTGTCCAAAGCGTATCGTGGGATTGGCCAACACGATCAGAAACACGACGGATCAACAGGTCCAACACGCCTTGAACAACAGCCCAAACGGCGAGCTCCGACTGTTCGTCGTAAACAGCGGACGGGACGATAAAGCCGACATAGAGAATGACGTAAGACACCGCATGGCTGAACTTACAGGAGACACGGCATGGCAAAAGCAGACCGATGTGAAGTCCCTGACGCTAGAACACCGAATGTCGGCCCGGCGCATGGGCTTCGACGAGATGTTTGCGCCCCTGTACGGTAGCTCAAGGCTATCGACGGGCGCGATGGACGGAACGTTGTCCGCCATCCGCCTTTTCACGGAGAATGTCCGACCCGTCCTCGAGGCCTACAACGCCGACGACAAATATCGCGTCATGGCTCTCTTGCGATCGCTTAAGTCTCCCTTGCTTGAGCGGGACGCTCTCCTGAATACGCCGTCCCCGACCGACCCTCTCACACCGGTCCGCAACGCGCTGGAACAGCTTCAGGCCCTTTGTACAGGCAACCGGGCTCCGAGCTTCCTGAATGTGTTGCAGCTAGTCGCAACCACGCGCGTCTTTCGCATTCCCAAACCGCTGCTGTCGTTCGCCGAGACAATGGACGTCACCGAAACGGAAGAAGAGCCCGAAACACCGGAAGATACGTCGGCCCATCCAGAGAGCGAATCAGCGACGCTCAGAGCCCTCGGCGACTTCCTTGAGGCGCCTTACGATCAAATCCACGCCTACCGGGAATATATCGACGATGCCGGCCCTTTCGACACGCATCAGGGCGTGAAAGGGCGTGAGTTCGAGAGAGTGATGGTTATCATGGATGACGAAGAAGCTCGCGGATTCATGTTTTCCTACGATAAACTATTTTCGGTGAAACCACCAACACCGGGGGATCTTAAAAAGATGGCCGAGGGCGAGGAAACCGGAATTGATCGCACTAAGCGGCTCTTTTATGTCACCTGTACCAGAGCTGAGAAAAGCCTGTGCTTCCTCGCTTACACCGACGATCCCATGGCTTTGCAGGCGAACGTCACAAAAAATGGATGGTTTTCCGAAGAAGAAGTCGTCCTGCTTTGAGGATCTTCATTCCACCCCATACGATCACCTGGAAATACATCCACTCGCTCGATAGCCTGCTTGTCCTGGCGGTGGACACGGTGCCGGGCTGTGCTCAGGGCTTGCTGGACGGCACTACGTTCGAGCATTTACAGAGTTCAACCAAGGAGTTCACGCAGGTTATCTGAGATCAGAGCGTCGATCTCTTCTGCACCCATCTGGAAAAGCTTAGCCAACCCATCCCGCGCGGGTCTCACATCTGCGGGACCATCATGACCCACAGCGTTATCTGTGAAGGGGCCGTCCGTCTCGGTCAGGATGCGCTCTTTTGGGAGCGATCGTACCAGCGCCACTGAGCGCTCATTGCGGATCATCGCGGCATTGATCGAAAAATAGCACCCCATCTCAGCAGCGCGCCGTGCCTCGGGTAATGACCCTGTAAACCAATGCAATACCACGCGCCCTCTGCCGACCGGCATTCTTGCGTCAATCGTATCGAGTACGACCTTCGCGCAGCGCACGCTGTGGACCGAGAGAATCTTACCGCGTGCCTCAGCACAGGCGCTGAGTATCTCCGCGAAAACAACTTTCTGTTCGTCGAATGAAGAATAGAAACGTCGTCCGGCATCGAGGCCAACTTCGCCGACATATCGGGTCGATGGGAGATAGTCCTTCCAGATCGACAGCTCCTTCGCACGGTCGGCCACGAGCTGCGGATGCAGGCCAAGTGCTGCCCTTACGTACTTTGTGCGATCCGCGAGTTCCTTGTTCCGCGGAAAGGCTCTCGGCGTCGTAGTCACCGTCAGCGTGAACACACGCTCGCGCTCTCGTTGTTGAATGGCGGCGGCATGGTCCGGATAGAGATCGAGATGGCAATGGAAGTCGACGAGCCGTGCAGTCTGACGAATGGTCATGACGGCCCCGTCTTCACGCCCTTCAATACTTCCCCGACCTCTTCTAGGCCCCGGCGATAGACATTTGCATAGGCATCGACCCTGTCAGGGTAGTCAGTTAATGGGCCGGGCTTATGGATGAGCAGCTTCGCGAGTTCGGGACGCCGTGCCAGTCGGTGTATGGCCAATTGAAATGACCGGACCTGCTGTCCCTCAGCTTGACGTGTATCCAATGAATAGGCCGTTAGATCGGGAACGCCGTAAACCGTCGGATCGTTATCGGCCAATGATGCCCTCCGGATCAGACATGGGAGACAGTATCCACAATGCCCTTGCGGTTCACCCTTCCAACGCGCCTTCGCGGGAGAGGAGCATGACAAGGAGTGGATCGCTGCCTTGTCCAGCACATCGGTGTTGGCACATTCGGCGGCCATCTCCCCCTTCGTCTTATCCCAATATGGATTTACGAGTTCGCCATCGATCCCCAATGCTTCCAATAGCTCGTTCCAACGCGCCATATAAAATGGATGGGTAGTACGCGTGCTCAACGCACCTAGTCGGAGCGGATCCAATGGCACGTTCAAGGCGATGAGGCCGTTCTCCGGAACTCGTAGGAGGAACTTGTTACCCAAACCCGCCCCCGCCGCTACGCCCAGCGAGAAGAACAGGAACGATCGCCCACGTGTCGTGCTCTCGGATTCGACGCCGTCGATCAGGCCATCCCCGAACGCCATCCAGATTCGCAATCGGTCGAAGGATGAATCCGGATACGCGTCCTTCAAGACGTCGTAGCATCCCTCCTGAGATTTGCTGACAGCGCCTTCGCCAGCATGACTCACCAGGAGCGGTGACCCACCTTCTTGCAAGTTGTCGATCGCGCCAATCAGGCTGTCGAGCCCGCCCGAAAACAAATTCACCGCGTCGAAGGGGACGGGAAGCAGAGGCTTTGGACGTGGTTTTGAAAGGGTAGCGAACTTCTTCGGTCGAGACCGAAACCCAATCTGCCAACGATCCCCCGTCAAGAAATCGAGCGCCCGTTTCACGATGGCCGCCGCATCCGTCCATAATGCCGGATCGCTGACTGGCACGACCAGTCTGATCTCTCGCGACCAACCATCTTGCGATTCCGTCGAGCGCGAGAGGCGTGTGTCGGCCGCATGGATATGCGCGGCAAGCACCATAAGGTCTATCGCGACTTCGCCGGGCGCTAGGTTCAAATCAGCCATGTCTGAGAGGGCGTAGCCAATGCCGTGCGCGAGACGGTCGCCGACTAACAAACCGAGTTCGGACACTTGTTCATCACTCGCCGCGGGGATCTCTATGGTGTCCTTCGGCCCAAATCTTCCCACCAGTAAATGTCGTCTCATGACTCCGCCTCACTCTCACCCAGCGCTTCGAGCATCTCAAAGGCCGCTTCATACACGCTATCTACGAAACCCGAGACCTGGTCCTGCGAGAGCGCACCGATGTCGACGCCCGATGCGTTCACCGCGTCGCTTACGCCGCGCTGGATGAATTCGGACAATTGAGCTTCGATCCGTTCGACCGTTCGAGTATCTGAAGGCATCGTCACGACCCTCGTACCGATATCGTTGCAGATCCGAGCCTCGATGGCGTGAGATGCATATAGCTCGAAGACGGTCTGGATCTGTTCCGAGGTCAGGCCGTCAATATCCGTTATTCCCGCATCCGCGAGATCGGCGATTGTCTCTATGAACGCGTCGCGTGCGATGCCCTCATCGACCGATCCCCCATCGGGGCAGATATAGTCCGCGAGGCCGGCGAAGACCTCTTCGACCGGACGGCCCGCGAGACTCTCCAAGTTGAGTGATCGGAGCGCCTCACGAACACCGTTAGCACTCGCATTCCCGAGGAAGCTGACCAGTCCCGACGCCGTGCCACGGGACGATCCCATCCGCCTCGCAGCGGAACCGGCTCCGCCAGACGATCGCGAGACGTATTGGGAAACCGCCCGCCCCAAACTTCGGCGATCACTCCCACCCGATCCCGCGAACCGTGTGAAGTTGCTGCGCGCCGAACGGAAACGATCACTCGTCGGAGGTTGCACCACGGGCGGTCGTTCTGCTGGAGCAGCGGGCGGTGTCTGTGGCGTATCATCGGAAGGTTTGCTATCGCCAGCATCATCCGGGCCTGCGCCATCGCCAGGCGGATTCCTATCGGCCGCATCACTGTCGCCCCCGTCAAGCCAAGTCGGGACCAGTGGCGTTCCCCCTGATGCCCCGCCGAATGCATTCGAAGTTCCCATCAGCGTCCCCCTTTACCCGTTCGCGTTGCCGCTCCAGCCGCCGCCTTGAGCGTCGACGATCCACTTTCTGACCAGCCAACCAAGAGCCCGTCGAGCCTAGCGACGAACTCACCGTCCCTGATGACTCCGGCCCAGCCTGACGCGACCCACGGGCCGCATCTATCGGCCGGCAGGCTTTCCAACATATCTAGAAGGTTGGACTGCAAGAAATCATGCGCGCGCACCAAGACCGTCATCCCAGCGACACCGGCAGGAGCTGTCTCGAAAGAGTCCCCACCCATGATCCGGCCCCGCAGTTCTTCGAAAACCTGACCGGCTTCGGCGGGTGCCAATTGTCGGAGTTCGCCGTCAAAGGTTTGAACAGCCAGCTTCGAGCCCATCAATTTCTCGACTACGGCACTCAATCGACCCAGCACGGACGCCGCCCCGAAGTAGTCCTTCCGATCCTTCGCCACGAACAGATATGGGCGCAGATCTTCCTCGCCGATCTTTGGAGAAAGGTTCGCCCAGGACCTGATGGCATCGGAGCCCTTCCATTCGGACAGCATCGCACTGTCCGGGTCCGGTTTCTCCCTCGGTCCGTCCAAGGTTGAGATTTTCGAACCCTTCTTACGAGATTTCTTCGGTGCCTCCGCAGGAATATCGCCCATTTCCAAGAGCGCGAGATCCTCGCAGCGCCCGTTGTCATTTTTTGCCGCAGCACTGGCGATCTGATCGAACAGGCGAGACATAAACCTCTCCGCCAACATGAGCTTCGCCAGCACGGGCAATCTTACATCACGACCGAAGCCACGCGCCTGCGCGGTCTGGTTGCGCAGCAATAAAGTGTTCAGGAAGCGCTTGATCTGTCTCGGATTACCCTGCGTACCGCTCGCGAGGATTGGGCCGATCTGGTCGCTCAGTGTCAGAGCGTTGGTAACTCCGTTCCCTAGATCTCCCAAGGTGTCCTTGACCGTCGCCGCGTCGAGCCCGCCGGCTTGCCAGGGCCGTTCGAGCTGTTTGCGTGCGACCGCTATGAGCTTCGCATAGCCTTCGTCATTCTCTCCCAGCTCTGCGCCGATCAACAAGAGCGTTACATAAATGCGCGTCTCTGTCTCGCCCAAAGCCGGTATACGGAACGGGACCTGAATCAGCTTCTCGAGATAATTACGCGCATAGTCTCGGGGCCCCGTCGTATCAGGCAGCTCCGGGAAATGTTTGCGGACGGAATACTCGATCATCGCCTCATCGGCTGCGACGATAAAGGCCGTGCGATCGGTGAAGACGAACAAACGGACAGCCTCCAATGTCTCGATGGCGATATCCGGCAAGCACCGATCGAGATCGTCGATCAGAACGACGAGTTGTTTGACACCGGCCTTGTCAAGCAGCTCGTCGAAGGCTTTCCGGAACGCGCCGATCTCCTCCGGCAAGCGTTTCGACTCGTCCGGCTTCAACAAGTCCTGGACGCCGTCGAGCGCGGCGTCGTAGTTCTCCTTCGTGGCGAGTTCGCCGGGATCGTCGATCAACCCTTTCACGCCGCCAACAGCGGCGCGTATCTGGTCAGATGTCGGGATGCCCGTGAGGGCCGTGAATGCGAGGCCGCCACCATGCCGCGCGACCTTGAGCCAGTCGATCCGTTTGAAGATATTCTTGACCGCTTCACCGGCCTCGGTCGCCAATGAACGCTGCTCGATCAGCTCCGTGACGATGCCTTCGATGAGCGCGATTTTCGCGTCTTCGAAACCTTGAAAGCGCCATCCATTGAATTTGATACACAAGACGTCGTCGTCGCCGTCGAGTGACGCATCGATCATCTCCAGCACGCTCGATTTACCCGCGCCCCAGTCACCGTGCACACCGATCGTAATAGCCTGATCGGGCCGCTTTGAAAGTAATTGGATAATTGTCGACGCGATCGCTTCGTTATTGAGCAGGTCCACTTTTGTTTCGTTATCTGGAAGTATCAAAAGTAAAAGTCCTGTGTTTATTCTATAACTATTATTCGTGCCCAGTCAGCACCTTAGCTAAGTCGAAGGTATCAATCCAGAGCGAACGGTGGGTGCAGATTCGTTGGCATCGGAATGGTCTATCGAGAGCATGGTTTTTCGTAACAAGAACGGTCTTTTAGGGGAAAGCCTTCCCCTGCGGTCGAGCCTGTAGTCTCGCCCTACCCTTCTGCGGGGAGACCCCGCAACGCCCCCGAGAGTGAGAGACCTGCGGCTGTCGCCGTGACGGGTTTGGAGGTCGAGAGAGAGGCTCTCGGACCGCCCGTCATGGAGATCAGCCATGACAGCGATTGAGATCATGAACGGCCGCCCCGAGAGCGGCGGCTACAAGGTGGATGTGGACCTGTCACGGATTTGTGCCGCTCCTTTGACTACGTATCGTGTCGCAAAGGAGAACACAGATGGCATCACGACCAACCGAGGAATTTCGTTCAGAAGCAGTGCGGGTGGCTTTAACCAGCGGGT
>JACNMN010000007.1 GCA_020622165.1 Boseongicola sp. H5
TTGCCGACCTGACCCAGCAGGGCACCGATGTGCTGCTCGCCGACAGCGGCGTAACAATCACCTTCCTCGACACCGACATCGCGGACATCACGACAGATATCTTCCAAATCATCTGAATAGAGAGGTCAAAGACCCTTTAGGGAGTTTTTCAGATTTTGTCCCTATCCATACGGGGAAACCGCAGCATGAGTATCTGAAATGTCCGGCCAGAACGACGCCCGTCCGATCATCATCAAACGCAAGAAAGTAGTCGGCGGAGATGGGCATCATGGCGGTGCATGGAAGGTCGCCTATGCGGATTTCGTGACCGCGATGATGGCATTTTTCCTGTTGATGTGGCTGCTCAACGCCACCACGGAACAGCAGCGCAAAGGTCTTGCGGATTACTTCAGCCCGACGGTGCCGATTGCGCGGATTTCCGGCGGCGGGGACGGGGCATTCGGCGGCGAAAGCGTGTTTTCCGAGCGGGTCGAGGCGCAGAACGGAACCGGCGCCACCGACCGCCGCCCGACCGAAGGGCGGCAAAGCATGGGAATGACCGGCGTAGGGCACACCGAAGAAGAGGAAGAGGCGATGCTGGCCGCATTGGAAGACGCCCTGATGGCCGGCGGCGGCGACAGCATGGTGACGGATCTGGCCCTGCGCCATGTCCAGACCCGCCTTTCCGACGAGGGGCTGATCATCGAGGTTTTTGCCCGCCCGGGCGCGCCGCTCTTCGATGAAGACACGGGTGCGCCTGCGGATTGGCTGGTCGCTCTCGCCGGGGTCATGGTGGAGCTTTTCGATACCGTCACCAATCGCGTGGCGATCATCGGGCATGTCCGGTCCGAACCGATCACGGTGGTCGAGGAAAGCCGCTGGATGCAGTCCACCTCCCACGCCCATAGGGTCCGCATTCTCTTGGAAGATGTCGGCCTGCCCGCGACACGGCTCCAACGGATCACCGGCCATGCGGACAGGCGCCCGGTGGATGACGACCCGATGTCGGTACGCAATGACCGGATCGAGATCATCCTGCTGCGCAACCGGATCTGAGCAACCGGTCCTGACGGACGGGCTGCGAAAACTAGCTCGGATTTTATCTGTTAGCCTGTCCTTAAGCCGCCTCTGCCAAAGCTGCCTGCAAATCGAGACATGCAGCAGAAAGGCGCATTTGATGACCATCTCATCCTCTCTGAATGCCGGCGTGGCCGGCCTGAACGTAAATGCCAGCCGCCTGGCAACGATCGCCGACAACATCGCGAACTCGGGCACCTACGGATACAAGCGCGAAGTGGCGGATTTTCAGTCTATGGTCATCAGCCAGGGTCAGGGCAGTTACTCCGCGGGGGGTGTACGCGTCACGACAGGGCGGATGATCGACCAGCGCGGCACCCTGATCACCACCGACAACCCGACCGATCTGGCGATCGGCGGACGTGGGATGCTGCCGGTGACATCAATCACCGCGCTGGATCAGGGGGATACTCCGACGATGCTGACCACGACCGGGTCCTTTCGACCGGATGCCGAAGGGTTTCTGCGAACCGATTCCGGACTGGTTCTGATGGGATGGCCCGCCGATGCCGATGGCGTGATCGCCGGTTTCCCGCGCGACTCCTTCGAAGGGTTGGAACCGATTCAGATCAACTCGAACCAGTTCTCCGGCGACCCGACGACGAGAATGCAACTCAGCGTGAACCTGCCCGCCACGGCAACCGAGGCCGGCGCATCGGGTGACCCGCTGAACATGACGGCGGAGTATTACGACAATCTCGGGACATCCAAAAGCATCGAGATCTCCTTTACCCCGACCGTGCCGGCCAGCGGCACCTCCCATGAATGGACGATGACCATCCGCGACTCGGCCACCGGCGCAACGCCGATTGGCGAATACACCCTGACCTTCGATGACACACGGGGCAATGGTGGCAACCTTCTCTCTGCCACACTTGTCACGGGCGCTGCGGGCGGTGCCTATGACCCGGCGAACGGCACCCTGTCGGTTGATGTGGTCGGCGGCCCGATCGAGCTTTCCATCGGCGGTATCGGGGATCCATCGGGTCTGACGCAGTTGTCGGATACCTTTGCCCGCGCGCCTGTCGTCAAAAACGGCTCTCCGGTCGGTAATCTGGACTCCGTCGAAGTCGACGCGGACGGTCACGTGAACGCGATTTACAACAGCGGCTTCACCCGCACGATCTATCAGATTCCCCTGGTCGATGTCCCGAACCCGAACAAGCTGATATCGCTGAACAGCCAAGCCTATCAGGTCTCCCCCGAAAGCGGCCCATTCTTCCTGTGGGATGCGGGCGACGGGCCAACGGGCGATGTGATCGGCTTTTCACGTGAGGAATCCGCGACGGATGTCGCCGGGGAACTGACCCAGCTGATCCAGACGCAGCGCGCCTATTCCTCGAACGCGAAGGTGATCCAGACGGTCGATGAGATGCTCCAGGAAACGACCAACATCAAACGTTGATGCAGGGTTGATCCGAAGGTCCCGCCATGAGCATCTCAACCGCACTTTCCAACGCCCTGTCGGGGCTGACCGCAACCAGCCGTGCGGCGCAGATCGTATCGTCAAACGTGGCGAACGCGTCCACGGACGGGTACGGTGTAAGACGATTGGTAACCTCGGCGGCGGTTCTGGGCGGGCAAGGCACCGGCGTCCGGATCGTCGGTGTCGACCGCCAGGTCGACACCGTGTTGATCAGCGCGCGCCGCGATGCGGATGCTTCCCTGGGGCAAGCGGCAACTCAGGCCGATTTCACCCGCCGGATCGAGGCGGCGATCGGATCTCCGGACGACCCGTTCAGCCTGACCGCGCATATCGCGAATTTCGAGGCGAGCCTCATCAATGCGGCCAACCGCCCGGAGAGCCAGACCAGACTTGCAGGCGTTCTCGACACGGCGGAGCGGCTTGCCGGCAAGCTCAATACGCTTTCGGAAACCGTGCAATCCGCAAGGCTGGACGCGGACAAAGGCATCGTCCGCGACGTTGCCTATCTGAACAGCACGCTCGCAGACATTCATGAGATCAATATCGAGATCCGCCGAAATCAGGGCGCCGGGCGCGACAGCTCGGCGCTCTTCGACCAGCAACAGGCCTTGATTGACGGACTTGCGCCGCTGATCCCGGTGCGCGAATTGCGGGACAATACCGGGCAGGTGTCCCTTTACAGCGCCGACGGACTGACCTTGCTGGATGGGCGGCCCGCAACCTTCGGCTTCGATGGCGCGACGGTGATGGCGGCGGATCTGACGCTCGCCAATGCGGGATTGTCCGGCCTCAGCCTGAATGGGCGGCCCGTCGAGATGAGCGGCTCCTTTCCCGCATTGCAGGGCGGCGGTCTTGCGGCGCGGTTCACGGTGCGGGATGATCTTGCAATCACAGCGCAGGCGCAACTTGATGCCGTCGCCCGCGATCTTGCCAGCCGCATGGATGACCCCGCATTGGATCCGACGGTCGCAAGCGGAGACCCGGGGCTGTTTACCGATGCCGGAAATCTGGTGGTCGCGGCAAATGAGATCGGCCTGTCGGGGCGGCTTCGCGTGAACGCGCAGGTCGATCCCGCCCGGGGCGGCGCGGTCTGGCGGCTGCGCGATGGGCTGGGCGCAACGGTGGAAGGTCCCGCCGGTCAGGCCGGCTTGCTACAGGACATGCTGACCGCTCTTCAGGCCGTGACTCCCACCCAATCGGGAGGATTTTCCGGGGCCGGCCGCAGCCTTGGTACGCTCGCGGCGGATTTCCTGTCGATGGCTGGCCTCGCCCGGCAATCGGCGGAAAACGATGAAGTCTTTGCCACGTCCCGGCACGGCACCCTGCGCGAGGCCGAGCTGAGCACCGGCGTCGATACCGACCGGGAGATGCAGGAGCTGCTCCTGATCGAACAGGCCTACGCGGCCAACGCCCGGATTGTTCAAACGGTCGAAGAGCTGCTTGACCAGTTGCTGAGGATCTGAAGATGAGCTGGATCTCAACGGGCGACAGGGCGCAGGCATTTCACATGTATCAACGCAGCGCCGAGGTGAAAACGGAAATGCTGCGGCTTACTTCCGAGCTCAGCAGCGGCCGGAAATCCGATCTGGGCAAGGCGTTGGGCGGCGATTTTGCAGGCCTCGCCGCGGTTGAACGCGGGCTCCGCCTCGGGCTGGTCTACAAGGCCGCCGCCGAAGAGGCGGCGCTTCATACCTCCGTGATGCAAGACGCGCTGCAGACGGTCCAGACGCAGCTTGACGAAACGGGTCCTACCCTGCTGGCGGCCGTCGGTGCGGGATCGTCGAGCAATCTCGGCATTCTCGCGGTGGATAGCGGCGCCAAGCTTGATCTTGTCGTGAACGCGCTGAACGGCAGGATTGCGGGGCGCAGCCTGTTCAGCGGCGACAGGCCGGACCAGATCCCGTTGATCAGCGGCGACGAAATGCTGGCGAATCTGGGCCCGTTGGTGGCCGGCGCCGCTACGGCACAGGACATGATCGCGATTGTGGAGGATTGGTTTCTGGCTCCGGGCGGCGGGTTCGAAACGACCGCCTATCGGGGCGGCACGTCTTCGGCGGCCGGCTTTACGGTCGGAGATGGCGACGTGATCGATGCAGATGTGTCGGCGCTTGCCCCGGAGATACGCGGAGCATTGGCCGCTTTCGCGCTGAGTGCGCTGGTCGGCAACGATCTGGGCCCCGCGGATGAGGCATCGCGGCGCACGCTCCTCGAAGCGGCTGCGACACGCATGATCGGCAGCCAGGGCGGATTGTCGAAGATCCGGGCCGAACTCGGCGCCGCCGAAGCCAGGATCGAAACCGCGCGCGTCCGGAATTCGGCGACGGAGACGGCACTGTCGATCGAGCACAACCGCCTGGTGAGGGCGGACCCCTATACGACCGCGACCGAACTGGAAGCGGTGCAAATGCAATTGGAAAGCCTCTTTGTCCTCACCTCGCGCATGGCGCGTCTTAACCTTACGGAGTTCCTGAGATGATGCGCATGCTTGCTTCCGCAATTCTGTTGATGCTGATGGCGGCCCAGGTCACGGCTTCTCCCATCCGCATCCGCGACCTTGTGGAATTCGACGGGGTCCGCGGGAATGATCTGATCGGCTATGGTCTCGTGGTGGGGCTGAACGGTACCGGAGATGGTATTCGCAATGCGCCGTTCACCGAAGAAATCATGACCAACATCCTGGAACGCCTGGGCGTCAATGTCTCCGGAGAGCAATTCCGGCCACAGAATGTCGCGGCGGTCTTCGTCACCGCAAGCTTGCCGCCGTTTTCCCGTGCCGGCAGCCAGATCGATATCACCGTGTCGGCGATCGGCGATGCCGACAGCCTCCTGGGGGGGACGCTGGTCATGACGCCGCTCACCGCGGCCGACGGCGAAATCTATGCCGTCGCACAAGGCACGGTCATCGCTGGCGGCGCTTCGGCGGAAGGGGATGGGGCGCGTGTGGTGCAAGGCGTGCCCACCGCGGGCGTCGTCCCCTCAGGGGCGCGGATCGAGCGCGAGGTCGAGTTCGACTTTTCCGCCCTTCAGGATATCCGCCTCGCCCTCCGCACGCCCGATTTCACCACAGCCGCCAGGATCGAAGGGGCAATCAATGCGGAATTTGGTCGCCGCGTCGCCGTCATGCTGGATTCGGGCACCGTCACCCTGGATGTGGCCGCCACCAGATCGGCCTCCCCGGCCCATGCGCTCAGCCGGGTCGAAAACCTGTTTGTCGAACCGGAAATCCGGGCCCGCGTGGTTGTCGATCAGCGCTCCGGCACAATCGTGATGGGCGAAGATGTACGGATTTCACGCGTGGCGATTGCGCAAGGAAACCTGACCCTGCGGATCGAGGAGCGCCCGATCGCGGTGCAACCGAACCCGTTCGCGGAGGGCGAAACCGTGATCGTTCCCCGGACCAACGTGGATCTCGTCGAAGAGCCCGGAACAGGGCTTGCCGAAATCAGCGGCGGCACGTCCCTGTCGGAAGTTGTCGCGGGCCTGAATGCGCTTGGCGTGTCGCCCCGGGACATGATCGACATTCTGAACAGCATCCAGGCGGCCGGCGCATTGCACGCCGAGTTCATCGTCCGCTGATATCCGGACGCGGCGTACCGTCTGCGCCCCCGCCCGGGGCTGGTCGGCCGGCAACCGCGCGGGAGGTCGTGCTCAATCATCGCCCCCCGTTTGCCGGCATCCGGACGGCGGATGAGGCATTCAGGACGGCGGAGCATGAAATGGGTCCGATCCCGAAGGGCGGACCCATCGACATGATACACTGAGCGGTACTTTTTCGAACATTTTGATCGGCAGGGCCCGCCTGTTTTCAGGCGCGCCCCGCTCTACAGGGCCTTCAAGACCCGCATGACGGCGCGGGCCTGCGCCCCCGGCAACTGCCGCAGAACCCGCGCGCGCAGAGCGGTGCTTTGCGGTTTGAGAAGATGCGCGATGACTGCGGGATGTTCGTTCATCAATGTTGCGTCATCGAGATTATCCGCCAACCGCGCCACCAGTGCGGGGGCCCCCGAAGGTGGATCGAGCGCGGGCGCAAGGGCGCGCACGAGTGCGTCGTCGGCATCCTCACCGGCCAGCAGACCCCGGTCGCGAAACCTCTGTATCAGACGGTTGCGTTGCCACTCGGTCACATCGCTGTCCGTCGGAGAGGATGTGTCGATGTTCAGGCTTGCCGCATCGGGGGAGCCTTTCCGAAAAGCCTCGAAGCGTTCCGGGCCCAGAAGACCCAGCAGAACCCTCGCTTTGTCGGCCTTCCACTTGGAATCGCCGGCCGGGGCGGCGCTGGATCGTGGCTGCTCTGGATGCTGCACCATGGTGATGTCCCTTCAGAAATAGCTGCGTACCAGCGCGCTGGTGATCAATGCCCAGCCATCCGCCACAACGAAAAACGCCAGCTTGAACGGCATCGAGACAATGGCCGGCGGCACCATCATCATGCCCATGGACATGAGGATCGCGGCAACGACCAGATCAATGATCAGAAACGGCAGGAAGATGAGGAATCCGATCTGGAAGGCGCGCTCGACCTCGCTGAGCATGAAGGACGGGATCAGCACCGACGGGTCCGGCGACGCGTCGACCGGTGCGTTGCGCAACTCCATCATGCCCCGCAGGGTTTCGGGGTCGACTCGCGCCTCCATGAACGCGCGGAACGGCGCATAGGCCAGCGGGATCGCACTCTCCGGCGTCAGGGTGCCGTCGATCAACGGGGCGATACCTTGCGTGTAGGCATCCTGGAAAACGGGCGCCATCACGAAATAGGTCAGAAACAGGGCCAGGCTGACGATCAGCATGTTGGGGGGCGACTGCTGCAGGCCGATTGCCTGACGGAGGATCGAAAGAACGGTCACCACGAAGGGAAAGCACGTGATCATGACCGCAAGGCCGGGCGCAAGGCTGAGCACGGTAATCAGCGCAATCAGCTGAAGCGCGCGGGCGGTAAGAGAACCGCCATCGCCCATGTCGATGGAGATTTCCTGCGCCTGCGCGGTCTGGGTCGCAAGCAGCATGGCCAGCAGACCAAGGCAGGCGAGACAAAGCCCTTTATGCAGCATCGCCGGCATCCACGACCTTGGTCAGACGGACGGCGAGTTGCCCGCCATTGTCGCCATCCAGCTCGACCAGTTCGCCGATCGCCACCAGCCGGTCGCCGACAATCACCTCGACCTCGTCTTCGATCCGCCGATCCAGCGGCAGGACCGTATCGCGTTCCATCGACAGAAGCTCGGCGATTGTCGGGTGCGCGCGCCCGACGCAAACCCGCATCTCGATGGGGACGCCGCGCAATGCGCCTTTGGCGGGAAGGGCGGTGGGATCGGACATCAGGCTGATCTCTCGTGTTGCTGAGGTAGGTCGTCGTCACTGTTCAGGGTGAAATCGCGGATGGCTTGCGCAATCCGTTCGGTCGCGGCGCCCAGGTCGATTTCGCGCAACTCGGCTCCGAACCGCAGGGTGACATGGCCCTCGAAATAGGCAGGCTCGGGGACAATCCGGATCTCGGCCTCCGCGTGTTCGGCGACAAGGGCCTCCAGAGCCGGACAGGCCGCGGGCGATGCCAGGATTTCACATGTCTCATCCGGCAGCGTTCCGAGAATCGATGCCAGTTCGGCGCGCACCATGGGAACCATTGCGGCGGCCGCGACCTCCGGCACCAGACGCTCGATGATCCCGTCCAGCAGCGCCTGAAGACCTTTCAGAACATCGTTCCGGGCCTCCAGATATGTGAAGCTGAGATCCTTCAGGTTTCGGCTCAGGTCGGCACCGATCTGCGCCCGTCCCTGCTGCTCCGCACTCAGGCAATCGTCCCACCCGTCGCGATACCCGCTCTCGAACGCATCGAGCTTTATCGCCTCAAGATCGTGATGCACCGACGCGGGCGCCACGCTTTCCGGCGCGGGCGGTTGCCCGAACTCCTCCAGGTCCAGCCGGCGGGCGCTCATGCGGGTTCCTCGTCTTCTTCCATCCAGCCCCGCAGGATTTCGACGGTTTCGTCTTCACGTTCTTCGATAAGTCGCCGCAGGCGTTCCACGGGGTCGGCCACCGCATTGGAAACAGCCGGCAATCCCGGCGTGCCCGCCTCGGTATCGGCTGCGGCAACGTCCGAACCAGAGCCGTCCGAGGGTGATTGCGACGGATCGTATCCAAGCATCTGGGCCGAAGCGGCGCCGTCCGCCGCGGATTGCGTGGGGACAAGCGCCCCTTGCGACAGGGCGGGCGTCAATGGCAGGCCACGGGGGCTCTCCGCCGCGGCCATTGGCGGGCGGCTCAGGATCGGCCGGATCAGTCCGAACGCGATGGCCAGTGCAACAGCCGCAAGGATCATCAGCTGGGCAAGCCGCATCATGTCGAGTTGCGCAAGCAGGCCGTTGCCACCGCCCTCGATCAGCTCACCGGCGGGCAATTCCTCGAATGCCATGGAGCGGATCGTCACCTGGTCGCCGCGCTCGGCGTCATACCCGATCGCGGACCGCACGAGTTGTTCCAGCGCATCTATTTCTTCCGGGTCGCGCGGCTCGATCACCTCAAGCCCGTCAGCGTTCACACGCGGGACGCCATTGACCAGAACGGCCACGCTGATCCGGCGAATGCCACCGGGTTCCAGCTCGATTTCGCGCTGGGTTTCGGATACGTCGAAAGTCACGCGCTCACGGGTTTCGCTTGTCTCCGCCCGCGAGTTTTGGCCCTCCCCGGCCGCATCGCCATCGGGCAGGTTGGAGGCCACGGTGACCGCGCCCGATGCCGCGTCGCTGGAACTGTTCGACATTTCCTCCGTATCGGTGGCGATGATGATCCGGCTTTCGGGATCGATCCGCCGCTCGACAATCGTCTCATGGGCGGTGTTCAGATCCACGCTGACTTCGACCACCGCATTGTCCCGGCCCACACGCGCCGCCAGCAATCGTTCGATATTGCGCCGCAACTCCTCGGAGCGATTCGCCGCATCGGCGCCCGGCATGTCCAATTCGCTTGCACCGAGGATCTGCCCGCTATCCGCGTCGATGACGGTTACGTTTTCCGGAAGAAGGCCCGGCACGGAGGAGGCGACCAGAAATCGCAGGGCGCGAGCATGACCCGACCCGATGCCGCCGGCCGCCGGGCGGACTGCGACAGAGGCGGTGACCTCGGCGCGGTCCTGAAACGGATCGTTGCCGGGGTTGGCAAGATGCACGCGGGCGGCGCGGATTTGCGGGCTGGCCAGGATGGTGCGGGCCAGTTCCCCTTCCTTGGCGCGCCAATACGCGGCATCGAACATCTGCGACGTCGTCCCGAAACCGGAAAGCGAATCAAGCAGCTCGTATCCGGCGGCGCCATTTGCCGGCAGTCCCTCGCCAGCCAGGGACATCCGCAATTCGTCGCGCCGCGCCTGATCGACATAGATGGCGTCGCCCCGAATCGAATGGGCGACCCCGCGCGCTTCCAGCGCTGCGATGACCTCTCCTGCGGCAGTTGGCTCCAGACCGGAATACAGCAGGACATAGCTGGGTGTCGTCGCAAGGCGGGACAAGATAATCAGCACCACCACAAGGGCCGCCAACCCGCCCAGGAAAAGTGCCTTTCGGCGTGTTTCCAACGTCATCCAATAGAGACTGAGCTGCTCCACCTGAAACCTCATCCTTGCGCCATTCTGGCCCGTTCGACCCCGGTGATAGACCGGCTGCGATTAACATTCGGTTAGTTCTGAGCGGATAGAACAAACCCAGATCAAATCAGCAGGAGCCGCACAGAATGGCCGCCGCAGCAGATCCGGATATTGACGAGGCGCCGAAAAAGCGGGGCCTGATGATGCCATTGTTGATTGGCCTGTTTCTGGCCGCAGCGGCAGGGGGCGGTGGGTTCTGGGCGGTTACCCAGGGGCCGCTTGCCGGGATGTTCTCCCATTCCGAAACGGATGACGAGGAGGCCCATGACGAGGCCGAGCGTCCGGCCGAGTACACGCCCGTGGCATTCGTTCCGCTTGAGACGCTGATCGTCTCCCTGGGGTCGGAGGCCGCGGGCCAGCATCTTATCGTATCCGCCGAACTGGAGGTGGATCCCGCCTATGCAGATGAGGTCACGACCCTGTCGCCACGGGTTCTGGACGTGCTCAACAGCTATCTCCGGGTCATCGACCTGCGGGAGCTGAGTGAACCGACCAGCCTGATCCGGTTGCGCGCGCAGATGTTGCGCCGGGTGCAGGTCGTGACCGGGGACGGTCGTGTGCGTGACCTCCTGATAACCCAATTCGTGGTGAACTGATGACGGTTTTTCTGACTTTTCTCGCAGATGCTCTCATGGTGGTCGCCGCCCTTGGCGCAGCGCTCTATTGCTTCATTCTGTCCCGCCGGCTGATCCGGCTGAGCAGTATCGACAAGGGTCTTGGCGGGGCGATTGCCGTCCTGTCCGCCCAAGTCGACGATATGAACAAGGCGCTGGAAGCGGCGAAGTCGGAGTCTGACTCCGCCGCCTCCCATCTTCAGGATCTGACACACCAGGCTCGCGAGATCGCAAGTGATCTGGAACTGATGATCGCCGCCTGCCACGATGTGGCGGCCCCCGAACCAACCGGTGACGCCGTGCTTGCCGATGACGCTCAGCCGCATCCGGGGGAGGAGTTCTCCGCACTCCCCGAAGAGGACACGGACCCGGAGGCCGAAGACCCCGCAACGGAAATTCCGCTTTTCGCCCGCCGACGGCCCGCGCCCGAACCGGAAGAGCAGAGCGCGCAGCCTGTGTTCCGCCATCGCCGCTCCGGGCAGGTCGAGGCCGCACAATGAGTGGCGCCAAGATCCTCCGGCGAAGCCGCTGGCGCCAGAGAAGCGTTTTGCTCGTGCTCGCGCTCGCCTTCGTGACCTCCGGCATCCTTCGCCTTGGCACAATGGATATCGCATGGGCGTCGGCCACCGAAACGCACGACATGACGGGCGATGAAACCGGCCTCATGTGCCCGACAACCGCACCACTCAGCGAAGCCCTTGCATTGGTCCACCGGCGGGCGGAAATGCTGGACCGGCGGGAAGCCGAACTTGACGGACGCGAGCAGGCGATTGCCGCTGCGCAAACCCTGGTCGAAGATCGCCTTGCCGAGCTGGCAGATCTGGAAGCGCGGCTGGAAACGCTTCTGGCCCTGTCCGACAGCGCGGCTGAGAACGATCTTGGCCAACTGACACAGGTCTATGAGACCATGCGCCCCGAAACCGCCGCGGCCTTGTTCGAACAGATGGAGCCCAGTTTCGCCGCAGGGTTTCTGGCCCGAATGCGGCCCGAAGCAGGTGCGGCTCTTCTCGCCGAGATGCCACCCGAAACCGCCTATTCCATCTCGGTGCTCATGGCCACGCGCAACGCCTCCGCGCCGCGATTTGCCGAGGGCGACGACACTGAAAATTAAGCCTTATCCGGCAATCTATCGCTCAACATCCTTCACGAGGACCTCCGCATGATCGGCCTTGTTGGCATTCTCATCGTTTTCGCAACCGTGTTCGGCGGCTATCTCGCCGCGGGCGGGAAGCTGGGCATTATCCTCAAATCGCTGCCTTACGAATTCACCATGATCGCCGGGGCGGCGGCGGGCGCCTTCGTCATTTCGAACCATACATCGGGCGTGAAACACACGATGAAGGATATGAAGAAGGTCTTCAAAGGGCCGCATTGGAAACCGGATGACTACCGGGATCTTCTGTGCCTGCTGTTCGAACTGATCCGCCTTGGCCGACAGAATGCCGTCGCGCTGGAAGAACACACAGAATCGCCGGAGACGTCCGAGATATTCGGCCGCTACCCCAAGATCCTTGCCGACCACGAAGCGGTCGACATGATTTGCGATACCCTGCGCTCGGCCTCGATGAATTACGACGATCCGCATCAGGTAGAAGAAGTTCTGGAAAAAAGGCTCGAGTCAAAGCTCCATCATGCAATGCATTCGACCCACGCGCTGCAATCGGTGGCCGACGGGCTCCCGGCTCTGGGTATCGTGGCGGCGGTTCTTGGGGTGATCAAGACAATGAGTTCGATCGACCAGCCGCCCGAGATTCTCGGCAAGATGATCGGCGGGGCGCTGGTCGGCACGTTTCTGGGTGTGTTTCTCGCCTACGGACTCGTGGGGCCATTTTCGACCCGGCTCAAATCCGTGGTCGAAGACGATCAGAACTTCTATGTCCTGATCCGCGAGGTTCTGGTCGCCAATCTGTTCAATCACGCCACGAATATCTGCATCGAGGTCGGGCGCCAGAACACGCCAAGCCACATTCGCCCGTCCTTCAACGAACTCGAAGACTCCCTGAAATCCTTGAAACAGGCCGCCGCGGCATGATCCGCGCAGCCGTCAGTCTGACGGTCTGGCTATTTGGGGCCGGGCTGGCATGGGGGCAGGCAGCGGCGGTTCAGTCGGGCGAACATGACGGCTATACCCGGTTGGTCCTGCCGATCGGAAGTGAGCGGGACTGGGACGTCGGCGGGGAGGGAGAGATCCGCCGGATCACCTTCACCCCGGATGTACCCGTGCTCGATCTCTCCCGCGTTTTCGACCGGGCCAGCCGCAACCGCCTTGCCGATATCGCCCTTGCAGACGAACTCACGCTTTCGCTTGCCTGCGATTGCGAGCTGCGTCTGTTCCGGTATCGCGACCGGTTCCTCGTGGTCGATATCGTCGATGCGGAGCCCGGGCCGCCCGCCGGAACGGAAGACCCCGCGCTGACGGACACATCGACGGGGACGGGTGCGGAACTTCCGATCCTCCCAAATCCCTTTGGCGCGCGGCAGATGACGCTGGACATCGCCCAGGATGCAGCTTCGCCCCTGCGAACCGGCCCGGAACAAGACCGTCAACTCGATCAGGCCGCAAATCTGCTGGCCGAGCAATTGGCGCGGGCCTCGTCCGCCGGGCTGCTGGAGGTTGCCCCGATGCAGCCACTTTCGGCGGCGGATCCGACGCCTTCGATCGGGACGGAACCCGGTGAACCGGCACCGGCTGATGACCACGTCGCAACTGAGGAGGGGTCACATCCGACGGTCGAAGATGAACAGACGGCGGCGGCGCCTGAACCCGGCCTCGCCTTGCGGGCCGAAACCGCCTTCGATCTGAGCCGTCACGCCCGTGACGATCCCGCACCGATAGAGAGACCCCTGTCCTGCGCGCCAGGCAGTGAACTCGATATCTCAAGCTGGGCCAGCGGGACCGGGTTTGAGCAGGAGATCGGCTGGCTTCGGGCCAGGCTATATGACGAGCGGGATCAATTGGTAACCGAGGCGGCCGTCGATCTTGCACAATATTACATCTACCACGGCTTCGGTGCAGAGGCGGTTTTCTGGCTCGGTCAGGTCCAGGACGCTCCGCCCGCGCTGATGTCCATGGCGCTGTATCTGACGGATGCCGAAGGGCCCGTCTTCAGCGAGATCGAAACCACAGCCGCTTGTAGCAGTACCGAGATTCTGTGGCGTTATCTCGACAATCCGGACGGGCCGGCTCCCGGCGAGGAGGAAACCCGTTTTCTGCTGCGCGCCTTCGCCAGCCTGCCGCGCGGGTTGCGCGATATTCTCGGACCGCGACTTGTGCGCAAGTTTCTCGCCGATGATCGCACCGCATCTGCCCAAGAGGTGCGCAACGCTCTGCTCCGCGGCGACCGCTTGTCCGACACGGAGCAATTCCTGGTCGATATGGATGTGGCGCAAACACCGGATCCGGAGACGACACGAGTGAATCTGGAAGAGGTGATGCGCAGCGATACCCGAAACGCCCCCGAAGCGATGCGGCGCTATCTTGCATTGCACCGCGAAGACGGAAGTGTCGTTGGCCCTGAAAGGCTGACCGTGGCGGATGCCTTGCTGCGAGAGACCGGCGGGAGGCCGGAGCCGGGCACGCTTTGGCATGAAACACTTCTGGCGCACGCCGCGGCGGGCAATCTCGGGCGCGCGCTCGAACTGGCCGCGCTGGCGACCGATCCCGATATCGAGCAGGGGATACTTTCGGATCTTTTCGCGCAACACGCTGCAAATGCGGATCTGGCGGGGCTTGTCCTGCTGGCGACGGCACGCGCGGATCAATGGGATCAGGATCGCGCGACTGCGCCTCTTCGTCAGGAGATTGCGCGCCGGTTTCTGGAGGCCGGTTTACAGGAACTGGCCTTCAGGGTCGCGCCCCCCGGGGTTCCGATCGACCCGCCTGAAACCGTACCAACGGACACACCGGCCGAGAGTGGTCTGGCATCGGCATGGCGTCGCGGCGACTGGTCCGCCGTTGCCGGAATGCCTGCCGGCCCACATGCGGAGTTCGCGGGACTGGTCGCCACCCTGCCCGCAGACGGCACGCCCGCACCCTCGATCCAGGATCTGACGGTCGTCAGCCGAACAGTCTCCGATAGCGCGGCGACCCGGGCCCTTGTCGAAACCATCCTGAACAGCCCGCCCACGATTTCAGTGCCGGACTAACGGATTGGTAAACACTGCACCCTAGTCTGGTCAGGTGTGTTGACTTGCAAGAATTGCGAGACCGATGATGCCAGAACAGGATTTGCGACCCACGCGCCGTATCCTCGCGATACCTCTCAGGCTGTGCCTTCTGGCAATCGGTCTGCTCGCGCCGCTCCCGGCGATCGGGTCAGCGAACATCTCTGAAGCTTATGAAAGCTGCGACCGCGCGGCCGAGATGGCCAGTCACCAGACCGCCGTCCCGGTGCAGGTGTTGATGGCAATAACAAGAACGGAAACCGGACGGCACAGGAACGGAGAAACCCGGCCTTGGCCGTGGACCGTCAACATGGAGGGAACGGGGGCGTGGTTCTCCACCCGGGCCGAGGCGCTGAACTATGCCATTCGGCACCACGCGACCGGCGCAATCAGCTTCGATATCGGGTGCTTCCAGATCAATCACCGCTGGCACGGGCGAGCATTCACCTCGATTGATGCCATGTTCGATCCGGTCGCAAATGCGCGCTACGCAGCGGAATTTCTTGCGGACCTCCATGCCGAGCTTGGAACGTGGGACGCGGCCGCCGGGGCCTATCATTCCCGCACACCGGAACACGCCACGCGCTATCTGGCCAGCTATCGCCGGCATCTGGCGGCTCTGCAGACCTCCGAACCGGCATCTTCGGCTGGCGCCTTGTCCGGGCCGCGGCCTATCCGGCAAAACCGGTTTCCGCTGTTACAGGCGGGGGCAGCACCGGGCGCGACCCCCGGCTCGCTGGTGCCACGTCTGCCCGGCGGCGTCCAAGCCCTCTTTCAGGACATGTGATGGACAATCTCCGCTCCCTTTTTCAGCCGACGATACTCTTCGCGCTCGCACTGATGGCGGTCATCGTGATGATGATCCTGCCGGTTCCGTCCTGGGTGCTGGATGTGGGGCTGGCCGCATCCTTCGGGCTCGCGATCCTTATCTTCACGGTGACATTGTTCGTCGAGCGGCCGCTTGATTTTTCCTCCTTCCCGACGGTGCTTCTGGCGTCTCTGATGCTGCGCCTGTCGCTCAACGTCTCCTCCACCAAGCTGATCATCGGGGAGGGACACACGGGCACCTCCGCCGCAGGCGGCGTGATCGAAGGGTTCGCGATGTTCGTGATGGGCGGCAGCGTGGTGATGGGGCTGGTGATTTTCGGGGTCCTGCTGATCGTGAATTTCATCGTCATCAACAAGGGCGCCGCGCGCATGGCGGAGGTCGGCGCGAGATTTGCGCTGGACGGCATGCCCGGCAAGCAATTGGCGATTGATGCCGATATGTCGGCCGGCGCCATCGACCACACCGAAGCCAAGGAGCGACGGGAGCGGGAACAGGCCGAAACCACGTTTTTCGGCTCGCTCGATGGGGCCTCGAAATTCGTCAAGGGCGATGCGATCGCGGGGCTGCTGATCACGCTCTTGAATCTTGTCATGGGTCTGATCATCGGGACTGTCATTCATGACATGCCCCTAGGGCGCGCCTTCGAAACCTATTCCATTCTGACCGTAGGCGATGGGCTGGTCTCTCAGATCCCAGCGGTCATCATCGCGATTGCCTCGGCACTCCTGCTCGCGCGCGGCGGTGCCACGGGCGCCACGGATATCGCGCTTTTCGGGCAGCTTGGGCGGCATCCCTCGGCGCTGGCGACGGTCGCGATTCTGATGGGCGTGTTCGCCCTTGTCCCCGGTCTGCCTTTTCTGCCTTTCGTCATCGGGTCGATCGCGCTTGGAACGGCCGCGTTCATGAAATTCGCGACCCTGAAGCGCGAGGAAACGACGGCCCGGACCGACGCCGCGGATGCCGATGCCCGCGAGCCACAGGAGAAGATCGGCGATATCCTGGAACTGGACGATATTCATGTGGAGTTTGCGCCCGACCTCGTGAGCCTCGCCCTCGATCCGGCCACCGGGCTTGATGCGCGGATCCGCAACATGCGGGACCACGTGGCGCGGGGGTTCGGTGTGATCCTGCCCGAAATGCGCCTGACCGATCGGGCCGATTTGCCCCCCGGCACATATGCGATCCGCATTCACGGCGTCGAGCATGCGCGTGATCGGCTGGACACAAACGGTGTGCTGGTCTTGAAAGGCGAAACCGACGTGGGGCTGCCCCCGGGCACGGATGTGGAGGAACCGGTTTACGGCGCACCGGCCAGATGGATATCGACCGCGGATAGAGAGCAGGCGACGATGCTGGGACTGACGGCCGTTGCGCCGTCCGAGGTGCTTGCGACCCACCTTCTGGAGACCCTCAAGCGCAATCTCTCCCGGCTTTTGACCTTCAAGGCCCTTCAACGCCAGTTGGATGCATTCGTGACATTGAGCGATGCCGGAAGATCCGAGGAAAATCGCCGCCTTCTGGAAGAACTGGTGCCCGACAAGGTGCCGCTTGATCTGCTGCATGCGATCCTGCGGCTGCTGTTGTCAGAACAGGTCTCGATCCGCAATCTGCCGTTGATCCTGGAAGCGATCGCGGAGATCCGTCCCTCTACGCCGCAACCCGACCTGATCTGCGAGCATGTGCGTCAGCGGCTCGGATTTCAGTTGATCGCCGATCTGCGCCGCGCTGACGGAAGCCTGCCCCTCATCCAGCTGGCCGGTCAGTGGGAGGACGTGTTTCAGCAGCATCAGCTGCCGGGCGATGGCGGCCTGCCCGAGATCGCCCTGCCGCCCGAGGAATTCAACAGACTGGCGAAAAGCGTCGGCGACAAGGTCTCTCAGGCCAGCGAAAACGGCACCTATGCGGCAATCGTGACCTCGGCCTTGCGGCGGCGTTTCCTGCGCACGGTGCTGACAGCGCGCGGCATCACCAATCCGGTCCTCTCCTTCGAGGAAATCGGACTGGATGGCAAACCGGCCCTTGTCGGCCTGGCGGCGCCATGATCCCGCTCTTGTCGGAGCTCTTTCCCGCCCTGCAGGCCTGGCTTGGCGTGGCTGCGGCGGTTTTCCTCCGCGTGGGGGCGGCGTTTCTTGCCCTGCCCGCCTTCGGGGAGGCGTTTATTCCCATGCGGGTGCGACTGGCCGCAGCGGTGGCCTTCACCGCGATTCTCGTTCCCGCCATCGGTCCGGATCTTCTTTCGCTGCCTGCCGGCAACATGCCGCCCACGCGGTTTTTCCTGACCGAGGCGACCGTCGGGCTGATGATCGGGGTTGCGCTGCGTCTGGTCGTACACGGTTTGCAGATCGCCGGTGTCATGGCGGCTCAGGCGACGTCCCTGTCCCAGATCATGGGTGGCGCGCTGCCGGAGGCGCAGCCCGCGATGAGCAACCTTCTGATGCTCGCCGGCTTGACGCTCGCCATCATGTCCGGGCTTCACGTGCATCTGGCCGAAGCTTTCCTGCGCTCCTATCAGGTATTGCCGGCAGGCGAGTTTCCGTTCAGCGGCGATACCGGCGCCTGGATCGTGGCTCAGGTCGCCGCAACCTTTTCGCTCGCCTTCTCGCTTGCCGCGCCGTTTCTGATCGCCTCGCTGCTCTATAACGTCGCCTTGGGCGTCATCAACAAGGCAATGCCGCAATTGATGGTCGCGTTTGTCGGGGCGCCGGCGATCACCTGGGGCGGTCTGGTGCTGCTGCTGGTCACGACACCCTTCATCCTGCCTGTCTGGGTTGCGGTCTTCGAGGCGCGGCTGGCCAATCCGTTCGGATCTCCGTGATGAGTGACGACCAGCCAAGCTCCGACAAACCATATGACCCAACACCGAAGAAACTGGAAGACGCGCGCCAGAAAGGCGAGATTGTCCGCTCCACCGATCTGAACACGGCTGTTGTCTATGGCGGCATGCTTCTGGGCGCGGCCCTCTTCGGGCAGACGACAGGCGTGGATATCGGGCACCTGAGCCAGGTGGTGTTCGGTCGGGCCGATACGCTTGCCGCGCTGATCCTCGCCCCGGGCGGTCAGGCGCTCAGCGGGGGGATGATCTGGGTCGTCATGGTCGGGTTTCTCACCCTGATCGCGGTTCCGGCCGCGCTCCTCATCGCGTCGCTGTTTGCGCAACGGGCAATTCTCTTCACCCCGAGCAAGCTTGCTCCCAAGCTGTCGCGCATTTCCCCCATCGCCAACGCGAAGAACAAGTTCGGGGCCAACGGCCTGTTCGAATTCGCCAAATCCAGCGCCAAGCTGGCGATCTATTCGATCCTTCTGGGGGCCTTCCTGTGGGTGCGATCCGACAAGATCCTGACCTCGATCTATGCCTCTGACGGGCAGGTGATCGGCGCTCTCGGCCAGCTGGTCATGGAGTTTCTGGCCTTTGTCTTCATCATCGCGCTGATGATGGGCGCCGTCGACTATCTCTGGCAATGGGGCGAGCATCAGAAGAAGAACCGGATGAGCCGTCAGGAACTGGTTGATGAGACCAAGCAAAGCGAGGGCGACCCGCACATGAAGCAGCAGCGCCGCCAGCGCGGCTATGATCTGGCCATGAACCAGATGCTTCAGGACGTCCCGAATGCCGATGTCGTGGTCGTGAACCCGACGCATTATGCGGTGGCGCTGAAATGGGATCGGGGAAAGGGCACGGTGCCTGTCTGCGTGGCGAAAGGTGTGGACGAAATCGCCGCAAGAATCCGGGAGCTTGCGGCCGAGCACGGCGTGCCGATTTTCCATGACCCGCCAACGGCGCGGGCGCTGCATGCCACGATCGAGATCGGTGCGCCGATTGCGCCCGACCATTTCCGCGCCGTCGCGGCCGCCATCCGTTTTGCCGACACGATGCGCTGCAAGGCGCGCTCGGTGATGTCTTGAGACACGCGGCCGATCCCAAGCTGATCGGGCTTTTGCAGATCGCAGAGGTTCTGGCGGACCGGGCCTGCATGGAGCTGTCTGCGGCAACCAAGGCGTGTTCTGACCTGGAGGCGGAGTTGCAGAAGCTGAAGGACGCTCATGCCATGACACTGGCCGCGCCCGTCGACCCGGCCAATGGCGCGATCCTCGCAAATCTCCAGAAGCATCAGAGCCTGCGCCGCATCGCATTGATGCAGAAGCTGGCGGCGAAGCAGGCCGTCAGGCTGGAGAAACTGAGGCTGGCCCAGCAGGCCGAAGGGCGCAGGCAGGCACTTCAGGAGTTGATCAGTCACGCATCCTGACGGACGATATCCACAATCAGAACGTCGCTTGCGATGTCGCCCAGAACCCCGACCGCCGCCTCCCGCAACCCTTCGCGAAGCGGCATCATGGCGGCGGCTTCGGTAAAGCTGCCATCAAATCCGCCGGCATTCGCATGGGCGAACATGACGCGCAGAAACGCGTCCCGCAGCCGTGGTTCCCGCTGGAAAACCGCCTCGTTCTGGCCCGGTGCGACCTCGACCGTCAGCGATAGGACCACCATCGAGCGGACGGTGCCATGACGCACGATCGGCACCACGAACTGGTTGTTCAGCCTTACATACTCAAGCTCGGTCGAGCTTTCGCCGTGGCCGTCATCTCCGCCGTGGTCGTCCCCGTGGCTGTCGTCTTCGCCATGGTCATCGCCACTGTGGTCATCCGCGGCATCCTCTGCATGGGTGTCCTCTCCCGCAGTCTCGTCGCTGCCGGACATCATCGCGCCAACCGCGATACCGCCGCCGAGGCCCACGATCAGAAGAACAACCGGGATCAGAATGCGGATCATCTTTGCACCTCAGAACGGCAGGAGAATATCGGCAACCTGCTGGCCATAGCGCGGTTGCTGCACATCGGTGATCTGACCGCGACCGCCATAGGAAATCCGCGCGGCAGCAATCTTGTCATAGGTGATTTCGTTCACGCGGGAGATGTCTTCGGGCCGCACGAAACCGGAGATCAGCAGCTCGCGGATCTCGAAGTTCACCCGCACCTCCTGCGATCCTTCGATCCGCAGCACCCCGTTCTGGAGCACATCCGTAACGGTGGCCGCAATCCGCAATGTCAGCTCTTCGTTCCGGCGCACGGAGCCGTCGCCGCCGGAACTGCTGGAGGAGTTGGTGCTAACCGCGTCGGCCATGCTCGCACCGTCGGGCAGACGCTCGTCAAGCCGTTGCGGGATGCCGAAAAGCGATGGCAGCGACATCTGCTCGGAGCCGTTCCGCGAACGAGCGGTACTGTTGGAAATCTCGGCACTTTCGTCGATCTCGATCACGACGGTCACGATATCCCCCCGCGTTCCGGCGCGCCGGTCGCCCAGCAGCGATCGCCGCCCGGCCGTCCAGAGCGAAGCGCGCTCCAGAGGGTCCAGAGACGGCGCGCCGACCGGAAACGGAGCCGAGGTCATCGCCAGAATCTCATTGCCGCCGGTCGGGGAGCTCAGCGCCGGAGCACGCCCGACATCCTCCAACCGGGCGCATCCGGCCACAATCAGCACAAGACCAAGAAGAACGGGAAGGCCCAGACGGGCAAACGGCAGGGACATGACTGTATTCCTCATTGAAGATGTCCGACCCCGACCAGACCCGGTGACAGGACGGTGCCCGTGATCGTGTTGCGCGAGGCAAGATTGAGGACCCGCAGGCGGTCCCCCACGCCGCCGCGTTCCAGCGCGCGGCCTTCGGTGACGATCAGCAGGCCGTTTTGATTGTACTGCAGCGTGACGATCTCGTTTCGGTCCACAACGGCGGGCGCCCGCAGATCCGAAGGACGGATCGGGCGGCCCGGATAGAGATTGACACGCGCCTCCATCCCGATTGCGGAAACCGGGTCGGTTATGGCGCCGGGCACATTGCCTTCGGCCAGCCGCACGTCGGCGGGGCCGATGATGGTCTGGCTGCGGATCGTGCCATTGGCCACCAGCGTCTGGGACCAGGCCTGCCCGGTCAGGCCAAGCAGAAACAGGATCAGAAGAAACCGTATCATCTCAGCGGATCTGCGTTGTGGCGCTGAGCATCTGATCGGCCGCGGTGATTACCTTGGCGTTCAGCTCATACCCGCGCTGCGCCTCGATGAGGTCGGTGATCTCGCGCACCGCATCGACGGAACTGTCCTCCAGATACCCCTGCCGGAGCATGCCAAGGCCATCCTGCCCGGGTTGACCGACAAGGGCCGGGCCCGAGGCCGCCGTCTCCACAAAGAGGTTGGAGCCGATCGCCTCCAACCCGCGCTGGTTGGCAAATCCCGCCAGCGTGAACTGGCCCAGCACCTCCGGCTCCACGCGGTCGGAGAAATAGGCATAGACCTCTCCGTCGGCATTGATCGAAATGCTGCGTGCATCATTCGGAATGGTGATACCGGGCGCCACGGTGTAGCCGTCAGACGTGACGATCAGCCCGTCGCCGGTGCGGTTCAGCCCGCCATCCCGCGTATAGGCGGGAAGGCCTGAGGGGAGCGTGACCTCAAGATACCCCAGCCCTTCGATGGCCACATCCAGATCGCCGCTTGTCTGCGACAGGCTGCCCTGGGCCACATTGACCGACACCGCCGCCGGCCGCACCCCCAGACCAAGCTGCACCCCTGCCGGCACCACGGTGCCATCGGCGGCATTGATGCTGCCCGCGCGGGTCATCTGCTGGTAATGCAGATCGGAAAACTCGGCACGCCGGGCGTTGTAGCCCGTGGTGTTCATGTTCGCGAGATTGTTCGAGATGACCTCGACCCGCATCTGCTGTGCGCTCATGCCGGTCGCGGCGATGTTCAGGGCTCTCATATCGGCAACTCCTTGGATGTCATGATCGTGCACCCACCGTGCGCAGGAAGGAGCGCATTCGCTCGTCTTCCTTGTCGAGAAAGCTCTGGCCCAGCTCATAGGAGCGCTGGACCTCGATCATGCGGGTGATCTGGCCAACCGGGTTGACATTGCTTTCCTCAAGAAAGCCCTGCAGCAAAGTCGCGGGCGGCGCCGGTTCCACACCGCCATCGGCCACGAATTGAACACCGGTCTGATGCCGCAGGTCATTCGGATCAACAGGCTGCCACAGGCCGATGACCGTCAGCGGCTGACCATCCGCGCTGAGCGTGCCATCCGTGGCGAGCGTTATGCTGCGCGCGTCAGGGGGAATGAAAACCGGCGCGCCCCCGGCATCCAGCAGAAGCTGCCCATCGGGGTTGACCAGCTCCCCTTGACCATTCGGCATGAAATGCCCCGCGCGCGTCAGCGCCTCGCCCTCGGGGGTCTGTATCAGGAAGAACCCGTCTCCCTCGATCGCGAAATCCAGACTGCCGCCGGTCTGGGTCAGGGCCCCCTGCTCCAGCCGGATATGGCGCCCGACGGCCGAAGCCATGGAGAGGCTTTCGTGATCCGCGCCCAAAGCGGCCACATGTTCCGCAAAGACGACGCCTTCGCCACGGAACCCGGTGGTCGAGATATTCGCGATATTGTTCGCGACGGTCTGCATTTCCCGCAAGAGGCCCGACTGGCGGGTCAGCGTGGCGTAAGTCGCATTGTCCATCACATCGCCTCGATCAGTGGGACGAGGCGATCGGCGAAATAGGAGCTGAGGCTCTCGGTCATGAATCCCATCGAAACCCAGAACACCGCGACGATCGCGGCGAGCTTGGGCACGAAGGTGAGGGTCATCTCCTGGATCGATGTCAGCGCCTGAAACAGGCCAACGACAACACCGCTCATCAGGGCCACGAACAGGATCGGCGTGGAGATGACGACGGAAATCCACAGGCCCTGCCGCAAGGTATCGTAGAAAACAACATCTTCCATCAGACGGGCATCCTCAGAATTTCCTGATACGCCTCGACCACGCGGTCGCGCACGGTAACGGCAGTCTGAACCGCCAGTTCGGTCTGGGCCAACGCGGTGACCAGAGAATGCGGATCGGCACCGGTCGTCAGCGCGGCCTGGGCCATCCGCTCGCCGTTTTGCACCGTATCGGTGAAGCTCCGGATCGCCTCCGAAAACGCCTCGCCCGCATCGCTCTGCGACGGGCTGGCGCCTGGAGCCGGCCGCGTCGCGCCTTGAGCGAGACCATAACCCTGGGCGGCAAGTGAGCTGCGTACATCCATCTCGAGATTTCCCTACCTTCAACGCCGAAGCAGATCGTTCAGCGACGATGACATCTGCCGGACCTGATCGAAGATCTTCAGATTGGCTTCATAGCTGCGCTGCGCCTCCCGGGCGTCCGCAAGCTCGATCACCAGATCCACGTTGGACCCTGCATAATGCCCGCTTTCATCGGCCATCGGATGACTGGGGTCGTAAATCTCCGGCAGCGCCGTCTGATCCAGCCGCACCGGGCCCGGGGCGACCGCGCCGGAGACCTGACCCGCGCTGCGATCCGCCTGGAAGCTGATCAGCTTGCGGCGGTATCCCGGCGTATCCGCATTTGCGATGTTCTCCGAAAGATGCTGCAACCGGTGGGTCTGGCTGCGCATCCCGCTTGCGGCCACGGACAATGCTGTACTGAAATCCGTCATCGGCTTCTCCGATCACTGCTAGCGGCCCAGGGACGTCCGAAGGACGCTCAGGGCGGATTGATAGACCGTCAGCGCACGGCTGTGGGCGCGCTGCGCCTCGACCGAGCGGAGCATCTCCGCTTCGAGCGAGACCGAATTTCCATTGGGTGAGGGCGCCCCTGCGGCATCGAATGTGGTGAAATCCATGTTGCGCGCAGCCTCTGCCGCACTGCCGCCGCCACGCCGGAACGCATCCTCGAAGGCAGCGATATCCTGTGCGCGGTAGCCGGGCGTATCCGCATTGGCCACGTTCGTTGCAGTCACGGCCTGCCGGGCCGCCGCGTGACGGGCACGGGCCTCGGCCAGGCCAAAGATCTCAAGATTGTCGAACATCGGGGCTTCTCCCTCGTGCGCTTACACCAAGGCTTAACCGTGATTCCTTTAGAAACGGTAAGTGCAGGCCAGAGCCCCAAGGAAAATCCATGCCCCAAGATGTCTTCGAACCGCTCGTCGCGCGCATCCGGCAGGTGCGCCCCTGTTACTCCGTCGGCAAGGTGGTGGAGGTGTCGACCAACGCGCTGCAAGTGGTCGGCTTGAATCGCGTTGCGGCGCTCGGCGATGTGATCGACCTGGGCGACGGGCTGAGCGGGGAAGTCGTCCGGGTCGATCCGGCCGGATGTCTGGTGATGGCCGAGGGCACCACCGCGGGCCTGCGCCTGGGTGCCCCGGCCCGCCATCTGGGTCCACGCCTGATCGCGCCCGGCAAGCACTGGATCGGGCGCGTGATAGACCCGGATGGCAGGCCGATCGATGGCCGCCCGCTCTTTCCCGGAACGACAGCCCGGGCCCTTCACGCCCCGCCGCCGTCGCCCACCGCGCGGCGCGGGCTCGGCCAGCGGCTGGACACGGGGCTGGCCGTGTTCGATACGGTTTTGCCCCTCGCCCAAGGTCAGCGGATCGGGCTTTTCGCAGGCTCCGGCGTGGGCAAGTCGCGTCTTTTGTCGCGGCTGGCCCGTGGCGTCGGCGCCGACGTGGTGGTGATCGGGCTGATCGGCGAGCGTGGACGCGAGGTACGGGATTTTTTGGAGGACACTCTGGGCGCCGAAGGTCTGGCGCGGTCCGTGGTGGTCGCCGCGACGTCGGATCGCTCGGCTCTGACCCGCGCCCGGGCGGCCCATACAATGATGACGGTGGCGGAATACTTCCGGGATCAGGGCGCGCATGTGCTGATGCTGGCCGACAGCATCACCCGTTTTGCCGAAGCGCAGCGGGAAGTCGCGGCGGCCACGGGCGAGGCCGCCAGCCTGCGCGGTTTTCCACCCTCCATGGCGCAGCAGATCATGTCGCTGTGCGAACGTGCCGGTCCCGGGGCTGAGGGTCAGGGCGACATCACGGCGATCCTTTCGGTTCTCGTCGCCGGGTCGGATATGGAGGAACCCGTCGCGGATGTGATGCGCGGCGTACTTGACGGGCATGTCGTGCTGGACCGGAAAATCGCCGAACGCGGGCGCTATCCGGCGGTCAGCCTGCTGCGCTCGGTCTCCCGCTCGCTTCCGGGTGTCGCGACCGAGGAGGAAAACCGGCTCATCGCGCTGGTGCGGCGTTATCTGGGGGCATATGACAAGACCGAGTTGATGCTGCAGGCCGGCCTTTATGCCGAAGGGCATGACCCGGTGACCGATACCGCGGTCAGGCTTTGGCCCGCGTTGGACGCCTTTCTTGCCTCAGACAGCCAAGGCGGTGCCGCGGAAGCCTTTGCGACGCTGCAAAGCCTGTTGGAGCCCGAAGCTTCTCCTGCCGACTGATCAACACGAGCCTCGAAAGAGGAGGCCGAACCCGATGATTAGATCACCCGTCATACGCAACATCAGCGCAGGAGGATCTGCGGCATCCTGCGTGCCTCAAATCAACGGCAACGCAAGCACGAGAGCAAATGCTAACCAAGCGACTCCGTCAATGTCAGAGCGCACCTTGTAGCAATGTGAGCGCGATCGCAGCAGGCGAATTGACGCCGGCAAAGCTGTTGAGCTGTGATCGGGTCAGAAACGCCTGGATCAGCTCTTCGACCTGTTCCGGTTCGCGAAACTGCGCGATGTCGGAATCGCCCAGGACCTGATCGCTCCGCTCTTTGAACGTGTTCAACTGCTGGTCGAGATCGAGACCACCAACACCGGATGGCAGACCAAGCGCGGTTTCGAAGATCTTGCGCAGGGGCGGATTGCCCATGATGGTAAACCACGCCGCATCATTGGTAAGATCTCGCCCGGCAATCTCGGGCAACTCACGTGTCGCCGTAAGCGCCAGGCGCATGTCCTCGTTTTGGGTACCGATGGCCCTTTCGAACTCCTGCCGCTCGAATCTCGCCAGAATCCGGTCGGCAAATCCGGGCGTCCCGGATTTGGGCGGCAAAGAGGTCCCAAAGCCGAATGCTTCCGAAAAGGCACGATATCTCTTGTCCGCCAAACGGTTCGCCAATGCATCGCCCTCGGCGGCACCTTCGGCCAGAACCGTGCGAATGAAGGCCTTGTTCGGCACGTCGTCCTGAAGGCCGAAGGCGCCAAGCGCCACCCGCAGCAGCCGGAAATCACCAACGAGGTCATCGGCGCTTTTGACCGCGCCGATGTTTTCCCGAAAGTACGCCATGTCCCGGTCAAGAGCGGGCGATGCCGCGAAGGCCGCCGTTTGCTCCGGCAGCGTACGGCTCAGGAACGTCCAACCGGAATAGCCGGCAAATGGCACGAAAGGCTGAAAGGTCATGTGGGACCGGCAGCGAGATATCGATCTTCCCGTGGCAGCAAAGTACGCAGCGCTTTCAGGGCCTGATATGTCTGGCCATTCACCAGATGATCGGTCGCGGCGGCCAGCTGGGCACGGCTGTCAGGATCCGTGAAGACCTGGCTCAGCTGTTCCATCCCGCGCAGGATCTGCAGCTTGGCGTCTTCAAAATCCGCATCTCCGGACAGCACCAGTTGCGCGATGTAGCAAACCCTTCGAACGGGTGTATTCACCTCCTCGGGATGAATCGCATCGCGAAGACGAAGGATATGGGCGTTCGGCGTCATGATGGACAGCCGCGATCTCCGGTCACCGTTTTCTACAACCGCGCCATTGATCAGAACCCGTTCCTTCGGGCTCAGTTTCAGGACAAGACCACTCATGCCGCTTCCGCCTCGCCTCTCAACCCGCGCATCACGGCAGTGTTGATGTCGATCAGTGGAGCCAGCGAGGCCCCCTCTTTCAGAACCTTGCGACTATGGCTCAGCGTGAATTCGCAGAGGTAGAATATCTGCGCTCTCAGTGCCTGTGGCAGCGCGTTTCCCTCTGTCGCCACGTCGCCTGCGAGCAGCGTCCAGAGCTGGCGGTTATCATGGATCGCCGCAGCTTTCTGGCCAACTCCGCGTGTGGAGTTTTCAGCCTGGACCAAACGTGCCGTGACTTTTTCGAAAACGGCGTATTCGGTGCCACGATCTGTACGTACGGGTGAGGCCGGCTGGGCGTAGGCGGATCTGGCCATGTAGGTTGTGTTCACGAGCGAGGTTCCTTCCGGGGGTATGGGACATCGTTAACCGTTGGAGATCGCCGGGGCCGCGATGAACCCCGGCGATCCTGACTTTACCGGAAGAGCGACAGGATACTCTGCGGTGCCTGGTTGGCGATGGACAGCGACTGCGTTGCCAGCTGCTGTTGCACCTGCAATGCCTGCAACCGAGCCGAGGCTTCCTCCATATCCGCATCAACCAGCGTACCGATACCGGATTTCAGTGAGTCGATCAGCTTGCCGACAAAGTCCGACTGGGTTTCGATCCGGCCCTGAGCGGAGCCGAACGACGCAGCCGCATCGATCGACGTCTGGATCATCGTTTCGATGTTATCCAGCGCGGCATCCGCGCCGGCATTGCTGGTCACATCAATGGAGTCGAGACCGAACAGACCACCCGATGCCGTGCCACCATCCATGGCGGCCGTCGCGAGGGAGAGGTCCGAACCGCTGTTGTCGATCTTCAGGCTGGCCTGCCCCGTGGCGCTGTCGATGGCGACCTGGGTGGAGATGCCGTCGATGCCTGCGCTGTCGATTGCAGTTTTCAGACCGCGCGCAACGTCTTCAAAGGTCTCCCCCTTGCCGGCGGTATAGAAGTACGCCGTGCCACCGATCGACGCCTGATAGCTATTGCCTTCGGCAACACTTGCGCCCGCGGTGAAGAAGATCTCTTCGGCACGCTGATCGATCGAACCGGTTTCGGTTGTCGTGTTGCCGGTCGTCGCGCCGTTGATCGCCTGGATGTAAGTGTTGCCGTCGCCGCCCGAGACCGAGTCGGTGATTGCGATATCCAAAGCTTCGAACGGTCGGGTCGACGTCACCACGATCTGGTTGGTGCTGTTGGAGGAGAAGCTGACCCCATCGAGATCGAGAGCCTGGAGACTGCTCAGCAACGCGTCACGCACATTGGTCTCGGTCTGGTCGGCGGCGGCAGAGGTATAGCCGACGCTCAGGCCAGCAACGCTGATCGTGGTCGAATCGTTCGCATCCCAGCCCGTGGTCTGGGCAAATTCGATCACGGCAGTGTTGCCCGTCGCCGACAGGGTGCCGCCCGCATAGGTCGAGCCGCCGGCGGCATCGAGAATCTGCCCGGACAGGTCCGTGCCCCCGCTGCCGACGCCGTTGGTCCCTGCACCCGTCCCCAGGTCCTGGCGACTGATGGTGATGTTGGACGCATTCACGGTGCTTGTGCCCGTGCGGTCCAGCGATGACAGGATGTTTACGTCATCGGTGCCCTTGACGAGGTTGAGGCCGTTGAACTGGGCAGCGCTCACCACGGAATTGATCTGATCCCGCAGCGCCTTGATATCGGTCTGGATCTTGTCTCGATCCACGTTCTGTTCCTGCGCGGCGACGATCTTGCCTTTGATTTCGGTCAACAGATCGGTGACGGTTTCCGATGCACTGCGCGCCACGGAGACAGTCGACTCACCGAGGCTGAGGCTTTCAGAGATCGCCTTGAACCCCTTCACATCCGATTCCATCACCTTGGAGATCGACCAGACCGCGGAGTTGTCTCTGGCCGAGGCGATGGACTTGCCGGTGGAGATTTCGCCCTGCACTTTTTGCAGGTTCGAATTGACAGACTTGAGTGTCTGCAATGCAACCATTGCACTGTTATTCGTCAGAATACTGGACATGTTTTGCCCTTCCTTTTTGCGTTCATGGCACCTGTTCTGCGCCTGGATTATCCAATGCCCGAACGGGCAATTCGGAACGTCTTTCTGACGCTTGCAACCTGACCGTGGGCCGGGTCACGCCACCATTTGGTGCAGGCGCGACACTCGCGGCAAAGCGCTAACAAGCTCCTAAGGTTTCAGGCTCTTTGTCTTGGATTTTAGATGAACGACACGTGAACGAGGTTAGCTGCGGCGCTCCAGGTTCGGCCGCGCGGCCCCTATCGGCGCCGTGCGGCCGGTTGCATCGTAACCGGTAAAACTGGCGTCAGGTTTCTGCGCCAGCATCGCACGTGCGGCCTTCACGCCGCGCAGGGCGGCCGCCATGAGCTCGGCATTCTGCCGGGCCGCGCGGCGCAAGCTCTGCAACGCTTCTTCGTCCGTCTCCGCAGGCCGTGTCCGGCCCAGTTGCTCCAGAGCCCGTGCCAAGGCCGGTGTGGATCTGGCAAGACCGGCCAGATCGCCGTTCCGCAGATCTTCGCCCTGTCGGGTCACCAATGCCATCAGGGCCCGGCTGCGATGGGTCAATGTCATGACGAGGCGCCCCCCTGATGACGCGCAGCCAGCGAACGGAAGAGATTCTCCGCCAGCCCAATTCCACCGCTTGCCGCCATCTGCCGCGCATGCTCAAGCCGCAGGAAAGAGGCGAACTGTTCCTCCCCCGCGCCGCCGCCGAACGCGCCGCGGGCTTCCCCGAACTTGGCCTGTTTGAGCATTTCGGCGAGAAAGCTGGCTTCCAGATCTACCGCAGCCTGACGCAGCCGCGCCTCCGCGTCCGGGGGCATCGGGGACGACGCCGGCTGCGCTTGCGACGTTACGGAAGGGGTCGGGGCTACGCTCATCGGAATACACTCAATTCGAAACACTTCGGAGCAAGCATGGCCGCTGCGGGTAAAGAATTGGTAACGCGGACAAGGGATGTTGCGGGCAGTCGACCTCATTATCGGACAGCATAGAACATGCAACCGTCTCAAATCTTCCCGGCCCCGCCCGCGACCCCCGGGTCACGTGGTACGGTCACTGCGGAAACTGCCGATAGTCAGGATGAGAGATTTGCCGCTCTGGTCCAGAACGGTCAGTCGGTTATCCCGGCTTCGGGCCAGGGGGATGAAAGCTGGCCGATTCCGCCGTCCCGGATCGCCGGCAAGACAATCGGCTCCGCGCCCGGTTTGCCGATGCGGGGCGAGGCCACCGATATTCGTCAGGAGGAACTGGAGGCAACCCCGAAACCCGTCATTCAGGAAAGGACGGAGCGCCCGTTGCGAAACATGACGCCGCCGCCGGAGCCATGGCGCGCTGTCACCGGTCAGGATGAGCTACCGGCAGAGCCCCCTGCTGATACGATAGCCAGCGCCACCTTCCATGGCGTTCCCACCAGTCAGACGCAGCCGGCTGCCACTGCCCGCAGCGTCCGGCCAAATCCTGATGTACCGGCCACGGCCGATCTACCTGCTAAACCCGATGGTGCCCCTCGTGTTGAAAAGCGGGCAATGTCGGTGGCGTCAGCAGCGCAAGAACGCAGCTTTGGTACTCCCGTCGATCTGCCGAAACCATCCCCCTCGGGTCAAGTGATCGGCGATCTGGTAACCCCCCTCCCTGCGGTGGCATCCAATCCACCGACAAACAGGGTGCCCGCACCGGAACCGGCGGGACGTCCGGACCCGAGCGCATCGACACTGAACACGCCCGTCGAGTCAGCGATCCCGGCGGACACGCGTCAGTCACAGATTGGTTCAGCGGCGGGAAAGGAGAACCGGCCGGCGCGAACAGATCTCCGGCCCGCGCCGCAGACGCCCCTCAACGCGTCTGAGACCGCGAAGACATCGGCTGTTCCTCTAGAAGAATCCTCACCGGAGGCTCAGCTTATCCGGACGCGCGAGGCGGGCCTTGCGCCGGTTCCTCCAACCGAGGTGAAGAACCTGTCCGGCCCCATCCCGAACAGCGCAGAGATGGTGGCCCAATCGGCCATCTCCGGTCCCGCTCCGGTGGTGCGTCAAACCCCGCCCGCACCGGCCGCGACGGAACAGACGCCCGATCGGAAGCCCTCCGGGTTGGCGCCTGCCTTCGCCGCAAGGGGCCCTGATCGGGGTGTTCTGCCCGAGCCAAAGCCGTCAGGAAAACAGCCCGTGGCATCCGCACCGCAAAGCCCCGCGAGCCCGCTTGCGCCGCCTGTTTCCAACCGGCTGCCAGTGGCGGCGCACCCGCCCGCACCCCTAACCGCGCCGCTGAATCCAAGCAAAGAGATGACCGTGGCCACCGGGCGTATCCTGACCGAAGTCGATGTGAAGGCGCTGCCGGCAACGCCGACCACCCAGGCTTTCACGCCACCAATGCCACCGGCTTCAGTTGCGCCCACAGGTCTGTCGGCTGTCGATCCGCAGACGCCTATCCGCGTTTTGCAAACCGGTCTCCCATCCGGTGAACTGCCTTTTGAGCTTGCGGCGATACCGGAGCTTGCGGCAAACGGTGCCGGCACCGGAACGGCGGCGCAGCTGAGCCCGTCCGGCCCGCCCGCGCCTCAGGCCGCCACCGCGCAAAATGCGGCCGCACAGATGGCCGCAGCCATGCAGGCACAGGCCGGCGCCCGAATGCCCGATCAGCCGATCGAGATCGCCCTCGACCCGCCGGAACTGGGCCGCGTGCGCATGGTTTTCAGCCATGTGGACGGAGGCCTGGTGCTGGCAATCACGGCCGACCGGCCCGAAACGCTCGACCTGATGCGGCGGCACGCGGATCTGCTCGCCCGCGAATTCTCCGACGCGGGTCTTGGCGGCACTGCGTTCAGCTTTCAGGGCCAGCAGAACGGAGACAGTCCGAAAACGGACCACAAAGCCACCCGCATGACCGGACCGGGTGAGCCACACGCCGCGACTGGCCCGCAACCCCGGCCCGGCCCGCGCGCCCATGACGGCGCGCTGGATCTGCGTCTTTAGAAAGGAGATCGCGCATGGATGTCATCCAGACCGCCCAACAACGCACCAACACCCCGTCGCTCAGCTCTGCCGAGCCTGAAACCGGGTCCATGATCAACTCGGATTTTCAGACATTTCTCACCATGCTGACCACGCAGATGGAAAACCAGGATCCGCTGAACCCGATGGAATCCACGGATTTCGCCACGCAGCTCGCCACCTTCTCGGGCGTCGAACAGCAGGTTCGCACCAACGAGCTTCTGGGCGATCTGCAAACCGGAATGACGATGATGGGCATGGGCCAACTCAGCGGCTGGGTCGGGATGGACGCGCGCGCGGAGATGCCGGTGGCCTTCACCGGCAGCCCCATCACCCTCACCGCCCCGCCGCACAACCTTGCCGACCGGATGGAACTGGTGGTGCGGAACGAGGCGGGCCGCGAAGTTCAGCGCCTGAACCTCACCATCAGCGATGATCCGTTCACCTGGGCCGGGGTTGGCCCCGACGGCGACCCGCTGCCCGAAGGCATCTACAGCTTCACCACCGAAGCGTTTGCCGATGACACCCTGCTGGAAGAGCGCCCCGCGCAGGCCTATGCCCGCGTGGAGGAGGCCATGATTCGGGACGGGCAGACATGGCTGAACATGTCCGGCGGGATCAGCATTCCGGCAGATCTGGTTCAGGGCATCCGCAATCCGTAAAGCGCGGGGAAACACCGGCCAGCCTGCGACCGCGTCCCAGCCGCTCCGCTACGACAGAAGCGCCAGCAATCCCGCACCCGCCAGAAGGCCGATCGCCGCGAACAGCGCCCGGTCCGGCCAGCGGGACGGCGCGGGGTCCGGTCGCGGGGCGTTTTGCGCCAGCAGCGCCGCTTCGGCCAGTTGCGGCAGGCGCGGACCGAAGCGCGACAACACGCGGGCGGTTTTCAGCAAATCCGAGACCAGCGCCTTCGGGCCGATATTGCGAGTGATGTAATCCTCCACCACCGGGCGCGCCACGTCCCAGATGTTGATATTCGGATCAAGGGATCGCGCCACCCCCTCGACCACCACCATGGTGCGTTGCAGCAGGATCAGCTCGGTCCGCGTTTCCATGCCGAACTGCTCTGTCACATCGAACAGATAGGCGAGCAGCCGCGCCATGGAGATACGGCTGGCATCCATCCCGAAAATCGGCTCTCCGACGCTGCGGAGCGCCTGCGCGAACTCGTCGATATCGCGATCCGCGGGGACGTATCCGGCCTCGAAATGCACCTCGGCCACGCGGCGGTAATCCTTGCGAATGAAACCCATCAGGATCTCCGCATAGACCCGGCGGGTATATTCATCGAGCCGACCCATGATGCCGAAATCAAGCGCCACGATATCTCCCGTCGGCCCGACCTTCAGGTTGCCCTGATGCATATCCGCGTGGAAAAACCCGTCGCGCAGCGCATGGGTCAGGAACATCTGCAAGGTTCGCGCGGCAATCGCTTTTCGATTATGCCCGGCGGCAATCACCGCCTCGGTGTCGCCATAGGGAATGCCCTTGGCCCAGCCAAGCGTCAGCACCTGACGGGAGCACAGAAACCACTCCACCGGCGGCACGGTAAAGCCTTCGTCCCGGGCCGTGTTTGCGGCGAACTCGCCGGCAGCAGCCGCTTCGATCCGCAGATCCAGCTCGCGCAGGACAACCCCTTCGAAATGCGCGACAACGTCATTGGGTCGCAACCGCCGCGAGTTGGGGGACAATGTCTCCACCAGCCAGGCAATCAGATAGAAGGCGTCGATATCCTTGCGGAAGGCGCGTTCGATATTCGGGCGCAGCACCTTGACGGCCACCTCCTGCCCGGTCCCCGCGAGGCGCGCCCGATGGACCTGCGCGATGGAGGCCGCCGCGACCGGTTCGGAAAACTCGGAAAACATCTGCGCGACGGGCATTTCCAGTTCCCGCGCCACCACCTGCTTGGCGCGTTCGGTCGGGAATGGCGGCAGCTTGTCCTGCAAAACCCGCAATTGCGTCGCCAGTTCCCCGCCCACCACGTCGGGCCGGGTCGACAGGATCTGGCCGAACTTGATGTAGGCCGGGCCAAGTGCTGTCAGCGCCCGGGTCACCGGCGGCAGGTTGGTGTCGCCCTTCAGGCCAAGCCAGGCAAAGGGCCAGCCAAGGACACGCGCCGCGATCCGCAGGCTGCGCGGCGCATCCAGTGCCTCCAGCGCGACACGCATCGCACCCGTCCGCTCGAATGTGGCGCCGGTGCGGATCACGCGCCAGATGTTATGGGGGCCTCGCATCGGTTAGATCTTCCACCCCGAATGCAGCGCCGCGATACCCATGCTGAGATTGCGGTATTTCACCTGGTCGAAGCCGGCCTGCCGGATCATCTCGGCAAACACCTCCTGCTCGGGAAAATTGCGGATCGACTCGACGAGATACTGATAGCTGTCCCGGTCGTTCGCAATCATCTGCCCCATGCGCGGGATCACGTTGAAGGAATAGAGATCGTAGAGTTTCTGAAGGCCCTCATTCGGCAACTGGCTGAATTCCAGCACCATCAGGCGGCCTCCCGGCTTCAGGACGCGAAACGCCTCGGCCAGCGCATCGGGGATGCGGGTCACGTTTCTTATGCCGAAGCTGATCGTGTAGACATCGAAGCTGTTCGCCTCGAAGGGCAGGGCCATGGCATCGCCGACGACCCAGTCGAGCTTCTCCGCCAGTTGCGCGGCTTCGGCCCGTTTCTGCCCCTCCAGCAGCATCGATTCCGTCATATCCAGCACGGTCGCCCCGGCCCCGGGTGCGCGTTTGAGAAACCGGAAGGCGATATCGCCGGTCCCGCCCGCCACATCAAGCAGGGATTGCCCGTCGCGCGGGGCCAGCCAATCCATCATCGCGTCTTTCCAGACCCGGTGGATGCCGACCGACATGACATCGTTCATCACGTCGTAGCGCGAAGCGACATTGGTAAAGACGCCATGGACCATGCCCGCCTTGTCATCCTCGCCCACGGTCTGGAAGCCGAAATGGGTGGTGCGGGTGTCGTTCTCGCTCATGGGCTCTTGCCCTCCTGATCGGTCTGCCCTTGTAATGGTGGGCTCTGCCCCCGCGGATACACCGCCCGCCCCACACAAGGAAAGCCCGCTTTGCCCGAACTTCCAGAGGTCGAGACAGTGCGTCGCGGGCTGGCCCCTGTGATGGAGCATGTCCGGATCGCCCGAGCCGAGGCGCGCAGGCCCGATCTGCGCTGGCCGCTGCCGCCGGATATGGCCGCCCGGCTCAAGGACGCGACGGTCACGGCCCTGCGGCGCCGCTCGAAATACATCCTGGCCGATCTCGACAGCGGCGAAACGCTGATCATCCATTTGGGCATGTCGGGCCGGATGCTGATCTCGGGAGATGCCGGGCAGAGCGTTCCGGGGCAGTTTCATCACAGTCACCCCCTGCCTGAAAAGCATGACCATGTAGTGATCGACATGGCAAATGGCGTGCGGGTGACCTTCAACGATGCAAGGCGTTTCGGCGCGATGGACCTGACCGCCACCGCCGATCTGGCCTCGCATTGGCTTCTGGCCGGTCTCGGCCCCGAGCCGCTTGGCAACCGGTTCAACGAAACCTATCTCGCCGAACGCCTGAGCGGGCGCAGAACCCCGATCAAGACCGCGCTGCTGGACCAGCGTATCATTGCCGGGCTGGGCAATATCTATGTCTGCGAGGCGCTTCACCGGGCACGCATTTCGCCAAAACGTCTGGCGGGCCGGATCTCGGCGGCGCGCATCGCGGAGCTGGTTCCGGTAATCCGCGATGTCATCTCCGAAGCGATCGAAGCCGGCGGTTCCTCGCTGCGCGATCACCGGCAAACCAACGGCGAGCTCGGGTATTTCCAACATAACTTCCGGGTCTATGACAGGGCCGGCGAACCCTGCCCAACCCCCGGATGTCACGGGGAAATCCGCCGGATCGTGCAATCCGGACGATCCTCTTTTTACTGCGCGTCATGCCAAAGATAGCTTGAACCCGCGCATCAGACTGCTAACCCTAACGCCTTAAGTTGAACAACCAGAGGCGCTCGCCCGCATGGCCTATGAGACCCTGATCGTCGATATCGAAGATCATATTGCCCTGATCAAGCTGAACCGTCCCGACGCGATGAACGCGCTCAACAGTCAGCTTTTGGGGGAGCTGTCGAAAGCACTGAAAGCCGTCGAGCAGAATGACAAGGTTCGCGTCATCGTGCTGACGGGATCGGACAAGGCTTTCGCCGCCGGCGCCGATATCAAGGAGATGTCGACCAAGACCTTCGTCGAGGCCTTCACCGACAATCTGTTCGGCGACGAGGTCGACCAGATCTTGAAATGCCGCAAACCGATCATAGCCGCCGTGGCGGGGTATGCGCTTGGCGGCGGATGCGAACTGGCGATGATGTGCGACTTCATCATCGCCGCCGACACCGCCAAATTCGGCCAGCCCGAGATCAATCTGGGCACTGTCGCCGGCATCGGCGGAACCCAGCGCCTGACCCGGTTCGTGGGCAAGTCGAAATCCATGGACATGCATCTGACCGGCCGGTTCATGACCGCCGAAGAGGCCGAGCGTTCGGGTCTCGTGTCCCGGGTGGTGCCCGCCAAGAAGCTCATGGATGAGGCGATGGGTGCCGCGGCCAAGATCGCCGAGAAATCCGCGCTGACCGCCATGGCCGTCAAGGAAGCGGTCAATCGCAGCTACGAAACGACACTGCGCGAAGGTCTGCTCTTTGAGCGCCGCCTGTTCCACGCGCTTTTCGCGACCGAGGATCAGAAAGAGGGCATGGCCGCCTTCCTGGAAAAGCGCGAGGCGCAATTCCGCGACAAGTAGGGTCTTGGTCGGCATCGGCGGTGATGGCGCAACGCCGGAGCCGCTCGGGCCCGAAACCTCTTCCCTTCGCGGAGCGAATCCCTTAGATGGCGCCGATACATGCGCGTGAGGCCCGCTCTGGCCAGATTTGCCCGGTTCGCAAACCCGGGGTGCGGTTTCGTTGCGCGACAGATATTCAACAGACCCATCCGAAAGGAAACCGACATGGCAAATTCGCCTCAAGCCAAGAAACGCGCCCGTCAGAACGAGCGCCGCTTCGCCATCAACAAAGCCCGCCGCTCGCGCATCCGCACCTACCTGCGCAAGGTCGAGGAAGCCATCGCATCCGGCGACCAGGCTGCTGCACAAACCGCCCTGCGCGAGGCCCAGCCCGAATTGATGCGGGGCGTCACCAAAGGGGTGTTGCACAAGAACACTGTCGCACGGAAAATGTCGCGGCTATCCGCTCGCGTTAAGGCGCTTGGCGCCTGATAAAGCGATTGGTTAACCCTTGTTTTAAAGGCGCTCCGGCAGGGGCGCTTTTTTTTGGAATGAAAATATGACGTGGGATCAAGGCGCTAAATTCCCACACCCAGATTCGATTGCCGGAATGGCCGGAGTCAAGCACGAAGAGATGTTGCGAGGCGTCCCGGACTCCCGCTAGCTTGCCCTTGTGATTCAGATTGTCTGGGGGGACAGAACGGATGGGCACGGGCCTTGGACGGGCATCCAGACGCTTCGGCGGATTGATGTGCGGTGGTGTTTTTCAAGCACCGGTCAGGGTTCCCTCATCGGCATGATGACAGCGGCCGGACGGGCATATGTCGGCCGCTCTGAAATGTCGTCTCACGGGCTGGAAGGCGCTTGTCGCCCAAGGCCAGGTGAGGCCAGCGATGTCTCAGTACCCGCAGAGCGTCAAAGCGCTGTAAGCACGTGTCAGGGTTCCTGTGTTTTCGGGCCTTGATCGTTAGTTCGGGCTTTGTCGTGAGGTCTGTGCCGTTGGCATGGACCCTTGTCGACGTGATCCGGCGATTGGGCATGATGCTTTTGCATCAATGTCGCCGGGTTTTGTCGCAGACCGTCAGATCACACGTGAACGCATAACAGAGCCGTCCGGCGGGGCGGCTCGCGGGTTGGCTTGGCAGCGATCCGATAACAAAAAGACGGGTATAAAATGACTGATGAAACCTGGGGACATGTCCGCGGCGAATTGATGAAGTCGATTGGGAAGAACAATTTTTCAGCCTGGATCGAACCGATTACCTTCCACAGTTTTGAAGATGGCATTGTCCGCTTTCTGGTTCCCGCAAAATTCATCGGCTCATGGGTGTCGCAGAACTTTGGCGACGTGATCCTCCGTCATCTGATTTCCGCCGGGATCGGCGCGGACCGGATCGAATTCACCGTCGATCCCGCCGCCAAGGCAAAACCCGCCCCGCATTCCGCAGGCAAGACACCCGATGCCACCCCGTCGCCGGAGCCCGTCAATGTGGGCGGCAATAACGGCAACGGCAATGGGCTGCTCAACGCCTCGCTCAACCAGAATTTCACGTTCGATGCCTTCGTTGTGGGCAAGCCGAACGAGTTGGCCCATGCCGCGGCCCGGCGCGTGGCCGAAGGTGGCCCGGTCTCCTTCAACCCGCTGTTTCTTTACGGCGGCGTCGGCCTCGGCAAGACGCATCTGATGCATGCCATCGCGTGGGAGTTGCAGACCCGCCAGCCACAGTTGCGCATTCTTTACGTTTCGGCCGAGCAGTTCATGTATCGCTTCGTCCGCGCGCTTCGCGAAAAGGACACGATCGGCTTCAAGGAGATGTTCCGCTCGGTCGATGTGCTGATGGTCGACGATGTTCAGTTCATCGCCGGAAAGAACTCCACACAGGAAGAGTTTTTCCATACATTCAATGCCTTGATCGAGATGGGCAAGCAAATCGTGATCTCCGGAGATCGGGCTCCGGTGGATATGGAAAATCTCGACAACCGCATTGCCTCACGGCTGGCCTGCGGCCTTGTCGTCGATCTCCACCCCACCGATTACGAGTTGCGGCTTGGCATCCTGCAAACCAAGGCGGAGACCTATCGGGAACGCTACCCCAAACTGCAGATCGCCCCGGGCGTACTGGAATTCGTGGCGCATCGCATCTCCACCAATGTCCGGGTTCTGGAAGGCGCGCTGACCCGGCTTTTCGCCTTTGCCGATCTGATCGGGTCCGAGATCACCATGGATCTGACCCAGGAATGCCTGTCCGACATCCTGCGCGCGACGGACCGCAAGGTGACGATGGACGAAATCGTCAAAAAGGTGTGCGAGCACTACCATATCCGCCAGGCGGATCTACTTGGGCCCAGCCGTGCGCGCAACAATGCCCGCCCCAGGCAGATGGCGATGTATCTGTGCAAGAAGCTGACCACGCGCTCCCTGCCCGAGATCGGGCTCAAGCTTGGCCGACGCGATCACACGACCATCCTGCACGGCGTCCGCAAGATCGAGGAACTGATGGCCATCGACAGCCAGATCGCCGAGGATGCGGAGTTGCTGCGCCGGATGCTGGAGGCGTAGCGCCTTTTGGCGGGCGCGCCCGGGAAACCGGCAGGCGGGAACCTGAATCCGTTTTAAGTGCCTCATATCGCGGGAAATCGGGCCCAACCCCATTGACGCCGGGGCCCGATCCGCGACACTCAATAAAACACTTGAGCCTGCGGGCGGAGGGGATACTCTCTGCGCCCCGCAATCTGTCGGAGCCTGGGCATGAAAATCTCGATCGAACGCGCCACCTTGTTGAGCGCGGTAAGCCAAGCGCAATCCGTGGTCGAACGCCGCAACACCATCCCGATCCTCGCCAATGTGCTGATCGAGGCCGAGGGCGATACGGTCTCGTTCCGCGCCACGGATCTGGATATCGAGGTCGTCGACAAGATCAACGCCCAGGTCGAGCGGGCGGGTGCAACCACGGTCAATGCGGTCACGCTGCACGAGATCGTGCGCAAGCTGCCCGATGGCGCCCTGGTGCGGCTGACAGACGATGGCGCGTCGGGGCGGTTGTCGGTCGAGGCCGGACGCTCGAACTTCTCGCTGGCGACGCTTCCGAAAGAGGATTTTCCGGTGATGACCTCGTCGGAATACTCGGCCAATTTCTCCGCGCCCGCTCCGGTCCTCCGGCGCCTCTTCGACAAATCGAAATTCGCCATCTCGACCGAGGAAACCCGCTACTATCTGAACGGCGTCTATTTCCATGTCGCCGATGGCGAGACCGGCAAGGTGCTGCGGGCCGTGGCGACCGATGGTCATCGTCTGGCGCGGGTCGACGCGGCTCTGCCCGATGGCGCGGAAACGCTGCCCGGCGTGATCGTGCCGCGGAAAACCGTCGGCGAATTGCGCAAGCTTCTGGAAGATGATGAGGCCGAGATCGCCGTTTCGGTTTCTGAGACGAAAATCCGCTTCGCCACGCCGGAGATCACCCTGACATCGAAGGTCATCGACGGGACGTTCCCGGATTATTCCCGCGTCATTCCCACCGGCAACACCCGCAAGATGGAAGTCGATGCGAAGGATTTCGCCAAGGCGGTCGACCGGGTCGCCACCGTGTCTTCGGAACGCTCGCGCGCGGTCAAGCTGCAACTTGACGAGGACAGGCTGGTCCTGTCCGTCAATGCCCCCGACAGCGGGAATGCCGAAGAGGAACTGGCCGTGGCCTATGCCGACGAGCGGCTGGAGATCGGGTTCAACGCGAAGTACCTGCTGGAAATCGCGTCGCAGGTCGACCGGGAAAACGCCGTGTTCCTGTTCAACTCCGCCGGTGACCCGACGCTGATGCAGGAAGGCGGCGACAGTTCCGCAGTCTATGTCGTCATGCCGATGCGCGTCTGACAGGTGAGGGGCCGGCGATCCGCGTCTCCGGCGGGGATATCTCGAAAACAGAGAAGCGGCTGATATGAGCGCGCTCTACCTCTCCTCACTGGTCCTGTCGCATTTCCGGTCTCACAGGCAGGCAAGGCTCGTTCTGGATGGGCGCCCTGTCGCGCTTCATGGCCCCAATGGCGCGGGCAAGACCAATATTCTTGAAGCGGTGTCGCTGCTGTCCCCCGGTCGGGGGTTGCGTCGGGCCAGCGCCGAAGAGATCGCGCGCAGGCCCGAAAGACTGGGGTGGAAGATCAGGGCCGAAGTGGCCGGTGATCTGACCCATGACCTTGAAACCGGGGCCGAGGCCGCCCAGCCCCGCACGCTTCGCATCGACGGCAAACCGGCCCCGCAGACCCGGCTGGCGCGCATCCTGCGTATGGTCTGGCTCGTCCCCTCCCAGGACCGGCTCTGGATCGAGGGAGCCGAGGGGCGGCGGCGGTTCTTCGACAGGATGACGATGAGTTTCACGCCGGACCATGCGGAGACCGTGCTGGCCTATGACAAGGCCATGCGGGAGCGGAACCGGCTTCTGAAAGACATGGTAAGGGATGCGCACTGGTATGACGCCGTGGAAGCGCAGATGGCCGACAATGCGTCGAAAATCGTCGCCAACCGCCGCGCCGCGCTGGACCGGATCGCATCCGCGCAGGCCAATGCCGAAACCGCGTTTCCCACCGCGGATCTTGCCCTGGGCGAGGCCGAGGGCGGCGAGGCGCTTGTTTCGCCCGACGATTTTGCGGCGGCATTCGCGCGGTTCCGCAGCCGCGACATGGCGGCGGGGCGGACCCTGATCGGGCCTCATCGCAGCGACATCGCGGCGGTCTACGGCGCGAAGGGTGTGCCCGCGCCGCAATGCTCCACCGGCGAGCAGAAGGCGCTTCTGATCTCGCTCGTTCTCGCCAATGCGCGCGCGCTCCGCGAAGATACCGGCACCGCCCCGCTCGTCCTGCTCGATGAGGTCGCGGCGCATCTGGACGCCACCCGCCGCGCCGCGCTGTTCGACGAGATTTGTGCTCTCGACACCCAGGCCTGGATGACCGGCACGGGGCCGGAGCTGTTCGCGGAGCTGGGCGCCCGCGCCCAGCATATCGCGGTGACCGAAGAGCACGGCGAAAGCGTGGTGCACGGGCCCTGAGCGCATTTGGCCCTGCCCGTTGCGCGCCCGCTTGGCCCCGGACCCGCACCGTTCCGGTCACGCCCGGGACGGGCGCCATCTCGCACCCCAAATCTTGTGCCATTTGCGTGACATCACCCACTCCAATGCGTATATATTGCGCAGCAGAACGGGAAGAATAACATATGTCCGAGCACACCCCGCAGCCAGACGATTATGGCGCAGATTCCATCAAGGTTCTCAAAGGCTTGGAGGCGGTTCGCAAACGCCCCGGCATGTATATCGGCGACACGGACGATGGTTCGGGTCTTCACCACATGGTCTATGAGGTCGTCGATAACGGAATCGATGAGGCCCTTGCCGGCCATGCCGACGCGGTAAACGTCAAAATCCACGCCGATTCCAGCGTCTCCGTAAGCGATAACGGCCGGGGCATCCCGGTCGGCATCCACGAGGAGGAGGGTGTGTCCGCCGCCGAGGTCATCATGACCCAGCTCCATGCAGGCGGCAAATTCGACCAGAATTCCTACAAGGTGTCCGGCGGACTTCATGGCGTTGGCGTTTCGGTCGTCAACGCCTTGTCCGATTGGCTGGAACTTCGCATCTGGCGCGATGGCAAGGAACACCACGCCCGGTTCGAAGGCGGGTTCACCACCAAGCCGTTGGAAGTTGTGGGCGACGCGAAGGGCCGGAAAGGCACCGAGGTTCGCTTCATGGCGTCAACCGGCACGTTCTCGAACCTCGATTACTCCTTCAAGACGCTCGAAAACCGCCTGCGGGAGCTTGCCTTCCTGAACTCCGGCGTTCGCATCATCCTGGAAGACGAGCGTCCGGCGGAGCCTCTGAAATCCGAACTGTATTACGAAGGTGGCGTCCGCGAATTCGTGCGGTATCTGGACCGCTCCAAAAGCTCCGCCATGGAGGAGCCGATCTTCATTCAGGGGGAGCGGGATGAAATCGGGATCGAGGTCGCGATGTGGTGGAACGACAGCTACCACGAAACCGTCCTGCCCTTCACCAACAACATCCCGCAACGCGACGGCGGCACCCATCTCGCGGGCTTCCGGGGGGCCCTGACCCGCACGATCAACCTTTACGCGGGCTCGTCCGGTATCGCGAAGAAGGAGAAGATCAACTTCACCGGCGACGATGCGCGCGAAGGCCTGACCTGCGTGCTGTCGGTGAAGGTTCCCGATCCGAAATTCTCAAGCCAGACGAAGGACAAGCTGGTCAGTTCCGAGGTTCGCCCGGCCGTCGAGGGCCTGATGAACGAAAAGCTGTCGGAATGGTTCGAAGAGCATCCGGCGGAGGCGCGCGTCATCGTCAGCAAGATCGTCGAAGCCGCCCTTGCCCGCGAAGCGGCACGGAAAGCCCGCGAGCTGACCCGCCGCAAGACCGCGATGGATGTCGCAAGCCTGCCCGGAAAACTGGCCGATTGCCAGGAGAAGGACCCCGCCAAATCCGAGCTGTTCCTCGTCGAAGGCGACAGCGCCGGCGGCTCCGCGAAACAGGGCCGTTCACGGCAGAACCAGGCTGTGCTTCCGCTTCGGGGCAAGATCCTCAATGTGGAGCGGGCGCGGTTTGACCGGATGCTCGGCTCTCAGGAGATCGGCACGCTGATCACGGCGCTTGGCACGGGTATCGGACGCGACGAGTTCGACATCTCCAAACTGCGCTATCACAAGATCATCATCATGACCGACGCGGATGTGGATGGCGCCCATATCCGGACGCTCCTGCTGACCTTCTTCTTTCGGCAGATGCCCGAGATCATCGAAGGCGGCTATCTCTACATCGCTCAACCGCCGCTTTACAAGGTCGCGCGCGGCAAGTCCGAGGTCTATCTCAAGGATCAGGCCGCGCTTGACGACTATCTGATCCGTCAGGGGATCGAAGGCGCAACGCTCCGCCTGCCCTCGGGAGAGGAGATCGCCGGCGCCGATCTGGCGCGCGTGGTCGACGCCGCGCGCGCGTTCAAACGCGTGCTCGATGCCTTTCCCACCCATTATCCGCGCCGCATTCTGGAACAGGCCGCCATCGCGGGCGCCTTCGATCAGGGCCGGGCCGATGCCGATCTGCAGGGCGTCGCGGACGATGTCGCCAAACGGCTGGACCTTGTCGCTGTCGAATACGAACGCGGCTGGCAGGGCCGTATCACGCAGGACCACGGCATCCGCCTGTCCCGTGTCCTGCGCGGCGTGGAGGAGATCCGCACCCTTGACGGCGCGGTGCTGCGCTCGGGCGAGGCCCGCAAGCTCTCCTCCGTGTCCAGGGACAGCCGGGAGATTTACCGCGACCCCTCGCATCTTTCCCGCAAGGATCGCGATGTTCTGATCCACGGACCGACCGAGTTGCTGGAGGCCATTCTGGAGGAAGGCGCCAAGGGGCTGACCCTGCAACGCTATAAGGGCTTGGGCGAAATGAACCCCGATCAGCTCTGGGAAACCACGCTGGATCACGAGGCGCGGACATTGCTGCAAGTCAAGATCGACGATCTGGCCGAGGCTGACGACATCTTCACCAAGCTGATGGGTGACGTGGTGGAACCCCGCCGGGAATTCATCCAGCAGAATGCGCTGAGCGTCGAAAACCTGGATTTCTGAGGCCGTTCCGGGCCGTCCGGCGACCATGGCGTTTTTTTGCGTCGCGCTTCCTTGGTTTCCGCCCGACATCACCTCGCGGGTGTCTGGCCGGACCTTGTCTCAGCACAAATCCGTGCTGCTCGCCCGAAGCACCGGCGCGCGCCTCGGCGCAACGTGACCGCAATTGCCCGAACTCATGGGTCGCGGGAGGCCGCGACAATCGGGATGGATATGCAGAAAAAATGGTGAGCCCTGCAGGATTCGAACCTGCGACCCACTGATTAAAAGTCAGTTGCTCTACCAACTGAGCTAAGGGCCCACACGAAGCGTCTACCTAGAAAAGCAGGTCCAAGCCGTCAAGCGGAAATCAATGCAGGGGATTTCAAATAAGGTACGATGCGTCTATATCCGCGCCCATGACCGTCAATGGGGCTGATATGGGCCTGCCTTTCATGAAAATGCATGGGCTGGGCAACGATTTCGTGGTGATCGACTCACGGCGCGACGGGGCCGTGATCACACCGGATCTGGCGCAGGCCCTGGCGGATCGGCATCGCGGTATCGGTTTTGACCAGCTCGCCATCATCGAAAACGACCGGCCGCCCGGCCCGCTGAACGAAGGCGACGAGCCTCTGCCTGACGCGGAGAGGCCTCACCTCGCGCTCCGTTTTCTGAATGCGGACGGATCCATCTCTGCCGCCTGCGGAAACGCGACCAGATGTATCGCCCGATGGGTGATGGATACCGAGCGGCTTTCCGATCTGAGGATTCGCACCGAACGCGGGCTGTTGCGCGCGGTGGATGCGGGCAATGGGCTGACTTCCGTCAACATGGGCCAGCCGCAACTGGGCTGGCGCGAGATACCTCTGGCGGAGGATCTGGACACGCTGCACCTGCCGGTGGAGGGCGATCCGGTCGCCACCGGCATGGGCAATCCGCATTGCACCTTTTTCGTTGCAGACGCGGAAGCGGTCGATCTGGAAGCGCGAGGCGCGGAAATGGAGCGTCACCCGCTCTACCCGGAGCGGACGAATGTGCAGTTTGCCCATCTGATCGCACCCGATCATCTGCGGATGCGGGTCTGGGAACGGGGGGTCGGGGTGACGCTTGCCTCGGGCTCTTCCTCCTGCGCGGTCGCGGTTGCGGCCGCGCGCCGCGGGCTGACGGGGCGCGCGGTGAAGATCACCCTTGATGGCGGAGAGATCGCGGTGGACTGGCGCGAGGATGGCGTCTGGATGACCGGCCCCACGACACATGTGTTCACCGGCACGATCACGCCTGAATTTCTGGAGACGCTCTGATGGATCGCCGCGCGCCCGTGTTCCATACGCTTGGATGCCGCCTGAACGCGTATGAGACCGAAGCGATGAAAGAGCTGTCGGCAAATGCGGGTCTGGGCGACACCGTCGTCGTCAATACCTGCGCCGTGACCGGCGAGGCGGTGCGCAAGGCCCGTCAGGAAATACGCAAACTTCGCCGGGAAAACCCCGATGCGATGCTGATCGTGACCGGATGCGCGGCGCAGACCGAACCGCAGACCTTCGCCCGGATGACGGAGGTGGATCGCGTCATCGGGAATACCGAAAAGATGCAGCCGCAAACCTGGCGCAACCTGGCCGGCGCAAATTTCATCGGCGCGACGGAAAAGGTGCAGGTGGACGACATCATGTCGGTGACCGAAACCGCCGGCCATCTGATCGACGGATTCGGCACCCGCTCCCGCGCCTACGTGCAGGTCCAGAACGGTTGCGATCATCGGTGCACGTTTTGCATCATCCCCTACGGGCGGGGCAATTCGCGCTCCGTGCCGGCGGGTGTGGTGGTCGACCAGATCAAACGGCTTGTCGGGCGCGGATATAACGAGGTTGTGCTGACGGGGGTCGATCTGACCTCCTGGGGGTCGGATTTGCCGGCAACGCCACGGCTTGGCGATCTTGTCATGCGGATCCTGAAACTGGTGCCCGATCTGCCGCGCCTCCGGATCAGTTCCATCGACTCGATCGAGGTGGATCCGAACCTGATGCAGGCCATCGCGACCGAAAACCGGCTGATGCCGCATCTGCATCTGAGCCTTCAGCATGGCGACGACCTGATCCTGAAGCGGATGAAACGGCGCCATCTGCGGGACGATGCGATCCGGTTCTGCGAAGAGGCGCGTCGCCTGCGCCCGGAGATGACCTTTGGCGCCGACATCATCGCGGGCTTTCCGACCGAGAGCGAAGCGCATTTCGAAAACTCGCTCAGGCTGATCGACGATTGTGGCCTGACATGGCTGCATGTCTTTCCCTATTCGCCACGTGAAGGGACGCCGGCCGCGCGCATGCCGGCGGTGGATGGGCGGGATATCAAGGCCCGCGCCGCCCGTCTTCGCGCAGCCGGTGCGGCGCGCGTAGAGGCGCATCTGAGCGCGCAGATCGGACAGGCGCATCAGGTCTTGATGGAATCTCCGCGCATGGGCCGGACCGAGCAGTTCGCGGAAGTGGCCTTCACCAGCGACCAGCCGGAAAGCCGGATCGTGACCGCGACGATCAAGGGCAAGTCGGGCAACCAGCTTTTGGCGTAAGCCCGTGCCGTTTCCCATTCTCTATTCCTTCCGCCGCTGCCCCTACGCAATCCGCGCACGGCTGGCGATTTCCAGCGCAGGCGTCAGAGTGGCGCTTCGCGAGGTGGCTCTGCGCAGCAAGCCGGCGGCATTTCTCGCCGCATCCCCTTCCGCCACGGTGCCCTGTCTGGTGAGGGATGACGGCGAGAGCATCGATGAAAGCCTCGATATCATGCTCTGGGCGCTTGACCGGAACGATCCGGAAAAATTGCTGGATATGCCAGACGCCGGGATGACGCTGATCGCCGAGTGTGACGGCCCGTTCAAATCAGCGCTGGACCATACGAAATACGCCAGCCGCTATCCCGATCTCGACGCCGAGGCGGAAAGAGCGCGGGCGATGGCGTTCATCGCGGCGCTCGATGCGCATCTGGACGGCAGTGCATGGCTCTTCGGTGAAACGCCCAGTCTGGCCGATCTGGCGATCCTGCCGTTCATCCGCCAGTTCGCGATGATCGACAAGACGCGGTTCGATGCGGAGGCGGGTGCGGATGTGCGCGGCTGGCTGGACAGCTTTCTGGCGTCCGAGCGCCTTGCAGCGGTCATGGCGAAACATCCTCAATGGGCGCCGGATGATGCGGAGATCGTCTTTCCCGCCTGAGCCGCTCTTGCCTATACGGCACCGATCGGCAAGGTCATGAGAAGAGGAGACCCCGCGATGCATCCCAACCCCGCCTTCCGGTCCGAGCCCCGGACGCGCAATCTGACTTTCGCCCGCGAGCGTGGGTTCGGGACCCTCAGCATCAATGCGGACCAGGGCCCCCTGATCTCCCATATTCCGTTCATTCTGAACGAGACCGGGGAGGAGGCTGAGCTGCATCTGGTGCGCTCCAACCCGATTGCGCGCGCGGTGACCGCGCCGACGCCGGCGGTAATCGCGGTCACCGGGGCTGACGGGTACATATCGCCCGACTGGTACGCGGTGGCCGATCAGGTTCCGACATGGAATTACGTGGCCGTGCATCTGCGCGGAACGCTGCACCCGACGGATCACGGGTTGATGCGGGCGCAGCTGGACAAGCTCTCGGGCCATTTCGAGGAAATGCTGCACCCCAAACCCGTCTGGACCGCCGACAAGATGACGAAAGACGTGCTGGAGCGGATGATGCGGCAGATCTTGCCGTTTCGCTTCGATATCGCGGAGGTGCACGGGACATGGAAGCTCGGGCAGAACAAGCCGGACGCGGTGCGCGAGGCGGCGGCCCGGCATCTAAATGCATCGCCCGTTGGTCAGGAGACCGCCCTATTGGCCGCCCTGATGCTGGGTGTCCGGACTGCGGAATAGACAGCCACGCGCTTGCGTCCTACATATGAACAAACGCCAAAAAGCAGGAGGATCCCATGCCGCTTCCCGTTGCCCCGATCGCCGGATTCGCCCTCCGTTACGGGTCCGTGGCTCTGGTCGCCTATGCCGCCGCGCGCTATGCAGCGCCGGCGCGCCGGGATCAGCGCGTCGAAGACGCGATGGACGAAACTCCCGAAGGCTTGTGCCTGCGCCGCGATGACGAGCAGGTCAACGGCTCCGCCCGCTGGACCCGCACCTACCGGTTCGGGCAGACCGGCCCGGGCGTGGAAATCGATGCAACCGGCTTCGCCCGTATCAAGGTCAGGCGTCTGAAATGATGGAACTTCTCGGCTCTCCGGCCTCTCCTTTCGTCCGCAAATGCCTTGTTGTTCTGGCCGAAACGGGGCAGGACGACGTGATCTTCACGGAAGTGGCGACGACGCCGATGGATACCGCCGCGGCGGCGGCCGCGGCCAACCCGCTTGGTAAAATCCCGTCCCTGATCCGCGATGGCGGCCCGACGCTTTATGACAGCCGGGTCATCACACGATTTCTGGACCACCGGGCGCAGGCGGGCCTTTATCCCGAAACCCGGCTTTGGGAGACGCTGACACTGGAGGCGACGGCCGAAGGCATCATGGATGCCGCAGTGACCTCGGTCTACGAAAAGCGCCTCCGCCCGGAAGAGTTTTGGTATCAACCCTGGCTCGATGCGCAGTGGGCCAAGATCACCCGGGCTCTCGACGCGCTCGAAAGCCGATGGATGAGCCATCTTCACGGCCCCCTGGATATGGGGCAGATCGCCGTGGCCTGCGCCCTTGGGTATCTCGATTTCCGCCATGGGGCCAACGACTGGCGCAAGGGTCGGGACGGTCTGGCCGCCTGGTATGAAGCCTTTGCCGAACGTCCGTCCATGCAAGGCACGGTGCAACCGGCTGCATGAGAGTGTTCCGCGTTACGACCGCCGATGACATGGCCGGATGCCATATGGTCCGCCAGACGGTCTTCATAGACGAGCAAGGGGTCACCGCGGCCGAGGAATGGGACGGGCTGGACGACCAGTGCCTGCATTTCCTTGCCGAGAATGACGACGGCCCCGCAGCCACCGCGCGGGTGCTGCCGATGGGCGATGGCGTGGCCAAGATCCAGCGCGTGGCCGTTGTGCGGGCCCATCGCGGCACGGGCCTCGGCATGCAGCTGATGCAGGCGATCCTGGAGGATCTGAAGGCCGGCGGCATCGCGACCGCAAAACTGGATTCGCAAACCTACGCGATCCCGTTTTACGAAAGGCTGGGCTTTGTCGCCGAAGGGCCGGAGTTCGAGGATGCCGGCATTCCGCACCGGCATATGACCCGCCCGCTCTAGCCGTCGAACAGGCTGGCATGCGTCTCGCGCAGGGCCGCCTTTTGCACCTTTCCCATCGTGTTGCGCGGCAGGGCATCGACGAAGATCATCTTTTTGGGGTGCTTGAACCTGGCCAGATCCCCGGCGATACCCGCAAGCAGCCCGGACCCGGTCAGGTCTGCCGATCCGTCCGCCACGACAATGGCCACCACCGCCTCCCCGAAATCCGGATGCGGCACCCCGATCACGGCGCTTTCCAGCACGCCGGGCAGATCGTCTATCAGGCTTTCCACTTCCTTCGGATAGATGTTGAAACCGCCGGAAATGATCAGATCCTTCGCGCGGCCCACGATCGTTATGTATCCATCCGCATCCACCCGGCCCAGATCGCCGGTGATGAACCAACCGTCCGGGCGCAGCTCTTCGGCGGTTTTCTCGGGCATCCGCCAATAGCCGGAAAAGACATTCGGGCCGCGCACTTCGATCATGCCCGTTTCGCCGGTAGGTACTTCGGCCCCGCCCTCGCCCGTGATCCGCAGCTCGACATCGGGCAGGGCGAACCCCACGGTGCCCGGGCGACGCTCGCCGTCATAGGGGTTGGATGTGTTCATGTTTGTTTCCGTCATCCCGTATCGCTCCAGAATGCGATGGCCGGTGCGCCGCTCCCAGTCTCGATGCGTTTCTGCCAGAAGCGGAGCCGAACCCGAGATGAAAAGGCGCATATTGGCCGCGCGGTCCGGCGTCAGGCGCGGATCGGCGAGGAGCCGGGTGTAGAAGGTCGGCACACCCATCATCGTGGTGGCGTTCGGCATCGCCTCCAGAATGGTATCGGCGTCGAACCCGGGCAGAAAGATCAGGGACGCCCCGGACAGCAGCGCCACATTGCTCGCCACGAACAGACCATGGGTATGAAAGATCGGCAGCGCGTGGATCAGCACGTCGCTTTCCGTGAACCGCCAGAGATCGGCAAGGGTCCGGCTGTTCGACAGCAGCGCATGATGGCTGAGCATCGCGCCCTTGCTGCGGCCCGTGGTCCCGGAGGTGTAGAGGATCGCGGCCATGTCGTCGGGGCCGCGCGGAACGGGCGATGCCAGCGGGGCGGCCTGGCCTTGCGCATCGGTCAGCGTACCCTGACCCCGCCGGTCAAGGGTCAGGAGGGTCTGCGTACCCGCCTGCCTGGCGGCGGCGCGCAGCGTCTCCGATTTCGCGGGATCGCAGACAAAGACCCGTGGCGTGGCATCGTTCAGAAAATAGGAAAGCTCCGTCTCGGTATAGGCCGTGTTGAGCGGCAGAAAGAGACCTCCCGCCATGACCGTTCCAAGATAGAGCTCCAGCGCCGAAAGCGATTTGTCCACCTGCACCGCGACGCGCTCGCCGGGAGAAACGCCGAACCCGCGCAGCACGCCTGCCATGCGCGCCGCCCCGTCCGCCAGTTCCCCGAGTGTCTGAACCCGGCCATCGGCATCCGTCGCAAAAATGGCCTCCGGCCGACAGGATGCGTGCCGCAAAAGCGCGTCGCAAAGATGATTGGCCATGTTGCGCCTCTTTTTCCGGGGTCGCGCCTGCGCCCGGATATGCTCTTATCAAACCAGACAATTGGAACGAAACAGGCAAAGAACCCCGAAATCCGCCCCGATATCGTCATTTCCCGCGAAAAAGCGTGATTTTCCCTGCGACACTTCGGCCCGGCTGCGCGCGTTTGTCCGCTGGACGGCTATACTCGCATTCCATAAACACCTCCAAGATGGGCGGCGGACGGATTCCGTCGCCCTACAGCCTATTCCGGCCCGCGTACCGGGCCCATGATGAGGGAGACGCGCACCGTGTCACATGCAGAAGATCCTCACAGCTCGCGCCGCGACTTTCTGTTCTATGCAACAGGCGGTGTAGGTGCCGTCGCGACGGGCGCCGCTGTCTGGCCGCTGGTCAACCAGATGAACCCTTCGGCCGACGTGCAGGCCGCGTCCACTCTGCGGGTGGATATCGCCGACGTTCCGGTCGGCTCCCAGCTTACGGTTCTGTTCCTCGGCAAACCGATCTTCATCCGTCACCGGGCCGAAGACGAGATCGAGGCAGCCCGGGCCGTCCCGCTGGACGATCTTGTCGACCCGATCGCGCGGAACCCGAATATCGAGGGAGAGGTCGAGGCGCTGGATGAAAACCGCGCCCTGGCCCCCTTCGGCGACAGCGAGAACACCGGCGAGTGGCTGGTGATGTGGGGCGTGTGCACCCACCTCGGCTGCGTCCCGCTTGGCGACGGCGCGGGCGATTTCGGCGGCTGGTTCTGCCCCTGCCACGGGTCTCACTACGATACATCCGGCCGCATCCGTCGCGGCCCCGCTCCGGAAAACCTTCCGGTTCCTGTCGCGTCCTTCGTGGACGAAACAACCATTCTATTGGGTTAAGGAGGAAGACATGTCCGGAATTCCCCACGACCATTACGAGCCCAAGTCCAACGGCGAAAAGTGGCTCCACCGGCGCCTGCCGATCGTGTCGCTCATGTACGACACCCTGATGATCCCCACACCCAAGAACCTCAACTGGATGTGGATCTGGGGGATCGTGCTGGTGTTCTGCCTCGTGATGCAGATCATCACCGGCGTCGTGCTTGTCATGCACTACACACCCCATGTGGACATGGCCTTCGCCTCGGTCGAGCACATCATGCGCAACGTGAACGGCGGATGGGCTCTGCGCTATATCCACCAGAACGGCGCGTCGCTGTTCTTCATCGCGGTTTACATGCATATCTTCCGTGGTCTCTATTACGGCTCCTACAAGGCCCCGCGTGAAATCACATGGATCATCGGCATGCTGATCTACCTGCTGATGATGGCCACGGCCTTCATGGGCTATGTTCTGCCCTGGGGTCAGATGTCGTTCTGGGGGGCCACGGTCATCACCGGTCTCTTCGGCGCCATCCCCTTCGTGGGCGACGCGATCCAGACCTGGCTTCTGGGCGGGCCCGCGGTGGACAACGCCACGCTGAACCGCTTCCTGTCGCTGCATTACCTGCTGCCCTTCGTGATCCTGGGCCTGGTGATCGTGCATGTCTGGGCCTTCCACACCACGGGCAACAACAACCCGACAGGTGTCGAAGTTCGCCGCACGTCGCGAAAAGAGGCCGATGCGGACACGCTGCCGTTCTGGCCATATTTCGTGATCAAGGACCTGTTTGCGCTCGCCGTGATCCTGATCGGCTTCTTCGCCGTGGTGGGCTTCATGCCCAACTTCCTCGGCCACCCCGATAACTATATCGAGGCGAACCCGATGATTACGCCCGCGCATATCGTGCCGGAATGGTACTTCCTGCCGTTCTATGCGGTTCTGCGGGCCTTCGACGGCGATGTCTGGGTCGTGATCGCGGCCAGCTTCCTGACCGGTGGTATCGTGAACGCGGCCTTCTTCGGCGTCATCGCGATGTTCGGCGCGATCGTGGTCCTGGCACTCGTGCCATGGCTCGACACCTCTTCGGTGCGCTCGGGCCGCTACCGGCCGATGTTCAAGTGGTTCTTCTGGATCTTCATCCTGAACTTCTTCCTTCTGATGTGGGTTGGAGCAAGACCGGCGGAAGGGATCTATCCCTATATCGCGCTTGTTGGCTCGGCTTACTGGTTTGCGTATTTCCTGCTCATCCTGCCGATCCTCGGCGTGATCGAGAAACCGCTGCCGCAGCCGGAGACGATCGAAGAAGACTTCAATGCCCATTACGGCCCCGAGGCACAGGGCGGCACGTCCGCTCCGGTCTCCAACCCGGCTGAGTGAAGAAAGGACGACGCTGACATGTTCAGGAACCTTGCCCTTAGCACGCTGACGGCGCTGGCCCTTTCAACCGGGGGGGCCATCGCGGCAGGCGGCGCAGGTCATGTGACCGATTACGACTTCTCCTTCGAGGGGCCGTTCGGAACCTATGACCAGAACCAGCTGCAGCGCGGATTGCAGATCTACACCGAGGTCTGCGCGGCCTGCCACGGCTTGCAGTTCGTGCCGATCCGCACCCTTGGGGATGAAAACGGCCCGGGACTGCCCGAGGAACAGGTGCGCGCCTATGCCGAGTTCTTCGAAATCTATGACCCGGCCATCGAAGACTGGCGCCCGGCCACGCCGAACGACCACTTCCCGGGCTCCAACCTGGAAACCGCGCCCGATCTCAGCCTGATGGCCAAGGCACGCGCCGGGTTTCACGGGCCTGCGGGGCTTGCGCTGAACCCGCTCTTCCGGGGGATCGGCGGCGCGGAATACATCGCGTCCCTGCTGGTCTATTACACCGGTGAGGAGGTCGAGCAGGCCGGAACCATCCTCTACGAGAACGAGACGTTCGAGGGGGGTCTGATCTCCATGGCGCCGCCGCTTTGGGACGGGGCCGTGGAGTTCAACGACGGCTCTCCCAATGATGTGGTGAGCATGTCACAGGACGTGGCCGCATTCCTGATGTGGACGGCGGAGCCGAAGATGATGGAGCGCAAGCAGATGGGTTTTGTATCCGTCATCCTTCTCACGATCCTGTCCGTTCTGTTGTACCTTACCAACAAACGCATCTGGGCCCCGGTCAAGCACCGGACCAGGTCGGATACACCGGCCGAGTAAGCAAACTCCCGGATCGGAAGAAGACGCGCCCCCCGGGGGGCGCGTTTTGCATTCAGAGCCAGGGCCGGATCAGCGCCGGCGGGTCGGCCAGAATATCATCCAGCGGGCCCTGAAGCACGATCCGTCCGTTTTCCAGCAGGCAAAGATCGGTGCACAGACCGGAAACATCCCGCAGGTCGTGCGTCACCATCACAAGGGTCAGCTTTGTCCGGTCGCACAATGCGGCAACCAGATCCAGCATCTCGCGCCGCAGGCCCGGATCAAGCGCCGAAAACGGCTCGTCCATCAGAGCCAGCGGCTTGTCCCTGAGCAGCATCCGGGCCAGCGCCACCCGCGATTGCTGCCCGCCCGACAGAGACCCGGGCAAGCGGCTCTCCATTCCGTCCATTCCCACCTGCGCAAGGCTGTCCGACACGCAGGCGCGTTGATCGCCATCCAGCCGCAGATCGCTGCGCAGGCCAAGGGCGACATTGTCGAAAACACTCAGATGCGGAAACAGGTTGCTGTCCTGAAACAGAATGCTCAACGGCCGGTCCGCGACGCTGGCCCGGCTACGGTCCAACCCACCGATGATGACGTTCCCCTCATCCGGCAGCACGAAACCGGCAATCAGGTTCAACAGCGTGGATTTCCCGCTGCCCGATGCGCCCAGAATGGCCAGCCGGCGGCCGGGTTTCACCGTCAGATCGGCCCGCAGCGTGAAGCCATCCAGCTTCGTGACAGTATGTTCAAGCCGTAGCACGCAACCGCCCTCCCCGGTCGAAAACCCAGAACAGGGCGAGACTGAGCGCCAGAAGCAGCAACGCCGCACCCTGCGCGTCGTCGGTGCGATACGATCCCATAAGCCGGTACATCTCCAGAGGCAGCGTTCCTTGAGCGGGCGACGAGAAAAGCGCAATCACCCCCAGATCCCCCATCGACAGAGCCGCCGAGAGGCCCGCGCCAAATCCCAGAGACGGCCAGATGCGCGGCAGGATCGCATGACGCAAACGGTCGACCCCTTTCAGCCCGAGCGCATCGGCCAGACGGCCCTGAGAGGCTTCGGCCTGCTGAATGGCCGGAAGCAGGGCGCGCAGCAGGAAGGGCAGACTCATCAGCGCATTGACAAGGCCAGTGATCGGCAAGGCCAGCGCCACGGGGTTCGCGATCGGGTTCAGGATCAGGAATGCCCCGGTGCCGATCACCAGTGGCGAGATCGCGATGCTGAGCGCGCCGATCAACTCCAGCCCCGTGCGTGTCCGCCGCGCCATCAGGGCGGCCATGGGCAGCGCAAGCGCAAGGGCCAGCGCCGCCGATGCCGTGGCCAGAACAAGAGAACGGAGAGCCGCGTACCAGACCGAAGGCGGCAGCCCCGCCATCGCATCCACGCCCCGGCCCACAAGCGCCAGAAGCGGCAAGACCAGAAAAAGCGCGGCCAGCAGAATGATCAGCCCGTCGGCAAACCGCCCGCGCCCCGCAAACGCCTCCCATTGCATCGGCTCGCGATCCAGACTGCCGCCAAGGGCACGCGGGATTGCGAAACGCAGAACCAGAAGTGCGGCCACGGCACAGATGCCGACCTGCACGGCACCCAGCATCGCCGCCCGGCCGAGATCGAAATCGAACCGGAAGGCCTGATAGATCGCCAGTTCTATCGTGGTCGCCCGGGGCCCGCCGCCAAGGATCAGGGCCACGGCAAAGCTGCTGGTGCAGATCAGAAAAATCACGAGAAAGGCGCCGGGCGCGGTGGCGCGCAGCATCGGCAGCTCGAAGTGACGCCGGATATCCCGAGCCGTGAAGCCAAGGGAGGATGCAAGCCGCACCCGCTCCGTCGGGATCGCCAGCCAGCTTTGCAGGAACAGCCGCACGGCGAGCGGCAGGTTGAAGAAGACATGTGCCAGAACGACGCCATGCAGCCCGTAGATCTCGATCGGCGGTAAACCCACCAGATCCAGGGCCTGGCTGAACCAGCCATTCCGTCCGAACACCGCAAGCAAGCCGAAAACGGCCACAATCACCGGGAGGATGAACGGCGCGCCCATGAGCGTCACCAGAAGCCGCCGGCCCGGAAACACACGCCGTGCAAGCGCACGCGCGACCGGAATTGCCAGACCAACACTCAAAGCCGCGGACAGAAGCGCCTGAAGAACCGTAAATCGGATCGCGGCCCAGTCAGCGCCGGTCAGCCGCGCGGCCTCCTCAGCCCGCAGCGCGACGGCTGCGAGCGGCCCCAGAAGAACGAGCGCGACCCCGGCGGCAACGCATCCGCCGAGGCCTTGCTGGAATGTCAGCGGCTGAGCGCGGTCAGCCATGTATTCACCGCATCATCCCGAAGAGCTGCCGCGGTGGCCGGGTCGAAGAGCAACGCCCGCTCCGGCATGATCAGGGTATCGAACCCGTCCGGCAGGGCATCCACAGGCAAGGCTGCCGGATACATCCAGTTCGTGGTCGGAATGATGGACTGAAATCTTTCCGTCAGCATGAAGTCAAGAAACGCGCGGGCCAGATCGGGCTGATCGCTGCCTGCGAGCATGCCGGCCACCTCGATCTGAAGATAATGCCCTTCCTCGAAGGCGGCGGCGGCCTTGCTGTCATCCTCTTCCGCGATCAGGTGATAGGCCGGAGAGGTGGTGTAGGACAGCACCATATCCGCCTCCCCCTCAAGAAACAGATCATAGGCCTCGGACCAGCCGGGCGTGACGGTCACGATATTGTCCGCAAGGCCGCTCCATATCGCGCCGGCCTCGTCACCATGGGCCGCCTCGACCCACATCAGCAGGCCCAGACCGGGGGTGGAGGAGCGCGGATCCTGGATCACGATCCGCGCCTCACTTTCCGCAAGCTCGGCAAAGCTGCCGGGCACGTCTTGCATATCGGTGTTGTGAACGAAGGCGAAGTAACCCCAGTCATAGGGAAGAAACGTCTCGCTTTCCCACTCCACGGGCAGGGTCAGCTCCGGGACGGTCACATTATGGGGGGCGAAAAGGCCGGATTGCATGGCCGCATCCATCAGATTCGTATCCAGGCCCAGAACCACATCGGCATCCGAATTCGTGCCCTCAAGCCGGACCCGCGCCAGCAGTGCCGCGCCGTCGCCCGCGCCCGTGAACTGCACGTCGCAGCCACAGGTTTCTTCGAAAGCCTGCTCGATCTGCGGGCCGGGCCCCCATTCGGCGACAAAACTGTCATAGGAATAAATCGACAATACGGGAGTATCCGCCGCAGCCGCCGCTGCGATCAGGGAAAACGCCGTTGCCATGATGGTGTGTCTCATCTCACGCCTCCATTGCGCCGGGCGAAGTGAGGCTGAGACCCTGGGCCTTTACCTTCCCTCCGCCGGTCCTAACCGGTTCAGGTTCTACGGGTTCGCATGCTGCATCTCAGGCCCGATGGGCCACCCCGAGGTGGCTCTAGCGGTATCCGCGATACCCGCGGACCGCAAGGCGAATCTTGCTCCCCAGGAAAGTAGTTTAACGTTAAACAAGTTTTGAGGAACCGGTTGACCCTTGGCATTCCGGCTTTCTGCGGCTAACTCCGGAAAGCAACCTAGGGCAGTTTTCCGATGTCACTGAACAGCTTTGGCCATCTCTTCCGCGTCACGACCTGGGGCGAAAGCCACGGGCCCGCACTTGGCGCAACGATCGACGGCTGCCCGCCCGGTGTCCCGGTCGCGCCGGCCGATCTGCAACGCTGGCTGGACCGGCGCAAACCCGGACAGAGCAAATACACCACCCAACGGCGCGAAGCCGATGCGGTCGAGATTCTCTCGGGCGTCTATGAAGGCCGCAGCACCGGCACACCGATCCAGCTGATGATCCGCAACACCGACCAGCGATCCAAGGATTATGGCGATATCGCCGAGAAGTTCCGCCCCGGCCATGCGGACATCACCTACTGGCAGAAATACGGCATCCGGGATCCGCGCGGCGGCGGGCGATCCTCCGCGCGCGAGACGGCAGCGCGGGTGGCCGCAGGCGGTGTCGCCCGCGCGGCGCTCAACATGCTGCTGCCCGACGTGAAGATCACCGGATACATGGTGCAGATGGGCCCGCATCCCATCGACCGTACCCGGATCGATCTTGCCGAGATCGACCGGAACCCGTTCTGGACGCCAGATGCGCAGGCCGCCGAGCTTTGGGCCGGCTACCTTGATGCGCTGCGCAAATCCGGCGACAGCGTCGGCGCCGTGATCGAGGTGACGGCCTCGGGCCTGCCCGCCGGTCTGGGCGCGCCGGTTTATGGCAAGCTGGATACCGATCTGGCCGCTGCCTGCATGTCGATCAACGCGGTCAAAGCCGTCGAGATCGGAGACGGGATGGCCGCCGCGGTCCTGACCGGCAGCGAGAATGCCGACGAGATTTCCATGGGCCCCGATGGCCCGATCTACAGTTCCAACCACGCTGGCGGCATTCTGGGCGGCATTTCGACAGGTCAGGATGTTGTCGTGCGCTTTGCGGTCAAGCCCACCTCCAGCATTCTCACCCCGCGCAAGACCATCACCAAATCGGGCGAAGCGACGGAGATCGTCACCAAGGGGCGTCATGACCCCTGCGTCGGTATCCGCGCGGTCCCCGTGGGGGAGGCGATGGTGGCCTGTGTCCTGCTGGACCATCTCCTGCTGCATCGCGGGCAGGTGGGCGATGCCGGGGGACGTATCGGGTGAGCGCCGCTTTCATCTGCCGGCCATACCAGCCACATGATTTCGCCCGAATCTGAGGGCATGACTGCGGCCAGGGGCGGCTGGCTGGAGCGGTAAATTGCGAATTGCAGATTTCATTCTGTCGGAGGCCGGCGCGCTGAAACTCAGATGGACCGTGCTGACGGTTGCCTGCGTAGGCGTTGCCCTCGTGACGGTTTCGGCGGTCGCATCCGGTGTCGAAGACCTGTCGATCGGACTTCAGACCGATCTCGCATCGCCGGGACTGTTCAGGGATCTGACACGAGCCATTGTTTCCGGTATCGGCTGAAGCCGCGTGACGGGGAAGGCCCTGCGCGGTCTGAGAAAGCCCGCCGAATATCTCCGTAAACAGTTCGTTTCCACGGAGTTCACCTACAGTCCCGAGCGTTAAGGTTAACGGTTTCCGTTGCGACGACAATGCGCGGAATGCGCCATCTTCTTGCCTTTATTTGGCCATGTTTCGACGAAATGCGTCGAAATTGGGGTATATTAAAGGATGTCTTATGTTGTTTTTGAGTAATGCCGCGCGGCGGGCTGGCGCCGTGTCGGTGGATTGGTCCCTGGCATTTGCAGGTCTTGTGGCTCTTGGTCTGGCTTCCGGCGCAGCGATCAAATCGGGGTTTGGCGGGGCGGATGCCGCCATCGGATGGAACCTGAGCGGTGTTCCCATTCTCAGTGAGGCCGACAGCCTTGTCGCGGCAGAGGATTTCGCCTCGGGCGCGCCCGGCTGGCAGGGCGGCCATTTCGAGGACAGCGCCCTTGGCTTCGGCGGCATACTGGGGCGCTTCGGCGGCAGCAATGGCGTCGAAACCGTGTCCAAGACCTACGATCTCGACACAAGCCGCTCCCATGTTCTGATCAGTTTCGACCTCCACGCCATAGACGACTGGGCCTTGGAGGAGGTCGTGTTTTACATGAACGGCACCGCCATTGCACGGCGCAGCTTCACCACGCGGCCGGAAATGATGGCCCGGCAATCCTTGTCGCTGCACGCTGTCGACGGCGTGAGGGTCGAAACCAGCACCCGGCCCGCCAACCGCCCGGACCGGGGCTATGCAAGCGGAACCCCCGGGGCCGAGGATCAAACGGTTCAGGTTCAGGTGATTGCCGAAACCCCCGGCGAAACCTTGCGGATCGGTTTCGGCTCCACCCTGTCGGAGGATATCGGCATCGCGAGCTGGGCGATCGACAATCTGCGGGTGATCTCGACCGATGCGCCCCCGGTTTGATCCCGGGCCGCGCCACATTCCATACCGGCCGCCGGAGGCGCCGGGCAGGTCTGCCACAATTCAGCCGAATTGTACCTGGTGTTCGACCATCAGCGCCGCCATGGGGACCCCTGCAGGCGTCCAACTCTCCGGACTTTGCGGGGCGCGGACGGGTCTCCGGTTGCGGCCGCTAAGCCTTCACCCGGGCCAGTTGAACGGCCAGAATACCGCCTGCGATGATTGCCACACCGATCACATCGGCCAGCCCCAGACGCTCGCTGAGCAGCAGTGCGGCTATGGCGACACCGAAAAACGGGTTGAGGAAATGAAAAGTCGCGGCGCGTGTCGGTCCGATGCGGCCCACCAGAATGAACCAGATCCATGTGGCCAGAAGACCGGGGACAAAGCTGGTGTAGAGGAACGCGACGATCAGCTGCCAGGACCAGATCACCGACCAGGGCTCCAGCGCCGCAGCAAAGGGCAGAAGCGCCAGACCGCCCACGAGAATCTGCAGCGACACGATCATCAGCAGGTTCTTCCCGTCCGACGACGCGCTGCGCACGGCCAGGGTCGCAACGGTCAAGGCCACCGCACCCAGCAGGCAAAGGGCCAGACCAACCCCGTCCGCGCCCATGGTCAGACGATCGCCCATGATCAGAGCGACTCCGCCAAACCCCGCACACAGGCCGAGTACCCCCATGAGCGGCAATCTTTCGCGAAACACGATCCAGTTCGCGGCCGCAACCATAAGCGGCATGGTCGATGCGATGATCGCGGCCAGCGACGCCTCGATCCATTGCATCGCCACGAAATTCAGACCCAGGTAAATCGCGTTCTGACACACCCCGAAAATCAGCACCGCCCGCCACTGGCCGCGGCTGATCCGCCATGTCTGTCCAAGCCAGACCGCCAGACCGACACCGACAAGTCCGGAAAGCGCGTATCGCAGCACGAGGGCGGTCAGCGGCGGCGCAGCCTCCACGATGATCCGGGCCGAGGTAAAGGCCGATGACCAGATCAGCGCAAAGCCAAGACCAAGCAGGATCGCTCGCAGGTCCATCGTGATTGCCTTACCTCAATGAAAAAGGGTCGCCCGCAACCGGGCGACCCTTTCATGTCTTGCCTGCGTCGGCAATCAGCCGTTCACACTGTCTTTCAGGGCTTTCGCGATAGTCACCTTGACCACCTTGTCGGCATCCTTGTGGATCTGCTCGCCCGTTGCGGGGTTGCGCACCATACGGGCGGGCCGTTCACGGCAATAGACCTTGCCAACACCGGGGATGGTGGCGGCGCCACCATTGGAAACTTCTTTCGTCACGACCGAAGCGATTGCATCCAGCGCAGCGCTTGCGGTTTTCTTGTCGCTGCCCATCTCGTCGGCCAGGGCGGCAACCAGTTGGGTCTTGGTCATGGGTTTCTGTGCCATGGGTTTGTTCTCCTTTACTGCCCGAACCCTAGGGCTCGTTGGCGCAAAACTACCCGAATATTGTAGGAACACACAACGCTTTGTGTGTCGATTTCTGCAGAATCAGCCCGAAAATCGGGCTTTTTCGCCGAATCACAGGAATGCCGTCTCCTCAAACGAGCGCAATTTCCGGGAATGCAGCCGTTCAAGGGGCATCTCCCTGAGATTTTCCATCGCCCGGATGCCGATCAGAAGATGGCGCGAGACCTGCGTTTTATAGAACGCGCTCGCCATTCCGGGCAGTTTCAGTTCTCCGTGCAGCGGCTTGTCCGAAACGCAAAGCAGCGTTCCGTAGGGCACGCGGAAACGGAACCCGTTGGCCGCAATCGTGGCACTCTCCATATCCAGCGCGATCGCGCGCGACTGGCTGAGGCGCTGCACCGGGCCGCTATGATCCCTGAGTTCCCAGTTGCGGTTGTCGATGGTGGCCACCGTTCCCGTCCGCATGATCCGCTTCAGGTCATAACCTTCCACATCGCTCACATCGGCCACGGCTTCCTCAAGCGCGATCTGCACCTCCGCCAGCGCCGGGATCGGCACCCAGACCGGCAGGTCGTCATCAAGCACGTGGTCTTCCCGCAGATAGGCATGGGCCAGAACGAAATCGCCAAGCGATTGCGAGTTCCGCAACCCCGCGCAATGCCCCACCATCAGCCAGACATGGGGGCGCAGGACCGCGATATGATCCGTCGCGGTTTTCGCGTTCGAGGGGCCGACGCCGATATTGACCAGCGTGATGCCGGCCCCGCCCGGGCGGGTCAGGTGATAGGTCGGCATCTGTGGCAGTTTTGGCGGCGTGTTCAGCGCTTGGTCGGGATCGGTGATCACGTCATTCCCGGGGCCGACAAGTGCGGTGTAGCCGCTATCGGGGTCACGAAGTGCGGCCCGGCCGAACTCCACGAACTCCTCCACATAGAACTGGTAGTTGGTGAAAAGCACGTGGTTCTGGAAATGCTCGGGCGCTGTTGCGGTGTAATGGGCAAGGCGCGCCAGCGAATAGTCGATGCGCTGCGCGGTGAAGGGCGCCAGCGCCCCGGATCCGTCCTCGTTATGGTAGCCGAAGCCGTTGACGATCTCGTCATTGGTGGTGCCCAGATCGGGCACGTCGAACACATCGCGCAGCGGGAAGGCCAGCGCGCCATCCTGCGGCACCTGCATATCCGCATCGTTCAGCACCGCGAAATGGACCGGGATCGGTGTCATCGACGGGCCGATACTGACCGGAACCTGATGATTTTCGATCAGCAGGCCGATCTGCTGGGTCAGATAATGCTTGAAGAGGTCAGGGCGGGTCACGGTCGTGGAGTAGGTTCCCGGCTCCGCCACGTGCCCGAAGGACAGGCGGCTGTCGATCTGTCCGAAGCTCGTCGTCGTGATACGGATCTCCGGATAAAACGCGCGGAAGCGTTTGTCGGGCATCTCGCCCATGACCACCTCGGCGAAATGCGCGCTCAGGAATGACGTCGCGGTCTCGTACAACTCGCGCAGATAGGCCACGGCCTCCTTGGGGTCGGTGAAGCTTTTCACACCCTGATCGGCGGGGCTTTCCACCGGCAAATGTATCATGGGCGCGGTCATAAGGTATCCTTTTCGAACAAATCCGTCAGCTCAAAGCGGGTCACGTCGACCAGACCCAGATCGGATATCCGAAGTTCCGGGATGACCACCAGCGCCAGAAGCGAATGCTGCATATAGGCATTGTTGAGCGTGCAGCCACAGGCCACCATCGCTTCGACCATCGCCTGTGCTTTCGCGGCCACCTCCGCGGCCGGGCGGTCGGACATCAATCCGGCGATCGGCAGGTCCACCAGCGCCAGCTCCGCGCCATCCCTGAAAACGGTCACACCGCCGCCAACCTCCGCCAGCCGCATGCTGGCTCTGGCCATGCTGTCCCGATCCGTGCCGACCACGATCATGTGATGGCTGTCATGGGCCACGGTCGAGGCAACGGCGACATTGCCCTGATATCCGAAGCCCGAGACGAACCCGTTGACCACGCCGCCCGTGCCCTTGTGCCGTTCGACCAATGCGATCTGGCAGACGTCGCCCGCCCCCTCCACCACGCCATCGCGCACCGGCAGATCGGCGGTCAGCGCCCTGGTCGGCGCCTGGTTCTCCACCACGCCGATCACCTTGGCCTTGACCTGATTGGCGCCATCGGGCGCGGCAATCTCGAAATCCGTCGCGCTGAGTGTCTTGCCCAGATTGACCGATCTGCGGGTATCGTCAGGCCAATCCAGATGCGGGCAGGCAACAAGGCAATCGCCATCCTGCGCCACCTTCCTGCCCCGCGCATAGACGGTTTCAACCGGCAGGCTGCGCAAATCCGATGTCACGATCAGATCCGCCCGGCGCCCCGGCGCGATCGACCCAAGTTCGCGCTCCAGCCCGAAATGCGTCGCGGTGTTGATCGTGGCCATCTGCAACGCGATCAGCGGGTCACAGCCGCACGCGATGGCATGGCGCAGAACCCGGTTCATATGCCCGTCATTCACCAGCGTGCCGGAATGGCAATCATCCGTGCACAGGATGAAGTTGCGCGGATCCAGCCCGCGCTCGGTGACGGCGGTGATCTGCCTTTCCACATCATACCAGGCAGACCCGAGGCGCAGCATCGCCCGCATCCCCTGACGCACCCGCGCGATGGCGTCCGCCTCGGCCACACCTTCATGATCGTCTGCCGGCCCGCCCGCGGCATAGGCGTGAAACGCCGGGCCCAGATCGGAGGAGGCGTAATGCCCACCGATCACTTTGCCGGCCTTTACGGTTTTGGCCATCTCGGCCAGCAACATCGCATCGCCCGCAACCACGCCGGGAAAGTTCATCATCTCGCCCAGACCGACGATGCCCGGCCAGGTCATCGCCTCGGCCACGTCCTCGGGCCCGATCCCGAAACCGGTGGTCTCCAGACCCGGCGCGGAGGGCGCGCAGGAGGGCATCTGGGTATAGATGTTGACCGGTTGCAGCTGCGCCTCGTCATGCATCAGCCTGACACCGCGCAGACCGAAGACATTGGCGATCTCATGGGGGTCGGTGAACATCGTGGTGGTGCCGTGCGGAATGACGGCACGGGCAAACTCGGCGGGTGTCAGCATGCCGCTTTCGATATGCATATGCCCATCGCAAAAACCGGGGATCAGATATCTTCCCTGAAGATCGGCAAGCTCCGTATCCGGCCCGATGCAATGGCCGGCATCCGGACCCACATAGGCGAACCGTCCGCAAGCCACCGCCACATCCCACCCGTCGAGAATCTCGCGGGTTTGCACATTGACCAGACAGGCGTTTCTCAGCACCAGATCGGCGGATTTTCGTCCGGCCGCGACAGCCACCAGATCGGCGGCGCTATCGGCCCAGGTCTTCAGCATTTCCATGGCACAGTTTCCCACCGTGACAGGCCGGCTTCAAGCGACATTTCGATGACGGCGGGTCAGACCGTCAGAGCGTCGGCGCGCATCTGCTCATAAATGGGCAGCGCCGCGTCCAGCACGGGGCGATGGGCCTCCAAGACGACCGGCAAAGGGCCTTCGGCACCCGCGAACCCGGTGCTGTCATGCACCGCGCCATACCAGTGTCTGGCCCAGATCCCATCCTCGGGCCGGCCGCCTCTGGGCCAGCGCAACATGGCCCCGGTGAACGACAGCCCAAGCGCCCCGCACAGCGCCTCCAGCATCCCTCGGGGGGTCTGCCGGATATCGAAACTGTCGATCACCACACCGCCAAGCCGCCTATAGAGCGCCGCTTGCTGGGGAAACCCGATATCCTCCAGCGTCACCGCCTCGCGCTTGGCCGCATAGCTCGCGATCACTCGTGCCGGATGCCGGATCAGGTGGACATTTACGCAGTCCTCGGCCCAGTCCAGCGGAAAGCCGGGCAGCATGTGATGGGGCATGTGCTTCATGTAGAAATGCGCCTTGCCATCCGGAACCGGCCCGGCACAACGCGCACCAATCACGGCCGGATCGCTTTCATGGGCGGCGATGATCTCACCGGCGAGCGGGTGATCCGAGCCGCTTTCCCGCAGATAGGCCCCATAGAACGGCTCGTCCCAGACGGCGCAATCGCCCCGCGCGGCGAATGCATACATCATCGCGGTGGAAAGGTTCCGCGGCCCAGACCACATGGCAATCTTCATCTCACTCGCCCCGCATGCGCGCCGCGCACGAACCGTTCATCCATCGCGCGCCACCAGATCGGCATAGAGCGCCCGGATTCTCTGCGTCATCGCCCCCATCCGGCCATCGCCGATCTGCCGTCCGTCGATCTCCCCCACCGGGGTCTGCGCACCGAACGTGCCGGTCAGAAACGCCTCCTGCGCCCCGTAGGTCTCGAGCAGCGAGTAATTCCGCTCGAAAACCGGAATGTCATTGGCGCGGCAGAGGTTGATCACCTTCTGGCGGGTGATCCCGTTCATGCAGTAATCGCCGGTCGAGGTCCAAACCTCGCCCTTGCGCACGATGAAGAAATTGCACGCATTGGTCGTGTTCACGAAACCATGCACGTCGAGCATCAGCGCCTCGTCCGCCCCGGCCTTTTCGGCGGCAATGCAGGCCAGGATGCAATTGAGCTTCGAATGGGAGTTCAGCTTCGGATCCTGCGTCATCGGCAGGCCCCGCAGATGCGGCACCGTGGCCAGCCGGATCGGGCGCGGCAGGGATGGGCGGGAATGCTCCATGATGATCACCACGGTCGGACCGGACACCGACAGGGCCGGGTGCTGGAACGGGCGCTGCTTCACGCCGCGCGTCACCATCAGACGGGCATGGGCATCACCGTGCATCCCGTTGGCGGCACGGGTTTCCTCCAGCGCCGCGCGCAGACCCGGACGATCAAGGCCGATATCCAGGTCGATCGCCTTGGCCGCGTCGAACAGGCGGTCCAGATGCTCATCCAGAAACGCCCAGCGCCCGTTGTAAAGCCGCAGGCCTTCCCATACGCCATCGCCCAGCATGAAGCCGCTGTCATAGACGCTGACCATCGCCGCGCCGCGCGGCTTCAGCACGCCGTTCACCCAAATCAGGATGTTGTCGTTCCGCGCATCCTCTTCCGCCTGATGGGTTGTCACCGCGTCGTCCATGGCCAGGGCTCCCTCTTCACCGCTCCGTGACCTCACACCCATGTGCGTTGTATTTCAATGCCTCTCGATCGTTAAACTGTGGCCGACCGCAGTATGGAGCGCGCTTTCCCATGTCCCGACTTCCGATCCGCGACACGCTGAAAATCGCCATGCTTGGCGTTGCCATTCTGGCCGGGCTGGCCTTGCAGCATGGCAAGGCCCATGCCGCCGATATTCAGACAACCGTGGTTGCCGGCGGGTGTTTCTGGTGCGTCGAGGCGGATTTCGAACAGGTGCCCGGCGTGATCGAAGTCGTCTCGGGCTATGCGGGCGGAACGGTCGCCAACCCGACCTATCGGCAGGTCGTGCGCGGCGGCACCGGACATCTGGAGGTCGCGCAGATCACCTATGACGCGGACCGGCTGTCCTACGCGGATCTGCTGCACATGTTCCTGCGGTCCGTCGATCCACTGGATGCGGGCGGGCAGTTCTGCGACCGGGGGCACAGCTACAGCACCGCGATTTTCGTGGAAACCCCGCAGGAACGTGCGACTGCCGAGGCGGCGCTGGCCGAGGCAAGCGCCGAACTGGGCCGTCAGGTCGTGACGCCCGTGCGGGACGCGGCGCCGTTCTACCCTGCCGAGGCGTATCATCAGGATTACTACCGCAGTTCCGATCTGATCGTGACACGATTCGGCCCGCGGCGGAAATCAGTGGCCTATGAGCTTTACCGCGAAGCCTGTGGCCGGGACGCGCGGCTGCGCGAGCTTTGGGGCAACGCCGCACTCACCCATTGAGCGTCAGAGGAACAAGGCCACGTTGTTGCGCAGGATGATCTCCAGCGCGTAAAGGCCCAGAATCACCACCAGCGGCGCCAGATCCAGCCCGCCCATGCTCGGCAACAGCCGGCGGATCGGCGCATAGACGGGCTCAAGCAGCCGGTTCAGCCCGTCCCAGATCTGGGCGACAACCGGCTGGCGCATGTTCAGCACGCCGAAATTGATCAGCCAGCTCATGATCACATGGGCGATCACGATGAAGAACGCCACGTTGATCAGGAGCATCAGTATTTGGAAAAGCGAGGTCATGCGCGCGGCCTTTTGCCTTGGAAATCAGCTTGCTTCCAGACCTAAGCGGGATGTGCAGGCTCTGCAAGTGACGCAACGCCCGGGCTTGACCCCGACGCAAACCGAAATCATCTGCCCGATCATGACCCCGATCATCCGCACCGCCGCCGAAATGCTGCGCGCCCGCCGCGCCGACCCTCTGCCGCTTCTGGGGCTGCACAAGACCCGAATGCGGTGCTGGCCCGGCGATATCGACCTTTTTGTGGAACTGAACAACGGGCGCACGCTGTCGCTGTTCGATATCGGCCGCTTCGGGCTGGCGGTTCGGATCGGGCTGATAAAGGTCCTCCGACAGCGCCGATGGGGTCTGGTCGTGGCCGGAAGCTCGGTACGCTACCGGGCCCGCATCCGGCCGTTTCAGACCTTCGAGATGCGCAGCCGCGCGCTCGCTTGGGATGCCCGGTTTGTCTATATCGAGCAATCCATGTGGCGGGGCGAGCTGTGCTGCAACCATGTCCTGCTGCGCACCGCCGTGACGGAAAACGGCCGGATCGTGCCCACCGCGCAGGTGGTCGAGGCACTTGGCACATCGCAACCCTCCCCCGACCTTCCCGACTGGGCCGCCGCCTGGATCGATGCGGACGCGACCCGCCCCTGGCCGCCGCGAATGTAGGCCACACGGGCATTTTCATTGCCAAATCGCCCCGCGCCACCGATGCTGCGCCGAAATCGGGACCATAGGGACGGGCATGACAGCGACGGTATTGCAAAGGCGCATCTGGGGATGGTGGGCGTTCGACTGGGCAAGCCAGCCTTACAACACCCTGCTTCTGACCTTCATTTTCGGCCCCTATATCAACGAGTTGCTTGGCGACGGCACGGCGGCACAGACGGCCTGGGGCTATGGTATCGGTGCCGCCGGCCTGCTGATTGCTTTGATGGCGCCGATCCTTGGGGCGATAGCCGACAAGGCGGGCCACAAGATGCCGTTCATCTGGCTGTTTTCGCTGATGTACGTGATCGGCTCCGCGGGCCTGTGGCTGGCTGTGCCCGGCGATTTCAACCTCGTCTTCATCTTGTGTTTCTTCGCCATCGGCCTGATTGGAATGGAATTCGCGACGATCTTCACCAACTCGCTGATGCCGTCTCTGGGCGGGCGCGCGGATATGGGCCGTATCTCGGGCACGGGATGGGCGATCGGCTATCTGGGCGGGTTTCTGGCGCTGGTGATCATGCTGCTGCTGCTGGCCGAAAACGCCGAAACCGGCAAAACCCTGATCGGGATCGATCCGATCCTGGGCCTGGATGCGGGGATGCGCGAAGGCACCCGGGCGGTCGGCCCGCTCACGGCATTGTGGTTCGCCGTCTTCATGATCCCCTTCTTCCTCTGGGTGAAAGAGCCAAGGCTGCCAGACGCGGTACCGATAGGCAGGGCCGTGTCGACCGCTCTGCCCGATCTGGTGAGTCATCTCAAGGCCCTGCCTTCGGACCGGAGCCTGTTCGCCTTTCTGGGCTCCTCCATGTTCTACCGCGACGGGTTGAACGGGATGTATGTCTTCGGTGGCATCTACGCGGCGGGCGTATTGGGATGGTCGGTCGTCGATGTGGGGATCTTCGGCATCCTTGCGGTGCTGACCGGCGCCCTTTTCGCCTGGCTTGGCGGCATGGCCGACAGCCGCTTCGGCCCCAAGCCCGTGATCACGCTCAACGTGGTCGTGCTGACCCTTGTGGGGATCGGCATCGTCTTCATCTCTCGGGACAGCGTCTTCGGCGTCCCGGTCGGGCCGGAATCCTTCTTACCAGATATCGCCTTCTACGTCCTTGGGGCGATGATCGGCGCGGCGGGCGGCGCCCTGCAATCGGCCAGCCGGACGATGCTGGTCCGACAGACAGAACCCGACCGGATGACCGAAGGCTTCGGGCTCTATGCGCTGGCGGGCAAGGCGACCTCGTTCATCGCACCGCTTCTGATCGGGGTGACAACCCAGATAAGCGGTAGTCAGCAAATGGGGATCACACCGCTGATCGCCCTCTTCCTGCTTGGGCTTGTTCTGCTAATCTGGGTGAATCCAGATGGCCGACAGGAACCCGCCGCATGATCCGCACCCGCCCCGTACTTGCCGCTCTCGGCCTTGCGGTTCTGGCCGCCTGCAACGGTGCCGGGCCGGATCGCAGGCCTGCCGCCCCCGCTATGCCGCCGCTGGATGTGACCCAGTCCCGACAGGAGGCGCGCCAGCTTTTCGGCGCCGAGAGTGTCAGCTACCCTGCCAGCCCCGCCGCGTTCGGCGGATATGCGCGCGGCTGCGTCGCGGGTGCCGAGCAATTGCCCGAAACCGGCCCGACCTGGCAGGCGATGCGCCTGAGCCGGAACCGCAACTGGGCCTTGCCGATCACGCTGGACTACGTTCAGGATCTCAGCCGCGAGGTGGCGCAGACCACCTCCTGGAACGGAGTTTACGTCGGCGATATGAGCCAGCCGAGAGGCGGGCCGATGCTGACCGGCCATCGCAGCCACCAATCCGGTCTCGACATAGATATCTGGATGCGGCCCGCCACCAATCTGAATCTCACCCGGGCCGAGCGGGAAACCCTCTCCTCCATCTCCATGCGGCGGGCCAATGGCGCCTATGTCAATGACAGCTGGACCGAGGATCACTGGCGGGTCCTGCGCGCCGCCGCCTCCGACCCGCGCGTGGCGCGCATCTTCGTCTTTCCCGGTGCCAAAGTCTGGATGTGCGACAATGAAACCGGCGACCGCAGCTATCTGCGCAATATCCGGCCCTGGTGGGGCCATCACTACCATTTCCATGTGCGGCTATCCTGCCCGCCGGGCATGCCGGACTGCGAGGATCAGGCCGCACCGCCGCCCGGAGACGGCTGCGATCAGGCCCGCGAATGGGTTCAGAACATCCTGAACCCGCCGCCGCCAGACCCGAATGCGCCGCCACCCCAGCCGCGCCGGGAACTGACCCTTGGCGATCTGCCGCGCCAATGCGCGGCGATCCTGTCGCCCTGATCCGCGCCGCCCTGATCTGTCTGGCCCTGTGCGCTCCGGCGGTCGCGGACCCGCTGAGCGAGCATGACTGGCAGGATGACGCGCCGCAACTGGGGGGACTTTCGGGTGTGGAGATCAGCAGCGATGGCACCCGGCTCTGGGCATTGTCCGACCGGGGTTATCTTATCGCCGCCCGCATCACCCGCACCGAAGGAGCCATCACCGGCATCGGGATCACGCGGATCGCCGAACTTCTGGACGCCGCCGGCAACCGCCCCGAAACCCGCGCCGCCCGCGACAGCGAAGGCCTCGCCGTCAGCACGGGCGGCCATGTCTATATCTCTTACGAAGGCGATCATCGGCTGACGGGTCACACACCGGACGGCCGCGTCAATCTCAGCTTTCCGACGCCGCCGGATATCGCCAGGATGGAGCTAAACGGCTCGTTCGAAGCTCTCGCCATAGGGCCCGACAACACGCTTTACACGCTTGCCGAGCGGGGCCCGGACGGGCAGGCCCCGCTTTACCGCTTCGCCGGCGGCGTCTGGGATACGGGCTTCATGTATCCGCGCAGCGACGGGTTCGATCCGGTGGGCATGGATTTCGACGATCTTGGCCGTCTTTACATCCTTGAACGCAGTTTCAGCATGTTCGGTGGGTTTGCCACCCGCATCCGGCGCGCGGAAATCACGGAAAGCGGCCTCGGCCCGCTGGCGACGCTGCTGGAAACCGCCACCGGCCGTCATCCCAATCTCGAAGGCATCAGCCTCTGGCGGGATCAGACCGGGCGGCTGATCGCGACCCTTGTCGCGGATGACAATTACAACCGGATGTTCCGCAGCCAGATCGTCGAATACCCGATGCCGGATTGACGGGGGGGGGGTCTAACGGCCCGGTATGTTCCCGCGTTTGCCCTCATAGGCCCAGCCGTCTATCACGGCCATCGCCTCCTCCGCCGTTTCGACGAAGCGGAACAACTCCAGATCTTCGCGCGCGATCGTTCCGGCGCGGGCCAGGGCGTCCCAGTTCACCACCTCCCGCCAGAAGCTTTCGCCGAACAGCAGGACCGGCACCTGCTCCATCCGGCCGGTCTGGATCAGGGTCAGGCTTTCGAACAGCTCATCCATGGTTCCGAACCCGCCTGGAAAGACCGCGATCGCCTTCGCGCGGATCAGGAAATGCATCTTGCGGATGCCGAAATAGTGGAAATTGAAACACAGCTCGGGGGTGATATAGGCGTTGGGCACCTGCTCATGGGGCAGAACGATGTTGAGCCCGATGGAACAACCGCCCGCCTCCGCCGCCCCCCGGTTTCCCGCCTCCATCACGCCGGGTCCGCCGCCGGTGACTACGACATCGCGTGTGCAGCCGGTGCTGACCGAACGCTCGGTGATGAGCCGTGCGAATTTGCGCGCCTCTTCATAATGCCGGCTCATGTCGTTGAGCGCCGCCGACCGGGCCGTCTCCCCGGGTGCCGGGATGCGCGCGCCGCCGAACATCACCACCGTCGTCTCGATCCCGCGTTCATCCATCTCAAGCTGCGGTTTCAGCAGTTCCAGCTGCAACCGAACGGGTCTGAGCTCGTCCCGGCAGAGGAAATCCGGGTCCGCGAATGCGAGCCGGTAAGCCGGGGAGCGCGCCTGCGGCGTGTCCGGCTTGATCTGGCTCGACTGGATATCCTGATGAGCATCGCGGAAAGGGCCGTGTCTCTGATCGTCATTCATTTTTGCACAAGTTCCTGTTCGGGCAATCCGTTCCGCGACACTAGCGGCCCGGCAGGCCCGGTGCCACCGGAATACCCGCCTGTCCGTGGCCGTGATCTGATTGCGAAACCTGCCGGCGTTGCCTATAGCCTCCTGCCAACACGATCCCCGGAGGACCCCAATGTCAAACGCCCAGCTTGAAACCGCGATCGAGGCCGCCTGGGAGGCGCGCGACCAGATCACACCGGCCACGACCGGAGAAACCCGCGAGGCCGTCGAGGACACTCTGAACGCGCTCGACAGCGGGCAGTTGCGGGTCGCCGAACGGCAGGAGAACGGGGACTGGCACGTGAACCAGTGGGCCAAGAAGGCGGTCCTGCTCGGGTTCCGCCTGAAAGACATGGAGATGCAGGGCGGCTCGCCCCAGGGCGGAAGCTGGTGGGACAAGGTCGACAGCAAATGGGCAAGCTGGGGCGAAAACGAGTGGGGCGCGGCGGGTTTTCGCGCCGTGCCGAACTGCGTCGTCCGGAAATCCGCCTATATCGCGCCCGGCGTCGTGCTGATGCCCTCCTTCGTCAATCTCGGCGCCTATGTCGACAGCGGCACGATGGTCGACACCTGGGCCACCGTCGGGTCATGTGCGCAGATCGGCAAGAACGTACATCTCTCGGGCGGCGTCGGCATCGGCGGTGTGCTGGAACCGATGCAGGCAGGCCCCACGATCATCGAAGACAATTGCTTCATCGGGGCCCGCTCCGAAGTGGTCGAGGGCTGCATCATCCGCGAGGGGTCCGTGCTGGGCATGGGGGTTTTCATCGGGCAGTCGACCAAGATCGTGGACCGCGAAACGGGCCAGGTCATGTATGGCGAGGTGCCGGCGGGCTCGGTCGTTGTCGCGGGCTCGATGCCGTCGAAGAACGGCGTCAATCTCTACTGCGCCGTCATCGTCAAAAGGGTCGATGAAAAGACCCGCTCGAAGACGTCGATCAACGATCTTCTGCGCGACTGAGCCTGGTGCTTTCCGGCCAAATCGGAACGTGCTAGCCTCGGCGCATCAGGTAAACGAGCGGGTGTATCATGCAAGGTCTTGGGTGGATTGCGGCGATCGTCGTGGGAGGGCTGGCCGGTTGGGCGGCCAGTTCGATCATGAAGGCCGATACCGGGTTATTGCTGAATATTGTTCTGGGCATCGTCGGCGCCTTGGTGGCCAATTTCCTCCTCGGTCTGGTGGGGATCAACGCATCGCCCACATGGATTTCGCAGGGCATCGTCGGCCTGATCGGGGCCTGTCTGCTGATTGCCGGATGGCGGACCATACGCCGGTAAAAACTTCTTTTCAAACTGATCAGTTTAGTTTATTTCTCTGCCAAACCAGAGGCGTAAGCGTATCTTGCAGTTGGAAAAACGGAGTTGAAAATGACCCGAAATCTGGCCGGTCCGGCCCTTGTTCTGAGCGTGTTCGCCACCGGCACGGCCTTTGCCCAGGAACAGCCGCAGGGGCTGAGCTTCGGGCTCGTGGCCGGAGTGTCGAACTCCCTTTATGTGGGGGATGAGGATGACACATCGGTCTTTCCGCTGCTCAGCTATCAGGGGCAGGGCTTTTCGGTCGGGTTCGACGGGCTGACGGTCGACATGATCGATCGCGGTGGGGTGCGTGTGCAGGGGCGGCTTGCCCCCCGTTTCACCGCGCTGGACGATCCCGATGCCGTCGCCCTTCAGGGGCTCGACCGCGATATCACCGTCGATGCGGGCTTCAGCCTTGCCTATGACATCAGCCCGCAGGCCACGGTAAACGCCACATTCCTGCAGGAAATCACCGGCGAACATGACGGGCGGGAGCTTACCGTGGATGTCCGGCATCAACTCATGCTGGGGCAGGTGCCTCTCGGCCTCAGCGCGGGGCTGACATGGCAAAGCGAGGATCTGGCCGGGTATCTCTATGGGGTCCGCCCCTCCGAAGCGACCGGCACCCGCCCGGCCTATGCGCCCGATGCGGCGGTAATCCCGTTCGTGGGCGTGTCGACCGCTTTTCCGATCACCGACAGCGCGGCGATTTTTGCCACCGCACAGGCATCTTTTCCGGATGACACGATCACCGACAGCCCCATCGTCGACGAAGACAGGCTCTATAGCGCCAATATCGGCATCCAGTTCAATTTCTGAGGCCGCGTCCGACGGAAGTGCGGCCCCGTTGCGTGTCATCGGACGGAACCGCGCAGGGAGATCAGCCAGACCATGACCCGAGCCTTCCTTCTGACCATGGCCATCGCAGTGGGCCTTTTTGCGCAAAAGATGCAGGCCGAAGAGCACCAGACACAGGTCGCCCAGAACCAGGGTGGCCCTGCCATGACCCTCGGCACCTTGCCGATCGCGGGAACACCGCCGGGATCGCACCCGGCGGGCGCCGAACCGCTGGATCTTTTCTGATCCCGCGGCCCCGCCTTGGCCACCCAAGAGCGCCAGGGCGGATGTTCGGCCCGTCCGTTGGGGCGCCATCGACTTGACAGCGACACCTCCAAACCCGCAAAGCCGCTCCCATGAGTGATGCCAAGAAGGAAAAGCGCCCCCAGCAGATCTTCACCCTGCTGGTGGAAGTGGGCCGCAAGGCGGGCGACGGGTTGCCGGATGGCGCCACCGGTGCGGCCCTGATCTGCTATGCATCCGGTGTCGACGAAGCGGAAGCGGTGCGTGAAACCGTGGCGATCCTGAAACAGGCCGAGCTGGCCCCACTGGACGTCACCGGCTATGGCACGCGCGATGAACGGCTTGCGCAGGGCCATGACATCGATGCCGAAGAAACCGCGCTGATGGAGCGCGCGCGAGCCGAAAACGCCGTGATCGTGGCGCAGATGACACCGTTTTTCGGAGAAGACGGGTCCGCGCGCTAGGCTGCGACGCGGCGATGTTCTGCGATCAGGGACAACAGGCTCTGCGCCGCCGCGCGATCCAGCGTCGGATAATGCGGGCTTGCATCCGCTTCGGACAATTGGCCGGTATTGCGCCCGTTTGCACTGAGCATGTCGCCAAGCAGAAGCGTCTCCAACCGGCAGCGCCCGACCATGACGCAATCATGATCATCCAGAAGGAAGTGGTGGAACACCCGTGTGGGCCGCGTGTGGTCGCGCCGGGCCGAAATGCCATTCACCAGATCTCTGGCGCGCACGAAGACCCGTTCCTCGCCGAACAGATACTCCACATCGGTTCCATCCATCAGCAGGCGATGCTGCGCGGACACGGTGCAATCCCGGGTCAGTCCGAAATAGGGCGCACGCAGGACGACGGGGGCCATGGAGCCAAGGCACAAGACCTCGCGCCGTCCGGCCCAGCGCACGACCTGCGGCCCGCGATCGAGCGTGTCGACGACCATGCCGGGGCGCAGATCCTCGACGCGAACGGGGCCCGCAGGCGTGTTGATGGGCGTACCCGCCTGAAAACAGGGGGCGGGGCCCACGGGCACGTCATGGGTCGCCAGCGCGGCGAAGTTCAGCTGCTCCGCATATCGTGGGCTGCGCGGTAGAAAATCGGTCAGATCCGGGGCGACCGGCACCCGCGGACGCAGGAGGAGCCGCAGGCCGCTGTCAAGATTGCGGATATCGACAAGCGTATCGCGGCCATGGATATCGGTGCGGTAATGCAGATGGAAGGTCTCGCCGGGCTGCAGCATTCCAGGCTGTGTCATGATATCGACATCGCGGTGGAAAAGGCGCATCGCGCCATCGGGCATGCGGAAAAGCCCGAACTGTTCCGCTTCGGTGCCGACGCCGGCCCAAAGCCGGATCGGGCGTTCGCCGCCACGGGGCAGGCGTCCTTCGACGATCAGTGTGACATGGCCGGATTCGGACGATACCGGCTTCGGCATCGTGGCGATTTCAACGCCGTCCACCTGACCTGTTGCATCCCAGATTGCTGCCCAGACCATCTCAACCACCTCGATAACACCTGATACGGAAACAATGTGGCACAAGAATGTGGGGAGATTTCATCCGGAGTGAGGCAAATTCAGGGCTCACGCAAACAGAGCCCGGGCTTCATAGGATTTCAGCGCCGGACGGGCGGACGGCCCATATCCGAAACCGGAGTTTTGGCTCAATTCCGGAAACAATGCGAGCACTTCCGCCCGGGTTTCCTCTTCGAACCCGCCAAGCGTGTGCGGACCCGGAAAGAAGCTCTCGGTCAGAAGCCCGTCGGACCAGACGATCTGATGGGTGTCGAACAGCAGGTGATAGTATTCCACATCACCGCCGGTTTCGAAGCAGACGCTGCGATGATTGACGAGATCCTTGGCAGTCACCAGAACCTCATCCTCGCCGAACAGCAAGTCGGCCATGTAATGGGAAATCATCACCCGGTGCTGGGGGGACAGGCGCAATGTGCCATGCGCACCGAAGGTGCCGGCCTTGATCACCACGGGGGCGAACTGTCCCGTGGCCTCCACCTGCCGGTTGCCGATCCAGCGAATGGCCTGCGGCCCGTGATCGCGCGTCTGTACGAGGTCGCCCACCCGCAGCCGTTCGACCGGAACCTCGCCGGAAGGCGTCAGAATCCGCGTCCCGCGCACGAAACACGGGATCGTGGTGACCGTGACGAAGGCCGTGTCGGAAATACCCTCGGCATTTTCGGCCGTATAGCTGAAATTGACCACATCCGGGTCGACCAGCCCGACCAGATCGGAGGGCGGTGTCACCGCCAGATTGCCATCGGCCTGCAAGGTGATCTCGTGGCCGGAACTGAGCGTTACCGTGTCGCCGACCGACACTTCCTGCCCGTTGATATGGGTGACGATCATCAGGCCCACGCCATCGCCGTCATTGGCCAGAACGTCCAAGGTGCCGGTGAAGCCCTCATACAGGGTCTTGGTATCGTCCCCGGCGATGAAGTCGCCCTGAATGCTGTCCGCCGCGATCAGAAGCGCGGAATCGTAGCTGCTGTCCTGCACATCGGCGATGCCGAACTTGATGGTGTTCTGCACGCCCGCGTTGACCGGCAAGATCAGGCGCAGGGTCACGGTGAACCCATCGGCCTCGGTATTGTAGGCATCGCCCGTGTTGTCGACGAAGAGCGTCTCGTTCTCGGACTGGTTGACCGAATTGATCTGCGTGACCTCGAAAATCGGCGAGGTCACAAGCTGGCCATTGACCCAGACCGCCACCACATCGTTGAAGACCGAACCGGTGTATTCCGGATACTCCTCGGACGCGAAGGTGAACTGCATCGACATGACATCGGTGTCCGGGATGAAATCGACCTCCATGACCGATGCATCAAAGGTCGACCGACCGGCCACGCCGTTGAAATCGGACCGGTTGCTGTCACCGGAGGTATTTGTGCTGGTATTGGTGCGGGTATTCGGGTCACCGCCGCCATCGCGCGTGATATCCGTGACCCGGCCGGTCGACAGGATCACGCCGCGATCCGAAGGCGTCAGCCCCGGGGCGATGCTGTCCCCGCCGCTCCAGATGCCCGAAGACCGGCTGTCGCCGTCATAGTCGGCATCCACGATGGTGATGCCATCGCCGAATATCGCGCGCGCCATCTGCATGGCGGAGGCGCTCGTGTTGATTGTCAGCTCGTCTGCTGTGGCCATGTGGTCTGCCTCTGCCTCGTTCAAGGCTCGGGCATACCCGTTGACAAAGCTGAATTCCCGGCGCGGAGAGCGTCAGGAATGATCCTTGTCTTCGAAACGCGGTCTTTGCCGCAAGACTGCCCCAGCCTTTTTTCCGAAGTCTAGCCAGAATTGAGGCGAAAGTTGGGCAGACATCGCAGATTACCGTGGCGGACTGTGCCCGCTTGTCCCCGCCTGCCCCCGGCGCTATCGCTGACATCACCCCGATTGCAGAAGGCGAACCCCCATGTCCCAGCCCGTCGATCCCGCCAGACTGACCGCCGATCTGGTGCGCTGCCCCTCGGTCACCCCGGAGGAAGGTGGCGCGTTGCAGCTGCTGCAGGAGGCGCTCGCCGATGCCGGGTTTCTCAGCATTCGGGTGGACCGGAACGGCACGCCCAATCTGTTTGCGCGGTGGGGCACCAAGGGCCATGCCCGAAGCTTCGGCTTCAATGGCCATACCGATGTGGTGCCCGTCGGCGACGAAGCCGCCTGGACCCACCCGCCCTTCGGCGCGGAGCTTGACCAAGGCTGGCTTTACGGGCGCGGCGCGACCGACATGAAATCCGGTGTCGCCGCCTTTGTTGCCGCGGCGATCGATTTTGTGCGCACCACGCCGCCAGACGGCGCGATCATCCTTGCCATCACCGGGGATGAGGAAGGCAGTTCGACCGACGGCACGATCGCAATCCTCGACTGGATGGCCGCGGAGGGCGAGCAGATGACCGCCTGCCTCGTCGGCGAACCCACCTGCCCGGAGACCATCGGCGACATGATCAAGATTGGGCGGCGCGGCTCGATGACCGCGCATATCACGGTTGCCGGCAAACAGGGCCATTCCGCCTATCTGCACAAGGCGCTGAACCCGATGCCCGCGGTGGCGCTTCTGGCCCATCGTATGTCAAGCCATGTGCTGGACGAAGGCACGGAGCATTTCGATCCCTCCACCTGCTCGGTCACCACGATCGACACCGGCAATCCGGCCTCCAACGTCATCCCGGCGCAAACCCGGATGACCGTCAATCTGCGGTTCAACGATACTCATAGCGGGGCCTCCCTGACCGAATGGTTGCTGGCGGAGGCCGACAGGGTCGCTGAGGAGACGGGTACGCGGATCACGCTTGAGGCGAAAATCTCCGGCGAGCCGTTTCTGACGCCGCCGGGCGCACTTTCCACGCTGGTCAGTCAGGCGATCCACAAGGAGACCAATCAGAATCCGGTTCTGTCCACCACCGGCGGGACATCCGACGCGCGGTTCGTGAAATCCCACTGCCCGGTGGTGGAGTTCGGTCTTGTCGGACACCGGATGCATGAAGTGGATGAACGGGTCTGGGTGCAGGATATTCACGATCTGAAACGGATCTATGGCCGCATCCTGACCGATTACTTCGCTTGAGCCACCTCCCGCGTGCCGGCCGTCGTGCTCCGCGGATACCCGTCCGATCCACCCGCCCGGGCCCGGGCGATCCGGCCGCATCGCACTTCGCCGATGACGCGCCCTGCCCCTCGTGCTACCTCCCCTCTCATGAACCGTGTTCCTTCCAAATCAGACATCCTCGCCTGGATCGCCGATCATCCCGGCCAGACCTCCAAGCGAGACATAGCCAAGGCCTTTCATGTGAAAGGTGCGGCGCGGATCGACCTGAAAAAGATCCTCCGGGAATTGGAAGAGGACGGGCATCTTGAAAGGCGCCGCAAGACCTATCGCGATCCGGACAAGCTGCCGCCTGTGTCCGTCCTGCAGATGCTGCCGCAGGATGATCTGGGCGATCTGTTCGCGCGCCCGCTGGAATGGCATGGCGAAGGGCCGGAGCCGCGCATTCTGTTCGCGCCCCGCGCCACCGACCCCGCGCTTGGCGAGGGCGACCGGATCCTTGCGCGCCTTCAGGAGGTCTCGGGCGAGGATCACCAGTATATCGCCCGCCTGATCCGGCGGATCGGCACCAACCCGCGCAAGCTGCTTGGCATCTTCCGCAAATCCGCCGAGGGCGGCCGGATCGTGCCCATCGCCAAGGGCAGCGACAAGGACTGGATCGTAGCCGCCGATGCCACCTACGGCGCCCGGGATGGCGAACTGGTCGAGGCGGAACAGGCGGGACCGAAAAACCGCATGGGCCTGCCGCGGGCGCGGATCACCGAGCGGTTGGGCGACCCGGGCGCGCCGAGGGCCGTCAGCCTGATCGCGATCCACGAACACCGCATTCCCGACGCCTTTCCCGATGCGGTGATCGAGGAGGCCGACCGCGCCGGGCCGGCCGGGCTGTCCGGCCGAGACGACCTGCGCGACATGCCGCTGATCACCATCGACCCGGCCGACGCGCGCGACCATGACGATGCCTGCTATGCCCATGGCGATGACGATCCCAAAAACCCGGGCGGGCATGTGATCTGGGTCGCCATCGCGGATGTGGCCCATTACGTGCGCCCGGGCAGCGCGCTGGACCGCGAGGCGAAGAAGCGCGGCAATTCCACATATTTCCCCGACCGGGTGGTGCCGATGCTGCCCGACCGGCTGTCGGGCGATCTGTGCTCGCTGCATGAAGGGGTGCCGCGGGCCTGCATCGCCGTGCGTATGGTGATCGACGCAGAGGGCGCAAAGCTTTCCCACAGTTTTCACCGCGGGCTCATGCGGTCCGCCGCATCGCTGAATTACGAAGAGGTTCAGGCGGCAGAGGACGGGCAGCCGAATGACAAATGCCAGCCCCTGCTGGAGCCGGTCATCGCGCCGCTTTATGCCGCCTATGCCGCGCTGAAACGCGCCCGCGCCCACCGTCAGCCGCTGGAACTTGATCTGCCCGAACGCCGGATCGTGCTGAGCGAGGAGGGCAAGGTCACGTCGGTCGCGTTCAAGGACAGGCTCGATGCCCACAAGCTGATCGAGGAGTTCATGGTTCTGGCCAATGTCGCGGCCGCCGAAACCCTGACCACCAAACGCACCCCGCTGCTGTTCCGCGTTCACGAGGAGCCGGACCGTCAGAAGATGGACGCCCTGCGGGAAACCGCCCAGAGCAGCGGTTTCACACTGGCCAAGGGGCAGGTTCTGCGGACGCAGCATCTGAATGCGCTCCTGAATGCCGCGCGCGACAGCGATTTCAGCGAGTTGATCAGCATCTCCACCCTGCGTTCGATGCAGCAGGCCTATTACAATGCGGAGAATTTCGGCCATTTCGGACTGGCCCTGAAAAGCTACGCCCATTTCACCTCGCCCATCCGGCGCTATGCGGATCTGATCGTTCACCGCGCGCTGATCGCGGCCCATGGCTGGGGCCGCGATGGGTTGAGCCCCGAGGAGATCGAACGGCTGGACGAGACGGCCAAGCACATCTCCGACACCGAACGCCGCTCGATGATGGCGGAGCGCGACACGAACGACCGCTATCTGGCGGCCTATCTCTCCGACCGGGTCGGCGCGGAGTTCACCGGGCGCATCTCGGGCATTGCGCGCTTCGGCGCCTTCGTGAAACTGGACGAAACGGGTGCCGATGGTCTGCTGCCGATGCGCGCGCTCGGCCGGGAGTATTTCCACCACGACGCCGAGACGCAGACACTGATGGGGGCCGATACCGGGCTGGTCATCGGCATCGGGCAGGAGGTGACGGTGAAACTGGCCGAAGCGGTGCCGGTCACCGGCGGGCTGACATTGGAACTGGTGTCCATCGACGGAGAGATCGTGCGGCACGGGCCCGGCGGGGGCCGCAATTCGGGCCGGCGCGGCAAGGCGCCCCGGCGCAAGGCCGGACAGTCCCGCGCCAAGGCCGCGAAAGGCAAGAAGAAGGTTCTGCGCAAGCGACGCTGAGCGACGCGTGCCTGATGCGACGACCATGCCGATAGGGTCGCGTTTTCGCATTTTCGGGATTTTTCGTAACCTGTCCGATGCGGCAACAGCCCGCGCATGGACCGCATTCCGCTTCTTAACCGTCCCGGATCGCGCTATACTGAGGGTGAGCAGAGAACCAATAAAACAGGTATGGGCATGCGTGGCGTATGGGCCGGGATCGGCATTCTTTTCAGTTTTCTACCAGGTGCGGCGCTGGCGTTTCCGCCGGATACGTCGTTGCGGCCCGAACCCCGGCCGGTGGCCGCCGTCACGGTGTCCACACAACAGGGATCGCATGCCGTCCGAACTTCTCTGCGCCCCGTCGCGCGCGGCATATCCCCGCCGGTTCAGACCGTTGCGCAGATTCAGACTGTCGTGGATGACACCGGTTTTCGTCAATGGATTCAACGGTTCCAGACCCGCGCCCGAGCCGCAGGCATCAGCCAGAACACCCTTGACCGAGCGTTTCGCAATGTCCGGCTCAACAGCACGGTCATCGACCGGGACCGCAACCAGTCGGAATTTTCCCGGGCATTGTGGGATTATCTGGATACCGCCGTTTCACCCACGCGCATCAACAATGGCCGCACCGCGTTCAGCCAGAATCAGCGCCTCCTGCAACAGATCGAGGCGACCTATCGCGTGGAGGCCGAAGTGGTCACCGCGATCTGGGGGCTGGAAAGCGCATACGGAAATATTCGTGGCGATATCAACATCATAGAGGCAATGGCCACGCTCGCCTATGAGGGCCGCAGGCAGGAGTTCTTCGAAGCGCAACTGCTTGATGCGCTGCGGATCCTGCAAGCGGGCGACGTTCAGCCGGAACAGATGACCGGATCCTGGGCCGGGGCCATGGGGCACACGCAGTTCATGCCCAACAGCTATCTGGAACATGCGGTCGACATCACCGGCGACGGCCGGCGCGACATCTGGTCGGACAATCCCGCCGACGCGCTGGCCTCCACCGCCAATTATCTCCGCAGCTTCGGCTGGACCCATGGGCAACCCTGGGGGATGGAGGTGGTTCTGCCCCGCGGGTTCGACTACGCGCAATCGGGGGAGCGGATCAAACAGAACGTGAGCCACTGGAATGCGATGGGCGTGCGCCTGCCGGATGGCGGACAACTGCCTGATCACGGCCCCTCGTCAATCCTCCTGCCGGCCGGAGCGGAGGGCGTGGCGCTGGTGATTTTCAACAACTTCCACGTGATCGAACGGTACAACACCGCGGATGCCTATGTGATCGCCGTCGGTCATCTGTCCGACCGGATCGCGGGCGGCACCAGCTTCCGCGCCACATGGCCCCGCACCGACCGGGCGTTGACGCGGGACGAGCGTGAGGAACTGCAGCGCCGGCTGACCCGGGCGGGGTTCTCGACCAATGGTATCGACGGGATCGTCGGACCCGAAACCATCGAAGCCGTGCGCCGGTATCAGGCCTCCATCGGCGTGGTGCCAGATGGGTATGCCTCTCTCCGGATATTGCAGCGTCTGCGCTAGATACGGGACGGCGGAGGTCCGACCCTCCCGCAGTGCCGCCTGTACGCCGGAGCAGAAGAGATCAGGGCTGGGCCAAGCTGACCGCGTCACCGATCTGAACGGTTCCGGGCGTGACCACTTCCGCCGTCCAGCCGCCATGCCCGCGCATCGCAGTGTAGCCGCCGGGGCCAAGCGCCTCTTCCATCCGGGAACAGGGCGCGCAAGGGCCGGTGATGTGCAACCGCGCCGCGCCGAGGGCAAGGATGCGCCCGCGCAGGGCCGCCAGATTGATGCGGGATATCATCAGGTTCCGGCGGAGCATTTGCGGGGTGACGGCCTCCAGCCCCGCAAATGCTGCGATTACCGGCAGATGTTCGGCCTGAACAAGGGTGACCGCGCGCTTTCCGGGTTTCGTGCGATGATCGCCGTCAAGGCCGGTTTCGGAGATCCGGACCCTGTGGACTGAGATCATTCCGGCCCGGCGCGCAGGGCGCCGCCCGATCCAGTCCAGCCGACCGTCCCGGGCATGGCGGGCTGTGAGGGTGGAAAGCGTCTCCATGCACGCAATCCATGACACGGGCGGGCACATGCGCCAAGACACGCCTTGACGCACCGAAGCGCCCGGACGGATAGTCGAGGCGGAAAGGGGGCCTCAGATGACCCGTGGGTTCCAGGTGCGCGCGTTGGGAGAGATCGCCATCCGCTGCGACGACATCGCCGCGATGAGCGCATTTTACGAAGATGTAATCGGCTTGACGAGGCTCAGCGGCAATACCGGGGACGGGATCGTGTTTTTCCGCATTGCCGACGGGTTCGCCGGGCACACGTCGGTGCTGGCCCTGTTCGACAAGAGCGTTTCCGGGCGGCCGGGCCTGCATCCGACAGGCAAGGACGCACCCGAAACCGGGGCGCGATCATCGCTGCATCATCTTGCCCTGAGCCTGCCCTTTGCCGAGCAGGAGGCGGTCATCGCCTGGTACGAGGCCAGGGGCCAACGCTACAGGGTTGAGCATTTCGACTGGATCGGCTGGCGCGGCATCTTCACCGAGGACCCCGAAGGCAACACGGTGGAACTGGTCGCGAAAGACCCGGGCTGGTCCGCGCCCTAAACCGCGGCCTTGCGGCTTTCCTCCAGATAGATCTCCCGCAGGCGGGTGGCCACCGCGCCGGGCTGTCCGGTTCCGATCGGCGCGCCGTCCATCTCCACCACCGGCATCACGAAACTGCTGGCCGAGGTGATGAACGCCTCGTCCGCCGCTTTCGCCTCGTCGATGGTGAAGGGCCGTTCCTCCACCCTCATCTGCGCTTCGCGCGCGAAGCGGAGTACGGCCGCGCGGGTGATCCCATGGAGGATTTCGGTGCCCAGCTGTCGGGTGACGATCGTATTGCCCTTCACGATATAGGCATTGTTGGAGGTGCCCTCGGTCACTGCGCCGTCCTCGACCATCCAGGCGTCATCGGCGCCTGCCGCCTTCGCCATCATCTTGCCCATGGACGGGTAGAGAAGCTGCACCGTCTTGATATCGCGGCGGCCCCACCGCTTATCCTCGATCGAGATCACCTTGATGCCGGTGCGCGCCGCCGGGCTGTCGGCAAGGCCGGGCTTGGATTGGGTGAAAAGCACCAGCGTCGGCGTCGCGTCGGTGGGATAGGCAAAATCCCGGTCCGCCGCCCCCCGGGTGATTTGCAGATAGACCAGCCCGTCGGTGATGTCGTTTTCGGCCACCAGGCGGCGGTGAATCTCCAGCAGGTCATCCATGGAGCAGGGGGCGGATATCTCAAGCTCGCCAAGCGACCGTTCCAGACGTCTGGCGTGGCCCGCGAAATCGATCAGCTTGCCGTCCAGGACCGAGGTCACCTCGTAAACGCCATCGGCAAAGAGAAAGCCCCGGTCGAAGATCGAGATGGTGGCCTTTTCCTCGGGCAGATACTCGCCATTGACGTAGACAGTGCGGGACATGGGGCATACCTCTGATTTTTCCGGTCTCAGGTGGGTCTGCGGGCGCGGGTCTGTCAACCCCGTTTCAGTGGCCGAGCACCCGTGCAATCCCATGGCGCAACCGCGTGACGGAAAAATCATGCCCGCCCGGGAAGGTACAGAAATCAAGCACCTGCCCGGCGGCGTTTTCGGATTGCCGGCAGGTCATATCGCCCGGGGCCTCAATGGTTTCCGTGTAGGAAAAGCCGCCATGGGCCGCATAATTCGCCAGCGCCGTCGGGACGTCGCCTTGCCGGGCCTCACCGATCGGGCGCCCGCCAAGGGGCACGACGCTGTCCTGCGTTCCGTGGATATGAACAAGGTTGGCCGGCGGACTGGTGCAGGTTTCCGGCACCGGCGCCCAGAAGGTCCCGGATATCGGGACGAACCCGGCAAACTGCTCCGGCATCCCGCAGGCAAGCGTCCATGTCATCATCCCGCCAGCCGAAAAGCCCGTGGCCACAACACGGTCGCGATCAAGCGGAATACGCGCCGCCACATCATCCAGCACGGCGGCGACATAGGTGTATTCCAGCGCCTCGGTCTGGGCCGGATTTCGGGGGCGATGGGCAAGGTTCCAGTCATCGCCTGCGGATTTCAGCGCGACGAAGACCATGCCCAGCTCATCGGCCAGACCGCGCAGCGAGCGGTTGCGCATCGCACCCTCGGCGCTGCCACGGTAGCCATGGGCAAAGACGACCGCACCGACCGGGTCGGGACTCAAATTCTCGGGGATGTAGAGCCGATAGGTACGCTCCCCGGCCACGCAATCCGTATCCGGCCCGCAGGCCGCGGCCGGGCTTGCGAAAAGAACCGTCAGAAGGGCGAGCATGCGCATGGCGAAACATCCTGTATCCAGTCGGACAGGATGGTGCAGCCTGCGGCGCGGGATTGCACCGCACAGTCGCGTGACCTCAGCCCCAGAGATCCGCCGCGGGCGGCAACACGGTGCTGCCATCGAAGCGCAGGGGTACGTCGCGGTCTTCGGCCAGAAGGAGCGGACCGTCGAGATCGACCAGATCGACGCCCTGCGCCACCAGCATCGCCGGGGCCATGGCAAGGGAGGAGCCGACCATGCAGCCGACCATGACCTTGTAGCTGGCCTCCTGCGCCGCGCCGCGAAGCGCCAGAGCCTCGGTCAGCCCGCCGGTCTTGTCGAGCTTGATGTTGACCATGTCGTATTTTCCGGCCAGCCCCGGAAGGCTGGCCCGGTCATGGCAGCTTTCATCGGCGCAAACCGGCAGCGGCCGGTCGATTTCGGACAGAAGATCATCCTGCCCCGCGGGCAGCGGCTGTTCCACCATTTCCACACCCAGACGGATCAGATGCGGGGCCAGATCGGCATAAACCTCCGCCGACCAGCCTTCGTTGGCATCGACGATGATGCGGGATGCGGGCGCGCCCGCCCGCACGGCTTCCAGCCTTGGCATGTCATCGGGTGTGCCGAGCTTGATTTTCAGAAGCGGGCGGAAGCTGTGCTTCGCCGCCGCCGCGCGCATGTTGTCCGGCGTGTCGAGCGACAGGGTGAAGGCCGTGACCACCGGCCCGGGCCGCGGCAGCCCGGCCAGTTGCCAGACGGGCGCACCGGTCTGTTTCGCCTGCCAGTCCCACAGCGCGCAATCCACCGCATTCCGCGCGGCGCCGGCAGGCAACACATCCTGCAGATCCTGGCGGGAGATCCCTTGCGGCAGCGCCTCGATCTGCGCGGTCACGCTCTCGCGCGTTTCCCCATACCGCCCATAGGGCACGCATTCGCCCTGACCGATGACGCCGTCGCGGATGACCCTTGCGGTCAGCACATGCGCCTCGCTGCGCGACCCCCGCGCGATGGTGAAAACTTCCGCGAGGCGAAACGTATCCGGCGTGACCGAGATCATAGGCCCGACAACGCATCTACCAGCCGGCCGGCCCCCTGCCGGAACGGATCGACCGTGGGCAGACCCATCCTTGCCTCGACCTTGGCGAGATGATCGAGCGCCTCATCCTCGGCCATTGCGGCGGTGTTGATCGAGATCCCGACAACCTCGGCCGCCGGGTTTGCGATGCGCGCCAGCGGCAGGGCGGTATCGCGCAACGCCTCCAACGTCGGTAGGTCGTAATCGGGCAGCCCGCGCATATGGGTACGGGTCGGCTCATGGCTGAGGATCAGGGCATCGGGTTGGCCCCCGTGGATCAGCGCCATCGTGACCCCGGAATAGGAGACATGGAACAGGCTGCCCTGCCCCTCGATATGATCCCAGTGATCGGCGTCATTGTCGGGGGTCAGCCATTCGACAGCCCCGGCCATGAAATCCGCCACCACCGCGTCCAGCGGCACGCCGTTGCCCGTGATCAGAATGCCGGTCTGCCCGGTGGCCCGGAAGCTCGATCTGAGACCGCGCGCCTTCATCTCCTTGTCCATCGCCAGCGACGTATACATCTTGCCGACCGAGCAATCCGTGCCCACCGCAAGGCAGCGTTTGCCCGTTCGCTTTACGCCATTGGCAATCGGATAGGCCATTTCCGGCACGCGGACATCGTGCAGCGCCCGACCCGTCGCCTTGGCCACGGCGGCAAGATCGGGCTCGTCGCGCAGCAGGTTGTGCAGACCGGAGGCCAGATCAAACCCCTCCTCCAGCGCCATGACCAGCACCTTCTTCCATGCCGCCGAAATCACACCGCCACGATTGGCCACGCCCACCACCAGCGTCCGCGCCCCGGCGGACCGGGCCTGGGCCAGGGTCATGTCGGGCAGGCCGATGTCCGCCTTGCACCCCTCCATCCGAAACTGGCCGACGCAATTGCCGGGCCGCCAGTCGCGGATGCCGCGCGCAACCTTGGCGGCCAGTTGATCGGGCGCGTCGCCAAGGAAAAGCAGATAGGGGGTCTGGATCATCTTTCGCGCACTCCGCAGGCCATGTCTGTCCTAGCAAGTTTAGGGGCGGTGGACCGGAATTACTTCGCAGCTTTGCCGCCCTGCATGGGCCATGGGCGGAGTTTCTCCGGCCCGAGGGCGGATTGGCGCAAGAATTGTGCAGATAGAAACCGGTTTGCCCCGATACATCGCGAATCGCCGATTGCCGGGCTATCCCCGTGTCAGCAACGCGATCGGGCTCGTATCCGGCCGCTCGAAGTCCACCGGCGCGTGATGCACGGCGGGGGTGTTGCGCTTGTATTCATAGCGCATCAGGTCGCCATCCCGGGCCGAGGCGACGATCAGCGCCTGATAGAGATGCTGCGGCCCGTCATAGATATCCACCAAGCCCCGCAGATTTGGCGCATTTTCCGCATCCACGGCAAAGCCTTCATCCGCATAGTCGAGAATCGGATACACGTTTTCGCCCACGTGGACCCTGCGGCGGGCGCGGCGTTTTATGTCGCGTTTGCGGGCCGCATTGAGGCCATCAAGCACTTCTTTGGGCAAAAAACCGGTCATGGCAGCACCTTGTCCCAGACATGGTTAGGATGTCGTAACCATGCCTTCCGTCAAGATTTTTCCTGAGCGGCACGGGCAAGCGTCACCGCTTGGCCACAGTCGGGCTGTGCATTGCTGCCGATGTATCCCTGCGCCGGTTCCTGTTTCCCCCGACGGCCCCGGGCACTACTTCTGCCGGGTGAGCAAAGAGCGAGGAGCATGCATATGGGCCTTTTGGTTGACGGCGAATGGCAGGACAAGTGGTACGAGACCGAGTCGACCGATGGCGCCTTCGAGCGTCAGGAGGCGCAGTTTCGCAACTGGATCACCGCAGATGGCAGCGCCGGCCCCTCGGGCGAGGGCGGGTTCAAGGCCGAAAGCGGGCGCTATCATCTCTATGTCTCCCATGCCTGCCCTTGGGCCAACCGGACCCTGATTTTCCGCGCACTGAAAGGGTTGGAGGATCACATCGACATCTCCGTCGTGCATCCCGACATGCTGTCCGAGGGCTGGACCTTCGATACGGATTTCGACGGCGCGACCGGAGACCGGCTGTTCGGGCTGCCCTTCGCGCGGGACATCTACCTGCGCGCGAAACCCGACATGACAGGCCGGGTGACCGTCCCGATCCTGTGGGACAAGGAGCGGGAGACCATCGTCTCCAACGAAAGCGCCGAGATCATCCGCATGTTCAACGCTGCCTTCAACGACATCACCGGCGACACGCAGGATTTCTACCCCGAACCGCTGCGCGAGCAGATCGACGGCATCAATGCGCGCGTCTATTCCGATATCAACAACGGGGTCTACAAGTCCGGTTTCGCCACCTCGCAACACGCCTATGACACCGCCGTCACCGCGCTTTTCGAGGCCTTGGGATGGGTCGAGGGGATGCTGTCGAAAACCCGCTATCTGGCCGGCGATCAGGTGACCGAGGCGGATTGGCGCCTGCTGACCACGCTTGTCCGTTTCGATCAGGTCTACCACCTGCATTTCAAATGCAACCGACGGCGCATCGTCGACTACCCGAACCTCTGGGCCTATACGCGGGAGCTCTATCAATGGCCGGGTGTCGCGGGCACGATTCATTTCGATCACATCGTGCGGCATTATCACTACAGCCATGACAGCATCAATCCGCACCGCATCATTCCGATCAACCCGGTGATCGACTGGGCCGAGCCCCACGGGCGGGAGGCGTTGCAGGCGGCCTGAAAATCAGGTTCAACCGGCGTCATGACAGGGCCGGTTCACACAACACGCGACCATGGCGGCGGGATCGATGCCGCCGCCCGTCGCTTTGGCGGGCGGCGGCATGAGTGGCTGGATCTGTCGACCGGCATCAACCCGGTTCCGTATCCGGTTGGCGATGTTCCGATGGCGGCCTGGGCCGACCTGCCTGACACCCGGGCCATGGAAGCCCTTCTGACTCAGGCACGCCGGTTCTGGGGTCTGCCGGACGGGACGGATATTCTGGCTGCCCCGGGGGCATCGGCGCTGATCGCGCAACTGCCACGGCTTGCCCCGGCGACCACGGTCACCATCAACGGCCCCACCTATAACGAACACGAGGCGGCGTTTCGCGCGGCAGGCTGGCAGTTGGGGGACGCGGGCGACGCGCAAGTCATCGTCCAGCCCAACAACCCCGATGGCCGGATGCGGGATGCTGCGGAGATCCCGCAGCGCGCGCTGACTGTGATCGACGAAAGCTTCTGCGACGTCACGCCGGAGCGTACACTGATCGGGCTGGCCCGGCGACCGGGTACCCTCGTCCTGAAAAGCTTCGGCAAGTTCTGGGGGCTGGCGGGGCTGCGTCTTGGCTTCGCGATCGCGCGGCCCGAAACGCTGGCGGAGCTTGCGGAGAGGCTCGGGCCGTGGCCCGTCTCGGGCCCGGCGCTGCATATCGGGGCACGTGCGCTGAGCGACGATACCTGGGCGGAGGAGACCCGCAGACGGCTTGCCGTGGACGCGGCGCGCATGGACGCCCTGATGGCCGGCGGCGGCGCAACGCGTGTCGGCGGCACCTCACTCTTCCGGCTTTACGATGTCGCTGACGCGCGCACCTGGCAGACCCGCCTCGCCCGGCACCGCATCTGGACGCGTATCTTCCCCTATTCCAGCCGCTGGATCCGCCTTGGCCTTCCGCATCCCGACCACTGGCAACGGTTGGAGGCCGCAATCGGCGACCCGGGCCGGCCATGAGCCTGTTCTTCGCTCTCTTGCTGGACGCGATCTTGGGGGAGCCGCGCTGGCTTTGGTCGCGCATCCCGCATCCCGCGGTTCTGATGGGGCGCGCGGTCGGCTGGTGCGATGCCCGGTTCAACACCGGCGCAAACCGGCGGGCGATGGGCATTTTCGCACTCGCCGGGCTGATCGGCCTGGCGGGCATGATCGGTGTGATCGCAGATGCCCTGCCTATTGGCTGGCTCTGGTCCACGCTTGGCGCTGCCATCCTTCTGGCGCAGCGCAGCCTTGTGCAGCATGTGCAGGCGGTGGCCGACGCACTGCGCTACGGCACCCTGCCCGGGCGCCGGGCCGTGGCGATGATCGTCGGTCGCGACACCGGCGGGATGACCGAACCGGAGGTTGCGCGCGCCGCCATCGAAAGTGCTGCCGAAAACCTCTCCGACGGGGTGGTGGCGCCGGCATTCTGGTTTCTTGCGCTCGGGCTGCCGGGCATTTTGATCTACAAGATCGTGAACACCGCCGACAGCATGATCGGCCATCGCACCGCCCGGCACGCGCAATTCGGATGGGCCGCCGCGCGGCTGGACGATGTTCTGAACTGGGTGCCCGCAAGGCTCACTGCGCTTCTGATAGCCCTGGCCCACGGCGCCCCGCAGGCCTGGCACATCGCCCGCCGCGAGGCATGGAGGCACCGGTCCCCCAACGCGGGCTGGCCCGAGGCGGCGATGGCGGGCGTTCTGGGCATCGCGCTCTCCGGTCCGCGCAGCTATCACGGAGAGCGCAAGGCGTTTCCCTTCGTGAATGCGTCCGGCCGCCACGACCCCGGGCCGCGCGACATCGACGCCGCCATAGGCGTGCTTTGGCGAACATGGGCGCTGATGCTTGGGCTTGTTTTCGCCCTCGCGCTATTCTGACGGTTTGCCAGCCTACGCAACCTTGCTAATCTGCCGACGTTCGCAAAAAACAGGATTTCCCGATGCGCATTTTGCCCGCCGCCCTTCTCGCCGTCACGCTCAGCGCTGCGCCCGCCCTCGCCCAGCAATGCGGCGGGGATTTCAGCAGCTTCGTCAACGGTCTGCGCTCCGAGGCGGTCAGCCGGGGCCATTCCCAGGCCAATGTCGATGCATTCTTCCGCTCGGTCCGGTTCGACCAGTCGGTGATCAATGCCGATCGCCGGCAAGGGGTGTTCCAACTGCCCTTTACGGAATTCTCGCGCCGGGTGATCAGTCAGAACCGGATCACCAACGGCGCCCGCAACAGCCAGCGCTACGACGCTGTCTTCGAGGTGGCGGAGCGGCAGTTCGGCGTCTCCCGCGGGGTGCTTCTGGCCTTTTGGGCGCTGGAGACGGATTACGGGGCGGTTCAGGGCGATTTCAACACGCTGAACGCGCTGGTGACGCTGTCTCATGATTGCCGCCGCCCGCAGCTTTTCCGCCCGCAGATCTTCGCGGCGCTGGAACTGTTCGAGAATGGTGATTTCGACCCGGCCACGACCACCGGGGCCTGGGCGGGGGAAATCGGCATGGTGCAGATGCTCCCCGAAGATATCCTGACCCGGGGTGTCGACGGTGACGGCGACGGGCATGTCACCCTGAAAACCTCGCCGGCCGATGCGCTCCTGTCGGGGGCCAACATGCTGCGCGGACTTGGCTGGCGCGCGAACGAACCCTGGCTGGTCGAGATCAGCGTGCCCGGCAACCTGGACTGGGCGCAGACCGGCCTCGACACGACCCGCCGGGTATCGGAATGGGAGGCGGCGGGCATTCGCGCCAGAACCGGCAGCCTGCCGGGCCGCAACCTTCAGGCCTCCGTTCTCCTGCCTCAGGGCCGGAACGGTCCGGCCTTCCTCGCATACCCCAATTTCAACGTGTTCTTCGAATGGAATCAAAGCTTTGTTTATGTGACAACCGCCGCCTATTTCGCCACTCGTCTGGAGGGCGCGCCGGTTTACAACGCGGGTGGCGCCACCGGCGGGCTCAGCCCCGACCAGATGCGCCAGTTGCAGCAGCGGCTCGTGGCGCGCGGCCATGACGTGGGCGGGGTCGATGGCATTCTGGGCCGGATGACCCGTGCGGCCGTGCAGGCCGAACAGCAGCGCCTTGGCCTGCCCGCGGATGCCTGGCCAACGGTGGAACTGCTGCGCGCGCTCTGAGCTGCCGCCGCACTGCGGCATTTCGACGGGTTTTCGCCGCCCCCCAGACCGGCAGAGTGGCTCCGACCCCATATCGGAGCCGCGATGCTGACCCTTGCCACCATCCTGATCCCGCTGACCCTGCTGATCTGGCTCGCCTGGCGGGGCGTTTCGGTTCTGATCCTGTCGCCGGTGATGGCGTTGCTTGCCGCCGGCATGGCCGGAGAGCCGCTTCTGGCCAGCCTCACGCAGCGCTTCATGCCCGCGACCGGTGGCTTCATCATCTCCTATTTCCTGCTGTTTCTGCTTGGGGCGGTCTTCGGCCGGATCATGGAGGACAGCGGCGCGGCCCGCCGCGTGGCCGACGGCATCGTGCGCGCCCTCGGCCAGCAACAGGCGATCCCGGCGGTGGTGATTTCCTGCGCGATCCTGACCTATGGCGGTGTGTCGCTTTTCGTGGTCGCCTTCGCGATCTACCCGCTGGCCATGGCGCTTTTCCGCAGCGCGGACCTGCCGCGACGGCTGATCCCGGCCTCCATCGCGCTTGGCGCCTTCACTTTCACGATGACCGCCCTGCCCGGGACGCCAGCGATCCAGAACGCGATACCGATGCCGTATTTCGGCACCACCGCCTTCGCCGCCCCGGGGCTTGGCATTATCGCGGGGCTGATCATGGCGGGGTTCGGCCTGTTCTGGCTTGCCCGGCGCGCCCGCACGCTCAGGGCCGCGGGCGAGCATTTCGAAAGCCCGCCACGCGGGACGGAGATCGCGGAAGACACGCCGAGCCAGCCGCTGATCCGCAAGCCGATGCCGCTTTGGCTGGCGCTCAGCCCGATCCTGTCGGTGCTGATCCTCAACTTCGTGTTCAGCACCATCCTGCTGCCCGGGCTCGATACCAGCTACCTGGCCGATGCTCGGTGGGGCAGCACCGATGCAGGCGCGCTGATCGGGATCTGGTCGATCATCGCGGCGCTGATCTGCAGCATCCTGCTGGCGATGGCACTTTTCCATCGAACGCTCGACCAGCCGGCCAACTCTCTCAGCCGGGGGGCCGAAGCCTCGCTTCTGCCGATCTTCAACACCAGCGCCCTCGTCGGCTTCGGTGCGGTCGCCGCCGGTCTTCCCGCCTTCGAAATGGTCCGCGATGCCGTGGCCGCGCTGCCCGGCGGGCCGCTGATTTCCCTTGCCGCCTCCTCGGCGATCCTGGCCGGGATCACAGGGTCTGCCTCGGGCGGGATGAGCATCGCCCTCGACGCGCTCGGCGATCAGTATGTGGCAAGCGCTGAGGCCGCCGGGATCGAACCCTCGCTGATGCACCGGGTGATGTCGATCGCCACCGGCGGTCTCGACGCGCTGCCCCATAACGGCGCGGTGATCACCCTTTTTGCGATCGGTCGGCTGAGCCACAAGGAAAGCTATGCGGATGTGTTCATGGTGGCCGTCGCGATCCCGACACTGGCGCTGATCGTGGTACTCACGCTCGGCGGCCTGTTCGGCAGTTTCTAGCTCGCCTCAGGCCACCATCTGCTCGGCCTTTTTCAGATCGACGCTGACCAGCTGGCTGACACCCTGTTCGGCCATCGTGACCCCGAACAGCCGATCCATGCGCGACATCGTCACCGCATGGTGGGTGATGATCAGGAAGCGGGTATCGGTGCGCCGGCACATCTCGTCCAGCAGATCGCAGAACCGCGCGACATTGGCATCGTCCAGCGGCGCGTCGACCTCGTCCAGCACGCAAATCGGCGCCGGATTGGCCAGAAACACCGCGAAGATCAGCGCAAGCGCCGTCAGCGTCTGCTCACCACCGGACAGCAGCGACAGGGTGGAAAGCTTCTTGCCCGGCGGCTGGCACAGGATCTCCAGTCCGGCCTCCAGCGGGTCGTCGCTTTCCACGAGCACGAGCTTGGCCTCGCCGCCCCCGAACAGATGGGTGAACAACACGCCGAAATTGCGATTGACCTCTTCGAAGGCGGTCAGAAGCCGTTCGCGCCCCTCCCGGTTCAGCGCCGTGATCCCGGCCCGCAATTTCTTGATCGCCTCTTCCAGATCGAGCTTTTCGGCCTCCAGCGTGTCATGCTCCTCCCGCACCGTTTCCGCATCCTCCTCGGCGCGCAGGTTCACGGCGCCCAGCGCATCCCGCTGACGCCGCAGCCGAACGACATCGCTTTCGACCCGCTCGGCCCCGGGCAGCTTTTCGGGATCGGCATCGAGGTTTTCCAGAAGCCTGTCCGGGGTCAGTTCCATCTCGTCCATGATCCGGTCGGCGGATTGGGCAACGGCCTCCGCGGCGGCATCGCGGCGGGCCTCGGCACGGGCGCGGGCCTCCCGCGCGTCGGAGGCCGCGCGTTCCGCCTCCCGCTCGGCGGCGACGGCGGATTTCAGCGCGGTTTCCGCGGCCGAAAGCGCGTCCGCCGCGACAGCGCGGCGCGTCTCCGCCTTGGCGATGGTGCCGGCAAGCGCGTCCCGGCGCGCCGCGATCTCCGCAGGCAGGGCGCGGGCGGAACCCAGCTCGGCCTCCGACGCGGTCTTGCGGCTGTTCAGTTCGGCAATCCGGGTCTCGGCCGTGGCCAGCCGCTTGCGCCAGGTTTCCAGTTCGCCCGCGATCTGGGCGATCCGCTTGGCGCGCGCCTCGCCGTCGCGTTTCAACTCGTCGAACCCGGTTCGCCGGGCCAACATCGTCAGGCGTGCGGCCTCGACCGTCGTCTTGGTATCCGCAACCTGCGCGCGGACAGTCTCCAGATCGTCCAGCCCGGCCTGTGCGGCCATGGCCTCGCTCAGGTCGCGCCGGGCATTGGCGGCCTCGTCCTCGTGGCGCCGGGCGGCCTGCCGCAGGGTTTCCAGACGCCCGGCCAGAATGTTGCGTTCGGCCTCGGCCCGGCTGAAGGCGCGGCTCGCCTCGGCGACCTGCGCATCGGCGGCGCGCCGGGCCTCCCGCGCGGCCTTGTCGGCGCCGGTCAGGTCGGCCAGACGGGCCGCGTTGCTTTCATGGGTCGCGCGGGCACGGTCAGCAGCCTTGGTCGCGCGTTCCAGTTCGGCGGACAGATCGTTCAGCCGGTTGACCTGGCTCAACCGCCGCGCAGCGGTGGAGGACCCTTCGGACGCAGGCAGCGCGAACCCGTCCCATCGCCACAAATCCCCCTCGCGGCTGACCAGACGCTGCCCCGGCAAAAGCGCCGCCTGCAGACGCGGCCCGTCTTCGGGGCTGACCACGCCAACCTGACCCAGCCGCCGGGCCAGAACCTCCGGCGCATCGGCATACCCTGTCAGCGCGGACACGCCCGCAGGCAACGGCTGCGCCGTGTCATAAGCGGGCAGAGCGGTCCACCCGCTGGCCCCCGCCTTTGCCGCAACGGGCGCTTTCAGATCGTCGGCCAGAGCGGCGCCGACCGCCGCTTCGAACCCGGGAGCCACCTGCACCTGATCGAGGATCTGATCGCCACTGCCGCGTTCGCGATCCAGCAATTTGGTCAGCGCGCGAACCTCGGCATCCAGCGTGCCCAGCTGCCCCTCGGCCTCGGCACGGGCGGCGCGGGCCTCGCCCTCGCTGGTCTGCGCCTGCGCGCGGGCAGCTTCGGTCTGGGCAAGCGTGTCTTCGGCGCGGGCGGCCAGATCGGTCGCGGCGGTCAGTGCCGCTTCGGCATTTTCATGATCGCGGGTCAGGCTTTTCAGGCGATCCTCGGCTTCGACGGCCGCGGCACCGGCCTTTTCCGCCTCGGCGGTATTGCGCGCCTCCGCGCGGCTCGCATCCTCCACCAGGCGCTGCGCCGACTGATGGCGTGCGGCAAGCCGGGCGGCATCTTCGGTCAACTGGCTCAACGCGGTTTCCCGATCCGCCAGAACGCGCGCCGCATCCGCAGCCTCCGCCGATGCGGCGGCAAGCGCGTCTTCGTGACCCTCGCTCGCCGCGGTCAACGTGGCACGTTCCTGCTCCAGCCGGGCGATCGTGTCGCCCGCATCCGCATTCAGGTTCTGCTCGCGTCCGATATCATGGCTCAGCTGCTCGATCCGCGCGGTGAGAGTTTCGATGGTTTTTGCCGCACGGGCGTCCTCATCGTCCAACGCTGCCCGCTCCACCGTGACCCGTTGCAGCAGGGCCGCGGCAATCGCCTCCTCCTCCCGCTTCGGGGGCAGATCCGTCTCGGCTGTCTCGCGCATCTTTGCCGCGTGACGCGCGTCACCCTCCGCGGCAGCGGCATCGCGGACCGCCGCCTGCAACGCGGTCTCCGCAGCCATCCGGGCCTGATCCGCCTCACGCCAGCGCAGGTAAAGAAGCACACCTTCGGCATGGCGCAGCTCCGCCCCGATCTCGCGATAGCGCGCGGCCTGTTTCGCCTGCCGCGCCAGCGCCGCAAGCTGGCTTGCCAACTGCTCCAGCACATCGTCGATGCGGGCCAGGTTCGTCTCCGCCCCCCGCAGCTTCAACTCCGCCTCATGCCGCCTTTGGTACAGGCCCGAAATGCCCGCGGCCTCTTCCAGCACCCGCCGGCGGGATTTCGGCTTGGCGTTGATCAGTTCCGAGATCTGCCCCTGCCGCACCAGAGCCGGTGAATGCGCCCCGGTGGAGGCATCCGCGAACAGCATCTGCACGTCGCGCGCGCGCACGTCCTTGCCGTTGGTCTTGTAGGCGCTGCCGGCATCGCGGGTAATCCGGCGGACGATTTCCAACTGGTCTTCACTGTTGAAATTGGCCGGCGCAAGACGTTCCGAATTGTCGATGATGATCGAGACTTCGGCGAAATTGCGGGCGGGCCGGGTGGCGGCACCGGCAAAGATCACATCCTCCATGCCGCCGCCGCGCATGGCGGTGGGGCGGTTTTCGCCCATCACCCATCTGAGCGCCTCAAGCAGGTTCGACTTTCCACAGCCATTCGGGCCGACCACGCCGGTCAACCCGTCACCGATCAGCAGGTCGGTCGGGTCCACGAAGCTCTTGAAGCCGTTCAGTCTGATCTTGGAAAAGCGCAAGCCGTCATCGCCCATGTGATTCCGTTGGTCGTGGATTGTCTGGCTTCGGAGGGGCTTAAGTCAACGGTGAAGCCCTGCATCTGGGCGTATTCCGGCGGTTATCCACAAAATATGGGCTGTTAAACGGCATATTGCGGTGCGCGGGCAGGCGCGGCAAGATCATCCGATGATTACCGTCACGCGTGCCGACCCCTTTTCCGAAGACGCCCTGCGCCTGATTGCCGGCAGCGAGGAGGAGCAATCGGCGCTCTACCCGCCTGAAGACCGGTTTGCGATGTCACCGGAGCAACTGATTGAAAACGACGTCCGCTTCTTCGTAGCGCGGATCGACGGCACGGCGCTTGGGTGCTGCGGATACACAGTTTTCGACAGCTATGCAGAACTCAAGCGCATGTTCGCCGCGCCCGAAGCCCGGGGGACAGGCCTCGCCTCGGCGCTGCTGGAGGCACTGGAGGATGCGGCGCGGGCCGAGGGCATCCGCCTGATGAGGCTGGAAACCGGGCGGCTGAGTCCCGCGGCCATAGGGCTTTACACACGCCACGGATATATCCGGCGCGGGCCGTTCGGGGACTATCCCGACAACGCCAGTTCGATCTTCATGGAAAAACCACTCTGATCATCGCGCATCTGCGACTTTCTGTCGATTGATCGCGAGTCACCTCCATGCCATATAGTTTGCAATGTTAAATATATGGAGTGTCAATCATGACTGTGGCATCCTCACGCTATTCACCACTCTATTTCCTTGCCTCGCTTGGCGCGGGCGGGCTGACGGTGACGTTTTTCATGTGGCTGATGTTCTGGGTTCCCCATCCCGGCCAGCCCGTTCCGGTCTTCGAAGACAATCTGGCACTGCTGAGGACGGGCACCTTGCCGGAGCAGGCCCTGGTTCTGGGCGCGATGGCCGGCATTGCGCTGTTCGCGGTTCTGAACATCAAGCTGCTGATCTGGAATCTGCGCCGGTTTTTCGCCTTCCGGAAATCCGACGCCTATGCCGCGTTCAGCGAATCGAACGCGGGCAGCCAGATCCTTGCAATGCCGCTTGCGCTCGCGATGAGCATCAATGTGGGCTTCATTCTCGGTCTCACCTTCGTGCCGGGCCTCTGGTCCGTGGTCGAATATCTGTTCCCCGTCGCCCTCGCCGCCTTTCTGACGATCGGGCTTTATGCGCTGCGCATGTTGGGCGGGTTCATCGGAAAACGCCTTTCAAATGGCGGCTTTAGCTGTGAGGCCAACAACTCTTTCGCACAGATGCTGCCCGGGTTCGCCCTGTCGATGGTCGCCGTCGGGTTGGCCGCGCCGGCGGCGATGTCGGGCAATCCGGTGACGGCCGGGATCAGCATCATGGCGGCGAGTTTCTTCATGGTCGCTGCCCTGATCGTGGCGCTTGCGGCCGGCATTCTCGGCCTCCGCTCGATGATGGAGAACGGGGTGAATGCCGAGGCCGCGCCGACATTGATGGTAGTGATCCCGCTGATGACGGTGATCGGCATCGCCATGCTGCGGATCAACCACGGGCTGCATGTGCATTTCGAGACCCATGGCAGCGCGGGCGAGACGCTGATGCTGCTGACCAGGCTTCTGTCGGTGGAAATTCTCTTTGCATTGTTTGGGCTTATGGTTCTGTCGCGGGTCGGCTACGTGGCGCAGTTCCTGCGCGGAAGCGGTGCGTCGGCCGGGTCTTACGCGCTGGTCTGCCCGGGTGTGGCGCTGTCCGTTCTGGTGCATTTCTGGCTGAACAAGGGCCTTGTCGCGGCCGGGCTGGTTGCGAAATTCGGCGTTGCCTACTGGGCGATCTCGGGCGTGGCCATTGCCGTGCAACTGGGGATGATCCTGCTGGTCTGGATGCTGTCCCGGAGGCATTTCGCACCCTTGCAGACACCGGCCGTCACCGCCTGAACCGGCCCTGACGGGTATAACAATCGTATATCAATCTTCGGTCGGTGCGGCCTCCAGCAGGTCGCCCGGCTGACACTCCAGCACCTCGCAGATCCGGGCCAGCGTCTCGAAGCGGATCCCCTTGACCTTGCCGCTTTTCAGCAGGCTGAGATTCTGCTCGGTGATGCCGATCCGGGCCGCCAGATCGCGGCCCTTCATCTTGCGCAGCGCCATCATCACATCCAGCCGGACGACGATCTCCATCAGATGAACCCCCGGTTCTCTTCGGCGACCAGCGCCGCTTCCCGCATGACCCATCCGATCACCACGATCAGACCACCGGCCAGGATGAAGCCCACATCGCCATCGTTGAAGCCGACCGACAGAACCCGCTGCCCTACCGGGTTGCCCCATGTCAGGATCAGCACGATCAGCGTATTCGAGAGAATGCCGATGACCCCGATCGCCACCAGACCCTTGCCGATCCGCAAGATCTGACCGGCGCAGCGGGCGGTGAGCGTTTCGCCTGATTTGTAATAGGCGAACAACCCGCGCATCTGCCAGAGCACATAGAAGGTCAGCAAGAGCCCGACCGACTGGATGACGAGGATCGACAGGTAGCTGCCGGTGCCGATCACCTCGGGAAGTGTGTGCTCCGCGTAGGTTTCGCGCAGATCGTCGATGCCGGCCTCGCCGATGACAAAAGCCAGACCAACGGCGACGGGCAGGAAAATCAGGCCGATGGTCGAGGCCAGATGCAACAGCCGCGCCATGGAGATGATGTGGTTGAGATCACGATTCGTCATTTTCTTCTTTCCTTTTGATATTTCTTTAATGTAATACAGTAAAAATTCATTGTTAAAAGAGGAAACTTCAATGCATACCGGACTCATACCCCTCCTCGCCGTCGGCGTCACCGCCATTCTGCTTGGCACCAGTCTTCTCGCCGCCGAGCCCGTGGACCCGGTAACCGCCGATCCCGCGGGTGTGGCGGCCCGGGTGATCCTGCCGGAGGGGGTGGCCTTGCCCGATGGCGGCGCGGTCATCGTGCTGTCGGCGGTCAATACGCAAACCCAGGCCGTCTCCGCCGAACGCTATGTGATGGTTCCCGCGGAGACGCCCGATGTCTTCGTGCTGAGCCGCGGCGATCGGGCCCGCCTGGCGGATCAGCAGGGGCTGATCCTGGGCTGGATGGGACAGGAGATCGAGGTGGACGGCAATTTCGGGTTCACCATCGACCCCTGTCGCGTGGGCGACGGCCCGGCGCGGCGGGCGCGGGTCTCGGTGCATCTGAGAGCGGAACTGGACGGCCCGTTCATCCCGGTGATCGACGACATGCGTCTGCGCCGTGTTCTGGGCGAAAACCCAACCGAGCTGCCGGCGTGCCCCCAGGCCGGCTGAGAGGCCTCCCGGCGCCTCTCCCCCGCGCGGATTGCGGTACATCCAACAGACGGCGCGTTCCCTTTGCGCCACCGCAATCCGCGCATTTTTTTCAATACCGTTGAGATCGGGCATTGGCGATGTTATCTTTGATGTGGGCCCGGCGCCGGGGCATTGCGGCGCGTCAAATGGAGGACAGAGTCCTGGCTGGACCAACTCTTGCGGCATCTGATACCGCCGCACCTGAGGCGCGACGAGCGCCTGATTTGCAAAACGTTTCGAGCGAAGAGCTTCTCGAACGGATCATTGCCTCCCTCACCGATGACAAGGCGGAAGATATCGTGCAGATCGATCTGCGCGGCAAGTCGTCCATGGCCGATTACATGGTGATCGCGTCCGGGCGCTCCACCCGTCAGGTCTCGGCGCTGTCGGAAAAGCTGGTGGATCGGCTGAAAACCGTCACCGGGCGCCGCTGCAAGGTGGAGGGCAAGGATGCCGGCGACTGGGTGCTGATCGACGCGGGCGATGTGATCGTCCATGTCTTCCGCCCGGAAGTGCGGGAGTTCTATCAGCTCGAAAAGATGTGGATGCCCGCGGACGCCGCTGCGAAACCGCAGTAGACGCGCGGCATGCGGATACATCTTTGCGTCGTGGGCCGGCTCCGGGCGGGCCCGGAACGTGATTTGATCGACGATTATCTGACACGGTTCGACCGGACCGGGCGGGCCCTGGGGCTTGGCCCGGCGCGCGTGATCGAGGTGGAAGACAAGAAAGGCGGCGGGCCGGAGGCGGAGGCCGCATTGCTGCGCCGCGCCCTGCCCGAGGCAGCCGCGCTCTGGGTGCTGGACGAGCGGGGGCGGATGATGACATCGCCCGACTTCGCCCGCGACGTCGCCGATCTGCGCGACCGGGGGCGGGGCGATCTGGCCTGTGTCATCGGCGGCGCCGACGGGGTGAGCGGCGCGTTCCGCGAGGAGGCGGACCGGGCGATTTCCTTCGGGCCGATGGTCTGGCCGCACATGCTGGCACGCGTGATGCTGGCCGAGCAGCTTTATCGCGCCGCGTCGATCCTTGCGGGAAGCCCCTATCACCGGGTCTGATCCTTGCCTGTCCTTGCGGCCTTGCGTAGAACGCGGGGCATGAACAATCCGAAACCTGTCGTTCTGTGCATTCTGGATGGTTGGGGGATCAATCCCTCCGTCGAAGGCAATGCGCCGATGCAAGCCGCCACCCCGAATTTCGACCGGTTGATGGCCGAATGCCCGCATGCGACCCTGACGACCCATGGCCGCGATGTGGGGCTGCCCACGGGGCAGATGGGCAATTCCGAAGTCGGGCATACCAATATCGGCGCAGGCCGGGTGGTGGCGATGGATCTGGGAATGATCGATCTGGCCATCGAAGACGGCAGTTTCTTTGAAAACAGGCAGATCCTGGGCTTTGTCGACGCGCTGAAATCTTCCGGAGGGACGGCGCATCTGATGGGCGTGGTGTCCGATGGCGGGGTGCACGGGCATCTGAGCCATATCGTGGCGGCGGCCAGAGCCGTGACCGATGGCGGGGTGCCGGTTGTGATCCATGCCATCACCGACGGGCGCGATGTGGCCCCGAAATCGGCCGCGGGTTTCATCGCGGAACTGCAGGATGCGCTGCCCGAGGGGGCGCGGATCGGCACCGTGATCGGGCGCTATTTCGCGATGGACCGGGACAACCGCTGGGACCGCGTGGAAAAAGCCTATGCCGCGATGATCCGCGGCGACGGGGCGCGGGCGGAAACGCCGGAGCAGGCGGTGAAGACCGCCTATGAGGACGACAAGACCGATGAGTTCATCCCCGCCACGGTGATCGGCAATTTCGGCGGGGTGGCCGGGGGCGACGGGTTTTTCTGCCTGAATTTCCGGGCGGACCGGGCGCGCGAGATCCTGAGCGCGATCGGCGCACCGGGGTTCGACGGGTTCGACGTGAGCGGGCGCCCGGATCTGGCGGCGCTGCTGGGGATGGTCGATTACTCGGGCACGCATGAGGAGTTCATGACCACCGCCTATCCGAAACAGCGCGTGGTCAACACGCTGGGCGCCTGGGTCGCGAAGCACGGGCTGCGCCAGTACCGGCTGGCCGAAACCGAGAAATACCCCCATGTGACGTTCTTCCTCAACGGCGGCAAGGAAGTGTCCGAGACGGGGGAGGACCGCTGCATGCCGAAATCCCCCGATGTGGCGACCTACGATCTGCAGCCGGAAATGTCGGCGGGCGAGGTGAGCGACAGGTTCGTGGCGGCGATCGAGGCGGGATATGATCTGATCGTGGTGAATTACGCCAATCCGGACATGGTCGGGCATACCGGCGATCTGGAGGCGGCGAAGAAGGCCTGCGAGGCGGTCGATGCCGGGCTGGGGCGGGCGCTGGCCGCGCTGGAGGCAGCGGGCGGCGCGATGATTGTCACCGCGGATCACGGCAATTGCGAAGTCATGATCGACCCGGAAACCGGCGGGCCGCATACCGCGCATACGTTGAACCCGGTGCCCGTCATCCTTGTGGGCGGGCCGGAGGACGCGCGCATATCCCATGGCCGGCTGGCCGATCTGGCGCCGACGCTGTTGCAGCTTATGGGGCTGGAGACACCGCCGGAAATGACCGGAAAGAGCCTGATCGCATGAGGCATCTGGCCCGTCTGGCGCTGATCTGGGCTCTGGTCTGGGCGCTGCCCCCCGGTACGGCGCGGGCCGATCTGGACCCGGCTTTGACGGCGCAGCGCGCGGCCCAGATGCTGGATGCAGCGGCGACCTCGCTGGGCGAGGCAGACGGGGCGCGCGACCGGGTGGAGGCCCTGACCGAAACCGTGCGCGCCTATGAGGAGGGGCTTCTGGCGCTGCGCGAGGGCATTCGCCGCGCCGCCCTGCGCGAACAGACCATACTGGTGGTGTTCGAGGCGGAGCGGGAGCGGCTGGCGCGCCTTCTGGGCGTGTTGCAGACCATGGAGCGCGCGCCCGCGCCCTTGCTGATGCTGCACCCCTCGGGGCCCGTCGGGACCGCGCGGTCGGGCATGATCCTGTCCGATGTAAGCCCCGCGATCGCCAGCGAGGCCGCGCGCCTGCAGGGCCAGTTGCAGGAAATCGCGGAGCTGCGTGCCCTGCAGGAAAGCGCGCTGGCCCGGTTGAGCGCCGGGCTGAACGGCGCACAGGAGGCCCGGACCCGGCTGTCGCAGGCCATCGCCGACCGGCGCGTTCTGCCCGACCGGTTCGAGTTGAACACCGAAGCCATGCTGCAACTGATGGAAAGCGTCGATTCGCTGGACAGTTTCGCCGAAAGCCTTCGCGAACAGCCCGCCGAGACCGATCTGAGCGGGTTCGACCTGCCCGATTTCGCCGAGGCGCGGGGCTCTCTGCCGCTGCCGGCACTTGGCCGTGTGCTGCGCCGGTTCAACGAGGAGGACGCCGCAGGCATCGCCCGGCCCGGTCTGGTGCTGGCCACGCAGGCGCAGGCGATGGTCACCGCGCCATGGCCCGCAACCGTCCGTTATGCGGGGCCTTTGCTGGATTACGGCACCGTCGTGATCATCGAGCCGGATGGCGATTACCTACTGGTTCTGGCGGGGCTGGCGGATGTTTTCGTGCGCCCCGGCGAGGTTCTGCCGCCCTCTGCACCGATCGGCCTGATGGGCGGCGCCCCGCAGACCAGCGACAACGTGATTGTCACAAATGCGCAAGGTGGTGGCGGAGAGTTGTCAGAAACGCTTTATATAGAGCTAAGAGAAGAGAATGTGCCCGTGGACCCGACCGAGTGGTTCGTCACCGAGTAGAGATGAGGATAAGGCTCAGATGAAAAGATTTGTCATGGCGGCCATAGGCGGAACGGCGGCGGGCGTTCTGCTGACCACGCAGATCGCCGGCCCGCTGATCGCCCAGGAAAATGACCGCAACGCCTCGGTTTACGAACAGCTCGACCTGTTCGGCGATATCTTCGAACGGATCCGCGCCAATTACGTGGAAGAGGTGGACGAGGCCGATCTGATCGAGGCGGCGATCAACGGCATGCTGACCTCCCTCGATCCGCATTCCAGCTATCTGCCGCCGCGCGATTACGACACGATGCAGGTGCAGACACGCGGCGAGTTCGGCGGGCTGGGCATCGAAGTGACCCAGGAAGAGGGGTTCATCCGCGTCATCACGCCGATGGACGACACCCCGGCGATGGCCGCCGGTGTCGAAGCGGGCGATTTCATCACCCATGTGGATGGCGAGGCGCTTCTGGGTCTGACGCTGGAGGAATCGGTCGATCTTATGCGCGGGCCCGTCGGCTCGGAGATCGTGATCACCGTGGTCCGCGAGGAGGTGGACGAGCCCTTCGACATCACCATCGTGCGCGACCGGATCCGCCTGACCGCCGTGCGCGCGCGGCTGGAAGGCAACACCGCGATCCTCAGGGTATCCACCTTCAACGACCAGACCTATCCGAACCTGCGCGAAGGTCTGGACGAACTGATCGCCGAGGTCGGCGGGCTGGAAAATCTCGATGGTGTGGTTCTGGATCTGCGCAACAACCCCGGCGGGCTGCTGAGCCAGGCGATCCGCGTTTCCGACGCGTTTCTGGAGCGCGGCGAGATCGTATCGACCCGCGGCCGGGACGAGGCCGATGGCGAACGCTACAATGCCACGCCCGGCGATCTGATCGACGGGCGCCCGGTGGTGGTGCTGATCAATGGCGGCTCTGCCTCCGCCTCGGAGATCGTGGCCGGCGCGCTGCAGGATCATCGCCGCGCGGTGGTGGTGGGCACCAACAGCTTCGGCAAGGGGTCGGTCCAGACGGTGATGCCGTTGCAGGGCGAAGGCGCCATGCGCCTGACCACGTCGCTTTACTACACGCCCTCGGGCCGGTCGATCCAGGCGCTTGGCGTGGCACCGGACATTCTGGTGGAGCAGCGCGAAAGCGTCGAGTCGGACGAGGAGGACCGCCCGCAGCGGACCGAAGCCTCGCTTCGCGGGTCGCTTCAGAACTCGACCCTGACCGAGGATGAGCGCCGCCAGCTGGAAGAGGAGCAGGCGGTTGCCGAAGCCACGGCAGAGCTGAGGAACGAGGATTACCAGCTGGCCTATGCCATCGACATCCTGACCGGGCTGAACGCGCTTGCGCCGGGCGCACAGTAGGGGGTGATGAGCCCCGCCGAGATCGAGAGCCTGCCTTACCGGCCCTGCGTCGGCGTTGTGTTGATCAACGCCGACGGTCTGGTCTTCGCGGGCCAGCGGGCCGATATGGACACGCCCGCGTGGCAGATGCCGCAGGGCGGCGTGGATGCAGACGAGACGCCGGAGGCCGCGGCCTTCCGGGAGCTTCTGGAGGAAACGGGGGTCGGCGCGGAACATGTGGCCCTTGCAGCCCAGACCGCCGACTGGCTGACCTACGATCTGCCGCCGGAGATCGTGCCGGGGCGGTGGGGCGGCAGATATCGCGGACAGAAACAGATGTGGTTTCTCATGCGGCTGGAGGCGGACGACGCGGTGATCGATCTGCGCCACAAGGATGTGGAATTCTCGGACTGGCGCTGGATGCCCGCGGCGACGCTGCTTGATCTGATCGTGCCGTTCAAACGCGGGATGTACGAACAGGTCTTCAGGGAGTTCGGATTGTGCTGAAACGGCTATGCGTGACCGCCTGTCTCGGCCTTGCCGCCACGCCCGCGCTTGCGCTGAGCTGTCTGGCGCCCAGCGTGACCGACAGTTTCAACGCCGCCAACGAGCGGGAGGAGACCTTCGTGATGGCGGTGGGCGAGATGACCCGGACGGGGCCCGACACCGCGCGCCCGGATGCGGTGCAGACGGGGGCCGAAAACCTGCCCGCGCCCTACAGCTTTCCGGCCCGGTTTTCCGGCCTCTCGGCCATGGCGGACGGGTTTGTGAACCCGCTTGAGGTGGATGTGACGGTGGAAGTGTCCTGCGTCTCGGCATGGTGCGGAACGCCGCCGCTTGACAGCTATGCGCTGTTTTTCCTGCGCGAGGACGACGAGGCCGGCGTGATTTTCGAGACGGATCCCTGCGCGCGCTATTCCTACATGACCCCCACCGAACAGGATCTGACGGAGGTCATGGGCTGCGCGCTGGGCGATGCCTGCGGCGGCGCCAACTGAGCGGCAAACGGGTTTTTGGGGCGAAAAGGCCGTCAAAGCCCGTATTTGCCGCGATGCTGGCCCACGGCCTTCATCACCCGCACGAGTTCATGGCTGATCCCGGGCTCCGACAGGGCGTGGCCCGCGGATTTGATCATCTGCAACCGCCCGTTATGCCAGCCCTGCGCCAGCAGGTTGGCCGACATCGGCGGGCAGATCATGTCATAGCGCCCCTGCACGATGGTGCCGGGAATATGGGCGATCCGGTAGAGGTCGCGCAGGATCTGGCCGTCCTCCTCCAGAAAGCCGCGATTCATGAAATAGTGGTTTTCGAGCCGGGCGAAGGCGCGGGCGTAATCGGCCGGGCTTTCGCCCCCCGCCCCGTCGCTGTCCATCGAGGCGAGCGCGTTTTCCCATGACGCCCAGGCCCGCGCGAACCGTGTCTCCAGCATCAGATCGCCGGAAAACAGCCGCCGGTTATAGGCCGCGATCAGGTCGTCGCGTTCCGCTTCGGGCACGAGGGAGGTGAATTTTGCCCATTGATCGGGCCAGAATTGCCCCGCACCGCCGCCATAGAACCACTTGAGTTCCCGCTCGGTCGACAGGAACACCCCCCTGAGCGCCAGATAGGCCACGGAGTGAGGGTGGGTTTCGGCATAGATCAATGCCAGCGTCGCGCCCCAGGAGCCGCCGAAGACGGCCCAGCGGTCGATGCCGAGCGTGTTCTGGATCCGCTCGATATCGTCGACCAGATCCCAGGTCGTGTTGGCCTTGATCGCCGCATGGGGCCGCGACCGGCCACAGCCGCGCTGGTCGAACAGGATGATCCGCCAGTCCTCGGGGTCGAAATAGCGCCGCATGGCCGGGCTGCACCCGCCGCCGGGCCCGCCATGGAGCACGATCACTGGCGCGCCATCGGGGTTGCCGCATTGCTCGACATAGACGTGATGCCCGTCGCCCACATCCAGCATGCGCTGATCGTACGGGTCGATCGGCGGAAACAGATGCGCGGCTGCGCGCTTTTGGCCAGAGAACTTGTCCATACCGGTCCTATATAGACCCATATGACGGGTCTGACATGACCAAAAGAGTGACAAGATTGGAAAGGGATGTCCATGAACACCGCGACACAAACGGTCGATGCCGGCGAGATTGCCAAATTCGAGGCGATGGCCGCGGAATGGTGGGACCCCCATGGCAAATTCAAACCGCTGCACATGCTGAACCCCACGCGGCTGGACTACATCACCGCCCAGATCGCCGCCGAGTTCGGGCGGGACCTGAAAGACGCCTCCCCGTTCGCGGGATTGCGGCTGCTCGATATCGGCTGCGGCGGCGGGCTCCTGTCGGAACCCATGGCGCGGCTGGGCGCCGATGTGGTGGGCGCGGATGCGGCCGAGCGGAACATCCCCGTGGCCCGGGTTCATGCGGAGCAATCGGGGCTGGAGATCGATTACCGCTTCACCACCGCCGAAGCGCTGGCCGAGGCGGGCGAACAGTTCGACGTGGTCCTGAACATGGAGGTGGTCGAACATGTGGCCGACCCGCAAGGCTACCTGACCGCGTGCCAGCAGCTTCTGAAACCCGGCGGTCTGATGATCTGCTCGACGATCAACCGGAACCCGAAAAGCTTCGCGATGGCGATTGTCGGTGCGGAATACGTGATGCGCTGGCTGCCCAAGGGCACCCATGAATGGCAGAAATTCATCACGCCAGACGAGCTTTTCGCCCTGATTGCCAATGCGGGCCTGACGCCCGTGGACCGCAAGGGCTTCGTCTTCAACCCGATCACCTGGACCTGGAGCCTCTCCGACCGCGACCTGAGCGTGAACTATGTGACGGCCAGTACGAAACCGGCCTAGGGGCGGGGTTGCGGGAGGGGGCGGACCTTAGCCAACATCGATGTTATCATGTCGAAGGTGGAGGATTGGCGGTCATGACAGTTAAGCGTATCGTATCAAACATAGCCGTTACTTCTGTCGACGATGTTCGAGCCTTCTACTCTGAATTGTTCGATCTGGACGTTGTGATGGATCATGGATGGATCGCAACTCTTGCCTCGGGTGAAACGGCACCAACTCAGATTAGCATTGCAATCGAAGGCGGGTCAGGGACTGCCGTACCCGATCTATCAATCGAGGTGGATGATGTTGATGCTCTCTACCAGCGTGCCAAACGGCTGGGACACAAAATCGAGTATGAGTTGACGAACGAACCTTGGGGAGTGCGCCGTTTTTACATGCTTGACCCCACTGGAAAGTTGCTAAGCATCCTCGCCCATCCCGCGTAAACGCTGACACATTGGGCTCTGAGCAGACCTCGCACGGGCTGCGGCATCCGAGGCGCGGCCGACATGGGATCCTGATCGGCATTCAAGGCCCCTTTCTGCCGCGCTGTGCCTGACTGAACGCCGCATTCCCGCGTCACGAAACCTGCCGTTTGGGCACAATGCTGCAGTTTAACGCTCAGATGAATGCCTGCGTGGCAAAACTGCCCCCATGCTGCCAGAAGCTGCCGCTCCCCGTTTCATGGCAGATCCCGGACGTATCCGCATGTGAGCACAGCTTCGAACTCCCGACAGGGTCGGCCTCTGCGACTGCCGCAATTTCCAGAAGCTCCCCCAAAGACCGTATCGGCACATTTGCGCTGGAAACGCCTTGGCCAGAAGACGGCGTGAACATGATCCGCTAGACTTGCGGCGGGCAGTCTGTTCATCGACCCCCGAGCGGCCACGCGCCAAAGCCGCGCGAGCCAGACCACGTTCAAGCGATTTCATTGGGATTGATATCTTGAAAAACATACGTGTATGGGCCGCTGAACGTCCCTTCGCCGCTGCTGGTCTGCTGCTGCTCGTCGCCGCGGTTTACTTCGTTGCCCCTGTGCTGTTCCTCGATGCCTCGCAACTCTTCGGGCACGGGCGACAGGAGCAGGGCGCGTCTGAGTTCGCGGACGGTCTGTGGGCCGAAATCGGATTGGCCGGGGTGCTTGTGCTTGCCGTCTTGCTTCTCGGCTGGACCCGGGAAACAGGGCTCACAATCATGCCGCGCTGGCGTGCGAGCCTCTTTGCCGTCCCCTATATCGCGTTGGTTCTGCTCATGGTCCTTGTGACCTATGGAACCGTTTTGGTGCAGGACGAGGCGTTCGCCCTGACCGCCGCCGATTGGCGGATGGTCGGGGTCGCGAGTTTCGTCGCACTTGTTGTGGGACTGTTCGAGGAGCTGTTGTTTCGCGGCGTGCTTCTGCATGGTTTGAGATCGAAAATGCCCGCCATTCCCGCAGTGCTGGTGGCCGCATTGATTTTCGGCGCTTTCCACTTCATGAATTGGGTGGGTGGCCAACCCTTCGACGTGACCGTCATGCAGGTCATCTCCGCCGCCGGCGGAGGGGTGTTCTACGGGGCCCTGGTGCTGTGGACAGACTCACTCTGGCCCTCCATCATCATGCACGGGCTTTGGGATGCGGCTGTCACCCTGAATCAGACCATGTTGGGCGCGGGTGAAATCGTGCCTGAACCTGCCGACGGCGCAGCCGGACTCACCGAAACCGTCTATAATCCCTTGTCTGCTCTGCTCTCGCCGGAGTTGATCTACGGTCTGATATTGCTTGGGTTGTGGGCGTGGTGGAACCATCGTCGCTCGACGTCCGGATAGTCTGTGAAGCTGCACGGCTGAAGCGAAACAAAAGGATTGCCCTGCACCTGTCTGTGAACATCAATTGCCATGCGGGCCATGCGCGATTGCGGCCCCTGGCGGCGATCTGAGCCCTTCGCGGCATCATGGACTATGGCCTCCAAACAGCCATTCCCGAAGGCGGCCTTGCAGACCCAAGAGCACGCCGATCAGCCATCCTCCTCCAGCCGCACCCGCATCTCGCGGATCACCGGCAGGGCCGCGCGGACCCGGTCCGCGCCGATCTCGGCCACGGTCGCTGTGAGGATCGGGGCAATCGCCTCCAGCGCCGCATCGCGGGCCTTGCGGCCCGAAGGGCTGATCGACACGAACTTGCGCCGCGCGTCATCCCAGTCAGGGCGGATATGCACATGCCCTGCCCATTCCAGCTTGCCCAATGTGTTGGTCATCGCGCCCCGGGTGACGTGGAAGATGCGGGCCAGTTGCGCCGGCGTTTTCTCATCGCCCGTGCGCGCCAGCTGGTTCAGAACGGAAAAATGGCTGAGTTCCATCCCCTTCGGCAACGCCCTGGACAACCGGTTCCGCGCCAGCTGATCGGCCATGAACATCTCGCTGAACAGCGCGACGGCAAGGGGGTCATCGGTGGAGGTCATGGCGCGCATAACACAAGACTCTGGCCCCTTGAGCAAGGGGCCAGCACGTCGCGTCAGGCCGCAAGCATCCCGTCAAGCTTGCCCTCGCGGTCCAGCGCGGCCATTTCGTCATAGCCGCCCACATGGGTCTCGCCGATGAAAATCTGCGGCACCGTATGGCGGCCATTGGCGCGGGCCAGCATCTCCTGGCGTTTCTCGGCATCGCCCGAGACGTTGTATTCCGCAAAGCTGATGCCCTTTTCGGTCAGCAGGCGTTTGGCCGCGTGGCAATATCCGCAAAGCGGCGAGGTGTAGATTTCAACTGTCGGCATGATCTGGCTTCCCTCTGTCCGGTGTTGCGTTCCGATTTAGGTGTCCCGGGCCACGCGCGCCAGAGCAATCACGGAGACGTTTGCGGCCCCGGCCAGAAAACACGCCTCGGTCGCGGCGGCGAAGGTCGCGCCGGTGGTCATCACATCGTCGACCAGCAGAACATCGCGGCCCTCCAGCACCGCCCCGTGGCCCGGCGCGGGGAGGATTGCCCTCTCCAGGGTTCGGAACCGGCTTTCCCGGCCCAGCCCGTCAAGGCTTTGCGTGGCCCGCGCCCGCACAAGCGCCCGGGGCGCGACCGGCACACCGGCGGCGCGGCCAAGCGCATGGGCCAGAAGAGCGGACTGGTTGAAGCGCCGCCTGAGCAGACGCCAGCGGTGCAGCGGCACCGGCACCAGAAGCGTGCGCGGGCCCAGAAGCGGCCCCGCGGCCCGCACCATCCACGGCGCGGCGGCCCGCGCCACCTCAGCCCGGTTGCCGTGTTTCAGACCGAGGATCAGGCGGCGCGCATTTCCGGAATAGGCGAAGACCGCGCGGCCCTGCGACCAGGGCCGCGCGAACGTCAGGCACTCGTCGCAGCGAATCGGGCGGTCATCGCCACGCCCCGGCAGAGGCACGCCGCAGATGTCGCAGGACGCGCCGTGAATGAAGGGCGTTTCAAGCCAGCAGGGGCCGCAAATTGCGTAATCGGTCTCCACCTGTGCGCCGCAACAGAGGCATTCGGGCGGAAAGACCGCATGCACCGCCGTTTGCAATCTCATGTCATGCCCCTAAGTTGCAGCGGGTCAGCGAACGGAACCCTTGATGAAGAACCAGCGACCAGCCGCTCTGGTGGACAGACCTGCCCTTGCCCGGCACCGTGCCCGCGCACGGCTGGATCAGGCCGGCTTCCTGCATGACGAAGCCCGGTTCGAGCTTCAGGAAAGACTCATCGACGTTAACAGATCGTTTACAAGGCCCGCGATCGTGACGCCTTTCCCGGCGGAATGGGACGGTTTCCTGCCCGGCGCCGTGGTCGTGCCGGATGCGGAGGTGATCGATCTGGCGCCGGGCGCCCACGATCTGGTGATCCACGCGATGGGCCTGCACTGGGCCGACGATCCGGTGGGCCAGATTGTGCAATGCCGCCGGGCGCTGGCCCCCGACGGGCTGTTTCTGGCGGTGTGTTTCGCGGGCGAAACGCTGGGCGAGCTGCGCGCCGCCCTTGGCCAGGCCGAGATCGAGACGCTGGGCGGCCTGTCCCCCCGCATCGCCCCGATGGGAGAGTTGCGCGATCTGGGCGGGCTGTTGCAGCGCGCGGGCTTTGCCCTGCCGGTTGCCGACAGCACGCGCCGGGAGGTGCATTATGCGACGCTGCCCGATCTGATGGCCGATCTGCGCGCCATGGGCGAAACAAACGCGCTGGCCAGCCGTCACCGGGCCCCCACGCCCCGGCGCCTGTTCCGGCGCGCGGCGGAGATTTACGCGGCAGGTTTCCCGGCCGAGGGGGCGCGCATCCGCGCGACCTTCGAGCTGGCTTTCCTGACCGGCTGGACCCCCCATGAGAGCCAGCAGAAACCCCTGCGTCCCGGCAGCGCCAACACGCGGCTGGCTGACGCATTGCAAACAACCGAGTTTGACGACACAGCAACACCGGTTCTAGACCGGGAGCCTGACTGAGGTGCGAGCCGAAAAGATGAACATGATGCAGCCAAAGCCCGCGTTGAGCCACGCGCCCGCCGACCACCCGCAGGTGAAATTCGGCAAGATCGGAATTCTGCTGGCCAATCTGGGCACGCCCGATGATTACAGCTATTGGCCGATGCGCCGGTATCTGAACGAGTTCCTGTCCGACAAGCGGGTGATCGACTATTCCGCCTGGATCTGGCAGCCGCTCCTGCAGCTGATCATCCTGTCGAAACGACCGTTTTCCTCGGGCAAGGCCTATGCCTCGATCTGGAACCACGAGGCGGGCGAAAGCCCCCTGATGACGATCACCAAGGACCAGACCGCCAAGATGAAGGCGGTGATGGCCGAACGACATGGCGATAGGGTCGTGGTGGATTTCTGCATGCGCTACGGCAACCCCTCGACCAAATCCAGGGTGGATGAGCTGGTCGCGCAGGGCTGCACCAAGATTCTGTTCTTCCCGCTTTACCCGCAATATGCGGGCGCCACTTCGGCCACCGCCTGCGATCAGTTCTTCCGGTCGGTCATGTCGATCAAATGGCAGCCGATCGTGCGCACGGTCGAGCCCTATTTCGAGCATCCGCTATACATCGAGGCGCTGGCGCAGTCGATCGAGCGGGCCTATGGCGCGCTGGAGAACCGGCCGGATATTCTGGTCTGTTCCTACCACGGCGTGCCGAAGCGCTATCTGATGGAGGGCGATCCCTATCACTGCCAGTGCCAGAAGACGACGCGCCTGCTGAAGGAACGTCTGGGCTGGGCCGATACGGATATCGTGACCACATTCCAGAGCCGGTTCGGCCCCGAGGAATGGCTGAAACCCTACACGGTGGAGGAGGTCGCGCGGCTTGCGGAGACCGGCAAGAAGAAGATCGCCGTCTGTGCGCCCGCGTTTTCAGCCGACTGCATCGAAACGCTGGAAGAGATCAACGAAGAGATCAAGGAGAGCTTCGAAGAGGCCGGCGGCGAGGAGTTCACCTATATCCCGTGCCTCAACGATGACGACGCCCATATCGCGGCACTGGCCGCCGTGGTGGATGACAATCTGAAAGGCTGGGTGGGTTAGGCGCTTACCGGGCGTCCGGTGAAGATCCGGTCGCCGACGCGCACCATGATCTTGCCATCGGTCAGCGCCCGCACAAAAATGCCCTGAACGGACACGCAAGTTCCCAATGTGATCGTCTTGAGCACAGTCGTAATCCCCCGATTGGCTGTGATTATCCGATAATATTCCAGTTTTATGAAAAAGCAGCCCCAAAAACCGGCGTATAGGCCGGAAAATCGCGGAAATATCAGGCGGTCCGGATCAAATCCGGCGCGGCCGGGTCAAAGCCAGTCGCGCAGGATGGGGATCAGGGGGATATCGGCCGCCGGCATCGGGTAGTCGCGCAGGGCCTTTGGCGCGACCCATTTCAGCACCTGTTTTTCGTGCGGGGCGGGTATGCCCTGCCATTTCCGGCAGACGAAAAGCGGCATCAGCAGGTGAAACTCCGCGTAGCTGTGGCTGGCGAAGGTGAGCGGGGCGAGGCACGAAGCCCAGGTGTCGATCCCCAGTTCTTCGTGCAGCTCGCGGATCAACGCGGCCTCGGGCGTTTCGCCCGGTTCGACCTTGCCGCCCGGAAACTCCCACAGACCGGCCATGGATTTGCCCTCGGGGCGTTGGGCCAGAAGCACGCGGCCATCCGGGTCGATCAGCGCGACCGCCGAGACGAGAACCGTTTTCATCCGCGGCCCCGACGATCGCCCCGACAATCGGCGGTCACGACCGGTAATCCGCGTTGATGGTGATGTAGCCATGGGTCAGATCGCAGGTCCAGATCGTCGCGGACCCGTCGCCAAGGCCCAGATCGACCGCGATCAGCAAGGTGTCGGAGGTCATGTAGGCCGCGCCCGCCTCCTCCCGGTAGCCGGGCGCGACCCAGCCGTCTTCGGCCACGAGGATGTCCCCGAACCGGATGCTGAGACGGTCGCGGTCCGCCTTTGCGCCGGATTTGCCGACGGCCATGACGATGCGGCCCCAGTTCGGATCCTCCCCGGCGATGGCGGTTTTCACCAGCGGTGAATTGGCGATGGCGCGGGCAACCCTGTCGGCATCGGCATCGCTGGCCGCGCCGGTCACCCGCACCTCGACCAGCTTCGTCGCGCCTTCGCCGTCGCGGACGATCTGCAGCGCAAGGTCTTTCATCACCGCTTCTAGGGCCGCGGCGAACTCCCGCGCTTCGGCGCTGTCGACATCGGTGATCCGCCCGTGGCCCGCCTTGCCGGTGGCCACCACCATCACCGTGTCGGAGGTGGAGGTATCGCTGTCGACGGTGATCGCGTTGAAGGTGCGTGTGGTCTGCGCGCGCAGCATGTCCTGCAGCACGGGCCGGTCAATCGCGGCATCGGTGAAGACATAGGCCAGCATCGTCGCCATGTCCGGCGCGATCATGCCGGAGCCTTTGGCGAAGCCCGCGAGAGAAACCGGCGTGCCGCCGATCCGCATCGTGGCCGTGGCACCCTTGGCGAAGGTATCCGTGGTCATGATGGCACGCGCGGCGGCGGCCCCGCCTGCGGGCGACAGGCCGGCCTTGAGCGCAGCGATGGCGCCGGTGATCTTTTCCGCAGGCAGCGGCTCTCCGATCACGCCGGTGGAGGCGGTGAAGACATGCGCCTCCGGCAGGTCCATGGCGCGGGCGACCTGCGCACAGACGGCGCGCACCGTCTCCGCGCCCGCGGCCCCCGTGAAGGCGTTGGAATTGCCGGAATTGACCAGAATCGCGAACCCGGCCTCCTGCGCCCCGAGCGCCGCCAGCTTGGCCTCGCAATCCAGCACCGGCGCGGAGCGCGTGGCGGAGCGGGTGAACACCCCGGCGAGCGACGCGCCGGGCGCGATTTCGGCCAGCATCACGTCTTCGCGGTTCTTGTACTTGATGCCGGCCGCCGCCGCGGCAAAGCGCACCCCGTCGATCACCGGCAGGTCCGGAAACCCGCCCGGCGGCGCCAGCGGCGAAACCGCCGGCTTGGCTTTCGTGGCACTGTCGCTCATTGGTGTGCGCTCAGTTTTCCAGAAGATCCATATCGCGGATCAGGCTGATATCGAAGCCTTCCAGATCCGGGCGCTCCACATCGGCTTCGGCGGTCAGCTCTTCCATGCGGGCATCGACGCGGGCGCGGCGCAGCCCCTGAACCAGTTCCTCGCGCACATCCTCCAGCGCGGGCGCGTCCTGCAGCCGGCTTTCATTGAGGCGGATCACATGCCAGCCGAACTGGGTCTCGACAGGCGCCGAGATCTCGTCCGCCTCAAGAGCGAAGACCGCCTCCTCGAAGCTGGGGACCATCATGCCGGCGGTGAACCAGCCAAGCTGCCCGCCATTCGGGCCCGAGGGACCGGTGGAGTGCTGCTGCGCCAGTTCGGCGAAATCGGCACCGCCCTCCAGTTCCGCGATCAGCGCCAGCGCTTCTTCTTCGGTTTCGACCAGAATGTGGGAGGCGTTGTACTCCCGCGCCGGCTCGGTCGCGCCATAGATGCTTTCGTATTCGGCCTCGATCTCCTCCTCGGGGATATCGGCCATCGCGATCTCGTCCATCAGCGCGGCGGCGAGGAACGCGCGCTGTTCATTTTCGAGACCGAGTTCCATCCGGGAGGTCATCATGCCCCGCGCCTGCCCGGCCATGACCTCCTGCTGAATCAGCTGCTCCAGCATCCCCTCGAACAGCACCTGATCGGGCAACTGGCGATACTGGTCGGGCAGAAGCGATTGCATTGCGATCAGGTGGCCAAGCGTGATGTCGGTGCCGTTCACGGTGGCCAGAACGGTGGTTGCGTCCTGGGCCTGAAGGGGAGCGGCAAGAAGCGCGGACAGAGCCACACCGGCAAGAAGTCGTTTCATTTTCGAAAGTCCTTTGTTTTCGTCGGGCCCTTGATCCATTGGCCGCGTTGACACATATCCGGCGGCCCCTTATGTCCCTGACGGGTTTCGCACCGGGGCCGTGCCGATCTTGCCGCCGTTGATAGACCGCAGAGTCTGGCCAAACAAGCCGCGTGCCGCACACGAATTGATGATCCGGGGGAATGCCGCCAATGGCGCCGCCCGCAACAAAAAGGCGTTTGAGAACATGCTGGGGCTTGGAACCATCGCGAAGAAGGTCTTCGGAACGCCGAATGACCGCAAGGTGAAATCGGTCAGACCGGTGGTTGACCGGATCAATGCGCTGGAACCGGAGTTCGAAAAGCTGAGCGACACGGAAATCGTCGCCAAGACGGCCGAGTTCCGCAACCGGGTTCAGAACGGCGAGGCGCTGGACGACCTGCTGCCCGAAGCCTTCGCCAATTGCCGGGAAGCCGCGCGCCGCGCCCTTGGTTTGCGGGCGTTCGACACGCAATTGATGGGCGGTGTCTTCCTGCATCAGGGCAATATCGCGGAGATGAAAACGGGTGAGGGCAAGACGCTTGTCGCCACCTTCCCAGCCTATCTGAACGCACTCACCGGCAAGGGCGTGCATATCGTCACCGTCAATGACTACCTCGCCAAGCGGGACGCGGACTGGATGGGCAAGGTCTACACCGCGCTTGGCCTGTCCACCGGTGTCGTCTATCCGCGCCAGCCCGACACCGAGAAGCGCAGCGCCTATGCCGCCGACATCACCTATGCGACGAATAACGAGCTTGGGTTCGATTACCTGCGCGACAATATGCGCGCCAGCCTCGCCGACATGGCGCAGCGCGGGCACAATTTCGCGATCGTGGACGAGGTGGATTCGATTCTCATCGACGAGGCGCGGACGCCGCTGATCATCTCGGGCCCGTCGGAGGACCGTTCGGAGCTGTATGTCACGATCAACGCGCTGATCCCGGGGATCGCCGAGGATCATTACACCTTCGACGAAAAGACCCGCGGCGTGACCTTCACCGACGAAGGCAACGATTTTCTGGAGGAGCGGCTGCTGGCCGAAGGGATCCTGCCCGAGGGGCAGAGCCTCTACGACCCCGAAAGCACGACCATCGTCCACCACGTGACCAACGCCCTGCGCGCGCACAAGGCCTTCCAGAAGGACAAGGACTACATCGTCCGCAACGGCGAGGTGGTGCTGGTGGACGAGTTCACCGGGCGGATGATGCCGGGCCGCCGCCTGTCGGACGGGCTGCATCAGGCCATCGAAGCCAAGGAAGGCGTGGCGATCCAGCCCGAGAACATCACCATGGCCTCGGTCACGTTCCAGAACTATTTCCGTCTTTACGGCAAGCTGTCGGGCATGACCGGCACCGCCGCTACCGAGGCGGAGGAGTTTTCCTCCATCTACGGGCTGGGTGTGGTCGAAGTGCCCACCAACCGCCCCATCGCCCGCGAAGACGAGGATGATCAAGTCTATCGCACGGGCGCCGAGAAATACGCCGCCATCGTCGCGCAGATCCGTGAGGCCCATGAAAAGGGGCAGCCGGTTCTGGTGGGCACGACATCGATCGAGAAATCCGAGATGCTGTCGGATCTGCTGAAAGAGGCCGGGCTGCCGCATAACGTGCTGAACGCGCGCCAGCACGAGCAGGAGGCGCAGATCGTGGCCGATGCGGGCAAGCTGGGTGCGATCACCATCGCCACCAACATGGCCGGGCGCGGCACCGACATCAAACTGGGCGGCAATGTTGAGTTCAAGGTGATGGAGGCGCTGGCGGCCGATCCCGACGCGCATCCCGACGAGATCCGCGAGCGGATCGAGGCCGAACATGCCGCCGACGAGGAAGCGGTGAAAGCCGCGGGCGGGCTTTATGTGCTGGCCACGGAACGGCATGAAAGCCGCCGGATCGACAACCAGCTTCGCGGGCGCTCGGGCCGGCAGGGCGATCCGGGGCGCTCCTCCTTCTTCCTGTCGCTGGAAGACGATCTGATGCGGATCTTCGGCTCCGACCGGCTGGACAAGATGCTCTCCACCCTCGGGATGAAGGAGGGGGAGGCGATCGTGCACCCCTGGGTCAACAAGAGCCTCGAAAAGGCGCAGGCCAAGGTGGAGGGGCGCAACTTCGACATCCGCAAGCAGTTGCTAAAATTCGACGATGTCATGAATGATCAGCGAAAGGCGATTTTCGAGCAGCGCATGGAGATCATGGGCGCCGAGGATATCGCCGAGGTCACGCGGGACATGCGCCATCAGGTGATCGACGATCTGGTTCATATCCATATGCCGCCGAAAACCTACGCCGATCAGTGGGATACCGAAGGCCTGCAGAAAGAGGTGCGCGAGAAACTCGGCATCGACGTTCCGGTGGCCGACTGGGCCGATGAGGAAGGCGTCGATGACGAGACGATCCGGGAGCGCCTTGAGGTGGCGGCCGATGAATACATGGCCGGAAAGGCCGTGCAGTTCGGCCCCGAACAGATGCGCAATATCGAGAAACAGGTGTTGTTGCAGACGATCGACGGCAAATGGCGCGAGCATCTTCTGACGCTTGAGCATCTGCGCTCCGTCGTGGGCTTTCGCGGCTACGCCCAGCGCGACCCGCTGAATGAATACAAGACCGAAAGCTTCCAGCTTTTCGAAAGCATGCTGGACAGTCTGCGGATGGATGTGACCGAGCGGCTGTCGAAGATCCAGCCGCTGACCCCGGAGCAGCAGGAACAGCTGATCAAGCAGCTTCAGGCCCAGCAACAGGCGCAGCAGAAGGCCGCAACCGCGGCGACCGCAGCCGCCGCCGCGCCGGACGGGGGGGAGACCGCCGCGCTGGTCGACGGGTTCGTGGAGGATGACCCCTCCACCTGGGGCAACCCGGGCCGGAACGATGCCTGCCCCTGCGGATCGGGCAAGAAATTCAAGCATTGCCACGGGCGGCTGGCCTGACACGGACGGCCCCGCGCCACGTTTTCGCCGCAATTCCATAAGGATTGGGTCGAAACCGGAAACAACCCGCGGCAATCGCGCCACACTGGCCGGATTTTCCACGAAATCCGGCCAATCGCTCCGCAATATCGCCCCAATCCAGGCCCAGTCTTCGCCGCAACACCCGCGAAGGAGGGCGGTATGCCAAAACGCCAAATCATCCGACTGGTCGCTGTGGGGCTGATGACCGTATCCGGCGGCCTGTTCGCCGTTCAGGCGGGGCTTTTGCCCGGCATGCAGGCGGACGCCCCGCCAGCCGATCGGACCGCCGCGGCGCGGCCGGTCGCGCCGGAGGCGACGGCGACACCCGCCGCATTGCCCGCCCCCGCTGCCCTGACGGCCCCGGAGGCGCCAGGCGCGCTGGCCCTGCCTGCGGCCCCCGAACTTGCCCTGACCCCGCCCGATCTGTCGCAGCCCGGTCGTGACCTGTCCGAGCGGATGGCCGAAACGCCCGACAGGGCCATGGCCGCCCCGGCCACCCCAGACACCAGCCAGTTCGGTCTGCCCTGCGGGCTGAGCGTGAGTGCCGAGGCCGCGCCTGCGGCGATGGTCGCGCTGGATATCATGGCCCCCTGCCGTCCCGGCGCGCGCGTGGTGATCGAGCATTCGGGGCTGACCCTGACCGAGGCCACCGATCAGATGGGTCTGCTGACGGTCGATATCCCGGCCTTCGAAACGCCCGCATTCTTCACGATCCGTCTGGCGGAGGAAGAAGAGAGCGCGCTGGTCACCGTCGGGGATCTGGAAGGCTATGATCGCGTCGCCATCGCCTGGGAAGACACCCGTGATCTGGAACTGCACGCGCTGGAATTCGGCGCCGATTACGGCGAGCCCGGCCATATCTGGGCGGATAACGCGGGCACTGTCGCCCGGGCGCAGACCGGCGTCGGCGGGTTTGTCACGCTTCTTGGGAACGATGCGGTGGACGCGCCGATGATGGCGCAGGTCTATACCTTCCCGCGGGATACGCTGACCCGCGAAGGATCGGTGCGGATCTCGATCGAGGCGCCGATCAACAGCCGCAATTGCGGCCAGGACACGCTCGCCAGAACGGTGCAGACCGATCCCGCCGGGCCCGTCGCGGTGACCGAGCTGACCTTCACACTTCCCGCCTGCGACGCGGTTGGCGACTATCTGGTGTTGCAAAATCTGTTGCAGGACCTGAGAGTCGCGTCGAACTGATCCAACCCGGTACAGGGCACAGATGCATGCATGGCTGAGGGCGGCTTTCGGAGCCGCCTTTTTCGGTATTACGGGCCTGTCCCCCGCGGTTGCGCAGGATGTCACCCTGCGCTCTCTCGACGGGTCGATCGAGCTGGACGGATCGCTGATCGGCTTCGACGGGGAGTTCTACCGCGTCGATACGATCTACGGGCCCCTCACCGTCAACGCCGAGGGGGTCTCCTGTGCCGGGCCGGGATGCCCGGATCTGGAAAGCTTCGTGGCCGAGGCACGGTTCGCCGGCGCCTCGGTGATCGCCGACCGGCTGATGCCGGCGCTGATCGAGGGGTTCGCCCGCGCGCGCGGCATGACCGTTTCCCGCGCATTGGCGCCCGATGGCCGCTCCGTCTTCACGCTGACGCGCAGTGCCGATGGCACGACCGCGGCACGGTTCACGCTGATCCCGGGCACCACCGACAGCGGGTTCGAGGCGCTCCTGAACCGCGACGCGGATCTGGCGCTGGCGCTTCGCGAACCCTCCCCGGTGGAGCGCGACGCCGCGCGGCTGGCCGATCAGGGCGATCTTGGCCTGTCGCAGCGGGCGCGCGTTCTGGCCATCGACGGCCTTGTCGCGGTGGTCTCCCCCGAAAACCCCTTGCGCGACATCGCCCTGTCCGATCTGGCCCGCGTCTTCGCCGGAGAGATCACCAACTGGGCCGTGCTTGGCGGCGGCGATGCGCCGATCTCGCTGCATCTGATGCGGGACGATTCGGGCCTCGCCCAGGGGTTCGCGAACCGGGTGCTGCTGCCCGCGGGGCTTGGCCTTGGCCCCAGCATCATCCGGCACACGACCCAGGCGGATCTGTCCGGCGCGGTCGCGCGCGACCCCTATGCGATCGGCATCACCTCCTATGCCGGTCTCGGCAATACGCGCGCGCTGGCGCTTGGCGGTCCCTGCGGTTTCAGCCAGACCGCCAGCGCGGCGAGCCTCAAGGCCGAGGATTACCCACTTACAGCGCCGCTTTTCGTCTATACGCCCGCCCGCCGGATGCCGCGGCTTGTGCGCGAGTTCCTGTCCTTCTTCGAAAGCCAAGCCGCGGAGCGGGTGATCCGGCGGGCCGGTTTCGTGAACCAGTCGATCCTGCGCACCCCGGTTTCGGGTCAGGGCGACCGGCTGGCCAACGCCATCGCCGCCGCGGGCCCGGAAATCACGCTGGAAGATCTGCAACGGCTGAGCGCCCGGATCAGCGACAGCCAGCGCCTGTCGCCCACCTTTCGCTTCGCCCCCGGCACCACCGATCTTGACCCGCAATCGCGCAGTTCCGTCTCGCGGCTTGCACGCGCCATCGAGCAGGGTCGGTTCGATGGTCAGCGCCTTGTATTCGTGGGGTTTTCAGATGGCGCGGGCGACGCCGCCACCAATCTGCGCCTTGCCCGGGGGCGCGCGGAAACCGCCCGCCGCGCCGTCATGGAGGCCGCGAATGCCGCCGATCTGAACCGGGTGCAGCTGCGCGTGGATGCGTTTGGAGAGGCGATGCCGATGGCCTGCGATGACACCGAATGGGGCCGTGCCGTCAACCGCCGGGTCGAGGTCTGGCTGGAATAGGGCGGGCGCGCTCAGCTGGCGTAGGTCGGGTGAAACAGGCCGCCGGGCGACAGGGTGAAAATCTCGCAACCGTCGGCCGTCACGCCGATCGAATGCTCGAACTGCGCGCTCAGGGATTTGTCGCGGGTCACCGCCGTCCAGTCATCGGCGAGCACCTTGGTTTCGGGGCGGCCCAGATTGACCATGGGCTCGATGGTGAAGAACATGCCCTCCTCCAACACCGCGGCGGTGCCGGGGCGCCCGTAATGCAGCACATTGGGCGGCGCATGGAACACCTGCCCCAGCCCGTGGCCGCAGAAATCGCGCACGACCGACATGCGCTGCTGCTCCACATAGGACTGGATGGCATGGCCGATATCGCCGAAGGTGTTGCCGGGCTTCACCGCTTCGATCCCCTTGAACAGCGCGTCATGGGTGACCTGCACCAGACGTTCGGCCCGGCGGTTCAACCGGCCCGCGACGAACATCCGGCTGGTATCGCCGTACCACCCGTCGACGATGACGGTTACATCGATGTTCAGGATATCGCCGTCCTTCAGCACTTTCGCGCCCGGGATCCCGTGACACACCACATGGTTCACGCTGATGCAGCTTGCGTGCTTGTACCCGCGATACCCGATCGTGGCCGAGGTCGCCCCGGCCTCCCCGACCATCGCGGTAATCCGGTCGTCCAGCGTGCCGGTGGTCACGCCGGGCTGCACCATCGGCGCGATATCGTCCAGGATACGCGCAGCCAGCGCGCCGGCCTTGCGCATGCCGGCGAAATCCTGCGGTTGATGAATGCGAATGCCGTCCTTGGTCAAACGGCCCTGGAAATCGTCCAAACTACCACTCCGGAGCTGTGTTTGCCGAAACTTATGCGATGAGACGCCGATTTTCCAGACGCGGCATGGTCATATCTGCGTGGCCGGGTCGACCGGCACCGGATGGCCGATTTCAACCGCGTCGGGGCCGATCCTGGTGCCATAGCACAGCATCTCCACCCCGGCGGCGCGGGCCGCGTCGAACGCTCCGGCATAGGCCGGGTCCAGATCGCCCGCGATTTTCAGCCGGGCGCAATCGCTTCGCTGAAGCAGGTAGAGCATCACCGCCCGGTGGCCGCCGGCGGCCATGCGCGACAGTTCGGCCAGATGCTTGGCGCCACGGGCGGTCACGCTGTCGGGAAACTCCGCCCAGTCGCCCTGTCGGCGCAGGGTGACGTTCTTGACCTCCACATAGGCATTCGGCAGGCCCGGGCCCGAGGCCAGAAAATCGACCCGGCTGTTCTGCCCGTATGTCACCTCGGGCGTGATCTGCGCATAGGCTGCCAGTTCCGGGATCGCGCCGGCGCGCAACGCCTCCAGAACGACCCTGTTCGGCAGGCTCGTGTCTATCCCGGCCCAGTGACCGCCGGGCAGTTCCACCAGCCGCCAGCCGTAGTTCAGCTTCTTTCGGGGATCGTCATTGGGTTCCACCCAGATCCGCAGCCCCGGCTCCTTCAGCCCCATCATGGAGCCCGGATTGGGGCAATGGGCCGTCACCACCTGCCCGTCCTCCAGCCGTATATCGGCCAGGAACCGGTTGTAGCGCCGCAGCAGGGTGGCGGGGATCAGAGGGGTTTGAAAACGCATCGCCAAGCCCCTATACCCGGCAGGCAATGCAGGCAAGGAGCAGGCCCATGCCAAACCCCACCGCCGCGATGCTGGTCATCGGCGATGAAATCCTGTCCGGCCGGACCCGTGATGCGAATATGCACTATCTGGCGCAGGAGCTTACGAAACACGGCATCCGCCTGAGCGAGGTGCGCATCGTGCCGGACGATCACGACGCGATCGTGGGCGCGGTGCAGGTACTGAGCGCGGGGTATGATACCGTGTTCACCTCAGGCGGGATCGGCCCCACCCATGACGACATCACCGCGGAGGCCGTGGCCGATGCCTTCGCCGTGCCGATCGGCATCCGCGACGATGCCCGCGCGATCCTGCAGGAGCATTACGACCGGCAGGGCAGCACGTTGAACGAGGCGCGCCTGCGCATGGCGCGCATCCCCGAAGGCGCCAGCCTGATCGACAATCCGGTCTCCGCCGCGCCCGGGTTCACGCTGCACAATGTGCATGTGATGGCCGGTGTGCCGACCGTGTTCCAGACGATGGTCGCCTCGGTCCTGCCGACGCTGACGGGCGGCGCGCCTTTGTTGTCCCAATCGCTGCGCATCGCGCGGGGCGAAGGCGACATCGCCGGGCCGCTTGGCAAATTGGCAACAGCCCACCCGGAGGTGGAGATCGGCTCTTACCCGTTCATCAAGGACGGGGTGTACGGGGCGAGTATCGTGGTCCGCAGCCCCGACGGCGCCGCCATCGATGCGGTGATCCACGAACTGGCCGCCCTGTTTCCCGAGGCGCAATGACGCTGCCCCGCGCCCGCGATCTCTATCCCGTGATCGAACATACATGGCCGGCCGCGCGTCTCTTCGACCTGGGTCTCTGGCGCCTGCGGGAGGGGCGCGGCAGCGGCAGCCGGACCTCTGCGGCGACCCTCCGCGACGGAGAGCCGACCGCCGCCGATCTGGCCGAGGCGGCGACTGCGATGCGCGACATGGGGCAACCGCCGCTCTTCATGATCCGGGAAGGCGAAGCGGCTCTGGACCGCCTGTTAGAGACGGAATCCTACGTCCTCAGGGACCCCGTCACCCTTTATGCCGCCCCGGTCGATGTCATCGCGACGGACCCGCCCCCACCGATCACCTGCTTCGAGATCTGGCCGCCGCTGGCCGCGCAGGAGGAGATCTGGGCGCAGGGCGGGATCGGGCCGGAACGGCTGGCCGTCATGCATCGCGCCGCCACTCCCAAGACGACGATTTTCGGGCGGATCGACGACCGCCCGGCCGGCACCGGATTTGTCGCGCTCGACGGGCGGATCGCCATGGTGCATGCGCTGGAGACACGTGCCCAGCATCGCCGGAGGGGGATGGGCCGGTACATGATGCAGGCCATGGCCTTCTGGGCGAAAGCCCGCGGCGCGACCCACATCACGCTTTTGGTGACGGGCGCAAACTTGCCGGCCAATGCGCTCTACACTTCCATGGGGTTTCAGCCTGTGGGACACTATCATTACAGAATAAAAACAGAGACCGATGAGCAAGCCTGACCCCAACGCCACCGCCCTGAACCTGCCGCCGATGGAGCCCTTGCCCGAGGCGACGCAGAAATACTTCGATATCTGCCAGGAAAAGCTCGGGATGATCCCCAACGTCCTGGCCGCCTATGCCTTCGACGTGGACAAGCTGAACGCGTTCACGACGATGTATAACGACCTGATGCTGGGCGACAGCGGGCTGAGCAAGCTGGAGCGCGAGATGATCGCGGTGGCCGTTTCCGCGGTGAACCGCTGTTTCTACTGTCTCGTGGCCCATGGCGCCGCCGTTCGGGCGCTGTCGGGCGATCCGGCCCTGGGCGAAGCGCTGGTCATGAACTATCGCGTGGCCCCGCTCGACACACGCCAAAGGGCCATGTTGGATTTTGCCGTGATGATGACCGAAGCCAGCTACCGGATCGAGGAGGCCGACCGTCAGGCGCTGCGCGATGTCGGGTTCAGCGATCGCGATATCTGGGATATCGCGGCGACCGCCTCCTTCTTCAACATGTCGAACCGGATGGCCTCCGCCGTCGATATGCGGCCCAATCCGGAATATCACGGGCAGGATCGGTGAGACTGCGGCTGGCGCATCTCCTTCTGGCGGGCGTCATGGCCACACCCGCGGCGGCGCTTGACCTGCAATTGCCCGCGGCCGCGCGGCTGGCGCTGGAAGAGACCGAGCCGATGGGCCGCTACGAGATGCCGACCGGCCCGTGGACGCCCGCGGGCATGGCGCGCTACGATGCCGAAGGGGGATTTTCCCGCATGGTCTGGCAGGTGGTGCCCTATGGCGGAACCACCGTCCAGCTTCTGGCACCACTGCGCGCGCAATTGGTGGCCGACGGCTACGAGGTGCTGTTTTCCTGTACCGACCGCGATTGCGGCGGGTTCGATTTCCGCTTCGGCATCGACGTGGCGCCGGAGCCGGTGATGCATGTCAACCTGGGCGATTTCGCCTATCTGATCGCGCGGCGACAGACGGCCGAGGCAAACGACACCATCGCGCTCATCGTCTCCCGCGGGGGGGGCCACGGCTACATCCATCTGGTCCGCGTCGGTCCGCCGGGGGAGGAAGGGCCGGAGGTGACCCTTTCAAGCCGCGCGCCGGACGAGACGGGCCTGCCTTCCGACACCGGGGCCCTGATCGCCACTCTGGAGCGCACCGGCACCGCCACGCTGGACGATCTGCAATTCGAGACGGGCGCCTCCACGCTGTCGGGCAACATGTATCAGTCGCTTGCGAGCCTGGCCGACTACCTGATCGCCAATCCGGAAAAGCGGGTTGTTCTGGTGGGCCACACCGATGCCGAAGGCGCGTTGCAGAACAACATCGCACTCAGCCGGGCGCGGGCCAGTTCGGTGCGCAGCTTCCTGATCTCGACCTATGATATCGCGCCCGAGCGACTGCGTGCCGAAGGGGTGGGATATCTCGCACCCCGGGCCCCCAACAGCACCGATGACGGGCGGGAGCTGAACCGGCGGGTCGAGGTGGTTCTGACCAACACGGAATAGGGCGCACCGGACGGCGCGGGGCAAAAAAGGCCCGGTCGACACATGCCAACCGGGCCCAAGAGCGACCCCACGATACTCACGCATGGGGAAGCTTGTCACGCTCACCAGTCCTCAGGACCCTTGTCCCGAAACTGCTCTACGAGGAAATCGATGAAGGCGCGGACCTTGGGCTGGGTGTAGCGGCCCGGCGGATAGACGGCGTAGATGCCATGCACCTCCATCGGAAGGTCGGGGATGGCATCGACCAGCAGGCCCTGACGCATCGCATCGGCATAGAGGAAGCTGGGCAGATAAGCGATGCCAAGCCCGCCGATCGCGGCATTCAGAAGCGACTGGCCGTCATTCACCGTCAGCGACCCGGCTGTGCGGACCTGCCGCTTTTCACCCGAGGGCGCGGTCAGCTTCCAGACGTTGCCGCTGGCCTGATTGGAGTAATGCAGCAGCTTGTGATCGTTGAGATCGTCGATCTTCTCGGGCCGGCCGAACTCCTCGAAATAGCTGGGGGCCGCGATCATGCGCTTGTATGTTTCCGTCAGCTTGCGGGCGCGCAGGCTGCTGTCTTCCAGATCGCCCACGCGGATCGCCATGTCGAACCCTTCGGAGATCAGTTCGACATAGCGGTTGTTCAGGATCATGTTGACCGTGATTTCCGGATAGGAATGCAGAAACTGCCCCAGAACCGGCGACAGGTGGTTCACGCCGAAATCGGTGGCGACCGAAACCCGCAAGAGCCCCGACGGCGCCGATTGCATCGCGGTCACCAGCGCATCGGCCTCGCCCGCGTCATTCAGCACGCGCCGCGCACGGTCATAATAGGCAAGCCCGATTTCGGTCGGGCTGACCCGGCGGGTCGTCCGGTTCAGCAGGCGCGCGCCGAGGCGGGTTTCAAGGCTGGACACATGCTTGGAGACGGCCGATTTCGAAATCCCCATCTTCCTCGCCGCATCCGTGAAACCGCCTTGATCCACCACGGTGGCAAACGCTTCCATCTCCGTCAAACGGTCCATTCAGTCACCCATCAGCACATGTTCTTGTTGTCTGGCACCATGGGATCAAAATGCGGCGCGATTGCGGAGAGGCGCAGGCCAAAGCCGGGTATTAAGGGGGACCGTTGGTGGCGCGAAAGCTCAAATTTTACGTAAATCGTAGAATACTTGTCCAAAAGGATAGGTTTTGCGGGCGAAGGCGCCTTCGGCTTCCTGTTTCCCATTCCCCGCCATCGCATCTAGGCTTCGCCACATTCGAGGGAGAGGATGACATGAATCACGCCACCGCGCGACGCGATCTCGCCGCCGCCTTCCGCTGGACCGCGCGCGAACACATGCATGAAGCGATCGCCAATCACTTCTCACTTGCGGTGAGCGAGGATGGCAGCCGCTTCCTGATCAACCCCAAACGCCATTTCAGCCGGATGCGCGCCTCGGACCTCTGGGTGATCGACGCCAATGATCCCGAAAGCTGCAGCGGCCGCGGCGCGCCGGACCCGACCGCCTGGGGCCTGCATGCCAGTCTGCATCGCCATGTGCCCCATGCCCGGTGCGCGATGCACGTGCATTCCACCTATGCCACAGCGCTCGCCGCGCTGGCCGACAGCCGCCTGCCGCCCGTCGATCAGAACTCCGCGATGTTCTACAATCGGCAGGTGGTGGATGAGAACTACGGCGGTCTCGCGCTTGAGGAGGAAGGCACCCGTTGCGCCCGCCTGTTTCAGGACCCGTCCGTCAGAACGATGATCATGGGCAATCACGGCGTCCTGATCATCGGCGAAACCGTGGCCGAGACCTTCACGCGTCTGTATTACTTCGAACGCGCGGCGCGCACCTATATCCTTGCCCTGCAAACCGGACGCCCTCTGCGGGAGCTGTCCCCGGAGATCGCGGAGAAGACCGCGCGCGAGCTGGAAGGCTGCGCGGATGCGGATGCGGCGTTTCTGGCCGAACTGAGGGCAATTCTGGATACCGAGGAGCCCGACTACGCAGACTGACCCTGCGGGAACCATGTATCGGCTTGCAGGGTTTCCCCTGCATGACCCCCGATGGCCTGATCTATTATCCCGATGACCGCCCCGGCATCACGCGCCGGCGGCAGGGCCGTGGCTTTTCCTACCGCGCGCCGGACGGCACCACCATCGCCAGCCGCCGCGAACGCGCCCGGATCGAGGCGCTGGCGGTTCCGCCCGCCTATTCCGCCGTCTGGATCAGCCCGCGGATCAATGGCCATTTGCAGGCCACGGGGCGCGACGCGGCAGGGCGCAAGCAATACCGCTATCATGTGGACTGGACCGCGTTCCGCGCGCAGTGTAAATTCAACGATCTGCCCCGGTTCGGCGCCGCGCTGCCGCGGCTGCGCCAGAAAATCCGCGAGGGGCTGGAGGGTGAACCGGGCAGCCGCGATTTCGCGCTGGCCGCGGTTCTGGGCCTGATCGACCAGTTGTCCCTGCGCCCCGGACATGTGGATTATGCCGAGGAAAACGGCAGTTACGGCGCAACCACTCTCCGCTCACGCCATCTGAACGTCAGGAAGGATGCCCTGTCGCTGTCCTTCACCGCCAAGGGGGGCGCAAAGGTGCGCACGGAGCTGACCGACAGGCGGCTGGCCCGCGCCCTTGGCCGGCTGGACGATCTGCCCGGGGCCCCGGTCGCCACATGGCTTGACGGAGAGACCCCGCGCGCGGTGACCCCGGAGATGCTGAGCCGGCATATCGCCGAATTGACGGGCGAGGAGGGGCTGACACCCAAGGCCTTCCGCACATGGAACGGGTCGGTCGCGGCCATGGAGGTGGCGCTTCGCCAGCCCGAGCCGACAATCACCGCGATGGCCGAGGCGGCGGCGAAACGGCTGCACAACACGCCGAAAATCGCGCGGAACAGTTACATCCACCCCGACGTGATCGCCTTGTCCGACAGCTCCGAGACGGATCGCGCCAGACTGGCGCAGGCCCGGACGCCTGCGCGCCTGCGCAAGGCGGAACGGGCACTGCTGGCGCTGATCGGCTAGACCCGTTCCAGCACCACAAGCCGGTATTCATGCTCCCGCGCGAATTTCTCGGCCCGGTCGGTGCGACGGTTCAGCTTGTCCAGCGCACGGCCCAGCACCTTTTCCATCAGCCAGGCGCGCCAGGGGTATTCGCGGCCGATCTCGGCCCGGAACCGCGTGATGAAGGGCGCGACCTTGTCGTTCTTGATCGATTCGTGGATCACGAAGGTCGGCGTGATCGCATCGGTCATGTCCTCGTCGCTGATGATCCGGAAAGCGCCCTGCGCAGCCACCGCATCCAGAAACGCCTGATGCGTGCCCCGCGTCCCGTCTCCATGGGCGAAGCCGGGCCGCCGGAAGTAATCGAACATAACCATGCCGCGCGTGGCATACCGGTTCACCTGCGCCAGCGCGGCCTCCAGATCGATATAGTGAAAGCTCTCCGCGAACAGGCAGAGGTCGAACCGCGCATCACTCTCGAACGCCTCGAACAGGGCATCGTGCACGCCGGTGCCCGGCGGCAGCTTGGCCCGCGCCATTTCGTTCATCTGGACCGAGGGCGACACGCAGGTGACATCGAAGCCGCGCGCGATCAGCGCCCGGGCATTCGCGCCCGTGCCGGAGCCGACATCGAGGATTGACGTCACCCCGTCGGGAATGACCTGCACCAGCTTCTCGAAATAGGCCTGCTGCGCGCGGCCCATCGCTTCGGCGGACAGAACCTCCGGCACGCCGTCGGGGAAATAGCCGTAATGCGCGAACCCGTGCCCGAAGATCACTTCGGACATCAGCGCGGTGGCTTCCAGTTCAAGATTTTTCAGTTTCATGGGCCGGTCTTTAGCGCAAAACGCGGCCATGAACAGCCGGTTTATGCCGCGTCGAAATCCAGCACCAGTTTCTTGCTGGTGGGCCGGGACTGACAGGCCAGCGTGAACCCCGCCTCCAGCTCCCAGGGTTCCAGCGAGTAGTTCACCGCCATCTCGGCGCTGCCCTCTTCCACCTTGCAGCGGCAGGTGCAGCACATGCCGCCCCGGCAGGAATAGGGCAGTTCCAGCCCCGCACGTTCCGCCGCCGCGATGACCGTGTCGTCGCCGGCCGCATAGGTGAACCGGCGTCGCGCGCCGTCAAGCAACACCTCGACCTCGACGCCGCCCGCCGCCGCCGCCTCGACCGCCGCCGATTTCGGCAGGCGCGGGGCCTCGCCCGCCATGAAGAAGCGTTCGTGGTGAATGCGCTCCGGCGCGACGCCAAGGGCCAGCACCGCCGCCTCGACCGCGTCGATCATCTCGCCCGGGCCGCACAGGAACACGCCATTGGCACCGGCCAGATCCACCGCGCCGGACCGGGCCAGCCGGGTGATCTTCTCGCCATCGACCCGACCCGAGAGAAGCGCGACATCCTGCGGCTCCCGGCTCAGCACATGGATCAGGGTGAACCGCCCGAGATAGCGATCCTTCAGCGCCTCCAGCGTCTCCCGAAACATGATCGTATCGGCCCGGCGGTTGCCATAGACCAGCGTCACCTCGGCACCGCGGGCCAGCGCCGCGCCCGCAATCGACACCATCGGCGTGATGCCGGAGCCCGCCGCGATCAGAACCAGCCGGTCGCAGCCCGGATCGGTGAAGCGTCCCTCCGGTGGCATGACCTGAACCCGGTCGCCGGGTGCCAGCCCTTGCGCAAAGGTGGAAAACACCCCGCCGTCGACCTTCTTCACGCCCACGGTCAGGCGCTCGCCGGGCAGGGAGGCAATGGAATAGCTGCGCCGCAGATCCTGCCCGCCGACCTCCGCCCGCAGGGTCAGATACTGCCCGGGCCGATAGGCGAAAAGCTTCGCGATCTCGTCCGGCACCTCGAAGGAAATCGCCACCGCATCCTCTGTCTCGGCCCGCCGGTCGGCCACTTTCAGCTCATGAAACATCAGGCAATCCTCAGATGCATTTGAAATAGTCGAACGGTTCGGCGCAGGCCCGGCACCGATACTGCGCCTTGCACGCCGTCGATCCGAACTCACTGATCTTCTCGGTATCTCCCGAGCCGCAGCGCGGGCACGCCACCGCCACTTCGCCAAACAGCGCCCGGACCGAGCCCGCGGCCTCCACCGGCGGCGCGATCCCGTAGGCGCGCAGTTTCTCGCGCCCGGCTTCGGTGATCCAGTCCGTGGTCCATGGCGGCGACAGAACCCGCTCGATCCGCACGTCGAACCCGGCATCGCGAAGGGCCACTTCGATCGCCATCTCGATGGCCATGGTCGCGGGGCAGCCGGAATAGGTCGGAGTGACCTGCGCCACCGCGACCCCGTCCACCAGCTCCACCCGGCGCAGGATGCCGAGATCCTCGACGGTCACGCAGGGCACCTCCGGGTCCGGCACGGCGGCGGCGGCGGCCCAGGCGCGTTTCTGGTCCAGAACCGCTACCATTCAGCCCCCGGATAGGCCCGCTGAAGATACTGCATCTCGGCCAGCAGATGGCCCAGTTGCTCCCCGTGAATACCCGCGCGGCCACCGGTCTGCGGAAACGGAATGTCGGGCTGCTCCAGCAGAGCCTCGCCAAAGACCATTGCGATCACCCGGTCCCAGTCCCCGCGCATGTCGGCGCGGACCGGCAAAACGCCCTCCGCCTCGCAGGCGGCCGCGGCCGGGCTGCTTTCAAACAGCTCGCCGGTGAACCGGTGCAACTCCGTGACGGCCTCCTGCATCCGCCGCGCGCTCTGGTCCGTCCCGTCGCCCAGGCGGATCACCCATTCGCCCGCGTGCCGGATATGATAGGCCATCTCCTTCACGGCCTTGCCGGCAACGCCGCGGATGACATCATCGGAGGACCCCAGAGCGGCCTTCCAGAACGGCTCCATGAATGCCGCGAAATAGAGCTGCCGCAGCATGGTCTGCGCGAAATCGCCGTTGGGCCGCTCCACCAGCAGACAATTGCGATACTCCCGCTCCACCCGCAGCATCGCCAGATCGTCTTCCGACCGGCCCTTGCCTTCCAGTTTCGCGGCATGATCGTAGAGCACACGCGCCGTGCCGATCAGATCCAGCGCCATGTTCGGCAGCGCCAGATCCTCCTCCAGCATCGGCGCATGGCCGCACCATTCCGAGATCCGATGCCCCAGAATCAGATGGTCGTCGGCCAGTTCCAGAACAGCCTCAAGCCGGGCCATCACATATGCCCCACATCTTCGGGGATCTCGTAGAAGGTCGGGTGGCGATAGATCTTGTCGGCCGTCGGCTCGAAATTCTCCGCCGCCTGATCGGGATCGCTGGCGGTGATCGCGGCGGAAGGCACCACCCAGATGCTCACACCCTCGCCCCGCCGCGTGTAGACATCGCGCGCGGCGTTCAGCGCCAACACCTCGTCCGCGGCATGCAGGGATCCGCAATGCTTATGCGCCAACCCGTTCCGGGGCCGGATGAACACTTCCCATAACGGCGTCGCCTCGGTCATCGCCCACTCCATCCTTGGTTCAGAAATATGGCGGCGAGAGCAGGGGCCGTGCCCCTCGTTCCCGCCCTTCTCCGTTCATTCGGCGGCCTGTTTCCTCGTCGCCCGTTTCGCGGCATGGGCCCGCGCGGCCTCCCGCACCCAGGCGCCGTTGTCCCACGCGGCCTTGCGGTCGCGGATCCGGTCCACATTCATCTGACCGCCCCCCTTGACCACGCGCCAGAACTCCGACCAGTCGATCTCTCCGTGATCGTAGCCGTTCTTTTCGTCATTCCATTTCAGATCTTCATCCGGCACGGACAGGCCCAGAAACTCCGCTTGCGGCACGGTGGCGTCGATGAATTTCTGGCGCAGCTCGTCATTGGAGAACCGCTTGATCTTCCACGCCATCGACTGGTCCGAATGCTCGCTGTCGGCATCATGGGGGCCGAACATCATCAGCGACGGCCACCACCAGCGGTTCAGCGCATCCTGAGCCATCTCGCGCTGTGCGGGCGTACCGCGCGCAAGCGTCATGACGATCTCGTAGCCCTGCCGCTGGTGAAAGGATTCCTCCTTGCAGACCCGGATCATCGCGCGGGCGTAAGGCCCGAAGGAACACCGGCAAAGCGGGATCTGGTTCATGATCGCCGCGCCATCCACAAGCCAGCCGATCGTGCCGATATCGGCCCAGCTCAGCGTGGGATAATTGAAGATGCTGGAATACTTGGCCTTGCCGGCATGCAGCTCTTCGGTCATCTCCTCGCGGCTGACCCCAAGCGTCTCGGCGGCGGCATAAAGATACAAGCCATGCCCGCCCTCGTCCTGGACCTTGGCCAGAAGTGCGGCCTTGCGCTTCAGCGACGGCGCGCGGGTGATCCAGTTGCCCTCCGGCAGCATCCCCACGATCTCGGAATGGGCGTGCTGGCCGATCTGGCGAACCAGGGTCCGCCTGTATCCCTCGGGCATCGCATCATTCGGTTCGATCTTTTCTTCCGCGTCGATGCGCGCCTGGAATCGCGCCAGGAATTCCGGCGTTTCTTCGGTGGTGCTGTCGGCACCGATCAGACCTTGAGAATACACGAGCCTCTCCTCCCAGATGCAGGGTATGCAGCAGAAATAGGTTACAAAAAAATGCGAATCAACGTTTTTTTGTAACCTATTTCTGAAAGCCGAAGCGCTCCCAGTACATCGGGCCCGGTGTTTTGAGCCTTCGGAACCCCGGCCCCGCGGCCTGCAGCCACTCTTCCGCCGGACCGGTCAGGGACCAGTAGGTCGCCCCGATATTCTGCCGCAATTTCAACCCCGCCCAGCCCTCCGGCGCCAGTCGGGCGGGCACCTCGGGATAGCGCAGGACATAGCGCCGCCAGCGATGGACCAGCACCGTCCGCGCGGCCAGCGCGTCAAGGCCCGTCTCCGGCGCGAATGTGACATCCAGATACCGCAAAAGCGCTGTCAGTGTGTCGGTTTCCGCCTGATGTTCGGGGGAGATCGCCGTGATCCCCTCGGGCAGCGATTCGATCCGTCCGGCAACGGCGAAGCCGCGATCCCGCGGTGCGAAATCCACCGGCCAGAGCCCGACACCGGGCGCGACCGGCAGCCCGCGCGGATCGTCGGACACCGCCATCAGCCAATGCACCGGCTCCTCGTGCCGGGCCGCGGCATAGACAAGCCGGGAGGCCGGGACAAAGGCATCGCGGCCCTTGGCGGTGAAGCCATAGAACGTGTTCCGGCCTTCCTTGCTGCGTTCGGCCCAGCCGTCTTTCACCAGACGCGACAACGCGGTTTTCTGCGCCGGCTGCCCCACACCCAGCCGATCCAGCAGGACGCCCAGCCGGGTGGTCGAAATCGTCTCCTGCCGGGTCTCGACAGTGTCGCCCAGAATGGTCACGATCAGCGACCAGACACGCAGACGCCCCTGATCGTGCAGGTATTCGTCAAGAAGAGGTCGCAGCAAATCGGTCATCCCGCCGGTTTAGCGGGAATAGCTCATCATCGTCAAAAGCTCATATGCGGCGGTCTGCTCGTCGTCCTGATTGTACAGCGTCGCATGCCATCGCACCTCCCCATAGGTGTCGGTGCGCCGGGTCTTGCGTCGGGCGGTCAGCCGGACCCACAGGCTGTCGCCGGGGCTGACGGGCTTCTGAAAGCTGAGGCTGTTGAGCCCCGTATTGGCCAGAACCGGGCCCGGGTCGGGCTGAACGAACAGCCCGGCCGCAAAACTCAGCAGCAGATAGCCATGCGCCACGCGGCCCGGGAAGAACGGGTTTGCCGCAGCGGCGGCCTCATCCATATGGGCGTAGAACGTATCCCCGGTGAAGGCCGCGAAATGCTCGATATCCTCAAGGCTGACCTGCCGTCGCGCCGTGTTGATCGTGTGACCGATCTCGATTTCGTCGAAGGTCAGCTGGAAGGGATGCGCGCGCGGCGATTTTTCGGCGCTGCCCGGCACCCATTGCCCGGTCACGGCGGTCAGCATGTCGGGGGAGCCCTGAACCGCGACCCGCTGCATGTAATGCAGAACGCCGCGGATCCCGCCCAGCTCTTCGCCGCCGCCCGCGCGGCCGGGGCCGCCATGGATCATGTGCGGCAGGGGGGAGCCATGGCCCGTCGCCTCCCCCATGCTGTCGCGATCGTTGATATAGATCCGGCCGTGCCAGGCACCGGATCGGAGCACGACCTCCCGGGCGACCTGCGGATCATGTGTGATCACAGAGGCCACAAGCGACCCGCCGCCGCGATTTGCAAGGTCGCAGGCATGGTCGAGATCGCGATAGGGCATCACTGTGGAGACCGGGCCGAAGGCTTCGATCTCATGCACGTTCCGCGCTGAATCAGGGTCTGAACAGCGGTACAGGGTCGGTGGCAGGAACGCCCCGGCCCGCGCATCGGCCCCGTCCACCTTCATCAGATCCGGGTCGCCGCAGATCCGTTCGGCCTCTTCGGCGATACGGCGCAGATTTGTGATCACATCCTGCTTCTGGCTGGCACCGGCCAGCGCGCCCATCCGCGTCGTTTCAAGGGCGGGGTCGCCGATACGGGTGCCCGACAGCCGCGCCGACAGCGCATCGGCCACCGCGTCAAGCTGCGCCTGCGGCACGATGATCCGCCGGATCGCGGTACATTTCTGACCCGCCTTCGTGGTCATCTCGCGCGCGGCCTCCTTGATGAAGAGATCGAATTCGGGCGCGTCCGGCGTGACATCGGGGCCCAGAACGGAGCAGTTGAGACTGTCCTGTTCGGCAATGAACCGTGTGCCCCGTTTCAGCAGATGGGGGTTCGACCGCAGAATCAGTGCGGTATCCGCAGAGCCCGTGAAGCTGACCACATCCTGCGGGCCCAGACGGTCCAGCAGATCGCCCGTGCCGCCGATGATCAATTGCAGCGCCCCGTCGGGCAGAAGACCGGAACTCAGCATGATCCGCACGCAGGCTTCGGTCAGATAACTGGTCGCCGTCGCGGGTTTCACGATGCAGGGCACACCTGCCAGAAGGGCGGGCGCCAGTTTTTCCAGCATGCCCCAGACCGGGAAGTTGAAGGCGTTGATATGCACCGCGACACCGCGCAGCGGGACCGCCACATGCTGACCAAGGAAGGTTCCGTTTCGGGAAAGCTGCTCGGTCTCGCCATCGATATGGATGTGACCCTCCGGCATCTCGCGACGGCCCTTGGAGGCGTAGACGAACATCGTGCCGATGCCGCCGTCGATATCGATCCAGCCATCCGCGCGAGTCGCCCCGGTCAGCGGGTTGAGGGCGTAAAGCTCTTCCTTCCGGCTGTCGATATGCTGGGCCAGAGCCTTCAGCATCCGGGCCCGCGCATGGAAATCCATCGCGCGAAGGGCCGGGCCGCCAACCGCCACCGCATGCCGGATCATCGCCTCCGTATCCAGGGCGGCGCCGCCGCGCGCGATCATGTCGCCGGTGACGGCGCTGAACATCTGCCGCGCGCTGCCGTCAGGCGCGACCCATTTACCGGCGGCGAAGCTTTGAAGCTCGATCATGATCTGTCCTCCCTTGTCGAACAGTCTTGACCGATTGGTCGGGTTTGCGTCAAGCTACTTGCGAACGGGAGGACGGCGATGACACCGGAAGAACGCGCACGGCGAAGCGCCGAAGCGATGTGGGCGGGCGATGCCGCCTCGAAATGGGTCGGCATGCATCTGGTCGAGGTCGCGCCCGGCTATGCGCAGATGACCTGCACTGTACGTGCGGAGCATCTGAACGGCCACAGGATCTGTCATGGCGGCGTGATTTTCAGCCTGGCCGACAGCGCCTTTGCCTTTGCCTGCAACAGCCACAACCAGATCGCCGTCGCGCAGCATAACACCATTAGCTACCTGAGCCCGGGCCAGCCGGGAGAGACCCTGACCGCCGAAGCGCGGGAGATCTCCCGACAGGGGCGGAACGGCATCACCGATGTGGTCGTGACCGGAGGAGACGGGCGGCAGGTGGCGCTGTTTCGGGGCGCGTCGCGCACGATCAGCGGCACCCATTTCAAGGAGGAGGCCTGATGTTGGACCTGACGCCGAAGCGGGAGGATCTGGACCCGATCGAGATCGCCAGCCGGGATGAGATCGCGGCGCTGCAACTCAAGCGGATGAAATGGTCGCTGGCCCATGCCTATGCCAATGTGCCCTTCTACAGGACCAGTTTCGACAAGGCGGGCATACATCCCGACGATCTGAAATCCCTGTCGGATCTGGCGAAGTTTCCCTTCACCGTGAAACAGGATCTGCGGGACAATTACCCGTTCGGCATGTTCGCCGTGCCGCGCGAGCAGGTGGCGCGGGTCCATGCATCTTCGGGAACCACCGGGCAGCCCACCGTTGTCGGTTACACCGCGCGGGACATCGACACATGGGCCAGTTGCGTCGCCCGTTCGATGCGGGCGAGCGGCACCCGGCCGGGCGATGTGGTGCACATCTCCTATGGTTACGGGCTTTTCACCGGCGGGCTCGGCGCCCATTACGGGGCGGAGAAACTGGGCTGCACGGTCGTTCCCGTCTCGGGCGGGATGACCCCGCGGCAGGTCAAGCTGATCGAGGATTTCGGCGCATCCACCATCATGGTCACGCCGTCCTATGCGCTGTCCATTCTCGACGCCTATCGCGAGCAGGGGCTGGACCCGCGCAAGAGCCCGCTGAAGGTGGGGATATTCGGGGCCGAGCCCTGGACCAATGCGATGCGCGAGGAGATCGAACAGGCCTTCGACATGCATGCGGTGGATATCTACGGTCTGTCCGAGGTGATGGGCCCCGGCGTTGCCAATGAATGCGTCGAGACCAAGGATGGGCTGCATATTTGGGAGGATCACTTCTATCCCGAGGTGATCAATCCGGAAACGGGGGTGCCGGTCGCGGATGGTGAGCAGGGCGAACTTGTCTTCACCTCGCTGACGAAGGAGGCGTTTCCGATCATCCGGTACCGGACCCGCGATCTGACCCGGCTTCTGCCGGGGACCGCGCGCAGTATGCGGCGGATGGAGAAGATCACCGGCCGCTCCGACGACATGATCATCCTGCGCGGCGTCAACATCTTTCCCACCCAGATCGAGGAGCAGTTGATGGAAGTGGCCGGGCTTGCGCCGCATTTCCAGATCGAGCTGAGCCGCGAGGGCCGGATGGATGAAATGCGCGTCCATGTGGAGGCGGCGGAGGGGCCGATGGGCTCGGAAGCGCTCGAAAAGGCCGCGGAGACCCTGAAACGGCGGATCAAGGAGCGTGTCGGCGTGACGGTTGCGATCACCGCCCATGGGTCGGGCGGCGTGGCGCGCAGCCAGGGCAAGGCCGTGCGCATCATCGACAACCGGCCAAAGGCCTAGCGCGATGCCGCGCGGACTGGCCCGGGATCACGCGGAAAAGCGCGCCGCACTGCGCAAGGGCGCGGCGAAGCATTTTGCAGAACACGGGTATGACCGGGCCTCCATGGCGTCGGTGGCCAGCGCCTGCGGTGTGTCCAAGGCGCTGATCTACCACTATTACGACAGCAAGGAGGCGCTGCTTTTCGACATTCTGGAAGGCCATCTGGGCGCATTGGTGAAAGCCGTCGACAGGGTGCCCGACACCGGCGCGCCCGAGGCCCAGTTGCGCGCCCTGATCCAAGCCATTCTGACGAATTACCGGGATGCGGACGCGGAACACAAACTTCAGATCGACGCATTGGACACCCTGCCCACGGACATGAAAGCGCCGCTGATCGACCTGCAACGGCGCCTTGTGACCCGGATGAGCGACGTCATCGCCGCGATCGGCGTTTCCGGGGAGCTGCGCGCCGTCACGATGACCGTGTTCGGGATGCTCAACTGGTTTTACATGTGGCATCGGCCGGGCAAGGGGATCAGCCGCGAGGCCTATGGCGATCTGGTCACCGACATGGTTCTGGGTGGCGTGCGCAACCTCTGACACTAGCCAGGAACAAGGCACGGCTCCGCCCGTTGGGGTCGTATCGCCACGCCGGACATCTGCCGCGGTCGCGGACACCCCGCGCCAGAATTCCGCGCCTTTTTCGATCTTGGGGATTTGGTTTTTCCTCCGGCAGCGGTATCTGAAAGCACAAGAAGACCCAAACGACGGGGCGGAATGGCGAAACGGGCAACATCCAGAACAAGAAAATCCGGCTCCGGCCGGAGATCGAAAGGCAATGCCACCTCCCCCCTTCGGCGGCGTGTGCGGGGCGTGGCGAGATGGATTTCGCGGGCGATGTTTCTGGCGGCCGGTCTGGCGGTGGCGTGGATTGCGATCTACGCCGTCGTGCCGGTTCCCCGAACGCCCTACATGATCTCCGAAAGCTGGCGGCTTGGCGGTGTGGCGCGCGACTGGGTTCCGCTGGAGGAGATCTCGCCGAACCTGCAACGCGCGGTCGTCGCCGCGGAGGATGCGAATTTCTGCCTCCACTGGGGGTTCGACATGGCCGCGATCCGCGACGCGATTGCCGATGGCGGGGCGCGCGGTGCCTCCACCATCAGCCAGCAGACGGTGAAAAACACTTTTCTATGGCAAAGCCGCAGCTGGGTACGAAAGGCACTGGAGGCGGCGATCACCCCCGTGGTCGAGCTGATCTGGCCCAAACGGCGCGTGCTGGAAGTCTATCTGAACGTGGCGGAGTTTGATGAGGGTGTGTTCGGTGCCGAAGCCGCCGCCCGGCATTACTTCGGGGTATCGGCCGCGGACTTGACCCAGACGCAGGCCGCGCGGCTTGCCGCGATCCTGCCCAGCCCGCAGACCAGATCCGCCTCGGAGCCCAGCGATGCGACGCGCCGGCGCGCCGGACAGATCCTTGAGGGAGCGGCGACGATCCGCGCCGATGGTCGCGATGCGTGCTTTGCGAATTGAATTTATGGCCCCGGCAGGGCAAAGAAGACCGATAACAAGAATGACGAGCCGAGCATGACGCGCCTCTACCATTTCGCCCTCTCCCCGTTTTGTCGCAAGGTCCGGCTGGTGCTGGCCGAAAAGAAGATCGATGTGGAACTGGTGGAGGAACGATACTGGGAACCCTCCACCGAGTTCCTGCGCCGCAATCCCGCGGGCAAGGTTCCGGTCCTGAAGATCGACGGGCTGATGCTGAGCGACAGTCAGGCGATCTGCGAATATGTCGAGGAAACCGTGCCCGAGCCCGAACTGATGCCGAAAGACGCCAAGTCACGGGCCGAGGTGCGGCGGCTCTGCGGATGGTTCGACGACAAGTTCCACTCCGAAGTCACGGCAAACCTGGTCTACGAGCGGGTGAACAAGAAGATCATGCGGGGCGGCTATCCCGACGGCAAGGCGGTGAAGACCGGCGCGCAACAGATCAAGTTTCACCTCGATTACATGGCCTGGCTGCTGGATCATCGCCGCTGGCTCGCCGGAGACCGGATGACACTTGCGGATTTCACGGCGGCCGCGCATCTGAGCTGCCTCGATTACATCAGCGACGTCGACTGGAACCGGTCCGAGATCGTCAAGGACTGGTACGCCAAGATCAAATCGCGGCCTGCATTCCGGTCGATCCTCGCCGATCAGGTTCCGGGGTTCATCCAGCCGCCGCATTACGCCAATCTGGACTTTTGACCGCGCTGCGGCAGGCGCTGGAAGCCGAGGCCCGGGAGGCGGGTTTCGCCAGGCTGGGGATCTGCCGGCCCGACGCGATCCCCGAGGCCGCCGGCCGTCTGGCCAGATATGTCGCCGAAGGGCGGCATGGCCAGATGGGCTGGCTGGAGGAACGGATGGGCTGGCGCGGCGACCCCACGGCGCTGTGGCCCGAAGCACGTTCGGTAATCATGCTGGCGGAGATGTATACCCCTGACCATGATCCGCTTGACGCCCTGAACCGCCGCGATCGGGCGACGATCAGCGTCTATGCCCAGAACCGGGACTATCACGATCTGGTCAAGAGGCGGCTGAAGCGGGTGGGGCGATGGCTTCTGGAGCGTTGCCCGGGCGAGGCGATCAAGGTCTTTGTGGACACCGCCCCGGTGATGGAAAAGCCCCTTGCGGAGGCTGCGGGCCTCGGCTGGCAGGGCAAGCATACCAACCTGCTGAGCCGCGATCTTGGCAACTGGTTCTTTCTGGGCGCGATTTTCACAACGGTCGAATTTGCTCCCGATCCGCCCGAAGGGGAGCATTGCGGCAGCTGCACCGCCTGTCTGGATATCTGCCCGACCGATGCGTTTCCGGCGCCGTTCCAGCTCGATGCGCGGCGCTGCATCTCTTACCTGACCATCGAACACAAAGGCCCGGTCGATCACGAGCTGCGTGGCAAAATGGGCAACCGCATCTATGGCTGCGATGATTGTCTGGCGGTCTGCCCGTGGAACAAGTTCGCCCGCGAGGCGACGGAGCTGCGTTACGCGGCGCGGACCGAATTGCGCGCCCCCCGTCTGGATGATCTGGCCGGGCTGGATGATCCAGGATTCCGCGCGCTTTTTTCGGGATCTCCGATCAAGCGGATCGGGCGGGACAGATTCGTGCGGAATGTTCTTTACGCCATCGGGAACAGCGGCGAGAAACGGCTCGAACCCGCCGCGCAGAGCCTTGTGAATGACCCAGACGAGGCCGTGGCGGATGCGGCCAGATGGGCAGTGGAGCGTTTGCGATGATCTTGGTGAGCTTCGGGCATGGATATTCGGCACAGGCCCTGACACGGCTGTTGCCCGACGGCGCCGAGGTGATCGGCACCACGCGGAGCGCCGAAAAGGCTCAGGACCTGCGCGGCGACGGGATTGCCGCGCGGGTGTTCCCGGGCGACGACCTGCGGGAGGATCTGCGCCGGGCCACCCATATTCTCAGCTCCGTCGGGCCCGGCCCCGACGGCGACCCGGTTCTGGCCGAACTGCATGATGAGATCGCGGGCGTCGCGGGCGAAAAACGCTGGATCGGGTATCTCTCCACCACTGGCGTTTACGGCGATCATCAGGGCGGATGGGTGGATGAGACCACGCCCCTGACCCCCACGACCGAACGGGGCCGCGCGCGCGTTGCGGCGGAGGCCGCATGGCAGGCACTGGCCGAACAGGCCGGTGCGCCGCTGCATATCTTCCGGCTTGCGGGGATTTACGGCCCCGGCCGCGGACCGTTTGCCAAGGTTCGGCGCGGCACCGCACGGCGGATCATCAAACCGGGGCAGGTGTTTTCGAGGATCCATGTGGACGATATCGCGCAGGTTCTGCTTGCCTCGATGACCCGGCCCGATCCTGGCGCGATCTACAATGTCTGCGACGATGACCCGGCCCCTCCCGAAGATGTGATCGCCTTCGCGGCCGGGCTTCTTGGCCTGCCCGTGCCGCCCGATGTGCCGATCGAGGAGGCCGATTTATCGCTCATGGCCCGCAGTTTTTACGCCGAAAGCAAGCGGGTATCGAATGCGCGGATCAAGACGGAGCTGGGTGTGAAGCTGACCTATCCCGACTATCGGGCCGGTTTGGCGGCCCTGCTGGCCGCCGAGAACGGCGATTAGAGATACCGCGCGGGCCGGTTTTGCTGTATGGCGAAGACCAATAATCGAGAGAAAAAATCGAGGCGACGGGCATGCGGTTTCTGAGTTGGGTAATGGTGGGTGTGCTGGTGCTGGGCACCAGCGCCTGTTCGCGCTTCATCGAGTATGACGGGCCGGAAGTGACCCGGATCGAGGTGCATAAAAGCACGCGGCAGATGTATCTGTTCCACAACGAAACCATTCTGCAGAGCTACGAATTCGAGCTGGGCTTCGCCCCGGTCGGCGACAAGCAGATCGAGGGTGACGGGCGCACACCGGAAGGCCGCTACACCATCGACCGGCGCAACCCGAACAGCGAATTCTACCTGTCCATCGGCATCAGCTATCCCAATGAACAGGACCGCGAGGAGGCCGCCGCGCTTGGCTTTTCACCGGGCGGTGACATCTTCATTCATGGCACGCCGAGAGCGTTTCGGCGGGCGGATGACTGGACATGGGGCTGCATTGCCGTGACGAATGCCGAGATGCGGCAGATCTACGCGATGGTGAATGATGGCACCATCATCGATATCTTCCCCTAACCCGTCGGCGCATTGGCAGGGCCCGAGGTCCCGCCATCTCCGGTGACCATGGTCCACCAGATCTTGCCGTTCGGTTCCTGAAAGAACGCAAAGCCCAGATCCCTCGCGCCAGGGTCGGTGATCACGTCGCGCGTGTCGGGCTGCTGCATCCAGGCGGCCACGGTTTCAAGCTCTGACTCGTAGGTTTCCGAGATGTTTTCGCCCAGAACCGTGCCCGGATAGCCCACACGCCTTGCCCGGTCGATCGGCGAAGATCCGTCCGAGCCGAAATGCCAGGGCCGGTTCTGCACCGACATGTCGCGGGAATGGGTGGCCGCCGCGGCGTTCAGCTCCGCATTCAGGCGCAACGCCGGTGCGCCCGCCGCCGCGCGAAGCGAATTCACGCTGTCAAGGACACGAAACTGGATCCGCGCCGTGTCGTCGGGGTTGATTCGATAGATCGTCGGCAGCGGGCGACCGTCCGGCCCGAGGCGCGGCGCCGTGTTCGACACGCAGGCCGAAAGCGCCAATGCGCCTGAGGAAAGCAGCAGAGTCCGTCTCTTCATTGCGGAAATACCTGTTTCAAAACCCCGTTTCTTCCCCTGACCCTTACAGGCGCGACTGCGGTCAATCAAACACAACCGGCAGAATATCGCGCGCTCACGCTATTGTTTGATTTGCCGTGGCAGTTTGCCGGCCATAGTTTCGGTGACCGTATCGGGCGTGACGCCCGAAGGAGACCTGCCATGAGCAAACACCCCCTGTCCCGCCGCATGTTTCTGGGCAGCGCCGCTGCCGGGCTGGCCGCGCCCGCCCTGGCCCAGAGCGGGACCGAAACCGTGGAGTTCGAGGGCGATATCTCGCAAACGGTGCGCCACAATATCTCCAGTTTCCGGACGCTGGATTGGCGACCCTATTTCAGCGATACGCAAAACGGAGCGATTCTGGTCGATGTCACCTCCCGCGCGCTGCACTACTGGAGCGAGGACCAGAGAACCTACCGGCTTTACCCCACATCCGTGCCGATGACCGAAGACCTGACCCGGCGCGGGCGCACCGAGGTGGTGCGGCTGGTCGAAGGCCCCGACTGGCGCCCGACACCCGCGATGCAGCAGCGTAATCCGGAATGGCCCGACTACGTTCCGCCCGGGCCGGACAATCCGCTCGGCACCCATGCGCTTTACCTGAGCTGGACCTATTACCGGATCCACGGAACCCATGATACGCGCAAGATCGGGCGCCGGTCTTCGAACGGATGCATCGGGCTTTACAACGAACACATTGCCGAGCTGTTCGCGATGACGCGGCGCGGCACACAAGTGTTGCTTATTTGACGACAAATCCGGTTTGATGCCGTTTCCGGCATTTCCGCGGCATTGCAATCGCCTGTCATTGCTGCTTAAACCGGGGCACGAGGTACAGTCTTGGGTGCCCTAAAGTTGCGCAATTCCGCGCCGAAGGGGCGTATCTTGGAGGATACAATGAAAAAACTCGCTCTCGCCGCCGCTATTTCGGTTGCTGCCACCTCCGCTTTCGCAGGCGGCATGGCAGAACCGGTTCTGGAACCCGTTGTTATCGTTGAGGACACTTCGACCTCTGCCGGTGGCATCCTTGTTCCGATCCTGGCACTGATCCTGATCGCTGCTGCTGTTGCGGCCGATTGATCGAACGCCTTACGGCATTCAGTAAAAAGGCGGTCCGCTCGGGCCGCCTTTTTCTTTTGGGGGTCCCGATCCGGTAAGCTTAAACCGACTGACCCGTTTCCGCCGCGATCTGGGCGCGCGACTTCCGGGCCCGTTCGGTGGCCGATTTCAACTGACCGCAGGCCGCCATGATATCTTCGCCCCGGGGGGTGCGGATCGGGCTGGCATAGCCCGCCTTGTAGACGATGTCGGCAAATCTCTCGATTCGCTCCCAGTCGGATCGTTCATAGGGCGCGCCGGGCCATTCATTGAACGGAATGAGGTTGATCTTGGCCGGTATCCCCCTGATCAGATCGACCAGCCGGCGCGCATCCTGATCGCTGTCATTCACGCCCTTCAGCATCACGTATTCAAAGGTGATCCGTTCGCTGTTCGACGCCTTGGGATAGGCGCGCAACGCCTCCAGTAGCTCGGCAATCGGCCATTTCTTGTTGATCGGAACCAGCTTGTCGCGCACCTCGTCCGTCGTCGCGTGAAAGCTCACGGCCAGCATGCAGCCGATCTCCTCGGCCGTGCGCGCGATTTCCGGCACGACGCCGGAGGTCGAGAGCGTGATGCGGCGACGGCTGAGCGAAATCCCTTCCGGGTCCATCGTGATCTTCATGGCGTCGCGGACGGCATCGAAATTGTAAAGCGGCTCGCCCATCCCCATCAGCACGACATTCGACAGCAGGCGCGGCCGCGCATCCGAGCCCTCACCCGGTTCCGGCCATTCGCCCAGATCGTCCCGCGCCAGCATGACCTGTCCCACGATTTCGCCCGCCGTCAGGTTGCGGACCAGCTTCTGCGTGCCGGTATGGCAGAACGAACAGGTCAGCGTGCAGCCCACCTGAGAAGAAATGCACAAGGTGCCGCGATCCTCCTCAGGGATATAGACAACCTCCACCTCATGACCGCCGGCGATCCGGACAAGGTATTTGCGCGTACCGTCGGCCGAGACCTGACGGGAGACGACCTCGGGCAGGGCGATCACGAATGTCTCGGCCAGCTCAGCCCGGTAGGCCTTGCTGAGATTGGTCATCGCGTCGAACTCGCGGATGCCCTTCTGATAGATCCACTGCCAGATCTGGCCGACACGCATCCGCGCCTGTTTTTCGGGCGTACCGTGGGCGATCAGGATCGCGCGCATCTGGTCCCGCGTCAGACCCACAAGATTTATGGGCCCGTCGGGCAGTTTGCGCGGGATGGTCAGAACGTCCTGCGTGACGGGAGCGCTGGCGGTCATCGGCTCAATCCTTTGGGGTCAGGCGGGTCACATATAGCCCCGCGCGCCGCAACGCAAACCCCAACAGGCCCGACCGGTCTAGCCGCCGCAGCGCGCCTCGGCATCTTCGACCGCCGCCGTGAAGCCCAGAAGCGAGAACGTATCCTGCGTTTGCGTCCCGCGGGCGGACCGCGCCGTCAGAACCGCCTCGGCCCCGCGTTTCATCGCGGTCACGATGCGCTGGTCATCCTGTTCCGATGCGGCCCAGGCCATTTCACCATCGGTGAACAACTCGAACGTGGTCGACCCGATCGCCATCGTGACGGTGGAGCCCGGTGCAAACGGATAGCCGCCGGTAAAGGAAACCTCGCCGCGCTTCTCTTCGGCGGGCCAATAGCTCACGAACATCAGGATCTCACCGCGCCGGACGGCGACCACGCGGCCATCGCGCGTGTTGACGGTTTCGCGCGGCGTCGAAACGACCCAGCATTGCGTGGGATCGTCTTCGACGAAGACGCTCCAGTCCGTCTCGGCATTCACCCGGTTCGACGATTGATCCTGCGCCCATATCCCGTTTGCCGACAGGGACAGCGCCGTCGCGGCAAGCGCACCCAACACCCAGTGTTTCATCTTCCCTACTGCCTCCAGCCTTACTCTGCCTCTGGCCCGATCCGGCGGTTTTTTATCTCTGGTAAGCGGAACGGACATTTCACTTTCTGCTGCTGCAGACTAACCTGATTTTCAAGGCATGGGAAAGCCCCGGCGGCAGAAATTCGCCGGGATGTGAACGGGAACGGAAGAATGAAGAATACGGAGCCACTGGTCGAGGTCTGGCGCGGCCCTTTCCGCGAGAGCCTGCACCGGGGGCATGCGGTGATCTGGGACGCGGGCGGCGATATCGTCGCCGCCTGGGGCGACCCGGACGCCGTGATCCTGCCGCGGTCCTCCTGCAAGATGGTGCAGGCTCTGCCGCTTGTCGAAAGCGGTGCGGCCGAGGCCTACGGCCTGACCGATGCGCAACTGGCCCTGGCCTGCGCATCTCATCAGGGGGCGCATGTTCACACGGATATGGTGGCGGCATGGCTTGCCGATCTCGGCTTGTCCGAAGAGGCACTTCGCTGCGGGCCACAGATGCCGAATGACCGGGATGCGCGCAACGAATTGATCCGTGGATACAGGGAGCCGGGGCAGAGTCACAATAATTGCTCCGGAAAGCATTCCGGCTTTCTGACCCTTGGCAGGCATCTGGGAGCAGGGCCGGAATACGTGGACACGGACCACCCGGTTCAGCGCGCCGTGAAAGCCGCATTCGAAGAGGTCACCGGGGAGGACAGCCCCGGCCATGGGATAGACGGGTGTTCGGCCCCGAATTTCGCCTGCACGATGACGGGGCTGGCGCGGGCCATGGCGGGCTTTGCCGCTGCCACGGGCGACGGCGGCGCGCGCGACCAGGCACAATTCCGGCTGACGCGCGCCATGGCGGCCTATCCGCATCTGGTGGCGGGGGAAGGTCGCGCCTGCACCATTCTGATGCGCGCGATGAACGGGCGCGCGTCGATCAAGACCGGGGCCGAAGCGGTGTTTGTCGGCATCCTGACGGAGCAGAAACTCGGGATCGCTGTCAAGATCGAAGACGGCACGACACGCGGGGCCGAGGCCGTGATCACACAGCTTCTGATCGGTGCGGGCGTTCTGGCGGCGGATCATCCCGCCGCGATCCGGTATCGCCACGGCCCGATCCTCAATCGCCGCGGGATCGAAACGGGCGCCTATCGGATCAGCGACAATCTGGCCGGCTGGCGCCTTTAACCCGCCCTCTCGTGCGCATCCGGGCCCAGATCCAGGTCGGCGGGTGCAAGTGCGACGATTCGGTCCAGAATTGCATCCTTCTTGAGGGGCTTGGTCAGATAGTGATCGATCCCCGCCTCGAAAATGCGTTTCTCGTCTCCGTCCATGGCGTGGGCCGTCATCGCAACGATCGGCACGCGGGGCAGGTGATGGCGGGCTTCGAACGCGCGGATTTCCCTGGCGGCCTCCAGCCCGTCCATCTCGGGCATGGAAATGTCGGTGAAGACCAGATCGGGCGGATGCGCGACATAGGCATCCAGCGCCTCGCGCCCGTTACCGACCATGCACAGATCAAGCGTGAGGGATTTGATCATCTTGCGAAAGACCAACTGGTTGGTCTTGTTATCCTCGGCGGCCAGCAGGCGCAGAACGCGCGGCTGCGGAGGCGGTACCGCGGGGGCGGGCGATGCCGGGTCAGTCTGCGCGTCCGAGGCGGTGGAAAGGGTCTCCGTCTCCCGCCCAAGGGCTGCGGCCATCACTGCATCGCGCAGCGATGCCCGCGATGCGGCCAGCGGAATGGCCGGATACTGCAGGGCTTCGGCGATGTTCGGCCCGGCCAGGGCGATGGCCCCCGCATAGCCCCCCTGACGCAGATCCCGGATCGCCGCGCCGGTCTGTTCTTCCGTCCGGTCCGTGAGCAGGATGAGCAACGCCAGATCCGCGGGCGGCCTGTCCGACCCGCGCAGGACCGAGACCCGCGCGTCGAGGCGGCCCAGACGCTCCGCCAGACCGGCGGCATCGGTGCCGTCATCTTCCCAGATCGCCAATGCCCGCGATGCGGCGGGCAGGGGCGGCACCGGCCTGTCATCTTCATCCTCGGGCACCGGCAGACACAACCGGAACCCGAAGGCGGAGCCGACATCCGGTTCGCTTTCCAGCCACATCTCCCCCCCCATCATGCGGATCAGACGGCGCGTGATCGACAGCCCAAGCCCGGTGCCTTCGAATTTCCGGTTTGCCTGATCCTCGACCTGATTGAACTGCCCGAAGACATGGGCCTGCATCTCGGCGGGGATGCCGATGCCCGTATCCTCCACCACCATCCGAAAGGTGACATGGCCGTCATTCCGGCCTTCGCCCACGACGCGGACAAGAACATAGCCCTCAGGCGTGAACTTCACCGCATTGCCGATCAGATTGGTCAGGATCTGGCGGATGCGCCCCCGATCCGCCACCACCCTTTCGGGCATGAACATGTCGTAATCGACCCGGAGCGTCAGATCGCGGCCCTGGATGCCCGGGCGCAGCAATCGGAATATTTCGTAGATCATTTCCTGCAGATCGAAAGGCTCGGGATGCAGCGTGATCTTGTCGGCCTCGATCTTCGAATAATCCAGCACGTCATTTATGATGACCAGCAATGCCTCGCCCGAGCTCTTGATCGTGTCGATGTAGAGGCGCTGTTCCTTGGTCAGCTCGGTGTCGCGCAACAGATCGGCCATGCCGACCACGCCGTTCATCGGGGTGCGGATCTCATGGCTCATATTGGCAAGGAAGGCGGATTTGGCGCGGTTCGCGGCCTCCGCCTGATCGCGGGCCTTGCGCAGTTCCTGCTCCCGGCGGACCGTTTCGGTGATGTCGATTGCCAGCGACACCACATCGCCTTCGCCGGTGCGTTCGTCATGCAGGCGGATGTAAGCGCCGTTCCAGAGCTTCAGGGTCTTTTCGGGAATCGTCTCGCTTTCCCATCTGGCGATCATGTCATCGATCCAGTCTTCGGGTCCGACCCCTTCCAGATCGACGATGCCTTCTTCCACGGCGATGCGAAGCACCGCCTCGTAGCTGGCCCCCGGGCCGATATCGGCGATATTGTCGAACACGGCGATGAAAGCGGGGTTGGCGGCGATCATCCGCCAATCGCTGTCGAAAATGGCGAACCCGTCATCGATGGCCTCCAGCGAGTCCCACAACCGGCGCTCGGCCATCACCGCCTTTTCGGTGGCCACCTCAAGCTGGGCCTTCACCTGCGTGGTCTGCCCGATCAGCTCGGCATTTTCCTCCCGCTGTTCAATGACCTGATAACTCAGCGCATTTGTATGTTCCGCAAGCTTCTTGTTCGCGGAATACAGCTCGTCGGATTTCTGAACCAGAAGCCGCTCGGCGGCCAGACGCAAGCGGCGCTCCTGCGCCAAACGGTCATCGATACCGGCGCTGCCCATGATTTCCCTATGTCCCGACACATCACTTTGTCGCGATGTTCCCCGAACCGTCTGAACATTGGTTTAACGCGGCACGGGAAATCGTGGACAGATCCCTGAAAAGCGTGGCACGATTGGCCCATTATTTGATCATTTTCAGGAGACTGCCATGCGCCCGATTTTTGCGCTGCTGACCTGGCTGCTCGTTGCGCTGCCCGCATTTGCCCAGGATGCGATTCCGGACCGGTTCATCGCCATCACCCGCGATGTGGATTTTCCCGGCGGCGATTTGCGGCCCCTTTTCGACACGACATTCGAAGCCTGTTCCGCCGCCTGTCTGGCGGACCCAGATTGCCGGGCCTTCACGTTCAACCAGCGCTCCGACGCCTGTTTCCCGAAATCCGGTGTTCTTGCCCAGAACCCCTACGATGGGGCCATCTCCGCAGAGGTCTACGCCACCGATCCCGGCGTTCTGGAACGGCTGGACGACCACATCGCAACCCTGTCATTCCTGCGCTCCGGCGATCTGTCGAGCGCGCGCCGGCAGGCGGAGGGATTGGGCGGGGAGCACCCGGCAGGCACCTGGAGTGTGCAGCAACTGGCCGATGCCGCCCGCGATGCCGCGGCCCGCGGCGACCTGGAAGGGGCGATCCGCCTGACCGGGGCGGCACTCACCCGCAGCGATGCGCCCGCGCTCTGGGCTGAATATGCCCGCCATCTTCTCGCACTCAGCGATATCAACGGGCAGCCCCGGTACCAGCTGGAGAGCCGCGCCTTCGCCGCCGCGACCAATGCGGCGCTGCGCGCGCCCGACGGGCCGGTTCTGGCCGATGCGCTCGACATCCTCGCGCAGACGCTGGAACGGCAGCGACGGGGGCGCGACACGATCCCGGCCCTGCGCCTGGCACTGGCGCAGGCCCCGCGCGCTGACCTGTCGGGTGCGCTCGACAGGGCCGTCAGGCTTTTCGGGTTCCGCGTGGTGGAAACCCGGGTCGACAACGAGGCGGCGATGCCCCGGATCTGCGTAATCTTCTCCGAAGAGCTCGAATCCGGTGGTGTCGCCTATGGCGATTTCCTGCAATCCGCGGTTTCAGGGCTGAGCGTCGAGGGAGAGGATCGCCAGCTTTGCATCTCGGGTGTCACCCATGGCCAAAGATACGAGTTCACGTTGCGCGCGGGTCTGCCTGCGGCTTCTGGTGAGGTGTTGCAGGCACCGGTCACGATCCGGCAATACGTGCAGGATCGAAGCCCGTCTGTCCGCTTTCCCGGTCGCGCCTATATCCTGCCGCGCAGCGAGGCCGCTGCAATCCCGGTCGTCGCCGTCAATACCGACGAGGTGACGCTGCGGCTGTTCCGCGTGTCGGATCGCAACCTTGTCCGCAGCTTGCAGGAGACCTATTTCGGGCGGCCCCTGAACGAGTGGGAGATCAACCGCTTCACCACCGAACTGGCCGAAGAGGTCTGGACCGGAACCGGCGAGGTGGCGCAGGAGCTGAACCGCGATGTCACGACCCGGCTGCCGATGGGCGACGTGCTGACCGATCTGGGCCCGGGGATCTATGCGCTGGAGGCACGCGCCGCCAATCAGGCCGCGCGGGATACGATGGCCGCCACCCAGTGGTTTCTGGTCAGCGATCTGGGGCTGTCCACCATGAGCGGTGCCGATGGTATCCATGTCGTCGTGCGCGGGCTGTCCGATGCGGCCGCCCGGCCGGGCCTGACCGTCAGCCTGATCTCGGAATCCAATCGCGTGCTGGGCGAGGCCGTGACGGACGCAGAGGGCTACGCGCTGTTCGATGCGGGGCTCGCCCTTGGGCGCGCCGGGGCTGCGCCCGCCATGGTGGCCGTGACCGACACGGATGATTATGCCTTTCTGTCCCTGCGCGACGCGGAGTTCGATCTTTCCGATCGCGGGGTGGAGGGGCGCGAGGCCGCCGGTGCGATCGATCTGTTTCTGACCACCGATCGCGGCGCCTACCGCGCGGGCGAGGTCATTCACGCCACGGCGCTGGCGCGCGACGGCCGGGCCGAGGCGATCACCGGCCTGCCGCTGACCGCGATTCTGATCCGCGCGGATGGAGTGGAATACACCCGGACCCTGCTGCGCGAAAGCGGGGCAGGGGGCTTCGTGTTCACGCTGCCGCTTGGCACCAACATCCCCCGCGGCACGTGGCGGCTGGCCGTCCATGCGGACCCCGAGGCGCCGCCGCTTGCGAGCCGGACCCTGCTGGTCGAGGATTTTCTGCCCGAGCGCATCGACGTGGCGCTGAACCTGCCCGAGGGACCGATCCGCCCCGGTCAGAGACCGCAGCTCGACCTTGAGGCGGATTATCTGTTTGGCGCCCCCGCCGGCGATCTCCCGGTCGAAGGGACGCTGGTGCTGCGCCCGCGGGAAACGCTGGAGGACTGGCCCGGATATCGTTTCGGGCGTCACGACCAGCCGCCTCAGCCCGCCTTCGGGAACATCCCCGGCGGCATTGTCACCGCCGATGACGGGCGCGCCACGCTGACCCTCGATCTGCCGGCAACCTCCGGTCCGCCGCATCCGCGGGACCTGACCGTCACGGTCCGCGTCTCGGAAGGATCGGGCCGCCCGGTCGAGCGCCAGATCACCCGGGCGGTGGAGCCCGAGGGCACGCTCATCGGCATCAGGCCGCTTTTCGACGGCACGCTCGCCGAAGGTGCGGAGGCGCAGTTCGATCTGATCGCGGTGAATGCCGATGGCGCAGTGCCCGTGGACTGGACCCTAAACCGTGTCGAGCGGCGCTATCAGTGGTACTCGCAGAACGGCGCGTGGAACTGGGAGCCGGTCACGACCCGCACCCGGATCGCCAATGGCCAGGCCACGCTTGGCTCCGATCCGGTGCGGATCGGTCAGGCCGTCGAATGGGGCGCGTTCGAGTTGCGGGTGGAGACCGCATCCGGCGCCTATGGCATCACCTCGGTCGGGTTCGATGCCGGCTGGTATGCGCCCGGCGATGCCGGCGGCACGCCGGACGTGCTGGACCTGTCGCTGGACGCGGAGACCTACAGCCCCGGGGAAACCGCGCAGCTTCGGATTGTCCCCCGGCAGGGAGGCACCGCCCTGATCCGGGTGATGTCGAACCGGTTGATCGACATGCAGATCGTCGAACTGGGCGACGAGCCGGTGGAGATCGCCTTGCCGGTCACCGATGACTGGGGCAGCGGCGCCTATGTCTCGGCAACCCTGTTGCGGCCCGTGGCCGATATCGACGCCCAGACCCCGGCCCGGGCGCTCGGTCTGGCGCATGCCGCGATCGATCCGGGCGACCGTGCGCTGGATGTGACATTGGAGGCGCCGGCGGAGACGATGCCGCGCGGCCCGCTGGAGGTCGCGCTTCGCGTCGGCAACGCCGCGCCGGGCGACACGGTTTACGCCTCGATCGCCGCCGTCGATCTGGGCATCCTGAACCTGACCGGCTTCGACAGCCCGGACCCGCAGGCCCATTACTTCGGCCAGCGCAGGCTGGGCATGGCGCTTCGCGATGTCTATGGCCGCCTGATCGACAGCCGCAGCGGGGCCGAAGGGCGCGTGCGCCCGGGTGGCGACGAAAGCGCTGGCATGAGGATGCAGGCGCCGCCGCCGACCGAGGCGCTGGTGGCGTTTCACTCCGGCCCGCTCACCGTGGGGCCGGACGGGCTGGCCCGCGCCAGCTTCGACATACCCTCCTTCAATGGCACGGTGCGCGTGATGGCCGTGGCGTGGTCCGGCACCGGTGTCGGCCAGGCCGAAGCGGATGTGCTGATCCGCGATCCGGTGGTGGTCACCGCCAGCCTGCCGCGCTTCCTGTCACCGGGCGACACGGCGCGGCTTCTGCTGGAGATCACCCATGCCACCGGCCCGACCGGCGAGATGCGGCTGAGCCTGACCTCCACCCAGGGCGTCGATGTCGGGCTGATGCCCTTCAGCGTCAATCTCGGCGCGGGAGAGACCAGCCGCCTTTCGGTTCCGATCACGGCCGGCGACAGACCCGGAGTGCAGGAAATCTCGGTCTCGCTGAGACTGCCGGACGGGACCGTTCTTGCCAAGCCGCTGGCCCTGCCGGTGCAGATCAACGACCCCGAGGTCGCCGAAACGAGTCTCGTCACGCTGAACCCCGGCGACACGTTCACACTGGATAGCGCCGCCTTCACCGGCTTCCGCCCCGGATCGGGCCGGGCCACGCTTTCCGCCGGGCCACTGTCGCGGTTCGATGCGCCGGGGCTGCTGCAGATGCTTGACCGCTACCCTTATGGCTGCACCGAACAGGTCACCAGTCAGGCGATGCCGCTTCTCTACCTGTCCTCGGTCGCCCAAACCATGGAGCTGACCACGGCGGAGGATCTGGATCGCCGGATCAACGCGGCCATCAGCGATGTGCTGGTCAATCAGGCCAGCAATGGCGGCTTCGGCCTTTGGGGCGCGTACTCCGGCGATCTGTGGCTGGACGCCTATGTGACCGATTTCCTGTCCCGCGCCCGCGGGCAGGGATATCAGGTGCCGGATCTGGCCTTCGGTCGGGCCCTCGACAATCTGCGCAACGAGATCTCCTTCTATCCCGATTTCGAGAATGGCGGCGAAGATCTGGCCTATGCGCTGATGGTGCTGGCCCGCGAGGGCACGGCATCCATGGGCGACCTGCGGTACTATGCCGATGTCAAGGCGACGGCGTTCGGCAGCCCTTTTGCGTTTGGCCAGTTGGGGGCCGCGCTGGCGATGTATGGCGACCAACCGCGGGCCGATGCGATGTTCCGCGCCGGATACGCCATGCTGCAGGACAGGCTGGACGCCCCCGAAGCCACGGTCTGGCGCAGCGATTACGGCACCGACCGGCGGGATGCGGCCGGGCTGCTGACGCTGGCGGTGCAGGCCGGGTCCGATGCGGTTCCCATCTCCGATCTGGCGCAGGCGCTGGCCCCACCGGGCCGGCAGGTATCGACACAGGAGGCGGTGTGGAGCCTTCTGGCCGCCCATGCGCTGATCGATGCGGATCCCGTGACGGGCCTTGAACTCGACGGTCAACCGATATCCGGCCCGCTGGTGGAGGTGCTGCGCGCCAGCGACACGACCGACCGCCGGATCACCAATACGGGCACCACGCCCGAGGCTCTGACCCTGACCCGGTTCGGTGTGCCCGCCGGCGCGACCGAAGCCTTCGGCAACGGCTATCGCATCAGCCGGGGCTACGTGACGCTGGAGGGCCAGCCTGCCGATCCGGCGCAGGTTCCGATCGGCACGCGGTTGGTGGCGCTGCTGACGGTTACGCCCTTCGACGGGCGCGAAGCGCGTCTGATGATCAATGACCCGCTTCCGGCCGGGTTCGAGATCGACAACCCGAATCTTCTGCGCGGTGGCGATATCCGCGCGCTCGACGGGTTCGAACTGGACGATGTGGCGACCCACACGGAATTCCGGCAGGATCGCTTCATGGCCGCCGTCGACTGGCGCACCGATCGCAGCTTCCGTCTGGGATATATCGTTCGCGCGGTCACCCCCGGCGAATTCCATCATCCGGCCGCGAGTGTCGAGGATATGTACCGCCCGCAATACCGCGCGCAGACCGTATCGGGCCGGTTGGTGGTGACCGAATAGATGCGGCGCTGGCGTGGCCCGCTGATCGCCCTGGCGCTGATGCTTGTCCTTGTTGGCGGCGGGGTGGTGCGGCTGAACGCCTGGATCGACGCGACGGAGCTTCCGCCGCTGGTTCCGGTTACGGGCGTCGAGGTCGTGGACCGGAACGGCGATCTTCTGCGCGCCTATACGGTCGAGGATGGGCGGTGGCGCCTGCCCGTCCGCTTGGCCGAAGTGGACCCGGGCTTCATCGATATGCTGATCACCTACGAGGATCGGCGGTTCTGGACCCATCCGGGCGTGGATCCGCGCGCCTTTGCGCGGGCGGCCTGGCAGGCGCTGCGGCATGGGCAGATCGTCTCGGGCGGCTCCACGCTGACGATGCAGGTCGCGCGGCTGCTGGAAGACAGCGGCACGGGCGCGTGGCGCGGGAAACTGCGGCAGATACGCGTTGCGCTGGCAATGGAGCGGGTGCTGAGCAAGGAGGAGATCCTGACGCTCTATCTCCATCTGGCGCCCTATGGCGGCAATGTCGAAGGTCTCCGCGCCGCCAGCCTGACATGGTTCGGAACCGAGCCGCGGCGGCTGACGGCCGCCCAATCTGCCCTGCTTGTCGCGCTTCCGCAGGCACCCGGCAGCCGCCGGCCCGACCGGTTCCCGGAGGCCGCGCGGCTGGCGCGTGACCGGGTGCTGGACCGGGCAATCCGCTTCGGCGGTGTCGCTGAGGCCGAAATCGCCTGGGCCCGCCGGGCGCCCATTCCGGATGAACGGCGCGGCTTTCCGGCGCTGGCACCCCATCTGGCCGACCGGGTGCTGGCCGACCGGCCGACCGCGACACGCCACGCGCTGACACTGGATCGCGGCCTGCAGGCGCAGATGGAGGTTCTGGCCGCACAAGCCGTCGAGGGGCGCGACCGCAGGCTGACTGCCGCGATCATGGTGCTGGACCATCGGACCGGGGAGATGCGCGCCACGGTCGGGGCCGCGGATTACACCGACGACATGCGCCGGGGTTTTGTCGACATGACCCGCGCACTGCGCTCGCCGGGATCCGCCCTGAAACCCCTTGTCTACGGTCTGGGATTCGAAGCGGGCCTCATCCACCCCGAAACTCTGGTCGATGATCGGCCGGTCCGCTTCGGAAGTTACGCGCCGCAAAACTTCGACAACGTCTTTCGCGGCGAGTTGAGCGTGCGCCACGCGCTGCAGGCCTCGCTCAACACCCCGGTGGTCAGCCTGCTGGACCAGATCGGCCCGGCCGAGATGCTGACCCGCATGCGCCGCATCGGGATGCGGGCCGAACTGCCCCGGGGGGAGCCGGGCCTTGCCATCGGGCTGGGCGGGATCGGGACAAGCATGGAAGACCTGATGCGGCTTTATGCGATGATCGCCCGGGGTGGAGAGACGATGCCGCTGCGCATCCGCGAGAGCGATGACGCAGGCACACGCAGCCGCGTCCTGTCATCTACCGCCGCGTGGTATCTGAGCGATATCCTGTCCGGCGTGGTGCCGCCGCCCAATGCGCCGCGCAACGGGTTGGCCTACAAGACCGGGACAAGCTATGGCCACCGCGATGCATGGGCCTTCGGCTTTGACGGGCGCCATGTGGTCGGTGTCTGGCTGGGCCGGGCCGACGGTGCCTCCGTACCCGGTGCCTTCGGGGCCGATCTGGCGGCGCCACTGCTGTTCGAGGCCTTCGCCCGGCTTGGTCCCGATCTGGCCCCGCTTGCAGCACCGCCATTGGGAGCCCTGACTGTCCCGCATATGCAATTGCCGCCGCCGCTCCGCCGGTTTCAGCCGGAAACCGCCGGGGCACGGGATGCGGAGGCTCCGGTGATCGTCTTTCCACCCGACGGTGCAATCCTTGCGGCCACGCCCGATCTGCCGCTTCTGGCGCGGGTCGATCGGGGCCGGCCCCCCTTCACATGGCTCTGGAACGGGCGGCCCGTGGCGACCGGTGTCTTCGACCGGCAGGTCGATCTTGGCATGGCCGCGCCCGGGTTTGCCGAACTGACGGTGATCGATGCCACGGGCCGGGCCGAACGCGGCTTCATCGAAATCGCCCCCTGACACCGCTTGATCGGCCGCCCGATTCGCGTCTTGCCGCTCTCGGGGCGCACCCGGCGCGCGCGGGGCGTTGCGATTGTCACGGGGTTGCGAGGGCAAGTCTCTGTTTTCGTGAGGGATGTTGCGGCGGGTCACGGGCGCGCGAGGGCGCGTGACGGGCCGGCGGATGGTGCAGATGTGTCTGTGCGTTTGCGCACTGATATCATGTGTTTTTCACGGATTTGTGGGGTGAAACACAGGGCCGCACCCCATAACTTCATCTCATCGGACGCAAGACAGCGCCCCGCACAGAAACCGAAACACACATGACCCAGATCCCTGAAAGGACCATTCCAATGACACGCATTGCCCTCACCACCGCCCTCGCCCTGTCGCTCGCCGCCCCGGCCTTCGCGAATGACCAACTGGCCGCTTCCCTCGGCGTCGATGCCGGCGACTACACCGTGGCCGAGCTGATCCAGCTGCGCAGCGCGCTGGAAAACGACGATCACAGCCATGTCGCCTTCCTGCTGAACGGCGGTGACGAGCAGGTCTCCACCCAGAGCTTCGGGGAGCCCGAGCATGTGGCCATCGCCCGCGCGCTGGTGGGGTTCACCGACAGCGAGAACGAGTGATCGCAAAGGCGGAAGCGGGCGCGCGCGGCCGGGGGCCTCTCCCTCCCCCCGCCGCCGTACCCCGACCGCCGAGAAACGGCCCCCGCGGGTATCCACCCCGGGGGCCGTTTGCGCATGACGCAGCCGTAAAGATGTGGCCGGGGATCCGTCAGAGACGTTCGATGGCCAATGCGATGCCCTGCCCGCCACCGATGCACATGGTGATCAGCGCCCTGGAGCCACCGATCCGTTCCAGTTCGTAAAGCGCCTTCACCGCGATGATCGCACCGGTGGCGCCAACCGGGTGACCCAGCGCAATCGCGCCGCCATTGGGGTTCACCCTGGCGGGGTCCAGCCCAAGACCCTTGTTGACCGCCAGCGCCTGCGCCGCAAAGGCCTCGTTCGATTCGATCACGTCGAAATCCGTGACCGACAATCCGGTTCTGGCCAGAAGGTTTTCCACCGCAGGCACCGGGCCGATGCCCATGACCTCCGGCCGGACGCCCGCATGCGCACAACCAAGGATCCGCGCGCAGGGCTTCAGACCGGCGGCCTCGGCGGCCTCGGCCCGGGCCAGAACAAGCGCCCCGGCCCCGTCATTGATGCCGCTGGCGTTGCCCGCGGTTACGGTGCCGTCTTTCCGGAACACGGTGCGCAGCCCCGCCAGCGCCTCGGGCGTGGTGGCCTTGGGATGCTCGTCCGTGTCGAAATCGACCATGTCGCGTTTGATCCGGACCTGCACCGGCACGATCTGATCCCTGAAATAGCCGGCTTCGATGGCTTTTGCCGCGCGCGTCTGGCTTTCCAGCGCAAAGGCATCCTGCGCGGCGCGGCTGATATCATGCTCCGCAGCCACATTTTCGGCGGTCACACCCATATGGCCGGTACCGAACGGACAATTGAGCGCGCCCAGCATCATGTCGGACGCGCCCGCATCGCCCATTTTCTGTCCCCAGCGGGCCTGCGGCAGGATATAGGGCGATCGGCTCATGCTTTCGGCACCGCCCGCCAGACCGAAATCCGCATCCCCCAGCAGCAGGGACTGCACGACAGAGACAATCGCCTGCGCGCCGGAGCCGCAGAGCCGGTTCACGTTCATCGCCGGCGTGGTATCGGGCACTCCGGCCTCCATCGCCGCCACGCGGGACAGATACATGTCGCGCGGTTCGGTGTTGATCACATGGCCATAGGCGACATGGCCGATCTGGCCCCCTTCGACACCCGCCCGTTCCAGCGCGGCCCTGGCCACCGTCGCACCCAGATCGATCGGCGGCGTTCCGGCCAAGGAACCGCCGAACGTGCCGATCGCAGTGCGCGCACCCGACAGGATGACAATGTCGTTCATGTGATCTCTCCTCATCTGACCTGACGCCAAACTAACCGTCAGCCGCGACGGAGGAAACCGGCGCGTTGCGCCATAGAGCGGCTGAAATGTCGCTCAGCCGTCGGATGTCTCCAGCAGCCGGTCGGCGCCGCGCAGAAAATCTTCCGCATGGGCGCCAAGACGGGTCAGAAGCTCGTCCTGAAAAGCCTGCGCAAGGGGGGCCAGTTCCGCCATCATCGCATGCCCCTTGCCGGTCAGCGCCAGCTCGACCAGCCGCCGGTCCGAAATGCTGGTGCGTTTGGTAATGTATCCCGCCTGTTCCAGCCGCGTCGCGGCCCGGCTTACCTTGGATTTGTCCATATCCACGCGGGCATGGATTTCCCGCACGGACACGGCGCTTTCCTGACTGAGATGGGCCACCACGCGCCACTCCGCGCGGGACAGGCCGAACCGCTCCTGGTAGATGCGCGAATACTCCCGGCTCAGCCGGCCCGCCAGAACCGACATCCTGTAGGGCAGGAAGTCATCGAGAATGAATTGCTCGGCCATGGAAAACCCGTTGCAAATGCGACAAAGCCAGACTGGCGCGGTTTGCCCGCCGGTTCAAGAGATTGCCCCCCGCCCCGATATGGGTCCCGGGGGGGGCCGTGAGATCATGCCGCGGTGAAGCGCAAGGGGCGAACCTGCTGGAACATGCCCGTCGCGCGCAGCTTGTCCAGAACCTCCGCAGGGGGCTGTTCGTCGAGATAGAGCAGCGCGATGGCATCCTGCCCCGCGCCGGAGCGCCCAAGGGTGAAATTCGCGATGTTCACGCCGTTCTCGCCCATGGTCTGGCCCAATGTCCCGATGATGCCCGGCATGTCCGCATTGGTCGTGTAAAGCATATGCGCGCCAACTTCGGCATCGATATTGATGCCCTTGATCTGAATGAAACGCGGCTTGCCATCGGAAAAGACGGTGCCCGCGATCGACCGCTGACGTTCCGCCGTCTTGATCTGCAACCGGATGTAGCCGTCGAAGACACCGGTCTTGTCCTGCGTGGTGGTGGAAATCTCCACCCCCCGTTCCTTGGCGATCACCGGCGCGCTGACCATGTTCACATCCGGGTTCGTGGCCTTCATGATCCCGGCAATCGCGGCACAGTTCAGCGCGTCGACATTCATGTCCTTGACCAGCCCGTTATAGGTGATGGAGATCTGCTGGATCGCCTCGTCGGTCAACTGGCCGACAAACTCGCCGAGATTTTCGGCAAGCCTCACCCATGGGCCCATCACCGCGGCCTCTTCCGCCGTGACGGACGGCATGTTGAGCGCGTTTGAGACGGCGCCGGTCAGCAGATAGTCGGACATCTGTTCGGCCACCTGCAGGGCGACGTTCTCCTGCGCCTCGGTGGTGGCCGCGCCCAGATGCGGGGTCACAACCACATTGGGCAGGTTGAAGAGCGGGCTGTCGGTCGCCGGCTCCACCGCGAATACGTCGAACGCGGCGCCGGCCACGCGACCGGCTTTCAGCGCCACGGCCAGCGCCTCTTCATCCACCAGACCGCCGCGGGCGCAGTTCACGATCCGCACACCCGGTTTCAGCTTGGCGATGTTCGCGGCACTGAGGATATTCCGGGTCTTGTCGGTGAGCGGCACATGCAGGGTGATGAAATCCGCCCGCGCCAGCAACGCGTCAAGCTCCACCTTTTCGACACCCATTTTCAGGGCCCGCTCCTCGCTGAGGAACGGATCGTAGGCGACGACCTTCATCTTCAGACCCAAGGCTCTGTCGCACACGATAGAGCCGATATTGCCCGCGCCGATCACTCCCAGCGTCTTGTTGGTCAGCTCCACGCCCATGAACCGCGACTTCTCCCATTTGCCTGCGTGGGTGGAAGCATTCGCCTCGGGGATTTGCCGCGCCACGGCCATCATCATCGAAATGGCGTGTTCGGCGGTGGTGATGGAGTTTCCGAACGGGGTATTCATCACGATGATCCCCTTCTTGGACGCTGCGGGAATATCGACATTGTCGACCCCGATCCCCGCGCGCGCCACCACTTTCAGATTGCTTGCCGCGGCGATGATCTTTTCGGTCACCTTGGTGGCGGACCGGATCGCCAGCCCGTCATATTCGCCGATCACGGCAAGCAGTTTCTCCTTGTCCTTGCCGATGCTCGGATCGAAGGTCACCTCGATCCCGCGGTCGCGGAAGATTTGGACGGCGGTTTCGCTCAGCTTGTCGGAAACCAGAACTTTGGGGGCCATGTCAGGCGCTCCTTTGTCGAAAAACAGGGTCTAATAAGGGGATCAGGCAGCTTCGGACCGGGCAGCGATCTCGGCATCGAACGCCCAGGAGAGCCATGGCAGCAGCGCCCGGATATCCGACGTTTCAATCGTCGCGCCGCACCAGATCCGCAGACCCGGAGGCGCATCGCGATAGGCCCCGATGTCGAGAGCGATACCTTCCGCCTCCAGCCGCCTGGCCACGGCTTTGGCAAAACCCGCCCCGTCGGTGATCCGGCTGTCGGTGAATTTCAGACAGACGGACGTGTTCGACCGCGTCCGGGGATCCACCGCGAGATTTTCGATCCACGGCGTCGCATCGACAAAATCGAAGATCGCCTGCGCATTGGCATCGGCACGCGCCATCAGTGCCGGCAGCCCGCCGATTTCACGCGCCCAGTTCAGCGCAAAGAGATAGTCTTCGACGGCCAGCATCGACGGCGTGTTGATCGTGGCGCCCGAAAAGATGCCCTCGATCAGTTTGCCGCCCTTGGTCAGCCGGAAGATCTTCGGCAGCGGCCAGTCCGGCACGTAGCTCTCCAGCCGCTCCACCGCCCGCGGGCTGAGGATCAGCATGCCATGGGCCGCCTCCCCGCCCATCACCTTCTGCCAGGAGAAGGTGGTGGCATCCAGCTTCTCCCAGGGCAGATCCTGCGCGAAAGCGGCGCTGGTCGCATCGCAGAGCGTCAGGCCGGCCCGGTCGGCGGGGATGACATCCCCGGTTGGCACCCGCACGCCGGATGTGGTGCCGTTCCATGTAAAACAGACATCGTTATCGTAGTTTAATGCGGCCATATCGACGATATGGCCATAATCCGCGGTATGAACCTCGGCCTCGATCTTCAGCTGCTTGACCGCATCGGTGACCCAGCCCGCGCCAAAGCTTTCCCACGCGACCATGTGAACGGGGCGTTCGCCCAGCAGGTTCCACATCGCCATCTCGAACGCGCCGGTGTCGGAGGCGGGCACGATCCCGATCCTGTAATCCGCCGGAACGCCGAGCAGGTCGCGCGTGCCATCGATCGCTGCTTTCAGCTTGGTCTTGCCGATATCGGCGCGATGCGACCTGCCAAGTGCGGCATCCGCAAGTTTCTCCAGCGACCATGTGGGGGGTTTGGCGCAAGGCCCGGACGAAAAACGCGGATTGACCGGCCGCGCGGCCGGGGTGTTCGTAACCATCGGTGGTATCCTCACAGATATGCGCCCCTCGTTGGGGAGGGGTGTCCCACCGACGCTGATACGACCGGAACACGCGCCGCACAAGTCGGAAAGCGCGCGCGAACCGCCGCAAAACGGCCACAGCCCGTGCGACGGCGCGTCGCGGCCGGGAGCGCCGGTGAAGACCCGCATCGGCCGGCAAAGGGCGCGGAACAACCGGGGGTAGAGAGAATTGGCTTGCCTGACCCGGATCGCTAGCGGTAAACGGGAAACAGACGACCGTGCACACGTATAGGAAGAGTCCACCCGTGAGAGACTCAATACAGGCTCAGATTTTCAATCTGAGTGATTTTCTGCCCTTCCAGATGTCCGTGGTGTCTACCCGGCTGTTTCAGACGATCATGGCCGATAGCGGGCTTCAATTGCCCGAATGGCGGATCGTGATGGCGCTGCCCGGCAATCAGCCCTGTTCGTCGAACGATCTTTGCATCCTGACCGCGATGGACGCGGCCCGCGTCAGCCGGGCACAGCGCCGTCTGGAGGAACTGGAGCTGATCGAGGTGAAACCGGATATGGCGGACCGTCGGCGGCTGATCGTGCAGTTGAGCGAGGCCGGAATGCGGGAGTTCGACCGTCTGCAGGCCGCGGCCCGCATGGCCGAGGCGGAGCTTCTGGACAATATGCCTCCAGCGGATCGCGCCCGGCTGAAATCGGCCGTGTCCCGGCTGTTCGACAAGCTCTAGGACGCGCCCGCCCGTTTCCCGTCGTTGCGCCGAACAGATGACCCTGCCTGTCATTGCCCCGACAACCGGGAGTATTTTCGGGTTTGGAATGCGACTGACTCGCAAAACCATTGACTTTTTGCGAGTCAGTCTCAATATCAAGTTTGACGGCCTTCAAACATGCGGATTCCGAATCGATGCTGAAACATCTTCTCATTGTATTGGCCACCACTCTGGCGCTGACCGGCCCCGCCATGGCGCAGGATCGGCTGGATGTCGTGGCGACAACCGGCATGATCGCCGATGCAGCGCGGGTCGTCGGCGGCGACGCGGTCGAGGTACGCGCGCTGATGGGCCCGGGCGTGGACCCTCATGCCTACCGACAGACCCGCAGCGACATCGTCGCGATGACACGGGCCGATCTGGTGCTTTGGCACGGCCTGTTCCTCGAAGCGCAGATGGAGAGCTTCTTTGCCGATCTCGGTCAGGAACGTCTGGTCGTGGCCGTCGCCGACGGGCTGCCGCGCGACGTGCTTGTTGCCCATGACGATTACGCAGACCGCTTCGACCCCCATGTCTGGATGGACCCGGATCTTTGGGCGCTGGTCGTGACCGAGGTGCAAAACGCCCTGACCGAGGCGCAGCCGGAAAATGCCGATCTCTTCGCGGCCAATGCCGCGGCCCATATGGAAGATCTCGCCGCCCTGTCGGCTTATGCGGATCGGGTTCTTGCCAGCGTGCCGGAACCCGCTCGCGTTTTGCTGACGGCCCATGACGCCTTCAACTATTTCGGCGCCGCCCATGGATTCGAGGTGATGGGAATTCAGGGCATCTCGACCGAATCCGAAGCAGGGCTCGCCCGCATTTCCGATCTCGTCGACCTGCTGGTCGACCGGAATGTCGGGGCAGTGTTCGTGGAAAGCTCGGTCTCCGACCGCAATGTGCGCGCGCTCATCGAAGGCGCCGCGGCCCGCGGCCACGAGGTGATCATCGGCGGCGAACTCTATTCCGACGCGATGGGGCCCGATGGCAGCTATGAAGGCACCTATCTTGGCATGATCGACCACAATGTAACGGTGATCGCCCGCGCCCTTGGCGGCACCGCTCCCGAACGGGGCATGAATGGCCTGCTATCCGCAGGCATGTGAGAGGACCATATGACCGCACTTAATCTGGCAACCCAAAACGGGCTTCGTCCCGAGGCAGCCGAGATTGCGACCAGCCCCCTTGCCATACGGGGGCTGACCGTGTCCTACGGAGAGAAACCGGCCATCTTTTCCGTCGACATGACGATCCGGCCCGGCTCGATGACCGCGATCATCGGGCCGAACGGCGCGGGGAAATCGACCCTGTTGAAGGCCGCGTTGGGTATCATTCGCCCGCTGTCCGGCCAGACCACGGTTTTCGGCCGCCCGCTCGACACGCAGCGGGCGCGGATCGCCTATGTGCCGCAGCGCGCCAGCGTCGATTGGGATTTCCCGACCACCGTACTCGACGTGGTTCTGATGGGGCTCTACCGCGAGCTGGGCCTGCTGCGGCTGGTCCGAAGCAGCCACCGGAAAACCGCGACCGACGCACTGCGACGGGTCGGCATGGCGGATTTCGCAGACCGGCAGATCGGGCAGCTTTCCGGCGGGCAGCAACAGCGGGTGTTCCTGGCCCGCGCCCTGGCCCAGGGCGCCGATCTCTATCTGCTGGACGAGCCCTTTGCCGGCGTCGACGCGGCCACCGAAAAGGCCATTATCGCCGTTCTGAAAAGCCTGAAGGCGGACGGCAAGACCGTGGTTGCCGTGCATCATGACCTGGCAACGGTCGAGCAGTATTTCGACCACGCCTTCCTGATCAATGTCCGCCCGGTCGCCGAAGGCACCGTGGCCGAAGCCTTCACCGCCGAAAGCCTTCAGGCGGCCTATGGCGGGCGGCTGGCAACGGCACAGATCGACCGGCTCAGTCAGGCGGGCTGACATCATGCTTTTCGAGGCTTTGACCCTCCAGCTTGGCTACAACGCCACGCTGGTCGCCATCGGCGCGATGCTGCTTGGCATATCGGCGGGCGCGACCGGAACCTTCCTCTTCCTGCGCAAACGCGCCCTTGTGTCCGATGCGATCAGCCACGCCACCCTGCCCGGTATCGGTCTGGCCTTCATCGTCATGGTCTGGCTGGGCATGGACGGGCGCAGCCTGCCGGGTCTTCTGATCGGGTCGGCGCTGTCGGCGTGGATCGGGCTGCTTTGCGTGCAATGGCTGACCGGAGGCACCCGGCTGAGTGAGGATTCCGCGATCGGCGCGGTCCTGTCGGTGTTTTTCGGGGCCGGCATCGTTCTGCTGACCGTCATTCAGGGGATGAGCGCCGGGCGGCAGGCCGGGCTCGACTCGCTTCTTCTGGGCTCCACCGCGGGCATGCTCTTCTCCGACGCGGTGCTGATCGCCGGTGGCGGCGCGCTTGTTCTGATGCTTACGCTTTTGCTGCGCCGTCCCATGTCGCTTGTCGCCTTCGACAGCGACTTTGCCGCAGCCTCCGGGCTGAACGTGCCGCGGATCGACCTTGCCACCATGGGTCTTGTCCTCGCGGTGACGGTCGTCGGCCTCAAGATCGTCGGCCTGATCCTGATCGTGGCGCTTCTGATCATCCCGCCGGTGACGGCGCGGTTCTGGACCGAACGCACCGAACATGTCTGGCTGATCGCGGGCGCTCTGGGCGGAGCATCAGGCTATATCGGGGCCGCCATTTCCGCCTCTGCGCCGGCCTTGCCGACCGGGCCGATCATCGTGCTTGTGGCCTTCGCCTTCTTTGCCGTTTCGCTTTTGTTTTCGCCAGCGCGCGGCGTTCTGTCCTCGGTCCTTCGCCATCGGCAGTATCAGCGCCGCGTGCATCTTCGGCAGGGCCTTCTGGCGCTGGCTCAGGGGCAGCCGATCTATGAAGGCTACACGCTGCGCCTTCTGCAACGGGAGGGTCTGGCCCGTCCGGACGGCGTGGCCACCGGCGACGGGCAGGCCCGCGCCGCCAAGGCCCTGCTGGATGAAAAACGCTGGGAGATCCTGCGCGGGTTGCAGGCCCATGAGGCCACGGCGGCCCGCTACGACGGGTTGACCGGTCTGGAAACCATCCTGACCGAGGATCAGTTGCGCGATCTGGATACCCGGATTGCCGCCCCGCGGGAGATCGCCCCATGACCGGTGCCGAGTTCGTTCCCTTGTCGCTGACGCCGATCCTGATCGGGATATTCGCCGCCATCGCCTGCGCGCTTCCGGGGAATTTTCTGGTCCTGCGCCGGCAGGCGCTGATTGGCGACGCGATCTCACACGTCGTCCTGCCCGGCATCGTGGTGGCCTTCCTGCTGACCGGTGCCGTCACCGCCTGGCCGATGATGCTGGGCGCGGCCGGTGCGGCGCTGATCTCCGTCGTCCTGATCGAGGCGATCCGACGTCTGGGCCGCATCGAGACCGGCGCGGCCATGGGTGTCGTCTTCACCGCGATGTTCGCAGCCGGCGTCCTGCTGCTGGAGCGCTCGGACACGTCTTCGGTGCATCTGGATGTGGAGCATGCGTTGATGGGCAATCTGGAAAGCCTGATCTGGCTTGAGGCGACGGGCTGGCGCTCCCTGCTCGACCCGCAGGCGCTGGCCGGTCTGCCGCCGGAACTTCCCCGCCTTGCGCTGGTGCTGGCGCTTGTCATCGCCTTCACCTGGGTTTTCTGGCGCCCGCTGAAGATCTCCACCTTCGATGAAGGCTTTGCACAGGTCCTTGGCATGCGCACCGATCTTCTGGGCATCGCCCTTGTGATGATCGCCGCGATCGCCGCCGTTGCCGCCTTCGATGCGGTGGGCTCGATCATCGTCATCGCGATGTTCATCTGCCCGCCGGCGGCGGCCCGGCTGATGACCGACGATCTCGCCCGGCAGGTGGGATGGAGCGTGGTTTTCGCCACGCTCTCGGCGATCCTCGGCTATGTTTTCGCAGGCTACGGACCGCTCTGGCTTGGCGGCAGCGATTCCGTCAGCGCCGCGGGCATGATTGCCACGGTCTCGGGCGTGATCCTTGCCCTTGCCGCGCTGTTCGGGCCACGCCGCCGCGGCATGATGGCCTGACCCCGCGCGGCCGCACCGCATCCGAAAGGTCGCATTCAGGCTTGAGCGGGGGCGCATCCCGGCGTAAGCACAATCTACTTCGGTCCGGGCGGTGCGAGTCGTCCGGGTAAAAGGGAACACGGTGCGGGCGTCAAACCCCAACTCCGTGACTGCCCCCGCAACTGTAAGCGGCGAGCGCGGCTGAATAAAAACCACTGGCCCCCTCATGGGGTTGGGAAGGTCCAGCCAAGCATCGACCCGCAAGTCAGGAGACCTGCCGAGGTGATCACCCTGTTCGGGCGCGGAGGGCGTCATGGGCAACGGTCTTTCCGTCGTGGTGGCACTCTCACCGTCTGCGGCGGGGCCATCCCCCTTCCAATGACAGCCTTGACACCACCGAGACCCGATAGATCGGGCCGGAAAGGGGGATATCATGAACAAGACACTGGGCGCCGTCGCTGCGACCCTTCTGACAACCACATCCGCACTGGCGCAGGACGCGCCGGTGTTCACGCTGAACGAGATCATCTTCTCCGCCGGCCTGACGGCCCTCGAGGCCAGCCGCACCGGCGTTTCCGTGCAGGTCATCGACGAAGACGATCTCCAAGCCGAAGGTGACCGCCCGCTTGTGGATGTGCTTGATCGCCTGCCCGGCATCTCGATCACCCGCAACGGGCCGCTGGGGACGCAAACCGCGATCCGCGTGCGTGGTCTGAACAACTACTACACACCGGTCCTGATCAACGGGATCGACATGACCGACCCGGCTTCGACCCAGACGCAGTTCGATCTCGGCTCCATCACCACGGCCGGGATCAGCCGGATCGAGGTGCTCTATGGCTCGCAATCGGCCATCTACGGCTCCGAGGCGATTGCCGGCGTCATCAACATCACCACGCTGAGCCCGCCCGAAGAGAACGGCACCGAAGTGACCGTCGAGCTTGAGGCGGGCAGCTACGAAACCTATAGCGGGCTGATCGGGATCGGCACCCGCTTCGACCGCGGCTCGGTTGCGTTGAGCTACGGCCATGTCGGCAGCGAGGGATTTTCGGCCGCCGATGAAAATCAGGGCAATACCGAAGCCGATGGCTTCGAGTCGAACACGGCAACCCTTCAGGCGGAGTATGAGCTGACCGACAGCGTGAGCATCGGGGCCAGCCTGTTTTTCCAGACCGCCACCTATGAATATGACGCGGGCGGTGGGGCAGGCGGCGATGCCGGCCGGTTTGCAGAGGAGGAGCGCCTTGGCGCGCGGCTTTTCACAACCTTCGACGCGTTCGGCGTCGATAACCAGATCGCACTGACCTACTCGAAAACGGATCGGGCACAGTTCAATATCCCGGCCTCTTTCAACACGCCGTTCATCGGCGAGCGCATCGGTCTTGGCTATCAGGGCACGATCGGTCTGCGCAACGATGGCACACTGACCTTCGGCGCGGACCGGACGCGGGAGGAGTTTTTCGTCGGCCCCTCGTCATTCTCCACCTCGTCCTCAGCCGATATCGACCTGACGGCGATTTATGCGGATCTGAACATGCCTCTGACCCCCGATCTCGATCTGGGGGCCGCGCTTCGCTATGACGATCACTCGCTTTTCGGATCGGCGGTAACGGGCCGGGTCGCGCTGGCCTGGCGCCCGGCGGCGGGCACGGTGGTCCGCGTCAGTGCCGCAACCGGTTTCCGCGCCCCCTCCCTCAACGAGCTGTTCGGGCCATTCGGGTCGAACCCCGATCTGGATCCCGAGGAAAGCCGGAGCTTCGATCTGGGCGTGGAGCATGATTTTGGCCGTGGCCGCGTAACGGCAACTCTTTTCTACACCGAAATCGACAACCTGATCGACTATGTCTTCCCGGTGCCGGATGCCTATGTTCAGATACCCGGCACATCGGTTACCCGCGGGATCGAACTGTCGGGGCAATATGGGCTGACCGATAACCTCTCTGTCTTCGGGAACTACACCTATACCGACGCGCGCGCCGCCGACGATACGCGCCTGCGCCGGGTCCCCTATCACGACGCAACGCTCGGGATCAGCGGCACATTCGGCACCGGCTGGAGCGCGGATTTCGCCCTTCAGATGGTCCATGATCGCGTCGACCCGGCACCGGTGGAAAACTACGCGGTCGCCAATGCCAGCATCGGATATCGGGTGAATGAGACGACGGATGTCTATCTGCGCGTGGAAAACCTGTTTGACGAGCAATATCAGGCCATTCGCGGATATGGCACCAGCGACAGGGCGGTCTATCTTGGCCTGCGGTCCCGTTTCTAGGCGCCTGTCCGGCGCTCTTCTGGCGGTGGCCCTGACGGTCGCCGCCAGCGTGTCGTATGCGGCACCGCCGCAGCGTGTCGTGTCGATGAACCTTTGCACGGATCAGCTTGCAATGATGCTGGCCGCACCGGGACAGTTGATTTCGGTCAGCGATATCGCGTCGGATCCGATGATCTCTCCGATGCATGTCGAGGCCGGGGCCTATCCGTCCAATTCCGGCGGTGCCGAGGAGATCTATCTGCTGAACCCGGATCTGGTGCTTGCGGGCGTCTATTCCGACCCTGCCGTCGTTTCCATGTTGCGCCGTCTCGGGATCGACGTCGCCCAGATCGACATCGTGACCGGGCTCGATGAGGTGGCCGAACGTCTCGGCGAAGTCGGCGCGCTTCTGGGGCGGGAGGCCGAGGCGCAGGCCGAAATCGCCCGGTTCGAGACGGGTCTGGCCATGGTCCGCCACGCGCAGACCTGGCCCCGCGCTGCGTTCTACTATCCCAACGGATATTCGCTCGGCACCGGCACACTGTCCCACGACATTCTGACGACCGCCGGGTTTCGGCATATCGCCGAAGAAATGGGCCGCAATACCAGCGGCCGGCTGGCGCTTGAGCTTCTGGTGACGGCTGCGCCGGACCTGGTGATCAGCACCGGCACCTATCCGGGCAACTCCCGATCCGAGGAAATCCTTCGTCATCCGGCGCTGGAAGCGCTCGTTTCGGCGGGGCATCGCCATATCAGCGGGCCCGATTGGGTCTGCGGCACCCCGCGTGTCCTGACTGCGCTGGCCGACCTGCGCGCGGCGCACCGCGCGATGGAGGTGGAATGAATCTTTCCCGTCTCCTCGGTATCCTGTCGGCCATTGTCGCGGCCCTGTTCTGCGCCTCGCTTCTGATCGGGCCGGCGGGGTTCGGCATCGGCGACAGCATCTCCGCCCTGGTACGCGGCGACGGCGAGGCCGTGACGCTGGTGATGCGGGAGATCCGCCTGCCCCGCGCGCTTCTGGCGGTGATGGTCGGGGTCAGCCTCGGCCTTTCCGGTGCCGCGCTTCAGGGCTTTCTGCGGAACCCGCTGGCGGAACCCGGGCTGATCGGCGTCACCTCCTCGGCAGCGCTTGGCGCCGTCATCGCGCTGCAAACGGGCTTCGCCGCCAGCTTTGCGCTCGCGCTTCCGGTTTCGGCTCTGATCGGCGCTTTGGTCTCTGTTCTGCTGCTGCTCCTTCTTGCCGGACCACGCGGCGGATCGCTGACACTGATCCTCGCGGGCATCGCGATCAGCGCGCTGGCAGGGGCCTTTCTGTCGCTGGTGCTCAATCTTTCGCCCAATCCGTTCGCGGTAAGCGAGATCGTGTTCTGGATGCTCGGCTCGCTCTCGGACCGGTCCTTCGACCATGTCCTGATCGCCCTGCCGGTCATGGCCCTTGGCTGGGCGCTTCTTGCGAGCCTCGGGCGCGGCCTTGATGCGCTGACCCTCGGCCAGGATGCAGCCGCCTCGATGGGCATCCATCTGGGCCGGCTTCGCCTCCGCATGGTGGTGGGCGTCGCCGCCTCCGTCGGCGCGGCCACTGCCGTGGCGGGCGCCATCGGTTTCGTGGGTCTTGTCGTGCCCCATATCCTGCGCCCGTTTGTCGGCGCGCGCCCCGGTGCGCTTCTGCCGGCTTCGGCCCTTGGCGGCGCGGCGATGGTGCTGGCCGCCGATATTGCCGTACGCCTGATCCTGCCCGACCGTGATCTGAAACTCGGCGTGTTGATGGCGATCATCGGCGCGCCGCTGTTTCTGCACCTGATCTACAAGACACGGAGGCAGATGACATGACCGCGCTGGCCGTCACGGATCTCACCGTTCTTCGCGGCGAATGCCCGGTCGTCGATCAGGTGAGCCTGTCCCTGCGGGCCGGGGAGATTACCGGGCTGATCGGCCCCAACGGGGCCGGAAAAACGACCCTGTTGCGGGCAATTCTGGGTCTCCAGCCCCATTCCGGCACCTCCAGCCTCGCTTCGCTTCCTGCCCGCCAAAGGGCCAGAACAGTCGCCTGGATGCCGCAGAACCGGGAAATCGCTTGGCCCGTCGCGGTGGAGACCCTTGTCATGCTGGGCCGCGTTCCGCATCTGGCGGGCGGTGCGAAACCCAGCGCCGAGGATCGTGCCGCGACGGCCCGCGCCCTTGCGGACATGGCCCTGAACGGGTTCGAAACCCGTGCGGCGACCGACCTGTCGGGCGGCGAACAGGCCCGGGTTCTGATTGCCCGCGTTCTGGCGCAGGAAACGCCGATCATTCTGGCCGATGAGCCCATTGCCGGACTCGACCCCGCCTTTCAGATCGCCACGATGCAGATTTTCCGGTGCCTTGCGGATCAGGGAAAGACGATACTTGCCGCACTTCACGATCTGGGCCTTGCCGCACGCCATTGCACGCGGCTTTTGCTGCTCGACAAGGGTCGCCTCGTTGCCGATGGGCCGCCCAGGGACGTGCTGACGCCCGAAAACCTGCACAGCGTTTTCGGGATAGCGGCCCATGTCATGGAAACCGAGCATGGCCTGATTTTCCAGCCGTTGGAGATCACCCGATGATCCGCGTCACCCTGTCCCGCCCGTGGCTGATCGCGGATCTGGCGCAGGAGATGCGCGTGTTGAGCTGGGCACCCCACAGGCCCGGACTGGTGCTTGCCCGGCAGGTTATCTGGCGGGAGGTGCGCGACGCGGATCTGCCCGAAGGTCTGGACGCGGCGGCATGGCTCGCCCGCGAAATGGCCGCGATAAACCGGGCCGATGCCGTGGCGATGCTGACGTCCCGGAATGTCGGAAAACATAGTCTGATACAGGCAGAATCGGGTGATACCAAGGCCTCCTGCCTCGCCACGGTGGGCCTGTCGAATGCCGAGCGGGTCGGCCATCGCCAGCCTGTCCTTGCGGAAAGCCATGGCACCGTCAATCTGCTTGTCGCCCTGTCTCAGGGGCTTGGCACCGCCGCGATGACCGAAGCGATGTCGATCGCCGCAGAGGCCCGAACCGCCGCCATAATTGCCCATGGGCCAGACCTGCCCGAAGGCCCCGCTACGGGCACCGGCACAGATTGCATCGCCCTGGCCTGCCCCTTTGGAGACCGCGCCTATGCGGGCCTTCATACCGAGATCGGCGAAGTGATCGGGCGCGCGGTTTATGATGCGGTCGCCCGGGGTACGCGGGACTGGATGACAACGGAGGCCCCGAGATGAAAGCCTTCCCGCCCGGCCGGATCGTCTGCCTGACCGAAGAGACGGTCGAAACGCTTTACCTGCTGGGCGAGGATCACCGCATCGTCGGCGTAACGGGTTATGCCGTCCGCCCACCTCAGGTGCGGCAGGAAAAGCCGCGGGTCGGCGCCTTCACGTCTGCCGATATCCCCAAGATCCTCGCCCTGGAGCCTGATCTCGTTCTGACCTTCTCCGATCTTCAGGCCGATATCGTCGCGCAGCTGATCCGCGAGGGGGTGGCCGTGCATGCGTTCAACCAGCGCGACATTTCCGGCATTCTGGCGATGATCCGCACGCTGGGCGCTCTGGTCGGTGCGGGCGCCAAGGCCAAGGCGCTGGCAGCAAGGTTCGAGGCGCGGCTTCAACGTCTCCGCGACAGGCCCCGCCCGGCCCGACCGAGGGTCTATTTCGAGGAATGGGACGACCCGTCGATTTCCGGCATCGCCTGGGTCAGCCAGTTGATCGAAATCGCGGGCGGCATCGATGTCTTTGCCCATCTGAGCGGCGAACCCGCCGCCAGAAATCGCATTATCGACCCGAAAGAGGTGATCGATGCCGCCCCCGACGTGATCATCGCAAGCTGGTGCGGCAAGAAAGTCCGCCCGGAACGGATTGCGGACCGCCCCGGCTGGCAGGACATACCGGCGGTGAGAGCAGGCCGGATCGCCGAGATCAAATCTCCGCTGATCCTGCAACCGGGCCCCGCGGCGCTGGGCGACGGGCTGGACGCAATCGAGAAGATCCTTTGGGGTGACTATTCTGGAAAAAGGGCGCGCGCATGACCGATCTTGTCGAGTTTCTGAGCCGGGGCGGTCCCGCGCTCTGGGCCATCGCCGCGCTGTCTGTCGTCACTCTGGCGCTGATCTTCTGGAAAATCTGGCAGTTGGCGCAGATGGGCGCCTGGTCCGACGGCACCCAGACCGACGAGGCGATCGGGCATTGGCAGGGCGGCGATGCGGCATCCGGTTTGCGCCATATCAGCGGACGCAGATCCCTGCGGGCGCAGATGGCCGTTGCCGCGATGGAGGCGCGTCAGGATCCCGGCCTGACGGCGGAGGCCGCCCGCGAAGAAACAACCCGTATTGCGAAATCCCTGCTGTCCGACGCGCGCGGCGGGCTTCGCGCATTGGAGCTTATCGCGACGATTGCGCCTCTATTGGGCCTGTTAGGCACTGTTTTGGGCATGATTGCCGCGTTTCAGGCACTTCAGGTCGCGGGCACACGCGCCGACCCGGCCACGCTTGCCGGTGGCATCTGGGAGGCGCTTCTGACAACCGCCGCGGGGATGGCCGTCGCGATCCCGGCCTCGATGGCTCTGACATGGTTCGAAACTGTCGTGGATCGGGTGCAGGCGGATATGGAGGATGCCGCCACGCGCATCTTCACGCGGGGGCCGCGATGAGCTTTCAGTTCGCCCGGACAAGACCCAGCCGTCGCCCCAGCCTGACGCCGATGATCGACGTCGTGTTCCTGCTTCTGGTGTTTTTCATGCTGGCCGCCCGGTTCGGTCAGGACGGCGCGTTGCCATTGAGCCTTTCAGGGTCGGGCAGCACCTATTCCGGCCCGCCGCGGCTGGTCGATGTCCTTCCGGAAGGGCAACGTCTGAACGGGCAGGCCGGAGAGGTTGCGGAAATCGTGGCCCGGCTGAATGACCTGGCAGACCGGCCGGATGACACCGTCGTCTTGCGCGCGGTCGACGGTGCCAGCCTGCAACGCCTGGTCACGCTGATGTCCGCACTGGAACAGGCCGGCTTCACCCGCCTGGTGCTGGTCGAATGATCTCCTTCGGCCAACCCTCCCGTCGCCCCCGCGGCGAAGCGATCGTTCCGATGATCAACGTGGTGTTCCTGCTGCTGATCTTCTTTCTGATGACCGCGCAGATCGCCCCGCCCGACCCGCTGGACGTGACCCCGCCCAGTGCTGCGGCCACCCCGGCCGATCCCGCGCCAGACACGCTTTACATCGATGCGAACGGCGCACTGGCGTATGAAATACACCAGAACGACGCCGTGTTCGCGGCACTTGCCATGCGGGAGCCCGGGCCGCTGACACTCCGCGCGGATGCGGCGTTGCCGGCACGCGATCTTGCGCGCATTCTCCCCCGTCTTGCGGCAATCGGGATCACGGACATCGCGCTTGTGACGGAGGCGCCATGAACAGGCTGCTTCAGATCTTTGCCTTTCTGACCGTTTCGGTTGCCGTTCACGCCGCCGTCTTCGTCCAGCTTTCCGATGGCGCAGCCTCGCGCGCAGGCCCGTCGGGCGCCGCGGAGACGACGTTTCAGGCCGCATCGGGCGAGATGGCCGAACTGGTCGCGCGCTGGACCACGCCGCCGGATGTGGCGCAGCCCTCTGCTCTTGCGCCCCCAAGCCTCGCACAGCTGCCCGTTCCACCAACGCCGACCGACGCGGCGCCGAGACCGGCCATGCCGGATGCGCTGCGCCAGCCGGTCCTGCCGGAACCTGTGCCGACAGTGCCGAACGCCGAGACGCGGCTCAGCAGCTTGCCCGATATCCGTGTTGCAAATCTGACAAGTCCGGAGCTTCAGAGCGCGCCGCAAACGGCCCTGCCGCCGCCCGAGATGGTCCGCCGCGCCGCGCGGCCCGAGTTGGCGCCCCCGCCGATGTCGGACACGGCACCCGGACCTGTGCCCGACGCCACATCGCCCCTCGCCGTTGCCCACTCGGACCGTCCCGTGGCCCGCCCGGAACGGCCCGAGGCCCCCGCACCGGTCATGGCGGCGCAAGCCCGCCAAACCGCCGAGGAGCAACCCGGTGACGCCGCGCGGGGCAATGTCCGGCAAGCCTCCGACACCACGATATCCGCATCACAACGGCAAGGCCTCGTGGCGGGTTGGGGGGCACAGATCGAAGCCCGTATCGAGCGCCGAAGACCAAATGTCGGCGGGCAGCAGGGGGCCGTGACCCTGCGCCTGAACATCGGACGGGACGGGCATTTGCAGAGCCTGGCGCTCATCCAGTCCTCGGGCAATCCCGAGATCGACGAGGCGGGCATCAGGGCCGTCCGGAGGGCGGGCCGATTTCCCGCAGCGCCTGATGGCCTCTCGGAGCAGAGCTATCGGTTCGATCTGCCGATCCGGTTTCGCTGACCGCAACAGAAACGGGGCGATGAATCTGCACCGCCCCGTTTCAAACCCGTTTCAAGACCGCGCATCAGTCAGTGGCGTCAATATACATCGCCGCCAGTTCCGCAGTCGTATAGTCGGCCGGATTCACACCCAGATAGGCCGCCAGCTGGGCATTGCCGCCATTTGCGCTCCGGTTCTGGGTCGACACGGTTTCGGGCCCGTCCTGGAGGATGTGACGGATCGCGATGGCATCGTCATCGGACATCGCGTTGGAAAGCTGGATCAGCTCGGCGGTGGTATAGACACCGGGCTCGACACCAAGCGAAGCCGCCAGTTGCGCATCATTCGCGACGGCGGGAACGGCGAGGGTCAGGGCCAGTGCGGCACCAAGGGGAAGGATCATGCGTGTCATTGTCTTTTCTCCGACATTTCCGGGCAAACCGGTCTGATCTGCCCTCCATGACCTGAAGATGGGCCGGAGACGGCGGTAAAACTTGAACCCATCGATCCAGTTTTTGAACCAAACCGTTTAGTTTAATTTTTGGCGCCTGTAGCCCGAAGGCGTCATTCCGACCGCCGATTTGAAACTGCGGGACAGATGGGCCTGATCCGCAAAGCCGGTGGCCATCGCGATGGCGCCAAGGCTGAGCGCCGGGTCGCGCAGACGCGTTTTCGCGGCATCGAGACGCCGCCGCATGACCAACGCCTGCGGCGTGATGCCGGTGGTCTGCTTGATCGCGCGCACCAGTGCGGAATCGGACATACCCAGATGATGCGCCAGTTCCGGCGTGCGCAAAGGCTGGTCGATCCGGCGATCGATATAGTCAAGCAACCGCGCGTATCGCTCCGTGGTCAGCCCACCGGTTTCCGCAAACGGAGCGTCGTCGGTGATGGCATAGCGCCGGACCAGCGTCACCACGAACACCCGCGCGAGCGCGTCGAACAGGACAGCCTGGCCCGGGCCCGGCTCCTCAAGCGCGATCTTCATCTGCAGGGCCCAGTCGCGCAGGTCCGGGTCTTGCAGGACGTTGCTGCCATCAAGGCGGGACTCCACGGTCAGAACCCTCAGGTCGCCCTGAATGAAATGCTGAATCCGCTCCGGATGCGCGCGGATCAGCAGGAAATTGACAGGCGCCCGCCATTCCCAACTGCAGACCGCACCCACTGGCATCACGACCATCGAGCCGGGAGGCAGATCGAGCGGGGTCTGCCTGCCATCCCGGCGCTGAAGACCGGCGGCGGCATCGGGTTGAAGCGGAATCAGCAGGCAGTGGTCGGGCAGGCTTACCGGAGCCATCGGCCCGGCCTCCATTTCGAAGTAATCGGCCCTGAGCAGCTGTTCGGTTCCTCCGCCGGGCAGACGGGTGGAACTGAGCCGCGCCGTGTCAAGCCAGAGCCTGCTGCTATGGACTCCCATACCACCCTCGATAAAACCGAACCGTTCAGTTTAAAATAGAGTATGATCCGGGCAGCGCAAGAACCGGATCGCCCGATATGAAATTGCTATTGCCACCCCACTGACGTTTTCATCGGGCATGCGCGGCATTCTGTGCCTTTAACCCCGGCATCGCACTGCTAGCTTAATTGCAACCCCCGCCTCGAAAGGCTGTTCCGTGCTGAGTGTGACCGATATCCACAAATCCTTCGAAACGGAGGATGGGCCGCTGCCCGTTCTGCGCGGTGTGTCATTGACGATGGCGCCGGGCGACACGCTTGCGCTGACCGGTGAAAGCGGATCGGGGAAAAGCACGCTGCTCCATCTGATCGGCGGGCTGGACACCGCGGACAAGGGGCGGATCGAGGTGGACGGCGTGGACCTCTCGGCGCTGGATGACGCGGGTCGCGCGCGCCTGCGCCGCGACATGGTTGGCCTGATCTTCCAGCAATTCAACCTGATCCCGTCCCTGACGGTGGCGCAGAACCTCTCCTTTCAGGCGCGGCTTGCGGGTCGGCACGATGCCGCATGGGTGGATGAGCTGGCCAAGCGTCTGGGCCTTTCGGAGCATCTTGCCCGCTACCCCGAACAGCTTTCCGGCGGACAGCAGCAGCGCGTGGCGATCGGCCGGACGCTGGCGACAAGGCCCCGCGTGGTTCTGGCCGACGAACCCACCGGCAATCTCGATGAAACCACGGGCGACACTGTTCTTGGCCTGCTTCTGGAGCTGGCCGCGGAAACCGGCACCGCGATCCTGATGGTCACCCATTCGACACGGCTGGCACACCGTCTGGCCCACCAGGTGCATCTGACCAAGGGCCGGCTCGGCAGCGCAGGGCTTGGGCGGGCGGCCGAATGACCCGTGCCGCCTGCGCCGCCCTGCTCTCCCATTGGAGGCGCCATCCCGGCCAATGTCTGACCCTGATCCTCGGCCTTGCGCTGGCCACGGCGCTCTGGTCCGGCGTTCAGGCGATCAACGCCGAAGCGCGCGCCTCCTATGACCGGGCCGCCGCGGTATTGGGGCAGGATCAACTGGCCCGCCTGACCCGCGCAGACGGTCTTCCGGTACCTCTGGCCGAGTATGTCGCGCTCCGCCGTGCCGGGTATCTCGTCTCTCCCGTGATCGAGGCGGAACTCGCCGGGCCCGGCGCGCGCCTCCGCCTGCTTGGCATCGACCCGCTGACCACGCCGCCAGAGGCACAGGCGCCCGCCCTAGTGGGTGGCGAGATCCCGTTCGAGGCCTTCGTGACTGCACCGGGCCGGTTGCTTGTCGCAGCGGAAACGGCCGCGCGGCCGCTCCCGGCTGACCTTCCGCCCCTTGTGATTACCTCCCGTCTCGCCCCCGGCACGGCGCTTACCGATATCGCAACCGCCGCCCGGCTCAGCGGCCGGTCCGATCCGTCCTATCTGCTGGTTGCGCCGGTGCAGCCCTCCGGCCTTCCGCCCCTTGCCGAGGCCACGGTTCTGACGCTTTCCACGCCCCAATCCGGCACCGATATCGGGCGGCTGACCGACAGCTTTCACCTGAACCTCACGGCCTTCGGCCTTCTGGCCTTTGCCGTCGGACTGTTCATCGTTCACGCCGCTATCGGCCTCGCCTTCGAGCAGCGCCGCACCAGTTTTCGGACCCTGCGCGCGCTTGGCCTGCCGCTCCGGCGGCTCGTCACGCTTCTGGCCGTCGAACTGACCGTCTTCGCCCTGATCGCCGGCCTCATCGGGATCGTTCTGGGATACATCATCGCCGCTGCCCTCCTGCCCGGCGTCGCGGGTACGCTGCGCGGGCTCTATGGTGCCGAGATTTCCGGCCAACTTGCCTTTCGGCCGGTCTGGGCCGTCACCGGGATGGGCATCGCCCTGATCGGCACCGCCGCGGCATCGGTGCAGGCGCTGCTGCGTGTTGCGCGCCTGCCGCTTCTGGCGCCCGCCCAGCCACGCGCCTGGGCGATGGCCTCCGGTCAGGCCATGCGCGGGCAAATGACGATAGCGATTGGCCTGTTCGCCGCGGCATTCCTCCTTGGCGCCTTCGGGACGAGCCTGATCGCCGGGTTTGCCTGCCTCGCCGCGCTGCTTGTCGGGGCGGCCCTTGCGCTTCCCTCGCTGCTCACCGCGCTCTTGCGTCTCGCGACCCGGTTCGCCACCACACCCTTTCGGGAATGGCTTCTGGCGGATACCCGCCAACAGCTCCCCGGCCTGTCCATGGCGCTCATGGCGCTCCTGCTTGCACTCGCCGCCAATATCGGTGTCTCGACCATGGTCGGCTCCTTCCGGGGCACCTTCACCGGCTGGCTTGACCAGCGGCTTGCCTCGGAGCTTTACGTCACCGCGCGCACCCCCTCCGAAGCCACCGCGATCCGCGCGACCCTTCTGCCCCGGACCGATGCGGTTCTGCCGATCGTCTCCGCCCCGGTGACGCTCGCCGGACAACCGGCAGAGCTTTACGGCATCGCCGATCACGCCACCTATCGCGACAACTGGCCGCTTCTGTCCGCCGCACCCGATGTCTGGGCGCAGGTGGCCGCAGGCGAGGCCGCACTGATCAACGAGCAGCTCTCCCGCCGCGAGCGCCTGTCCATTGGCGATCCCGTGACGCTGCAACCGGGGTGGGCCCTGCCCATCGCCGGCGTCTATTCCGACTATGGCAACCCGGTGGGGCAGGCGATCATCGGCCTCGATCTCTTCACCGACCGGTTCCCCGATATTCCCCAGCTTCGGATGGCCATCCGCGTGCCGGCCGATCGCGTCCCCGCGGTGGCCGACGCATTGCGGGCGGAATTCGACCTGCCCACCGCCAATCTGATCGATCAGGAGGAGATCAAACGCTTTTCCTTGCGGATCTTCGAGCAGACATTCCTGGTGACCGGTGCGCTCAACATTCTCACCCTCGGTGTGGCCAGCCTCGCTCTGCTGACCAGCCTCTTGACGCTGGCCGGGATGCGGCTGCCGCAACTGGCCCCGATCTGGGCCCTCGGCCAGACCCGGGCCGCACTGGCCCGCGCCGAACTGGCCCGCACCACACTTCTGGCATTCCTGACCTTCGCTCTGGCGATCCCCGTGGGCCTTGCGCTCGCCTGGGTCCTTCTGGCGGTCGTGAATGTGGAGGCGTTCGGCTGGCGGCTCCCGATGCAGATATTTCCGGTCGACTGGCTTCGCCTGGGCCTTTATGCGCTTCTCGCGGCGCTTCTGGCCGCCGCCTGGCCGGCCTGGAGACTGGCCCATATCGCGCCCTCAACCCTGCTCAAGGTCTTTGCCCATGAACGCTAGGCTGTGGCTTCCGATGCTGGTGCTGACCGCCGGTCAGGCTCTGTCACAAGGCTTTGCGGGCCTCGGCACCGACGCCGAGGGCTTTGCCGTCCCCGCGCCCGAACCGCAATTCGCCTTCCCCGCCGATCACGGCCCCCACCCAGCCTATCGCATCGAATGGTGGTATCTGACGGCGACGCTCACCGGAGCGGACGGGCGGGATTACGGCATCCAGTGGACTCTGTTCCGCTCCGCCCTCCGCCCGGAGGAGGCCGAAGGCTGGGATGCGGCGCAGCTTTGGATGGGCCATGCGGGCCTGACGACCGAAGACACGCATTTCTACGCGGAGCGTCTGGGTCGGGGCGGCGTCGGGCAGGCGGGCGTCACGCCCGAGCCGTTCGAAGCCTGGATCGACGACTGGGCGATGATCTCCACCGCGCCAACCGGCGCCGACGCGCTCTCGGCCCTGGCGGTGACGGCGCGCGGTCCCGATTTCTCCTATGATCTGGACCTGCGTGCGACCGGCCCGCTCGTGTTTCACGGCGATGGAGGATACTCCGTCAAATCCGCCGATGGGCAGGCCAGCTACTACTATTCGCAACCCTTTTACGAGGTGTCGGGCAGGCTCACCCTGCCTGACGGCGCGATGGAGGTCACCGGCAGCGCATGGCTGGATCGCGAATGGTCTTCCCAACCGCTTTCCGCCGATCAAAACGGGTGGGACTGGTTTTCGCTCCAGTTTGCCGATGGCGCCCGGTTGATGGGGTTCGGCCTGCGATCGGCCACCCGGCCCACATACACCTCTGCCACCTGGATCGGCCCTGACGGGACCGCAACGGCCTATCCAGATGGCGCCTTGCGCCTCACGCCGCTGCGCACCGAAAACGTGGCGGGGCGCGACGTGCCGGTGGAGTGGCGCGTGGAGCTTGCCGCCCGTGGCATCGATGTCGAGACGATCCCGCTCAACCCGCAAAGCTGGATGGGCACCAGCTTTCCCTACTGGGAAGGTCCGATCCGCTTCACCGGCAGCCACGAAGGGCGCGGATATCTGGAGATGACCGGCTACGAGTAGGCTCTATACCGCAGGATAGGGTCTTCTCAGGTCGTTCCGGTGAACAATGGGAACGTCACCGCCAGGGCCCAGGCAAGCACGATGCCCAGACCCAGACCCATCGCCAGCGCAGAGCCCGTGCGCCGCCCGACCCAGCCACCGATCACGCCGAAGCTGAGATAGAAAAGACCGATCACCGGCAGGATGATGATCAGGAAGAACAGCCGCTCGAAATCCAGGGCGACCGCAATGCCCAGAGACGTCAGAAAAGCCAGCCGCGCCACCCAGCGCCGCCAGATGCGGGCACGTCCCGCCTGAAGCAACGCCGCATCGGCCACCATTGCCAGAACCGCGCCCGGCAGGATCGCCGCCAGAATGGGCAGACGTCCCGCATGCGGAAAGAAGCTCGCCACATAGCGGTCCAGCACACCGCCGAAGGCGATCAGGGCAAAACCCGCCAGAAGGATACCGGCCGGCCCGCCTCTCAGCTTCGGCAGATCCCCCTCGACCGCCAGGCCGGCCAGAACCAGAGATCCGTAAACGGCCAGGTGCAGCGCCAGATAATCGGCCACCAGAACCGGCAGAAACCGAGTCTCCACAAGGGAAAGTATCAGCGGTGTCAGAACCGCAGGCGCAAGCGCAAGGGCCAGGAATGCGCCTTTGGGCACCTCGGGCAGGCGCGGACCCTCCGCCAGCAGGTTCGCAAGGGGCAGGCCCAGCAGAACGACACCCAGAAGGGTCAGCAGGACCGGGCCGCCGATATTGGCGATGCCGCTGCGATAGTCCCGCCCGAAGGTCGCATTCAGCCATTCCCGTGCCTCCCGCATTCCGGTTGCGGAGTAGAGCACGCCCACATGCTCCACCATCGGGGCGGCCACCGCGCGGCGGGCAAAGCCCTCACCGGGCGTTCCGACCGTGTCGCCTTCGGCAGCGCCGACCTCGGCCATGATCCGCTGCGCCTCCGCCCGCAAGGCGCCCTCCCACGCGCCGTTGACCACGAGCATGTTCTCCGGCTCCGCCGCCGTGACCGCTTCGGAGAAAAGAGAGATCGCCACCACGGCGCCCACGCGATCATCCGCAAGCGCCTGTCGGACGATGATATCCGAGGCCATGGAATGCCCCAGCAGGGCCACCCGCCCATCCGCGCCGGGCAGGGCCTGCGCGGCGTCGGTGACCCGTCCGATCTCCTCCATCAGCAATCGGGTGGTGCCGTCGATCGAGTTCACGTCGCCGGACATCGGCAGCGGGTTTCGCCCATGCCCCTGAAGGTCGTAGCTGACGGTGATGTATCCCGCCCGCGCGAGCGTAAGCTGATAGGGATGCATCAACTGCCGCGATCCGGCAAAGCCGTGGGCGATCACCACGACCGGCGCCGTGGTTTCGGGAACCTGCATCACGGTCGCCGGCGTTTCCCCCACCATCAGCGACGAGATCTCAAGCCCAGCCCTCGGCCGCTCCAACAGGAACAGGCCAAGTCCGATGCAGACCAGCGCCACCAATGCCGCGAGGATATCGCGCAAAACCAAACCTGCCCTCCAATGGACTGCTCAAACCTTGTGCCCCGAAGCATAAAAGACCCCGGCCCAAAGCCAATCGAGAATTTGAACGGTCATCTGGCCCTTCGGAGCCGAACATGCTCTATGCGCGTCAGCCATCTGCAGACCGGAGCGTTCATGTTCACAGCGACCCTGATCACCAACCCCGCGATGTATCTGGAAGCCGCCCTCGTCGACAGTTTGCGAAATGCGCTTGGTGGCGACGATATCCTGTGGCTCGCCCCCGACAAGGCCGCCGAATTCGCCTTTCCCAAAAGGCCGAAGAACGAGGCGCAGATCTGGACCAGCCTGCAGGCCGAGGGCGTCGATCTGGTGGTCCAGCAGAGCGAAGGCCGCCGCAAGAAGGTGCTGCTGGCCGATATGGACAGCACGATGATCCGCCAGGAATGCATCGACGAACTGGCGGCCGAGGCCGGCGTGGGAGAGCATGTGGCCGCGATCACCGCCCGCGCGATGAATGGCGAGATCGCGTTCGAAGAGGCGTTGCGCGCCCGGGTGAGCCTGCTGAAAGGTCTCGGAACCTCAGTGATAGAGACTGTTCTGGCCCGACGGATCACGCATATGCCCGGTGGCAGGACCCTGATCGCGACGATGAAGGCTCATGGCGCTCATACCTCTCTCGTGTCGGGCGGTTTCACCGCTTTTTCCGCGAGGATCGCGGCCGATCTGGGTTTTGACGATCATCGCGCCAATACGCTGCTGTCCGAAGGCGGCGTCCTGACCGGAGAGGTCGCCACGCCGATCCTTGGCCGGGATGCCAAGGTGCAGGCGTTGCACGATGTCACCGCGCGGCTGAAGCTCGCGCCGGAGGGTGTGCTGGCCGTGGGTGATGGCGCCAACGACCTTGGCATGCTCCAGCTTGCCGGTACGGGTGTCGCGCTTCATGCCAAACCCGCCGTGCAGGAGCAGGCGAAGATCCGTATCAACCACGGCGATCTTACGGCGCTTCTCTACATCCAGGGCTACGCGGAGGACGAGATCGTCGCGCCTGATTAACCTCGTTTAAGGCGCGGTCTTCGCAGTCATGACATCCTGAATTTCCCAATTCAGGAGCTTGTGATGAAGACGAACACCGTTCCGCATTACGATGACAGCATCAACACCACCGGCTGTTGTGCCAAATTCAACCCCGATGGCTGGGACCGGCAGGAGTTGCATTTCCGCGATAAACCTTTCCTCCGCGCCACCACGCGCAGCGCCATGCATGTGCCTCTCAACATGGGACAGGTCTTCACCCGTGTCGGGAGCCGGATGGCGGAAAATGGCGCGGTCGACCTCGACAACTGGCTGATCCTCAGCCGCGACCTGTCGGCATGGCAGAGCGAGCATCTGTTTTCCACGGACAAGGACATCCCCGATGAGGAAATGACCACGCTGTCTGGCGATTTCATCACGAAGGTGTTCGAGGGGCCCTACAACAAGGCGAAAGACTGGCACGAGCAGATGCAGGAGTTGGTCCGCGCCGATGGCAAGGTGCCCGGGCGGATTTTCTTCTTCTACACGACCTGCCCGCGCTGCGCGAAAGCCTATGGCCAGAACTACATAGTGGGCGTCGCGGAGACATTGGCGACTTGATCATCGACTGCGCTGCCCGTGGCGCGGCGATGCCGGCGGCCTCGTGGCTCACGCTTCCTGGCGTGATCGCAGCGCAGTTTGCGAGAGGGCGACCGCAACGCCGAAGAGGCGGCCCCCGGAAGATAAGGGCGCGGTCTAACGCCGGTGCTTTCCGTTTGGCCGGCTTTGCGGCGAGCCGTCACCCCAGCGGTGCGGCGCGCCGTGATACGCAAACCCCGGTCACTCCGCCGGAACAGCCGCCTCTTCGATGCCGAGCGGATGGGCCAGCTTGTTGAGCATCTCCTTGGGGCAGACCTGCAGGAAATTCGCCAGCTCCAGATCCCAGTGCTGAAGGATATCGCGCGCCTTCCTGCTTCCGGTCTCGGCCGCATGGCGCTCCACCAGGGATTTCAGCTCCGCCTCCCAATGCGCCACGCTTACCGGGGCGGTCACCAGCGTCTCAAGGTTCATGTTGACCTGCGACTGCCCGTCGGGATCGTAGAGATAGGCCATCCCGCCGGTCATGCCCGCACCGAAATTCGCGCCAATGGTCCCAAGGATCACGGCGACGCCGCCGGTCATGTATTCGCACCCGTTCGAGCCGCAGCCCTCGATCACGACCTTCGCGCCGGAGTTCCGCACCGCGAACCGCTCGCCCGCACGGCCAGCAGCAAACAGATACCCGTCCGTCGCGCCGTAAAGCACGGTGTTACCGATGATCGTGTTCTCATCGGCCTTGAGCGGGCTTACCTGCGGCGGCTTCACCACGATGATCCCGCCGCTCAACCCCTTGCCGACGTAATCATTGGCATCGCCGGATACTTCAAGCTTCAGCCCCGGGGCCGCAAACGCGCCCAGAGACTGCCCGGCGGAGCCCTCCAGCTTTACCGTCAGATGATCGGGCTGAAGCGCATTCCGCATCCCGAAGGACTGCACGATGTGGCTGCTGGTGCGCGTCCCGATCGTTCTGAGCGTGTTCTGCACCGCATAGGACAGCTGCATTTTCTCGCCGTCTTTCAGGAACCGCGCGGCATCCGCCACGATCTGTGCATCCAGCGTATCGGGCACCGCGTTCCGCGCCTTGTTGCGGTCGTAGACGATCTTGTCCGCGCCATCGACCGTGATCAGAAGCGGATTGAGATCCAGATCGTCCAGATGCGCCGAGCCGCGGGAAACCTGCGTCAGCAGATCGGCCCGGCCAATCACGTCATCCAGCGACCGGGCCCCGATGGAGGCCAGCAACTCGCGAACCTCCTGCGCATAGAAGGTGATCAGGTTCACAACCTTGTCGGCCGTGCCGGTGAACTTCTCCCTCAGGCTCTCATCCTGCGTGCAGACCCCCACGGGGCAGGTGTTCGACTGGCATTGACGCACCATGATGCAGCCCATGGAGATCAGCGCGGCGGTGCCGATACCGTATTCCTCGGCGCCCATCATCGCGGCCATCACGATGTCGCGGCCGGTGCGCAGCCCGCCATCGGTGCGCAGCGTGACGCGGTCGCGCAGCTTGTTCATCGCCAGGACCTGATGCGCCTCGGTCAGGCCCATCTCCCACGGCAGGCCGGCATATTTGATGCTCGTCGCCGGAGAGGCGCCGGTGCCCCCGTTATGACCCGAAATCAGGATCACATCCGCCTTGGCCTTGGCCACGCCGGCAGCGATGGTGCCGACGCCGGAGGACGCCACCAGCTTCACCGTCACCTTTGCGCGCGGGTTGATCTGCTTGAGATCGTAGATCAACTGCGCCAGATCCTCGATGGAATAGATGTCGTGATGCGGCGGCGGGGAGATCAGCGTCACCCCCTTCGTGGAATGGCGCAGCCGCGCGATCAGGTCGGTGACCTTCATGCCGGGCAACTGGCCGCCCTCGCCGGGCTTGGCGCCCTGCGCCACCTTGATCTCCAATTCCTCGCAATGGTTCAGGTATTCCGCGGTCACGCCGAACCGGCCCGAAGCGACCTGCTTGATCTTGGCGGATGGGTTGTCTCCATTGGGCTCCGGCACGAAATGCGCCGGGTCTTCGCCGCCCTCGCCGCTGTCGGATTTCGCGCCGATCCGGTTCATCGCCACATTGAGCGTCTTGTGCGCCTCGGGCGACAGCGCGCCGAGGCTCATGCCCGGCGTCACGAACCGCTTGCGGATCGAGGTGATGCTTTCCACCTCTTCGATCGGCACCGGCTTGCCCAGCGGCTTGATATCCAGCAGATCCCGCAGATGGATCGGCGGGTTCTTCCGCATGGTCGCGGAGTACTGCTTCCAAAGCTCGTAACTCGACCGGTTGCAGGCCGCTTGCAGCATATGCATGGTCTGCGCTTCCCAGGCGTGCTTCTCTCCCGAGCGGCGCGCCTTGTAGAAGCCGCCGATCGGCAGCACGTCCTGCCCCCCGCGCCATCCGCGGGTATGAACCTCTTCCACCTTGTTTTGCAGGCCCGTCACGCCGATGCCGGATATCCGGCTGATCATGCCGGGGAAGTATTCCGCAACCATGGCGCGGGACAGGCCCACCGCCTCGAAATTCAAGCCACCGCGATAGCTGGAGATCACGCTGATCCCCATCTTCGCCATGATCTTGAGAAGGCCCTGATCGATGGCTTGCCGATACCGCGCCACCGCTTCGGTCAGCGTGCAGTCCAGCAACCCCCGGTCGATGCGGTCGGCCAGCGAGTCCTGCGCCAGATAGGCATTGACCGTGGTCGCGCCGCAACCAACCAGAACGGCAAAATAATGCGGGTCGATGCATTCCGCCGAGCGGACGTTCAGCGAACAGAAGGTCCGCAAGCCGTTCCGTGTGAGCCAGCTATGCACCGCAGAGGTGGCGAGGATCATCGGCATCGCAACCCGCTCCTCGTTCTGGGAGCGGTCGCTCAGCACGATATGCCCGGCGCCCGAGCGTACCGCGTCTTCGGCCTCGTTGCGGATCCGCTGCAAACCCTCTCTCAGCGTGCCCGCCCCGCCGTTCACCGGGAAGGTGCAGTCGATGGTCACCACGCTTGCGCCGAATTGATCCAGCATCGCCTCGAACTGCGCGTTGCCCACGAACGGGCTTTCCAGCACGAGGATCTCGGTCTGCGAGCTGTCTTCGTCCAGCACGTTCTTGAGATTGCCGAACCGCGTTTTCAGGCTCATGACCCGGTATTCGCGAAGCGAATCGATCGGGGGGTTCGTCACCTGGCTGAAATTCTGCCGGAAGAAATGGCTGAGCGGCCGGTACTGGCCCGACAGCACGGCACTTGGCGTGTCGTCGCCCATGCTCGCCAGCGCCTCTTTGCCATCTTCGGCCATGGGCGCCAGAATGCTCTCCAGCTCTTCTATCGAGTATCCCGCCGCGATCTGCCGCTTGCGCAGCTCTCCGCCGGTGAAAAGCGCCCGTTCCGTGACGCCTTCGGTAATCTCGGCCAGATCGGTGATCTTGCCCACCCAATCGCCGAAAGGCCGGGCCGACGCCAGCGCGTCCTTTATCTCGGTGTCGTGGAACAGTTTCTGTTCGGCCATATCGACAGCGATCATCTGCCCGGGGCCCAGCGCGCCCTTTTCGACGACGGTGCTTTCATCCACCGGCACCATCCCCGCCTCGGACCCGGCAATCAGCAGCCCCTCGCCGGTCACCACATAGCGCATGGGCCTGAGGCCGTTCCTGTCCAGACCGGCACAAACCCAGCGCCCGTCGGTCATCGCAAGCGCCGCGGGCCCGTCCCATGGCTCCATCACGGAATTGCAGTAGGAATACATGTCCTGCCACGCCTGCGGCAGTTCCGTCGCCGTCTGGCTCCACGCCTCGGGCACCAGCATCGTCTTGGCCATCGGGGCATTGCGGCCCGCGCGTACCAGCACCTCGAAGACGGCATCCAGGGCCGCGCTGTCCGACGAGCCGCCAGGCACGATCGGTTTGATGTCTTCGGCCATATCGCCGAAATAGCTGGACGAGAGCCGGATCTCGTGGCTCTTCATCCAGTTCACGTTGCCTTTCAGCGTGTTGATTTCGCCATTATGCGCCAGCATCCGGAACGGCTGCGCCAGCCACCATTGCGGGAAGGTGTTGGTCGAATAGCGCTGGTGATAAATCGCAAACGCGCTCTCGAACCGCTCATCGTGCAGATCGGGGTAGAACTCCGCCACATCCTGGGCCAGCATCATGCCCTTGTAGATGATCGACCGGCAGCTCAGCGAGCAGATGTAAAGCTGTCCGACACCGGCTGCTGCGGCCGCCTTCTCGATCCGCCGGCGGATGACGTAAAGCTCCCGCTCGAACGTCTCTTCATCGACGTTTTTGGAATTCGAGATGATGATCTGCTCGATCTCGGGCCGCGTCGCATTGGCCTTCTCGCCCAGAACCGAGATGTCCACCGGCACATGGCGCCAGCCGTAGATATAGTATCCCATCCGCAGAACTTCGGATTCCACGATCGTCCGGCATGTTTCCTGCGCGCCGAAATCGTTGCGCGGCAGAAACACCTGCCCGACGGCCATCAGACGCGCCATATCCGGCTCATGGCCCGTGCGGCGCACCTGATCGTAAAAGAAATGCACCGGGATCTGCACATGAATGCCCGCGCCGTCGCCGGTCTTGCCATCGGCATCCACCGCGCCGCGATGCCAAACGGCCTTCAGCGCATTGATGCCGTTTTCGACGACCTTGCGCGACGGCTTGCCGTCGACCGATACGACCAGCCCGACTCCGCAGGAGGAATGTTCCGATTCCGCCGAATAGAGACTGTTTTCGGCCATCCAGGCCCGGCGCTTTTCCTCTTCGGCGGCCCAGGCGCTATCGAATTCGGTCATTGGTCCCCTCCCTCCATCGCGTCGACCATGGCCATCACCTCGGCCTCGGTCATCCGCTTGCGGGTTCCGGCAAATGCGTGGCTGTCCGGCTTCATGTCGATATAGACCTCGGTCGTGAACTCCAGCCCGTCGAAACTGTCCAGCGATCCGGCCGACAGGCTCAACAGCCCCTGCATCGGCCCCGGGGCGGTCAACCGCCAGAACAGGCTCGATCCGCAGATCTTGCAGAACCCGCGCTCCGCCCAGTCGGAGGATTTGTAGACCCCGATATTCTTCTCCCCGGTCCAGCTTACGCCGCCCGGTGGAACTTCAAGCCCAAGTTCGATGCCGCCGCTGAATTTCCGGCACATCGCACAATGACATGCGCCATAGGTCTTGGGCGCTTCGGCCAGCTCGAACCGTACCGCGCCGCAAAGGCAACCACCTGTCTTGCATCCGCTCATCCCGTCATCCTCCCTGCGCCCGATCCTCGTGGAACAGCCCCGACATCGTGTTTCCGCAATCGTAAATCGGGGTCATGCTCAGAAACCCGTCTTCGCCCGGCTCGGCAAACTCCATGGGCGAATAGTTGCCCTCGAACGTGCCGCCATCGGGGGTGGTCACCGTTTCGGTCCCGCCGAAGAAGAGGCGCCAGTCTTCGCTGACGAACTGGTTGCCGCTCACCCGGCGCGGCCCGAAACCGGTCTCGTATTCGTAGGAAAAGGACGTGATCTGCAAAAGATGCCCGTCGACCATCACACTGTCACCGGTCAGCGCGTCAAACCCGACATAATCGCGTTGTTGGCTCCCGTTCGGACCCTCTTCGATGATCGTGTACACCATCGAATCCGTGCCTGTTTCGAACAGTTCGGTCAGGCTGGCCGGGTCTTCTTCCGGCTCCACGAGCACCGACTCGCCCCCGTCGCGCAGGTCGTAGCTTCTCAGCCAGCGGAATTCGCTGTCGGTGTAGGACAGGGAAAACGGCCCGTCTTCGCCGATGCCGATCCGCCAGTGATGGCCCGCGGGGTCGGCCTCGCATGTCCAGTAATGAGACACGTAGCAGCTTCGCGATTGCACGGTCAGAAAAGCGGCGCAGCCCGACGGCGGGGTGAAGAAGCCACCCTGCTGTGCCGCCGCCGGCATTCCCGAAAGGCCGGACGAAAGCAGCAGCGCCATCGTCGTGGCCGCAATGCCTTCTCTGCCTCTGGCTCTGATCCGGTCAGCAATCATGACCTTTAACCTCTCTTCAGATTTCGCCGTTTCGACGGATACACCGAGCCGCACATGCGCGGATCGTAGGATATGCGCGCCGCATCCATATGCCGAGGTGCCGATGATACATCACTCCGCCGCCAACGTCGCTTGTTCAGCGATCTTGGCCAGAATCGCCTCGGCCGCTTCCCGTCCATCGCGAATGGCCCAGACCACGAGGCTTGCACCGCGCACGATATCCCCCACCGCATAGACGCCCTCCAGGGCTGTCTCATGGGTCCGGAAATCGGCCTTGACTGTGCCCCAGCGGGTTACCTCCAGTTCGGGCGTCCCCCACAGCGAGGGCAGGTCTTCGGGCTCGAACCCCAGCGCCATGATCACCAGATCTGCATCTTCCACATAATCGGCGCCGTCGATGACCTCGGGGCTTTGGCGACCCGTCGCATCGGGCTGCCCCAGCCGCATTTTCTGCACCATCACGCCCTCGATCCGGTCACCCTTGAAGCCCTTGGGTGCGGTCAGCCAGACGAACTCGACGCCTTCCTCCTCGGCATTCGCCACCTCCCGCTGGCTGCCGGGCATGTTCGCCCGGTCACGCCGGTAGAGACACTTGACGCTGGTGGCCCCCTGCCGAACGGCGGTGCGCACGCAATCCATCGCCGTGTCACCGCCACCGATGACCACCACGCGCTTGCCTTCGGCGTTCAACTCGCCGCTGTCGAACTCCGGCACGTCATCGCCGAAGCTCTTGCGGTTCGACGCGGTCAGATAGTCGATTGCGCGCACCAGACCATTGGCGCCGACACCTGGGGCCTGCAACTCGCGGGACTTGTAAACCCCCGTCGCGATAACGACAAAATCGTGCTTGTCCCGGATGTCGGCGAAGCTGATATCGTTGCCCACGGTGCAGTTGAGCACGAAGTTGACGCCGCCATCTTCCAACTGGTCGATCCGTTGCATGACCACCGGTTTTTCAAGCTTGAAGCCGGGGATCCCATAGGTCATCAACCCGCCCGCGCGGTCGTAGCGATCATAGACTGTCACCTGTAAACCGGCCCGGCGCAGCATATCCGCGGCCGCCAGCCCGCCGGGGCCCGCGCCGATGATGCCCACGCTTTCGCTGCGGTCCGTCTTGGGGGCGATCGGCTTCACCCAGCCCATCTCGAACGCGGTATCGGTGATGTACTTCTCCACCGATCCGATCGTGACGGTGCCGTGACCCGATTGCTCGATCACGCAATTTCCCTCGCACAGGCGATCCTGAGGACAGATGCGGCCACAGATTTCGGGAAATGTGTTGGTTGCCTGGCTCAACTCATAGGCCTCTTCCAGCCGCCCCTCGGCGGTCAGGCGCAGCCAATCGGGGATGTTGTTGTGCAGCGGGCAATGGGTCTGGCAATAGGGCACACCGCATTGGCTGCACCGGCCGGCCTGCTCGGCGGCCTTCTCCCGGGCATATTCACCGTAGATTTCCTGAAAATCCTCTTTGCGCAGATCGGGCGGACGCTTCTCGGGCATCGCCTTTTCCACGGTCACGAATTTCAACATCGCTTGCTCGGCCAAGACAGCCTCCCCTTCAGCACATCGCTCCTATATCTCCCCGCAAATCTCAATAAAAGACAGTTATACTGACCTAATTGCGGTTCTGCATATGATTTTTTTCAGAATTATGATGCCGGGGCAAGATAATAGGTCAGTATAAGTTCCATATATGCCGACTTTCGATTTATCTCCAACACTTTAGGTTGTTGGTATTGATTCGTCACCGGGATGGCCCATGAGCCTCTTTCACTTGTTCCTGGTCGCCCTGATCCAGGGTCTGACCGAGTTTCTGCCGATTTCCTCGTCCGGCCACCTGATTCTGCTGCCGAATCTCACCGGCCTGGACGACCAGGGGCAGGTCATCGACGTTGCGGTGCATGTCGGCACTCTGGGCGCGGTCATCCTGTATTTCTGGGCCGATGTGAAAGACGCCGCGGCGGGCTCGCTTCGGCTGATCCGGGGCAAAGTGGACACGCGGGGCGCATTTCTGGCGCTCTGTCTTGTGATCGCCACGATCCCGGTCATCCTTTTCGGGCTGATCCTGAAGCTGATGGGATGGGACGATCTGTTGCGATCGACGGCCGTCATCGGCTGGACGATGCTGATCTTCGGGATCGTTCTTTACTGGGCCGACCAGTCCGGCGCCCAGACGCGGACTGCGCAGCAATGGACCCTCAAACATGCACTGATCATGGGGCTCTGGCAGGCGATCGCGCTCATCCCCGGCACCTCCCGGTCGGGCATCACGATCACCGCGGGGCGGTATCTGGGCTACAACCGGGAAAGTGCTGCACGGCTTGCGATGCTCATGTCGATCCCGACGATTATCGCCTCCGGTGTCCTTCTGGGCAGTGAGGTGATTGTCACGGCAGATGCGCAAGCGGCACGGGACGGCGCAATCGCCGCCGTCTTCGCCTTTCTGGCGGCCCTTGCCGCGCTGATCTTCATGATGCGCCTGCTGCGCAGCGTCAGCTTCACGCCGTATGTCATCTACCGGGTGATCCTGGGGCTGATACTTCTGGGTATCGCCTACAGCTAGGTCCGCAGGTTTCCGGCGCTTTCCTTGATCTCGGCATATTGTCCGCCGCTGCGGTAGGGCCAGAGATACTCTTCCAGAACCGCATCCATGGCCACCGGTTCGATCCCCAGATCGGCAAACCCCCGCAGATCGTCATTGGCGACATTGTCCCGCCGCAACTGCCGCGCCTGATCCCGCGTCAGCATGCCATTGTGCAGAACTCCAAGCGTGACGGTCTGCACCGCATCGAGAAACCAGGCCATAAGCCCCGCGATCCAGAACGGAACGTTCATGATCAGGCGGCGGCGGCGGATCACGCCCAGCATACGCTGCATCAGGGCCCGGAAGGTTTCCACCTCCGGTCCGCCCAGTTCATAGACACCGGGCGCGGCCTTTCCCAGAACCCCGGCAACGACCGCGGCCGCAACATCATCCACATAGACCGGCTGAAACCGCGTATCCGCACCGACCACGGGCAGGATCGGTCCAAACCGTGTCATCGCCGCAAACCGGTTGAAGAACTCGTCTTCCGGGCCGAATATGATCGACGGTCGCAGGATCACGGCCTGCGGAAAATGCTCAAGGACAGCGGCCTCCCCTTCGGCCTTGGTCCGGGCGTAGGCGCTGTTGCTGTGCGGGTCCGCTCCGATGGCGGAAACCTGCACCAGATGCGCGACGCCTTCGGCCGTGGCCAGACGCGCCACACGGCCCGCGCCCTCGGCCTGCACGGCATCGAACCTGTTCCTGCCGCGTTCCGAAAGGATGCCGACGCAGTTGACCACGGCATCCGCCCCGTTCAGCGCCGCGGCCACCGACGCATCGTCGCGCAGATTGGCGAAAACCGGCTCAACCTGACCCACGGCGCCGTAGGGGCGCACGAACAGGGCCTCGTTCGGGCGACGAACCGCAACCCGCACACGCCAGCCCTCTTTCGCCATACGCTGCGCCACATAGCGACCGACAAAGCCCGAACCGCCGAAGATTGTGACGAGTTTCGACATGGCCATGATCCTTCCGTCCTGCTTGTTCCGGTTGATACGCGCGCCTCTGTGACGGAACAAGGCGCAAATCGTCCCAAGATCGGGCTCAAATCTATCGCAACCGCCTCAAGACCAGTGGTCAGGACGCGTTCACACCGCTACATCTGGAACAAGCGGCTGTTCAGGGGTGTGGGCTTGACCCGGTTACGTGCGTTTCTTTTGTCATGTGTTCTGCTCTACCCCGGTATCGCTGGTGCCGAGGTCGCTTTCGATGTGCCCGGCGGATCGGACGATCTGATCGATGCGCTGCGTGCGACCTCCCTGCTGGCCAGAACCGACGCAGAGGAAGGCACCACCATCCAGGACAGGGTTGCCGCGGCGCGCGCGGATTATGCGCGCCTGCTTGGCGTGCTTTACGAATACGGGTATTTCGGGCCGGTGATCAGCATCCGCCTGAACGGCCGGGAGGCTGCGGAACTGTCGCCTTTTTCGCCCCCGGCTCGCATCGACCGCGCCGCTATCCGCGTTGAAACCGGCCCCGCCTTTCGCCTTGGCCGGACGGACATCGCTCCGCTCGCGCCCGGCACTGAGCTGCCGGAAGGGTTTCACGCCGGCGCGCCCGCGAACACGCCCGTTCTGAGGGAGACCGCAGAGGCCGCGATCACGGGATGGCGGCAGGCAGGCCACGCCACGGCGGATATCGGGCGGCAGTCGATCACCGCACGTCAGCAGGAGGCGGTGCTCGATGCGGATATCTCGGTTTCACCCGGACCCCTTGTCCGGTTCGGCGATCTGATGCCGCAAGGCCAGCAGCGCACCCGGCCCGAGCGGATCCGGGAGATTGCCGGCCTGCCCCGCGGCGAGGTCTTCGACCCCGACACGCTGGAAACCTCGGAGCAGAGACTGCGCCGCACCGGCACATTCCGGTCCGTCGCGCTGGAGGAACAGACGCCGGACGCCAACGCGGTCATGGATATCGGTGCGACACTGGTCGAGGCACCGCTCAGACGGTTTGGCTTCGGCGCCGAAATCTCTTCTTCCGACGGTGGTGCGCTCAGCGCGTACTGGCTGCACCGCAATCTTCTCGGCGGCGCGGAACGGCTGCGCTTCGATGCCGAGATTTCCGGGGTCGGGGGCGACACCGGCGGCGCGGACTGGGAATTGCGCGGCGTCTTTACCCGCCCCGCCACGTTCCGGCCCGATACCGCGCTGATCTTCGACACGCGCCTCGCGGGTCTGGACGAGCCGACCTTCGAAGAGACGCTGTTCGAAACCAGCCTTGGCTTCGAAAGGCTGATCTCGGACGAGCTGACAACCCGGTTCGGCGTCGGTCTGCGCTTTTCCGATATCGACGACGCCTTCGGCAGCCGCCAGATCGTTCTGGCCACCTTGCCGACCAGTGCGACCTATGACCGGCGCGACAATCCGCTGGACGCCCGCAACGGCTATTATGCCGAGCTTGAACTGACGCCCTTCACCGTTCTGGAGGGCACGGGCGACGGGTTCGGGCTTCGTGCCGTGCTGGACGGGCGGGGCTATCTCGGGTTTGGGGAGGATGACAGGGTCCGCCTTGCCGGCCGTGTGCAGCTTGGCACCATCGAAGGCGGTGCCTTCACCGACCTTCCGCCGGAGTTTTTGTTCTATTCCGGTGGCGGCGGAACGGTGCGCGGCCAGCCCTACAAATCGCTCGGCGCGACCCAGGGCGGCACCAGCAGCGGCGGGCGCGGCTTTGCAGGTCTCTCCGCCGAAATCCGGGCCGATATCACCGAAACCTACGGGCTGGTGGCCTTTGCCGATGGCGGCTACATCTCCGCCGGGCCGCTTGGCGATACGAATGGCGACTGGCATGCGGGCGCGGGGCTCGGGTTTCGCTACAACACCGCGCTTGGTCCGATCCGGCTGGATGTGGCGACACCCGTCACAGGCCACAATGCCGGCCAGCGCGTGCTGCTTTACATCGGCATCGGACACACGTTTTGAGACGGTTCCTGCTCATATCTCTGCTTGCCGTCTTTCCCGTCGCGCTTGGCGCGCAGGATGACGACAGGGGACGGCTGCAGGCGCTTCTGGAAGATGCGCTGTCCGACGATGCGGCGCGGCAGGTCAGGATCGAGGGGTTTCGCGGCGCGCTGAGTTCGCGGGCCTCGCTTGACCGGCTGACCATCGCGGATGAAGACGGCGTCTGGCTGGTTCTGGAAGACGTCACGCTGGACTGGAGACGCAGTGCCCTGTTCTCCCGCGCGCTGGAAGTCAACGAGCTGACCGCCGCGCGGCTGGAGCTTGCCCGGCTTCCGCAATCCACGGGCGGCCTGCCCGATGCCGAAGCGACGCCGTTCAGCCTGCCCGAGCTTCCGCTGAGCATCCGCATTCAGGAGACGGCCATCGACCGGGTTGAAATCGGGGCGCCCGTTCTGGGCCAGGCCCTGGTCTTTTCCGTCAACGGATCCGCCGAACTGGCGGACGGGGACGGGACCGCAAATCTGGAACTCGAACGGCGCGATGGCCCGTTGGGGCAATTCAGTCTGACCGCCGGCTTTGAAAACGAAACCCGGATTGCCGAGATCGCCCTGCTGTTCGAGGAGGAGGAGGGCGGGCTGGCCGCGTCGCTTCTGGGCATTCCCGGCGAACCTTCCGTGCTGCTTTCGCTGGAGGGACAGGGGCCGCTTTCGGATTTCGTGGCCGAGTTCTCGCTGGAAACGGACGGGGAGCCGCGCCTTGCCGGAGATCTGGAAGTCATGCAGACCGACACCGGCGCGCAATCGGTCATGCTCGATCTGTCAGGCGACATCACGGCGATTGTCCTGCCGGAATACCGCGACTTCTTCGGGACGGACGTCTCCCTGATCGCGAATGTCACGCAGGATGCCGCCGGAATCCTGACCGCCGACCCGATACGGATCGATGCGGCCGCCATGCAACTGGAAGGGCGCGTGGTGCTGGATGCGGAACGCCAGCCTGACAGCTTTGCCCTGCGTGGCAACATCGCCCCCACCCGCGCGGCGGAAGATCGGGTTTTGCTGCCAATCGCCGATGGCGACGTGTCCATCGCATCCGCGCGGCTGGACATCAGCTACGACCGGCGGGACGGCAACAGTTGGGCGGGCGACGCAGAACTGCGCGGTCTTGTTGCGGGAGACCTGAGCGCAGCGGCCGTGACGCTGGACATGGGCGGCGATATCACCGAAGCCGCGCGCGGGATGTCGTCGGTCACCGCGCGCATATCCGCCGCCGCGACCGGCCTTGGCCACAGGGATGAGGCCGTCGCAACGGCCATCGGCGACGCGGCCACGCTCCGCACCGATCTGGCATGGGAGGCGGAGGCACCGGTCACGCTCAGCGGTCTGCAAGTGACCGCCGGCGATCTGACCCTTGAGGGGGAAGCCAGCGCCGAACTGGCCGATGACCGTCTTGATCTGACCTATGCCGTGCAGGCCGAAAGCGCGGACCTGAGCCGTTTCGCGCCGATGGTCGGCGATGGTTTGCAGGGCAGCGCCACTTTGGCGGTTGGGGGGACAGCCGACGCATTGTCCGGCGCCTTCGATGCCACCATCAGCGGGCAGTCCACGGAGCTGCGCCTGTCCCCAAGCCTGCCACCCGCCCTGTTTGCCGGAACCACCGAACTTGCGGTGGCCATTCGCCGGGACGAAACGGGGCTTTTGCTTGAGGATCTGAACCTCGCGAGCCGCGAGCTTTCGGTCAAGGGTGGCGGCCGGCTCAGCAGTGAAGCAAGCGAGATACTGGCCTCGGTCTGGCTGCGGAACGTGGCGCTCTTCACCTCTGCCCTGTCCGGCCCGGTCGAGGTTCACGGCGGCATACGCAGAACCGGCGGCGAAGGGCCTTGGGCAACCGAGGCCGATCTGGAAGGCCCCGGAGGCACGACGATGACCCTGACCGGCGACGTGGGCCTGCCGGACGGCGCGGTTGATCTGGGCCTGACCGGGCGCGCGCCCTTGGCGCTCGCGGATCGGTTCATCGCCCCCCGAACCATCCGGGGCGACCTGACCATGGATCTCCGCCTTGCCGGCACCCCCGATCTTCGCAATGTCTCGGGCAGCCTGAACGCCAATGGAGCGAGGATCGCGGCGCCGGCGCTTGGCTTCGGGCTGGAAGACGTCACGGCGAATATCCGGCTGGCCGAGGGCACCGCACGCGTGACGACAAGCGGGGTCATCACCTCCGGCGGGCGGGTCACCGCCAATGGATCGGTCGGCATTTCCGGGCGCAGCCTTCCGGTGCGCTTCGACATTGCCATGAACGAGGTCGTTCTGGTCGATCCGCAGCTTTACGAAGTTCTCATCCCGGAAGCCCGGCTGAACTATGCAGGCAATCTTGCAGGCTCGACGCGCCTGTCGGGTGAGATCCTCATCGGCGAGACGGAAATCCGGATACCGGAATCCTCGCTTGGCACCACCGAAGCCATTCCCGAAATCACCCATGTGGGCGAAACCGCCGCGCAGCTCCGGACACGCGCCTTTGCGGGTCTGCTTGGCCGAAACGGAGACGGCACCGGCGGGGGAAATTCCGAGATCGCGCTGGATCTGACGGTCAGCGCCCCGGGCCGCATTTTCCTGCGCGGCCGGGGTCTGGACGCGGAACTGGGCGGCACATTGCGGGTGCGGGGCACCGCCGCCAACGCCATACCCGATGGCCGGTTCGAGCTGATCCGCGGGCGGCTGGGCATTCTGGGCCAGCGGCTGGATCTGGTGCAGGGCAGCGCAACCCTGCGGGGCAGCTTCGATCCGTTCATCCGCCTTGTCGCGCAAAGCCGGTCCGGAGAGTATCTGATCCGCATCATCCTTGAAGGTCCGGCCTCGGCACCCGAGGTCATCTTCTCCTCCGAACCGGAGCTGCCCCGTGACGAGGTGCTGGCGCAGTTCTTCTTCGGTCGCAGCGTCTCCAGCTTGTCGGCGATCCAGGCACTCCAGCTTGCGGATGCCGTGGCCGGGCTGGCAGGCGGCGACTCCGGCGGAGGTATCTTCGCCGGCCTGCGGGAGAATCTCGGGCTGGACGATCTCGATATCCAGACCACCGAGGATGGGAGCGCAGCCCTGCGCGCAGGCCGGTACATCTCGGACAATATCTATACGGATGTGACCCTGGGTGGCGAAAACGGCGCGACCATCAATCTCAATATCGATCTGACGCCAAGCATTACCGCGCGCGGCAGTTTCGGCGCCGAGGGAGACAGCAGCCTGGGTTTGTTTTTCGAGCGCGATTACTGAACCGGGCCGCGGTTCGGGATTTCGCGCATTGGCCCGTTGACAGCGCTTTGACCCCGCTATATCAGCCGCTTCCACGACACCTGCCCAGGTGGCGGAATTGGTAGACGCGCTAGCTTCAGGTGCTAGTGTCCGTATGGACGTGGAGGTTCGAGTCCTCTCCTGGGCACCACCCCTTTTTCTGACCAGGGGTCGAGAAAAGGGGCAGATGTGACGATCCATACCTATCAGAACGATTTGCCGGACGGGCTCGATCTTGGGCCGGTGGTCGCGATCGATTGCGAAACCATGGGTCTGAATCCGCATCGCGACCGGTTGTGTCTGGTTCAGCTCTCGGGCGGGGACGGCAATGCGCATCTGGTGCAGATCGCCAACGGACAGACGGAGGCGCCCAATCTCGCCGCCCTGCTGACAGATCCCGATGTGCTGAAGCTGTTTCATTTCGGGCGCTTCGACATCGCCGCGATGATGAATGCCTTCGGAGCATTGGCCGCGCCGGTCTACTGCACCAAGATCGCGTCGAAACTAGTACGGACCTATACCGACCGGCATGGGCTGAAGTACCTTTGCCAGGAACTTCTGGGCATCGACATCTCCAAGCATCAGCAAAGCTCGGACTGGGGTGCGGAGGTGCTCAGCGAGGCGCAGAAAACCTATGCTGCATCCGACGTGTTGTATCTTCACCGGCTTCGGGAAGAGCTTGACCGGCGACTGGCGCGCGAAGGGCGGAGCGATCTTGCACAAGCATCGTTCGACTTCCTGCCGGCACGGGCCCGGCTTGATCTGGCGGGCTGGCCGGAGATCGACATCTTCGCGCATTAGCCGCGCCGATGGCCGTAACCAACCGATATTCACAGATCGTGGCCTGGGTGAAGGTCATCTTGCCGCTTCTGGCTCTTGGCCTTCTGTCGACGCTGTTTCTGTTCTCCAACTCCCCCGACCCCGACCGCGCAATTCCATTCGCTGAGGTTGATGTAGAAGAACTTGCCCGCGAACAGCGGCTGGGCAACCCGCGCTTTGCCGGCACGCTGGAAGATGGGCGGGAGGTTCTGTTCATCGCCGAAAGCGCGGCGCCGGTGCCCGACGCGCCGGATCGGATTTCCGCGCAACAGGTCGAAACCCGCGTCGCCATATCGGAAACCGACTATCTTCTTCTGAACAGCGCCGCATCGGAAGTGGATCTGAGCAATCGGACCGCCGATCTGCAAAACGATGTCCGTCTGACCAGTTCGACGGGCTACCGGCTTGAAAGCGACCGTATCGTGGTCTCCTTCGAGGTTCTGAGCGTCGTTTCGCCCGGTCCGGTCCGGGTCGACGGCCCCTCCATGACGCTGAGCGCGGATCGGATGGTTCTGTCCGAAGAAACCGGTGTGCAGGTTCTGAGTTTCAACGGACGGGTCAGGATGCTATATGAGCCGGAGAGTTGAGGTTTCTTGATGCGCGCATTTCTTACGGCTTTTCTGGCCCTGCAATTTTCGGCCCTTGCTGCCTTTGCCCAGGTCAATATCGGCTTCGGCGATGTGGCGCATGATGCAACACAGTCGATCGAGGTTACCGCCGACGCCCTGACATTGAATCAGGAAACCGGCAATGCCGTCTTTACCGGCAACGTCATCATCGTTCAGGGCGACCTGCGCATCGCGGCGGGCGAGGTCACCGTTTTCTACAACACCGAAGATGGTGGCACACAGGATGTCAGCCGGGTCGAGGCGACCGGAGGCGTTCTCGTCACGCGGGGGGTAGATGCCGCCGAGGGGCAATCCGCAGCCTATGAAGTCGCCTCCTCCCTCATGACCCTGTCGGGCGGCGTGCTGGTCACGCAAGGGGCCACGGCAATCTCGGGCGACCGGATGGTCGTGAACATGGCCACCGGCGACGGCACGGTCGAAGGGCGCGTTCGCACCATCTTGCAGCAGGGAACGGACTGATGGCGGCCCGTCCCAACCTGACCGTCACCGAAGGCCAGCAGGGCCTGCATATCAGCCGGCTGCGCAAGAGCTATCGCCGCCGGCCGGTGATCCGCGATGTCACCATGTCGCTGAACCAGGGGGAGGTTGTGGCGCTGCTGGGCCCGAACGGATCGGGCAAGACCACATGTTTCTACTCGATCGCCGGGCTGATCACGCCGGATGGCGGAACGGTCACGCTGGATGGGCGCGATGTCACGCAGCTTCCCATGTATCGCCGCGCCAAGGCCGGGATCGGATACTTGCCTCAGGAAATGTCGATTTTCCGCGGCCTGTCCGTCGAAGACAACATCATGGCGATCCTGGAGGTCGCGGAGCCGAACCGCACGACCCGTCTGGATCGTCTGGAAGAACTGCTTTCGGAATTCTCTGTCGGGCACCTGCGCCGGGCGCCCGCGCTGTCGCTTTCCGGTGGCGAACGCAGAAGGGTGGAGATTGCCCGCTGTCTGGCCTCGAACCCACGATACGTGCTTCTGGATGAACCTTTTGCCGGGGTCGACCCGATTGCGGTAAGCGAGATCCGGGCGCTGGTTTCCGACCTCAAGACCCGCGGGCTGGGCGTGCTGATCACCGATCACAACGTGCGGGAAACCCTGCAGATCGTGGATCGCGCCTATATCCTGCATGACGGTACGATTCTGATGAACGGCACGGCGGATGAAGTCGTCCGGGACGAGAATGTCCGCCGGGTCTATCTGGGGCAGAGCTTCCGCATCAGCTAGGCAGCCGACCGCTCGGCAATTGCCCGCGCAGGGGCTGAACGCGATGCGCGTGCCACGATATGCCGCCCCTTTCAGCGTCGTCTTGCGATTGACAGAGCCCGGCAAAGTGTCGCCAAATGGCCCTGATGTTCGCAATTGCCGATCCCCAATTTGTGCCACGCCCGGGCCGCACAAGCCCTGATGGCGCACAGCGGATCGGCGCATCTGCATCCAGACATCATAAACACTTGGTTAGGGCCACACGGCTAAGGTTGTGAAAGGCTCTATTGGGCTATTTCGGAGGATACATGCGGTACCAAATCAGCGGAAAACAGATCGATATCGGTGACGCACTTCAGACCCATGTGAAGGAGTGCCTTGGCTCGGCCGTATCCAAATATGCCGAACGCCCCACCGATGCCAATGTGATCTTTTCGCGGAGCGGCCATGAATATGTGTGCGAAACCACGGTTCACCTGTCGACCGGACTGACGGCTTCTGCGAAGGCCTCCGCACATGAAATCTATGCCGCGTTCGATTCGTGCTGCGACAAGATGGAGAAGCAGCTGCGCCGTTACAAACGCCGTCTGAAGGACCATCACAAAGAGCGATCACAACCCGTTGAACTTTTCGGCGCGTCGTCCTATATCCTCGCCGCATCGGAAGACAACGATACCGCCGAACCCGAAACCCTCCAGCCCATCATCGTGGCCGAGATGGAAACGAAAATCCCCTCCCTGTCCGTGGGTGAGGCGGTGATGCAGATGGAAATCGCCGGGGCGCCGCTTCTGGTCTTCCGGAACGAGGGGCATGACGGGGTGAATGTTGTGTACCGCCGGGACGATGGAAATGTCGGGTGGATCGACCCCCGTCCGGAAAAGTAACCGAACACGCGCACCGGGACAGGCGCGAGGATAGGATCAGACATGGATTTGCCGACACTGCTCAAACCGCAGGGCGTTAAGGTTGTTTCGGATGTCACGAGTAAAAAACGCCTGATGCAGACCATCGCCGATGTGGCGCAAAACCTTGTCGGGCTTCCGGCGAGCAGCATTTTCGACGCGCTGCAGGATCGCGAGAGCCTGGGTCCGACCGGGGTCGGCCACGGCGTCGCCCTGCCTCACGCGCGGCTTGGCGATCTCACGAATGTCAGCGGGGCCTTCCTCAAGCTCGACAAGCCGATCGATTTCGAATCGGTCGACCGGCAGCCGGTCGACCTGATTTTTGCGCTGTTCGCTCCCGCTGATAGCGGTGTCGACCATCTCAAGGCACTGGCACTTGTGTCGCGGACCCTTCGCAACCCCACGCTCTGCGCAAAACTGCGCGCTAATTCTGACCCGGCGACCTTGCATACGCTGATCACCGGCGGCGCGGCGTCGCAGGCGGCCTAAAGCAGGTCCCAGCGCGGAAATCCGAAATTCAGATAGTCGCGGCGATAAACCTCCATCGCCGCGTCTTCGACCGAGCCGTCATAGATGCTTTTCAGCGGAAAGGGCTCGTCGCGCAAAGGCGCATCGAAACCGGCGTCCCCATGGCCAAGTTTCGCGGCCAGCGCGGGCAGCTCCCGCGCCATCTCTTCCTCCCGGATCAGCAGATCGGGCAGGGTGACGTTCGCCATGCCCTGAAGGATGGCCGTTTGGGTGGCCCAGGCCGGATCGACCTTCAGACCGGTCTGGCCGGCCAGATTGCCTTTCAGAAAGGCAAGAAAGGCGAGGAACGCGGCCTTGTGCTCCTCCGCTCCATATCCGTCCACAAGCCCTTTCGCGGGGATGGGAAGGCCGTACATCTTGCGCAGCACCCGCCGCGCCTCCGCATATGCAGGGCGGTCGTTTGGCAGAATGTAGCGGGTGAACACATCATAGGCGCGGGCAACCGGATGCCGCAGAACCGTGAAGCTGCGATGGCCCTCGTGCCGGCGCATCCATTGGCGAAGCTCCTTTTGGTTCATCCCGCTCGGCACATCGCGCGCGGCAAGCCCGTCAAGCCCGGCCATCCAGGTCACGACCGGCGCCACCACCGATCCCTTGATGGGCATGAACAGCAGCCCGGTCTCCGGCAGGGCGAAAAACCCCGGAACGCCGGGATGCCGTCTCGGCTCGAAATTGGGGGTCCGGGTCAGATCGAACCGGTCAAGCGCCGCGACGGCCGCCGCCATTTCCTCGAAATTCTCGACCTTCTGGCTCAGATCGCTCGGGTTTTGCTTTTTCAGTTTGCTGTTGGTCGCCGAAATCTCATGGGAAGACCCCAGATATCGCGCCATCCCGTTGATCACATCCAGATCGTTGATGTCTTCATAGGAGATGTAGAAGGCGGTTTGCCCCGTTCGTTGCAGGCCGTTTTGCAGTGCAATCTGGAACGCCTGAAGCTTCTCAAGCAGAACCTCGAACTCTTCGGTGTCGAATGTGATCTTGTCGGACTCGCGACGGTGCTTCATGTCCGTCAACCGCCATTGACCCGTCGCCGCCGCGATCTTGCGCGATACATAGCTTTCCAGCGGATTGCGGGTCAGGATGATCTTGGCGACTTTCGGGTCGGGCAACACCCGCTCCAGCACCCGGGCGTCATGATCGTGAAAGAATCGGAACCCCGGCAATCCTTCGGTATTCTCAAGCAGCGCGTCGAAAAGTCGGACCGGGTCCCTTTCGCGCGCCTTCATGTCGATGCCGAACATCTCGAAGGTCTTGTGATGGCCCATGAAGGACGGGTTGAACACTTCGCCCAGACAGGCCAGGTCGGGGAACTCGTTCAACGTCGCCTCAAGATAGTTCGACCCGGTCCGCATCTCGGCAAACATCACGAAGGCGTCAAATTGGCGGGGCATCTACTTCTTTACCAGATAGGGGCGGTTATCACCGGGCTTCGTTTGCAATCCCTGGGTCGTGGCCGGAAAATCTCCGATCACGAAGGGTTGCATGCCCTGGTTCTTGAGGTTTTGCAGAAACTGCCCGAACCCGTCCAGATTGGCCATGCGCGGTGCCTCGGTCAGGCGCGGCGCCGAAGGCCCGTCCATCGCATCCAGAATGCTTTGCAGGTTCTCCATCGGCTCCTCCACGAACTCGGCAAGCGACCAGATCCGCACATCGGCCCGGGTCTTGACGCTGCGTAGGATGTTCAGGAACTCCACCTCCCGCTTCTGCATCATTGCGGCCTCTTTGCGGATCTCGCCGAAATCTCGATTCGAAAGAAACAGCGGCACAGCCCAGGCCCCGGTGATGCCCGAGATCTGCGCGTTGCTGTCTGAGGACAGGAACCAGCCGATTTTCTGGTTGTCGCGCGGGCTGAACTGGAACACCTGGCGTTCGCCCCGCGTGTTCCAGATGAGGCTCGTCAGGAAATGCTGCGGATTGTAATCGCGCAGTTTCGCAGCCGACGACAAACAGCCGGCATAGACATCCGTATCTCCGGCGAAACGGGCCCGGACTGGATCGAAGAGGTTGCCATGGACCCGCGCTCCGAGACGGCGGGACAGCCACGGCTCGAAATCCTCGAACAGGTCGTTGAAGCCCTGAAACACGGAGTACCGCGCGCAGGTCTTGCCGTTTTCCCAGTCGAGATTGGGGAACCGGCTGTGCATGTAAAGGCCCGCACGGCCCCGCGTCCGGCGTTCCAACGCCTTTGCGAACACCCGGTCGATCTTGCCCGGTGCGGGCTCCGCCATCTGGGATCCGGGCTGATCGGCGCGCAGGAATGTCTCGTAAAGACGGTTTGCACGCGGCCACGCCTTGCGCGCCACGAAGCAATCCGAGCGGCGCAGAAGATGCAGATGGTCATCGTAGAACACATGCGGCTTGCCCTGAAAATCGAACTTCGACAGGGTCAGCGACCGGCTCTCCATCTGTCTGGAATAGACCCGCGCAAGCGTCTGATAATAGCTCTCGTCGGGAATCCAGACCAGTTTGAAGAAAGCGTCATGGGCCTTGCGCGCCGGGTCCTGCAGGATCGCCGACAATGTCTGCCGCGTCAGGCACCACCATTGAGAGCCCAGATGCGGCACCAGCCCTTCGGGCATTTCGCGTTTCAGGCCAAGGGTCCGTTGCAGCTCGACATAGCGATCGAACAGGAAGCGATGTCGCTTCCACGAGAAGGGGAACCGGAAGAGGAATCGTTCTGAATTCAAGCCGCCCACGGTCCATTCCACATCCTGCGTGGTCACGCTTTCGATAAAATCCGTATGCGGCCGGGCGGCAAGATACTCTTTCAGTTCCTCAACCGGCCTCAGCGGCAGGCAGGAGCCGCTGGCCAGATAGACATGGCGGACCTTCGGGAACTCCGCCAGCATCACCTCGGACGCGGTCTGCGACGCGGCAACCAGCGACCAGGTGCCCCATTCGCATTTGTGCCGCTTGGAAAACCGGATATTCGGCAGGTCCGACAGCGTGGATTGCAGCCAGGCATTGGCCCTGGCGCTGACCCGCTTGTCCACATGTATGACAACCGGGCATTCGCGTTCGGCCCAGTGCCTGGCCACCTCCGCCGCCCGGTCCAGCGCGGTGTGGCAAAGCATGACGAACCCGACACTGCTCATGCCCAGTTCCCCTTGGACATGAGGCCCAGGATCTCAAGCTGCCGCCAGTTGATGTAGCGCTCGGACCACTTGCACCAGAAATTCGGATCTTCGTTCAGGCCCGCATGATAGGCCTTGTATTCATGGCTGTTGGCATAGTGCTGCCGACGTTCAAGCTCCTCCTCCGCCTTCGACGTGAAGGTGTCGAGAAACTTGGCATGCATCAGGACGCCGGAGGTCTTTTCCCCGCCCCATTCGTCGTAAACGAGGTTCAGCCCCCGCGGCAGAAGCATGTGGGTGGAGCTGGCAAAGGCGTAGGACCGGTTCCATTTGACCAGCGGGATCTTGTTCAGCGCGGGCGCCCGCTCGGGCCGGTCGGGAAAGAAAAGGCGGGCGCGCGGGCCGCCCTGGATCCACAGGTTTCCGAACTGCCAGTTCCGCTTGATCTGATAATTGCCCGCATCGAACCAGCAGGCGATCTCGAACGGGTTCTGACCGTCATGATAGGGTTGGGCGGTGATCGACCCTTTCGGGTACATGTCAAGCAGCATGGTCCCGAAGGACTTGATGGAAGAGGCATCCAGCCAATCGGTCAGCGCCGGGATCGGGCGGCTGTCGCAGAACGGATAGACCAGGAACTCGTCGGGATCGACCACAAGGCTCCAATGGCCATGGGCGTATTTCATCAAAAGCCAGTTCAGCCAGTCCATCCCGAAGCGGGACCGCTTGTAGCTGGCGGATGTCGTCCAGACGGAACAATCGGACTGCGCGGCCAGAAACTCGCGCGTCCCGTCGGTGCTGTCATTGTCGACAAAGAAGAAATGCGAGATGCCGCGGTCGCGATAGTACTCAAGGAAGTACTTCAGGCGCAGTTTCTCGTTGCGAAGGGTCACAAAACACAGAACGTCGTCCGGGCGGATCAGGTCGGTGCGGTCGGCGACCGGCAGAAGCTGCCAGCGTTTGCGCATGGCGCGGATGCGGAATTTCCGTCGCCTCAGGCGCAATCCATAGCGCTGAATCGCCTTCATGACCTGCCTTCTTGCCTGTCCTGCCAAAGTGCAGCCAAGGCCGCTTCGACGGTTCCAAAATGTGCCTGCCAGTCGGGAAGCCGGGCTTTTGAAGGGTCAGGCACTGGCAAACTATCCACAATTCGTTGCTTTATCGTTGCGGACCAAGAGTACGCATCCCGGGGGTCAAGGTAAATGACGCTGTCGCCCAGAACCTCGCGCAGAACCGGAAGGTCCGAGCAGAACGGAACGCAGCCCTCTCGAAGCGCCTCGGCCGGAGGCAGGCCGAACCCCTCCGCAAGGCTGGGGAATAGCAGCCCGCTGGCCGCCGCCATCAGGCTTCTCACCTGCGTATCGGGCAGGGCTCCATGCTCGAAGATACAGGTCCCGTTCAGAGAGTGATCGTCAAGGCGCGCAAGAAGATCCTCGCTCCGCCAGCCCCGGTTTCCGACCAGATGCAGATGCGGGACCCGGTTTGCAGGCAGGGTTTCGGCCAGATCGTCCCAGACATCCAGCAAAAGCGCGTGGTTCTTGCGGGGCTCGATGGTTCCCAAAGCCAGAAAGGATGGATGGCCGGGATCAAAACCCGGCGGCAGTGGCCCGAACGCCACCGGATCCGGCAGGCCCAGATGGGCAACCGCAATATCCGGCAGTCCGCCCCAGCCCGCGGCATGAGATGTCAGGCGCGCGCGGGTATCATGGGAGTTTGCAATGATCAGATCCGCCTGCATGCAGACGCGCTTCATCATGGCCGCAAAACCCTGCGTCTGGCCCGGGACAACGAAATCGGGATAATCCAGCGGGATTACATCATGAACCAGCACCGCCATCCGCATGTCCGGGTGGGCGGATACGGCGGCAAGCATTCGAAGCGACAGGTTGCTGTGCCCCACATTCAGATAGACCGTCTGATCGCGAAACTGTGCCCTTAGCATCGTCGAAATCCGCCCGGCAAGGCAGCGCGCCGTTGCATGGGGGCGCAACATGGCCTCGGCCCGGTGCCGGGGATTGCGGGCCTTGCCGTAAGCGCGCGACAACCGGTCCGCCCGGCCAAGGGGCAGGCGGCCATCGAGGATATCGGAAAGACAGGATCCGCCGTCGCGGCCAAGAAGCAGGTAGCCCCGGGTTGTCCGGCAAATGTACCGGGTATCCGGATGATGACGAAGACATCGGTTCAGATAGGCATATTCGACACGATCCACACCGGTCAGCGCACCACGACCGACCCGGCTGAGCAGGCGCGTCACATCCAGACAGATCGGGTATTCGGCACGGCCCACGGGCAAGGCCCCTTTCATCTGGGGCAGGCGCTCACTGTGCCGCGTTTTGCGTGGCCATCATTTCGTCCAGGTATTGCGAGAATTCGTCGCGCAACTCCTCCCGCGCCAGGCCGAACGCGACGGTCGCCTGAAGAAAACCGGCCTTGGAACCGCAATCGAACCGCTGCCCCCGGAACCGGAAGCCATAGACATTGCCGGACACTTCGATCTCCTGCGCGATCGCATCGGTCAACTGAACCTCGCCGCCTGCGCCGGTTTTGATCCTGTGCAGGTTGTTCATGATGTTCGGCGTCAGGATGTACCGCCCGATGACCGCAAGGTTCGACGGCTGCTTGCCCATGGGGGGTTTCTCGACCATCCCCTTGACCGACACGACCGAGCCCATGTCCTCCTTGATGTCGAGAATGCCGTAGGCCGAAGCCTTGTCCGAGGGCACCTCCATCGCGGCGACCATATTGCCCCCGGTTTCTGCATGCGCCTCGACCATCTGCTGCAGGCAGGGCGTTTCGGCGGCGATGACATCGTCGGGCAGGATCACGGCAAAGGGCTCATCCGCCAGAAGCCGCCGTGCGCACCAAACGGCATGGCCAAGGCCAAGGGGCCGGTGCTGACGCAGATAGGCGATGGCGCCACTGTCCATATTGGTGGTCTTCAAGGCCTGAAGCAGATCCTCCTTGCCCTTCTTGCGAAGGGCGGTTTCCAGTTCTGGCGAATGGTCGAAGTAATCCTCCAGCGCGCTCTTGCCGCGCGACGTGACGAAGATGAACTCCTTGATCCCCGCGGCACGCGCCTCGTCGATCGCGTATTGGATCAGCGGCCGGTCGACCAGCGTCATGATTTCCTTGGGAATGGATTTCGTGGCGGGCAAGAACCGGGTTCCCAGCCCCGCCACCGGAAAGATCGCCTTGGTCACACGTTTTTTCATAAACTCACCATTCAGCCCCATGGCTCGCACGCAGCCACGCCTTAACCGACATAGTCAGGTCGTTGGCGAAGGGCCAGCTTTTGCTGGAATCATGGCGCTGCGAAGCCCGCAAAAGTTGATATCTGTGGCTTCCTTATCAAAAATCAGCCGCGATGGGGACGGCATCGCTCCGTCTCGGCGCGAACCCGTCCGCGAAAGCCCCAGGCCTGGGCAAAGGCTTGCCCACGATCCGAACGGCCGAAAAGGCCCCCGGCCTGAACCCAGACCCCGGTTTCCGAAAACGCGACGCGATGGGCCCGCAAACTCGGCGCAAACAGAAAAACCGTGACCGTCCCGCCTTTAACGGCTTTCTGCGCCGCCTCCGCCAGAAGGCGCCGTGCCTGGAACCAGCGACCGGCCATGTAGACCGCCTGCGGCGCAGGCTCCTCCCGCAATGTCAGAAACGTACCGTCACCAACAGTCGGGATCAGCGTCTGCCGGGGCTGACGCGTCATGCCCGCGGCGATCCCGTCCTCAAGGTCTTTCCGCAAGCGCCCTACATCCCCGGGTTCCAGATCTCCGCGCAGCAGAAACCGGTCAAGACGGTCCCTTTGCTGCTTTCGAAACGCATTCAGTCTCGGCACAACCCGATCGGCCTGCCCGTGTTTGCGCAGATAAACCGCCATGCTGGCCCCGATCTGCGCCAGCGATCTGGGGGCCCGGTTGCGGTGGCGCCGGCTTGAGGGCGCAAAGCCGTGATGAACCAGCGCTCCGGGTACGGCGGCACTCCTGAGGCCGGCCCGGTGCAGCCGCATGGCCAGATCGGTGTCGTCGAGATAGAAGGCGAAGGCCTCGTCGAAACCGCCGATCTGCTCGATCGCCTTCCGGCGCAGCGCGAAATTCGTGCCTTGCAGCTTCAGTGCATAGCCTTCCGGCAAATCCGGGCAGACCGGCCCGGCGCCCGGCAGATCAAGCGCCATCTCCTCCGCCAAGCCGTTCACGGCCCGGCTGCCCCATTGCAGGGAAATCCCGTTGCGCCCGATCACATGGCCGCCAGCCGCCATTACGTCTGGGTCCTCGAAGGCCGCGATCAGGCGCGTCAGCCAACTCGGCTCCGGCACCGCGTCATCGTCGACAAAGGCGAGGATCTCTCCCCCAGCCATGGCGATACCCAGATTGCGCGCCGCCGAGATATTCTGCCGCGTCTCAAGCCTGGTCTTGATCCGCCCGGCAAAGCTCAGATCCGCGATGCGGTCCAGCCCGTTCCGGTCGGCAACGACGATCAGTTCGACCGGGCGATACGCCAGCTGATGGATACCCAGCAGGCACCGTCTCAGCAGGGCCGGGCGGCCTTGGCTGACAACGATCACGCTGACCGGAAGCGCCGCCATCAGGGCATGTTCATCTGGGCCAGCATCGCCTCGATCCGGGGAACATCCTCGGGATTGTTGAGTTCCCAGAACTGGCGCCCGCGCGCGGCGACCTCCACACACAGAACCGGGTGGCCGTGTTCCAGAAACCGCAACTGCTCCAGCCCCTCCATCTGCTCAAGCCGCCCTGCGGCAAGGCCGGGATAGGCTGACAATGCCTCCGGCCGATACGCATAGACACCGACATGGTGAAACACGGGCGTCTCCGCGTCTTCCGGGTAGGTCCCAGCGGTGAAGGGGATCACCTCCTTTGAGAAGAAAAGGGCCCGATGCGCCGCATCGAATACCGCCGTCGTGCCACCGACGCGACCGGCGAGCCGGTCCGCCTTGAGCGCATTCAGCGTTTCGCCGTCGCAACGCAGGACCGGCGTGGCGACCGCCGCATCGGGCGCGGCGCGCAATCCGGCGATCAGATCCTCCAGAAACCAGGCGGGCGTCAACGGCGCATCGCCTTGCAGGTTCACCACAATTTCCACGCCCCCGCCGATCAGGCCCAACGCCTCCGCGCAGCGTTCGGTGCCATTGGCGCAGGTCTCCGAGGTCATCAGGACGCGGCCACCGAACCGCTCTGCCGCTTCGGCGATCCGTTCATCGTCGGTGGCGACGTAGACCGCATCGAACCCGTCCACCGCCATCGCCGCGCGCCAGCTTCGTTCGATCAGGCTTTGCGCGTCTCCGGTCGCACCGCGCAGGACTGCCAGCGGTTTGCCCGGATAGCGGCTCGACGCGTAGCGCGCCGGGATGATGCAAACGACACTCATGAGGATTTCAGGGCGACGCCGGGCGCATAGGCTATGAAAAACGGGTTCTCGTAGCCGGGCTTGCCATAGACAAACGGCGTGTGATCGTCAAAGCGGACCATCTTGCCGCCCGCGCCGCGCAGGACGGCATCGCCCGCCGCCGTGTCCCACTCCATGGTCCGGCCAAGTCTCGGATAAAGATCCGCCTCCGCCGTGGCCAGAAGACAGAATTTGAGCGAGGAGCCCGCGCTTTTCATATCCGCAACGTTGTATTTGGCGATATAGGCATCAGTTGCGCTATCCCGATGCGATTTCGATGCAACGACCCTCAGCGCGCGCACATCCGGCACCGAAACGCCGATTTCCGTGACTTCGCCGGACATATCCGGGTTGAAATCGCCGGTTTCTTCGACGCTGCGCCCGTTCGCCTGCGTGTAGAACAAGCGGCCCTTCGCCGGTGCATAGACCACGCCGCGCACCGGTGCGCCATCGCGCACAAGGGCGATATTGACGGTGAAATCCCCGCGGCGCTGGATGAATTCCTTGGTCCCGTCCAACGGATCGACGATGATGAAATCGCGGGCGGTTCGCTCGTGGCTGGTCGCCTGCTCTTCGGTGACGAGGGTCATGTCAGGGAATTCGGCGCGCAATCCCGCCGAGATCAGGGCATCGGCCGCTTCATCGGCCTCCGTGACCGGGCTGTCATCGGATTTGACCTTGACGTCAAAATCATCGGCCTCGTAAATCTCCATGATCCGCGCGCCAGCCTCAAGCGCGAGCTTGCGAAAAACGCGTTCGATTTTCTCGAAATCCACTCAGGATACTCCTTGCGGTCTAGATTGATCGTTAATCTCTTTGGCGGTATCGTCATGTAAAGGGCTAAGGGCAAAGCTTCCCTGCATCAAGACAGGGTCCGGCCCACGGGGCACATTCGGCAGGTAGGACTATCCCATATGTTCGAGGCGAGAAGACAAAGATCTACCTGGGGGCTGATGTTCGGCCTGGCGGAAGTCACGTTCTTCGCAGCCGCGCGAAAGGTGCGTCAAAGCCACCGCAATGCGCTTCTGGCGATCGGGATGAACATTCTCCAGTCGATCATGTTCATCGCCGCCTTCTATCTGATGTTCAACCTTCTCGGGACCCGCACGGTCGCCATCCGCGGCAATTTCATGCTGTATCTGATGACCGGAATATTCCTGTACCTTGTGCATATCAAATCCCTTACCGCCGTTGTCGGCTCCGAAGGCCCGGCCAGCCCGATGATGATGCACGCGCGGATGAACACGATCGTCGCCATCGTCTCGTCGGCACTGTCGGTGCTTTACCAGCAGACGATTTCGCTGTTCGTGCTTCTCTTCATCATACATGTCGCGATCGCCCCAGTCGAAATACAGGACTGGAACATGGCGTTTTTCATGTTCCTGTTGGCCTGGTTCACCGGCTGTGTCGCCGGGGTGATCCTGCTTGCGCTGAAACCATGGTTTCCCGATCTGGTCACGATCATCCAGCTTGTCTATGTGCGCGCCAACATGATCGCCTCGGGGAAGATGTTCGTGGCCAACATGCTGCCAAGCGCGATGGTTGCGCTGTTTGACTGGAATCCGCTGTTTCACATCATCGATCAGATGCGCGGGTTCGTCTTCATCAACTACAATCCGCACTACACCAACTGGCAATATCCGATCTACTTCGCGCTCATCCTGTTGTTGCTGGGCCTGATGGGCGAGTTCTACAGCCGGAAAAACGTGTCTTCGAGCTGGAACGCGGGCAGATGAGGGGCCTTCTGGCGGCATTATACCTGCTCTGGGCCGGTATGGTGCATGCAGAGGATTACCCGGCACTTTACGATGTTCGCGGCGTTGCGGCAGATGACGTTCTGAATGTACGCGCGGGGCCCGGTGTCGGCCATCCGGTCATCGGCGCATTGCTGCCCGGAGCAAGCGGAATAGAGGTGGTCGGCGCCAGCGCCGACGGCCGCTGGCTCATGTTGAACGCGGACGAGACGGCAGGCTGGGCCTCGGCCTTCTACCTGCAGCGGACCGGGCCGATCTGGTCATTCGGCCTGCCGACGCCTCTCGCATGTTTCGGGACCGAGCCGTTCTGGTCGCTGGAACGGACCGGTGCGCAGGCCATGTTCAGCGATATGGGCTTCGAGCGGATCACGCTGTCCGAGGTGTGGAGCGGTCAGGCGAGCGCCCGGGGGACGGACCAGTTCGGCGCGGTCTGGGAGGAGGCGGGCCGTCGCATCACGGCGACCTTGCGCCGCGAGGCCTGCAGCGATGGCATGTCCGAGCGGATGTTCGGCCTTTCGACGCTTGTGATCATCCAGACTCCCGATGGCGTTCAGATGCTGTCGGGCTGCTGCGCGCTGGCGCCCTAGCTTACCACGCGCAAGGTCAGGTTGATCCGCCCGCCCTTGGGCAACAGGGCCGATGAGCCCGGCCTTGTCCGGTCAACCCCGTGATAGATAAGTCGTGCGTCGCCCGCCAGGACCGCCACATCGCCCGATTTCAGCCAGACCGACTCCGTTGTGCCACCCCGGCTGAGCCCGCCCACCCGGAACAGCGCGTCGTCTCCCAGCGAGATCGAGACGACGGGCATGGAGAAATCCGCCTCGTCCCTGTCCTGATGAAGGCCCATGCGCGCGCCCTCGGCATAGAAGTTCACGAGACAGCATTCGGGATCGCGGTCAACGCCGCTCACTTGCGTCCAGACACGCAGGATATTTGACGGTATCGCGGGCCAGGGCACGCCAGATGGATGGCGATCGACATAACGGTATCCGCTTTTGTCGGAAAACCACCCGAACTGCCCCGCGGCAGTCATCCGCACCGACATCTGTTTGCCGTAAGGCGTCTGTGGGCGGAAAAGCGGCGCGGCACGCAGGACCCCGCGAATGTCGTCGACCATCGCCGCCTGTTCCGCAAGGTCAAGGAATCCGGTGTGTATGCGCACCCCGCGCAAGCTCAGATCAGGCACCAACCCACCCCTCCGCAGATCGCTTTTGCCACGGGCGGGCGCGGTCCGCCTTTACCGATGACCGAACCGCCACAGTCCCGCAAAATACAAACGCTTTGCAAACCAAGCTCCAAATCGATCTTTGACTCCGCTTGCAGCCCCAAAATCCCCTTCTTATATACCCAACGAAACCGGCCAGGGTGTACCCCTGGTTTTTCATATGGCGGATTGGGGGCCGATACCGGACCCGACCCCGCCTGGATCGCCTGAGAAAGGGACTCGAAACATGGCCAAAGTGATTGGTATTGACCTCGGTACGACAAACTCCTGCGTCGCCATTATGGACGGCTCGCAACCCCGCGTGATCGAAAACTCCGAAGGCGCACGCACCACACCTTCGATCGTCGGCTTCACCGATGACGAGCGTCTGGTGGGGCAGGCCGCCAAACGGCAGGCCGTCACCAACCCCGACAACACGATCTTTGCCGTCAAGCGCCTGATCGGCCGTCGGGTCGACGATGCAGAGGTCGAAAAAGACAAGGCCCTGGTGCCGTACTCGATCGTCGATGGGGGCAATGGCGACGCCTGGGTCGAGGTGAATGGCGAGAAATACTCCCCCTCTCAGATTTCGGCCCTGATCCTCGGGAAGATGAAAGAGACCGCCGAGAGCTACCTCGGCGAGGAGGTGACGCAGGCGGTCATCACGGTCCCCGCCTATTTCAACGACGCCCAGCGCCAGGCGACGAAGGATGCCGGCAAGATCGCCGGGCTCGAAGTTCTGCGCATCATCAACGAGCCCACGGCAGCGGCACTGGCCTATGGTCTGGACAAGAAAGAGACCAAGACGATCGCCGTTTACGACCTTGGCGGCGGTACCTTTGACATCACCATTCTGGAAATCGACGATGGTCTCTTCGAAGTGAAGTCGACCAATGGCGACACCTTCCTGGGCGGTGAAGACTTCGACATGCGCATCGTCAACTATCTGGCGGGCGAGTTCAAAAAGGAAAACGGCGTCGATCTGACCAAGGACAAGATGGCCCTGCAGCGGCTCAAGGAAGCCGCGGAGAAGGCCAAGATCGAATTGTCCTCCTCCTCTCAGACGGAGATCAACCAGCCGTTCATCTCGATGGACCCCAAGGGCGGGCAGCCGCTGCACATGGTCATGAAGCTGACCCGCGCCAAGCTGGAAAGCCTCGTGAACGACCTGATCAAACAGTCGCTGAAGCCCTGTCAGGCCGCCCTGAAAGATGCCGGTCTGTCGAAAGGCGACATCGACGAGGTGGTTCTGGTCGGCGGTATGACCCGGATGCCCAAAGTCATCGAGGAGGTTACCAACTTCTTCGGCAAGGAGCCGAACAAGGGCGTGAACCCCGATGAAGTGGTCGCCATGGGTGCCGCCATTCAGGCCGGCGTTCTGCAGGGCGATGTGAAGGATGTGGTCCTGCTGGATGTCACGCCGCTGTCTCTCGGCATCGAAACGCTTGGCGGTGTCTTCACCCGCCTGATCGACCGCAACACCACGATCCCGACGAAGAAGTCCCAGATCTTCTCCACCGCCGAGGACAATCAGAACGCGGTCACCATCCGCGTGTTCCAGGGTGAGCGGGAAATGGCGACGGACAACAAGATGCTCGGCCAGTTCAATCTGGAGAACATCCCGCCCGCACCCCGCGGTCTGCCCCAGATCGAGGTGACCTTCGACATCGACGCCAACGGCATCGTGTCCGTTTCGGCCAAGGACAAGGGCACCGGCAAGGAGCAGACGATCACGATCCAGGCCTCGGGCGGCCTCACGGACGAGGACATCGAGAAGATGGTCCGCGACGCCGAAGAGAATGCCGAAGCCGACAAGCAGCGCAAGGAATTGGTCGAAGCCAAGAACCAGGCCGAAAGCCTGATCCACTCGACCCAGAAATCGCTGGAAGAGCATGCCGACAAGGTCGATCCCACCACGGTGGAAGCTATCGAGCTTGCCATCAAGGCGCTGGAAGAGCAGATGGAGAGCGAAGACGCCGGCAAGATCAAGGGCGGCATCCAGAATGTCACCGAAGCGGCCATGAAACTGGGCGAAGCGATCTACAAGGCCCAGCAGGAAGAGGCCGGCGAAGAAGCGCCTGACGGCGTGGACGAGCCGGGCGGCGTGGACGAGGATATCGTCGACGCCGATTTCGAAGACCTGGACGACCGCAAGAGCTCGTAACCGCGTCCCCTAACCCCGCACGACCGGCCATGGGGAACCTTGGCCGGTCGGCGCGTTTCATGAGGGTGGATCAACCATGTCAAAGCGCGATTACTACGATGTTCTGGGTATCAAACGCGGTGCGTCCGAGGCCGAGATCAAGAAGGCCTATCGCCAGAAGGCGAAAGAACTGCACCCCGATCGCAACTCCGACAATCCCGATGCCGAAGCCCAGTTCAAGGAAGCGAACGAGGCCTATGACGTCCTGAAGGATGCCGACAAGAAGGCGGCATATGACCGGTTTGGTCATGCGGCGTTCGATGGCGGCATGGCCGGCGGGCCGCGTGCGGGCGGCTTTGGCGGCGGGGGCGCCGGACAGGGCGATTTTGCGAGCGCCTTCTCGGATGTCTTCGAAGATCTGTTCGGCGATTTCATGGGCGGCCAGCGCGGCACCGGCGGCGGCCGGCGCGCTGCGCGCGGATCGGATCTTCGCTACAACCTCAGGATCAGTCTCGAAGATGCCTATTCGGGTCTTCAGAAGGCGATCACCGTTCCCACATCGGTTGCATGTTCCAACTGCAACGGCACCGGCGCGGAAGGCGGCGCGGAGCCCGTCACCTGCCCGACCTGTTCCGGCATGGGCAAGGTGCGCGCGCAGCAAGGCTTCTTCACGGTGGAGCGGACCTGCCCTACCTGCTCCGGCATCGGCCAGATCGTCAAGAATCCGTGCAATGTCTGCGGCGGCGCCGGTCGTGAGCAGAAGGAAAAGGCACTTTCCGTCAACATCCCCGCAGGTGTGGAAACCGGCACGCGGATCCGTCTCTCCGGCGAAGGGGAAGCCGGGCTGCGCGGCGGACCGGCGGGCGACCTGTACATCTTCATCGAGGTTGCGGATCACGCGCTTTTCCAGCGCGACGGGCTGGATCTTTTCTGTCGTGTTCCCGTCTCGATGGTCACCGCCGCCCTGGGCGGCGAGATCGAAGTGCCGACAATCGATGGTGGCCGATCCAGGGTGAAAGTGCCCGAAGGATCGCAGTCGGGTCGTCAGATGCGGCTGCGCGGCAAGGGCATGCCGGCCTTGCGGGGAACCGCGACGGGCGAGATGTATATCGAACTGGCGGTCGAAACGCCGGTGAAGCTGACCACGCGGCAAAAGGAGTTGCTGCGCGAATTCGAAGAGTCCTGCGCCAAGTCGAACAATCCCAACGCCAGCGGGTTTTTCGACAAGGTCAAGAACTTCTGGGACGGGATGAAAAGCTGATCCGTCAGGGCTTGCGGGCTTTCAGAAACTGCATGACCTCGCCGATTGACGGCATCGCATCCGCAGCACCGGGCCGCGTGACCTGCAGCGCTGCGGCTGCGCTTGCCCGTTCAATCGCCAGGTCGCGAGAGGCACCTGCATCCAGCCCGGCCACGAGATATCCGGCAAAACAGTCTCCCGCGCCGGTCGTATCGACGACCTCCGAAACCCGGAAAGCCGGTTGAACGATCCGGCCATGTTCAAAGGTCCAGACCGCGTCATCGGCACCCTTTGTCACGACCGTTTCGACATCGCCGAGGGCCGAAATCTCCCGGTTCAGAGCCTTTTCGAGGGCAGCGGCCTCTCCCTCGTTCAGCAAGAGCAGATCGATCAGGGGCAGCATTTCCCGAACGGCGTCCACATCGAACGGGGCGGCTGAATAGACCACGCGCAGCCCGTTGCGCCGCGCCACACGCGCCGCATGGCCGCTGACATTGATCTCGTTCTGGAGGATCAGCGTGTCGCCCGGCCCGAACCCCGCAAGCCCGGCCTCAACCTGCGCGTCGCTCAGCAGGTGATTGGCGCCGGGAAAAAGAACGATCGCGTTCTCGCCGGACGGATCGACTGTAATGATCGCATGACCGGACGGATCTTCGCCAATCTCGATACCGGACACATCGACGCCGGCGGCGGCCATCTGATCCAACGCGAAGCACGCTTCTGGACCAACGCGGCCCAGATGCCGGGTGGTCGCGCCCGCCTTCGCCGCGGCGATGGATTGATTGGCGCCCTTGCCGCCCAGACCCTTGGCATAGGCATCGGCCGCCAATGTCTCCCCCGGGCGCACAAGATGCGGGACGCGATAGACATGGTCGATATTGACCGAGCCGACGCAAATCACCGTCATGGCTCAGCGCCCGATCTCGCAGGCCGCCATCACAGCCATGTTCAGAATGTCGTTGGCGGTGGATACGGTCGAGCAGATCTGCACAGGCCGGTCGAGCCCGGTCAGAATCGGGCCGATCACGGTCGCGCCCGCCATTTCCTGCATCAGCTTGACCGAGATCGACGCGGAATGCCGCGCCGGCACCACCAGAACATTTGCCGGACCGGACAGCTTGCAGAACGGATACTGCGCCATCACATCGGGGTTGAGCGCGACATCGATGGCCATCTCGCCATCATACTCGAAATCCACCCCTTTTCTGTCCAGAACCCTTGGCGCCTGATGCATCTTCTCGGCGCGTTCGGACACCGGGTATCCGAAGGTCGAAAAGCTGACGAACGCAACCCTCGGCTCCAGCCCCAGATGGCGCGCGACATGTGCGCCGCGTTCCGCGATCAGGGCGAGGTCTTCTGCCTCGGGCCATTCATGGACAAGGGTATCGGCCACCAGCACGATCCGCCCTTTATGGATCATCGCCGTCACCCCCACGGCCCCATCGGCCGCGGTTGTGTCGAAGACATGGCCCAGAAGACCCAGAACATGCGCCGATTTCCGGGTCGCCCCCGTCACCAGCCCGTCGCCATGACCATGGGCCAGCATCAGCGCGGAAAAGACATGCCTGTCGCGGGCGGCCAGCCGGTGGATATCGTGGTGATCAAAGCCCTTCCGCTGCAATCTCTGGTAGAGGAACGACTTGTAGCTCTCCAGATGAGACGTGTTTGCGGCATTCACCACCTCCAGCTCCTCCACCGCATCGGCAAGCCCTGCGGCGTCAAGCTTTTCCTTCACATCCGCCTCTCGCCCGACGATCAGCGCCTTGCCCATACCGTTTCGCTGGTAAGCCACCGCCGCACGCAGCACCCGGACATCGTCCCCTTCGGCGAAAATCATCCGGGCCTGCGCGTTGCGGGCGCGCACGTTGATCCCTTGCAGGATCGAAGAGGTCGGATCCATCCGGGCGCGCAGCGTGGTGACATAGGCATCCAGATCGATGATCGGACGGCGCGCAACGCCGGTATCCATGCCCGCGCGCGCCACCGCCGGAGGAACCACATAGATCAGGCGCGGATCGAAGGGCGTGGGAATGATGTAGTCGCGCCCGAAGGTGAGCTTGCGGCCATAGGCCATCGCAACCTCGTCCGGTACGTCTTCGCGCGCCAGCTTCGCAAGGGCTTCGGCACAGGCGATTTTCATCTCGTCGTTTATGGCGCGCGCATGAATATCCAGCGCGCCGCGGAACAGATAGGGAAAGCCCAGAACGTTGTTCACCTGATTTGGGTAGTCTGACCGCCCGGTCGCCACGATTGCGTCCGAGCGTACCTCGCGGGCCTGCTCGGGCGTGATTTCGGGGTCGGGATTCGCCATCGCGAAGATCACCGGGTTGTCGCCCATGCTCCTGACCATCTCCGGCGTCACGGCCCCTTTGACCGACACGCCGAGGAAGACATCCGCGCCCGACATCGCCTCTTCCAGCGTCCGCAGATCGGTCTTCACCGCATGGGCCGATTTCCATTGGTTCATGCCATCGGTGCGGCCCTGATAGATCACGCCCTTGGTGTCGCAGATAATGCAGTTTTCGTGACGCGCGCCCATGGCCTTCAGCAGTTCGATACACGCAATCCCGGCAGCGCCCGCACCGTTCAAGACGATCCTGCACTCCTCGATCTTCTTGTTCGAAAGATGCAGCGCGTTGATCAGCCCCGCGGCACAGATCACCGCCGTCCCATGCTGGTCGTCATGGAAGACGGGGATGTCCATCTCTTCCTTCAGGCGCTGTTCGATCATGAAACATTCAGGCGCCTTGATATCTTCCAGATTGATGCCGCCGAATGTGGGACCCATCAGCCGAACGGCATTCACGAATTCGTCAACATCCTCCGTATCCAGCTCGATATCGATCGAATTCACGTCGGCGAACCGCTTGAAGAGCACGGACTTGCCCTCCATCACGGGTTTGGACGCAAGCGCACCCAGATTGCCCAGACCAAGAACCGCGGTCCCGTTGGAGATGACGGCGACCATGTTGCCCTTCGTGGTGTAATCATAGGCCAGTTCGGGATTTGCGGCGATCTCCTCGCAGGGCACCGCCACGCCGGGCGAATAGGCGAGACTGAGATCCCGCTGCGTTGCCATCGGGGTGGAGGCCTGAATGTCGATCTTGCCGGGCCGGGGCTCCAGATGATAGGCCAGCGCCTCTTCACGGGTGATCCTGCTATTGTTCGGCATTGTTTCGGGGCCCTTTTTTGCGACGCTTCCCGTCTTAGCCCTGATATGCGCACCTCACAACATGTGGCATTTCCGGGTTTCGCCCGGACGGGGCGGTTTGTAGGCTGCGCAGGTGCGAACAGGGGAGCCGCCGGCATGACCGCGCAAGTCACACCAATGATGGCGCAATACATGGAGATCAAGGCGCAGCACCGCGATGCGCTGTTGTTCTATCGCATGGGCGATTTCTACGAGATGTTCTTCGATGATGCGGTTGCAGCCGCGGAGGCGCTGGACATCGCACTGACCAAACGCGGCAAGCATGACGGCGACGATATCCCGATGTGCGGTGTCCCGGCCCATTCCGCCGAGGGGTATCTGCTCACCCTGATCCGCAAGGGGTTCCGCGTGGCGGTTTGCGAACAGATGGAAGACCCGGCGGAGGCAAAGAAACGCGGGTCGAAATCGGTGGTCCGCCGGGAGGTGGTCCGGCTTGTCACGCCGGGTACACTGACCGAGGACAGCCTGCTTGACGCGCGGCGCCACAATTATCTTGCCGCCTACGCCGAGGTGCGGGGCGAGGGCGCGCTTGCCTGGGCCGATATCTCCACCGGCGCGTTTCAGGTCATGGCCTGCCCACCGGTGCAATTATCCCCCGAACTTGCCCGGCTCGGCCCCCGTGAGGTGCTGGTTTCCGATGGCTTGGACGGCGCGCGGCAGGATCTGATTCGGGACAGCGGCGCGGCACTGACCCATCTGTCCCCGGCAAGCTTCGACAGTGGCTCGGCAGAGACACGGATTCAGTCTCTGTTTCAGGTCAAAACGCTCGATCCCTTCGGGTCCTTCACCCGTCCGGATCTCAGCGCGATGGGCGCGCTGATCGACTATCTGGAGATCACCCAGAAAGGCAATCTGCCGTTGCTCAGGCCCCCTCTGAAACAGAGCTCCGGCCGGGTCATGCAGATTGACGCCGCCACGCGCCGCAATCTGGAACTGACGGCCAGCCTGAACGGCGGGCGCGCGGGCAGTTTGGCAGCGACAATCGACCGGACACTGACCGCCGGCGGCGCGCGGCTGTTTGAGCGGCGGTTATCCAGCCCCTCCACCCATCTTGCCACGATCACCGCCCGCCATGACGCGGTGGCCGCCATGTTCGACAACACCGGGCTGGCCGCCGATATCCGGGCGGCGTTGCGGCAGGTGCCGGACCTGGACCGGGCCCTGTCGCGGCTTGCGCTGGACCGGGGCGGGCCGCGCGATCTGGCCGCGATCCGCAACGGATTGACCGCCGCCGAAGCATTGGCGCAACTGGTCAGCGGTGCGGAGCTCCCGGAAATTCTGGCGGACGCCGCAAGGGATTTGCGCGGCCATGACGGTCTTGTGGCGCATCTGGGCGATGCGCTGGTTGCCGAGCCGCCTCTTCTTGCGCGGGACGGCGGTTTCATCGCGCCCGGTTTCGACAACGACCTCGACGAGGCGCGCAGCCTGCGCGACGAGGGTCGGGGTGTCATCGCGAAAATGCAGGCGGATTACGTGGAAAAGGCCGGGATCCCATCGCTCAAGATCAAGCATAACAACGTGCTTGGTTATTTCATCGAAACCACGGCGACCCATGCGGAAAAAATGCTCTCCCCGCCCCTTTCGGGTAGCTTCATTCATCGGCAGACCACGGCGAATGCGGTGCGGTTCACCACGGTGGAGCTGTCGGAGCTGGAAACCAAGATCCTGAATGCCGGTCAGCGCGCGCTCACGATCGAAAAGACCCTGTTCGAGACACTCCGGGCCGCGATCCTCGATGAACACGACCGGATCGGCACCACTGCGCGCGCGCTGGCCGAGCTTGATGTGGCCACGGCGCTGGCCGATCTGGCCCGCGACAAGGACTGGACCCGGCCGAAGGTGGATGACAGCCGGGAGTTTGTGATCACGGATGGCAGGCATCCGGTTGTGGAAGCCGCACTTCAGGCCGCCGGAGAGCCCTTCATTGCCAATGACTGCCGGCTGAGCGCAGGGAAGGATGCGGCCGCCATCACCTTGCTCACCGGGCCGAACATGGCGGGTAAATCGACCTTCCTGCGGCAGAATGCGCTGATCGCCATTCTTGCACAGATGGGGGCTTTCGTGCCGGCCAGTGCCGCGCATATCGGGATTGTGAGCCAGGTTTTCAGCCGTGTGGGCGCCTCCGATGATCTCGCGAGGGGGCGGTCGACCTTCATGGTGGAGATGGTGGAAACCGCGACGATCCTCAATCAGGCGGATGACCGCGCTTTGGTTATCCTGGATGAGATCGGGCGCGGAACGGCCACTTATGACGGGCTTTCGATTGCATGGGCCACGCTGGAACATCTGCATGCGGTCAACAGATGCCGCGCGCTTTTCGCGACCCATTATCACGAGATGACAAGCCTGGCCGCCCGGCTGGAGGGCGTGGCCAATGCCACCGTCGCGGTGAAGGAGTGGGATGGCGAGGTGATCTTCCTTCACGAGGTGCGCGAAGGTGCGGCAGATCGCTCCTATGGCGTGCAGGTTGCAAAGCTGGCCGGGCTGCCCGCTTCGGTCATCTCGCGGGCGCAGACGGTCCTTGAGGCACTTGAACGCGGAGAGCGGGAGGGAAGTCAGCGAAAGGACACGCTGATCGATGACCTCCCTCTTTTCGCTGTATCTCCGCAACCGCAGGTCGCGGCCCCCAGGCAATCTCCGCTCGAAGATCGCCTGAGGCAGGTTCACCCGGACGAGTTGACCGCGCGCGAGGCGCTTTCACTGATCTACGAGTTGAAAGCCGCGATGGGAGATTAGGTCATGTTGACAAATGGTTGAGCCAGAGGCGGATTGAGGTGATGTCAATGAAGCCCAGGAAACTCTGTGCCGTTTTGTCATAGCGAGTGGCGACGCGACGGGCGTTCTTGAGCTTGTTGAAGCAGCGCTCGACCAAGTTTCGAAGGCGATAGAGCGAGCGGTCGACACCAATGCGCTTTTTGCGGGACTTACGCATGGGGATGACCGGAAGCACGTCACGCTTTTCCATGGTTTTCCGAATGCTGTCAGCATCATAGGCCCGGTCAGCCAGCAATACGCTTGGTACTGGCAGGTTGTCGGCCATGACCAGATCGAAGCCGAGGCAATCAGATGTCTGGCCGGGTGTGATCTCTGTCCTCATGGGCAGACCGTGCGCATTGACGAGGAGGTGGATCTTGGTCGTAAAACCACCCCTTGAA
>JACNMN010000008.1 GCA_020622165.1 Boseongicola sp. H5
TGTTCGGTGGTACGAAGATCGCCTGAAGCAGGTCGCTAAAGAAGATGCGCGTGTCCGCTTGTTGCGCACGATCCCTGGCGTTGGGACGGTAACGGCTTCCGCGATCATTGCTAGTATCGGCGACGGGCATCAGTTCCGAAACGGCAGAGAGTTTGCTGCCTGGCTGGGTCTGACCCCCGCAAACAAATCCAGCGGCGGCAAAGAGAAGCTGGGGCGGATCACAAAGATGGGCGACCAGTATTTGCGATCACTGCTTGTCGTGGGCATGACATCACTTGTCCGACAAACACGGTCGCACCCGGAACGTGCCAGCAAATGGCTGACGTCATTGCTTGAACGCAAACCAGCCCGCGTTGCCACCGTAGCCATGGCGAACAAGACGGCCCGGATCGTCTGGGCGGTGCTAACTCGCAACGAACCTTACAACCCGCGAACAGTATAACGGCAGAAGGAACAAAGAGTTAGCAAGACCTGCGATGTGATGGTGCATAAGTCAGCCGCCAAAACCAGGACACCCCGCCGAATGGCCCGGGCATCATAGCCCGCGAAGCTGTTAGGGACCTGGGTTGCGGAACCCATCAGGGCCAGCGGTCAAAACCGCGCAAACAGGCCGGACACATGACTGCTTCTGACAAATGCACAAATCAGATCAAAAAGGACTTGCTATGCAGGAGCCATCCACACAGGCCATTCGCTGCGATTGCGAGATCGATGCGCAGCCCGAGATCGGCAGAGCGGGACGGAGCTGCCGTTCACTCATAAGCTCGACGCAATTCGGCGAGCGTAGTCAGGTTCCAATTGCCACGAACAGGCGACTTCCCAGGCAAGGCGCGCGGATTGCTCCTCCTCGCTGCAATCGCCCAGCATGGCAGTATCGAATAGAACGAGGTCGCGACGACATTCGTCCCAGTCGATGAGCGCAGTCCGCCCGTCCACGCAACGGATCAGATTTCCCGGATTGATGTCACCATGGATGACCGCCTGTCTCTGGCCCGACATTGCGGACCAGGATTTGCGGCAGCGTGCGACCAAGCTTGGCGGCATGGCCCGCAGGTCCACATCGCCGCCGCGGTCTTGTTCGATCAAATCCTGTGACGACACAAAGCCTGGCCGCTGTGGAAAATCGATGGTCGCCGCATGAAACGCAGTGATGTGGGGGTGGAGCGACGGTAGGTCATGCGCTGAAAAGTGGGTGCCTTTAAGGAAAAGCTCGCAGGTCCATCCATCCTCGATCAAATTGCCCGCCCAGCTCCTTACAAGCGAGGGCACAACAAAACCCACGTTCTCTGCAATGGCCTGAACCTCAGTGAGCCAGGACAATGCAGCCGCCGACCGGCGCGTCGATTTGAAGACGAAGGCTTCTTCAGATGCGGTGCCAAGCGTCCTGAAGGCGCGGTTACGGTGTCCGCCGAGCAGCGGCACAAGATCAGCCTGAACACCCCAGCTTTCGATTGGCGGTCGCACAGCGGATCTTCCTTGGAGTTACCCCACCGAATATGCGTTAGTAGGTTGCAGTCCACAAGGACCGTTGCGGGCTCGTACCAGACCTAGGAGCGGGCGCAGCATCCTTTAGCATCAAGGCCCAAGGGGCTGCCGCACACGGCCCATACCAGTCATTGAGTATCGTGTCTCGATGCTGCGGTGCGGCCCGTCAGAGCGGACATTCACTCAAACTGCTAGCCTTGCTGCGCGCCGAGGAAAACTCTACCTATAGTAGCCATTGACTTCGAACGCCCAGTACGTGCACTCGTCATGGAACTGAATCGTTAGAAAGCGCCGAATGTTAGAACGCACTAAACCTGTTGCCGCCGCTATTTGGAAACGGTTCCGAAGCTACCCGCTCTTCATACAGCTTCTTTTGGTCGTACCTATCCTAAGTGCCATGACACTCACATTGTTAGTTGGTAACATGGGACTGGCTTTGATGGGCACAGCTGTCGCAATAAATTCGGTTGTAGCAGGTTGGATTGGTGGCGTTCTTGTTGTTGTCTTGGGCAAGGCGGGCATCATTGTCGCCAAAGATCACAAGAAGAAGGGCTGACTTTTCCGGGAGGTAGAGCGGCCCTGAGCGGACCTTTAGCACGCTTGCCAATGCAGCAGTGCAGCAACTGAGAAGCCGACATTGCTTACCGCACGATCCGACGTTAACTGGATGCTAGTTTAGAGATGTGGGGGATTGCAGCGTGAGTGAACTGACGCAGTATATTCAATGTGATGTTGAGCTGAACGTCTCGGGGCCAAGTCAAAAGACGGTTGCGAGTTGGACAGCAGCGGCTTTGCGACGAATTGCCGATCAACTAGAGCAAGATGGTTTTGAAGATGGGCACCATGACGTTGCAGACAACACGGGCAGACCAATCGGTTCTGTATACTTCGACTTCACAGAAGGCTACCACGTTGAGGAAGACTAAAGTACCGTAAACTTCGGCCCAGAGCCGACGTTCGATGGATCACGCCTATGCCGCGCCGCGGCCCGTCAAAGCGGACAATCGCTGCAAGCGCAAAGTCTCAAGTTTGTCGGACTCATACACGCACACCTTGCGCATCGAGCTAATGGGAAAATCGGAACCGCTGTACTGCCCAACTTAGTCAGTTTGCTTGTAACCCACGCCTCGACACAGCGCCCAAAACCTTGAGGTTAATTCGCTTCCGTGTCCCCATCTGCTTCAAGGAAAGATTCCGTTTTTTCATCGTGTCTTGCAGGAAGCCGTACTCCCAATCATTGATCAGCCCGCGTTGCCTAAAGAACGCGATGGAATCGGCGTTCAGGCTCTTGGTCGGGTCTTTACGTATTCTCTTGATTCCAGTGAATATCAGATCAGAGCGCACACCCAGAAACCGTTTGACGCACACGTTTCCGACCTCAGTCGAATGACCCGTCACGCGGTTGTGGATCGCGCAGATTTCGACAATCGGAAAGTGACCACATAGGCAGGTTTCAGGTTCGTCTGCCTCAATGATGTCCACGAGCGCCCATTCTTTTCGGGCAGTCTCCCAGTCCGTCGCTTTGCTCATGGCGAGGATTGCTGCCTTGAGCTGTCGAAAATTGTAGCCATCACTCATAATCATACCTCACGGTCATTTCGAATCCGGCTCGGCGGTGGTGTTGGCCTAGTCTGACTCAATGACCTCAATTTCGTCGGGGTCCGACCCATCCAAATCCTTGTGCGAGGTCGGTTGATTTTGCCCCTTCAAATCTATGAACTTGATCTCGACATCGTAGTCTAATCCGATCTCGCTGACAGCCGAGTGGAACCTAACCCTACTAAAAAACGGAATGGTAAACTCACCTGATGAATTGCGAGAATCGGCGATCTGAAATTCAACCTTCCAGCGCTGGTTTAGCGGGCCGTTGTTTCTTGCTTCGTCCACCAGTTGTTCGTCGACGCCTATTTTTTCTAACCTATCACACAGGTCAGACCAGTAGTGTGGCTGGCGTAGCGCACGCGCAGCGACCTCACCTTGGTCAAAAAGGTACGAAATACCCTGACTTTTCCGTCTGCCGCGTTTTACATGGATCAATCTGCGACCTTTTATGTCCAGTTGATCGCAACCCTCGAACTTGTCGTGCGGACAATCGTCGCCAAAACGAAAGAGTTTTCTGTCCAAGCATATCAGTCCGAAGTGATTGCATGCTCGGTCGTTATAGTCGTCTTCCGGTACAAACTTTAGCCCTCGCTTGGAATTCCCTGTCTTCCCGGAATCAACGATTTTAGGCCAGTCAAACGCAACAGTTTCATCACTTTTGTACTTTTCAAACGAGCCATTTATGGAAGTTCGGAATGAGTCCTTGAGGCTGTACCATGCGCCGTCGTTGATAGCGTAAAGAACGCCATCCAACTCTAGAGTACCAACCATCAATCGATAAAGAGAACTATCGGTTCTTCCGTTGTCTGCGTCCCAAAAGGCCCGGACATCATGACTCTTGAAAACGTCTATTTCTAAGTCTTTTAGACCATCACCCAACTCTTTTCGATAGTCATCCAAGAACAAGTCCGGCTTTCGGCCTGACATGCGAATTTTCGTAAAGGCGTACTCAACTGCATGCTTGTCTGAGACCTCAGGCAAACCGATTTCAAATCTCTTGTCCGTCAAGGAGCGAACCGCGGCAACAAGCCCATCGTCCAACTCATCAATATTGGCCTTGTCAGTGACCAGTTGGAGCGTATCGATGATGCTGAATGAGGTCTTTTTGTACGCGATGGAATTGTACAATTCCATCGCATCTTTTGCATAGTCTGGGATGCGTTCAAGCTTGCGAGAGGACGAGAACCTTAGTGCCTGCGCTCCTGTAATCGAACTCTCAGAGCCCTCTCCATCGAGACGTCCACTAACCTTCTTGATGAGTTCAAATGCTTCGTCGATCCCGAAGCTATTAATGCTTCGGCTAAATGGTGAGTGTTCAACCGACCGCACTGCCCTCACAAGGTTATTGCGTTCAAGGCCTTTAATGGAACCTGGGTCTAGAGAGTTGATCGATACCTTCAAGCCAAAGTCAGAGACGAGTCGATAAGGGTTTAGAAGATGACTCGAGTATCCAAAGGTAAGGACAAAAACTCTCTCGTCCGACTTAAACGCGACCACTCCGCTGTGGCTCTGGTTGTAAACTTTGTCTTCTATCTTGAAATTCGCATGAAGTTGGCCGAGCCAGCCGGGGGGATAGCCTTTCTTTATAAACAGGAATAGCTCGCCTCCGTCCCCAAATTCCGGGTTTTTTACTCTAATAATTTTCTCAAGCCTGCTGTCTCCCGTCGCGTCGAGCGCGTCCTTCTTAAACACGTCACTAAAGCTTTCGACGTCATCTTCTTTAGCCAGCAGCAGGGAATAAGTTGGCAAACGGCTTCCTTGAATATGTTGGATGTAACATCTGATCCCCTCAACGGTTTGCTGCTAACCCGAAGCTGTCAAGAAAAATCTTCAACCTATGGATGTTCACGGGCCACGCGAAAGTGCCCGCTAAGACGCCTACAGGCTGCCGTTGTGAAGATCATTTATGACTTCGGAGCATTCAATGGTGTGTGCTGGCGAAAACCTTACGTGTAAGTTGCGGCCAAAATCAAAAAAATGCGCCAGCCTAAGTGTCCCACATCCGCGATGCGATGGCATGGTCCTCGGGGCTGAGCGCGTCCAGATAGATCGCAGTTGTTTCCAAGCTAGCGTGACCAGGCCACAATTGCAGCCGCGACTCCGAAACGTTTTTCATGTTAGCGTGAACGCCCAAGGCATGGTGCTACCGACGGGCGCATCTATTTGCGCCCGAATTCTAACTGAATGTCTGCTTCCTGTAGCCGGAACTAAATCTTTGCCTCTGCGGCGAACGACCGCTCTCGCCGCTTTTTGGGGATGAACCACAAGTCATCGTTTGTATGCAGCTACATGTTGTAAGGGGAAAAATATGGGTAAGACAGAGAAATTCAAAGAAAAATATCTTTATTTTACAGCTACTTACGAAAAGTAAGTGGCGGAGCGACAGGGATTCGAACCCTGGAGACGGTCTCCCGCCTACACACTTTCCAGGCGTGCGCCTTCGACCACTCGGCCACCGCTCCGACAGGGCGCACTTAGACGAGAACGCACCGCACTGGCAAGGGGGCGATGAAAGTTTTGCGTCCCCCGAAGATCGGGACGCCCGGGTACGGGGCATTTCGGCGCCCCACGCGCCGCCCGGGCCGCGCCTGCCTTTGCATATGGCCCCGTGCCACGACCCGGCACCAAATCGAGGGACCCTGCGATGCACCGGCTCCATGGCCCCGGCTTTGGGGCGGTATGCGGGGACTCGGGGAGCTGCGTGTAGCGAGGGGCGGCCGGCATCGGTAAACGGCTGCCGCCTGCCGCGGTTACTGCGCCAAAGCCACGGTCACGCGGCGGTTCTGTCGGCCCTTGCTTTCGATCTTTGCGATGGTGACAGGCCCGATCTCGGCGGTGTTGGCGACATGGGTGCCGCCACAGGGTTGCAGGTCGATCTGCCGGTCGCCGGTTCCGATACGGACCAGCCGCACCCGGCCCGCACCCTTGGGGGGCTGTACGGACATGGTCTTGACGAGGCCGGGATTGGCGTCAAGCTCCTCGGCGGTGATCCATGTCTCGGACACGTCGAGACCCCGCTCGATCAGGGCGTTCATCTGGCCCTGCAGCACCAGCTTGTCATCGGGCGGATCGGGCATGGCGAAATCCAGACGCCCCTTTTCCGCCGCGATCGCCCCACCGGTCACCGGAAGCGGGATCACCACCGACAAGAGGTGCAGCGCCGTATGCACCCGCATATGACCGAAGCGGCGATCCCAGTCGAGGCGTTGTTCGACCTCGGCGCCCACGGGCGGCAGGGCGGCGGGCTCCGCCGGAACCAGAACGATGTCCGTCCCCTCCCCCTTCACCGCCATGGCAATCGGGATGCGCCCCCCATCCCAGTCCAGCACGCCGCTGTCGCCGGGCTGGCCGCCGCCCCGTGCATAGAACAGCGACGCGTCCAGAATGATGCCGCCCTCACCGGTCAGGCCCGTGACCTTTCCGGGCGCCGTCTTGCGGTACATATCTTGCAAAAACAACGTCTCGGTCATGGGTCGGGCTCTCCGTTCTTGTTGGTTTCGGCGCGCAGGGTTTCGGGATTGCGGAGCCAGACATCGCGCTGCGCGAAGGGAATCTCGATGCCTTCTTCGGTGAAGCGGGCCGCAATCGCATGGTTCAGGTCGCTTTTCACGCTGAGCAGGAAATTCACGTCGCGCAGGATCGCCCGGATCTCGAAATCGAGGCTGTCCGCCCCGAACCCATGAAAAAAGATCGAGGGCGGCGGGTTCAGAAGCACCATCGGATGGGCCTCCGCCACCTCGCGCAGGACCGCTTCGACCTTTCTGGTATCGGTGCCATAGGCCACACCCACCGGTACGATCGCCCGCCCGGTATTGTTGTGGTGGGTCATATTGATCACCACGCCCGAGATCAGGTCGGCATTCGGCACGATGACGTCGGAGCGGTCGAAGGTTTCGATCCGGGTCGAGCGGACCGAGATGTCGCGCACATAGCCCATCATCCCGTTCACCTCGATCCAGTCGCCCTCCTTGATCGGCCGTTCAATCAGCAGGATGATGCCGGAGACGAAATTCGACACCACGGTCTGCAGGCCGAAACCGATCCCGACCGAGAGCGCACCGGCGACAAGCGCGATGGAGCTGAGATCGATCCCCGCTGCCGTGATCGCGATGATCGCGGCCAGAAAGATGCCCACATAGCCGGTGCCCGACAGGATCGCCATGCGCCCGCCCGCATCCAGCCGCGTCTTGGGCAGGACCGAGCTTTTCAGCGTCGCCTGCAGCATGCGGGTCGCGGTATAGCCCGCCGCGAAAACCAGCGCGAAAACAAGGAAATTGCGCGGGCTGATGGTAACGCCGCCAATCGCGAACCCCTCGATCAGGTTGCGCCACAGATCCAGCAGTTGCGCCGCGCGCACGCCCCAGATCATCGCGAAAAGCGGCAGGGACAACAGCGCCAGGACAAAGCCGATCAGCGTGGGCGTCAGCGCCTCGTCCAGCCCTTCGTGGCGGCCCGTCACCGTTCCGTAGAGATTGACCACCAGCCGCTGCAGGATCCGCACCAGCGCAATCAGGGCGAGGCTCATCGCGGCAGGCAGCAGGAAGCTGATCCCGGCAGTGGAATAGCCGATGGCCGCAAGGCTCGGCCCGATCACGCCAAGCGCCATGGCGGCCCAGCCCAGCACCCGAATGACCTGCGCATTGACGCTGAGATCGGCGCCCTCCCGGGTTTCCTGCCGCACATGGCTGATCAGCAGGCGGCCGATACGCAGCAGCAGCAATCCCAGCATGACCAGGATCGGAAAGAAGAGGATCAGGGTTTCGCCGTCGCTGAACCCGCCATTTTCGGAAATGTCGTCGATCGCAGTGCCCAGACCGATCGTGACCCCGATCGCGATGACCGTCCAACGGCCCTGCCGCCGTTCCCCTTCGCTCAATGTCAGCGGGCGGACGGCCGTTTCGCGAGCCGGAAACACCTGACGCCCCAACCAGACTGCAACCATCACGAAGACCGCGAATGGCGTGATCAGATCGACAAGGACCTGCGCCCGGATCCCGGTGAAATCCGTGGCGATGATGGCGGCCGCAATCGCCCCCACCCCGATCACCGGCATCAGGCATTGCAGAAGCGACAGGAAGAACAGCACAAGCCGCGCCCCGGGCGAGGTTTCCTCCCGCCGGATGAAGGGCATCATCAGGCGCCCGACCCATCGCCAGCCGCGGGCCAGCAGAACGAGCGCGATTATCAGGTAAATGGTGATGACCGGGGCGTTTTCCCGCAACTCCGCCTGTCGCAGGTCGGAGGTCGCCAGACGGTCGACCTCGAACGCCGTATCGACCAGCCAGTCGGCCAATGCGCCGATGGCGCCCGGCCAGTTGGCCGGGTTCAGGGGCGACGGCCCAAGCGACAGCAATTCGCCGGCCAGACGCTCGGCAATCAGCGCGTCGATCTCGCTGATCAGCCCCTGGGCACGCCGAAGCTCGGCTTCGGCACGGCGTATGGGCGCCTCCGCCTCCGCCAGTCTCGTGTTCAGTTCGGCCCGTTGCTCGGCGATGTCGGTCGGTTCGGTCTCGCCCTCGGGCGGCGGCGGGCCAAGCGCATCAATCTGGGCCCGGATACTCTCGATGCGCGGCGCATTCACGCGTTCCGCCTGCTGGAATTCGGTTCGCCACGCCACCAGTCTGGCGCGCAGGGTTTCCAGCGCCGCATCCGACGCGCGCTCCCCGTCGATCACCCATTCCGCGCGATCGGCCAGCTCGTCCCATTCCTGATAGTCGGGCAGGTCCTGCGCCTGTCCGGGCAGGGCCAGCGCCAGCAGCAGCAAGCCCGCGGCGAGCAGGTGCCAGAAACGGCGCGCGATCATTCAAAGACACTCGGCAGCTCCGCCCCCGCCCCCTCCAGCCACGTCGGAACGGGCAGGCCCTTCTCCCGCAGAAAGGCGGGGTTGAAGAGCTTCGACTGATAGCGCGTGCCATAATCGCAGAGGATCGTCACGATGGTGTGGCCGGGCCCCATGGCGCGGGCCATCCGCACCGCGCCCGCCATGTTGATGCCCGAGGATCCGCCAAGGCAAAGCCCCTCGCGGGCCAGCACGTCGAACACGATCGGCAGGGCCTCGGTATCGGGGATCTTGAAGGAATGGTCAGGGCGGAACCCCTTGAGGTTCGCGGTTTCGCGCCCCTGCCCGATGCCCTCGGTGATCGACCCGCCGTCGGCCTTGAACTCGCCGGTCGTATAGAAACTGTGGATGGCCGACCCCTCGGGATCGGCCAGCCCGATGGAAACGCCCTTGGGTTGCAGCGCCATGCCCACACCGGCCAGCGTGCCGCCGGTGCCCACTGCGCATATGAACCCGTCCACCTTGCCCCCGGTCTGGGTCCAGATCTCGGGGCCGGTCATCTCGATATGCGCCTGACGATTGGCGATATTGTCGAACTGGTTGGCCCAGATCGCCCCATTGGGCTCCGTCTTGGCCAGTTCCGCCGCCAACCGCTCCGAATAGCGCACGTAATTGTTGGGGTTCTTGTAGGGGGCCGCCGGCACCTGCACCAGATCCGCCCCCGCCAGCCGCAGCATGTCCTTCTTTTCCTGGCTCTGCGTCTCGGGGATGACGATCACGGTCTTGAACCCCATCGACGCGCCGACCAGCGCCAGCCCGATGCCGGTGTTGCCCGCCGTGCCCTCCACGATGGTGCCGCCGGGCTTCAGATCACCCCGCGCGATCGCATCGCGGATGATGTAAAGCGCGGCGCGATCCTTGACCGACTGGCCCGGATTCATGAACTCCGCCTTGCCCAGGATTTCGCATCCGGTCGCCTCGCTCAGGGCGCGAAGACGGATCAGGGGCGTATTGCCGATGGTCTCGGCCAGATCCTTGTAGACATTCATCCGCGCGCGCTCCCGACCGTTGGAATTGTCCACAAGGGATAGGCGCGCGGGGCGGCAAACTCAAGCGGTCAAAGACCCGCCGCGCAGCGTTTCGCGGTGCCGTGCAAGCCATTGGACGGAGATGATCAGCGGCGCCACCGCCAGTTCTCCGCTCGTCAGCATCCCCAGTGCGGCATCGAGGTTGACAAGATGGGACCGGATATCCTCCCCCTCCACGTCCAGCCCGCCGATGGCCGGCAGATCATCGGGCAGATCGGCGATCCCGACATAGGAGATAAGAACCTGCGCAACGCCGCCCGGCGACGGGTAATAGCGCCCGACCGGGTGCAGTGCACCGATCTGCACGCCCGCTTCCTCCAGCGCCTCGCGGCGGGCGGTCATTTCCTCGCTTTCGCCCGCGTCGATGATGCCGGCCACGGGTTCCAGCAGCCAGGGCGCGGGATCGCCATGCGCATAGGCCCCCAGACGCACCTGTTCGATCAGAAGAACCCGGTCGCGCAGCGGATCGTAGGGCAGAACCGTCACCGCATCCGCCGCCCGGAACACCGCGCGCGACACCGGCGCGGAGAGGCCGCCGCCAAACAGGCGGTGCCGGGCGCTGTATTCCTCGATGGCGAAGAACCTGGTATAGGGTCTGTCCACCCGGTCCAGCGCGATATCGGCACGGGTGAACCCTGCCCCGACAGTCTGCGGCCGGGTCCACGCCCCGGTGCGCAACCGGGATTGCGCGCGGGCGCGGATCATCCCGAAACGGGCGGCGATACTCTCCGGCGCCTCGGTTCCGTAAAGCCCCATGACCTCGGCGGCGGCCTCCAGCGTCAAGAGGCCCCAATCACGCACCCAGTCCCCGAGAGACCATGGCGCGCCCGCGGTCCAGGCCGTGGCGTCAGGCAGATAGACTTCCGCCGCCACCCGTTCGCCGCCGTCGGTTTCCACCTCCACCCGCACAAGGCTGTAGGCGAACGCACCCTCGTAATGATCCAGACGCGCCCGATCCTCCGGGGTGATCCCGGTTGCCAGAACGCCCGTGGCGGTCGCTCCGGCACGGCTCTCGATCACCGGAAAGCTCTCGCCGTCGGCCCAGCTGACCAGATGGTCGGCAAGCGTGGCGTCCACCAGATCGGGCATGCGGCCCAGAACCAGCCCCAGAAGCGGCGCATATCGCAGCGTGCCGTAGAAAAACAGCGCATCCATGGGCGGGTTTGTCACCTCCAGGTGCGCGCGGCCATCTCGGTCAACACGCCCGCGATCAGCCCGCCCGCGGCCAGCGCGATCAGAACCGGCGCAGTCTGCATTTGCCAGAAATACTCCAGAAACAGCTCCAGCGCCGCGGTCACCGCCTCGCCCGGCTGGTCATAGCGCAAACTGGCCGATCGCCGGAACATCTCCCGCAGCGCGTAGAACGCGAGACCGAAAAAGGCGATCTGGACGGATGTGCGGAACCCGTTGCCCAGCGCCGCGGAAAACCCCGCGCCCGCGCGCCCGCCCATCACGTACCACCCCTGCCACAGGCCGATGATCGCGATCGAGGCGGGGAAATACGTGGCAAGCTGGCCTTCGGGGAAGGTGTCGGTCACCAGATAGCCGGCGACATACCCCACCCCGGCAAACAAGATGGCGCCGACAAGTTTGGCAGCCGTCAGCATCTCAGCGTGGCCGGGTCACGGTAATCTGCGTGACATCGCAATTGCCGAAATGGAAGGACGCCGCGCAGGAGGTGAGGTAGAAATTCCACATCCGGCGGAACCTGTCATCAAAACCCAAGGCTGCGACCTCCTCCCAACGTCCGTTGAAGGTGTCATACCATCTGCGCAGCGTCTGGGAATAGCTTTCGCCAAATTCGATCGCGCCTGTGACTTCAAGGCCCGCCTTGGCGACCTCGGCCCTCAGCACGCTTGGCGAGGGCAGCATGCCGCCCGGAAAGATGTATTTCTGGATGAAATCGACGCCGCGCCTGTAGATCTCCCACCGCCGGTCCTGAACGGTGATGATCTGAAGCGTGGCATGCTTTCCGGGTTTCAGCCTGTCCCGCAGACTCCTGAAGTAGACGGGCCAGTATTTCTCGCCCACCGCCTCGAACATCTCGATGGAGGCGATACCGTCATAGGTGCCGCGCTCATCGCGATAATCCTGCATCTTGATCTCGACCCGGTCGCTCAGCCCGAGGCGTTCCATGCGGGCCACGGCATAATCATGCTGTTCCTGCGAGATGGTCAGACCAGTCACTTTCAGGCCGCGCTCCCGGGCGGCGTATTCGGCAAATCCGCCCCAGCCACAGCCGATCTCCAGCACATGGTCGCCGGGCTGCGCGCCCATTTCGTCCACCATCGAGGCATACTTCTGGATCTGCGCGGTTTCCAGCGACTCCTGCCCGGTGACGAACAGCGCCGAGGAATAGGTCATCGTGTCGTCCAGCCAGAGCCCGTAGAACTCGTTGCCCAGATCGTAGTGATGGGCGATATTCTTTTTCGCCTGCCGCTTGCTGTTCGACTGCATCCAGAACCTCAGCCGCTCATAGGCGCGGATCAGTTTCATGCCCAGAAACCCGTCATAGATCTCGTCGTTCTCGGCATGGACCAGATCCATGAAGGCCTGAAGGTCCGGCGTCGACCACCAGCGGTCGAGATAGGCCTCGCAGAACCCCAGATCGCCTTCGCGGATCAGTCGGGCGAAGATGTCGGGATTGTGGATATGCAGCTCGGCCACCGGGCCCGGCGCGCGCCCCTCGGCGCGGAACACCCGGCCATCGGGCAGGTGCATGTCCAATCGGCCGTTGGCCATGTCCCGGGCCTGATCGAAGACCGCGCCGAAATAGCGCGGCAGTTCGGTTTCTCCCTTGGTACTTGTTTTTATTGTCATTGTTTCCCCGTTTTTACTTGGGTCATCTTGCGCGAAACCGTCGGGCGGCCTCAAGCGAAATAGACCGGCGCCCCCGACGCTGCAGTGTCAGAAATCGCGATTTTCATAAGCCTCCAGCGCCCGCGCCCGCCCCTCCGACAGCCCCACCACCGGTGTCTCCGGATAGGCGTCGTCGGGCGCCATATGCCAGTTTTCCGGGATCGCTTCGAAATAGGACAATGCCTCCTCCCCCGGCGCATCGGAGAGCTCGGCCACCCATTTGCGGCGATATTCCTGCTCCGTGTCGAACTTCTCGGCCTGGGTCTCGGGGTTGAAGATGCGGAAATAGGGGGCCGCGTCGGGCCCCGATCCGGCGACCCATTGCCAGCCCATCGCGTTGGAAGCCGGATCCCAGTCCACAAGGCACTCCTCGAACCACGCCTGACCGACGCGCCAATGGGTCATCAGATGCTTGGTGAGATAGGAGGCCACAAGCATCCGCGCCCGGTTGTGCATCCGGCCCGTCACATACATCTCGCGCATCGCCGCATCGACCACCGGCAGCCCGGTACGCCCGCGCTTCCAGTCGCGCACCTCTTTCAGGCGCTCATCCTCGTTCCACGGGAAGCTGTCCCAGCCCTCGCGCCAGTTGTCGCGGGTGATATGCGGCGTGTGGTAGACCAGATGATAGGCGAAATCGCGCCAGATCAGTTCCTTGACGAAATGCTCGGCGCCCTTGGCGCCGGTCTCCGCCTCCCGCCACCCGGCGTGCCAGCAGGTCCGGGCGCTGATCTCGCCATAGCTCAGCGGCTCGCTCAGGCCGGAGGTGGCGTTCACGTCCAGAAAATCACGTTTGGCCTTGTACTCCGCGATCCGCTCCTGCGTGAACATGTCCAGCCGGTCCCGGGCCGCGTCCTCCCCAAGCAACAGGTGCGGGCGCACTACATCCGCGCCGCGCCGCATCGCGGCCCCCATCTGCCAGTCGTCAAGGCTGTCCGTCGCGGGCCATGTCCCGGGCGCGGGGATCTTGCCGGGCGCGGCCAGCGGTTCGGGCACCTTTACTCCACGCACCGCCCGCCAGAAGGGCGAATAGACCTTGTAGAAGCCGCCCGCCCCGGTCTCGACCCGCCAGGGTTCGAACACGACATGCCCGCCATGGCTGACGGCGTCCAGCCCGTCATCCTTCAGCGCGGATTTCACCGCCTCGTCCCGCCGCCGGGCGTCCGGATCGTAAAGCCTGTTCCAGTGAACCGCCTGCGCACCCGTCTCGTCCACCAGCGCGCGCAGCACCTCCAGCGCCGCGCCACGGCGCAGGGTCAGACGGCTGCCCGCCTCTTTCAGGGTTTCCGCGAACCGCTCCACCGCAAGACCCAGCCGCCATTTCGGGGCCCCGCCGTGACCCTCCACCACCTCGTCGAGAATGAAGACCGGGATCACCGGGTGCCCGCCTTCACAGGCGGCCCGCAAGGCGGCATTGTCCGCAAGGCGGAAATCCCGGCGCATCCAATAGATAACAGGTGTCTTGCTCATCGTGCTGCCTGCTGTCTTGTTTTGGCCCAAGCTAGCGCGCCAGAGCCAAGGTCAAGCGCTCGCCCGTCTTCCGATGGGAAAACAACGTCGCGGGCAGCGCCGAGCTTGCCTTGCCACGCCGGGGCGCGGCACGGTGAAAGCCCCCTTGCCATCCGCGCCGATTGTCCCGGTCTCAGGCCGTTACATCCACCACGACGCGGCCACGGACCCCGCCTTTCAGGATCGCCGCGCCAAGCTCGGGCAGATCGGCCAGACCCGCGGGATGGATCATCGCCTCCAGCTTTTCCATCGGCAGGTCGCGGGCGATCCGCCCCCAGGCCCGGACCCGGTTGTCATAGGGCTGCATCACGCTGTCGATCCCCAGAAGGTTGACGCCCCGAAGCAGAAACGGAATGACGGTCGCGGGCAAACCCGCCCCGCCCGCCAGCCCCACCGCGGCGATCGAACCGCCATAGGCCATCTGGCCCAGAACGCGGGCCAGCATGGCGCCGCCCACCGCATCGACGCAGCCCGCCCAGGTTTCGGCCTCCAGCGGGCGCTTGACGGTCTCGTTGATCTCCTCGCGGGCGACGATCCGCGCGGCACCGAGGGATTTCAGATAAGCCTCCTGTTCGGGCCGCCCGGTCACCCCGGCAACCCGATATCCCAGATTGCCCAGAATCGCCGTCGCGACCGAACCGACACCGCCCGCCGCACCGGTCACCAGAACCTCGCCCCTGTCCGGCGTCAGCCCGTGATCTTCCAGCGCCATCACCGCCAGCATCGCGGTAAAACCCGCCGTGCCCACCGCCATGGCGGACCGGGTGGTCAGGCCCTCGGGCAGCGGCACCAGCCAGTCGGCCTTGACGCGCGCCTTTTCGGCATAGCCGCCCCAATGCACCTCCCCCACGCGCCAGCCGGTCAGGACAACCTTGTCGCCGGGCGCATAGCGGGGGTCGTCCGATGTCTCCACCGTGCCCGCGAAATCGATGCCCGGCACATGCGGATAGGTCCGCACCAGCCCCCCGCCCGGCCCGATGCACAGCCCGTCCTTGTAGTTCAGGGTGGAGTACTCCACCGCGACCGTCACCTCGCCATCCGGCAGCCGCGCCTCATCGATCTCCTGCACCTCGGCGCTGGTCTTGCCGGTGTCTTCGTTCTTTTCCACGATCAGGGCGCGCATGGCGTCTCTCCTATTTCAGAATCCAGAATGTCTCGCGGACCACCGCGTCGCGGGGCCCGTCCTGTGTGATCACCGTCAGCGCCGTTCCGGGATCCCAATGGGTCATGCGGACCATCCCGATGGCAACACCCTCCCCGAAATCCGGGGAGACCGCCGCCGAGGTGACCTGCCCCACCCGCTTGTCGCCGGCCATGAGAGGCCAGGGCCGGTCGCAGGGCGGCAATGTCCTGGTCGCAATCGCAATCGGGCGGATTTGTTGCACGGGCCCTTCGCGCGCCACCCGCAGCAGCGCGTCGCGGCCGATGCAGCCCACCGCCGTCAATGTATCGCAGAACCGGCCCAGCCCGCATTCATGGGGCGTATTGGCCGCCGTCATGTCGTTGCCATAGCTGAACAGGCCGCTCTCGATCCGCTCGATGCCGTTTGGACAGCCCGCGCGCACATCCAGATCGCGCCCCGCCTCCATCAGCGCATTCCAGAGCGGCATGCCGATATCGCTGCCATCGACATAGATCTCGAACCCGCCCTGTCTCGAATAGCCGGACCGTGCGATCACCAGATCGCGGCCCTGAAACTCGAAATACCCGAACCGGAAGAAGCGCAGATCCCGGACCCCGTCGCCGAAGATGCGGGCCGCCAGATCGTCCGCCAGCGGGCCCTGGATCGCCAGCGGCGAAATGTCGGGCTCATCGACCAGCACATCCAGCCGGAACCCCTGCGCCACGCCCTTGACCCAGAGCAGCAGGTCGCTGTCGGCAATGGAGATCCACCACCGATCCTCGGCCAGCTTCACGGCCACCGGATCGTTCAGCATACCGCCCGTTTCATCGACGATGGGCACGTAATAGCATTGGCCGGGCAGCATCCCGCGCAGATCGCGGGGCGTCAGCATCTGCATCAGACGGGCCGCATCGGGCCCGCGCAGTTCCACCTGTCGTTCGCAGGCGACATCCCAGATCTGCACCGCCTCTTTCAGATGACGGTAATCCTCTTCGACACTGCGGAAAACCGTTGGCAGCAGCATGCGGTTGTAAACCGAATACGCTGTCACGCCCGCCGCTTCGACACCGTCGGAAAACGGTGTGCGGCGGATCCGGCGGGAGGGCGAAATCAGCGCCATTCCGGTATCTCCCCGGGCATGTAGGGCAGATCGGTGGGCTCGGTTGCGCAACCCGCGGCGGTCAGCATCGCGTGGACCTGGCCCCGGTGATGGGTCTGGTGGTTGAATATCTGCATGACGCAAAGGGCGCGGCTGCAGGTCATCTGGGTGCCGGTCGACCCCGAGATCCAGCTCAGATCGCCCTCAAGGTCGCCTTGCCCGATGGACCACGCCCAGGATGCGATCCGCGCGTCGAGCTTCGGGCGTTCCGCCATCAGGGCGGGCCAGTCATAGGCCTCCGCCGTTGCCTGCGAGGTATCGACCTTCACCGGCCCCGGCCCGCCGTCGAACCGCGCGATCCAGAGCATGTCTCCCCACAGCAGATGGCTGAGCGTGCCTTCGATCCCTCCGAAGAACGCGCCGCGATCCCGGCACCGCGCCTCGGGCGAAAGCGCGTCGGCCGCCTGAAACATCCATTGGTTCTGCCAGGCATTGTAGCGCGCCATGGTCTGGCACCATGCGGGGGTGATCATCTGCCCCCGCCCGCGCTGCCGCCCCAGTCAATGGGACAGATTTCCGCCGATTTCCCGCCGAAATCCCAGATCCGTCCGAAATCGCGCACCTTGGATTTCAGGCCCACGGCCGCGATGATATCCGGGCCCATCCAATATTTCGAGTTGGAGATCATCACCGGGTGATCCGGGCTGGCGCCATCGATCATCTCGATCTCGCCCTGGATCTTGCGGCCCACATACAGCCCGCGTTTCCTGCCCTCGCGCACGATCTCCACCTTCTCGCGCTCGGCCCCGACGATGTCGGACACCAGCATGGTGAAAAGGCCCGTCGTGCCCCCCGCCGCGCCCGAGAAGATCTGCAGGATACCGTTATAGGCCTTGCCGCTGGCGCGCTCGTCCACATAGGCCGCGACCTTCCAGCCGCCTTCGGCCATCCGCCCCGGGATCTCGACCATCAGGCCCACATTCAGGCCCGAAAGATCCTCGCCCTCGTAATGCCCCTCGTCGATGGCGATGGCCATCCACGCGCGGCAATCCCCCTCCGTCGGGGGGTGTTTGCCAAGCGACACCACGCAGGGGCAAAAAACCGTGCAGGAGCAGTTCAGGAACAACTCCCCCTTGATCGCCCAATCCGTGGGTCGCATGCGCCGCCGCTTCGGATTTTCCATGCGCTGGTCGATCCGCTGGCTGATCGGCAACCGATCCGCATCGGGGCGTTTTCTGGCGGGCATCGGGTCTCTCCCTCTTCTATCCTTGAAACAACGGGCTGGCGATCACGGCGATCCCGCTCAGGATCAGAAGCGCGCCAAGCGGTCGGGTGACGTGGTGGCCGATCTGCGGCAGCTTCTCCAGCACCATGAAGAACGTGGCGAGGCCCATCCAGAGCAGGTTCATCACGCCACCGGCGAAGCCGAGCGCCATGAAGCCCCAGCAACAGCCCACGCAGAATACGCCAAGCCCCAGCCCCATGCGCAGCCCCCCGGCGGCTCCGCGGCGCCAATGGCCCAGGAAATAGCCCATCGGCGAATGGCAGACGCCGTGACATATCTCCTTGGTGCGGGTGAACTGGAACAGGCCCACGGCAAGCAGCAAACCGCCGGCGACCAGCGGCGAACGGGCGATCCCCAGCATGTCGATCACACCGCCGAACAGCAGCGCCAGCTGAACGCTCGTGATCACCGCCGCGAAGCAGAGCCAGACAAGGAAATAGCCCGCGAGCACACCGATCCAGCCCATGCGGGTGCCATCGGCGCTGAGGATCAGGTCGTCATAGGCGCGCAGGGTCGGCACCATGGTGGGCAGCATCATCGCGGCCATCATCACCGCCCACATCCCGAAAAGCGGCCCGAACTCCGCCATCGGCATGGCCATGTCCATCCGCGGATCCATCGCCGCCATGCGGGCGGCCATCTCGTTCGGGCGGCCCAGCAGATCGAGCCCCATGCCCGTGGACATGGAATACATGATCCACCACGCCCCGAGGATCAGGGCGAAAACCCCGAGCCAGAGCGTGGTTCGAAACGGAATGCGGGTCAAATCTGCCCCTCCCAAAGAGCGAGACTCAGCTTGCCAACCTTAATGTCAGACCTTTAAATGTCTGACAAATGAAAATCGATCCGAACAGCACCGCCGATCTGTCGGCCCAGATCGCCAAGGCGATCCGTGATGCGATCGTCTCCGGCGCGCTCATCGTCGATGCGCGTCTGCCGTCGGAGGCGGAACTGGCCGAGCAGTTCGAGGTGTCGCGCCCGACCGTGCGCGAGGCGCTGAAGCGGCTGGCCGCGCAATCACTGATCCGCACCCAGCGCGGCGCCTTTGGCGGGGCCTTCGTGAACCGGCTGAGCTACGAGGAGGCCTATGGCCAGCAGATCACGACCTCCACGCTGCTGTTGTCGATGAACTCGGTCGGGTTCGAAACCGCCTGCGAGGCGCGGTTCGCGCTGGAGCGCGCCTGCGCGCCCCTGTCGGCGGAGCGGCGCAGCGCCGATCATCTGGCGACGATGCGCGCCGAGATCCACCGCCAGTCGCAGCCCGGCCTGACGGACGAGGCGTTCTGCGCCTCCGACGTGGCGTTTCACCGGGCGCTGGTCGACGGCGCGTGCAATCCGGTCCTCAGCTACCAGCTGGCCGGCGCGGTCGAGGCGATGCAGCCGCTGATGAACATGATCACCTTCACCGCCCGGTCCCGCGGCGCCATCGTGGAGCTGCATACCGGCATCGCCGACGCGGTCGAGGCGCATGATGGCACGCGCGCCGTGGCCGGGCTCGCGTCGCTGGAGGCCCATACCCAGGATCTGGCCCGCACCGTCATCACCGCGCGCGCCAGATCCCGCGACGGCTGAACCCGCTCTTTGCTCTTGCGAGCGACCGTGCGCTTTCCTAACCTCTGCTCTGGTTTTTCACCTCTTTCATCTCATGAGGACCAGACACCATGACCCACCGATTTCTGCTTGGCACGGCGACCGCGCTTGCGTTTGCCCTTCCCGCCTTTGCCCAGGATGATGACCTGCTGGTCTTCGATTACTCGGGGTTCGAGGATCCGAGTTTCCACCAGCCCTATATCGATCAGCATGGGGAAAGCCCGACCTTCGTGTTCTTCGGCGACGAGGACGAGGCGTTTCAGCGGCTCGTGTCCGGGTTCCGCTCCGACGTGACCCATATCTGCGCCGGATCGGTACCGCGCTGGCAGGCATCCGGGATCATCGAGGCGTGGGATACCGGCCGGATCCCGGCTTTCGGCGATCTGGACGGCAGTCTGCTGGGCGAGGACGTGATGGCGGGAACGGCGGAGCTGTTCTTCCTGCCGACGGATTACGGCTCCACCGCGGTCACCTACAACACCGATGAGGTGACCGCCGAACAGGTGGCCTCGCTGCAGGTGTTCAACGATCCCGCCTTTGCGGGCCGCCTGTCGATCCCGGACAATGTGGATGATGCCTATGCGCTGGCCTATCTCGCCACCGGGGTGAGCGACTGGTCCGATGTGAGCGACGCTCAATTCGAGGCGGCGACCGATTGGCTGCGCTCCATTCACGAGAACCTGCGCACCTACTGGACAGATCCGGGCGAGCTGGGCCAGCTGATGGGGTCTGGCGAGGTGCTGGTTGCCTGGGCCTGGAACGAAGTGCCGGTGGCGCTGGCCGATGAGGGCTTCCCCGTCGGGTTCGAGCGCAACACCACGGAAGGAACCTCCGTCTGGCTCTGCGGCTACGTGAACATGGCCGACGGCCCGGGCAGTGAGGACAAGGCCTATGATTACGTGAACGCGCTTCTGGATGTCGCCTCCGCCCAACCGCTGATCGAAGGCGGCTTCGGCTCGGCCAACACGGTGGCGCTGAACGCGCTCGGGGCCGAGACGCTGGAGGCCAACGGTCTGGGTGAGGTCACGGTGCCGGTTCTTGCACAGCTTCCGATCTCGAACGAGCAGCGCCAGCGTCAGGCTGAAGCGTTCGAGCGGATCAAGGCCGGGTTCTGATCCGCCGCTGACAGGGCGAAAAGGGCGTCGCGCAACCGCGGCGCCCTTTATCCTTTGGCCCGGTCGCCTTCTTTGGCCCGGTCATCGGCGCGGGCGCAACCGCCTGCCAAATGCGCGGCGCCCGCCTGTCAGGTCACAAGCTCAGCCATGCGCCGCAAGCGCATTGTCGGCTTCCGCCTCGGCCAGGATCCACTGGCGAAAAGCCCGGATCTTCGGCATGTTGCGCCGCGCGGTCGGATAAATCAGCCAGTAATGACCGCCATCGGTGCTGACCCGGTCGAAGGGCTGCACCAGACGCCCGGTTTCCAGCTCATAGCGAAAGAACCTCGGCGTCAGCATCGCAACGCCCTGACCGGACAAGACCGCCCTGACCTCAAGCGTCTGCGCCCCGAGATGGCTGCCCACCCGATCCGACAGACCGTCGGTCGCGACGCCCGCCTCGGCCAGCCAAATCTTCCAGAACGGATCTGCCGGGTCGATGAGTTGCAGGTTCAGAAGATCCGCGGGGCTTTCGATCGGGCCTTCCGCCTCAACAAGCTCAGGACTTGTGATGGGCGTGAATTCCGACGGGAACAGCGCATGCGCCACCACTCCCGGCCAGTCACCCGTGCCATAGCGGATCGCCAAATCGATTTCATCCTGAGCGAAATCGATAAGCTTCGGATCGGATTCCACGCGCACGGCCAGATCGGGATGGGCCATCTGGAACCGCCCGATGCGGGGCGCCAGCCAATTGGTCGCAAACGTGGGCAGCGCGCTGATCGCCAGCGTTCGGTTCAGGGCGTCCTGATCGGCGCCATAGGTTGCGCGCAACCTGTCGAACGCCTCGATCGTCGGGGTGGAAAGCTGGCGGCCGATCGCGGTCAGCGTCACCTTGCGGGCCTGCCGCAGGAACAGGGGCGCGCCGATCCGCTCCTCCAGCACCTTGATCTGATAGCTGACCGACGCCTGGGTCATGCCCAGCTCCGCCGCCGCCTCGGTGAAGTTTTCATGGCGGGCGGCGGCCTCGAACACCCGTATCGCCGCAAGCGGCGGCAGCCTGACGACCTTATTCATAAGCCCACCTTATCCATGAGATGGTCCGTTCAATTGGTAACAGATGCTTTCCCGTATCATATTCAGTTCCAGAGATTGAAACCACCTATATCAGAGGTATCGCACATGTTTCTCCGAGACCTATCAACCCACGCCGCCAGAACCGCCCGGCGGATGCGCCGCTCCCTGACCGGTCACATCAGGCACACCCCCTCGCAGGATCTGGGGGATCTGCCGCCGCATATCCGGCGCGATATCGGGATCGACACAAGTCGGGGGCCCTTCCGTCCGCTGGACCGCCGCTGACACCTTGCCCGCGCGGCGGGCAAGTCTTTCCCCTGTCGAGCTTGCTTGAAATCCGGCCCGCGAACCCCCATAGTCAGAGTGTTCCGGCAACGGGACTATGGACATAAACGCGCTCGCAATAAGCGGATCGGACCCGGGGGCGGTACCCGGCGGCTCCACCAAACCTCGCTCATTTGGCGATCATGGGGCCGAAACAGGATCGACGAACGTCTAAAGGGGTTAGCTTTGTCCCGGTGAGGTACCACCGTTATCGGTCCGAAACGTACAGTTGCAAATGACAACCGTGCTCCGGCAATGGCTCTGGCAGCGTAAGCTGCTTAAGTCGCCGACTTTAAGCCCTTGCGCCTAGCAGCGTAAGGCGGGGTTCGCAGGCACCTGGCAACAGAAGCCTGCACTTCCCTCCCCCCTTCCTCGCTCCTCCTTCATCTGTCTTGCCCATGCGGGCGGGCCATCCGGCGACGCCTCGCTCCATCGGGGAGCCGCCCTGCGGATGCCCCTCCGATCCCGGCCCTCGCGCGATGTTTTTTCAACTGCAAGTGATCCATCCCGACACCCCGCCCGTTTAAGTGGAAACTTGGCAATGCAGGGAGAGCCATATGCTTGGCGCACTGACAACGGTCGATATCGTCAACATGCTGGTGGCGTTTCTGACGATTGGTCTGGGTCTCACCGGCTGGCTGGCCCCCCGCTGGACGATGGACCTGCTGGATATGCGTGCCGGGCCCAGCAACATGGCCTATACGGAGATTTCCGCCGCGTCGGGCTGTCTCTTCGTCGGGCTGGCCGGTGGTGCGCTCCTGCTTAACGAACCCCTCGGCTGGCTGGTCATGGGCTTTGCCTATGCGGGCGCGGCAATCGGGCGGATCACGTCCATTTTCCGCGACGATGCCGGATCGCGCCAGAGTTGGACATTTTTCGGTTGCGAGGCATCGCTTGCGGCATGGCTGGTTCTGGCCAATATCTAGCGGCGGCGCAAAGCCCATCGGCTTTCAATCCGAAACGAATCTTCTATGGTGAAAGGGCATATGCCGCCAGCCGGGGAAGAAATGCCAGACACACCGCCGGACACCATCGCCTATGGCCGCCTGATGCACCGCGCGATGCGGGGTCTGATCCAGACCGTCTTGCAGGACGTGGCCGATCACGGCCTTCCCGGCGAACATCATTTCTTCGTCACATTCGACACCCGGCACCCCGAGGCGGATCTGGCCCCCTGGCTGATCGACCGCTACCCCGAAGAGATGACCATCGTCATCCAGCACTGGTATGACGGGCTCGAGGTCGATGACGAAGGGTTTTCGATCACCCTGAATTTCGGTGACAACCCGGAATCCTTGCGCATTCCCTTCGATGCGATCCTGACTTTCGTGGACCCGTCGGTGGAGTTCGGTCTGCGGTTCGAGACAAGGGGCGCCAAAAGCGACGACCCCGAAGACGACCCGCCGCCGCCCGATGGCGACGCGCGCCGGACCCGCGCCGACGATACCGCAGAACCCCCGGCGGTTCGCGATGCCGAAGTGGTCAGCCTGGACCGGTTTCGAAAACCTCACTGAATGCCCCCCGCGCCCGAGCTTTGATCTTGCCTGACGGGCGCATTCATGACTTGTGACCGGCAACGACTTTCAGCACCCGAGGACGTCCCCCGATGGCAAGCGATTTCCGGCTTTTCATGACCCAGCTTCTGAAACGGCCGCATCAGGTCGTGGCCCTTGCGCCCTCTTCCGAGGGGCTGGCGCGCGAGATGGCCGCGCGGGTCGATCCGGCGGCCGGGCCGGTGATCGAGCTTGGTGCGGGCACGGGCAAGATCACGAGGGCGATCCTTGACCGGGGCCTGCCGCCGGAACAGCTTCATTCGATAGAGATGAACCCGGTGTTCTGCGATCGCCTCCGCGCGGCGTTTCCGGGCCTGAACGTCTATCAGATTTCCGCAGGCGATGTGGGCACCCTGCCGGTCGAAGATGCCCAGGCCGTGATCTCGGGCCTGCCGCTTCTGTCGATGCCGGTTGCCCTGCAACGCGCGATCCTGACCGGCACGGTCACCAAGGTCCGGCCCGGCTGTGACTATGTGCAGTTCACCTATGGCCCGAAGCCGCCGGTGACGCCCGTTATCCGCGAAGAACTGGGTCTCAGCTGGGATATCAGCCACAAGATCTGGTGGAACATGCCCCCCGCCCGGGTCTACCGGTTCCGCCAGGCGACGGCAGAGGCGAGTGCCGCGTCCTAGGCGGGGCGCGATTCTTGCCGTTGCACCCGGCCTGCTGCCCGGGCTATCCCCTGCCCTGCGACATGCGAAACCCCGGAGGACGACCTGATGACCGCAACCCGCACCGAAACCGACAGCTTCGGCCCGCTGGAGGTTCCCGCCGACAAGTACTGGGGCGCGCAGACGCAGCGCTCGATCCTGAATTTCCCGATCGGTTGGGAAACGCAACCGGTGGCCATCGTCCGGGCTCTGGGTGTGATCAAGCGTGCCTGCGCGGAGGCCAACAAGGCCTCGGGCAAGCTGGATGCGAACCTGGCCGATGCCGTGATCGAAGCGGCGCAGGAAGTGATCGACGGCAAGCTCGACGACAATTTCCCGCTGGTCGTCTGGCAGACCGGATCGGGCACCCAGTCGAACATGAACGCCAATGAAGTGATCGCGAACCGCGCCATCGAGATCCTCGGCGGCGAGATCGGCAGCAAGTCGCCCGTCCATCCGAACGATCACTGCAACATGGGCCAGTCTTCGAACGACACCTTCCCGACGGCGATGCATATCGCCACGGCGGTCACGGCCCATGAGGTTCTGATCCCCGGTCTGGAAAAGCTGCACACGGCGCTGGAGGAGAAGGTCAGGGCCTTCGACGGGATCATCAAGATCGGCCGGACGCACACGCAGGACGCGACGCCGCTGACACTGAGCCAGGAATTTTCCGGCTACACCCATCAGGTGGCGATGGGCATCCGGCGGGTGAAAGCCGCACTTGGCGCGATCTACGAACTGGCGCAGGGCGGCACCGCCGTGGGCACGGGTCTCAACACCAGCCCCGGATGGGCCGAAGAGGTCGCGGGCAACATGGCCCGGATCACCGGCCTGCCCTTCGTGACCGCCCCCAACAAGTTCGAGGCGCTGGCCGCCCATGACGCGATGGTGGAAATCTCCGGCGCGCTGAGAACGGTCGCCGCGTCGCTGTTCAAGATCGCCAACGATATCCGCCTTCTCGGCTCCGGCCCGCGCTGCGGCCTGGGCGAGTTGATCCTTCCGGAAAACGAGCCCGGCTCCTCGATCATGCCGGGCAAGGTGAACCCGACCCAATGCGAGGCGCTGACCCAGGTCTGCGCCCATGTGATGGGCAATGACGCGGCCGTGGGTTTTGCCGGGTCGCAGGGCCATTTCGAGCTCAATGTCTACAAACCGATGATGGCGTATAACGTGCTGCAAAGCATGCAGCTTCTGGGCGACAGCGCGGTGGCCTTCACCGACAATCTCGTGGTCGGGCTGCAGGCCGACGAAGTGCGGATCGACAAGCTGATGCGTGAATCGCTGATGCTGGTGACGGCGCTGGCCCCCACCATCGGCTACGACAATGCCACCAAGGTCGCAAAGACCGCGCACAAGAACGGCACCACCCTGAAGGAGGAGGCCATCGCGCTCGGCTTCGTTGACGAGGAGACCTTCGAGGCGGTGGTCCGGCCCGAAAACATGGTCGGCCCCAAATGAGCGAGATCGTCAACCTGAACAAGGCCCGCAAGATCCGCAGCCGGGCGGAGAAGAAGGCGATGGCGGACGCGAACGCCGTCAAGCACGGGCGCAGCAAGGCCGAGCGGATGCTGGACGCCACGCGGGACGCGCAGGCGCGCAAGCTGCTTGACGATCACGAGCGCGAAACCGAATGAACGCCCGGCCCCGCAAGCGGTCCCTGACCTTGCGGGGCCATCGCACATCCGTGTCGCTGGAAGATGCGTTCTGGGAGGAATTTCAGCGCATCGCCCTGGCCCGCGGGCTTTCGGTGAACGAACTGGCCGCCGAAGTCGACGAGGCGCGAGGGCTGGAAAGCGGGCTCGCCTCGGCGATACGGGTCTATGTGCTCCAGACCGTCGCGGGGCGTTGAGCGCGCGCCCCAAAGCACCGGCGCAAACCCATAGGCAGACGGCAGCTTACCGCCGTGTCACGCGCAGGACGATCCCGTCGCGGGCCCGCACCGTCAGATAGGCCACGGGCACCGGGTCGCGCCCCGCGACGCGCTCGAAGCGGAACGCACGAACCAGCATAGAGAGCAAAAGCGGCCCTTCGACCATCGCGAACCCCGCGCCCGTGCAGACCCGCGCACCGGCGGAAAAAGGGATATAGGCCTCCCGCATGCAGCGCCGCCCATTCTCGGTCTGCCAACGGGCGGGATCGAAGCCGTCGGGATTGTCCCAGATCCGGTTGTGCCGATGCAGATGCCATGGGGAGATCACCAACTGGCTGCCCACCCGGATATCCCTGTCGCGGAACCGTTCCGGACAGGTGGTCTCGCGCACCATCATCGGTACCGGCGGATAGAGCCTCAGCGCCTCCCGGAACACATCGCGGCTGAGTTTCAGCTTGGACATCACGGAAAAATCGGGCCCGTCCAGCATCTCCGCCTCCCCGGCCAGCCTTTCCTGCCAGTCGGGATACATCGCCAGAAGACAGAGCGCCCAGCCAAGCGCGCTGGCGCTGGTTTCATGACCCGCGAGAAAGAAGATCGCCACCTGATCGACCATTTCCTCGGTCGAGAAGGTTTCGCCGGTCAGCGGGTCGGCGGTTGTCATGATCTTCGTGGCCAGATCGTCGGGCGCGGTTCCCGCCTCGATCTCGGCCATGCGCGCGGCGGTCAACTGGGTGATCAGTGCGCGGATCGACCGGGCCGTCGCCCGGGTTCTGGCCCTGTGGCCGCGCGGCATCCAGCGCGGCAAGCTCAGGAAAGCGGCGGCGTTCAGGATCGGCTGCGTGCGCTGATACTCCCGAAACTCGGCAAAGACGCGCGCGGCGATCTCGTTCTCGATCGGGAGCGAGAAAAGCGTGCGAAAGATCACATCCGCCGCCGCATGGCTCATCTCGGGCTCCACATCGAGGATGCCGTCAGGCATCCGCGCCACCGCGGCCTCCCCCGCGGCCCAGATCGCCGGGAACGTGTCGCGCAGGCGCCCGCCTTCGAAGGCCGGGTCGATGATCCGCCGCTGGCGCTTCCAGGTCTCGCCATTGGTCAGAAACACCGAATTGCCCAGAAGCGGGCGCAACCCCTCCCCCACGCGGTCGGATTTCGGGAAATCCTCGGGGCGTTCCTTCAGGACCGTTTCGATCAGGGCCGGCTGGTTCAGCAGATAGGAGCGGAAGAACGGCGTGCGGAACTCGGCCATCCACGCGCGGTAGAGCCGCGCCGGCTGCGCCGACAGGATATCGTCGCGGAACAACCGCAGATAGCGCAGCAGCGAAACCCGGTCCGGGCGGGGCACCGGTTTCGGCGGGATCATGCGGCCACGCTCGTGAACCGGTTCACCGCGCGCTCGATCCGGCTTCTGGATGGCGCGCGCCCGGCAAACCGGCTGTGCAGGCTGCGCGGCCCGGCGGTGATCCGGAAATAGTCATAATCCCGCGGCCGGTCGAACGCGTTGAGATACTGGAAATGCAGCTCGAACAGCCGCCAGCGAAGCGCCTTCCACCGCGCCGGGCTGAGCGTTTGGGTGAAGGCCGCCGAGATCACGAGGGGCCAGCGTTTCTCCGCCGGGGCGACACCGGTCACGGCCACCGGATCGCACAGCGCAAAGGCGCAGCCGTCACCGGGTGCGGTCACATCGACCCATGTGATCTCCACGCGCGTGCTCAGAAAGGCCAGATCCGCGCGCAGCCTGTGCGCCTTCGGCAGGAAGGACACCATCGGGATCACCTGCCCGAGGCTCAGCAGCGCCAGACGCGGGCCCCGATCCGGCACCCGGCCCCCGCGGATCAGATCCGCGAGGATCGACACCGCGATATAGGCGCCCGAGGAATGGCCCACGATCAGCACCTCGTCCACATCCTCGCGCAGCGCCCTCCCGATCCGGTCGGCAAACTCCGCCATCCGTGCTTCCTGCGCCGGCGGGTAGGCGCCGCCATAGCGCGCGGAAAAGGCGTAGTCATGCATCAGGTAATAGGCCAGAAACCGGCCATCCTGCCGGCGGAACAGATCCAGCACGGCCCAGACCATCACCAGCCCCAGCACCAGACCGAAAAAGGACAGCGGTATTCCCAGAGCCCGGACACCCAACCATTCCACCGCAAGCGCGGTCGCAAGCCCGACGCCCAGCGCCAGAAGCAGTTGAGCAAGCAGGAACACGACCGGATATAGCGCGGCGATGACCGGCCCCTTGCGCAGCCGCATCAGCCGGAACAGCGCGCCCGACCCGATATAGGCCCATGCCGTGCGGACAAGCTGGCCATAGGTGGCCAGGATCCCCTGTTTCATGGAGGCCCGCACGATGTCGGACCAGTACATGACCTCGACATCGGTTTCGACGGTCTGCCCTTCCATGACGGCCTGCACATGCCAGCCGAACCTGCCGTCCGTCCGCTTGGGTCCGAGCGCGATCTCATAGCCCGAAACGGCGGCCTGCGCCGCCGCCTCGCGGCGGTATCGTTCGCGGTACTTGCGGGGAGGCACGGGGTCATAGCCGGGGATGTACATCACCCGGCGGCGGTGGACCTCTTGGGGGGACGGGTCGCTCATCAGCCCTGCCTAGATCTGGAGTTGGGCCAACCTATGGCAATTCAGCCCAAAAGGCCAAGCGCCGGGAAGGTTTCCAGCAGCCAGAACGCAAAGGCCGAAAACGCCCCCGTCATCAGCGCCACGCCGACGCCGACCAGCAACAGCCCCATGATCCGTTCGATCGTCTTCATGTGGCGCTTCAGCCGCGTCATCAGCCCCATCGCCCGTTCGATGAAGGCCGCGGCCAGCAGGAATGGCAATCCCAGACCGACGGCATAAACGCCCAGAAGCGCCGTGCCCCGTTCGACGCTCGATTCCGTGGCCGCGATTGACAGGATCGCGCCCAGTTGCGGCCCGATGCACGGTGTCCAGCCAAAGGCGAAGGCCAGCCCCAGAACGTAGGCGCCAAAGGTCGAACCGCCGCGGTCGCCCGCATCCATCCGCGCTTCCCGGTCCAGGATCGGAATTCGGAAGATACCCAGAAAATGCAACCCGAAGACGATGATCACGGCACCTGAGATTTGTGCCAGAAGTATCTGATTTTGAAGAAAGAACTGCCCGAATATCGACGCGGTGAAGCCAAGGAACAGGAACACCGTCGACAGGCCCAGAACAAAGAACAGCGCCGCGACCACGGCCTTGCGGCGCGCGGCACCCGCGGCGGCCATCTCGTTCATCGAAATGCCGCCCATATAGGCAAGATAGGGCGGCACGATGGGCAGGACGCAGGGGCTGAGAAAACTCAGCACGCCCGCGGTCAGCGCCACAAGCATCGCCGGCAAGAGCGACGCATCGAAGAGATCGATTCCGAACATGTCTCCTGCCTATCCCGGTCGGGCGCAAAGGTCACGTGCGCTGCGGTCACATATCCGTGGACAGATGCACGGCGGCGATTTATGCCGCATATCCGATGGAGTTCGATCTGGATATCGATGCGCGCGGGCTGTTGTGCCCGCTTCCCGTTCTGCGGCTGCGCAAACGCATGGGCCCGCTGAAGGCGGGTCAGGTCGCGCGGCTTCTGGCCGATGATCCGGCTGCATTCGTCGACGTGCCCCATTTCTGCGCCGAACAGGGGCACGGCTTTCTGGGGACAGAGGATCTTGACGGTGCGACCGCCTATCTGGTCCGAAAGGGCTGACAGCCTGATCCGTGGCGAGCGAAACCCCCTGCAAGCTGGCCTCTCGCAGGGTCCCGATCTACCGCCGTTTCAGCAGAACAGCACCATGGCACGCGCATCCCAGGCCAGATCGGCGCGGTCGCCACGGTCCAGCACCCGCCGGCCCGGCATGTTCCGCATCGAAACCTGGACTATGTTCGGGGCGCCATCCAGACGGATGTCGTAATAGGTCATGTCGCCGTAATAGGTCCGCTCCTCGACCACGCCCTGCGCCACACGTTCGGCGTTCTGCCCATCGAAGAGCAGTGTCATGCTTTCCGGTCTGAGCCCGATGCTGATCTCTCCGCCGGTTCCCATCGGGCATTGATCGGGCTCCAGTATCGCGCGGCCTAGGCCCGGTACCTCCACCTCGACCGACGGGTTGCCGGCCTCGATCAGGCGGGCGGGCAGGAAGTTCATCATTCCGATGAACTCGCCCACCTTGCGGCTGGCGGGGCGGCGATAGAGGTCCTGCGGCGGGGCCAGTTGGGCGATCCCGCCCTCGAACATCACGGCGATCCTGTCGGACATGATCAGAGCCTCTTCCTGATCATGGGTCACCAGAATGAAGGTGATGCCGACCTGCCGCTGCAGCCGGCGCAGCTCGGTCTGCATCTGCTCGCGCATCTTCTTGTCGAGCGCCGAAAGCGGCTCGTCCAGCAGCAGCACCTTCGGCTTCAGGATCAGTGCGCGCGCCAGTGCCACGCGCTGCCGCTGCCCGCCGGACAGCGCATGGGCCGCGCGGCCGCCATAGCCGCCAAGCCCCACCATCTCCAGCGCCTCGCCAACGGCTGTCTTCTTCTCCGCCCCGCTCATGGGTGACTTGCGCAAGCCGAACCCCACATTCTCGGCCACGCTCAGATGCGGGAAAATCGCATAGCTCTGAAACACCATGTTGGTAGGCCGACGGTTCGGCGGAACGCCGTCCATGTCCCGCCCGTCCAGCAGGATGCGCCCGCCAGAGATATCCTCGAACCCCGCGATCGCCCTCAACAGCGTGGTCTTGCCGCAGCCCGACGGGCCAAGCAGCGAAAAGAACTCGCCCTGCCCGATCTCGGCGTCTATGCCGCGCAGCGCGTGATACTCGCCATAATACTTCTGTACCCCCTCAAGGGTGATGATGGGGCCGCGCATGGTGTCGCTCACAAGAACCCTCCGGTGTCGTCAAGGCCCGCCCGGCGCAGACCCCGGCGGCGGAAATACTCGGCCGTGACCAGCAGCAGAATGGACAGAACCACCAGGATCGTCCCAAGCGCCATGATCACCGGCAACCGGCCGGGGAAGCGCAGCTGCCCCCACAGATAGACCGGCAGGGTCGGTTCGTTCCCCGACAGGAAAAAGGCGATGATGAACTCATCCAGGCTGATCGTGAAACAGATCAGCAGCGACGCGACGATCCCCGGCATGACCAGCGGAAGGGTCACCAGCCGGAAGGTCGAAACCGGTGTCTCGCCCAGATCCACCGCGGCCTCCTCCAGGCTTTTGTCCATATTCGCGAAACTGCCGTTCAGGATGGCGATCGAGAACGGCGTGCAGATCAGCACATGGCCCGCGATGACTGTCCAGATCGAGGGTGACAGGCCCACCTGCAACATCGCCACCAGCAGCGAGACCGCGACGATGATTTCCGGCAGGACCAGCGGCAGCATGACGAAGCCGAGGATGCCGCCCTTGCCCGGAAAGCTGTGGCGGTTTCCGGCACGCGCCGCGAAAAGACCGAAACAGGTGGCCAGAATCGCCGTGGTCACCGCGATGAAGATCGAGTTGACTGTGGCATCGTGCAGCGCCTCGGTCCGGGCCAGTTCCACGAACCAGTTGACCGTGAAGCCCTGCAACGGGAAGGCGATGATCGTACCGTCATTGAAAGCGAAGAGCGGCAGCAGGATGATCGGCGCATAGAGAAACACCAGATAGGTGATGGCGTAGACCTTTAGCCCCCTCATCTGCCGCGCGTCCAGCGACGGGTGACGAAGACCAGCAGCAGCGAGATGACCGTAACGCTCAGCATCGCGATCACCGCCAGCGTCGCCCCCATGGGGGCGTTGTTCAGGCGCATGAACTGGGTCTGAATCATGTTGGCGATCATCGTGCCGCCGGAGCCGCCGACCAGACGCGGCGTCACGTAATCGCCGATCGTTGGAATGAACACGATCAGGATCGCGGCCAGGACGCCGGGCATGGCCAGCGGCAGGGTCACACGGAAAAACGTCGCGACCCGGCTTTCGCCCAGATCGCGCGCGGCCTCCAGCAGACTGCGGTCGATCTTTTCTAGGCTGACGAAGATCGGCAGGATTGCGAATGGTGCGAATGCATGGGCCAGGGTGATGATGACCGCATTGGCGTTGTAGAGGATCCAGCTCAGCGGCTCGTCAATGATCCCGAGGCCCATCAAGGTGCCGTTCACCGGCCCGTCGAAGGCAAGGATCACGCGCCACAGGAACACCCGGATCAGGTAGCTGGTCCAGAACGGGATGGTGATCAGGAACAGCCAGAGCGACTTGCGGTCCGGGCGCACGTGGAAACTGACGAAATAGGCGATGGGAAAGGCCAGAAGCACGGTGACCACCGTCACCGCACCGGCAATGCGAAGCGAACGGAACAGAAGTTCCGAATAGAGCGGATCCGACAGCGCCTCGCGGTAGTTGTCCAGCGTGAAGGTCCGATCGATGGTCAGGAAATCCTGCGTCCAGAAACTGAACAGCAGGATCGTTCCCAGCGGCGCGGCCAGCATCACAAGCGCATAGATGAATGGCGGAGCAACCAGCGTCAGACCCTTGCCGCTGTCTGTCCGAAAAGCTCTGCGCAGCCGCGCGGTCTGACTCATCGAGGTCCCGTACCCCCTGCCCGGTTCAGGAACCAAGGTTTACGACAAGCGCAGCCGCGCGCAAGCTATTCCTCGACGCTCAGCGCCTGAACACTGTGCAGGATCTCAAGCTGCGGCGGGCCGTCATACATCTCCGCATTCCCCTTGGCGCCCTTGTGTGCGGCGCGGAAGGCCTCGGATTTGGTCCATGCGACGAAGCTGTCCTCGTCCCGCCAGACGGTGTGGGAGATGTAAAGGCGGCTGTCGTCATCCGCCGCACCTTTCAACAGGTTGAAGGATTGAAACCCATCGACGGTCTTCAGATGGCTGTCCCGGGTTTTCCAGACCGTCTCGAAGGCCTCCTCCTGACCGAGCTTCACCCTGAAACGGTTCATCGTCAGATACATAAGCGGCATCCTTTCCTCGCTTGCGTAAAAAAACCGACCGCCTCTGGGACATTGCGCAGCGCAATGCGATTGCCTCGATCAAGGTCATGTGCGGTGTATGTAGCGGCATCCGACGGGAATGAAAATGCGCGTCGGACAGATGGCCCGGCGATATCGCCCCGCCGCCTCGCCCGAAAGCGCACCGGGTCCGGAAACGGCAAAAGGGCCACCCGGTCGGGTAGCCCTTTGCCATGAGATGTCGCCGAATTCAGCGCTTGGAGAACTGGAAGCTCTTCCGCGCTTTTGCCCGGCCGAATTTCTTGCGTTCCACCACGCGGCTGTCACGGGTCAGGAAGCCTGCGGCCTTCAAGGCGCCGCGCAGCCCCGGTTCGTAAAGCTGCAACGCTTTCGAAATCCCGTGTTTCACGGCACCGGCCTGGCCCGAGAGGCCGCCGCCCTTGACCGTGGCCATGACGTCGAACTGGTCCTCGCGACCGGCAACCGTGAACGGCTGGCGGAGGATCATCTGCAGAACCGGGCGCGCGAAGTACTCGCTTTGATCCTTGCCGTTGACCACGACCTTGCCGGAGCCCGGCTTGATCCAGACGCGGGCAACCGCGTCTTTCCGCTTGCCGGTGGCGTAGGAGCGGCCAAGCGCGTCGCGCACCGGCTCGCGGGTGATTTCGGGTTCCGGGCTGGCGGGAGCCTCGGGGGCGGGAACGGCGCCGTCTTCAACGGCCCCTTTCAACTCGTCGAGCGATGTCAGTGTCTCGGCCATGCTCATGCGCTCCGCGTATTTTTAGGGTTCATGGATTTCACATCCAGCACGACAGGCTCCTGCGCCTGATGGGGATGCTCGGCGCCGGCATAGACGCGCAGATTGGTCATTTGCTGACGGCTGAGCTTGCCGCCGGGCAGCATCCGCTTCACCGCCTGGGTCACCACACGTTCGGGATGATCGCCTTCGAGGATCTGGCCCGTGGTGCGGGATTTGATCCCGCCCGGATAGCCGGTGTGCCAGTAATTGGGTTTGTCGCGCTTGTTGCCCGTCAACTGCACCTTGTCGGCATTGATGACGATCACGTTGTCGCCCATATCCATGGAGGGCGTGAAGCTCGGCTTGTGCTTGCCGCGCAGCCGGGTGGCGATGATCGAGGCAAGCCGGCCCAGAACCACGCCCTCGGCGTCGATCAGGATCCACTGCTTGTCGATATCCGCCGGAGTGGCAGAAAAGGTTTTCATATTCGGTGTCCTTTGAAGACGTCGTCTTGGGGCACATCATCCGGTGCCCTCGGGATGGGTGTCTTCTAAAGGAGTTACGCGCCGCGTCAAGGGCCTTTGTTTCGCTAAAATGCTTGCGAAACAAAGGCTTGCTATTAAGGTATCATTTTACCCCAGAACATTTCGGCGTCACCCGCCCTATTCCGCCGGTCCCGGCCCCTTCAGGACCGATTGCACGGTATAGACCAGGATCGCGGCGCCCACCGCGCCCAATGTGGCGATGCCGAGCACAAGGATCAGGTCGATCGGGCCGCCGATATCTCGCAAATGCGATTTGGTGATCGCGAACACGAACCAGACCGCGGCCACCGCGCCTATGGGCATGAAAAGCTGCGCAAGCAAGAACTTCCGCCAGCTGACCGACCGGTCGCGGATCAGCACGAAGACATAGGCCAGCGTGATGATCACCGCCAGCACGACAAGGCCCCAGAACAGGCCGCGGCCGAACATCTCCTCGAACACGGCGATGAAGGTTCCGATCGTCGGGTTTTCCATGGTCTTTCCCCTTCTCTCTCAGGCCCGGCCACGCAGCATGGCGTTATAGGTGGCTTTCAGGCCGATCTCCTTGATCAGCCAGCTGACCCACAATTCCTCAAGCGGCGCGATGATGCCCGGGAAACTGGGAACCAGATCGTTGTTGTAATCGAACTCGATCAGCATCGCGCGGCCCACCCGCGTGATCAGCGGGCAGGAGGTATAGCCGGTATAGATATGATCCGTCCGGCCCCCGGCGATCTGCGCGATCAGCTGGTCCTCGACCACGGGCACCTGCCATTTCACGCTGGCCGCGGTCTTGCCCTTGGGTACGCCGGCCACGTCGCCAACCGCAAAGACGGTGTCGTAACGGGTATGGCGAAGCGTGTATTGATCGACCTCGATCCAGCCCTGTTCCCCGTTCGCCCCGGTCTGCCAGGACAGTCCGCTGTCGCGCACCACCTGCGCCGCACGCATCGGCGGAATGACATTGGTGAAATCGAACGCGATCTCTTCGCTGCCGCCATCGGGGGTGCGGAATGTCGCGACCTTCCGGCCCGGGTCAATCGCCGTCATCACCCGGTTGTAGCGGGTGTCGAAGCCTTGCCGGTCATACAGCATGCGGACCTTCTCGTTCACGATGGGGACGCCGAAAAGCGAACCGGAATGGGCGCAATAGATAATCTCCATCCGGTCCCGGGTGCCTTTGCGGCGGGCATAGTCATCGGTCAGGAAGGTGTATTTCAGCGGTGCGCCGGCGCATTTCATTTCCGTCGCGGGCCGGGTGAACAGCCCCACGCCGCCCTCGTCGGTGAACCGGTCCATCTCGCGCCAGGTCGCTTCCGCCTCTTCGGGGCCCGCATAGACCGAGCCGATGCCGTTCTGGCCGATCAGATCGCGGGACATCCCCTCGATCCCCTCGTAATGCAATTCCAGCCCCGAGCCGACGATCAGATAGTCATAGTCCAGCAGGTCCCCGGTGGACGTGGTCACGCGCCGCGCTTCGGGGTCGATGCCGGTCGCCGCGCCCTCGATCCATGTGATGTCGCGCGGCAGCCAATCCGGCGTGGCCGATACGGAGTATTCCGCCGGACGCAGCCCCGCCGCGATCAGCGTGAAACCCGGCTGATAAAGATGCCGCTGGCGCGGGTCGACGATGGTGATCTGCGCGCCGTCGATCCGGGTGCTGAGCCGGTTGGCAAGGGCCGTGCCCGCCGCCCCGGCCCCGATGATCACGATCCGGGCGCTGCTCTGGATGGTCTGCGCCTCGGCGGCGGGCGCGGCCGGCAGCGCACTGATGGCCCCGCCTGCGGCGATCAGGCCCAAAAGCCGGCGACGTGTTTCGAAATCGGGTTGGTCAGGCATCTGTCCTCTCCCCCAAGGCGCAGTGATTGGTTTCCGGCGCTATAGTATACGGCGACAACCATTAACATTGACATAGATCAAACCGGGCAAAACCGCTTGATCCGACTCGGGCGCCTGACTAGCCAGAACGGACCGCACCGCATCCAGATCCCGAGAGGCCGGCCCCGCATTGCCCGACACACCCGCCCAGAGCTTCGGCACCCATCTTCTGATCGAACTGACCGGGGGCACGGGCCTGGATGATGCGGCGCGCGTGGAACAGGCGTTTCGCGAGTGCGTGGCGGCCTGCGGGGCGACGTTGCTGCACCTGCACACGCACCGGTTTCAGCCCCACGGGATCACCGGCGTCGCCATGCTGGCCGAAAGCCACATCACCGCGCATACATGGCCCGAAATCGGCTATGGCGCGTTCGACGTGTTCATGTGTGGCACCGCCACGCCCTGGCCCGCGGTCGACGTCCTGCGGCGCGCCTTTTCGGCCACCGACATTCGGGTCAGCAAGATCGAAAGAGGCCCGGGTGGGGCCAAGAACCTCGCGGCGGAGTAACCCTCAGCGCTCGGGCGGGATCGAGTAGGTCAGCGTCGCGCGCGCCACCGGTTTGTCGCCGCCTTCGGAATAGATCAGGCAATCGCCCACCGCCAAAGCCCGGCCCAGCTTCAGAAGTGTCGTATGGCCGATCAGATCCGCGCCCGCCACCGGCTTGCGCATGAAATCGATGGAGCAATTCGTGGTCACGGCCAGCGCCTTGGGCCCGATCATCGCCAGAACCGCCAGATAGACGCCCACATCGGCCAGCGAAAACATCGTCGGGCCCGACACGGTCCCACCCGGGCGCAGATGCTGCTCCGTGACCAGAAGGCGGACACGCACGGTGCCCTCGCCCAGCTCTTCGATCCGGAAGATATCGGCAACCTGCGGGAATTCGGTTGCCAGAAACGCCTGCAGCGCCTCCTTGTCCATCGCCAACGCCATTGCGCCACCCCTTCTTTCGCCCTAGGCTTCGCGGGTTTTCTGCGACTTGGCAAGGGAGTGCGACGTGGCCGAGCAAATCTTGATCCGGGAAGATATCGGCGCGATCACACGCCTGACACTCAATGCGCCCGGCAGCCTCAACGCCCTGTCGGATGCGATGCTGGCGCGGCTGAAAGAGGAGTTTTCAAGCCTGATGCAGGATACCGGCCAGCGCGTGGTCGTTCTGCGTGGCGCGGGCAAGGCTTTCTGCGCCGGCCATGACCTGAAGGAGCTTCGCGCCAAGAGACAGGAGGCCGACAAGGGCGCGATCGCGATCCGCGACCTGTTCGATCGCTGCGCCGAGGTGATGCAGATGATCCCGCGCCTGCCGCAGCCGGTCATCGCGCAGGTCCATGGCATCGCCACGGCGGCGGGCTGTCAGCTTGTCGCCTCCTGCGATCTGGCCGTGGCGTCCGACGAAACGCGCTTTGGCGTGAATGGGGTGAATATCGGGCTCTTCTGCTCCACGCCGATGGTGGCGCTTTCCCGCAATGTGCCGCGCAAGCAGGTGTTCGAGATGCTGACCACGGGCCGTTTCATCTATGCCAATCGCGCCGCCGAACTGGGCCTGATCAACAAATCCGTCCATTCCGAGGCGCTGGAAAGCGAAACGTTGGACCTTGCCGAAACCATCGCCGCCAAACTCGGCAGCGCCGTGACGGTCGGCAAGCGCGCCTTTTACGAACAGCTGGAACTGCCGTTGAACGCAGCCTACGCGATGACCGGCGCGGTCATGGTGGAGAACATGCTGAATGATGACACTGCCGAAGGTATCTCGGCATTTCTCGAAAAACGGATCCCGGACTGGTCGCAAGGCTGATACACAGCGGCAAGGGCCATGAGGCCCGGAACAAGCCGGCGGACGACCGGCAGCACGGATCGGGACACAATACATGACATACAGACTATTGCCGGCGCTCGCGCTGGCTTTCTTTGGCGCGGCCGCGTCCGCGCAAAGCTTTGATGGCGCAAGCATCGTGCTGGAACAACAGCAGTATGACGACGGAGGGGGCTTTACCGTCACCTCCCGCGAAATCGGGGCAGATATCGCGTTCGCCTTCAACGGCGGGTTTGGCGCGCAACTGGGCTTTGCCCATTCCTCCGAAACCGACAGTTCCGACCCGTCTCTGGATTTCGAGTCGAACAATTCCTATGCACTGCATCTTTTCTACGATGCGTCGGACGCGGTTCGGCTCGGTGTACTGGCCGCCGCCGACACGTTCAACGATGGCGACCAGTTCCTCGGGCTGGAGGGGGTTTTCCTCAATGACCGGGTACGGGCCGAGGCGCGGATCGGGCGTTTCGTCTCGGATGTGGAGCCTGCAAATCTCTACGAACTCCACGGGTCCTATACGCTGACCGACAGGGTTCGCCTGCTCGGCATGCTGCGCCGGGTCGATTTTGACGACAGCCTCGGCCACTACAATCTGGGCTCGCTCGGCATCGGCTTTGGTGTGACCGAGAGTGCGGAGCTTTATGCCATCTACGCCCGCCACGAAAACGATTTCGGCCCCGCCACCGGTGTCTATAACGGCGACGTGGTGAGCTTCGGGTTGCGCGTGACCTTCGGGCCACGAAACGACCGGATGTTCACCTACACACCGTTCTACTGAGCGCCTGAACACAGGCGGTGCGGTAGCAGGACGACCCTGCCGCACCGCGACACCCATGTGCCCGCACTTGCGGGGGGCACCGGGGATCAGGGTCAGGATTGATTGATTTTCTCCGTACGGCATGACTCACGGGTCAAAAGTGCCCTGCCAAGCCCATGCGAGCCGACAAACGCAGATACCAGCGGCGCAATCGCATCGAGATCATGTTCGGTAGGCTCAAGGATTGGCGACGTGTCGCAACCTGCCATGACAGATGTCTCAAGGTCTTCCGTTCTGCAATCGCTCCAGCCGCAACCCCATCTATTGGCTGCCGGTCCAGACCCTGGCGCGTCGGTCTGAGCGTCAAAGCTCTAATCTATGCTTGAAACGCGGGCATATCCGATGATCATGCCTCATGATGACAAAGACCTTCCAAAACCCCGAACGTCTTGCTGCTGGTTTTGGAACGGTTAACAGCTTGATTGCTCCTGCGGAGATTGAGCGTGACAAAAACGACCGTTTGCGTTTGAAATCAAGAAATGAAAGGGCATATATGGGCGATATGCAATTGAGATGGTTATTATTTGTTTTAGCGCTTGCTTTCACCACTCCCGCATCTTCGCAGGGTCGCGATGTTCAATGTCACCCGACATGGGCAACGCCTGATTTGCCCATTACTGAAAACACCTTTCGCTATTGGTCCAGAGCGCGCAACGAACCCGTCGAGATAGGGCCACGGCTAGATGCGGAAATGTACTCCTGGAATAGAGGCGCCCTCTTCCAGTTGCAGTACGGTTACTTCAATCCATGGTTTCTGTCCCAAACTGGCGAGCAGACGGACTTTCCCAACGTTGACGAATTTATTTCAAACTTGGCAACGAGTTCATCTAGTACCGGATATGATCCATCAACAGGATTATTTAATCCAAGCTTACTGGATGGAGAGGACGTACGCTCTCCGACTATATCCTTTTGGATGCCGTCCCTCCGGTACGTTGAGCAAAATATGCGAACGGCATATAATTTTCGACCATGTGAACCAGGGCGAGAACCTCCGGAAGAAGATCAGTATGTTGTGCAGTTTAGAATCGAATGGCCGGGCACCGAAAATATAGAACAATCCCCTCAGATACAGCGCTTTGAAAACGCCCAGCTCAGACCACTTTCCACCCCTAATTTCTTTCAGCTTTTTGAAGATGAGTATTATGTCAATCTTCGGTGCGCTCTGGATCGAGGCTGCAATGGCTGGATATGGGAGAGAGAGCGCAACTACATTTTGTATATGAGGTTTCCAGAGTCCTTACGCCACGAAAACCCAGACGGGTTTTGGCTAGCTCCGACAGATGCTGCAATAACTCTCCTTGAGGGTTGGAAGATGAACGAGGATATCAGGGTCAGGATTGATTGATTTTCTCCGTACGGCATGACTCACGGGTCAAAAGTGCCCTGCCAAGCCCATGCGAGCCGACAAACGCAGATACCAGCGGCGCAATCGCATCGAAATCATGTTCGGTAGGCTCAAGGATTGGCGACGTGTCGCAATCTGCCATGACAGATGTCCCAAGGTCTTCCGCTCTGCAATCGCTCCAGCCGCAACCCCATCTATTGGCTGCCGGTCCAGACCCTAGAACCCGTAGATCGCCCCGAACTTCACGTCCAGATACTCCAGAAGCGGCTCGACACCGACCGGTGCACCCGTGGCGTGCTCAATCGTCTCGCGCGGGGGGCGCAGCCCGCCATGGCGCTGCAACCTGTCGCGCAGCCAGTCAAGCGCCGGGGACGGATCGCCCGTGGCCAGCGCAGCGTCTAGATCCGGCAGATCGCGCCGCAGAGCCTGATGCAGGCACCCGGCATAGACATTGCCAAGCGAATAGGTCGGGAAATACCCGATCAGCCCCGCCGACCAATGCACATCCTGCAAGACGCCGTTCGAGGGCTTGTCGACCGCCACCCCGAAATCGGCCAGAAACCGGTCGTTCCAGGCCGCTTCCAGATCCTGCACGGCCAGATCCCCCGCCAGCATCGCGCGCTCCAGATCGAAACGCATCAGGATATGGAGGTTGTAATGCACCTCGTCCGCTTCGGTCCGGATATGGCCCGGTGCCACGCGGTTGACGGCGGCGTGAAACGCCTCCTCCCCCTGTACGTTCAGCGAACCGAACCGGTCGCGCATCCGGCCATAGAGCCAGCCGGTGAAGGCCCGGCTTCGGGCAAGCTGGTTCTCGTAGATCCGGCTCTGGCTTTCATGCACGCCCATCGACACGCCCTGTCCGAGGGCGCTGAGCACCAGATCCGGCGCGATGTTCTGCTCATAGCAGGCATGCCCGACCTCATGGATCGTGGAATAGAAGCAGCCAAACGGCTCCGCCTTGTCGACCCGGGTGGTGATCCGCACGTCATGGCCGCTGCCGGAACTGAACGGGTGCACCGCCTCGTCGATCCGGCCGCGGTTCAAATCGTAACCGAAGGCGCGGGCAAGCTCCTCCGCCAGGGCCAGTTGCTCGGCTTTCGGGAACACACCCTTGAGCGGCGCCGGGTCATGGCCGCTTTCGGCCACCGCCGCGCGCAGGGCTACAAGGCGCGGGCGCAGCGCACCGAACATCTCGTCCAGCGCCGCGCCGGTCATGCCCGGCTCGTAATCCTGCAACAAGGCATCATAGGCATCGCCGCCGCCCGAGAGCGCCGCGGCTTCCTGCTGCCGCAAGGACAGGATTTCCGACAGAACAGGCAGAAAAGACGCCACATCCTCGCTGGCCCGCGCCCGCGCCCATTGCCCGTGGGCAAGTGCCGTGGTCCGCACGATGGCCGCCGACAGATCCGCGGGCACTTTCGCCGCCCGGTCATAAGCCCGCCGGATCAGCCTGACATGGGCCTTCTCGGCCTCGGTTTCGGGGTTGGCCGCCGCCAACCAGTCGGCCACCCGCGGATCGACCCGGCGGCCATGCAGCACGGCCTCCAGTGCGGCCAGTTCCTCGCCGCGCTGCTCCACCGCCCCTTCGGGCATCACGGTCTCCTGATCCCAGCTCAGCCGCCCCATCACCTGGGCCAGCGCCTCGGTCTGGCGCTGAAACGCCAGAAGCTCCGCCATCGCGCTCATCTGTCTTATCCCCTTATCGATTGTGGCAGCGGGTAGATGCTCAGGAACCGCGCGCGCAGCACCAGAACCACCAGCACCACCGCCCCGAACTGATGCAAAATCGCCAGATGCCACGGTGCCGAATGCATCACGGTCACGATCCCCAGAACCATTTGCCCGAACAGGATAACCGCCAGCCAGTCGAAGGACCGCCGCGTGCTGACAAGCGCCGAACGTCGCGCCGCAAACCAGGCCCCGATGCCGAAGAGAACAAGCAGATAGCCCACGATCCGGTGGAAGAACTGAACCGTCCCGTCATTTTCGAACAGGTTGCGCCAGACCGGATCCAGCGCCCACATATCGGGCGGGGTGAAACCGCCCGCCATAAGTGGCCAGTCGACATAGTTGCGGCCCGCATCGATGCCGGCCACCAGCGCCCCGATCACTACCTGCAGAAACGTCAGATGGAGGAGCCCCGTGGACATCCCCTTCAGGCGCCGGTCGCCGTTGCGTCGCGCCTGCATCAGCGCTGCTTCCTCCCGGCCAAGCGCCATCACATACCACGCGATCAGCCCCAGGATCACGAAGGCCAGCCCCAGATGCACCGCCAACCGGTAGGAGGCGACATCGAGCATGCCCGCCTCCAGCCCGGAGGAAACCATCCACCAGCCGATCGCACCCTGCAAACCGCCAAGCGCCCCGAGCAACAGCAACCGCCCGGTCCAGCCCACAGGCATCCTGCGCGTCGCGAGAAAGCCCACGAAGCCAAGCGCCCAGACCAGCCCGATGACCCGGCCCAGTTGCCGATGGCCCCATTCCCACCAATAGATCACCTTGAACTCGTCAAGGCTCATCCCGCGGTTCTGAAGCTGATACTCCGGGATTGCGCGATAGGCGTCGAACTCGGCCTGCCAGTCCTCCGCGCTGAGCGGCGGCACGGCGCCCGTTACCGGGGCCCATTCGGTGATCGACAGGCCACTGTCGGTCAGCCGGGTCAGCCCGCCCACCGCGATCATCACCACGACCAGCGCGAAGAGCACCATCAGCCAGACCCGCACCAGCGCGCGCCCACGCCCGCGCCCGCCGCTGACCCCGCCGGGCACCGCCGCGGGTTTCTGCGTCTCCGTCACCTCTTCGAAAATACTCCGGCTCATGCCGCCTGCCCCGCCTCCATCGACCTTCCGCCAGAGCTATCGCAAGCGCCGCGCCCCTTCAAGCGACGGCGGCATCCTGTCACGGACTCCACGGCGCCTTGCATTGTGCCACACGGATCGAGGTGCAGCCCGAAGCGCCGCGGGCGCGCGCCCCGCGATCAGCGCGACTTGCCGGCCCAACGCACCATCTGCCGCAGGATCCCGTGCAGGATCTGCACATCCGCGCGGGTCAGCGGCAACCGCCCCCACATGTTGCGCAGGTTCACCTTCATCCCCTCGGCCTTGGTTTCGGGAAAGAAGAAACCGGCCGCCTCCAGTCTCTGCTCGAAATGATCGCCGAGCTTCTCCAGTTCCAGACCGGTCGCGAAATCGGTGCCCGCCATTTCCATCACTTCCGGCGGCACCTCGGCCCCGGTGCGGCGCCATTCATAGGCCGTCAGCAAGACGCATTGCGCCAGATTCAGCGATGGAAACTCCGGGTTCACCGGCACCGATATGGTGGCGTCCGCCAGAACGATATCCTCGTTCTCCAGCCCCGCGCGCTCGGGGCCGAACATCACCCCGACCTTGCCGCCTTGGGCCTGAATGGCGCGCGCCTGTTCCATCGCGCGCTCCGGCGTCACGATCGGCTTGGTCAGGCCGCGCGCGCGCGCCGTGGTGGCGAACACATAGGTGCAGTCGCGGATCGCCTCCGGCACGGTGCTGCACAGCCCCGCCTCGTCCAGCAGCCGCCCCGCCCCGCTGGCCAGCGCCACCGCGCGCTCGTTCGGCCATCCGTCGCGGGGCGCCACTACACGCATCCGGTCCAGCCCGAAATTCCACATCGCCCGTGCCGCGGCACCGATATTCTCGCCCATCTGCGGACGAACCAGAATAAAGACAGGATCGCTCATGCCGCCCGTCTAGTGCCGCATCGGTCGTCGCGCAATCCCCCCCATTGTTCGGCCGGGCCGAACCCGCTATCACCCCCGCCAGACCGAAGGACAGCGCCATGACCGAAACCCCGCAGCTTTACCTGATCACGCCCCCCGTTTTCGACCCGCAGGCCTTTGCGCCGCGGCTGGCGGCCGTGCTCGATGCGCATCCCGTGGCCTGCCTGCGCCTGACGCTGGCCACCACCGACGAAACCGACGTGACCCGCGCGGCGGATGCGCTGCGCGAGCTGGCCCATGCCCGCGACGTGCCGCTGGTCATCACCGCCCATCTGCAACTGGTCGAGAAGCTGGGGCTCGATGGTGTGCATCTGACCGATGGGGCCCGTTCGGTCCGCAAGACCCGGAAAGAGCTGGGGGCCGATCCGATCGTTGGCGCCTTCTGCGCGGTCTCCTCCCATGAGGGGATGACCGCGGGCGAGGCGGGGGCCGATTACATCGCCTTCGGCCCGGCCGGCGACAGTGCGCTTGGCGACGGCACGCGGGCCGGGCAAGAGCTGTTCGCCTGGTGGTCCGAGATGATCGAGCTTCCGGTGGTCGCCGAGGGCGCACTCGATGCGGGGCTGATCGAAACGCTTGCCCCGGTTGTCGATTTCTTCGCCATCGGCGAGGAGATCTGGCGCGAGGACGATGCCGCCGCCAGCCTCAGCCGGCTCACCGCTCCGCTTCGCTGAGCCCCGCGCGCACCGCCGTTTCGCAGGCCAGCGCCAGCGCCTTGCGGTCGGGTATGTCGGCCACCGCGATGTGCGGGTGGTAGATCACCTCCACCCGCCCGTGGGCCCGCGTCGCCAGCATTCTCAACAGGTTCGGGCCAAAGCCCATATCGCCCCACCAGCCATAGAAGTGCGGCGCCTCGCCCGCCGGGGCGACATAGCGCAGCGTGACGGGCTGGATATGCAGGATGTCGCGCAGCCGGTCGGCATGGAAGGCCGCGAAAAGCGTCGATTTGAAATCCAACACCCGCTGCCCGTCGGTGCTGGTGCCTTCGGGAAAGAACAGCAGCCTGTGACCGGCGGCCAGGCGATCCTCGAAAAGGGCCTGCTGCGCCCTTGCCTCACCCCTGCGGCGATTGATGAAAAGCGTTCCCGTCCCGCGCGCCAGCCAGCCGATGCCACCCCAGCCACGGACCTCGGATTTCGCCACGAAGTAAAGCCGCTTGTTTGCGTTCAGAACGAAGATATCCAGCCAGCTGACATGGTTGGACACGAAGGCGCCGCGCGCGTGCATCGGCGTGCCGATCACCTGTCGCCGCAGACCTAGTATCCGGCAGGCCCAGATACAGACAAACTGCGTGATCCACGGGGTGATCGGCCGATCCATCCCCCAGATCGGTGCCTCCACAAGGCGCAGCACAAGGAGCAGGGGAAAACAGACCGCCAGAAGCAGCAGAAGGGCCGCGCCGCGCAGCCCCACGCGCAGCCACCCCGCCGGACCGATGGCCGGGTCCTTCGGCGGCGGCACCCCGGCCCATGTGATCACGCGACCGCTCCGCGGGTGTAGATATCGCGATGCCGGGCCGACATCCGGCCGGTGTCCAGCACCAGGCAGATGTCGATGCAGTTGAAGGGCCGGTCGATGAACGCCCCCTCCCCCACGAAGCCGCCCAGACGCAGATAAGCCTTGATCAGCGCCGGGATCTCGCGGGTGGCGGCGGGCCGGTCCAGATCCGCCGCCGCCATCAGATCCATCCGCTGGAACGCGGCATCCCGGGCGCGCACGCGCAACTCCGCCGGGGCCAGATGACGGTGATGCAGGAACGACAGGGGCTGTGCCAGCGGCGCGGGGTCGGTCCCGTGAAACGACGCGACCCCGAACATCACTTCGATCCCGTGATCGGCCACATAGGCCGCCAGCCCGTTCCAGAGATGCATCAGCGCCGTGCCGCCGCGATACTCCCGATGGACGCAGGAGCGCCCAAGCTCCAGCAGCCGCCGACCGGAGGATTTGAGCGGGTCCAGATCGTACTCGTCCTCGGAATAGAACTGACCCGCCGCGCGCGCCTGATCCGAGCGCATCACCCGATAGACACCGACGACCTTGTCATCTGGGGGACGGCGATGATCCAGCAGCAGCAGATGGTCGAAATGGGGGTCGAACCGGTCCCGCTCCAGCCGCGCCTCGTGATCGACAAGCGCCCCGTCGCCGCCAAGTTCGGCCACGAACACCTCATATCTCAGGCGCTGCGCGGCCCGCATGTCGGCCGCGTCCTGCGCAAGACGCAGCTCAAAATGGCCATCATCGATCTGCATGCCTCTCCTCACAGCGTCCCGGGCGCGGTTTACCAAAGCCCCGCTTGAACGCAAGCATCCGCCGCGATCGGCGCTTTGCCGCCGAGCCGGATGATGTTAGCGTTCCGTTAACCAGGCGGTTTCTAGAGTACCGGCTGCCACCGAAATTCACGAAAGGATGTCGATGACCAGCCCCACATGTGCGCCATCAATCACAACCTTTCCCTCATGTTCGAAATTCACCGTGATCTTGCCGCCGATATTGGACTGCACCTGTCCCAGGCCCCAATCGGGACGGTCCGGATGGCGCACCAGCATTCCGGGCTCCAGGATCGCATTCAGATCGTCTGACATATCGAGGCTCCGCTGATGGACGACAGAAAGATATTTCCGCCCGAGGATCTGGCCGCACTGGTCGGCTCGCGGCTCTGCCACGATCTGGTCAACCCGCTCGGCGCGATTGGAAACGGCGTCGAGCTGCTGGCCATGACAGGCAGCGCCGATGGCCCTGAGATGGCGCTGATCGGCGATGCGGTCAAGGATGCACAGGCGCGGATCAGGTTCTTTCGCATCGCCTTCGGCGCGGCGGGCGCCGAGCAGGAGATCAGCCGGCGCGAAACCGACGAGATCCTGACGGCGCTTTTCGCCACAGGCCGCCTGCGGGTGACATGGCACCCGGACACCGCTTTGCCCCGGATCGATGTGAAACTGGCGTTTCTGATGCTGAATTGCACCGAAACCGCCCTGCCCATGGGCGGCACCGTCGAGATCCGACGGCACGACGAGCAGTTGGAACTGGTCGCGGAAGGCCCGCGCGTCAACGCGGACCGGGCCCTTTGGCAATTGCTGGAACACCCGGGCCAGACGACCGATGTGCGCGCCGCGGAGGTCCAGTTTCCGCTGTTGCGCGACGCAGCCTTTGGCGTCGGGCGTGCGCCCCGCGTGACGATCGGCGATGCCGGGCTGACGATCACCCTTTAGCCAAGCGGGGCCAGTCCGGCGCGGAAACGCCGCATGTTCTGCCGGTAATGTTCCGCGGAGGCCAGAAGACCCGCGCGCGCGGCGTCATCCAGCTCCCGCACGACCTTTCCGGGTGCGCCCATCACAAGGCTGCCATCGGGGATGATCTTGCCTTCGGTCACCAGCGCGCCGGCGCCGATCAGGCAGCCCTTGCCGATCACCGCGCCGTTCAGCACCGTCGCGCCCATCCCGATCAGGCTGCCATCGCCGATGGTGCAGCCATGCAGCATGGCCTTGTGCCCGATGGTACAATCCGCGCCGATACGCAGCGGGCAGCCCGGATCGGTGTGAAAGACGCAGTTTTCCTGAACGTTGGATCCCGCGCCAACCCGGATTTCCTCGTTATCGCCGCGCAGGGTGCACCCGAACCAGATGCTGGCCCCCGCCTCCAGAACCACGCGCCCGATCACATTGGCGTCCGGCGCGATCCAGGTGTCTTCGGCGATCTCCGGGGCGATCCCGTCCAGCGCATAGATCATGTCAGCCCCTCCTCGAACTGGTCGTGCAGCATCCGCACATGGCCCTGAAGGCCCGGCTGCTGCGCCTGTTTCAGCCGCTCGGCCTCCACGATCTGCTTCAGCCGGGCTTCGGTCGTGTCCAGATCGTCGTTGATCAGCACATAGTCGTAGCCGTCCCAGTGGCTGATCTCGTCCCAGCTTTTCTGCATCCGCTTGGCGATGGTCTCGGGCGTGTCCTGCCCGCGCGCCTCTAGGCGCCGTCTCAACTCGTCGATGGAGGGCGGAAGGATGAAGATCGACAGCACGTGATCGCGAAGCGCGCTGGTCTTGATCTGTTGCGCCCCCTGCCAGTCGATATCGAACAGCACATCGCGCCCCGCTTCGATGGCCTCGGCCACCGGCGCCACCGGGCTGCCGTAGAAATTGCCGAAGACGAAGGCATGTTCCAGCATCGCGTTCTCGGCGACCATCTTCTTGAATGCCGCCTCGCTGAGGAAATGATAATGCTCGCCATCCACCTCTCCGGGCCGCGGGGGCCGGGTCGTGGCGGAGACGGAAAAGCTCAGTGACGGGTCCCAGTCCATCAACCGGCGCGCCAGGGTCGATTTGCCCGCGCCGGAGGGCGACGACAGGATGATCAGCAATCCGCGGCGGGTCTGGGGGGCCATCCGGCTACTCCACGTTCTGAACTTGTTCGCGCATCTGATCAATCCGCACTTTCAGGTCAAGGCCGATCCGCGTCAGCTTCGTATCGGCGGATTTGGAACACAGCGTATTGGCCTCGCGGTTGAACTCCTGCATCAGGAAATCAAGCTTTCGGCCCACCGGCCCCTCTGCGCTCAGCAGATCGCGCGCCGCGGTGACATGGGCGCGCAGCCGGTCGATTTCCTCGGTCACGTCGGCTTTCACCGCCAACAGCGCCAGTTCCTGCGCCAACCGCGCGCTATCGACGGCCTCGGCCGCCGCGATCAGCTTGGCGACATTGGCGCGGAACGCGTCCGCGATGGCATCCTGACGGGCCGCGGCGCGCGCGGCTGCGGCCTCCACCAGCGTGGCGATCTCGTCCAACTGCCGGTCCAGCACGCCCAGCAGCGCGGCCCCTTCGGCGGCGCGCATCTGGTGAAACGCGGCCAGAAGCCGTTCGAAATCATCCAGAAACACACGGGCGTCGGGCGGATCGGGCTCGGCGCCCCGGGCATCGAAAACGCCGGGCATGGCCAGAATGTCGGCCGGGCGCGGTGCGGCCACCACGATGCCCGCCGCCTCGGCGGCACGGGTGGCCTGCGCCATGGCCGCAAGCGCGGCCTGCAGGGCGGTTTCGTCGACCGATTGCGCCGTCGATCCGTCAGTCCGGGCCAGCCTGAGCGTCAGGTTGATGTTGCCGCGGCCCAGAGCCTTGCTCATCCGGTCCCGCAAGGGCGCCTCCAGCGCGCCCATCCGGTCCGGCAGCCGCAGCCGCAGATCCAGCCCCTTGGCATTCACGCCCCGCATTTCCCAGGACCAGACCAGCCCCGGAACGGCCCCGTCGCGGGCCGCGTATCCCGTCATCGAGTTAACCATTTAAGAATTTACCCCCATGCAGGCCGTATTTTATTCAGTTATTAAGAAATGGTTAAGTATTACACGGCTAGCGTTAACATATTCGATGTCAGCATCACAACGCGCTCATCCCTGCGGCATTCTCCGAAATGCGCATGACCCGATCACGGATGCAGCGGCGGCCGCCCGAATGCGGTAGCACCCGGCAACGCAAGGACAGCATGACCTACCCGATAATCAGCGATGTCATCACCTACTGGGATCGTCTGCGGGCAGACCGTGACATGCCGGATCGGGCAGAGATCGATCCGCGCGAAATCTCCGATCTGCTCAGCTACATGTTCATCCTCGATCGCACCCGCCCCGGTGTCGTGCGGTTCCGCCTGTCCGGCACCCATCTGAACGAACTGATGGGGATGGAGGTACGCGGCATGCCGGTGCGGGCCCTGTTCGAACTGCCGGAACGCGAGCGTCTGATGGCAAATGTGGAACGCGTCTTCACCGGGCCCTCGGCCGTGCACCTGCATCTTGAAGCTGGCGGCCAGGGTCGCTCTGCGCTGACGGGCCGGATGGTTCTGCTGCCGCTTCGCGGCACCGACGATACGATCAGCCGCGCGCTCGGCGTGCTCACAACCGAGGGGCTCATCGGGCAGCCGCCGCGACGGTTCCGTGTCGCGCGTGCCGATGCCACACCTCTCCTGTCCGGCCAGGCGGTTCTGGACGCGGTCTTCGACGCGGATCGGAAAAATCCCGGATTGTCGGAAGCCGCGGAACCGTTCCGGGGGGCCGGACCGCGCCACATGCCAGGAAAGCGGCCAAGGCTCTACGTCGTAAAGGGCGGCAAGCCATAGTCGCGACGCGCAGGGCCATTAACCCATATGCCGGATCGATCGCTGGAAACATGCTTAATAGCGCCACCCATCCGGACCCCTGATGCGCGGGGTCCGGACGTAGTTTTCGGCCGAGCGGCGACGCGGGCTCTAACCCACCGCGCGGGTCGCCTCACGTCCGGCAGACAGCTCCTCGGCCACCAGAAAGGCCAGTTCCAGCGACTGGCTGGCATTCAGGCGCGGATCACAGGCGGTGTGATAGCGCGACGACAGATCCTCGTCGGTCACCGCCCGGACACCTCCGGTGCACTCGGTCACGTCCTTGCCCGTCATCTCGAAATGGACGCCGCCCGGCACCGTACCCTCGGCCAGGTGGATGGCGAAAAACTCCTGAACCTCGCGCAGCACGCTGTCGAAGGGCCGGGTCTTGTAGCCGCTGGCGGATTTGATCGTGTTGCCATGCATCGGATCGCAACACCAGACGACATTGGCGCCCTCTTCCCGAACGGTTCTGATCAGCCGCGGCAGATGATCGGCCACGCTGCCGGCTCCGAACCGCGCGATCAGGGTCAGACGCCCGGCCTCGTTTTCCGGGTTCAGCCGCGCCATCAGCAGTTTCAGATCCTCCGGCGTCGTCGTCGGCCCGCATTTCAGGCCGATCGGGTTCTGCACGCCGCGGGCAAATTCCACATGCGCGCCATCGGGCTGGCGCGTCCGGTCGCCGATCCAGATCATGTGCCCCGATCCGGCAATCGGCAGGCCGCTGGTGGAATCGATCCGGGCCAGAGCCTCTTCGTATTCCAGAAGCAAAGCCTCGTGCGAGGTATAGAAATCGACCGTCGACAGCTCATGATTGGTGTCCGAGGTCAGGCCCGCCGCGGTCATGAAATCCAGACTGTCCTGAATCCGCCCCGCCATATCGCGATAGCGTTCGGCATCCTCCCCGTCGGTAAAGCCGAGCGTCCAGGAATGCACGCGGTGGATATCGGCGAACCCGCCGGTCGAAAACGCGCGCAGCAGGTTCAGCGACGCCGCCGCCTGGGTGTAGGCCTGCAACATCCGGCTCGGGTCCGGGTTCCGCGCCTCGGGCGTGAAATCCAGCTCGTTGATGATATCGCCGCGGTAGCTGGGCAGTTCGACGCCGTTCTTCACCTCGGTCGGGGCGGAGCGCGGCTTGGCGAACTGTCCGGCCATCCGGCCCACCTTCACCACCGGCACCTTGGCGCCATAGGTCAGCACCATCGCCATCTGAAGCATCACCTTGAACGTGTCGCGGATCGCATCGGCGCTGAACTCGGCAAAGCTTTCGGCGCAGTCCCCGCCCTGCAGCAGAAACGCCTCGCCACGGGCCACAGCGCCAAGCTCGGCCTTCAGCCGCCGCGCCTCTCCGGCAAAAACCAGCGGCGGATACTTTGCAAGCTGCGCCTCGACCGCGGCCAGCGCCACCTGATCGGGATAGTCGGGCATCTGCACCCGCGGTTTCGCGCGCCAGTCCGATTTGCTCCAGCTTTGTGCCGCTGTCATGACAGCCTCCTTTGAAAACACGGCCCCGCTTATAGGGGCGACCGGCCCGGCATCCAATGGCCTATTTTAAGGTTACCGGGGATTGCCACGGATGGAAAATGATGGTTTCGCTACCAGACCGGGTTCCATCGGCATGGCATCCGGTCGGGAGGAAAGAAAGGACCGGCGTATGGCCAGCCTGAAGAACGGCGTGCCGAGCCAGCCGAAACGCTATGTGTTCGTGCTGCTTGACCAGTTCACGATGCTTTGCTTTTCCTGCGCGGTCGAGGCGCTGCGCATCGCCAACCGCATGGCCGGCGAGCAGCTCTATGACTGGTCGCTGGCCGGAGAGGGCGGCGAGATCGCCTATTGCAGCGCCGGGATCGGCTACAAGCTCGATCACGATCTGGAGGAGGTGGGGCGCGACGATATCGTCCTGCTCTGCGGCGGCATCGACGTGCAGGCCGCCACCACCAAACGGCTGCTGAACTGGCTTCGGCGGGAGGCGCGCAAGGGCGCCGTCATCGGCGGGCTCTGCACTGCGGGCTATACGCTGGCGCGCGCGGGGCTTCTGGATGGCAAACGCGCCACGATCCACTGGGAAAACCAGGACAGTTTCACCGAGGAATTCGAGGATGTGGCGCTGACGAAATCGGTCTTCGTGATCGATGGCAACCGGATCACCACCGCAGGCGGCACCGCTTCGATCGACCTGATGCTCAAGATCATCGCCACCGATCACGGCGAAGACCTAGCCAATCTGGTTGCCGATCAATTGATCTATACGTCCATCCGCACCGATCAGGACACGCAGCGCCTGTCGATCCCCACCCGCATCGGCGTGCGGCACCCCAAGCTCGGGCAGGTGATCCGGATGATGGAGCAGAATATCGAGGACCCGATCAGCCCCTCGGTTCTGGCTTCCGAAGTGGGGATGTCGACCCGCCAGCTGGAGCGGCTGTTCCGCCGCTATCTCAACCGCTCCCCCAAGCGATACTACATGGAACTCAGGCTGGCCAAGGCGCGCAACCTTCTGATGCAGACCGATATGAGCGTGATCAACGTGGCGCTGGCCTGCGGGTTCGCCTCGCCCTCCCATTTCTCGAAATGCTACCGGGCCCATTACGACACCACCCCCTACCGGGAACGCGGCAGCCACGCGACGCGCGAAAAGGTATAGTCCCGACCGGCCTTTGCGGAGGGCGGAGCCGTGGTGTTACGCGCCCGGCACCCGTGCCGCGCGCCCGCCCCGGCGTCTGGCGGCGGGCGAGGCCTCCAAGCCCTCGCGCAGGACCTGGGTCATCGGGTGCGTGTCATGCCCGGCCCCGTGGCGCTCCAGCAAGGTGGCAATCGCCGCGCGCGGGTCGGGCGCGGACAGGCTCAGCGCCCAGTCCATGAAAATCGACCGGCATTCGGGCGCGGTGATCCCCTCGATCAGATAGGCCTCGCGGATCAGCCCCTTGGGGTCGTTGATGTCGCCCGGTTTGCTCATCTGTCCTCTCCCGGTTCGGCGGTGTTCCTGTTCAGCACGGCCTCGACAAGTCTTGCGGCCTCGTCGCGGGCGCCGTCAAGGGCGCGGGCCAGTTCCGCGACCGTCTCCGCCCCCGCCGTGCGGCACAGGAACCCGCGCCCGCCGGCGCCGATCCTGTCCAGATCCAGCGGCCCGTCGGTCAGGAGCCGCGTGGCCTGCTGGACCCGGGCGAATAGACGCTGCGCCGATGTCAGCGCCGCCACCTCATCGGCGGCCAGCCAGCCCGCCGCCTGCCCCGCCGCGATCTGGCCCGCCACGTCGCGGGCCGGCGCGCCCGCGCGCAACGCCGCGGCCTGCGCCAGAAGCTCGATATCCTGACTGCCGCCGGGGCCATCCTTGACCGCCCAGGTGCTGCCCACTCGGCCGGCCGCCTGCAACCGGCTGCGCATCTCGCGCGTATCGGCCAGCAGCCGGTCGGGCGCGGGGGCGCGCGCCAGAACGTCCAGCCGCACCGCCTCGATATCCGCCAACAGGCTTGCGTCGCCCGCCACCGGGCGGGCACGGGTCAGCGCCATATGCTCCCAGGTCCAGGCCTCTTCCATCTGATACTGCCGGAAGGCCTCCAGACCCGTGGCCACAGGCCCCTGCCGCCCCGAGGGTCGAAGCCGCATGTCCACCTCATAGAGCTTGCCTGCCGCCGTTGGCGCGCTGAGCGCGGTCACCAGCGCCTTGGTGGCCTTGGCGAACCACGCCCGCGGGTCGAGCGGGCGGCGGCCTTCGGTGATCTCCACCCCGCCGGCATCGTAGATCACGATCAGATCCAGATCGGAGCCCGCGCTGAGCCGGCCCGCGCCAAGGCTGCCCATCGCCAGCACCGCGCCGCCACGCCCCGGCGCAGGCCCGTGGCGGGTTGCCAGATCGGCGCAGACAGCGGGCCAGAGACCGGCCACCACCGCATCGGCTAGCGCGGAATACTGTGCGCCCGCATCCTCGGCCGTGATCAGCCCGCGCAGGTGATGCACCCCGATCCGGAAATGCCATTCCTTCTGCCAGCGTCGGGCCGCGTCCAGCTGCGCCTCGTAATCCAGCCCGTCCAGATGGGTGGACAGCCCGGCCGCAAGGACCTCGGACTTCGGCCACGGCTCGAAGAAGGAGCCACCCAGAACCGCATCCAGAACGCCGGAATTGCGCGACAGATACTGCGCCAGCGCGGGCGCGGTGGCGCAGATATCGACCAGCAGATCGACCAGCGGCGGGTTCGCCTTGAAGAGCGAGAAGAGCTGCACGCCCGCCGGCAGCCCGCGCAGGAACCCGTCGAAATTTCCAAGCGCCTCATCCGGGCGCGCGGCGCGCTGGAACCGGGCCAGAAGATCGGGCTTCAACTGCGCGAAGATCTCCTGCCCGCGGGTCGACCGCAGGGCGGGATATCCGGGCCAGCGGTCCACGATCTCGCGCGCCGTATCGCTCAGGCTCACCTCCACCACGGCGGCCGGTCCGGGGGCGAAAAACGGCTCCGTCAGACGATCGACGGCCTCCAGCCGCGCCTTCAGCCCCGCCTGAAAGGCGGCGGTGTCTCCCTGCCCGCAGAACCGCGCCAGCCGGTCGAAGCCGTCGGGCGAATTGGGCAGATCATGGGTCTGCGCATCGGCGATCATCTGCAACCGGTGCTCCACCTCCCGGTGGTGGCGGTAATGCCCGCTTAGCGCCTCGGCCACGGGCGCCTCGATCCAGCCCTTGGCGGCCAGCGCCGCCAGCGCCGGCACCGTTTCACGCGCCCTGAGCTCCGGGTCCCGGCCGCCGGCCACCAATTGCCGGGTCTGGGCGAAAAACTCGATCTCGCGAATGCCGCCTGCGCCCAGCTTCATGTTATGCCCGTCCAGCGTGATCGGCCCGTGAAGCCCCTTGTGGGACCGGATCCGCTGCCGCATCTCATGGGTGTCCTGGATCGCCGCGAAATCCAGATGCTTGCGCCAGACAAAGGGCACCAGCACTTTCAGAAACCGCTTGCCCGCGGCGATGTCGCCGGCCGCCGCGCGCGCCTTGATATAGGCGCCGCGCTCCCAACTCCGTCCCTCAGCCTCGTAATACCGCTCCGCCGCGGCCATCGAGATGCAGACCGGCGTGACCGATGCATCGGGCCGCAGCCGCAGATCGGTGCGGAAGACATAACCCTCGGCCGTGTTTTCCGACAGGGTCGCCGCCATCCGCCGGGTCGCGCGGATGAACCCGGCCCGCGCCTCCATCTCGTCGGCGGGGTCGAAGCGGGTTTCGTCGAACAGGCAGATCAGATCGATATCGGAGGAATAGTTCAACTCCCCCGCGCCCATCTTGCCCATCGCCAGCGCCACCATCCCGGCCCCGCTGGCCGCGTCATCCTCGGTCATGCCCGGCAGCTTGCCGCGCCTGATCTCGGCCCCCACATGGGCGACCAGCGCGGCCTGCACAGCGGCATCGGCGAAGTCGGTCAGCGCGCCGGTCACCTCTTCCAGCGACCAGATCCCGCCCAGATCGGCCAGCGCCGTCAGCAATGCCGCGCGGCGCTTCTGCTGGCGCAGATCCCGACCGAGCGCCGGACCCTCCAGCGCCGATGTCGCGGCAAGGATCTGCTCCTGCGCGGCCTCCGGCGTACCGGCCAGCGCCGCCGCAAGCCACGCGCTTTCCTGCGCCATCAGCCGGGCCAGATAGGGGCTGCACCCCGCGGTCCCCTCGATCAGCGGGCGCAATTCACCCGGCAGATCCGGCAACAGGGCCAGCGCCTCGGCCCCTCTGTCGGGATCGAAGGCAATCGGGTGGCGGGTCAGGCGGGCGACGAAGCTCATGGCCCTTGATGGCGCGCGCGGCTCAGCCCGTCAACGCAAGCGGGGTGTCCTGGCTGAAGACGTTGATCCAGCCGGCGCCCTCGCGGCGCCAGACCGAGCTGACCAGCATCGCCTCCCACCCGCCGGCGGGCCGCTGGAAATCGGCGCGATACGCGTAAAGCACGTGATCGGGCCCAAGCCGCATCAGATGTTCCTCGCCGATCCGGTAGGCGGCAACACTCGGTCCGTCGGCAAGTTGCCCGGCATGGGCGGCCCGATCCGCAAAGCCGGACGGGTAGACCCCAAGGAAATCCGCGCTCAGACAGGCCGCATCGGCACTGGGGTCCCCGGCTTTCAGCGCCTCCCAGACGGCGCGTTCGGCATTTCTGATTTCGTTGTCCATCGCCATCTCCGCGCCTCGTCTTGCTGCCCGCGACGATCCTTGCAATGGTCGCCTCCGGCAGACAAGGGACAAACCGGATGAGCAAGAGCCTGAAACGGGTGAAACGCGCATTGGCCGAGGCCGGCGTACAGGAAACCGTGCTGGAGATGCCGGCGACGACACGCACGGCCGCAGAGGCGGCGGAGGCCGCCGGGTGCGAGATCGACCAGATCGCCAAGTCGATCATTTTCCGGGCCGAAACCAGCGGACAGGCCGTGCTCTTCATCACCGCGGGCGGCAATCAGGTCGATGCCGGCAAGGCCAGTGCGCTGGCGGGTGAGCCCCTGGGCAAGGCCGATGCCACGCTGATCCGCGCACAAACCGGCTTCGCCATCGGCGGTGTGGCCCCGATCGGCCATCTCAACCCGATCCGCGCCTGGTTCGATCCGCGTCTTCTGGACTTCGCGCAGGTCTATGCCGCGGCCGGCACGCCGCGCCATATCTTCCCCGTCGCACCCGGTCTTCTGCAACAGCTGAGCGGGGCCGATCCGGCCGACTTCACGGGCTGACCCCGCCCCGCGCGCCATCGCCGTCGGCCATTTCGGCAGGCTCGGATCAGATCACCCGCAATACGGATCGCGCGGCGCGCAGGCCCGGCGCCTCGCCGCCCCGCCCGAGCAGTTGCATGCTGCGCGTGGCGGCCGCCTGCTGCGCGGCCCGCGCCTCCTCATCCTCCAGCAGCGTCGAGAGCGCCCCGGCGATCGGTTCCGGCAGGCATTTCTCGGCCAGAAATTCGGGCACCGTCCGGGTGCCCGACACCAGATTGACAAGGGTCACCGTGTCGACCTTCAACATCGCCCGGATCACCTGTTTCGACAGCCAGCTCATGTCATAGGCGATGACCATGGGCGTGGCCGCAGCCGCCAGTTCAAGACTGACCGTGCCCGAGGCGGCAAGCGCCACATCCGCCGCCATGAAGGCCGCGCGCTTTTCGGCCTGATAGGCGTCGGGTGTCATCGCCGTCGGGTCGAGGATCACCGGCGCATCCGGCCACTCGGCCACCTTTTCGGCCAGAAGACTGGCCACCGCCGGAACGGTCGGCACCACCATCCGCACCTGCGGATGGGTGTCCTGCACATGCCGCAACGCCGCGCCGAAGACCGGGGACAGACGCGTCACCTCGCCCCGCCGCGACCCGGGCAGCACCAGAACCAGCGGCGCGTCCGAGGCGATCCCGTGGGCCGCGCGGAATGCGCGCGCCTCCGCCTCGCTGGCCAGCGGTTCGGTCGCCACCGGGTGGCCCACGAAATCGCAGGTCATGCCGGCGGCCTCCATCAGCCGCGGCTCGAACGGGAAAAGCGCCAGCACATGATCGATGGATCTGGCCATTTTCTGCGCCCGCCCGCTGCGCCAGGCCCAGACTGTCGGCGCAACGTAATGGATCGTGCGCAGGGCTTTCGCGCGGGCCTTCACCTTGGCCGCCACACGCAGCGAAAACTCCGGAATATCGATGGTGATCAGGGCGTCGGGCCGCATCGCCACCACACGGTCCGCGGTTTCGGAGACCCGTTTCAGAAGCCCCCGCAGCCGCGGCAGGATCTCGGCAAGCCCGATAACGCTCAACTCCTCCATCGGAAACACCGTTTGCAGGCCCTCGGCCTGCATCAGCGGCCCGCCGATCCCGTGAAACTCCGTATCCGGCTGCAACGCCTTCAGCCCTGCCATCAATGCCGCCCCCAACCGGTCGCCCGAGGGCTCGCCTGCGATCAGGAACAGCCGGACGGTCATGGCGTGGCCCATATCGCGACATCGCGCGCCTCGGCCTCGGCCAATACGGCGCCGCGCTCCAGAAGCAATACGCCGCCTGCGGCGATCTCGATCCCCGCAAGCCCGGCATTGGCCGCACCCCGCACCGTGTCGGGCCCGATGACCGGCATGTCGACACGCAGATCCTGCCCCGGCTTGGGCCGCTTGACCAGAACCCCACGCGAGCCGGGCCGGGTCCGGCCCACGAAATCCAGCATCGCATCGGTGCCCTGCAACGTCTCGATCCCCAGAACCTGGCCTGCGGCCACGATCGCGCCCTGCCCCACATCCAGCGGCCCCAAGGCGGCCAGAACGGCGCGGGCGCGGGCGGCATCGGCCAGCTGGCGCTCGGTCGGGATACCGGCAAGCCCGCCCTCCCCGGCCACGAGGTCCGGGCGCAGCTCATGGGCCGCGCGCACCGCGAACCCCTCCTCTTCCAGAAGCGAGATCACGCTGCTCAGCAGCCCGTCATCCCCCTGCCCGATGGCGGCCATCAGCCGCGGCATCAGCGCGCTGGTTTCCTCATCAAGCGCGGAGGGGTCGAACCGCGGGCGCGACATCGCACCCGCCAGGCAAAGCTCGTCGATCCCCTCGGCCCGCAATGTCTTGAAAAGACGTCCTAATTGTTCGAACCGGGCCGGGATAACCGGGGCTCCGCCACACGTGATTTCCACACCTTCGAACGCCACCAGATGCGCCGGCCCCGCCTTCAGGAGCAGTGCCGGCAAGGTGCCGGCCCCGGCAATGATCGCACGCGTCATCGCCCTATCCCGGCGTCAGAAAGGAACGGTCGGTCGCCGACAGCACGAAATCCGCGATCTCCCGCACATATATGCTGTCGCCGCAGGTTTCCGGTAGGCGTCGGGCGCGATCCTGAAACGCGCCTTCGCCCTGGGCCAGCGCCTGAAACGCGGCCCTGAGCGCGGTGATGTCCTGCCGGCTCACGCCCTTGCGTTTCAGCCCCACGAGGTTCAGCCCCTGCAACTCTCCGCGGGGCGAATGGACCAGCCCGTAGGGGATGACATCATGGGTTACCATCGTGACCGCCCCGATGATCGCCCCGCGCCCGATCCGCACGAACTGATGCACCCCCGACAGCCCGCCGATGATCACGTCATCCTCGACCACGCAATGCCCCGCGAGCGACGCGTTGTTGACCATGACCACGTTGTTGCCGACCTGCGCGTCATGCGCCACATGAGAGCCGGCAAGGAAAAGCCCGTCATCGCCCACCCGGGTCACGCCGCCGCCGCCCGCGGTGCCGGTGTTCATCGTGACGCCCTCGCGGATGCGGTTGCGCTTGCCGACGATCAGCCGGGTGCGCTCGCCTGCGAATTTCCGGTCCTGGGGGATATCGCCGATATTGGCGAACGGAAAAATCACCGTGCCCGCCCCGATCTCGGTCCAGCCGGTCACCACCGCATGGGATTTCATGGTCACACCTTGGGCCAGCGTCACCTCGGGGCCCACCACGCAGAACGGGCCGATCTCGCAATCCGGCCCAATCACAGCACCCTCCTCGATCACGGCGGAGGCGTGTATTCTCGCCGATGCGTCGATGCTCATGGGGCGGCCTCGGCGGGCAGATCCATCATCGCGGTGAACTCGGCCTCGGCTGCCATCTCTCCGTCGACGGTGCCCTTGCCCAGAAACTTCCAGACCTTGCCGCCCGGTTTGCCCCGCGTGACGCTGACCGACAACTCCAGCACATCGCCGGGGGTCACCTTGCGGCGGAATTTGCACTTGTCGATCGCCATGAAATAAACCAGCAGATCCTTGTCGGCCATATCCATGCTGACCCCTACCATCACCGCAGCGGTCTGCGCCATCGCCTCGATGATCGTGACGCCGGGCATGATCGGCGCACCGGGGAAATGCCCCTGAAAATGCGGCTCGTTGAAGGTGACGTTCTTGACCCCGACGGCGCTTGTGAAGGGCTCGATCTCGCGCACCTTGTCGATCAGCAGGAACGGATATCTATGCGGAATGATCCGCTGGATCAGATGAATATCGGCGGTCGTGGGGGTGTCGGCGCTCATGGATGCCGGTATCCTTTGGTGTCGTTGCCTGCCTTGGTGCGGATCGGCCCATGGGCATGGGCTGGCGCGCGTGCCACCGTGGTAGCAACTCGGCTCCTGCGCGGCAAGGTCGCTTGGCGCCTAGGGATCCGTCTGCGGGGACGATGCTTCCGGCGCGGGGCGCGGTAAAGGCGGGGACGGATCGGGCAACGGCAGCAAGACCGCGTCACCGCCATCACCGATCTCCGCATTGACACGTGCCAGCGCGTCGGCGGTGATGTCGACGCTTTCCGCCGAAAGCAGGACGGCCCGGTTGTCCATGATCACAGCCGCCCCGCGCTCCCGCACCAATTCCAGAAGGATCGGAAAACTCAGCTCGAAAAACCGCTGGCGCGCGTCATCGGCCTGATCGCTCAGCGACTGCGCCTTGGCTTCCTGCGCCGCGCGGATCTCGCCGACGCGGGTATCGAACTCTTCGGCCAATATGCGAAAGGCGACCGGGTCCATCTGGGGCCGCTGCTCGGTCAGGCGGAGTTCCTCTTCGGTCAGTTGCGCCTCGATCTGCCGGTTTTCCGCGGCCAGACGTTCGCCCGCCGCCTCCAGTTCACGCTGAACGCGCGCGCCATAAAGCGAGGTAGAAAACAACCGGTCCTGATTGAGCACCAGAATGCCCTCCGGCGCGGGCGTGGGCACCGACGGGGCGGAAAGCTGCTGCGCCAGCGCAGGCGCGCCTGCGGGCCCCTCCGCAAACAGCATAAGCGCGACCGCCAGGGTCGCGCTCAGCCAGGGCCTGCTGCGCCAAAGCGCCATGCCGCCTCTCCTTCAGAAACGCGCCTCGATCGTCAGATCGAATTCACGGGTCTGGTCATAGGGCTGGGTTTCCAGCGCCCGGCTGAAGTTGAAGCGCAAGGGCCCGATCGCCGTATCCCAGAAGATCGAGAAACCGACGGAGCTGCGGAAATGGATGTCGTCATCCACAATCGCACCACCGGCGCCCACCACATCATCCAGCCCCCAGACCGTGCCGATATCATAGAACACACCGCCCGAAATGCCGTATTCGTCCGGCAGTCCCAGAGGGAAGGCCGCCTCGAACCGGGCCACGGCGAAGTAATTGCCGCCCAATGCATCATTGTTGACCGCGTTGGTGTCACGCGGGCCCAGACCGCGCGGCTCGAAGCCGCGCATCTGCCGGCTGGACAGGAAGAAACGATCGGTGAAGCGGCTGTTGCCGTCCAGCATTTCAAGCGCACCGCCCTCGATGGTCGCGCGCAGCGTCACCTCTTCGCGGGCAATGCCCCTTTCCGCAGATGCAAGCGCCGTGGTGCGAATGTACTCGTTGTCACCGCCAAGACCCGCCAGTTCCTGGTTGAACCGAAGCAGGACGCCTGCATTGGGGTTGAGGCCCGTATTGCGGGTGTCATAGCTGAACCCGTAGCCCAGGGAGGAGGTGACGCGCGATCCCTCCTCGCGCTGCAGGATCGGCGAACTATCGGTCGGCACGTTCAGAATGCTGTCTTCCGAGATACGATAGAAAACGCTCATTCTGCCATATTCGCTGATCGGGAAGCCAAGCGAGGTTCGCAGCCCGATATTCTCGGTGTCGAAGGCGGCGTTTTCCTGATTGGTCTCGCTATAGAAAACATCCAGACCAAACGACAGATCCCGTCGCAGGAAGGCCGGCTCCACGAAGCCGAAATTGAAGGCCCGGCTGTCCTGAGCGGTGCTGAAGGAAAACTCAACCGCCTGCCCCCGGCCGAGGAAGTTCTGCTCGGCGAAGGAGACGGCCAGACCGGTCCCGACATCGCTTGAGAAACTGACCGAGAAGCCAAGCGAGCCGGTCGGCTGCTCCTCCACATCGACATCGACGATCACCGAGTCGGGCGAGGTGCCCTGACGGCCCTCCACCTGCACATCGGAGAAATAGGCCAGCGCCCGGATCCGCTCCGAAGCCTGCCGGATCGCGCGCGGATCGAACGGATCGCCCTCGACCGTGTCGAACTGCCGCCGCACCACCCGGTCCAGCGTCGTGGCATTGCCTTCGATATCGATCCGCTCGACGAATACACGCTCGCCGCGCACCACCGCAAATTCCACATCCAGCGTCAGATCCGCATCGTTGCGGGTGATGCGGGGCTCGACACGGATGAACCGCAGACCCTGCCGCGTCGCGAGGTTTTCCATCCGGCTGATCGTGTTGTCGATCAGGCGGGGGCTGTAGGTGTTGCCGCTGCTGATGCGGATCACGTCGCGATATTCGTCGATATCGATCTCGGGCAGGTCGCTTACCACGGTGATCTCGCCGATATCGAAGCTCTGGCCCTCGCGGATGTTGAAGGTGATAAAATAGGCATCCCGCCCCCGCGCGAGTTCCGACGTCACGCTCAGGACTTCGAAATCGACATATCCCCGATCCCGGTAGAAATCGGTCAGCAACTGCTGGTCGAAAGCGATCCGATCAGCCACGAAGCTGTCACGGCGGATGATGGCGCGGAACAGACCGGCCTGCGTGCTTTCCAGCACACGGCGCAGGCGCCGGTCGGAAAACTCGCGGTTGCCGACGAAGGAGATCCGCTCGGTCTCGACGACCCGGCCCTCGGTCACTTCGAAGACCAGATCGACGCGGTTGTCGCTGCGGCGGATGATCTGCGGCGAGACGGTCGCCGTCAGCCGGCCTGCCTGGCGATAGGCATCGTTGATCGCGGCCGCATCCTGCTCGGCCACGGAGGGGGAATAGACCCGGCGCGGCTGCGAGGTCAGCAGCGGCAGCAGATCATCGTCGTTGAGACGGCGGTTGCCCTCGATACTGATCCGGTTGATCGTCGGATATTCCTGCACGATGATCACCAAGGTGGAGCCGCGCGGGACGACTTCGACGCTTTCGAACAGGCCGGATTGCTGCAGCCGCTGCTGCGCGTCATTGACCTGCCCCGCAGATACCGCCTCGCCGGGATTGATATTGGCATAGGTCAGGATCGTACTGGCCTCGATCCGCTGATTTCCCTGAACATCGAACTGGCTGAAGCGGAAATTCTGCGCCGCGACCGGCCATGCCAGCAGGGCGACCAGGGCTACCGCCAAAAGGGCCGCAACCGCGCCCCGCCAAATCGATGCGTTCTCTGCGCGACTGCTCATCGAATCCTGCCCCGTTTCTGATCCGTATCCTCCGCTCCTGCCTACCGAAGCCGAGGGACGTTGTCAAAACGATCCATTACAGCCGGTGGGGGTTATCCACAGGCTGTGTCACAATATATACACAAGGGACGTGTTCGGGGAAGTGTCGCGGCGGCCCGTCAGGGCGCGCAATCGGCCGGATCAGTAAACCGTCGCGTAAGACATCAGCCAACCGGCAATGGTCAGGGCGCCGATGATCATCAGCGGAACCAGCAGACGGTCCACATTGATCTGCATGAAAAAGCTGATGCCGCGATATCCGTCGGTGATCAGTTTCATCGTCTCCGGCCTCTCTGTGTGCCACACCAAGGGGCACTTGCCCCGTCATGGTCAGAAGATCGGCTTTGAATATGGCGCAATTTGGGCGCCGGATGGGCGCTTTGGTGATCCGCCGCCCTTGGGCATTCTACCCTTACGGGCAGAAAATGTCATTGGTCAGCGCAAAGAGCATCAAGGCCAACAGCAGCGTCAGACCGATGGACATGAAGACTTTCAGGGCCTTGTCGGAAGGCGGCTTGCCCGCCACCGCCTCATAGGCATGAAAGATCAGGTGACCGCCGTCCAGAACGGGAATCGGAAAGAGGTTCAAGAGGCCCACCGCCGTGGACAGGACCGCGATGAACCAGATGAAATTCTCGATCCCCTGGCTGGCGGCCGCGCCGCTGGTTTCGGCAATACCGATGGGACCTTGCAGGTTGCAGCTGGAAATCGCGCCGGTGATCATGTGCCACAGGCCCGAAAGCGACGACTGGATGATGAAGCCGGTCTGGCTGACGCCGAAGCCTGCCGCCTCCCAGAGGCCCACAGGCTCGGTCACCGGCTCGAAGAACAGCCCGCCCGTGATCCCGATCAGCCAGCGGGTCTCGAACCCGCCTTCGGCCAGCGGCAGATCCATCCGCCTTGGGCTGAGCGTGACCTCCATCATCTCGCCCGCGCGCCAGACATCCAGCGCAAGCGGCGCGCCCTCCGAGGCCTCGACCGCATCGCGCAACTGGGAAAAGGCGTAGATCGGCTGCCCGTCGATTGCGCGGATCACATCGCCCCGCTCAAGCCCCGCGTCGATCGCCGCCGATTGCGGGGTCACCGCCTCGATCACCGGGATCAGGGGGAAGCTCGCCTCCACCTGCATCGCCCGGCCATCGCGCTCGATGTCGTAGGTCAGGCTTGGCGCGGGGGGCAGCGTCTCGCGGCTCAACTCATAGAGATCGGCCAGACCGTCCACCGGCTCACCGGCCACCGCGGTGACCAGATCGCCCTCCTGCAGCACGGCGATATCGGCGGGCAACATCTTTGCCGGGCCGATCCGTGCCTCCTCCACCGCCTGCCCCGATACCAGCACGACGCCCGCGAAGATCAGGATCGACAGGATGAAGTTGAAGATCGGTCCCGCCGCGACCGTCGCCGCGCGTGCCCAAAGCGGCGCGCCATGCATGGAGCGCCGGCGTTCGGCCACGTCGAGCGCATCTATCGCCGCCCCGTCCTTGCCCGAGGCCGCATCCGCATCGCCCAGAAACTTCACATAGCCGCCAAAGGGAAGCGCCGCGATCTGCCAGCGGGTGCCGTGCCGGTCGACCCGGCTGGTCAGAACCGGACCGAAGCCGATGGAAAACACCTCCGCATGGATGCCGGACCAGCGGCCCACGATGTAATGTCCGTATTCGTGGATCGCGACGATGATCGACAGCGCCAGAATAAAGGCCAGGATCGTGAACGCGACACTGCCGAACTGGGGGATGAATTCCATACTATTTGCGTCCCTGCATTTTTTTGACCTGCTCTTCGGCCTCTACCCGTGCCAGATGGTCTGTTTCCAGCACCGTCTCAAGGGTGTCTATGGCATCAGTTAGGCGAAACCGGCCCGAAATCCCGTCAAGCGTGGCCTCGACCACGCCGGCCATGTCCATGAAACCGATCCGCCTGGCCAGAAAACCGTCCAGCGCGATCTCCTTGGCCGCGTTGAAGACGGCGCCCGCGCGACCGCCGGTTTCCATCACCGCCCGCGCGATGCCGAGCGCGGGGTAGCGCGTGTCGCAAGGCGCCAGAAACTCCAGCGTCGCCAGTTCCGCCAGATTGATCCGCGCGACCGGCAGATGCCGGCGGTCTGGCCAGTGCAGCGCATAACCGATGGCATGGCGCATGTCCGGCGCACCCAGATGCGCCATCAGCGCGCCGTCGCGAAACCCCACAAGCGCATGGATGATGGATTGCGGATGCACGACCGCCTCGATCTGATCCGGGCGGACACCGAAAAACTCCTTGGTCTCGATCAGCTCCATCGCCTTGTTGAACATCGACGCGCTGTCGATGGTGATCCGCTGCCCCATGTCCCAGTTCGGATGCGCCCCGGCATCCGCCACCGTCGCATCGGGTAGCGCCTCCACCGGCCAGTCGCGCAAGCCACCGCCCGAAGCGGTGATGATGATCCGTTCCACCGCCGCCATGTCCTCGCCGACCAGCGCCTGAAACACCGCCGAGTGCTCGCTGTCCACCGGCAGGATCGTCGCGCCATGCGCGCGCCCTTCGGCCAGCAGAAGCGGACCTGCGGTGACCAGACTTTCCTTGTTCGCCAGCGCCAGCGTGGTGCCATGCCGCAAGGCCCGGAACCCGGGGGCAAGCCCCGCCGCCCCCACGATCGCCGACATGATCCAGTCCGCGGGCCGGTCCGCCGCTTCGATCAGCGCGGCCTCCCCGGCGGCGGCGGCGATCCCGGATCCGGCGAGCGCGTCGCGCAGCACTGGCAGTTCCTCCTCATAGGCGGTCACCGCGATATCGGCACCGACGGCGCGCGCGTCGCGCGCCAGCTGCGCCACGTTCCGCCCGCCGGTCAGCGCCACCACGTCATAGCCGTCGGGCGCGCGCGCGATCAGATCGAGCGTGTTCTGCCCGATGGATCCGGTGGCTCCGAAAACACTGACCTTTCGCATGGACACTCCCTAAAGCGGCGGCGGCGGGAACACGATCAGGCTTTCGACCAACAGCAGCAGAAGCGCCGCGCCTAGCATCCCGTCGAACCGGTCGAACACGCCCCCGTGCCCCGGCAGCAGGGTCGAGCTGTCCTTGACCCCCATCCGCCGTTTTACCGCACTTTCGGCGATATCGCCCATCTGGCTTGCCATGCTCAGCGCAACGGATATTCCTATCAGCTCCACCCCCGTTCCGGTTGTCTGCATGAACGCCGCGCCCACGATCCCGGCGCTGACCCAGCCAGCCACCGTGCCCGACCATGTCTTCTTGGGGCTGACGCGCGGCCAGAATTTCGGACCGCCGAGAATCCTCCCGGCGAAGTAGCCCAGCACATCGGTCGCGGCGACGACCAGCACCAGCCACAGCATCCAGGTCAGCCCGAAATCCTCGCGATGGACCAGAAGACCGAACCCCGCGAACATGATGAGCGCGGTATACATGATGTAGAGTGTGCGGTTCTTGTCCAGAAACCCGATACCCGCAATGCTCGCCAGAAGCAGAAGCGGCAGGCCCAGCCCCACGGGCAGCAGCTTTGCCGCAAGCAGCAGCCCGGCGGCCAGACCGCCAAGCGCAATCGCACGCCGCGGGCCGCCGCCCAGCATCCGCACAAGCTCCCAGACCAGCGTGCCGACGATCAAAAGGACAAGCCCGATGAACCACCAGCCGCCAGCCCAGACCGCCGCCAGCCCCACAATCGCCATCGCAACGCCCGTGACCATGCGAACCGCAAGGTCGGAAAAGCTGTCGCGACTGAAATTCATCGACCGCGCCGGGATCAGGCCGGCACCGCGCCGAAACGTCGCTCGCGATTGCAGAAGCGGCGCAAGACCTTGTCGAACTCCGCGGGCGTGAAGTCGGGCCAGAGCGTGTCGATGAACTCGTACTCCGCATAGGCCGACTGCCAGAGCAGAAAGTTGGAGATCCGCGCCTCGCCGCTGGTCCGGATCACCAGATCGGGGTCAGGCAGCAGGCAGGTATCGAGGTATTTCGGCAGCGTCTCGTCGCTCACATGACGCGGGTCGAGCTTGCCTGCGGCCACGTCATGGGCAAGCCGCCTTGTGGCGCGCGCCACCTCGTCCCGGCCGCCATAGTTCAGCGCGATGGTCAGATGCGTACCCGCATTGCCGGCCGTCAGTAATTCCAGATTGTCCATCATGTCGACCAGCGACGGCTCCAACCGCACCCGGTCGCCGATGAACCGCACCCGCACATTCTCGTCGATCAGCGATTGCGTCTCGCGCCGGATGTAGCGCTTGAATAGCTTCATCAGCCCCGCCACCTCGGTCTGGGTCCGCTTCCAGTTCTCGGTCGAAAAGGCAAAGATCGTCAGGTATTCCACACCCAGATCCGGGCAGGAGCGCACGATCTCCTTGACCCGCTTTGCGCCTGCGTGATGGCCCACCAGCCGTGGCCGCCCGCGCATCTGCGCCCACCGGCCGTTGCCGTCCATGATGATCGCCACATGGCGCGGCGTCTTGTCCTTGTCGGCGGTCTCGGGGCTCGATCGGGCCATGGGCGGCTCCTCAATTGTCGGGAATGTCGCTCGTTACTCAGACTTGCATGATCTCGGCTTGCTTGGTCTCCAGCGCCGCATCGACCCGCGCGATATGGCCATCGGTCAGCTCCTGCACCTCGGCCTCCCACAGCTTCTGGTCGTCCTCCGACATGCCGTCGGCCTTCGCCTTCTTGATCTGATCCATCCCGTCGCGCCGCACATTGCGGATCGCGACCCGCGCGTTTTCGGCATAATGCGCCGCAACCTTGGTCAGCTCGCGCCGGCGTTCCTCGTTCAGTTCGGGGATCGGCAGCATGATGATCGTGCCGTTCAGCTGCGGGTTGATGCCCAGACCGCTTTCGCGAATGGCCTTCTCCACCTTGCCGACCATGGATTTATCCCAGACGTTGATCGTCACCATCCGGCTTTCGGGCACGTTCACCGTGCCCACCTGATTGATCGGCGTCATCTGGCCATAGGCTTCCACCTGCACCGGCTCCAGCATCGCCGCCGAGGCCCGGCCCGTGCGCAACGAGGCGAATTCGGTCCTCAGATTGGCAAGCGCCCCGTCCATCCGCCGCTCAAGGTCGGCTACATCAATTTCAATATCGTCGGACATGTCCCTGCCCCGTTCTTATCAACGCGTGTTAGTCAGTACTTCTAAGCCCTTACTGGACTTTTGTATAGGTGCCTTCCCCGGCCAGAATGCCCTTGAACCCGCCGGGTTCATCCAGCGAGAACACGATGATCGGCACATCGTTTTCACGGGCCAGCGCGATGGCGGAGGCATCCATCACGCCCAGATGCTGGGCCAGAACCTCGTCATAGCTGATCTGCTCATAGCGCACCGCATCGTCATGTTCGACCGGATCCTTGTCATAGACCCCGTCCACCTTGGTGCCCTTGAAGATCGCCTCGCATCCCATTTCATTCGCGCGCAGCGTGGCGGCCGTATCGGTGGTGAAATACGGATTGCCGGTGCCCGCGGCAAAGATCACCACGCGCTTCTTCTCCAGATGGCGCACCGCGCGGCGACGGATATAGGGCTCGCAGACCTGATCCATCGGGATCGCGCTGATCACGCGGGTGAACACGCCCAGGCTCTCCAGCGCCGATTGCATCGCCAGCGCGTTCATCACCGTCGCCAGCATGCCCATGTAATCCGCAGTCGTGCGCTCCATCCCCTGTGCGGAGCCCTGAAGCCCGCGGAAGATGTTGCCGCCGCCGATCACCATGCAGATCTCCACCCCCAGATCATGGACTGATTTGACCTCCTGAGCGATCCGCTCCACCGTGGGCGGATGCAATCCGAACCCCTGGCTCCCCATCAATGCCTCGCCCGAAATCTTCAGCATCACGCGGTTATAGGCAGGGCGGGTCGCGGGTGTTTCGTCTGGCATGAGATCCTCGGAGGCGGCCGCTGGCGCGGCAGGGTCATTGAGATTGCCGCAACATGGCGTAAAAGGGCTTTGGGTTCAACGCCCGTCTCGGCCCCATTGCGTCTACTTCAAGAACGACCCGCAAGACATTGATCGATATAAAAACTCTCTCGCCGGAACGCCCCGTTCTGATCGCCGGGCCCACGGCGTCCGGCAAATCGGCGCTGGCACTGTCCATCGCCGAGGCGCAGGGCGGGCGCATTCTCAACGCCGACGCGTTGCAGGTCTATGACGGCTGGCGCGTTCTCACCGCGCGCCCGGGACCCGACGAAGAAGTCCGCGCGCCGCACGCGCTTTACGGCCACGTCCCGTTCGAAGCGGCCTATTCCGTGGGTCAATGGCTCCGCGATCTAGGCCCGCTTCTGGACGGTCCCCGTCCGATTATCGTCGGCGGCACGGGCCTTTACTTCCGCGCCCTCACCGAAGGTCTGGCCGAGATCCCGCCGACACCGTCCGCGATCAGGGCCGAGGCCGATGCCCTGCCCGACGCGACGCTTCTCTCCGATCTCGATGCGGCCGATCCGGTGCTTGCCACCCGCATCGACCGGCAGAACCGCGCCCGCGTTCAGCGTGGATGGGAGGTCTGGCGCGCCACCGGCCGGCCGCTGTCGGAGTGGCAGGCCGGAACCGCGCCGCCGCTCCTGCCGCTGACCCGGACCCAGCCGCTCCTGCTCGATGCGGATCGGGACTGGCTGAATGCGCGGATCGAAACCCGTTTCGATCTGATGCTGCGAAACGGCGCGCTGGAGGAGGCCCGCGCCAATCTGCCCCGCTGGCCACGGGCCGGGGGCAGCGCCAAGGCGATCGGCGCGCCCAAGTTGATCGCGCATCTGCGCGGCGAGTTGTCCCTTGAGGCCGCGCGCGATGCGGCGATCATCGCTTCGCACCAATACGCCAAACGGCAGCGCACATGGTTCCGCGCGCGCATGTCGGGCTGGCGACATATTGCCCAACCATAGGCAAAATCCTGCACAGATACTGCGAATTATAAGAAAGCCGCAGCTTCCCTTTCACTTTTGCGATCATTAGGCTCATCGGCGATGTCCGACTCCTACGCCGTCACCTCTCTGGGCCAATTGCGCATGCGCCCCACCTGGCGGGTGGAGACGCTGCACTCCAACACCCGCCATCATCTCTATTGGATCACCCGCGGTCAGGGCCGCGTCTCGGTCGGCTGCATCACCCGCGGCTACGGACCGAACACGGCGGTTTTCGTGCCCGCCGGCACGGTCATGTCGCTGGAATTGCCGCAACAGATCCAGGGTCTCTTGCTGCATATGCCGCCCGATCCGCTGGCCGAATTGCCTGCCGATCCGTTCCATCTGCGGATATCCAATATCGAGGCGCAGGCCAGTCTGACCGGTCATATCGAACGCATCGAACGGGAAATCGCGGCGCAGGCCCCCGCGCAGGACCGCGCGCTCAGAGGGTACGGGCTGCTGGTGTCGACCTGGATCACCCGCGAACTTGGCCGGCAGGAAGGGGCGATCCTGCGCGACAGGGCCCACCATCTGGTGGAGAAATTCGCCCGCCTCCTGTCGATCAGCTATCATACCGGCGCGGGTGTCGCCGATTATGCGGACCGTCTGGGCGTGACGCCCACCCATCTCAGCCGGGTCTGCAAGGAAGCCTCCGGCAAACCGGCGCATGCGCTGATCCACGAACGCCTGATGCACGAAGCCCGCCGCCTGCTGGCCGATACCGACAAATCCGCGCGGCTGATCTCCGAAGAACTCGGGTTTTCCTCGCCCGCCTATTTCACAAGGGCCTTTTCCCAGTCCACAGGACGCACACCCACCGCGTTCCGAAGCTCTCCGCGGCGCAATTAACTGCGGGACGGATTATTTTCCCGCGATGTCGCTTTTGCGGTCGATGTCGGTTTCAGACCTTGATACTGTCGCAAAAGTTACATCAATGGACGGTCCTGCCCATTGACGCCCGGGTTGGAATATTGCGCAATATCCCCTGCGGCGTTGTAAGAAATGTCGAAAGGCATCGGCAGGCCGCCCGGATAAATTCAATCACACCGTCACAGGGAGACAAGGATGACGCACCCGACCAAAACTGGCACACGGGTACACCCCGCCGCCAAGATGTATGCCGATGAGTATCGGGAGGGCAAACTCAGCCGTCGCGAGTTCCTCGTCCGCACCTCCGCATTGGGGGTGGCCACCGCAACCGCATATTCGATGATCGGCCTGAACCCGGCACAGGCGATGAGCCATCGCCAGACCCCGCCCATGGGCGGAACGCTGCGCATCCAGATGGAGGTGCGCGCCCTGAAAGACCCCCGCAGCTACGACTGGTCGCAGATAGCCAATGTCAGCCGCGGGTTCCTTGAGTATCTGGTGGAATACAACGCCGATGGCTCGTTCTCCGGCGTCCTGCTCGACAGCTGGGAGGTCAATGACGACGCCACCCAGTATACGCTGCGGCTTCGCCCCGGCGTGAAGTGGAACAACGGCGACGATTTCACCGCGGCTGACGTGGCCGCCAATTTCGAGGGCTGGTGCGATGCCAGCGTCGAGGGGAACTCTATGGCTGCGCGGATGGGCCAGCTTGTCGATCCCGAAACGCAGCGCGCCATCGAAGGCGGGATCGAGATCGTCGATGATCTGACCGTGCGGCTGAACCTGCCCGCGCCCGACATCACCATCATTCCCGGCGTGGCCGATTACCCGTCGGCGGTGCAGCACCGCGATCTGATCGGGACCAATCCGCTCGATCACGGCGTGGGCACCGGTGCCTACCGCATCACCAATTACGAGGTGGGCGTTCAGGCGACGCTGGAGAGAAACCCCGATCACGAATACTGGGGCGAGGCCTATCTGGACCGGATCGACTTCATCGACCTCGGGCAGGATCCGGCCGCTTGGCTGGCCGGCGCCGAGGCGGGCGAGTTCGACATGACCTACGAAACCGTGGGCGAATTCGTCGATCTCTTCCAGGCCATCGGGTGGGAGCAAAGCGACGTGGTGACCGCCGCCACCGTGGTGATCCGGCCGAACCAGAACAACGCGCCTTACGACAATCTTCAGGTGCGCAAGGCAATCGCGCTCGCGGTCGACCCGCAGGTCTGCCTCGATCTAGGCATGAACGGTCAGGGGGAGCTTGGGGAGAACCACCATGTCTGCCCGATCCACCCCGAATATGCCGAACTGCCGCCCATCACGATCGACAAGGACGCCGCCTTCGCGATGTTGCAGGAATCGGGCCATGCGGATTTCGATTTCGAGATCGTGTCGATCGATGACGATTATCGCCGCAACACCACCGATGCGGTGGCCGCCCAGCTTCGCGATGCCGGCTTCAACGTCACGCGCACGGTGATCCCCGGCTCCACCTTCTGGAACGACTGGACAAGCTATCCGTTCAGTTCGACCAACTGGAACCACCGGGAACTGGGGGTGATGATCCTGGGGCTGGCCTATCGCTCGGGCGTGGCCTGGAACGAAAGCGGCTTTGCCAATGCGGAGTTCGACGCGCTGCTGGATCAGGCGCTGGCGATCCAGAATGCCGATGCCCGGCGGGAGATCATGGTTCAGCTGCAAACCATCATGCAGGAGGAGGCGGTGACGCTTCAGCCCTACTGGCGGTCGCTCTTCCGGCATCACGTGCCCGGCGTGATCAACGCCGACATGCATCCGAAATTCGAGATCAACGTGCATTACCTCGGCATGGACGCGTGATGCGGAGCGGGGCGGCCCCAAAGGCCGCCCCGCCCTCTCTCTGCGGGGCCCCATGGCCCGCCCCATCCAGCCAACGGGCCCGTCAATGAGGCCCGATATCCGGCCGCCGTGGCCGAAAACCGACAGGGAACCAAATGGGACTATTCATCCTCAAACGGCTCGGGGTCATGCTGTTGACCGCGCTCTGCCTGACCTTCGTGGTCTTCTTTCTGACCAATCTCTACCCGAACCTCGAAAAGCTCGCGAAAACCCAGGGCAATGCCCGGATGACCGATGCCGAGGTGTCCAGCTGGCTGGATAACAACGGCTATGGCGCGCCGATGCTGGTGCGCTACGGAGAATGGCTGGGGGTGGTGCCGGGCTGGACCCGGACGGATGAGGAAACCGGCGAGATCCGGGGGCGCTGCATCGATTTCGGCGACGATCCGGCCGAGGCGCCGCGGTTCTGCGGCATGTTGCAGGGCGATCTGGGGTATTCCACCGTTTCCGATGACGAGGTTTCCAATATCGTCGGCGGGCGGCTTCTGCTTACCGGCAAGCTGATGGGCTGGGTCCTGATCGTGATGATCCCGTCGGCGCTGGTCGTGGGCGTTCTGGCGGGCATGCGCGAAGGCTCCCGTCTCGATCGAACGCTGTCCACCGCCTCCATCGCCACGACGGCCACGCCGGAATATGTCTCGGGCGTGATCTTCATCGTCCTTCTCGCCTCCTCCACCGCGGGGCTGTCGCCATGGCTGACGGAAAACGGCTGGATCGAGGGGCGAACGCTCTTCCTCGGCTCCGCCCGATCCGCGATGGAGGATATCACCTTCTGGAACTTTACCCTGCCGGTGATGACGCTGGCGCTTTACGGCATGGGCTATATCGCGCGAATGACCCGGGCCTCCATGGCCGAGGTGATGACTGCGCAATACATCCGCACCGCGCGGCTGAAGGGCGTGAAATTCAGAACCATCGTTCTGAAACACGCGCTTCGTAACGCGCTGATCGCGCCCTTCACCGTCATCATGCTGCAGATCCCGTGGCTTCTGACCGGCGTGGTGATCGTGGAAACCCTGTTCAACTATAACGGCTTCGGCTGGACGCTCGTGCAGGCGGCGTCAAACAACGACATCGAGCTTCTGATGTCCGTTTCCATCGTGGCGGTGATCGTGGTGCTCGCCACACAGCTGATATCCGATATCGGCTATGTGTATCTGAACCCGCGCATCCGCATTTCTTGATAAGGAGCCCTGAGACATGGACCCGATTACCTGGACAGGCTCCCTTGGCCCCTTCCTCAACCCGCTGATGCTGGCCGCGATCGCGGTCTTCGTTCTGGGGTTTTTCGCGCAGCTCGTGCTGAACTTCGCGGGCGTGCAGCCCGGCGAGGTGCAGATCAACCCGGACCACACGCTGAGCGTCGCACGCTCGCCGAACGACTACGCGCTGATGGCGATGAAATACGCCGTCCTTCTGTTTCTGGCCTGCGTGGCCGTGTTCATTGTCGGCGGCATCGTGCAGCCCTCTCTGGAACAGAAGGGCATCATCGGCGCCATGGGGCAGCGTTTTCTGCCGGTCTGGATCGCGATGATCCTGATCTTCGCGCTGTCTGTCACCTTCAAGCGCAGGCTTGGTCTCTACGGCAAGCTTTTCGACAGCCCGATCGGCATGGTCGGCTTCTTTCTCGTGATGTTCTGGATGCTGACCGCGATCTTTGCCGGTCTCGTCGCGACCCATGGCGCCATCGATGTGGTCAGCCAGATGCGGAACGAAGTGCCGGGCAGCTTCATGCCCGACCCGGACGAGGGCGAATATCTCGTGTATCTTCTCGGTGGCGACAATCTGGGGCGCGATGTGTTCTCGCGGATGGTCTTCGGCGCCCGCGAGGTGCTGAAAATCGCCCCGGCGGCGACGCTTTTCGCCTTCATGGTCGGCATCACCCTCGGTCTGCCCGCGGGCTATTTCGGCGGCAAGCTCGACACCGTGCTGACCTTCATCGCCAATCTGGTTCTGGCCTTCCCGGTCATCCTGCTCTTCTACCTGCTGGTGACACCGGAAATCGTGGCCTCGGGCATCCCGACCTACATGGCGGCGGTGCTGTTCCTGTTCCCGATCATCTTTTTCGTGATCCTGTTCAACAGCCGGTTCTTTACGCAACCGTTCACACGGAACATCTATATCTTCCTGACGGTGCTGATCGGCGGCTGGCTCTATCTGGGCCTTGCGTGGAACTCCGACCCGCTTGGCATCATCTCGATGCCGGGCAATATCCTCATCGTGTTCGTCTCGGTCGTCTTCGTGAACTCGCCCACCGTGTTCCGGATCGTTCGCGGCATCGTGCTGGATATCAAGACCCGCGATTACGTGGCCGCCGGGCAGACCCGCGGCGAAGGCCCCTGGTACATCATGCTGTGGGAGATCCTGCCCAATGCGCGGGGGCCGCTGATCGTCGATTTCTGTCTCAGGATCGGCTACACCACCATCCTTCTGGGTACGCTTGGCTTCTTCGGGCTGGGCGTCAGCCCGGAAAGCCCCGACTGGGGCTCGACCATCAACGAAGGCCGCCGTCTCCTCACCATCTATCCGCACCCCGCCCTGCCGCCCGCCATCGCATTGATGACGATGGTGCTGGGCCTCAATCTGCTGGCCGACGGGTTGCGCGAGGAGAGCCTGAGGGACTGACCAAGATCGCGCGCGCCCACCGGCTCACCGACCGGAGACGGGCGCGCCGCCACACGGAATGTGCACCGGGTGCGCGTGCATGCAAATCATACGAGGCCGAACTGGCCCGACAGGGAGAAGAGTATCGATGGCTGAAGACACCGCTTATGACGGGCCCATTCTGGAGATCGACAAATTGTCGATCTCCTTTTTCACGCGGCTGCGCGAAATCCCCGCCGTGATGGATTTCTCCGCCAATGTGATGCCGGGCGAAGCGCTTGGTCTGGTGGGGGAATCCGGCTGCGGAAAATCCACCGTGGCGCTTGGCGTCATGCAGGATCTGGGCGTAAACGGCAAAATCGTCGGCGGCACGATCAAGTTCAAGGGCCGCGACCTGTCCGAGATGTCGCCCGAGGAGTTGCGCGATATCCGCGGATCGCAGATCGCGATGATCTATCAGGAGCCTATGGCATCGCTCAACCCGGCCATGAAGATCGGCAAGCAGCTTGCCGAGGTGCCCGTCATCCACGAAGGCATCAGCGAAGAAGAGGCGATGAAACGCGCCCGACAGGTGGTCGAGGATGTGAAGCTCCCCGATCCCGACCGCATCCTGAAAGCCTATCCGCACCAGCTTTCCGGCGGACAACAGCAACGCATCGTGATCGCCATGGCGCTGATGTCCAAACCCTCGCTGCTCATCCTAGATGAACCCACCACCGCGCTCGATGTGACGGTGGAGGCCGCGATTGTCGAACTGGTCAAGGATCTGGGAAAGAAATACGGCACCTCGATGCTGTTCATTTCCCACAATCTGGGGCTGGTGCTTGAAACCTGCGACAGGATTTGCGTGATGTATTCCGGCGAGGCGGTCGAACGCGGCTCCATCGAGGATGTGTTCGACGAGATGAAGCACCCCTACACGCAGGCGCTGTTCCGCTCGATCCCGCTGCCCGGCGCCGACAAGAACGCCAGCCCGCTGATCGCGATCCCGGGCAACTTCCCGCTCCCCCATGAACGGCCAAACGGCTGCAATTTCGGCCCCCGCTGCGACTATTTCGAGGCCGGGCGCTGCGATGCGGGCCCGATCAGCATGGCTCAGGTCGAAGGGAACGACCGCCACGCGACCCGCTGCCTGCGATTTCAGGAAATCGACTGGTCCGCGCCGCCTACCCTTGCCGACAAGAAGGAAAAGGGTGTCATTGGCGATACCGTGCTGAAGGTCGATAATCTCAAGAAATATTATGAGGTTGCGGCCAATTCGATGTTCGGCGGGGCCGACAAGAAGGTGGTGAAGGCCAACGAGACCATCAGTTTCGAGGCGCGCGAGTCCGAAACCCTCGCCATCGTCGGTGAAAGCGGCTGCGGCAAGTCCACGCTGGCCAAGGTTCTGATGGGGCTGGAAACCGCCACCGAAGGCCAGGTCATGCTCGACAACCTGTCGATCGAAAGCACCGAAATCCAGGATCGCGACACCAGGACCGTCTCCTCCATCCAGATGGTGTTTCAGAACCCGTTCGACACGCTGAACCCATCCATGACCGTGGGCCGGCAGATCATCCGCGCGCTGGAGATATTCAAGATCGGAAACACCGAGGCCGAACGCCGGGTCCGGATGCTGGAATTGCTCGATCTGGTGAAACTGCCGCGCGAGTTCGCCGACCGGATGCCGCGCCAGCTCTCCGGCGGGCAGAAACAGCGCGTCGGCATCGCACGCGCCTTTGCCGGCGGCGCGCGCATCGTGGTCGCCGACGAACCGGTCTCGGCGCTCGACGTGTCGGTGCAGGCCGCCGTGACCGACCTGCTGATGGAGATCCAGCGCAACGAGAAAACCACCCTGCTCTTCATCTCGCACGACTTGAGCATCGTCCGCTATCTCTCTGATCGCGTTATGGTTATGTATCTTGGCCATGTGGTGGAACTGGGCTCTACCGATCAGGTCTTTTCGCCGCCCTATCATCCCTATACCGAGGCGCTGCTTTCCGCCGTGCCGATCGCCGATACCTCCGTCGAGAAAAAGCATATCGTGCTTGAAGGAGATATACCCTCGGCCATGAACCCGCCCTCGGGCTGCCCGTTCCAGACACGCTGCCGCTGGAAATCCGAAGTTCCGGGCAATCTTTGCGAGACCGAGGTACCGCCGCAACGGAAGATGGCCGCAGGCCACGAGATCAAGTGCCATCTGGCCGACGATATCCTTGCCCAGATGGATCCGGTGATCAAGATCGCGGCCGAGTAGCGACACGGGATAGCGACACGGGGAGCCCCGCCCGGGCGGAACCCAAACAGGGCCGGTGCGTTGATCTTCATCTGACGGATGGAGATTTCAGTGCCGACCCAGAGCTTCCAATGGGCGCTCCCCATCATGAGAGCGGGCTATGCCGGGCGGGGGATCGTCTATATTGTCGTGGCCGGCCTGTCGCTTTGGGCGATCTTCCGGGGCGGGGACGCGGAAGGCACCGGCTCCGCGTTTTCCACGCTGAGCGCGTCGCCCTTCGGCTGGGTGCTTCTGGCGCTGATCGTTCTGGGCATGGCCGCCTATGCGATCTGGCGCATTCTGGACGCCGCGATGGACCTTGAGGATTACGGCACGGACGCCAAGGGCCTGATTGCCCGCGCGGGCATGGTCGTCACCGGCCTTGTTCACAGTGCCATCGGTGTGCTTGCCGTCAGCCTGATCATCGGGGCAAGCCGGTCTGGCGGCGGGATCGAACAGGCCGTCGCGGCGGTCCTGCGGATGCCCGGCGGCCGCTGGATCATCGCTTTCGCCGCAATCTGCACCCTTGGGGCCGCCCTCTACTACCTGCAAAAAGCCTTGCGCCGGACCTATCGCGACAAGTTGCGGGCCAGCCACTTCACCCGCAACTGGGATTGGGCGATGCAGGCCGGTGTCGCGTCGCAGGGCGCGGTTGTCGGCGTGATCGGCGGATTTCTGGCCATGGCCGCGCTCCGCGCCGACAGTACGCATGCCGGCGGCATGGGCCAGGCTTTCGACTGGCTGGGCCAGCAGCCATTCGGCCAGGCGCTCGTAATCCTGCTCTGCCTCGGTCTGCTCGGCTTTGCGTTCTTCTGTTTCGTGAATGCGGGGTATCGCATCATCCCGCGGATCGCCGAGCCCGGTACGGAATCGCTTGGGGAATTTCTCAAACGCAAGGCTCGCGCCGCCACCTGATCCGCAGCAGGCAAAGAAAAAGGGGGAGCCGAGGCTCCCCCAGTTTCGCTGTTCAGGCTCACTCTTTATGTACCGCCCGGTTTCTGCCTGCGGCCTGAACCGCGTCAGGGGCGAGCGCACCCGCCCCGTGTCTCAGGTCTCCGCTCCCGGGCAAGGGCGCGAGAAACCCGATTTCGTTCAACTAGCTCTTGGTCCCTTCGTCTTCGTGAAGATCCAAGCGAACGGTCAACTGGAACATCGGAAAACCGGCCACGGCCCCTTTGAAAATACCCCGGCCATGTATCACGCGTCCCTTCAGGTCGATTTCAAACTGTTCGATATCGCCGAAGACCGACTCCATCGTCTTGTCATGCTGTGTGACCTTCACATGCCCCACCACATCATCGCCCTGTTCTTCCAATTGCCCCTCGTAGAAGTACCCAATGTCACCACCTGAAATCCGGTGACCCTCAATCATCACTGTGCCTCCTCCGAAAGCGCCGAGGCTGCTTTCAAAGGACACCACATATGCTCCGTCAATGAGTTGTGGCACTCTCTCATCTCCTGTTTGTCGTGTCGTGCAGCCCCCACTAGAATATAGAATTGATTACTTCGTGCAGTTCCGTACGTATTCTAGGTCCCTTGTTTGGCCCCGAAACCTCGGGGCCGCTGTTGGCCTGGGCGCGGAGTGATCACGCCCAGACCGCTCTTGTCAGCTACAGCCCGAGGTTGCCCCACAGGTGTTGCACTTCATGCAGGTGCCATTGCGGACGAGGGTGTAGTTTCCACACTCGCCGCAGGCTTCGCCTTCATAGCCCTGCATTTTCGCCTTGGTCCGTGCGTCCATGCCCACGGTTCCGGTTGCCACGGCTGTGGTGCTTGAAATGGTCGCGACCGTGGTGGTCGTTTCCGATGCTTCGGGCACCAGCGTCTGAAGCGCCGCAATCGGGTCACCGTCAGGCGTCATCGCGCCCGCCTGTGCTCCGCCCTGCAGCACGACCAGTTCCTGCGGCACCCGCTTGCGCAGATACCCGGTGGAGCTGATCTGTTTCAGAACCGCCAGAGATTTCGACGCGGCGCTTTCGCTGACCGGCGCCACATTCGACACGCCTTCCTCCACACCGCGGCCGACACTGTCGAAGCTTTCGCCTTCCGGCTTCACATGGGCCAGATCGGTCCGGTCCAGATAACTGACCGCCAGTTCGCGGAAGATATAGTCGAGGATCGAGGTCGCATTCTTGATCGAGTCGTTGCCCTGCACCATGCCCGAAGGTTCGAACTTGGTGAAGGTGAACGCATCCACGAACTCCTCCAGCGGCACGCCGTATTGCAGGCCCACACTGACCGCGATGGCGAAATTGTTCATCATCGCGCGGAAGCCGGCACCTTCCTTGTGCATGTCGATGAAGATCTCGCCCAACTGGCCGTCGCCATATTCGCCCGTGCGCAGATAGACCTTGTGGCCGCCGACGATGGCTTTCTGCGTATAGCCTTTCCGCCGCTCGGGGAGCTTTTCGCGATGGGCGCGGATCACCTCCTTGATCACCACCTTCTCGATGATCTTCTCGGCGAGAACCTGCGCCTTCTCCATCGTGTTGCCGCTTTCCAGAATTTCCGCGGCCTCGTCGTCATCCTCGACCAGTGCGGCGGCCAGCGGCTGCGACAGCTTGGAGCCATCACGATAAAGCGCGTTGGCCTTCACGCCGAGGCTCCACGAAAGCTCATACGCCTTCTGGCAATCCTCGATGGTCGCGTCATTCGGCATGTTGATCGTCTTCGAGATCGCGCCCGAGATGAAGCTCTGCGCGGCGGCCATCATGTAGATATGGCTGTCGACCGACAGGAACCGCTTGCCCTTCTTGCCGCAGGGGTTGGCGCAGTCGAAGACGCTCAGATGCTCGTCCTTCAGGAACGGTGCCCCTTCCAGCGTCATCGTCCCGCAGACATGGTCGTTGGCCGCGTCGATATCGGCTTTCGAGAAGCCCAGATGCCGCAGCATGTCGAAGGTCGGATCGTTCAGCTTGGCCGCCGGAATGCCCAGGGTCTTGGTGCAGAACTCCTCCCCCAGGGTCCACTGGTTGAACACGAACCGGATGTCGAAGGCCGATGGCAGCGCCTGTTCGATCTTCTCGATCTCGGCGGGGCCGAACCCGTGCCCGATCAGCGCGGTATGGTTGATCCCAGGTGCGTTGCCCATGGTTGCGTGACCGACGGCGTAGCTGATGATCTCCTCGATCTGGGAGGAACTGTAGCCAAGCGTCGTCAGCGCGCCGGGCACCGACTGGTTGATGATCTTGAAGTAGCCGCCACCGGCCAGTTTCTTGAACTTCACCAGCGCGAAATCGGGTTCGATCCCGGTGGTGTCACAATCCATCACCAGACCGATGGTTCCGGTCGGTGCGATCACCGTCGATTGCGCGTTGCGGTAGCCGTGCTTTTCGCCCAACTCCAGCGCCTCGTCCCACGCCTGCTTGGCCAGCGCGATCAGGGACTGGTCCGGGCAATTGCCATGGTCCAGCGCGACCGGCTTCACCGCCAGCCCCTCATAGCCATCGGTCCGGCCATAGGCGGCGGTCCGGTGGTTCCGCATCACGCGCAGCATGTGCTCCCGGTTCCGCTTGTAGCCTGCAAACGGGCCCAGTTCCGACGCGATCTCGGCAGAGGTGGCATAAGCCACCCCGGTCATGATCGCGGTCAGCGCTCCACACATCGCCCGGCCTTCGGGGCTGTCATAGCCATAGCCCATATTCATCAGCAGACCGCCGATATTGGCATAGCCAAGGCCGAGGGTCCGGAAGTCGTAGGAAAGCTGCGCGATTTCCTTGGACGGAAACTGCGCCATCATCACGCTGATCTCCAGCGTCAGCGTCCAAAGCCGCGTGGCATGCATGTAGCTCTCCGCGTCGAACCGGCCTTCATGGTAGAAGGTCAACAGGTTCATCGACGCCAGATTGCAGGCGGTGTCGTCAAGGAACATGTATTCCGAACACGGGTTGGAGCCGCGGATGGCACCATCGCTCGGGCAGGTGTGCCACGAATTCACCGTGTCGTGGAACTGGATGCCCGGATCGGCGCAGGCCCAGGCCGCGTGGCCGACCTTTTCCCACAGATCGCGGGCCTTCACGGTCTTCGATACGGTACCGTCCTTGCGGTTGATCAGGTCCCAGTCTGCATCCTCCTCGACCGCCTTCAGGAACGCGTCGGTGACCCGGATGGAGTTGTTGGAGTTCTGGCCCGAAACCGAGCTGTACGCTTCCGAATCCCAGTCCGTATCATAGGTGGGGAACTCGATGGCGGTGTGGCCCTGCTTTGCATAATCCAACACGCGCTTGATGTAGGTTTCGGGAATGGCCACTTTTTTGGCCTCCCGAATTGCAGATTTCAGACTTTCGTTGGCGCCCGGGTCTACCGCATCCTCAAGCGCGCCATCCCAGGTGCGGATCGCGTCGAAAATGCCGTTCAGCATCTTTTCATGCATCTTGGAGCCGGCGACGATGGAGGCCACTTTCTGCTCTTCGATCACCTTCCAGTTGATGAATTCCTCGATGTCGGGATGGTCCGCGTCGACGATCACCATCTTGGCGGCGCGCCGCGTGGTGCCGCCCGATTTGATCGCGCCCGCGGCCCGGTCGCCGATCTTGAGAAAGCCCATCAGGCCCGACGACTTGCCACCGCCCGAAAGCTTCTCGCCCTCGCCGCGCAGAAGCGAGAAATTGGTGCCGGTGCCCGAGCCGTATTTGAACAGACGTGCCTCGCGGACCCACAGATCCATGATGCCGCCTTCATTCACCAGATCGTCCTGAACGCCCTGGATGAAGCAGGCATGAGGCTGCGGATGCTCGTAGGACGAGGTGGATTTCGTCAGCTTGCCGGTCTTGTAGTCCACATAGTGGTGGCCCTGCGCGGGGCCGTCGATGCCATAGGCCCAGTGCAGACCGGTGTTGAACCATTGCGGGCTGTTGGGCGCGGCCATCTGGCGGGCCAGCATCAGCTGCATCTCGTCGAAATACGCGCGCGCATCCTTCTCGGAGGTGAAGTATCCGCCCTTCCAGCCCCAATACGCCCACGCCCCGGCAAGACGCCGGAAGACCTGCTTGGCAGATGTTTCCCCGCCATAGCGTTGGTCCTCCGGCAGAGCCTCCAGCGCCTTTTCGTCGGCCACGTGGCGCTGCAGGAACGAGGGAACGCCCTTTTCCTTGACCGGTTTCAGCGCGGCGGGCACGCCGGCCTTGCGGAAGTATTTCTGCGCGATCACATCGGATGCGACCTGGCTCCAGCCGGCGGGCACTTCCACCTCGTCCAGCTTGAAAACCGTGGTGCCGTCGGGATTGCGGATCTCCGACGAGGTGATGGTGAAGTCCAGCCCGGCATATGTGTCTGCGCCTGCGGTCGTGAATCTGCGTTCAATTTTCATCGCTGCCTCTAGCTAACCTGTTCCCCTGAACGGTCTTGCCGGTGTGGTCCCGGCGCGTACCGTCCTCTCTTCGCGGTGGCACAAACCTCCCGCCCGGGACCAATGGGCCCGATGCCATGCTTCTGATCCGCATGCGCATTAAAGAAAGCTGGTCTGTCCCGTGCCGCGCCGCCCGCACTATATGTTGTGCTGATCAACCCGGCCCACACAACCTGACGTATGATCGCCCCTTGGGTCAACGCATTTTTTACGGATTTGTGACGGTTTTTTGGGTTGCAATTGTCGCGACGCAGCCCGCGCCCGTCCAGCGCGTGATTCAGGCCCGTCCGGCACCGCGATTGCCATGACGAAAAAGCTCAACAGCCATAGACCGTTATGCAGCGGCGCTGAGCAATCGGGTGAAGTCGCGCCATGTTTCGGCCACAAATAGATGACCGCGGCACCCAGGACACAGTATCTTGTGGATTGTTGAGAATGGTCGGGGCGGCGAGATTCGAACTCACGACCTTCTGTACCCAAAACAGACGCGCTACCAGGCTGCGCTACGCCCCGAACGACGCCTCGTCTATCCCGGCAGGCGCGCCTTGGGAAGCCCCCCGTTTCACTCCGCGGCGCAGGGCCAGGCGGCCAGATCCTGTGGCAGGCCCGGATGGCGCAGTTCCGCCCCCTCGCGGATCCCGATCCGCGACGACAGACCGCCATTGATTTCCAGCACGGCCAGCACGTCGGGCCCGCCCGGGATCGGGGTCCGGTCGAGGGGAATCGCATTTTCATGCACCCGCGTCACCATGCCGGTCTGATCCATGAAGATCATATCCAGGGGGATCAGCGTGTTTTCCATCCAGAAACTCACGCGCTGCGGCTGCTCGTAGATGAAGATCATGCCCGCGCCGCTCGGCATGCTGGGGCGATGCATCAGACCGACGGCGCGTTCCTGCGGATCGTCGGCCACCTCGACCCGGAAACTGGCGGTCCCGAAATCGCCGCGCAGATCGACCCGGTCCGGCCGGCATTCGGCCAAGGCCATGTCCGCCGACAGAAGCAGTGCCAGCAGCGCCGCGAATACGCGCATCTCAATCCTCCTGGACGTAATCCCAGCTCCGCACTTCGGCGGCCATCTTGCCACGCGGCCCGTCCACCACACGGATCGAGACGGCTTCACCCGGTTGCAGATCGGCAAGGCCGAAGCGGCGCAGCACCTCGATATGAACGAACACATCCGCAGAATGCCCGAAGATATTCACGAAGCCAAAGCCTTTCGCCTTGTCGAACCATTTGACCCGGGCCGCCAGAAACGGCGCATCGGGGCTCAGTTCGGCAATCGGCCCGGCGACCGGGTCGTCGGGATCGCTTTCGGGCGGCTCGATCTCCAGCACCTGCTGGGCCTGTGCGCCGCGTTCGGTCTGTTGCACCAGAACCGTGATTCGAGCACTGTCCGCCACCGACCCCTGCCCGAAATTCCGCAACACATTGGCGTGAAGAAGGATATCCGGCCCGCCGTCTTCGGCCACAATGAAACCGAAGCCTTTCGCCACATCAAACCACTTCACCCGCCCAACAACCGGTTTGGTCGTATCGCTCCGCTCATCCGACATTTAGGATGGTCCTCATTCTCAAATGGACCGTAAATGGCCTGTCCCAATGTCAGGCTTGCCGTTTGTGACATCCGGTGCAAGCGAAATTTTTATATATAAAACAAATGGATGACATTTCGCGCATCGCGAAAATGCAAAAAGGTTAATAAAACTAGACAAATCCGGGAGGATGTCGGTCAGGGGTTGAGACGGGCGATCTGCCAATCCGCACCCGGCCCGGCGCGCGTCCAGCGGAACCGGTCATGAAGCCGGAACGCCCCGTCGGCCCAGAATTCGATCTCCACGGGACGGATGCGAAACCCGCCCCAGAAGGGCGGCCTTGCCGGTGCGGTGCCGTGCTTGGCCGTCACCCGGGCAACCTCGGCCATCAGTGTCGTGCGGCTGTCAAGCGGTTGAGACTGGTCCGAGGCCCAGGCCCCAAGCCTGCTTTTCAGCGACCGCGACCGGTAATAGGCGTCCGCCTGCGGGCCCTCCTCCCGCTCGACAAGGCCGCGAACACGGACCTGCCGGCGCAGGGATTTCCAGTGCATCACGAAGGCGGCCTTGCCCGAGGCGGTCAGCTCCCGGCCCTTGGTGCTTCCGTAATTCGTATAGAAGACAAACGCATCGGCTTCGATGTCTTTCAGCAGGACCATCCGCGCATTGGGCAACCCGTCCTCATCCACGCTGGCCAGCGCGATGGCGTTCGGATCGTTGGTTTCGGTAGTCTCGGCTTCGGAGAGCCAGCTGCGTACAATCTCGAACGGGTCGTCGCCCGCAAATATTCCGGTTCGGTCGCTCATCCGCCCTGCCCTTCCCTGCCGCGCCTGATGCGGCGCAAGCTAGCGCCGGTGCCAAAGCCCGGCAAGCCAAGCACCCGCATTCTCTTGAAGCGCCCCGATCAATCGCCTAAACCCAGACTATAGTCAGATAAAACAGGCCGGACGGGAGCAGTAATGGGGTTGATGAGCGGGAAACGCGGGCTGATCATGGGGCTCGCCAATGACAAGTCAATCGCCTGGGGTGTTGCGAAGGCGCTGGCCGCAGAGGGCGCGGAACTGGCCTTTTCCTATCAGGGGGATCAGTTGCTCAAGCGCGTCACACCGCTTGCGGCCGAGCTTGGCAGCGACATCATCCTTCCCTGCGACGTGGGCGACGCAGACAGCATGGACGCGCTGTTCGAGGCGCTGAAAAACACCTGGGGCAGCTTGGACTTCGTCGTTCACGCCATTGGTTTTTCAGATAAAAACGAGCTTCGGGGGCGGTATGTCGATACGTCGGCCGAAAACTTCGACATGACCATGAATATCTCCGTCTATTCCTTCACGGCGATCTGCCAGCGCGCCGAAAAGATGATGCCGAACGGGGGCAGCCTGCTGACGCTGACCTATTACGGGTCGGAAAAAGTCATGCCCCATTACAACGTTATGGGCGTGGCCAAGGCGGCGCTGGAGGCCAGCGTGATGTATCTGGCCGAGGATCTGGGCCGCGACGGCATCCGCGTGAATGCGATCAGCGCGGGCACGATCAAGACATTGGCCGCCTCCGGCATAGGAGATTTCCGCTATATCCTGAAATGGAACGAGAACAACTCCCCGCTGCGGCGCACGGTGAGCCAGGACGAGGTCGGCAAATCCGCGCTCTATCTTCTGTCAGATCTGTCCAGTGCCGTGACCGGCGAGATCCACCATGTGGATGCCGGCTATAACGTGATCGGAATGAAAAACCCCGAAGCGCCGGATATGTCGCTGGAAAAGAAAGGCCACTGACCATGGTCACACCGCTGCCGCATGAAAAGGGGTTCCACATATCCTGGGATCAGATCCATCGCGACAGCCGCGCGCTGGCGTGGCGGCTGGACAAGCGCGGCCCCGGCGCAGGCGGCGCATGGCATGCGATCGTGGCGATCACCCGCGGCGGCATGGCCCCTGCGATGATCGTCGCGCGGGAGCTCGACATCCGGCAGGTGGCGACGATCTCGATCAAATCCTACGACCATCAGACGCAAGGCGAGCCGAAGGTCCTGAACCGCCCCGACCCCGAATTGATGGGCGACGGCGAAGGCGTTCTGGTGATCGACGATCTGGTCGATTCCGGCAAGACGCTGGAGGTCGTGCGCACGCTCTATCCAAAGGCGCATTTCGCGACCGTCTATGCCAAACCCAAGGGTGAGCCGATGGTGGACACGTTCATCACCGGGGTCAGCCAGGACACCTGGATTTTCTTCCCCTGGGATATGGCCCTGCAATATGTGGAGCCCTATCGCGGCACGGACTGACGCTCGACCGGAGTGATGCGCGGGTTACTGAGCGCCCGTCCGATGCCTCTTTCCCTGCCGCCCGTAACGCGCCTCTAGCCCCGCGCGGACAGCGCTTCGGACAGCACGCCGCGCAGCAGATCAGGTGGCACTTCCGCCGTCACGAAAGCCTCTCCGATACCGCGGACCAGGATCAGGCGCAGATGCCCATCCACGACTTTCTTGTCCTGCGCCATCAGTGCCAGAAGGCCATCGGCATCCGGCAATTCGCCCGCAATATCAGACAGGTCTCGCTTCATCTTCATGTTTGCCAGATGGGCCCGCACACGGCTCGGCTCCTCCTGCGCGCAAAGCCCCATGCGGGCCGAGAGATCGAAGGCCAGCGCACAGCCGATCGCCACGCCCTCGCCATGCAGCAACCGCTCGGAATAGCCCGTTGCCGCCTCCAGCGCATGGCAGAAGGTGTGGCCGAGATTGAGGAGCGCGCGCTCTCCCTGCTCGGTCTCGTCACGGGCGACGATATCGGCCTTCATCTGCACCGCATGGCGTACCGCCTGCTGCCGCACCCCGATATCGCCCGCGGCCAGCGCCGGACCGTTCGTTTCCAGCCAGGCGAAAAACGCGGCATCCCCAAGCAGCCCGTATTTCACCACCTCGCCGTAACCGGCCAGAAAGTCCCGCGCCGCAAGGGTGCCAAGCACATCGATATCGGCCAGCACCAATGCCGGCTGATGGAAGGCACCCACCAGATTCTTGCCGTGGCGCGTGTTGATCCCGGTCTTGCCGCCGACGGAACTGTCCACCTGCGCAAGAAGGCTTGTCGGCACCTGCACAAAACGCACGCCGCGCCGCAGGATCGCCGCCGCAAAGCCCACCAGATCACCGATGACGCCGCCGCCGAAGGCCACCACCATGTCTCGCCGCTCGACTTTCTGCTCCAGCAGCCATTCGACAACGCGGGTCAGATATTGCCAGCTCTTGGTAGCCTCCCCCGGAGGCAGGCTCAGCGCCTCCATCTCCACGCCCTCGGCGACCAGACCGGCGCGCAGGGCGGCCAGATGCAGCCCGGCCACGGTCTCCTCCGTGATCACCCAGACCTTCGGCCGCGAAAGGACCGGCGCGATTTCGGCCCCCGCCCGGCCGATCAGACCCTGCCCGATCCGCACGTCATAGGCCCGTGCGCCCATGGCAACCCGCACCGTATCCACGCTCATCCCGCCGCCTCCACCACGCCTTCGGCCAGCAACCGCGCCAGAACCTCGTCGGTCGTCCGCGCGATGGACCAGGCAGGCTCGACCTTCACCTTCATCGCGGCGGTGGCATAGGCGGGCGTGCGCGCCTTCAGCAAACCGGCCAGCGTGGCGCGCGGATTTTCCGTCTGCAGCAGGGGCCGCGTGTTCTTGTGCCGCACCCGCTGCCAGAGCAGATCCAGATCCGCCTCCAGCCACATGACGGCGGCGCGCGCCGAGATCATCTCCCGGTTCTCCTCCGACAACCACGCCCCGCCGCCGGTGGACAGGACACAAGGAGGGCTCTCCAGCAGCCGCGCGATCACCTGCGCCTCCTTCTCGCGGAAAAACGCCTCGCCGTCGCGCTCGAAAATCTCGGCGATCGACATCCGCGCGCTCTCCACGATCTCGGCATCGGAATCCTGCAAATCCACCCCCAGGCGACCCGCCAGCGCGCGGCCGATCGCGGTCTTGCCGGCACCCATCATGCCCACCAGAACAACCGTTCTGGCCAATCGCAACCGGCCCTTTGGCATGGTTTCGCCCATTGTCAAAAAAGTGTCCTCCAGGCTGGCGTAATTCCGCCCGAAAAGGCTTATAGTGAAAGTGAAGCGGCGGCAAACGCCGATAAGACAAGTAAAAACGAAGGGCATAAATGGGGCGGTTGATCAAGCTTTTGGCTGTATTGGTACTATTGGCGGTGCTGGCGCTGGTGGGCTATTCCTATTCCGGTCTGATCATTCCCGAAACGCGGGAGATAACCCTGCCGGTGGTCCTCGATGCGGATTAGGGCGGCCCTTTGCGCGCTGGCTCTGGCGGGCGCTCCGGCGCTGGCCCAGACCGAGAGTACCGACGCGCCGTTTTCCGGGCCGGACTGGCTCTCCGACACGATCACACGGCCCCATGCCAATGTCGCCACATCGGCCGCGCCGCAGACGATCACGGTGATGCCGCTTGGGCAGGTGCGGCTCGACGCGGTAGGCATTCTGCCGTTTTCAAGCACCGGTCTGCCGCCGGATCTCTGGGCCGACAGCGCGCCCGAGACGCTGGCGCGCCTGTTGCTCTCTCAACCCGCCGAGGGGCTGCCCGCCATTCTCGGCTTTACCCAGCAACTGGCCTTGGCCGAGCTTGATCCGCCCCGCGACGCAGGCACCGACGCGGTGCTGTTTCTGGCCCGGCTGGATCTGCTGTTGGGCCGCGGCGCCCTGGCACCGGCGCGGGCGCTGATGGAACGGGCCGGGCCCTCCGACCCGCGCGTGTTCCGCCGCTGGTTCGATGTCAGCCTGCTGACCGGTCAGGCCGACCGGGCCTGCGCCGCGATGCGGGCAAGTCCCGACATCGCGCCCACATTCCCGGCGCGCATCTTCTGCCTTGCGCGAAGCGGAGACTGGCCCGCTGCCGCGCTTTCACTCGGCACCGGCGAGGCGCTTGGCTACATCACCACGGCCGAGGCCGATCTGATCGCCCGCTTTCTCGATCCGGAACTGTTCGAGGGGGAGCCGCCCCTGCCGGTTCCCGCCGAGATAACGCCGCTGCATTACCAGATGCTGATTTCCCTTGGCGAACGCCCGCCCTCGACCGGCCTGCCGCTGGCCTTCGCCCATGCGGATCTGGCCGATCTGGCGGGCTGGCGGGCGCAGCTTGACGCCGCCGAACGCCTGATGCGCGCCGGCGCGATCGAGCCCGAGGAATGGCTGGTCATCTACACCGCGCGGGTTCCGGCCGCCTCTGGCGGGGTGTGGGACCGGGTGGCCGCACTTCAGGCCTTCGATGCGGCACTTCTGGCGGGCGATCCGGTGGCCGTGACCACGCGGTTGCCCCAGGTCTGGGCCGCGATGCAGCAGGTCGGGCTGGAGGTGCCGTTCGCAAGGCTCTATGCCGACCGCCTGCTCCGTCTGCCGCTGACCGGGGAGGCCGCGATGCTGGCCCGCCGCGTCGGGCTCCTGTCGCCGCTCTACGAGGCCGTGGCACAGGGCGCGGTCCCGCAGGACGCCTATGAGCGGCGCCTTTTCGCCATCGCCCGGGGGGAGGCGCCGGGGACGCCACCGACCGGGTCCGATGCCGTGACCGCCGCCGTGGCCGTGGCCTTCGCAGATGTCACCCCGCCCGAGCGGTTCACCCGGCTCCTGACGCTCGGGCGCACCGGGGAGGCGTTGCTGCGCGCCGCGCGCACCCTTGGCGACGGCACCGGAGATGTGGATGACATCGCCGATGCGCTGCGCCTGTTCCGCGCCCTCGGGCTGGAGGACACGGCGCGCCGGGCGGCCCTGCAACTCCTGATCCTGGACCGGACCTGAAATGGCCGACGCCCTGCAGAATACGCGCTGGATCCAGTCCTTCATCGAGGCGCAGGCCGCCGAACTGAACGCGGCCCGCAACACGCAGCTGGCCTATATCCGCGATCTGGATGATTTCCGCCGCTTTCTCGGCCTGCGCGACACCGACCTGCTCTCTGCCACGCGCGCCGATATCGAAGCCTATCTGACCGCACTCGATGCCCGGGGGATGGCGCGCGCCACACGCGCCCGGCGGCTCTCCTCCATCAAGCAGCTTTACCGCTTCGCCTATGAAGAGGGGCTGCGCTCCGACAATCCGGCCCAGTTGATCAAGGGGCCGGGCCGTGACAGACGCCTGCCCAAAACCCTGACGGTGGACCAGGTGGACCGGCTGCTCGACGCCGCCGAAACCCATGGCCGCAGCCCCGGCGACCGGCTGCGAAACGCCTGTCTCATGCAGATGCTCTATGCGACCGGGATGCGGGTCACCGAGTTGATCTCGCTGCCGGTCTCCGCCGCGCGGGGCGACCCACAGGTCCTGCTGATCAAGGGCAAGGGCGGCAAGGAACGCATGGTGCCCCTGTCGCCGCCGGCCCGGCTGGCACTTGCGGCATGGCTTGAGCATCGCGACGCCGAGGAGGACCGCAAGGCGGACGAAACCGGCACGCCCGTCTCCCGCTTCCTGTTCCCCTCGCACGGGAAATCCGGCCATGTCACCCGGGTGCGGTTCTTCACGCTGGTCAAGGAAATCGCGGTGGCCGCCGGCATCCCGCCGGGCGACGTGACGCCCCACACGCTCCGCCACGCCTTTGCCACGCATCTGCTGGCCGGCGGGGCCGATCTCCGCTCGATCCAGACGCTTCTGGGCCATGCGGATATCTCCACCACCGAGATCTACACCCATGTGCTGGACGAGCGGCTGAAATCCCTCGTGTTCGACCACCATCCGCTGGCGAAGCCCCGCCCGCGATAGCGCCGGGCCGCCGGGCGCGAAACCGGCCCGCTTCGGCCATGCAACACCCGCCGCTCCGCGCCAAACGCCGCTCTTGAAGAACCCGCATCCGCACCCCATAACCTGCTCATGGACGAGACCCCCCTTCTGGACACAGCTTTCTGGACCACCGCCGCTGCGATCATCGGCCTTCTGGTGCTGTCCGCCTTCTTCTCCGGCTCCGAAACGGCGCTGACCGCCGCGTCGCGGGGCAAGCTGCGCTCGCAGGCCGACCGGGGCAACAAGGGCGCCGAACGGGCACTCCATCTGACCGAAGACAGCGAGCGGCTGATCGGATCGGTCCTGCTTGGCAATAATCTGGTCAATATCCTCGCGGCCTCTCTGGCGACCGCGCTCTTCACCCGCGTCTTCGGCGAAAGCGGCGTGGCGCTGGCGACGCTGGTGATGACCCTGCTGGTGCTGATCTTCGCCGAGGTGCTGCCGAAAACCTACGCCATCACCAATGCCGAAACCGCCGCCGCACGGGTGTCGCCGGTGATCCGTGTCGTCATCTTGCTGTTTTCGCCGGTGGTGCGCATGGTTCAGGTTCTGGTCCGGGGCGTCCTGCGCGTCTTCGGGGTGCAGACCGACCCTGATAGCAGGGTGCTCAGCGTGCATGAGGAAATTGCGGGCGCCATCACCCTTGGCCATTCCGAAGGCGCGGTGGGCAAGGAACACCGCGACCGTCTTCTTGGCGCGCTCGATCTGGGCGACCGCACGGTGGAGGAGATCATGCTCCACCGCTCCGCGATCGAGATGATCGACGCCGATGCCGACCCCGAGCAGATCCTCAGCCAGGCGTTGCAATCGCCCCACACCCGCCTGCCCGTCTATCGCGGCGAACAGGAAAACATCATCGGCCTGATCCACGCCAAGGATCTGTTGCGCGCGATGGACCGGCTGATGCGCGGCGACGACGCGCCGGGCCTTGGCGAGTTCGATATCGCGCAAGTGGCGATGAAGCCCTATTTCGTGCCGGAAACCACCACGCTGGACGACCAGATGCGCCAGTTCCTGCGCCGCCATACGCATTTCGCCCTCGTGGTGGATGAATACGGCGCGTTGCAGGGCCTGATCACGCTGGAGGATATCCTCGAAGAGATCGTGGGCGAGATCACCGACGAATTCGACGTGGAAGAGACGATCAACCTGACACAGGGCCCGGACGGGAACTATCTGGTCGATGGCGGCATGACGATCCGGGACCTGAACCGCGCCACCGACTGGACGCTGCCTGACGAGGAGGCCAATACGGTGGCCGGTCTGGTCATTCACGAAGCGCAGTCGATCCCTGTCGAGGGGCAGTGTTTCAGTTTCCACGGGTTCCGCTTCGAGGTGGCCGCGCGTGAACAGAACCGCCTGACCCAGCTCAAGATCCGCAAGCTCTGAACGGGTCGGGCGCCCCGGAAAGGCCGCCTGCCCGCTATGACGCGGCTGCCTCCCTGATCGACATCGCCGCGGCCAGCCGCTCCCGGTCGCCGTCATTTTCAAGCGCGCCATTGGCGCGCGCAAGGCACCGCAGCGCCGCCTCCCGCGCGGCGGCCGCCACGGCCGGGTGACCGATCCGGACGATATCGGCAAGGCTGCTCTGCAGCGCCAGATGCACCTCCACCGCCTCATTCGCACAGCGCGCGATCGGATCGAAACTGGCGTAGAACAGCTCCTCCGGCATCAGGGGCTCGATCCAGACCCGGTCATGCTCGGGGGTGTCGGGCTCCTTCGATGGCCCCGCATCGCCGATCACATGGGACAGCCGATGCAGGATATCGATGGCCGTGCCCGGGTCGTTCACCCCCGGCGACAGCGCACGGGTGGCGATTTCGGACAGCACGGTGACGCAGAAAACCGGATCATGGTCGAAACTGCGCACATCGCTGACCGGGATCGCCGCGCGCACCGCTTCCTCCATCTCCTCATTGGGCGTCGTATCCGCCACCAGCGCCAGCACGTCGCCCCGCTGCACATAGGCTCCGGCCGGGCGCGCCACATAGATCCGCGCCTCCTGCGCGGCGGCCAGATCCTGCAACTCCGCCTCGAATATCTGCTGCACATAACCGGCATCTCCGGCATGAACCGGCACCGCGTCGTGCGGGATCATGCCTGCGGGATCGGTCAGGCGGTTCGCGCCCTGGGCGGGCTGTTCCACCGCCTGCGCCACGGCCCTCACGGCGCGCACCTCCAGCCGCCGGGCGGTGACCTGAAGGCTGCCCAGCCCTTCCAGATGGGAGATCCAGCGGATGATCGACCAGACGATCGAGGCGATGACCACCATCGTCATCCCGAAGACCACCACCATCTCGCGTTCGCCGAACAGGTCCGCCGCCCGCAGAATGATCGCGATCAGCGCATAGAGATAGGCGCCCAGAAATGTTGCGAGAACCGAATGGGTGACCGTGTCCTCCCGCATCAGCATGTGGCTGCGCGGGGTCCACTGCCCCGCCGCGCGGGCAAAGGCGCTCGACATGATCGTCAGCGAGAAGGTGACGACCGCCAGCATCGAAGTCGCGATCACCTGCAGGATCGTGTCGACCGCGTCGGCGCCGATCAGCCGGCCCAGGCTGGCCGGGATGATCGGCCCAAGAAGCGTGGCCACCACCAGCGCCACAACATTCAGCACCGCATAAAGCGTCACCCGCACATAGATGCGGCGCGAAAACTGCCGCAGGCGGCGTATCAGAGAAATCACCATTCCGGCCCGATCACTTTCCCCAAGAATTACGACCTCAAATGTCGCCTTTCGACTTGCCGCGCGGCTGCGCCGGGCGCAACCCTGCACCACATTACGAAACGGAGAGCCTCATGAACACCACCACCCGGGTTTGCGTTATCGGCGGCGGTGTCGTCGGCGCTTCGGTCCTCTACCATCTGACCAAACTGGGCTGGTCGGATGTGATGCTTCTGGAACGCTCGGACCTGACCTCGGGGTCCACATGGCATGCCGCGGGCGGGTTTCACACCCTGAACGGCGACACCAACATGGCCGCCCTTCAGGGCTATACGATCCGGCTCTATCGCGAGTTGGAGGAGCTGACGGGCCTCTCCTGCGGGCTGCACCATGTGGGTGGCGTGACGCTGGCCGACACGCAGGAACGCTTCGACATGCTGAAGGCGGAGCGCGCCAAGCATCGCTTCATGGGGCTGGAGACCGAGATCCTCGGCCCCGAAGAGATCAAACAGGTCGCCCCCATCACCAATATCGACGGGATCCTCGGCGCGCTCTACGACCCGCTCGACGGCCATCTTGACCCATCCGGCACCACCCATGCCTACGCCCGGGCGGCGCGGATGGGCGGCGCGGAAATCACCACGCATTGCAAGGTGTTGGAAACCAATCCTCGTGTGGATGGCACCTGGGATGTGGTCACCGAAAAGGGCACGGTCCATGCCGAACATGTGGTCAATGCCGCCGGTCTCTGGGCCCGCGAAGTGGGGGCCATGGCGGGCGTCTATCTGCCGCTCCACCCGATGGAGCACCAGTATATCGTGACCGACGAGATCGCCGAGATCTACGAACGCGCCACCGAACATCCCCATGTGATGGACCCCGCCGGCGAAAGCTATCTGCGCCAGGAGGGGCGCGGGCTTTGCATCGGCTTTTACGAGCAGCCCTGCAAGCCCTGGGCGGTGAACGGCACGCCCTGGAGCTTCGGCCATGAACTGCTGCCAGATGATTTCGACAAGATCGAAGACAGCATCGCCTTTGCCTATAGACGTTTCCCCATCCTCGAAACCGCCGGGGTGAAATCCGTGATCCACGGGCCCTTCACCTTCGCCCCCGATGGGAACCCGCTGGTCGGCCCAGTGCCGGGCCTGCGCAATTACTGGTCGGCCTGCGGCGTCATGGCCGGGTTCAGCCAGGGTGGCGGCGTGGGGCTGACGCTGGCGCAATGGATGGTCGATGGCACGCCCGACCGCGATGTCTTCGCCATGGATGTCGCCCGTTTCGGCCGCATCCTCACGCCCGGCTACACCCTGCCGAAGGTGATCGAGAACTACCGGAACCGCTTTTCCGTCGCCTATCCCAACGAGGAACTACCCGCCGCCCGGCCCTTTCGCACGACACCGCTTTACGACGCGTTCGACCGGATGGGCGCCGTCTGGGGGCAGCAATACGGGCTGGAGGTTGCGAACTACTTCGCCGAGGAGGGCGAAGCCCGGTACGAGACACCGTCCTTCCGGCGGTCCAATGCCTTCGCGGCCACCGCGCGGGAGGTCAAAGCCGTGCGGGAGGCCGTCGGCATCAACGAGTTGCAGAATTTCGGCAAATATCTGGTCACCGGGCGCGACGCGCGCGGCTGGCTCGACCGGGTCATGGCGGGCCGCGTGCCCGCGCCGGGCCGCCTGTCTCTCACCCCGATGCTGAACCGGAACGGCCGGCTGATCGGCGATTTTACGATCTCCTGCCTGTCGGAGACGGAGTTCCAGCTGACCGCGAGCTATGGCGCGCAGGATTACCATTTACGCTGGTTCGAGAACCTGTTGGAGGGCGATGTTCATGTGCGCAACGTCTCCGATACCAGAACCGGCTTCCAGATTGCGGGGCCGAATGCGCGCGCGCTCCTGCAAGAGGTGACCCGCGCCGATGTCGGCGCCGGGGCGTTTCGCTTCATGGATGTCAAAACGCTCCCGCTCGGGCTTTCCACCGCACTTGTCCAGCGCGTCAGCTATACCGGCGATCTCGGCTATGAAATCTATGTCGATGCGATGGAACACCGCGCACTCTGGGATCTGCTCTGGCAGGCGGGGCAGGCCTTCGGGCTCCGCCCCTTCGGCATGCGCGCGATGATGTCGCTCCGGCTCGACAAGTTCTTCGGCTCCTGGCTTCGGGAGTATTCACCGGACTACACCCCGGCGGAAACCGGGCTCGACCGGTTCATCAGCTTCCGGAAGCCCGCGGATTTCATCGGCCGCGCCGCCGCCGAGGCCGAGCGGACGACGGGCCCGGCGCGCAAGCTCTGCGCCTTCGAGGTGGACGCCGCCGACGCGGATGTGAACGCCTATGAACCGATTTGGCTGGATGGCAGTGTGCAGGGGTTCTGCACCTCCGGCGGCTACTCCCACCACGCGGGCAAATCCATCGCCCTCGGCTTCGTTCCGACCGCCCGCGCCGAAGACGGGCTTGAGGTGGAGATCGAGATCCTCGGCGATATGCGCCCCGCCCGGCTGATCACCACACCGCTTTTTGACGCCGATGGCGCCCGCATGCGAGGCTGATCTGCCATAAAGGTCAAGGCGCGCCCTTCCCCGCGCCGGACATTCCCCCGCCGGAGGTTTCGACATCTCTTCATCCGATCCCGTCCTTCTTCTGCTCGCCGCCGGCCGCGCGACACGCATGCGCGGCACGGACAAGCTTCTCGAACCCATCGGTGACGAGCCGCTTCTTGCGGTCATGGGCCGGCGCTGCGCCAGGGCGGGAGCCACCCGGGTCGTCCTCGGGCCGGATCAGCCCGCCCGGCGCGCCGCTCTGAAAGACATTCCCTGCGAGATCGTCGAAGCGCCCGAAGGCGCGGGCATGGCCGCCTCCATCACCGCCGGGATCGCCGGCATCGCCGCGTCGGCCGCACTGATCGTTCTGGCGGATATGCCCGAGATCACCGCCCATGACATGCACCTGATCCTGGCGCTTCATGCAAAAGTGCCGACTGCGATCCTGCGGGCCGCGGGCGAAGACGGCACACCCGGCCACCCGGTGCTTTTCCCCGCCGACCTCTTTCCCGCGCTGCAAAAGCTCACAGGCGACACAGGCGCGCGCGCAGTCCTGAAAGCCCATGCAAACCGGACCCATCTGGTTCCCCTGAAGGGCCGACGTGCATTGGTCGATCTGGACACGCCCGAGGAATGGGCAAACTGGCGCGCGGCGCAAAAGGGCGGCCTCTAGAAAGACCGCCCTTGTCATTCTGATCGTCAGGCCCGAAAGGCCACAAAGAACGCCGCCGCACCTACCGCGTCAGCAGCTTGGCCTCATGGCTTTTCAGGGCGCGCCGGGCCGCCACATAGCTTTCGCGGCCCGCCGGGGTTTTCAGTTCGGGGAAGATCTCCAGGATCTCGGTGCGCGCGCCATTGCCCATCGCCCCGAGGGACTGGTCGCCCGGCTGGAAGCTTTCGGTCCATGCCCCGTCGGCCAGCACGACTTCGTGGTGGTCGAACATGAAATGCACATAGGTCGCGCGCAGCGGGTCCAGCCACTGAACCGCGCCATGGTTGACCAGATGCTTGGCCGCCACCAGCACTTCGCTTTCCTCGAAGTAAAGCTGCGTGCGGTCGCCCGAAACCAGCATCCGGTGCTGCGGCGACACCATCATGTCGCGCTCCGGCAGGCCATCGCCAAGCGCGCCCGCCTTGATCAGGATCGGGCGCAGATAGGGCGCGCGGCGCAGTTCCGACCGGTTCAGGGTACGGGTGCCGATCCAGCGAATTTCCTGAATGCCGTTGTCGCGGGTGATGATCTTGTCACCCTCGCGCAGGGTCTCCACCGGAACCTCACCCTTCGGCGTCGCGATGCGCGAGCCTGGCGTGAAGCAGGGGATGACATTCTCGATCTCCTTGAATGTCAGCGTGCCGGTCACGTTCTCGGCCGCATATCCATTGCCGTCGAAGAAGGTCACCGTGCCGGATTCGCCCGGGGTGCCGCCGGGGTCGACCGCATCGTCGAAATTGATCTTCAGCGGCCCGGCATTGGACAGATCCAGCGTATCGCTATCGTCCCCGCCTTCGCCGCCTTCGATGTAATCGCCGACGCCCTGGCCATCCGGGCCGATTGTGAACGTGTCCTTGTCATCCCCGCCGAACATCGCATCCGCGCCCTGCCCACCGATGATGCTGTCATCGCCGCTGCCGCCGGTGATCTCGTCGTCATCGATGCCGCCATCCAGCGTATCGTTGCCCGCGCCGCCATCGATCGTGTCGTTGTCGTCTTCGCCGAAAACAAGGTCATTGCCGCCGCCCGCGTTGATCAGGTCATCGCCGTTGTCGAGGATCGGATCGTTCGGCCCATCGGGGTTCACGTCGGGGATGTTCACCACATCCGGGAAGCCCGGTCCGAGCCCGCCATAGATCGTGTCGTCGCCATCGCCGGAATTGACCGTGTCCGATCCTTCGCCGCTGGTGATCAGATCGGCGCCGTCGCCGGATGTCACCTGATCGTCGTCGAAGCCCGCGTCGATGACATTGTCGCCATCGCCCGCATCGATCGTGTCGCGGTCATCGCCGGTGGTGATGGTGTCGTTGCCATCACCGGTCGTCACCAGATCGCGGTCGTTCTCGGTATTCTGGTCCTGCGAGCCCGGCACGAAGGGAAACCCGCGATCCGGCAGCGCCGAAAGCGACCCGTCGGAGGTGTTGATCAGATTGTCGCCGTCGGTATCGGTGACGGTGTCATTGCCCGAACCGCCATTGATGGTGTCGGCATCCGCACCGCCGTCCAGACTGTCATTGCCCGAACCGCCGGTCAGCGTGTCTTCGCCCGCGCCGCCCATGATCGTGTCGTCGCCCTCGGCGCCGCCCATGCTGTCATTGCCCGCGCCGCCGTCGATGACGTCATCGCCGGTATTGCCACGCAACTCGTCATCGCCGTCGCCGCCCTCGACGGTGTCGTCCCCCGCGCCGCCGCGCAGAAGATCGTCGCCACCATTGCCTAGGATCAGGTCGTCCCCGTCCCCGCCGTCCAGCGTGTCGCTGCCCGCAGCCCCGTCATCGACAAGGCCGATCGTGTCGAAATACACATCCGTGACGTTGACGCCGCTGTCGCCGCCGCCGTTCTGGGAATGGGTGATCTCGATCCGGTCGACCGGGCCGGGAATCTCGACCAGGATCGAATAATTCGCACTGGTGTCTGCCTGATAGCCGCCATTGCTGTCGGCCGTATCGGCGCCGGGCACGCCATCGGTGTCAGACAGGGTCAGCCGGCCACCGGCGGTCAGCGAAACCTCGATCGGCATGTTGTCCTTGTCGAAGGCGCGGATTTTGACCACACCATCGCCGTCGATATCGTTGACCCGGAAGGAGACGTTCTCCACCTCCTCCGAGAAATCCAGACGGTAGGTCGCAAAATCGCCGGAATTGTCCAGATCGCTGCTCAGCGAGCTGTTGTCGTCAACCGGATCGCCATCGCCCTGAATACCGGCGATGTTCTGATCGTTGCTGGCAAATTCCGTGTCCACACCGCCCCGCTCGGACAGGACCGAGAAGGTCACGTCGACGCTGCCGGTGTTCTGGGTGAACCCGGTCAGATCGTCACCATTTTCGATCGGCGGCGCGCCGTTCGGGTCGGGCGCCAGATCCCATTCGAATTTCTCGCGCGTTCCGGTCAGGGGCTGGCCGGTATTGTCATCGCCGATCAGTGTGTCGTTGCCCGCGCCGCCATCGACGCTGTCATCGCCGCTGCCGGCGTAGACCAGATCGTCACCGGCCCCCGCCTCGACCGTATCGTTGCCCGCGCCGGCCACCACGGTGTCGGCATCCGTGCCGTCCACGACCGCGTTGTCGATCAGATCGGGCGGCGTGTCCGGGTCGCCGGTATAGCCTGCGTCGATCAGATCGTCGCCGCTGGACCCCTCGACGATCATGTCGCCGGTTTCGGCAAGCACATCGGCATCGAAGATCGCCACATAATCGATCGCGCCGTCGAAATAGTTGCTGTAGCGGCCGTCATCCGCCTCGCGCGCGCCGAAGGTGAAGCTTTCGTCGTCATTGTCGGTAATGTCGAAGGTCAACCCGGTCGTGCTGCTGGAAACTTCGGTGCTGGCGCCGGTGGTGACATTCTCCACCACAAGCCGGTTGCCAGTGCTTTCGTCCCAGACGTAATAGGCCTTTACGGTGTCGCCTTCCTCGAAGAAGCCCGGCCCGGTCGACAGGATCGAGTCGATGCCGGGCACGCAATGCATGACCTCCACCGCCCCGTCCTGGGTCACGCGAAGCTCGAAGAAGCCCTCCCTGCCGGCGTCGTTCAACTCCCCGCGGTTGACGATCGTATCGGGGCTTGAGCCCACATGGTGATCTTGGGTGAACTCCACGACAAGCGTGCCACGATCCAGATCGAAGGGGGTGTCATTGCCCGGGAACTGCGATGTGCCGTCGCCGTTTGACAAGGTGCCGCCATTGACGTCGAACAGACCGGAACTGCCGTTGGTGTGAAGCTGGTCGCCCGAGATCGTCGCCCCGCCCTGGGTATGTCCGTTCTGGGCGAAACCGTCATCAAGACCCGTGTCGCGCGTTTCGGAGCCGCTGCGGAAGTCCCAAAGTCCAACCAGGTTCGCGGCGAAAGACTCATTAAAATTAGTCACACTCGTACACTCCGTCTCTTCGTGACGCCGGCCTGTCAGTTCAACAGGCGCTGCGTTCTGCAATTTCTGCCGAGCGATGCCGAAACCCTTGGGCAGCGCGCACATTCCCGCCATGAACCGAAGGAAGAGGTCCGCTATCCACGGATGACCCGGCCGTTGGGCACGCCAAACGGCATCGGATCCACGCGCCACGAGTTGCAGATCACAACCCTGCGGCACGCACATCTCTTCGCATCGCGATGACGCGGTATGTGCGGCCGCCCCCGTGGCCTTGAGCAGACATCGCCCCCCAGTTGGGCTCCCGGTTTGGTTAACCCGAAGATGCCCGCTCCAGAAGCGAAAAATGTTCTAAAAGTGTCGAAGTCATGGCTGGACGGCCTGTCGGCTCATCTTGCCGGCATGACGGAATCCGGCATTGCTCCGCCGCTCGTTTTTTCCTTCCGATCGAGTGCGTTAGGTCGGAAGGCCCTTGAAAAACTGGTGTTCGAGCGAAAATCCGCCGGTTTCGGACGTGCTTTCAACCGTCTCTGTCAGGCGGACAGACTATCAATTTTCTGATTAATTGTTTCAGTTTCGGAAATACTGATTTGCCGCCGCACGGAAACAATGTGTCAACCGTAATCGAAATCAGGCGAGATTGTGGCATGAATACGCCGGCTGAAAACCTGTCTAAAAGGTCAGGTTCGGGCCGGCTGCGCTGCAGCGAAACGCGGAAACCGGCGAATCGCCCGGGCCGGAACCATCTGCGATTGGGCTGGTACCCGAGGTCGGACTCGAACCGACAAGCCTTGCGGCGGGGGATTTTGAATCCCCTGCGTCTACCAATTCCGCCACTCGGGCCCAGAAATCTCCGTCTAGCGCCGCGCCGAAGCAAGGTCAACGGGGGAACATGGCCCCCCGATTGCCCTCCGGCGCAGGCGCATTCCGGCACCCCTGCCTAGAACATCACACCCACCAGCCAGAGGGTGATGCCCGGGAACGCCACCAGCACCACAACCCGGATCAGGTCCGACGCGACGAAGGGGGCGACGCCCGCATAGGTCCGCACGATCGGGATGTCGCGCGCCATCGAATTGATGATGAAGAGGTTCATCCCCACCGGCGGCGTGATCAGCCCCACCTCCACCACGATCAGCGCCAGGATCCCGAACCAGATCGCCGCCTCCTCGGGCGTCAGGGCATACCCCAGGATATTGAACTCCAGCGCCTGGATGATCGGAAAGAAGATCGGAATGGTCAGCAGGATCATCGACAGCGAGTCCATCACGCAGCCGAAGATCAGATAGGCGACAAGCATGATCGACAGCACCAGAAGCGGGGCAAATCCCTGCGTCGTGATCCATTCCACCAATTGCGCGGGCGCCTGGGTGAAGGCGAGGAAGGAGTTGAACAGCTGCGCGCCCAGCACGATGAAGAAGATCATCGCCGTGGCCTGCGCGGTGGCCAGAACCGAGTCCAGAAATCCCTTCCATGTCAGCCCGCCGGTCGCCAGCCCGTAAAGCCCCGTGGCCACGGCCCCGACGGCCGCGCCTTCGGTCGGCGTGAACAGCGCCTGAACGCCCTCCTGCGCCCAGTTCCAGTCCGCCGCGATACCGCCCATCACCAGCCCGAAGATCACCACGACGGGCCAGATGCCCGCCAGCGTCCTGAACCGCTGCGCCATCGGCACCCGGTCGGCGGTCGTGGCCGCGCCCGGGCGGATCCGGACATAGATCGCGACCGTCAGCATGTAGCCGATTGCCGCCAGAATACCCGGGATCAGCGCCGCCACGAACATCTTCACGATGTTCTGCTGCGCAAGGATCGCGTAGATTACCAGAATGATCGACGGCGGGATCAGGATGCCAAGCGTGCCGCCCGCCGCCAGAACCCCGGTCGACAGACTGTCGGAATAGCCGCGCTTGCGCATCTCCGGCAGCGCCACCTGCCCCATGGTCGACGCGGTGGCCAGCGACGAGCCGCAGACCGCGCCGAAGCCCGCGCAGGCGCCCACGGCGGCCATGGCCACGCCGCCCTTCCGGTGACCCAGCCAGTCGGACGCCGCCTGAAACAGCGCCCCCGACATACCCGATTTCGTCGCGAACTGCCCCATCAGCAGGAACAGCGGCACGATCGACAGATTGTAGTTGGAAAACGTGTCATAGGTCAGCGATTTCAACTGGCTAAGCGGCGCCGAGGGCCGGCCGAGCACAACCCAGATGCCCACGAAACCGGTCACCGCCATCGCCACGCCAATCGGCACGCGCAGGAAAATCGCCAGCAACATCAATGCGAAGGCGATCATCGCGAGTTCCAGGCCGGTCATGCTGCGGCCTCGTATCCGGCGGAGACCCAGTTGATGGATCGCCAGACCGTGTAGAGCGCGACAATGAAGAAGAGCGCCGCGCCAAGCACCGAAAGCCCGTAGGGGATCCAGGTCGGTATCTCCAGCTCATAGGTCGTCTCGGGGAAGAACGGCCGCGGACCGAAGCCGAACCACGCCCGCAGCCCGTCCGAGCCATAGGGAAATTTCTCTCCGAACCCCAGCCAGATCCGCCACAGGATCACATAGGCCACGACCGCCAGCAGGATATCCCCGACCAGCCCGGAAAACGCCTTCACCCGGGGGTGCATGTTCTGCACCACGATATCCACCGCGACATGGCCGCGCTTGAGCTGGCACCACGGCAGGAACGCAAAGACCGCAATCGCGCATCCCGCCTCCACCAGTTCGTAATCGCCCTTGATCGGCGAAAGCCCGAACCCGTCAAGCGCCCGCCCGATGATCGAGACGCAGACCATCCCCGCCACTGCCGCCAAAAGGAAGCCGCCGAAATAGGCCAGCCCTCGGGCCATCCGCTCCATCACGCGGCCTGTCGCCGCCTCCCATCTGGGTGCCAGTGCCATTATTGTCCCTATCTCTCTCGTGGCGCGCGGCCGTTACATCTCTATCAGCGACGGGCGCGCATTCAGCGTCTCCACGTCGAAGCCCGCCAGCGCCTTGTAGCCTTGCGCCACCCGGGCCAGTTCCTCGGCGCTCATCACATCCCCGATCGTCTCGAACCCGTCCGGCGCGCGCGCGGCCACCACATCCAGCACCTTGTCCGGCCCGTCTCCGCGATTGGCCAGAACGATCTTGTTCACATCCTCGCGCCGGGCCGCGTCATAGGCGGCCAGCGCCTCCGGCGTGCGGCCACGACGCATGACTTCGCGGGTCAGCACGCGGGCATCCAGTATCGCCTGGCTGGCCCCGTTCGAACCGATGGGATACATCGCATGGGCCGCGTCGCCAAGCAGCGTCACCCGCCCGAAGGACCATTGCGGCAGCGGGTCACGGTCCACCATCGGATATTCCCAGATCCCTTCGGCATTGGCGATGACCCAGGGGATATCCAGCCAATCGAAAGACCAGTCCGCGAAGTGCGGGGCAAAGTCGCCAAGCCGCCCCTCGCGGGTCCAGTCCTGCCGGTTCCAGTCCGTCCCCGGCGGCAATGCCAGATCGGCGACCCAGTTGATCCGCACCGTTCCGTCGCCATTGTCCTCGATCGGATAGCAGACGAATTTCCGGTCCGCCGTACCCGCCATCGCCATCGACCGCCCGCTCAGGAACGCAGGACCATCGGTGATGCCGCGCCACATCATCGTGCCACGCCAGACCGCGCCGCCCTCGTCGGGATACAACTTCGCCCGGGCGGTGGAGTTGATGCCGTCGCAGGCCACCAGTATCTCCCCATCCAGATCGTCCCGCCGCGCCCCGGTGGTCCGGTCGATCAGCCGGGCGCGGATGCCGTGGGGGTGCTCCTCCCAATCCGCAAGCGCTGTGCCGGTCTGCACGATGTCCATACCCGCGCGGGCCTGCAGGCTGCGCAGCAGCAAAAACTGCAGCTCCCCGCGATGGATCGAGTATTGCGGCCAGCGATACCCGGCCTCCGTGCCCCGCGGCTCCGACCAGATCGGATTGCCCTGGGCCGAGAAATAGGCCACCTCGCCGGTGCGCAGGCCGATCCGCTCAAGATCCGCCTCCAGCCCCAGTTCATAAAGCTCACGCACCGCATGGGGTTGCAGGTTGATGCCGACGCCCATCGGCTTCAGGGCACTCACCGCCTCCACGACGCGAAACGGAATGCCCTGCTGATGCAGCGACAGGGCCAGTGTCAGCCCGCCAATCCCCGCGCCTGCGATGATCACCGTCATGGCCCCGCGTTGCCCCCGCTATCCGTCATGTCAGGAAAAGGAAAAGGCCTCGGGCGGCGCACAATGCGCCGCCCGAGGCCGGTGGATCAGTTGGCCGTATCGTGGCGGGCCACGGCTTCGCGCGCGAACGCGACCATCGCCGCCCCGTCGAGGCCAAGACCGTTCATCTCCTCGATCCAGGCCGCCGTCACCTCGTCGCCCACGGCGCGCAGTTCGGCCACCACGTCATCGCTCAGCGTCACGATGGTGTTGCCGCGCGCGGTGATGGCCTCCTCGGCGATCGTGTCGCCCCGGTCCATCGCCGCCCCCGCCGCAGCCGAGGTGTCGATCCCGGAATTGGCGTCGATGATCGCGCGCAGGTCATCCGGCAGGCTGGCATAGGTGTCGTTGTTCATGCCCCAGATGAAGAAGGTGTTGTAAAGCGCCCGGTCGCCGCCGATCTGGGTGTGGCTGTCGGCAAGTTCCTCCACCCGCAGGGCCGGCACCACCTCCCACGGGATCACGCCACCATCGACCACCCCGCGCGACAGGGCTTCGGGAAAGGCCGGAACCGGCATGCCCACGGGCGTGGCGCCCAGACGCTCCAGAAGTGCGTTCGCCTGACGGGAGGGGCCGCGCAATTGCAGCCCGTCGAAATCGGCAATCGCCTCGATCGGGGCGCCGGTCTTGTGGATCACCCCCGGCCCGTGCACATGCACCGCCATCACGTGGATATCGGCAAACCGGGTGTCCATCATGAACTCTTCGGTGAACTCCCACGCGGCGCGGCTGCTGTCCTCGGCATTCATCGAGGTCATGAAGGGCAGTTCCATCACCTCCGCTTCGGGGAAACGCCCGGGCGTGTAGGCGGGCAAGGCCCAGCCGCAGTCGATCACCCCGTCGCGGATCTGGTCGTAAAGCGCCGGCGGGGCACCGCCCAGCTGCATCGCGGGATAAAGCTCCACATCGATCCGGCCGCCCGACTGCTCTTCGATCGCCGCGGCCCACGGCTCCATGAAAAAGCGCGGCACCGATCCCATCGGCGGCAGAAAATGCTGGCAGCGCAGCGTGACTTCCGCCTGCGCCTGCGCCATGCCGGCCTGGCCCATCGCCCCGATGCCAAGGGCCACAAGCCCGATGGCCGCTGTTTTCAGCGTCATGTTCATTCTGATCCTCCCTAAATCCGGCATCATGCCAAATTCCCTTGTCTCGTCGCGAAGACTAAGCCCCAGCTTCCCCGCAGCGTCAAAGCTTTTCGCGGGCGATCGTTCCAAACGCAACGACCGGGACCGTTCGCCTCCCCGGAAGTATTCTTAACCAGTCGGTCGGGTTTGTCATCAGCTTTTTTGCACCGGGCGTGTTGACCTGTCCGGGCCGATGCGGCATCGCGCCTGAACGGTTCCGGAAAGGACGGCAATGATCGGAAAGCTCTATTTCTGGACGATGCGAATGGCGGGGCACCCGCATGCGCTGCTGGTGTTGGCGGCCATTTCCTTCGCCGAAAGCTCCGTTTTTCCGATCCCGCCCGATATCCTGATGATCCCGATGATCCTGGCCGCGCCCCATCGCGCGTTCCTGATCGCGGGCGTCTGCCTCGTCGCGTCGGTTCTGGGCGGGTTGGCGGGCTACGGCATCGGCTATTTCTTCTACGAGCAGTTGGGCCAGCCGATCCTCGCATCCCTCGGCAAGGCCGATGCGATGGCCGAATTCAACACCCGCTTCAACGATCTGGGCTTCTGGCCGGTGCTGATCGCCGGGCTGACGCCCTTTCCCTACAAGGTCATCACCATCATGTCGGGCTGGACCGGGCTGCCGCTCGGCACCTTCATCGTCACCTCGATCATCGCGCGCGGCATGCGCTTCTTCATCGTCGCCGCATTGCTCCGGCGCTACGGCGCACCTATTCGTGATTTCATCGAGCGGCGCCTCGGCTTGATGTTCACTCTCTTCGTGATACTGCTCCTGGCAGGGTTTTACGTGGTGAGGTTCCTGTGACGCGGCGAAGTCTGATCCTTCTGTCCGGGCTCGGCTCGACGGCGCTGCTGCTGGCGGCGTTCGGGTTTCAGCATATCGGCGGTCTGGCCCCCTGCGCGATGTGCCTCTGGCAACGCTGGCCCCATGCCGCGGCCATCGCCATTGCCGCTGTCGGGGCGGCCGTTCCCGCGGCGGCCATCGCCGTTTTGGGGGGGCTCAGCATGGTGGCCAATGCCGGGATCGCGCTCTTTCACACCGGCGTCGAACGCGACTGGTGGGAAGGACCGCAAAGCTGCACCGGCGCGGCGGGCCAGGATCTGGGCGCGATGTCGGCAAGCGACCTTCTGGCCACCGATACCGGACCCAGTATCGTTTTGTGCGACGAGGTCACATGGGAAATGCTCGGCCTCTCCATGGCCAGCTGGAACGGGCTGGCCAGCGTGGCGCTGGCGATGATCTGGTTTGCCGCCGCCATGCGCCGCCGCACCGCCGGATAGGCCCTTATCTGCGCCGCGCGCCGGTCTGCGTGGTCAGCAACAGGCTGGTTTCGCTGGTCTCCACCCCCTCCATGCGGCGGATGTCGAACAACACCCGGTCCAGCTCTTCCAGCGTTTCGGTGCCAAGCTCCACGATCAGATCCCATTTGCCGTTGGTCGAATGCACCGCCTGCACCGCGATCAGCCCCACAAGACGCCGCCGCACCCGCTCCGCCCCCGGCCCCGAAATCGCCAGCATCATCAACCCCCTCACCGCCGCCTGCGCCAGATCGGCCTTGGTCAGCACGGTGAAACCGGCAATGTCGCCGCGCGCCTGCATCTTGTCGATCCGCGTCCGCACCGTCGCGCGCGACACGCCAAGCAGCGCCGCCAGATCCGACAGGGAGGCGCGGCCATCCCGCTTCAACGCGGCCAGCAGATCCTGATCCATTTCATCCATTCGTCACCTATAACTGACATTTCGGCAGTATAGCCTTCAACTTGAGCAATCTGATCCCTGTTGTCCAATCCGATTCGACAGATACTCAGAGGCAAACGCGCAATGAACGGATCTCACATGCTCCTGCCTCCCTGCCTTTTGCTTGGCGCCCCCGTCGACAGCGGCAAACGCCGCGCGGGCTGCCTGATGGGCCCCGATGCCTATCGGACCGCCGGATTGGCCGCCGCGCTCGGCTCGCTCGGGCGCGAAACCCGCGATCTGGGCAATCTGGCCCCCGCCCCGCGCCGCGCTGTGTCCGCCGCCAACCCCGCCCTTCACAGTCTCTCCGAGACCGTCGCCTGGACCGAGGCGCTGACCGACGCCGCGCGGGACGCCATGGCGGAGGGGTTTCCGATCTTTCTGGGCGGCGATCACAGCCTCTCGCTTGGCTCCGTCGCGGGCGTCGCGGCCCATGCGGCGACCCGAAACCGCCCCCAGTTCCTGCTCTGGCTCGATGCGCATGCGGATTTCCACACGCCCGAGACGACCACCTCGGGCAATCTGCACGGCACACCGGTTGCCTATGTGACGGGGCAGCGCGGCTTCGACGCCTTTCCGACGCCCCCTGCCCTTGTCGCGCAGGAAAATATCTGCATCCTCGGGCTGCGCTCCGTCGACCCGCAGGAAAACGCGGCGCTCGGACAGTCCGATATCGCCGCCCATGACATGCGCGCGATCGACGAACACGGCATCGCCCCGCCGCTTCGCGCCTTTCTGTCCAGGGTCGCGGCGGCAAACGGTTTCCTGCATGTCTCTCTCGACGTGGATTTCCTCGACCCGTCCATCGCGCCCGCGGTCGGCACCACGGTTCCCGGCGGCGCGACCTTCCGGGAGGCGCATCTGGTCATGGAAATCCTTCACGATTCCGGGCTTGTCACCTCTCTCGACCTTGTCGAACTGAACCCGTTTCTGGACGAGCGCGGGCGCACCGCCTCGCTGATGGTCGATCTCACCGCCTCTCTCATGGGCCGTCGCGTCTTCGACCGCCCCACACGGAGCTTCGCCGCATGAGCCTGCCCCAACCCTCCGAGCGCGCCTTCGTCCCCTTCGTTTCCGTCGCGGCGATGATGACGCTGATCCATCAGGTCGGGCTCGACCGCATGCTGCGCGATCTTGCCGACTATATCGAGGATGATTTCCGGCGCTGGCCGCTCTTCGACAAGACGCCGCGCGTGGCCTCCCATTCCACAGATGGCGTGATCGAGCTGATGCCCACATCCGACGGGGCGCTCTACAGTTTCAAATATGTCAACGGCCACCCCAAGAACATGAAGGACGGCCTGCAAACCGTTACCGCATTTGGGCTTCTGGCCGATGTCGCCACGGGCTATCCGATGTTGCTGAGTGAAATGACATTGCTGACCGCGCTGCGCACGGCGGCGATGTCGGCCATGGCCGCGCGCCATCTGGCGCCACGGGACGCCACCACGATGGCGATGATCGGCAATGGCGCGCAATCGGAATTCCAGTGCCTCGCCTTCCGGGCGATCTGCGGCATCCACACGGTGCGTCTTTATGATGTGGACCCCGCCGCAACCGCCAAGGCGATGGCGAACCTCAGGGATCAGGGCCTCACCCTCATCCCCTGCAAAACCCCCGAAGAGGCGATGGAAGGCGCCCAGATCGTCACCACCTGCACGGCGGACAAGCAGTTCGCCACCATCCTGACCGACAACATGATTGGCAGCGGCATCCATATCAACGCGATCGGCGGGGATTGCCCCGGCAAGACCGAGCTGCATCGCGATATCCTGCTACGGTCCGAGATCTTCGTGGAGTTTCCGCCGCAGACCCGGATCGAAGGCGAAATCCAGCAACTGGACGACGATCATCCGGTGACCGAGCTTTGGCAGGTGATCGCGGGGACGGCCCCGGGCCGCACCGCGCCCGCCCAGATCACGCTGTTCGACAGTGTCGGCTTCGCGATCGAGGATTTCTCCGCCCTGCGCTATATCCGCGACCGGCTGGAGGAGACCGGGCTTTACCAGCAGCTCGACCTGCTGGCCGACCCCGACGATCCGCGGGATCTGTTCGGCATGCTCCAGCGCGCGCAGCCCTGACGCAGGGACCGCCGCGCCTGGCGGTGGGCCAGCCTGCACCGGGCGGCGCGGCAGCCCTTGCCCCGTCAATGCAGCGGGAACTCTCCCACCACGTTCCGCCATTCTCCCGGCGCGATCATCTTGCGATGGGTGAATCGCACCGAATGCAGCGGCCCGTCGATCTCGCCCTGCCAGAACTCGATGAATCTGAAAAGCCGCGGGTAATCCGGCGCCAGATCATAGTCCTGCCAGACGAACGTGTTGAGAACGCTTTGGAAATCCGGCATGCGATAGACCATTTCCGCCGTGGTCAGCCCATAGCCCTTCAACATCAACTCGGTCTCGGTTTCTGCCATCAGGCACCTCTCTTGTTGCCCTTGCCTGCCACCAGCTTGCCATGACTTCGTAAACTTTCAAGAAAAACAGTTTGTTAGCAAAGCGCCTCCCCGGCTGACAAGCGGGCGGCGCATCCCCCATTGCACCCCATATGCAGTTGCAGTTATACTGAGCGGCAACAAAATATAGACGCAGCCAAAAGCGAGCACATCCGCGTGACTGACACGCCAGAACCCCCTGAAAACATGGACGAAACCGCGCCGGAACGCCCGGAGTATTCCGGCCCGTCCATCGACATATCCGAAGAAATGAAAACCTCCTTCATCGATTATGCGATGTCGGTGATCATTTCGCGTGCGATTCCCGACCTGCGGGACGGTCTGAAACCGGTTCACCGCCGCATCCTCTATGCGATGCACGAAACCGGCAACACGCATGAAAAATCCTATCGCAAATCCGCCCGTCCGGTGGGCGATGTCATGGGGAAATACCACCCCCATGGCGACAGCGCGATCTATGACGCGTTGGTGCGGATGGCGCAGGATTTCTCCATGTCGCTCCCGCTCCTGGACGGTCAGGGCAATTTCGGCTCCATGGACGGCGATAACCCCGCCGCGATGCGCTACACCGAAGTGCGCATGGACAAGCCGGCCGCGTTCCTGCTGAGCGATATCGACAAGGATACGGTCGATTTTCAAGACAATTACGACGGCAAGGATCAGGAGCCCACGGTCCTGCCCGCCCGCTTCCCCAATATGCTGGTCAACGGCGCGGGCGGCATCGCGGTGGGCATGGCCACCAACATCCCGCCCCACAATCTGGGCGAGGTGATCGACGCCTGTCAGGCGCTGATCGAACGCCCGGATCTGAGTTCCGAAGAGCTGATCGAATATGTCCCGGCCCCAGATTTCCCCACCGGCGGCATCATTCTGGGCCGTTCCGGCGCGCGAAAGGCCTATCTCGAAGGTCGCGGCAGCGTCATCATCCGCGCGAAAGCCCGGATCGAGGAGATCAGGAAAGACCGCTATGCAATTGTTCTCGATGAGATTCCCTATCAGGTGAACAAGGCGTCGATGATCGAGAAGATCGCCGATCTGGTGCGCGAAAAGAAGATCGAGGGCATCAGCGCGGTTCAGGATGAATCCGACCGTATCGGCGTCCGCGTGGTGATCGAGCTGAAACGCGACGCCACGCCCGAGGTCGTGCTGAACCAGTTGTTCCGCTTCACCCAGATGCAAACGCATTTCGGCTGCAACATGCTGGCGCTCAATGGCGGGCGGCCCGAACAGCTGACGCTGCGCGGCTTCCTCACCGCGTTTCTGGATTTCCGCGAAGAGGTCGTCGCCCGGCGCACCGCGTTCGAGCTGCGAAAGGCGCGCGAGCGGTCCCATGTGCTGTGCGGCCTTGCCGTCGCTGTCAGCAATGTGGACGAAGTCGTTGCCACCATTCGAAAATCCGCCGATGCGGCCGAGGCGCGGGAAGCCCTGATGACGCGCCGCTGGCCCGCCGGAGAGATCGCCGACTACATCCGCCTGATCGACGATCCGACCCACAAGATGAATGACGACGGCACCTATAACCTGTCCGAGACGCAGGCCCGCGCGATCCTCGATCTGCGCCTGCAGCGCCTGACCCAGATCGGCGTCAAGGAAGTGACCGACGAGCTTCAGGAGCTGGCCGGCAAGATCAAGGATTACCTGGCCATCCTCGCCTCGCGGGAGCGGATCATGGCCATCATCGCGGCGGAACTGGCCGAGGTGAAGGAGCAATTCGCCGTCCCGCGCCGGACCGAAATCGTCGACTGGTCCGGCGACATGGACGACGAGGACCTGATCGAACGCGAGGACATGGTCGTGACCATCACCGCGGGCGGCTATATCAAACGGACGCCGCTTGCCGATTTCCGCGCGCAGAAACGGGGTGGCAAGGGCCTCTCGGGCGGCGCGCTGAAAGAGGACGACGTGGTGACGTCCCTGTTCGTGGCCAATACCCATACGCCGCTTCTGTTCTTCACCTCCGACGGTATGGTCTACAAGCTGAAGACATGGCGCCTGCCGCAGGGCTCGCGCGCGTCCCGCGGCAAGGCGGTGGTCAATATCCTGCCGATCCCCACGGGCGTGGGCATTGCCGCGGTGATGCCCGTCGACCGGGATGAAGATCACTGGGACGAGTTGCAGATTGTCTTCGCGACAACCGCCGGCGATGTCCGTCGCAATCAGCTCAGCGATTTCACCAATGTGAAATCCAACGGCAAGATCGCGATGAAACTGCCCGAGGACGGATCCGTCCAGCTGGTCAATGCCCGGATCTGCACCGAAGACGACGATGTGATGCTGGTCACCAATGCCGGGCGCGCGATCCGGTTCCGCACCACCGATGTGCGTGTGTTCAAGGGGCGCGATTCCACCGGTGTGCGCGGCATTCGCCTGCCCGAGGGCGACCGGGTCGTCTCCATGGCCGTGATCCGCCATTTCGAGGCAAGCGCCGACGAACGCGCCGCCTATCTCAAGATGCGCCGGGCCGTGGCCGGGCTGACCGACGAGCAGGACCCCTCCGACGAGGAGGAGGAAGCGACGGGCAATCTGGCGCTGGCGCAGGATCGCTACGCAGAGATGTCCGCGGCGGAGGATCTGATCCTGACGATCACCACGGGCGGGCTGGGCAAGCTCTCCTCCTCCCACGACTATCCCGTGCGCGGGCGCGGCGGCCAGGGCGTGGCCGCCATCGACAAGGCGATGCGCGGCGGCCCGCTTGTGGCAAGCTTCCCCGTGGAGATGGACGACCAGATCATGCTGGCCACCTCCACCGGCCAGTCGATCCGCGTTCCGGTGGACGGCATCTCCTTCCGCTCCCGCAGCGCCGGTGGCGTCAAGGTGTTCAACACCGCGCCCGGCGAAGAGGTCGTGAGCGTCGCCTGGATCGCCGATCAGGGCGCGGAGGATGAGGCGGAGGGTGAGACGGAATAGGGCAGGATATGGGCAGGACGCCCCACCGCCCCATAACGCGAATCACTTGCCTCATCCGGCGTCGATTCCCGCCCCGAAACGGGCTTTCCCGGCGTTCTGGCCCGCTGGCACGGAAAACCGGCTTTCAACAACTGTTGCATATTTGCGAACAATAACCTGACCAAAAGGACAGGTTTCGGTCCGTTCGAACGCCCTATTGTCTATCAGAACACTGCGTTTCCGAATTGGAACAGGCCAAAGCTTGACCCAAGCCCCCTGTTTCGGTCATGACCATGGGTGAGAGACCCAGAAAACATTGACCTTGCGGCCCCGTCCGGGGCAAGAGAACACAATTCTGGCCCATTTACCGACCATTTCCGCCGCGGAATGGCCGGATTTTCGTCGTGGAAATACTTCAATTTCCGCACAATTTTCCCGCAAAGCCGCCACAGTTCGAAATCACCATCAATCCACTGGGACCGAAAGGTTGGGGGTGAGGACGGTGCAAAGTTCCCTCGGAGCACACGTCCACAGCAAAAGCGGGCATGACCATGAATACTCACACTGCAGACCGGATCACACTGAACAGTACCGCACAAAACCTGCTGCGGATTGTCATTGCGTCATATTTCCTTGCCGTCGGGTTGAACCTGATCCCCGGCACAAGTCTGACACCGCTCCTGGCACAGGTCGCGCCCGAACAACTGGCCGCACCCTTGGCCTCCCTTGTGGTCTTCAGCCTGGCCTTTCTCGTCATGATCGGGCTCTACATGCGCCCGGCCGCTCTCATTCTCGGCATGATGACCTTCCTGTCGAGCTATCTCACGATGCTGGAACTGGGCGTCGCGGATGAACTCGGTGCCTTCTGGCGCGATCTGGTTCTGGTCGCCGCGCTGATGCTGACCTATGCGGAAAATGCACCGCGCGACTACCGGATGCGCAAGATGATCCGTCACAAGGTCACGCCGCGCCGGGTTGTTCTGGCCGAAGGCCGCGCCAAGACCGAACGCCCCGCCCCCATCGCGCCGGCTGTCGAACCTGCCGCCCCCGCGCCGATGCCCGAAAGCGAAGTGATCCCCTTCGTCGCCCGGCACCACAGGGCCCGGGTCGCGGCGGCACAGGCGGAAAACATCTTCGCCGATCTTGAGGATACCGCCATCGCAAGCTGACCTCCCTTCCCGAAACCGCTTGCTGAGAAACGCCATCCCCAGTGTCCCGGGGGTGGCGTTTCCATGTCCGGGGGGGAGGCGCGCGCATCGCGGGGGTTTTCAACACGGCGCCGGGCCGCTACATCCCGGTCGATGACCCAGTCCTTGCATATCATCGGCGGCGGCATGGCCGGATCCGAAGCCGCCTGGCAGGCCGTTCAGCGCGGCGTGCCCGTCACCTTGCATGAAATGCGCCCCAAGACCGGCACCTTCGCCCATCGAACCGGCGATCTGGCCGAAATGGTCTGTTCCAACTCCTTCCGCTCCGATGACAGCGAGCAGAACGCCGTCGGCCTGCTGCATTGGGAAATGCGCGCCGCGGGCGGGCTGATCATGGAGATGGCGGACCGGCATCGCCTGCCCGCCGGTGGCGCGCTCGCCGTCGACCGGGAGCCGTTTGCCGCCGCCGTCACCGAGCGGCTGCGCGACCATCCCCTCGTCACCCTCTCGCAGGACGAGGTCGCAGCACTCCCCGCCTCCGGCCCGACCATCGTGGCCACCGGCCCGCTCACCTCCGGCGCGCTTGCCGGCGCCATCGCCGCGGAAACCGGGCAGGACAGCCTTGCCTTCTTCGACGCCATCGCGCCGATCCTCTATTTCGACTCGATCGACATGTCCAAGGCCTGGATGCAGTCCCGCTACGACAAGGGTGAGACGGAGGAGGAGCGCACCGCCTATCTCAACTGCCCGATGGATCGCGACCAGTACGAGGCCTTCATCGACGCGCTGCTGGCCGCCGACAAGACCGAGTTCAAGCCCGGCGAGGCGTCGTCCGCCCCCGACACCACTCCCTATTTCGACGGCTGCCTGCCGATCGAGGTGATGGCGGAACGGGGTCGGGAAACGCTGCGCTTCGGGCCCATGAAGCCCGTCGGCCTGACCAATCCGCACCAGCCGGACGTGAAGCCCTACGCGGTCGTGCAACTGCGCCGCGACAACAAGCTGGGCACGCTCTACAACATCGTGGGTTTCCAGACCAAGATGAAGTACGGCGCGCAAACCTCTGTTTTCAAAATGATCCCGGGGCTTGAGAATGCGCGGTTCGCGCGGCTTGGCGGCATCCATCGCAACACATTCCTCAACTCCCCCACGCTTCTGGACGACCAGATGCGGCTGCGCAGCCGTCCGCATATCCGCTTTGCCGGCCAGATCACCGGGGTGGAGGGGTATGTGGAATCCGCTGCCATGGGCCTTCTGGCCGGGCGCCTCGCCGCGGCCGAGATCCTTGGCGAGCGGCTTCCCGCCATCCCGCAGGTGACTGCGATGGGGGCTCTGATCCATCACATCACCGGCGGGGCCGAGGCCAGGACCTTCCAGCCGATGAATGTGAATTTCGGCCTTTTTCCCCCGGTCGAGGGGCTGAAAGGCGGGCGGCGCGGCCGCAAGGACCGCTACAAGGCCTATACCGACCGCGCCAAGGCTGCCTGGACCGACTGGCTGGCCGCGACACGACTGGACGCCGCCTGACCCGCGCTGCTAGCCTTGGCCCATGACCGGGAAATTTCTGAAAAAGACCTACGGGATCGAAGGCACCCCCGCCGTGCGCGCGCATTACAACGACTGGGCCGCAAGCTATGATGCCGAGGTGGCCGAAAACGGCTATGCCACGCCCGCGCGCTGCGCGGCGGCGCTCAAGGCCAGCGGCCTGCCCCCGGAGGCGCCGATCCTCGACATGGGCTGCGGCACCGGGCTGGGCGGGCTCGCGCTGCGGGCCGAAGGCTTCACCAAGCTCGACGGCACCGACCTCTCGCCCGGCATGCTGGCGGAGGCGCGCGCCCGCGGCATCTACCGCCATCTCTTCCCCGCGACCGAGGGTGCGCCCGACATTCCCGCCGGGACCTACCGGGCGGTGTCCGCGATCGGCGTCATCGGCTCGGGCGCGGCCCCGGCCAGCCTGCTCGATACCTGCCTCGGCCTGCTGGACCCGGGCGGCTATTTCGTCTTTTCGTTCAACGATCATACCCTTGCGATGCCGGAGTTCACCGATCATATCGCGCGCTGGAAAACCGCCGGAGCCGTCCGTATCCTAGTGGAGGAACACGGGCCCCATCTCCCGGGTCTCGACATGAGCTCCACCGTCTATCTTCTTGAAAAAAATTGACCTTCCGTACACGCTTTGCCCCGTCACCCACGGGGCCCCTGCATCTTGGCCATGCCTATTCCGCGATCCTCGCCCATGACATGGCCCGTACGGCGGGCGGTGCGTTCGTGCTCAGGATCGAGGATATCGACCGCGACCGCGCCCGACCGAAATGGGAAGACCAGATCTATGAGGATCTGGCCTGGCTCGGTCTGGACTGGGAAAGGCCGGTCTGGCGGCAATCGGACCATACGGAACGCTACGCGGCCGCCCTTGACGATCTGTGGCGCGCGGGCCTGCTTTACCCCTGCACCTGCAACCGCCGTGACATTCTGGCCGCGGCCAGCGCGCCCCAGGAGGGGGCCGCGCCCCTGACCGGCCCCGATGGCATCCTCTACCCCGGCACCTGCCGCGACAAGCCGGGCCCGCGCCCGGGCCGGGACCCGCGCCCCGACGGCGTGGCGCTGCGGCTGAACATGGCGGCGGCGATCCGGCGGGTCCTGCACCCCGGCCGCGCAACACGTCTGGCCTTCCAGGAAACCGGGCACGGCCCCGATGGTCAGCACGGGCAAATCGCCTTTCCGCCCGAAGATCTGACGGTGCTGGCCGGCGATATCGTCCTCTCCCGCAAGGATTTCATCGGCTCCTATCACCTCGCGGTCGTGCTGGACGACGCCGCCCAGGCCATCACCCATGTGGTGCGCGGCGAAGACCTGTTCGACGCAACCGCGATCCATCTCCTGTTGCAACGGCTGCTGGATCTGCCGACGCCGGTCTATCATCACCACCGGCTGATCCGCGACGATCAGGGCAAGCGCCTGGCCAAACGCGACGACGCGCGCGCGATCCGAACCTATCGCGACGAGGGCGCCACGCCGCAGGATATCCGCGCGAAGATCAGGCTGTAATACATTACTCTTGCGGTAAAAATGATCTTCACGCCTCAATCCGGCGCCATCAGCTCCACCTCGTCGCCGTCCCGCACCGCGGTGTAGAAACACACCCGCCGGTTGGTATGGCAGGCCGGACCCTCCTGCCGCACCAGCACCAGCAGCGCGTCGCGGTCGCAATCCACCCGCATCTCCACCAGATGCTGCACATGCCCGCTGGTTTCGCCCTTTATCCAGAACGCCTGCCGCGACCGCGACCAATAGGTCACGCGCCCCGTCGCCAGTGTCCGGGCCACCGCGTCGGCATTCATCCAGGCCAGCATCAGAACCTCGCCGGTCTCCGCCTCCTGCGCGATCACGGGCAAAAGCCCGTCGGAATTGTAGCTCAGCGTGGCCGGGTCAAACCGCATCGTCGCACCTCTTTGCAAATCGGACGGGCGCCGCTACCTATAGGCATGACAGGTACGAAAGCAACGCCATGACCGCCGAAACCGACCTCATCAAGCTCTATTCGCAACGCATTCTGGCGCTGGCCGCCGACATTCCTCATGCGGAGCGTCTGACCTCCCCCATGGCCACCGTCAAGAAACGCGCGCCGCTCTGCGGCTCGACGGTGACGGTGGATCTGGATGTGGAAGACGGTCGGATCACGCGCTTTGGTCAGGACGTGAAGGCCTGCGCCCTCGGGCAGGCCTCCGCCGCCCTGATGGCGCAGAACATTCTGGGCCGCAATCAGGTCGAGGTGCAGGCCGCGCGCGATGCCCTCAAAGCCATGCTGAAGGAAGACGGCCCGCCGCCCGGCCCGCCTTTTTCAGGCTATGAGGTGCTGGAACCCGCCCGCGATTACAAGAACCGCCACGCCTCGATCATGCTGTCGCTGGAAGCCACGCTTCAGGCCATGGCGGAGGCGCAACATGCGAACTGCGCCTGAGCCTCCGCGCAGGAGCGTCACCGCACAACCCTTTCGTATATGACAAAAAAACCGCCGCACCCCGGGGCAACGGGGGCGGCGGAGGATGCGTGTCTCATGGTCAGGGCCGGGGATGTCGCTCCAGGGAAAAAGCACATCCGTCAGGCAGTTGAGCCGGGCGCAGATGGGGATATCACGCGCGGCATCGGCCTCTGACAGACCGCAGGCAGTCTCGGGAAAACTCAGATCAGTCCGGGCAGGTGAAACAGGCCTACCGTCAGACCGGCCAGAAGCAGCACACCAATGCTGTCATAAAGCAGCGTGTCACGGGATCGGGCGAGGATACGGGCGGCTTGGGTAATCATGTCGTTCATCCTGTCTCAACCTTTTGTTGACCCTTTGTTCTCATTTTCCGGCCGCCCTGTAAAGAACTTTTTGAGAACATACGTGAACAAAAGCCGATTTCGATGATTAACCGACTGAAATCAGGCGAATCGCTTTGTCCTGCTCCAGCAGCCACAGCAGCACGCGCATCGACTGGCCGCGCGGGCTTTTCAGAACCGGGTCGCGTTCCAGAAGCGCGCGCGCGTCGCTTTGCGCGATCGCCATCAATGCGGTCTGGCTTTCCAGATCGGCCACCCGGAACCGCGGCAGCCCCGATTGCGCCGTGCCGATCAGGTCGCCCGCCCCGCGGATCGCCAGATCCTCCTCGGCGATCCGGAAGCCGTCCTCGGTTTCGCGCAGCACGCTCAGCCGGCGCTTCGCGCTATCGCCCAGAGGGCTGCGATACATCAGAAGACAGGTGGAGGCCGCCGCCCCCCGGCCCACGCGCCCGCGCAGCTGGTGCAGCTGCGCCAGCCCGAAAATCTCCGCCTGTTCGATCACCATGATCGAAGCATTGGGCACATCCACCCCCACTTCGATCACCGTGGTCGCCACCAGAACGCGGGTGCGCCCGGCCTGAAAATCCTCCATCGCGCGGGTTTTCTCGGCGGGCGGCATCTGCCCGTGAACAAGGCCCACCACCCCCTCGCCCAACTCCGCCCGCAGCGTCTTGAACCGCTCTTCGGCCGCCGTCGCCTCGTAAACCTCGCTCTCCTCCACCAGCGGGCAGACCCAATAGGCCTGGCGCCCGTCGACGACCGCATCGCGCAGATGCTGCACCACCTCGGCGATCCGCGCGGCCGAAATCAGCGCGGTCTTCACCGGGGTCCGGCCGGGGGGCTTTTCGTCCAGCACGCTGATATCCATGTCGCCATATTGCGCAAGGCTCAGGGTGCGCGGGATCGGCGTCGCCGTCATCACCAGCATGTCCGCCGCCCGCCCCTTGCGGCTCAGCCGGATCCGTTCGCGCACACCGAACCGGTGCTGTTCGTCCACGATCGCCAGCCTCAGATCGGCAAATTCCACATCTTCCTGAAACACCGCATGGGTGCCCACCAGAATCCGGATATCGCCCCGCGCCAGGGCGGCCAGCTTCGCGCGCCGCTCGGCGCCCTTGTCCGCTCCGGTCAGCATCTCGATCACCACCCCCGCGGTTTCCGCCAGCGGTTTCAGATTGGCATAATGCTGCCCGGCGAGGATCGAGGTGGGCGCCATCATCACGCCCTGCCCGCCCGCCTCCACCGCGATCAGCAGCGCCATCAACGCGACCAGCGTCTTGCCCGCGCCCACATCGCCCTGCAGCAGCCGGCTCATCCTGACCGGCGCGCCCATATCCGCCGCGATCTCGTCTATCGCGCGCAACTGCGCCCCGGTCGGGCTGAACGGCAGATGATCCAGCACCTTTTGGCGCAAACTGCCATCCCCGACGGAGGCGAATCCCTTCACCTTGCGCACCGAGAGGCGCGCCAGCCCCAGCGTCATCTGATGGGCCAGCAATTCGTCATAGGCCAGCCGCTCCCGCGCCTTGGCGCTGCGCGACACATCCTCCGGCCCCTTCGGGTTATGGGCCTGCGCCAGCGCGTCGGGCCAAGCCGGCCAGCCCTTGCGCTTCAGCAATTCCAGGTCGATCCATTCGCCCAGATAGGGCGCCCTCGGCAGGGCGGAGGCCACGGCCTTCGCCATGCCCTTCTGCGTCACGCCCGCCGTCAGCGGATAGACCGGTTCGAAGCCCGGGATCTGCGCCTCCTCCTCCGGCGGCACGATATGGTCCGGATGCGCCATTTGCGCGACGCTGTCGAACAACTCGACCCGGCCCGAAACCACCCGCCGGCTGCCGGTGGGCAGGATCCGCTCCAGATAATCGCCCTTGGCGTGGAAGAAGACGAGCTGAAACACGGTCTCCGCGTCGCTCACCTCCACCCGGTAGGGCCCGCGGCCGGCCGGTTTCCGGTGCCGCCCGACCGTCACCTCCACCGTCGCCATCCCCGGCAGATCCACCTCGCGGATCGTGCGCTTGCGGCTGCGGTCTATCCCGCCCACCGGCAGGGTCAGCAACAGATCCTTGGGCGTTTCGATATGCAGGCCACTGTAATGCTTGGCGGTTTTGGGGCCGATACCCTCAAGGGTCTCCAGACCCGCGAAAAGCGGGAACAGGATCTCGGGCCTGCCGCGCGCCTCAGGCATCGCCGCGCGCCGCCCGGCCCCCGCCCTCGCCGATCAGCGCCAGCCAGCCATCCTCGTCGATCGTCTCGATGCCCAGATCGGCGGCCTTCCTGGCTTTCGATCCCGCCCCCGGACCCGCCACAAGCAGATCCGTCTTGGCAGAGACGGAGCCTGCGACCTTCGCGCCCAAGGCCTCCGCCCGCGCCTTGGCCTCGGCCCGGGTCATCTTTTCCAGCGTCCCGGTGAAGACGACGGTCTTGCCCGCAACCGGGCTGGCGGCGGCATCCCGGATCTCCATATCCGCGATCACCAGATGCGCGACCAGCCGTGTGATCGAGGCCCGCTCCCGCGCCTGATGAAAGGTGGTGACCAGCGACACGGCGACGGTCGGGCCGATCCCGTCGATGCCCACCAGATCGTCCCACGCCTCCCGCGCCGCCGGGTCCAGCCCGTCCCACACGGCGCTGCGGGTGGCGGCCAGATTGGCGCGGCGGCCCTCCGCTTCGGCCTGCCGGCGTTCCGCCAGAACCGCCTCTTCGGCCGCGCGCTGGCAATCGGCGGCGGGCCCGGCGGCATCGACGGCGGCCAGGAACGCCTCCCAGCTCACGTAATGCCGCGCCAAATCGGCGGCCGCGACCTCGCCCACATGGCGAATGCCAAGCGAAAAGATCAGCCGCGCCAGCGGGATACGGCGCTTGTCGCGGATCGCCGCGAACAGATTGCCGGCCGATGTCTCGCCCCAGCCCTCGCGGTTCCTGAGCTGTTGCAGGCCGCTTCCGAACCGCGCCTCAAGCTCGAAGATATCCGCAGGTTCCGCGATCCAGCCATCCTGATGAAACTGCTCCACCTGCTTCGCGCCCAGCCCTTCGATGTCGAAGGCCGCGCGGGACACGAAATGCTTCAGCTTTTCAACGGCCTGCGCCGGACAGATCAACCCCCCGGTGCAGCGACGCACCGCATCGCCTTCCTCGCGGACCGCGTCCGAGCCGCATTTCGGGCACAGCATCGGGAAGTCATAAGGCACCGCGCCGTCGGGCCGTTTCGACAGATCCACATCGGCCACTTTCGGGATGACGTCGCCGGCGCGGTAGACCTGAACCCAATCCCCCTCGCGGATGTCCTTTCCGTCGCGGATCGGCTTGCCGCGCGCATCGCGCCCGGCGATGTAATCCTCGTTGTGAAGCGTCGCGTTGGACACGACCACACCGCCGACCGTCACCGGCGTCAGGCGGGCAACCGGCGACAGCGCGCCGGTGCGACCGACCTGGATCTCGATCTTTTCCAGCCGGGTCCATGCAAGTTCCGCGGGGAATTTATGCGCAATCGCCCATCGCGGCGTGGTCGATCGGACCCCAAGGCGGCGCTGCAACTCCAGATCGTCCAGCTTGTAGACGACCCCATCTATGTCATAGCCAAGCGTCGCGCGCGCCTGTTCGATCGCCGCATAATGGGCCAGCAATTCCGCGGTGCTGTCGCAGCGGCGGGTCAGGTCATTGGTCTGGAAGCCCAGCGCCTTCAGCCGCGCTATTGCCCCCGTCTGCGTCTCGGCAAGCGGCTCGGAGACCTGCCCCCAGGCATAGGCGAAAAAGCGCAGCGGCCGGGCCCGGGTGATCGCCGGGTCCAGTTGGCGCAAGGATCCCGCCGCCGCGTTGCGCGGATTGGCGAAACTCTTCTCGCCCGCCTCCGTCTGGCGCGCATTCAGCGCGGCGAAATCTTCGTGGCTCATATAGACCTCCCCGCGCACCTCCAGAAGCTGCGGCGCGTCGGGCAGGGTTTCGGGGATATCGGCAATGGTGCGGGCATTGGCGGTGACGTTCTCGCCCACGGCGCCATCGCCCCGGGTGGCGGCCTGCACCAGCGCGCCGTCTTCGTAACGCAGCGACAGGGACAGACCGTCGATCTTGGGCTCCGCGGTAAAGGCGAGCGGCGCGGTGTCGTCAAGGCCCAGATAGCGGCGGATGAAGCTCACGAACTCGCCCACATCTTCCGCATCGAACGCATTGCCGAGCGACAGCATCCGCTCGGCATGGGCGATCTTGGAGAACCCCTCGGACGGGGCCGCGCCGACCTGATCGGTGGGGCTGTCGGCGCGTTTCAACTCGGGAAAGGCCGCTTCCAAAGCGGCGTTTTCCCGTTTCAGCGCGTCATATTCCGCGTCGCTGATCTCGGGGGCGTCGTTCTGGTGATAGGCCGTGTTGGCCGCCGCGAGACGCGCCGCCAGCTCCGCCAGCCGCGCCTCCGCCTCGGATCTGGAAACGCCCTTTACACTGTCCGGCCCTGTCGAGAGGTCACTCATTCGCCGCTGGTCCCCCGCCCGCAATCACTGTCAAAGTGATAGGAGGCGGCCGCCCTCAGGTCCAGCCCGCGATCGCATGCGCCGGGCGTCGGCCGCGGTCAGGCGCTGGCGGCAATCTCTTCCGTGCCGATCTCCGGCTGCGGGTCGCGCAGCACATAGCCGCGGCCCCAGACCGTTTCGATATGGTTGTCGCCGCCGGTCGCTTCGCTCAGCTTCTTGCGCAACTTGCAGATGAACACGTCGATGATCTTCAGTTCCGGTTCATCCATGCCGCCGTAAAGATGGTTCAGAAACATCTCCTTGGTCAGCGTCGTGCCCTTGCGCAGGCTCAGCAGTTCCAGCATCTGGTATTCCTTGCCGGTCAGATGCACCGTGCGGCCCTGCACATCCACCGTCTTGGCATCCAGGTTGACCGAGATCTCGCCGGTCTTGATCACCGATTGCGCATGGCCCTTGGAGCGCCGGATGATCGCATGTATCCGGGCCACCAGCTCTTCGCGATGGAAGGGTTTGGTGAGATAGTCATCGGCCCCGAACCCGAAGCCTTTCAGCTTGTTTTCCGTGTCGTCCGCCCCCGACAGGATCAGGATCGGCGTATCGATCCGCGCCAGACGCAACTGGCGCAGAACCTCATGGCCGGTCATGTCGGGGAGGTTCAGATCAAGAAGGATCAAATCGTAATCATAAAGCTTCGCAAGATCGATCCCTTCCTCGCCCAGATCCGTCGAATAGACGTTCAGATTGGCGTGGCTCAGCATCATCTCGATGCTCTTTGAAGTGGTGGGATCGTCTTCGACCAACAGAACGCGCATCAACTCTCTCCGATTCTCAATCCGGCGTTGGCACTACCCTGAGGCGAAATGGTTAATTACAAGTTACCCTGTTAAATAGTTCCGCACGGTAATGACAATTGATGCCGCCTGAATCCGGTTACTGGCGGTAACGTTGCAACGCCGTGGCACGCAGCGCAGCTTCTCCGTGATTGGCAACCGCCTCCTTCCAGGATATTAACTCTTCTTCGGACAAGCTCCAAATGTCCATCGCTTCCGTGGCGGAAATCAGCCCATGCTCCACCGCGCGCACCACGGCGGCCTTGCGGCTGGCCACCCAGCGGCGCGTCGTGGGGCTCGGCAAATCGGCGCGGGTCATCTGCGTGCCGTCTGGCAGGGTCACTGCATGCGGCCCCTTTATGCGTCGGATATACATCACGGGTCCTCTCTCACCTCGTATTCCATGGCAGATTTGCCCCAAACTGCTTAAAGAGGGGTAAGCGGCAGCCTTGTGGATAGGATGCATTTTCCTATATTGCGCCCGAACCCGCCGATCGGAGCCCGCACCCCATGCCCCTCGACACGCCCCCGTCCGAGCTGAACTCGCTCGGTCTGCCCAAAGCCCCCGCGGATACCCGCGTCGTCGTCGCCATGTCGGGCGGGGTCGACAGTTCCGTCGTGGCAGCACAGCTGGCGGAGGAAGGCTATGACGTGGTCGGCGTGACCCTGCAGCTTTACGATCATGGCGCGGCGCTGGCCAAGAAAGGCGCCTGCTGCGCGGGCCGCGACATTCACGATGCGCGCCGCGTCGCGGAGGAGATGGGCTTTCCCCATTACGTGCTGGATTACGAAAACACCTTCCGCGAGGCGGTGATCGACGAATTTGCCGACAGCTATCTGGCGGGCGCCACGCCGGTGCCCTGCATCCGCTGCAACGAACGGGTGAAATTCAAGGACCTGCTGGAAACCGCGAAGGATCTGGATGCCGATTGCATGGCCACGGGCCATTACATCCAGCGCAAGATGGGCCCCGCCGGGCCCGAGCTGCATTCCGCCGCCGATGCCGCGCGCGATCAATCCTATTTCCTGTTTTCCACCACGGCGGAACAGCTCGACTATCTGCGCTTTCCCCTCGGCCATCTCGCCTCCAAGGCCGAGACGCGGGCGCTGGCCGCGCGATACGGGCTCAGCGTGGCCGACAAGCCCGACAGCCAGGACATCTGCTTCGTGCCCAACGGCGACTACGCCGCGGTGATCGAGAAACTGCGCCCCGGCGCGGGCGAGCCCGGCGATATCGTCGATATGGAGGGCCGGGTTCTGGGCCGGCACACGGGCGTCATCCACTACACCATCGGGCAACGGCGCGGCCTTGGCCTCGGCGGTCTGGCCGACCCGCTTTACGTGGTCAAACTGGACCCGGACACGCGCCGCGTGATCGTTGGCCCGAAAGACGCGCTCTCCACCCGAACCATCCCCGTGCGGGAGATCAACTGGCTGGGCGACGCGCCCTTCACCTCCCGGGCCGAGTGGCACATGGGCGTCAAGATCCGCTCCACCCGCCCCCCGCGGGAGGCGATCCTGCGCCCGATATCGGAAACCGAGGCGGAGGTCGAACTGCTCACCCCCGAACAGGGCGTCAGCCCCGGGCAGGCCTGCGTCTTCTATGCGCCCGAAGGCTCCCGCATCTTCGGCGGCGGCTGGATCTGGCGCGGCTAGGCTCCTGCTTCAAGCGTGAAACGACATCGCAACACCCGGGCGCGAACCGACGGGCCGGTGATCTCATGCCCTCCCCACGCCTGAGCATGGCCCGCCGCATGGCCTGCCGCGCGCGCAGAATACCACCCATGACGCCGAGAACAGGCCAGCACGGAAGGGGTGTGTTGAGTGGGGGGAAACGTGGCGCGGTTGACGGGGCTCGAACCCGCGACCCCCGGCGTGACAGGCCGGTACTCTAACCAACTGAGCTACAACCGCGCGCGACGCAACGGCCCCTGACCGGGCGGGATGGTGGTGGCGCGGTTGACGGGGCTCGAACCCGCGACCCCCGGCGTGACAGGCCGGTACTCTAACCAACTGAGCTACAACCGCTCACCATCCGCCGGACCAAAGGCCCGTGGCGTGACGCGTGGTCTATGCTGTGCTTTGCGCCCCGTCAAGCGGGCAGAGACGCAAAAACGCCCCGCATCGATCCAAGGTTTAGGCCATCGCGGCCGTCGGGCGAAACCGAAGCGCCCGGCCGCCGGATCGGACCTGCGGGCGCGGCCGGATTGCGCGGCCCGCCGCCCGATGGCGCGCGCCACGCCCCGGCGCGAAAACGCGGCATCTACCGCGTGCCGAGCTTCCGTTCGCGCCAGAACACGTAAAGCCCCGCCACCGCGATCAGAACGATACCCGCCCAGACATGGGCCTCCGGCACCTCACCGAAGACCATCCAGCCCCAGAAAATCGCCATCGGCAGGGCGGCGTATTCGAACGGCGCGATGGTGGCCGGATCTCCCAGCCGGTAGGCCTGGCTCAGAGCATAGCCGATGCAACCGCCCAGAACCCCGATCAGCACGAAAAGCCAGATCTCCGCGGTCTCCGGCCAGACCCATGCCCGCAGCAGGAACACCAGACTTTCATTGCTCACCCCGTCGGCGAAACGCCCGTCTCCCGCGACAAGGAAAAACCCCGCCCCCACGGTCAGAAATGCCAGATGGATGTAGACCGACATCGCCGCCGCGCTGGACCCCGCGCCCAGCTTGCGCGTCAGAACCTGCATGCCCGCATAGCCCAAGGCCGCCAGAAGCGGCAGGGCCGCGGCCCATCCGATCCCCTCGCCCGCGTCGGCCCATGGGCGCATCATCACGATGACCCCCAGAAACCCCACCAGAACCGCGCCCAACCGGCGCGGGCCCACCGTTTCGCCCAGAACCGGGATCGACAACAGCGTGATGCAAAGCGGCGCGATGAAGAAAAGCGCCGTCGCCGTGCCAAGCGGCATCACCGCAAGGGCCGCGAAAAAGGTCATGTTGGCGAACACGATCAGCGACGCGCGCAACAGATGCAGCCCCGGCCTGCGCGTCCGGAGCAGGTGAAAGCCGCCCTCCATCCGCACGAAGGCCAAGGCCATGCACAGGCCGATGGCCGACCGGATAAACACCATCTGATGCAGCGGGAAATCCTCGGACAGAAGCTTGATGATCATGTCGTTGACCGAGATGAACAGCATCGCCACCAGGATCAGGCCGATCGCCACCTGGCCCAGTCCGATGCCCCTGTCCCGATCCGCGCTCAGCATCCCCGCCCCTCCCGTCGTCACCACCCGGGCTACACCGATACCCGCGCCGGCGCCAGCGCCGCGCGGCGATGCCGCCACGCGCCCTGCGCCGGTCCGCGAAACCGGCGCGCGGGGTCATGGAGTTTCGCCCCCGGCGGATCGGACGCGCAAGACGACGGTCCGCCGGAGGCCGGCAAGCGCCGCGGCCGGAACCCCGACGCCACCCATGGCACGCAACGCCCTACCGGCTCGGCAAGGGAATGAACTCCTCATCATCGCCCGGCGGCAACTGAAACCGTCCATGCTGCCAGTCGCCCTGCCGCCACGCCTCTTTCGCCTCGTCGATCCGCTCTTTCGAGGACGCCACGAAATTCCACCAGATGTAGCGCGGCCCCTCCAGCGTCTCACCACCAAGGATCATCACCCGCGCGCCCTGTGCGCAGGCCGTCATCGACACCCGGTCCCCGGGGCGGAACACCATCATCTGCCCGGCCTCGAACCGTTGCCCGGCAATCTCCACCGCGCCCGTCACCACATAGGCCCCGCGATCCTCGTGATCGTCGGGCATCGGCAGCGTCGCGCCGGGCTGCAACACCGCATCCGCATAGAACATCTCCGACGCGGTTTCGACCGGGGCGCGCTCGCCATAGGCATGGCCCAGGATCAGGCGCAGTTCCTTGCCCTCGCCCTCCATCATCGGCAATTCGGATTTGCCCGCATGCACGAAGCCCGGCGCGCCATCCTCGGCCCCTTTCGGCAGCGCGATCCATGTCTGGATGCCCGCCAGCGTGTAGGGCGCCTTGAGCATGTCCTCGTCGATCCGCTCGGAATGGGTGATCCCGTGGCCCGCGGTCATCAGGTTCACCGCGCCGGGTTCGATCCACTGATCCGTGCCGAGGCTGTCGCGGTGGTGAAACTTGCCCTGATAGAGATAGGTGACCGTCGCCAGCCCGATATGCGGATGCGGGCGGATATCCACCCCCTGCCCGGTCACGAACTCCGCCGGGCCCATCTGGTCGAAGAATATGAACGGGCCGACCATCTGGCGTTTCGGCGCCGGCAGGGCCCGGCGGACTTCGAAATCCCCCAGATCGCGGGCGCGCGGGACGATCACGGTTTCGATCGCGTCGACGCCGTCTCCGGTGGGGCACTCTGGGTCAAGGGCGGGGTTCCAGCTCATCTCGGGGCCTCCTTCTCGGGCAACTCGCGTTGCAGGATAGGTAGGGTCTCCGGTGGGGTTTGGGCAGGGTGTTCCACCCACAGATAATGTGCACCTGCGCACGAAAGGTACGATTCAAATCGAAAGCTATGCGAAATTGCTCAGATCTGGATAGGCCGCCAGGAAATCTGCCCCTGTGCCGGTCTGCTTCGAACCGCACGCGGGTCTTCCGACCCGACGCATATTCCGCGAGGGACAAAGGGAACCGCGGCAAGTCGTGGAAAGGAGATGGTGGGTGATGAGAGACTCGAACTCCCGACATCTTCGGTGTAAACGAAGCGCTCTACCAACTGAGCTAATCACCCGCCCGCGCCGCTCTAGCAAATAGCCGGGGGCGGACGCAAGCGCGGTTTCATCCCGGCCGCGTCTCTCGGGCGGATGCGCCCGCAGCTTGCGGCCGCCTCCCGAGATCTCCGCCGCGCCGGATGCGGCCCATGGCCCCCCTCCCCGACATGAACCCGAAGCCGCCGAGACCTCCCCCCCTCAGGAGCCCGGGCGCAGAACCGTCTCCACGCCGTTCTCGATTGCGAAAACCACGCCCTGCTCGTGATCCAGCCAGGCCATTTCGTCGAACTCCAGCCCCAGAAGCTGCCCGCGCAGAACCGATGACGTGATGCCATGGGTCACCAACAGCGCGGGACCCGACAGATCCCCCAGAAAGCCGGAGACGCGGGCGGCAAGGCTGGCATAGCGCTCTCCGCCGGGGGTGTTCAGGGACAGGGCAAACACGGTGTCATGGGCGGTGTAGATCCCGGGCCAGCGGGGCGCGATCTCCCCATGGGTCAACCCCTGCCACGCGCCCATATCCACCTCCGCCAGCCGCGCGTCAAGGCGCACCGGGCCGTCATGGCCCGCGCAGTGCGCCGCGATCTCCCATGTGGCGCGGGCACGGCCCTGCGGGCTGCAATGAACCGCCAGATCGGCATGCGCCGCCAAGATTTCCGCCACGATCCGGCCCTGGGCCGCAGCCTGGGCACGGCCCCTGTCGGTCAATGGCGCATCAAGCCTGCCCTGAACCCGGCGGTCCAGGTTCCAGGTCGTCTCGCCATGGCGCAGGATATAAACCGGATACATGGGCGCAGCCCCTAGGCCGGAACGCGGCCGGGCGCAAGCCGCCGGGCGCGCGCGCCCGTGCGCCTCAGCCTTCCAGTGTACTCCGCTCCTCCGGCGCGCCGGTCCAGCGTCTCGCGCCCGGCCCGTTGGCGGCAAGCGTGTCCAGGGGATTGTAAAGCGGGCAGGTCTCCAGCGACAGGCAGCCACAGCCGATGCACGATGCCATCTGCTTGCGCAATCGCTGCAGGGTCTCGATCTGCGCATCCAGCCGCGCCGCCCATGGCTCCGCCGCGCGGGCCCAGTCGGCGGCGGTGACAACCGAATTGGGCGGCACCGCGTCCAGCACGATCCTGATTTCAGACAGCGGTACGCCCACCGATTGCGCCGCGCGGATGATCGCCACCCGGCGCAGCTCCCGCCGGTCGTAGCGGCGATGATTGGCGCTGTTCCGCCATGAACTGATCAGCCCCTCCGCCTCGTAATAATGGAGCGTCGAAACCGCGACCCCCGCCCGTGCCGCCATGGCCCCCACACTCAGATCCTTCGCAATCGCCGACATTTCCGCTTTACCTCAAGTTCACTTGAGGTCGTAGCGTGACCCTGTTGAGACGATTCGCCAAGAGGAGAAAGCCCATGGCCCGCCCGATCACCCGCACCGCGCCCCCTTATCCCAAAGTCCGCTTTCCGGGCTTTCTGTCGCTGATGCTCAAGGCAGTTCTCCGCGCGGCGGATCACCGCCGACAGGCCCGCGCCGTCGACCGGGCGATGACCGATCCCCATCTGGCCCGCGATATCGGCCTGCCGGAGGTTCCGAGTACCCCGGCAAATCCCCATCCGCTTGCCAGAATAGGAGAGCTGCGCTGACCGCCGGACGGGCGCGCCTCTTCCCAGGTCATTACCCGCACGCCCGAGGGACACCGGCAACCGCGCACACCCGGTCCGCGCGAAACCCGGCAGCAAGACAGAAGGAAGGCATGGTGGGTGATGAGAGATTTGAACTCCCGACATCTTCGATGTGAACGAAGCGCTCTACCACTGAGCTAATCACCCGTAGGGCGGGCTTTTAGCCATCCTCGCCCGGCTTCGCAAGACCTTCCGGCGACGACTGATGCCGCTTGATCCGGGTGACCAGAACATCGCCGTTCCTCGCCGGATTGCGGCGTTTGACATTGACCTTGCCAAGGGGCGGCACGACCAGATCCTTGCCGCTGTCGAGCGCCTTGCCAAGCTCCTCAAGGACCAGTTCCACCACGATCCGCAAATCGCTCCGCTTCATCGCGGAGCGGGCCGCGACCGCCGCCAGCAGATCGCCGCGCTTGAACTTCTCGCTGCCTGTCCCTCCGGTGCCGGTTTCCGCATCGGCCACCTCCACGACCGGCTCGGCCGCGGGGGGTGCCCCGGCCACCTCAGCGTCTGCCGCCGACGCCGCGCCCCGCGTCACCTTGTGCGCCGCATTATGCACAGGGGCTTCGGCCTCCGTCTCCGCCGCGGGCATCGCTGCGGCGGTGGCGTCCTTCGGGGCAGATCTTGCGGTTTTCGTGCGCCGCCGCCCCGCGGGTGTGGATTTGCGTGGTTTGCTGCTCGTGGCCATGATCTGGCCCCCTGCTCATTGTTGCAACTCAGAACACAGCCTAGCGGTCCTTTGCACAGCCGTCAAAAGAACAACCCGGTCAATCCTCAAGACCGCATGACGCCACTTGCGGCTGTCCTCCCCACCCCGCCGGGCCCAGGTTTGCCCCTCCGCAGCCGCTATCCCGGGCGCTTCGACAGGGCCCGGGGCAAGGGGGCCGCGCGCCTGCGGGGCAAAGAAAAAAGCGTGCCGGGAAAACCGGGCACGCTTTTCGCAGTCACCTATCCGGCGCGGTCGTCAATGCGCCACGGTCGCACCGCCGCCGGGGCTTTCCAGCGCAGCCTTGGCCGCGGCGGCTTCCTCGGCCGCCTCGTCCCATTCCACCGGTTCCGGCTGCTCGATCAGCGCATGACGCAGAACCTCGGTCACATGGGCAACGGGGATGATCTCCAACCCCGCTTTCACATTGTCCGGGATCTCCGGCAGATCCTTCGCATTCTCCGCCGGGATCAGAACGGTCTTGATCCCGCCCCGCAGCGCCGCCAGCAGCTTTTCCTTCAGCCCGCCGATGGGCAGGACATTGCCACGCAGCGTCACCTCGCCCGTCATCGCGATATCCTTGCGCACCGGGATCTGGGTCAGCACCGACACGATAGAGGTCACCATCGCCACGCCGGCGCTTGGCCCGTCCTTGGGTGTGGCCCCCTCGGGCACGTGGACATGGATGTCGAGCTTGTCGAATTTCGGCGGTTTCACCCCGATGCTCGGGCTGATCGACCGCACGAAGGACGACGCCGCATCGATGGATTCCTTCATCACATCGCCCAGCGTGCCGGTTGTCTTCATCCGGCCCTTGCCCGGCAGGCGCAGCGCCTCGATCGACAGAAGATCGCCGCCCACCGATGTCCAGGCCAGCCCGGTGACCACGCCGATCTGGTGGTCCTCCTCGGCCAGTCCGAACTTGTGGCGGCGCACGCCCAGCATGCCTTCCAGCTTGTCCGGCGTCACGGTCACGCTCTTCGCGGCGCCCCGCACGATGGTGGTCACCGCCTTGCGCGCCAGCTTGGCGATCTCGCGCTCAAGGTTCCGCACACCCGCTTCGCGCGTGTGATAGCGGATCACATCGGTCAGCGCCGCGTCGGTCAACTCGAACTCGTCCTTTTTCAGACCGTGGTTCTTGACCTGCTTGGCCACCAGATGCTGTTTGGCGATCTCGCGCTTCTCGTCCTCGGTGTAGCCCGCCAGCGGAATGATCTCCATCCGGTCCAGAAGCGGCCCCGGCATGTTGTAGGAGTTGGCCGTGGTCAGGAACATCACGTTCGAAAGGTCGTACTCCACCTCCAGATAGTGATCGACGAAGGTCGAGTTCTGTTCCGGGTCCAGAACCTCCAGCATCGCGCTGGCCGGGTCGCCCCGGAAGTCCTGCCCCATCTTGTCGATCTCATCGAGCAGGATCAGCGGGTTCGTGGTTTTCGCCTTCTTCAGCGCCTGAACGATCTTGCCCGGCATCGAGCCGATATAGGTCCGCCGGTGGCCGCGGATCTCGCTTTCGTCGCGCACCCCGCCCAGAGAGATGCGGATGAACTCGCGCCCCGTGGCCTTGGCGACCGATTTGCCTAGGCTGGTCTTGCCCACGCCCGGCGGCCCGACCAGACACAGGATCGGCCCTTTCAGCTTTTTAGAACGCTGCTGCACGGCGAGATACTCGACGATACGCTCCTTGACCTTTTCCAGACCGTAATGATCGTCATCGAGGATCTTTTCGGCCCGGCCCAGATCCTTCTTCACGCGGGATTTCACACCCCACGGGATCGACAGCATCCAGTCGAGGTAATTGCGCACCACCGTCGCCTCGGCGCTCATCGGGCTCATGCTCTTGAGCTTCTTGATCTCGCCTTCGGCTTTCTCGCGCGCCTCCTTGGACAACTTGGTCTTGGCCACCCGCTCTTCCAGCTCGGCCACTTCGCCCGCGCCATCCTCGCCATCGCCCAGCTCCCGCTGGATCGCCTTCATCTGTTCGTTGAGGTAATACTCCCGCTGCGTGCGCTCCATCTGGCTCTTCACGCGGGTCTTGATCTTCTTTTCCACCTGCAGCACGGACATTTCGCCCTGCATCAGGCCAAAGACCTTCTCCATCCGCTCGCCCACGTCGAGCGTTTCCAGAAGCTCCTGCTTCCGGCTCACCTCGATACCCAGATGGCCCGACACCAGATCGGCCAGCTTGGCGGGGTCCTGCGTTTCCGCAACCGAACTCAGCGCCTCTTCGGGGATGTTCTTCTTGACCTTCGCATAGCGTTCGAACTCCTCGCCCACCGTGCGCAGCAGCGCCGAAACGGTCGCCTCGTCACCTGGGCTTTCGGCAAGCGGCGTCACGCGCGCCTCGAAAAACTCGGGGTTGTCGACGAAACCGGCGATCCGCACCCGCGCGCGCCCCTCGACCAGCACCTTGACGGTGCCATCGGGCAGCTTCAGCAGTTGCAGCACATTGGCCAGCACGCCGATTTCATAGATCCCGTCGGCGCTCGGGTCGTCGACACCGGGGTCGATCTGCGCCGACAGCAGGATCTGCTTGTCATCCGCCATCACCTCTTCCAGCGCGCGCACCGATTTTTCCCGGCCCACGAAAAGCGGCACCATCATATGCGGGAACACCACGATATCGCGCAGCGGAAGGACGGGATATGTCGTCTGATTATCTGGCATCTTGCCTTCCTTATTCTTGGCAAGAGGGCACGGGACCCTGACTTGGCAGCAATCCCCCTGGCCCTCTCCGGATCAGAAGGTCTTAATCTGGGGCACCCGGCGGGCAAATTCAAGCACATCCGGGGCGCGATCCTTAATGCAACCTGCACAGCCATGAAGGCCGGCACAAGGCAAGATTTGCCTTCTCCACCGGGAATAACCGCAAAATATGGCCATCTTCGAGGCGTCGGGACGGCCTGACCGGGGCGCGGCGAAAGCCGCCCGCGCCCACCTCCCCCGCGATTTCCGTGGCCTCCGTCCGAAGACGCCCGACCGCCTTGGTATCCGCCCATGGACCCCGCAGTTCGCCACGCTTTTCAAATTGCCGAACGCCTCTTCCCCGAATGCGGGCGCAATTCATCCGGCAATTGCCAATTCCCCGAAAACCTATAGCGTAAGATTACCCGGCATCGTCACTCCTCATGAAAGGTCTCCGAATATGCGTGGTAATCGCCGTCTGTCCGATATTTCCGATATCATCGAAAAACACCAACTCTCCACCGCGCCGCCGGCGGCGGATTCGCTATTCTGGAAAATGTGGAGAGGGGTGCAAGATGTGGCAACCGATACGCTTGCCCTGCCCTATCTTCAGGGGATCAACGCCGGCACGCTCGATCCCAATCAATATGGCGGCTACAACGTGGCCGATGCCTATTACTGTTTCGAAGGCGCCGACGCCTATCAGACCGCGGTGTCCAAGACCACGCCCAATACGCCGCTGAATGCCTTCCTGAGCAAGAAACTGGCGGGATATCAAAGATATAACGCCACGTTTCCGGATACATGGCACGTCTCCTCCGCCGCCTCCATCTCGCCGCCGCAGGTCACGAAGGATTATGCCGAATACGAAGGCAACGTGGCCGCCCGGCTCGATCCGATCTATTGCCTGATCGTCATGATCCCGTGCGAATATCTCTGGGCATGGCTTGCCGGCCAGATGAACCCGCCACAGCCCTCGAATGTCTATGGCGAATGGATCACCGAAAACAACGATCCCTCGGGCGCCTATGCCATGGGCAATTTCCTCGACAGCTACATGACCCAGAATCCGGGCGTCCTGGATACGTCCTATGCGCAGCTGATTTACGGCTTCGCCCAGATTTACGAGTATCAGAATTTCGCCGCCGCGACAGGAACCCAACCCAATGACGCGGCCCATTACGGGATCGACAAACCGGCCATTCCGCCCAGCTAGAGCGGCTCGATATCGCCCTGGGCGCGGAGCGCGTGGAAATCCGCCTCCCATGCCTCGAACCTGTCCGCGGCGATCGCGCCGCGGATCCCGGCCATAAGCTCCTGATAGTAATGCAGGTTGTGCCATGTCAGCAGCATCGAGCTGATGATCTCCCCCGCCCGGAACACGTAATGCAGATAGGCGCGGCTGTACTGCGAACAGGCCGGACAGGTGCAGGCCTCGTCCAGCGGCCTCGGGTCGTCGGCATGGCGCGCGTTCTTGATGTTCACCACCCCGCGCCGGGTGAAGGCCTGCCCCGTCCGCCCGGAGCGGGACGGCAGGACGCAATCCATCATGTCGATCCCGCGTTTCACCGCGCCCACGATATCGTCGGGCTTGCCCACCCCCATCAGATAGCGGGGTCTGTCCTCGGGCAGCATGCCGGTCGCGAAGTCGAGACAGTCGAACATCGCCTCCTGCCCCTCGCCCACGGCCAGACCGCCCACCGCGTAGCCGTCGAACCCGATGCGTTTCAGCGCCTCGGCACTCTCCTCGCGCAGATCCCGTTCAAGGCCGCCCTGCTGAATGCCGAAGAGCGCATGGCCGGGCCGGTCGCCGAACGCGTCGCGTGACCGCACAGCCCAGCGCATCGACATCCGCATGCTCTCCGCGATCCGGGTGCGATCCGCAGGCAGGGCCGGGCATTCGTCGAAACACATCACGATATCCGAGCCCAGAAGCGTCTGGATCTCGATCGACCGTTCCGGGCTCAACATATGTTTCGAGCCGTCGATATGCGATTTGAAGCGGACGCCCTCTTCGGTCAGCTTGCGCAGATCGGCCAGGCTCATCACCTGAAATCCGCCGCTGTCGGTCAGGATCGGCCGCTCCCAGTTCATGAACCGGTGCAGCCCGCCCAGCGCCGCGATCCGCTCCGCCCCCGGGCGCAGCATGAGATGATAGGTATTGCCCAGAATGATATCCGCCCCGGTCGCGCGCACGGACTCCGGCATCATCGCCTTGACCGTCGCCGCGGTGCCCAGCGGCATGAAGGCGGGTGTGCGGATCTTGCCGCGCGGGGTGGACATCTCGCCGACGCGCGCGTCGCCGCTGGTTGCACTCACGGAGAAGGTAAATCGATCAGACATCCGGTCCCGATACGCCCAAGCTCGCGGCTTGCCAAGACCGGTTTGCACCGGCGGCCCGCTCCGGCCATGGCGTGGGGCGGCGTGAATTGATATACCATTGATATACCTCGGGGGCCCGCGATGGCGGTCAACGCACCCTTTACGGACCCGGTTCCAATCCTTATATCTTCTGTCAAGAATAGCGCAGTGAAGGCCGCCCCATGTCCCAGACCCAAGAGCATCTTGAAGGTACGCCGCTGATCAGGCCGTCAAGCACCGATCACCCGCTCTACGACAGCGTGGTCGAGGCATGCCGATCCGTCTATGACCCTGAAATTCCGGTGAATATCTACGATCTCGGTCTGGTCTACACGGTCGATATCGGGGCCGAGAACGATGTCGAGATCATCATGACGCTCACCGCGCCCGGCTGCCCCGTGGCCGGCGAGATGCCCGGCTGGGTGGCCGATGCCATCGAACCGCTCGACGGGGTCAAGACCGTCAATGTGCAACTCACCTGGGAACCGCCCTGGGGCATGGACATGATGAGCGACGAAGCCCGGCTCGAACTCGGGTTCATGTAGTCAAAACAACCTCTTACGCAGTGCGGCCCAGATGCGCGAGACCTTTCGCGGCTGCAACTCCGTTTGCATTTTTGCAAACGCCATCTGCTCTTTGCGATATTCCGTCAGGCACTGATCTTCGATATAAACGGGTCTGAGAATGGGCATCATCATGGCCTCCTCGTCTTGAGTTACGAGACAGATCTATGCCGCCGCCGCATGCCCCGGCAGGCCCCAAAACCGCGACTGGATTTGCAAAAATGAACACGCAGCCTCATTGGGACGATTACGCCTATTTCGCGGCCGTGGCCCGATCGGGCGGCATCGCGCGCGCGGCCGAAAGCTGCGGCGTCAGCACCGCCACGCTCAGCCGCCGGATGCGCGCGTTCGAGGCCCGGCTGGGCCGCCGCCTGTTCCTGCACGGCACCTCCGGCTATACGCTGACCGCCGAGGGCCGGGCGCTGTGGGAAAAGACCAGAAAGATGGAGGCGGCGGCGGCCGATGTTGCAAGATGGTCCACGAAAACAAAGGGTTCCGTGCCGGTCCGCATCTCCGCCGGCACATGGACCGCGCTGCATATCTCCGATCGGCTGAGCGAGATCTGGACGCCCGATGACATCTGGCTGCCCGAGTTCATTCATTGTGAACTGCCCATGGATATCGCCCGGCGCGAGATCGACATCGGCATCCGCAACCGCCGCCCCGAACAGCCATGGCTGGCGGGGCAACGGGTCGGCACCACCGAATTCGCGATCTATGGCGCCAGTGAATCGGTGACCGGCTGGATCGGCCCCTCCTTCGACGCCGCCGCGACCCGCTCGGCCCAATGGGTCGAGGCGAATTACGGCGCGCAGATCGTAACCCGCTCTAATCTCCCGATTTTCTCCTATCAGATGGCCCGGGCCGGGGTAGGACGCGTGGTTCTGCCCCTGCCCGTCGGCGACGGTGCGCCCGGGCTCATGCGCCTGTCCGAGCCGATCGAGGAGCTTTGCATGGAACGCTGGCTGGTCAGCCATCACGAAGGCCGGTTCGAGCCGCCGGTGCGCGCCGCGCTGACCGCGCTTGCGGCCTTTTTCACATCCTCGCCCGTGACACTTGAGGAACCGGCTACGGTCGCCTAGATTGTATCCGTAACGCGAAGGAGCAGGACCATGTTCGGCATCCCCGGAAAACAGGCGGTCAGCATGACCCCCGCAGCCTCGAAACAGATCGCCAAGCTGATGACGCGCGATAACCATCAGGGCTTGCGCATCGGTGTGAAAAAGGGCGGCTGCGCCGGTATGGAATACACCATGGATTACGTCACCGAGGTCGATCCTCATGACGAGGTGGTGGAACAGGATGGCGCCCGCGTGATGATCGCGCCCATGGCGCAGATGTTCCTGTTCGGGACCGAGATCGACTATGAGGTGTCGCTTCTCGAATCCGGCTTCAAATTCCGCAATCCCAACGTCACCGACGCCTGCGGCTGCGGCGAGTCGATCAAGTTCGACGAGGCGCTCGGCAAGACCGCATGAGCGTTTCCGATGCGGATATCGCCTTCGCATTGGAATTGTTCGACGATCTAGGTCCCCTGACAACCCGCAAGATGATGGGCGGGCTATGCCTGTACCGCGATGGCACGATCTTCGCGGTCGTCCATGCGGATGGCTCCATCTGGATCAAGGGCGCGGGCGCGTTTCAGGACGTGCTTGATGCTCGGGGCCTTGCCCGCTGGACCGGCACCAGCAAGACGGGCAAGACCACCGCCATGCCCTATTGGCGGCTGCCCGATGCCATGCTGGACGATGCGGAGGCCGCCACGGATCTGGCGCGCGAGGCGCTTGGCCATCTGTGATCCCGCAGTCTCCGATTTCCGGGCCTGTCGGCCACGCCGCCTGCCCCCGGGCGATGGTCTGCGGCGACGCCGGCGGTTGTTGACGCCCTGCCCGCCTCTTGTCATCTCCTGTCTGACATCAAAAGGAACCCCATCATGACACGCCGCAAGCTTGCCGCCGGAAACTGGAAGATGAACGGGCTGAACGCCGATCTGACGGAACTGGAGGGTCTTCCATCGGTCAGCCGGGCCGAAGTGCTGATCTGCCCGCCCGCCACGCTGATCGAGCGGATGGCGCGGGCGGCCTCCTCCGTCTCCGTGGGCGGGCAGGATTGCCACCCGGCCACGAGCGGCGCACATACCGGCGATATCTCCGCCCGGATGCTGGCCGATGCCGGGGCGAGCCATGTCATCCTCGGCCATTCCGAACGCCGTCAGGATCACGGAGAGACCGACGCGCTTGTCCGCAGCAAGATCGAGGCCGCGTGGAGCGCGGATCTGCGCGCGATCCTGTGTATCGGAGAGACGGAAGCGCAATATCAGGCGGGTGAGACCCTGGACGTGCTGCGCCGTCAGCTGTCCGGGTCCCTGCCCGACGGGGCAAGCCAGGACAACCTGATCGTGGCTTATGAACCGGTCTGGGCAATCGGCACGGGGCTGGTGCCCACAATGGCCGAGATCCGGGATGTTCATGCCTTCTTGCGCGCCGAGCTGACGGCCCGCTTCGGGGCAGATACCGGCGGCGGTATCCGGCTGCTCTATGGCGGCTCGGTCAAGCCCGGAAATGCGGCCGAGATTTTCGCCGTGCCGGATGTGGATGGCGCTCTTGTCGGGGGTGCATCCCTGAAGGCCGCCGATTTCGGCGAGATTATCAAGGCGCTGGAGGCCGCGGCCGCGGCCTGACGCCGAGGCGCGTTCATTTCTTGCATCCCTCAGCCTGCGCGCTAAAACAGTGCCCAAGTGGGTTGGACCGGGCGCATGAGGCGCCCGGCCTTTCACATGGGGAGGATACAAAAAAAATGACATTCACCAAACTGACCGCGCTGGCCATGACCACCGCATTGACCGCCTCTGTCGCCTATGCCGACGGGCATATCGACCGTACCGGATGGCCCGAGAGCTTTACCGTCGGCACCGCGTCGCAGGGCGGCACGTACTTCGCCTATGGCTCCGGCTGGGCCAATCTGGTGGCGGAGGAGCTTGGCCTGTCCGGCGGCGGCGAAGTGACCGGCGGCCCGATGCAGAACATGGCGCTGGTCCATACCGGTGAGGCGCAGTTCGGCATGACGACCATGGGCCCGGCGGCCGAGTCGCTTCAGGGCACCAACCCGATCGCGCCCGGTCTGCAGATGACCAACGCCTGCGCGATGTTCCCGATGTACCAGACGCCGTTCTCAGTGACCGCGCTGGCCTCTTCGGGCATCACGTCGATTTCCGACATCCCGGCAGGCGCCCGCATCGGCTTCGGGCCCGCGGGTTCCACCTCCGACACCTATTTCCCGCGCATGATGGAAGAGCTTGGTGTCGAGTTCGAGCGCCGCAACGGCGGCTGGTCGGATCTGGGCGGACAGTTGCAAGACGGTCTTCTGGACGTGATCGCCTTTGCAGCAGGCGTGCCTGTGCCGGCGGTCAGCCAGCTTGAGGTGCAGACCGATGTGAACATCATCGAGTTCACCGAAGAGGAGCAGGCCACGATCATGGAGGCCTTCCCGGTCTCGGAATTCATGATTGCGGCCGATACCTACACGACGCTTGAAGCCGACGCGCGGTCGGTTTCGATGTGGAACTTCGCCATCGCCAATTGCGAACTGCCCGACAGCTTCGTCTATTCCGTTGTCGATGTGGTGATGAGCGACAATGAGCGGATGATGAACATCCACCGCGCCGCCCGCTCCACCCTGCCCGAGAACTGGGACAAGAACAGCGTCATGATGTGGCATCCCGGCGCGGCGCAGTGGTTCACCGAAAACGCGGGCGCGGAGATCCCCGCGGACATGATCCACGGCGGCATGTAATCGCGCCAGCGCTGAACGGAAACGAAACAGGGCCGCCCGGTTGGGCGGCCCTTTTCAATTTCCGATCCCGCCTCGTTACTGCGCCGGGACGTAGCGCTGCAGGGCCACACGGATCACGCCGGAATAGTCGTCGGAATACTGCGTCACACCCAGCATATAAGTGCCGGGATTGACCTGCACGGTCAGCTGGCTGTTGAGCGAGCCGCCCGCGTCATCGTTGAAATCGATCATCCTGCCGACCCCGTCGAAAAGACGGATCACCGGGTCGCTGTCGCTGATCTCGATCGCATCGATCAGCACCAGACCGCCTGCGGGCACGCTGAAACTGAACCATACCGCATCGCTGCCCACGACCTGATCCATCACCAGACTGGTCTGCAACACGCCCAGATCGGTGATCGGATAGCTGCCGCCGATGGGCGGGCTGGCCTCACCGGTTGCGAACATCTCCTGCATCGCGGCCGCCGGGTTATAGCCCCGGACCGATACGGTCACCGGCTGCGTGTCGTCGGACAGGGACCGCATCGCGATGCAGTAATTGCCCGCCGGCAGCGGGTCTGTGAAATCCACGCGGGAGTTCAGCCCGTCAAAATCGTCGTTTTCCGCCAGCAGCGTGCCCTGTCCGTCGTAGATATAGATATACGGATCCGCCGAGAGGTTTTCGGCCCGGATGCTCAGCGCCTGCGGTGCGGACAGCGAGAAGCGGTAATAGGGCGTGCCGGCGATGGAATTCGTGGCCGTCACGCCGCCCTCCAGCATCGCGTCGATCGCGCCCGCGCCAAGCGGCGTGGCCGGTGTATTGGGCAGACAGGGGTCGACGCCCGCGAAATCGGCGGTGCCGCCACCCCAGCCCGGGGTCAGCGCCTCGTGTTCGGCCCGGCCCACCCGCAGATCGGCAACCACGGCGCCGCCGCCGAAGGCACGGGTCGAAACGCAATAGGTGCCCGGTTGCAGCGCGATATCGCCGCGGGAGGCGAAATTGCCGCCGCTGTCGTCATCGGTCAGGATGATCGTGCCCGCCTCGTCGCGGATGTCGATGACCGTATCGCCCCCGGCGTTCGGGTTGGCCTCGATCCGGTACTCGCCCGCGCTGCTGACGGAAAACAGCGAAACGGTTTCTCCGCCCGGCGGCACCATCAGCCCCGTCTGGTCAATGAACGTATCCGATGTGGAGATATCCGAGGCCTCCGGCGAGCCGCCGACCCATAACCCCTGGGCGCCGACGCCGCCGCAAAGCTCGGCGTTCTGTGCCAGGGCGGGCAATGCCGAGGCCGCGAGGATCGCGCCTGTCAAAAAGGTGCCTGTTCTGAAATTCATGTCTCGTCCTCTTCACTTGTGAAAGGCGGCGTGCACGCGCCCGACGCCGCAAAGACTAGCCTGCCGGCTCTGCCGCTGGCCAGTGGAATACGCCGCCATCTTTCCCCTTTTTTCGGGGACCGTTCGGGTCGATCTACCACGGCGCTGTCGAAACTGTTTGTTGCAATGCCCCGCGCAGCAAGACAAAAAGGCGGGCACGGGTGTTCCGATGCGCAATCGCAAGGCCCCCGTCGTCGATCAGGGGGGCTATATATGACCGAGACCAGCGCACAGACCGAGGGCCCGGTTCTTGCCGAAGGCGTCGATGAAGAGCCGATCGAGCAGAACCGGCGGCTGTATCACGGCAAGGCCCATCTTCTGGTTGCCATACTGTCCACGGTCTATGCCGGGTTCCATATCGCCGCGTTGAACGGCCTGTCGATCGAGGCGATGACCGGACTCGATCTGCCGTTCCTGCCGCAATTCCCCATGGAAACGTGGAATTTCCGCATCGTACATATCGCGGGCGCACTGGCACTCGGTTTTCTGCTGTTTTCGGCCCGGATGTTCGGCGACGACACGAACAGCCGCGCCGGGCTGCCGTCGCTGGCGGGGCTCGCGCTGCTGATCCCGGCCTTCATCGCCATGTTCACAACCTTTCAGTTCATCACGCTGGTCAGTTCCGGCACGCTTCCGGAAATGGGCGGACTGCCCACATGGCCGGCTTTCGAAGGCACCGAGATTTACGCGCAGGAGGTCACGTGGTTCGGATTGCCGCTGCTGATCGCGACCTTCGGCGCGATCCTGCTGAGCTGGATCGAACGGCGCGACCGTGGCCAGTTCGCCACATCCGATATCGTGCTGGCGGTCTGCGCGGTCGTCGTGGCGCTTTATCTCGTGCCCGTCTATTCCACGGCGGCGCGCAACTCCGTCGGCACGCCCTTCGTACCCATCGGCGTGGCCTTCGCGGCCACCGCAGGTGCCGCGCTTATCCTTGAGCTGACCCGCCGCGTCGCGGGTCTGGCGCTGGTCGTCATCACCGCCATCTTTCTGGTCTACACCTTCAGCGCGCATCTCCTGCCCGGCATTCTTGCGGTCCAAAGCCCCTTCACGTGGCAACGCTTCTTCGGCTTCGTCTATACCGATGCGGGCATTCTGGGGCCGACCACGGCGGTCTCGTCAACCTACATCATCCTGTTCATCATCTTCGCGGCCTTCCTGCAGGCCTCGAAAGTGGGCGACTATTTCGTGAACTTCGCCTTCGCCGCCGCGGGCCGCGCGCGGGGCGGCCCCGCCAAGGTGGCGATTTTCGCCTCCGGCCTCATGGGCATGATCAACGGCACCAGTGCGGGCAACGTGGTGGCGACGGGCTCGCTCACCATTCCGCTGATGAAAAAGGTCGGCTATCACAAGAAAACCGCAGGCGCGATCGAGGCTGCCGCCTCCACCGGCGGCCAGATCATGCCGCCGATCATGGGTGCGGGCGCCTTCATCATGGCCGAGATCACCGGCATCCCCTATCAGGAGATCGCGATTGCCGCGATCATCCCCGCCATCCTCTATTTCGTGTCGATCTATTTCATGGTGGATTTCGAAGCCGCGAAACTGGGCATGCGCGGCATGCGCGAGGATGAACTGCCCAAGTTCCGCGACATGGTGCGCCGTGTCTTCCTGTTCCTGCCGATCATCATCCTGATCGCCGCGCTGTTCATGGGCTATTCGGTGATCAGGGCCGGCACGCTGGCGACCGTCGCGGCCATCGTGGTCAGTTGGGCGGTGCCGGAGCATTTCTCGATCAAAGGCAAAGGGGCCTGGTCCGTCCAGCGCGTGGTGGTTCTGGCGATCACGGCGCTCACCGTGCTCATGACCATCACCTGGTTCCTGACGCCGACCGCCGAGCCGACTGTCGGCCCGTCGGAAACCGGTGCGTTCCTGCGCAGACTGGCCGAGATCACCGGCGTCTTCATCGCGGCGGGCTTCGTCTATATCTCGGTGCTGGAGTTCTCCAGGCCCGACAGCGTCGTCGGCCTTGCAGTCAGGGGGACGATCCGCGCGCTGGAGCTTGCGGGCGTCATGTCGATCCAGATCATCGCCGTCTGCGCCTGTGCCGGCATCATTGTGGGCGTCATCAGCCTCACCGGGGTGGGCGCGCGGTTCTCCTCTGTCCTGCTCGATCTGGCCGGGGTCAGCCAGATTCTGGCTCTGTTCTTCGCCATGTGCATCGCGATCCTGCTTGGCATGGGCATGCCCACAACGGCGGCCTATGCGGTGGCCGCCTCGGTCGTGGCACCCGGCCTGATCCAGCTTGGCATTCCCACGCTGACGGCGCATTTCTTCGTGTTCTATTTCGCCGTGGTTTCGGCCATCACGCCACCCGTGGCGCTGGCCAGCTACGCCGCCGCGGGGATATCGGGCGCCAATCCGATGGAAACCTCCGTCGCCTCGTTCAAGATCGGCATCGCCGCCTTCATCGTGCCGTTCATGTTCTTCTACAACTCCGCCATTCTGATGGACGGGACATGGCTCGAAGTGATCCGGGCGGCGCTCACCGCCATATTCGGCGTGTTCCTGCTGTCGGCCGGGGTGCAGGGCTGGTTCCTCGGCGGGCGGACCGTGTGGTTCCTGCGCGTGGCCCTCGTTCTTGCTGCCCTCTTCATGATAGCAGGCGGATTGGTCACCGATCTGATCGGGGTCGCCATCGCCGCCGCCATCTTCTTCATACAGCGGGTGGTAAAGCCGTCTCCCGATGCGACGATCTCGGTGCGCGGCGCCGACTGAACCCCGGACCGCGCAACCGGACCACATCTCAATCCCCGTCCCCGCCGTGTCCGGCGGGCTCCTTCGGCCTTCGTTTCAGATGCAGCATCTCAGTCAGTCCCCCACCGATCCGGGTTTCGTGCAGAACCCCTACCCGTTCTATGACCGCGCCCGCCGGGCCGGGCCGCTCTTCCGTTGGACGGACTACGATCTGATCTGCGCCACCACGCATGAGGCCGTGAACACGCTCCTGCGGGATCGCCGTTTCGGGCGCGAGCCGGTCGCGCCTCCGCCCGTCCCCGAGCATCTGGCCCCGTTTTACGCGGTCGAGGCGCATTCCATGCTGGAACTGGAGCCGCCGCGCCACACCCGCCTGCGCAGCCTGGTCCTTCGCGCCTTCACCTCGCGCCGGATCAAGGCGCTGGCGCCTGAAATCGCCGCGCTGACCCATCAGCTAGTCGATGCCTTTCCCGAGGGCGAAAGCGATCTTCTCGATACGCTGGCCCGGCCCCTGCCGGTCACGATCATCGCCCGGCTTCTGGGTGTGCCCGAGGGCATGGCGCCGGATCTGCTGCGTTGGTCGAATGCGATGGTGGGCATGTATCAGGCCGGCCGCACCCGCGCCGACGAGGAGGCCGCCGTCGCCGCGACCGAGGCTTTCGTGGCGTTCATGCGCGACTATGTCGGCAAGCGCCGCTCGGACCCCCGCGACGACCTGATCAGCCATCTTATCGCCGCCGAGGAGGACGGGGAGAAACTCTCCACCGACGAGTTGATCACCACCTGTGTCCTGCTCCTGAATGCCGGGCATGAAGCGACGGTTCATGCCATCGGAAACGGTGTGAAACTCTGCCTGGAAACCGGCGCGCGGCCCGGGGAACACCCCGATCTTCTGGTCGAAGAGGTCCTGCGCTACGACCCGCCGCTCCACCTCTTCACCCGGTATGTCTATGAAGAGGTGGAGGTTTTCGGCCATACCTTCCGCCGGGGTGACGAGGTCGGCCTGCTGCTGGCCTCCGCCGGGCGAGACCCTGCGGCCTATGCCGACGCGGACCGGTTCCTGCCCGACCGCCGGGACGGCCCCGCCAATCTGGCCTTCGGGGCGGGGCTACATTTTTGCGTGGGCGCGCCGCTGGCGCGTCTGGAGATGCAGATTGCCCTGCCGATCCTCTTCGACCGCTGTCCGGATCTGCGTCTGATCGCGACGCCGGCCTATGCGGACATCTACCATTTCCACGGGCTGGAGCGCCTGACCGTGGCCCCGTGATGGGCGCGTGTCACTCGAACCGGATGCTGGCGCTGACGCCGCCATCGGTGGTGCGTGTAGCGGGGTTGCCCAGCACCCGGACAGAGGCCCCGGCCCGCGCCTGCACCGAGGCGGATTGATCGGCGTAGCCCAGGGCGCTTGCCCCCGCGCGTGCGGATATCGACAGCGTGTGGCATTCAAACGCGCCCGCATCCAATCGGGCGCCGGCGCGAACATCCGCATTCAGATCGGTGCAGTTGCCCGCAAGCTGCATGGTGGCACCGCTTTGCACCTGAACATCCGTTTGTCCGGCCGCGCCTTCGAATTGCAGGCGTGCGCCGGAAGCGGCCCGAAGCGAGCTCTGCTCTGCCTCTACCCCTTCGATGTCCAGCGACGCGCCCGATTGCGCCTGTGCCTCGAACCGCTCCGTCACCGGCACAGCCGCCGTTACCGCCGAGCCGGAACGCGATACGATCCTCGACAGAACCGGCATCTGGATATCCACCTCGAAGCGGTCCCGGTCGTTCAGCGAAGGTTGAAGCCACGGGGTTTCCCGCTCGATCCGCAGCACATCGCCATCCTGCTCGATCACAAGCCGGTCGATATCGCCGCGCCGTGCCGTCGCCTCCACCCGGAACGGGCCCTCGCGCAATGTCGCAACGATGCCTTCGGCCACCTCCACCTGCGTGAAGTCCTTGACCTCGAATACCCTGTCCTCTGCTACCGCAGTGCCGGCGATCATGATCGCGGCAGCGGCTCCCAGGCTCAAACGCATGAACATCCCGAAATTCTCCCTGTCTCACAAAATGTGAGAAAGAGGTATGTAAATAGATTTAACATTCAAGATCCCGCGGGTGGAATTTCCGCAAGGCCACCCAAGGGCCGGAGGATTGCAAGGCGCTATTCTGCGGCGACCCGTTGCTTCAACATCGCCGCCAGATAGCGGCCGGTATGGGAGCGCTCCTCCAGCGCCACATCCTCGGGCGTGCCCTCGGCCACGATCCGGCCGCCGCCATCCCCGCCTTCGGGACCGATATCAATGATCCAGTCCGCGGTCTTGACCACGTCCAGATTGTGTTCGATCACGATGACGGTGTTGCCCTGCTCCACCAATTCGTGAAGCACCTCCAGCAGTTTTCGAACATCTTCGAAGTGCAGCCCGGTGGTGGGCTCGTCCAGAATATACAAAGTCCGACCTGTGGAGCGTTTGGCAAGCTCCTTGGAGAGTTTGACGCGCTGCGCCTCCCCGCCCGAGAGCGTCGTGGCCTGCTGGCCCACCTTGATATAGCCCAGGCCCACCCTGACAAGTGCATCCATCTTTTCGCGAATGCTGGGGACCGCCTTGAAGAACTCCTGCGCATCCTCGACCGTCATGTCGAGCACATCGGCAATGGATTTTCCCTTGAAGCGGATTTCCAGCGTCTCGCGATTGTACCGCGCGCCCTTGCAGGTCTCGCAGGTGACATAGACATCGGGCAGGAAATGCATCTCGATCTTGATGACGCCGTCGCCCTGGCAGGCCTCGCAGCGTCCGCCTTTCACGTTGAAACTGAAGCGCCCGGGCTTGTAGCCCCGCGCCTTGGATTCCGGCAGGCCGGCAAACCAGTCGCGGATCGGGGTGAAGGCCCCGGTATAGGTGGCCGGGTTCGAGCGCGGCGTGCGCCCGATAGGCCGCTGGTCGATGTCGATCACCTTGTCGAGATGCTCCAGCCCCTTGATCGTCTCGCAGGGCGCAGGCGTCTGGCGCGCGCCGTTCAGCTTCATCGAGGCGGTCTTGAACAGCGTCTCGATGGTCAGCGTAGATTTGCCGCCGCCCGACACACCCGTCACGCAGACGAATTTGCCCAAGGGGAAATCGACCGTCACATCCTGCAGATTGTTGCCCGTGGCCTTGACCACGGTGACCTTCTTCATGTTGCCCTTGCGCCGGGTCGCCGGCACCGCGATCTTGCGCGTGCCCGACAGATACTGCCCGGTGATCGACGCCGCATCGCTCATGATCTGCGCCGGCGTTCCCTGGCTGACGATCTGCCCGCCATGCACCCCCGCCCCGGGGCCGATATCGAAGACATAATCCGCCTCGCGGATCGCCTCCTCGTCATGTTCGACCACGATCACCGTATTGCCCGCATCGCGCAGGTTCTTCAGCGTGGTCAGCAGCCGGTCATTGTCGCGCTGATGCAGACCGATGGAGGGTTCGTCCAGCACGTAAAGCACGCCCTGCAGGCCCGATCCGATCTGGCTGGCCAGACGGATTCGCTGCGACTCCCCGCCCGAAAGCGTGCCCGCATTGCGGCTCAACGTCAGGTATTCCAGCCCCACATTGTTCAGAAACCCCAGACGTTCGCGGATTTCCTTCAGGATCGCGCGGGCGATCTCGTTTCTCTGATCGCTCAGATGCTCGGGCACCTGCGCGCACCAATCGGCGGCCTCCCGGATGCTCATCTGCACCACTTCGCCCACATGCAGAAGCTTTCCCTGCCCGCCTCCGGCAGGACCGATCTTCACGGCAAGGGCTTCGGGGCGTAGACGGAAGCCGCCGCAGGTGCCGCAGGGGCGATTGTTCTGATAACGCTCGAATTCTTCCCGGATCCACGCGCTGTCGGTCTCGCGATAGCGGCGCTCCATGTTGGGGATCACACCTTCGAAGGTGCGTTTCACCTGATAGACCCGTCCGCCCTCGTCATAGCGGAACTGGATTTCCTGCTCCCCCGATCCGCGCAGGAACACATCCTGGATTTCTTTGGGAATGTCCTTCCACGGGGTCTTGGCGGCAAAGCCGTAGTGATCGGCAATGGCCTGGATCGTTTGCAGGAAGTAGGGCGATTTGCCCTTGCGCCATGGGGCCAGCGCACCGTCTTCGAGGGTCAGCGCGGCATCCGGCACCACCAGCCGTTCGTCGAAGAACAACTCCACACCCAGCCCGTCACAGGACGGGCAGGCCCCGAAGGGCGCGTTGAAGGAAAAGAGCCGCGGCTCGATCTCGGGGATCGTGAAGCCACTGACCGGGCAGGCAAAATTCTCGGAAAAGGTGATCCGCTCTGGCTCGCCGTCCTTCGGTGCCGTTTCCAGAATGGCGATCCCGTCCGCAAGGTCGAGGGCGGTCCGGAAACTGTCGGCCAGCCGCGTCTCGGCCCCTTCGCGCACCACGATCCGGTCGACCACAACATCGATGTCGTGCCGGAATTTCTTGTCCAACGTGGGCGGCTCATCAAGCTCGTAAAACTGCCCGTCGACCTTCACCCGCTGAAATCCCTGCTTGCGCAGCTCAAGGAATTCCTTGCGGTATTCGCCCTTCCGGTCGCGGATGATCGGCGCCAGAAGGTACCCGCGCGTCCCCGCTTCCAGCGCCATCACCCGGTCGACCATGTCCTGAACCTGCTGCGCCTCGATCGGCAGGCCCGTGGCCGGGCTGTAGGGCGTTCCGACACGGGCGAAAAGCAGGCGCATGTAATCGTAGATCTCGGTGACGGTACCGACGGTCGAGCGCGGGTTCTTGCTGGTCGTCTTCTGTTCGATGGAAATCGCGGGCGACAGGCCGCTGATATGATCCACATCCGGCTTTTCCATCATATCGAGGAATTGCCGCGCATAGGCCGACAGCGACTCCACATAGCGGCGCTGCCCCTCGGCATAGATCGTATCGAAGGCCAGACTGGATTTGCCCGAGCCGGAAAGCCCGGTGATCACCACCAGTTCATCCCGCGGGATATCCACATCGATATTCTTCAGGTTGTGCTCGCGCGCGCCGCGCACTTCGATATTTTTCAGCTCAGCCATCAAGGCCCCCGTTTGCCGCTGGCTAACACATAGGCGAGCCCGCCTGAGTCTCCAACGAAAATGTGCGAACGAAGAGCGAACATGCTGACAGGATTGTCAGCGCTGGGCAACCCGGCCTCTTATCCACAGGATCGAGCCGAGCCCGGCGGCCATGATCACCACCGTAATCGCGACCAGTCCGGCCAGACCGCCCGCTGCCATGGCGGCCGCAAAAATCGGGCTGCCGGCGGATGTGCCGACATTTCCAAGCTGCGCCAGGGCGCCATTGGCCTCCGCCTGGGCCACCGACGTGTCGTTGAGCGCCGGGATTGCCGCAAAGCTCGCGCCGGGCACCAGACCGATGCTGACGAATGTCAGAAACGCGAGCCACGGTTGCGCGATCTGGGGCAGCAGCAAGAGCCCCACCATGCCGATCACCGTGGTGACATAGGACACCCGCAGGATCACGAAGACCGAGTGCCGCCGCGCCAGCCAGCCCGCCAGAAACGTGCCGCCAAGCGCCGTGAGCGGCAGGATGCTCGCCACAAGGGGGACCGGCAGATGTCCCGCCACGAAAGGGGCCAGAAAGGTCAGCAACGCCACGAAGATCAAGGTATGCCAGAAAAATCCGAGCGCGGGCGCCAGACGGTGCGGATCGGAATAGATCGCCCGGTGGGCGGCGACAAAGCCGGGCCATGGCGCGGAAGACGGACCGATCGGCGCGACCATCCGCCAGACCAGTGCGGCCAGCGCCCAGAACGCCAGTCCATGCAGCATCCAGGCGGCCCCCAGCCCCCCGATCCCGACAAGCACCGGAAGGACAAGGGCGCTGAGCGCGAATGACACACCGAAGAAGCTGGCCCATAGCGCCATCACCATGGGCTGGTCCCGCAGGCTGCTGATCCGCACCATGAGAACCGGCGCCGCAACCACGATCGCCAGATGCGTGACACCTTCCAACAGCCGCAATCCGATCAGCACCGGAAAGGGCGGCAGAAGGCTTTGGGCCATCGAAAGGGCGCCGCCCGTCAGCAACGCGGTCAGCAGGACCGGCCTCGGGCCGAACCGCCCGGCGCCCATGCCCGCGACCGCACCCAGAAAGATACCCGCCACGCCCACGGCGGAGACGACAAGCGCCAGCACCGGCTCGGGCCGGTCATAGATCGCGCCAAGGGCTTCGAATATCAGGGAAACCTTGCCGAACTGCGCCGCGGCAAACAATCCGGTCACCCAAAGCAGAACAACCTGCGCCCAATCCGTGCTGACCCGATGCTCCATTGTCGCGACATGACAGCGGGGCGCCGGACGGTCAACCACCCGATCGCAGACTTCACAAATGACCCGACCCGGCCTAGCATTCTCCGCATATTCACGCCGTGCGGCAGGCGCGGCACTCGTATTTTGATATCGAATATGGAGTTTTCGCCATGCGCCAGCTTCTGTCAGCCGTGCTTCTCTCTGTCTGCATCCTGTTGCCCGCCGCGCCTGCGGTCAGGGCACAGGCCGACGAAACCCCCGCCGCCATTCTGGTTCTCGATGCCTCCGGCTCCATGTGGGGCCAGATCGACGGCATCAACAAGATCGTCATCGCCCGCGAGGTCATCGGCGGGATGCTGGAGGATCTTCCCGCCTCTCAGGCCATCGGATTGACGGTTTACGGCCACCGCACACGGGGTGATTGCGCGGATATCGAAACGCTGATCGCGCCGGGTCCGGACACCCGCGCGGCCATCGCGGAGGCGGTCAATTCGATCAACCCGCGCGGGCGCACCCCGATGACCGCCTCGGTGGTGGAAGCCGCCCGGGCGCTGCGCCACACCGAAAACGCCGCCACGGTCATCCTTGTCTCGGACGGGATCGAAACCTGCGAGGCGGACCCGTGTGCCATCGCCGCCGAGCTTGAGGCGTCGGGCATCGCCTTCACCGCCCATGTGATCGGGTTCGACGTGGCCGACCCGGAAGCCCGGGCACAGATGCAGTGCATCGCGGACAATACCGGCGGGCAGTTCCTGACCGCGGACAATGCCGAGGAACTGGCGCAGGCTCTCGAACAGGTCGCCGTGGCCCCTGCCCCGGTGGCGACGCCGGTCACCCTGCGCGCGCTTGTGGAACCGGACATGTCGGCCCCGGTTTCCCCCCTTGAGTGGACATTGTTCGACGCCGACGGCAACCCGGTTCTGAACCCGACCCGGGCCCCGACGCTCACCGCGCAGCTTCTGCCCGGCAGCTATCGGGCGCAGGTGCTGCGCATGGCGCAGGACAGCGAACACGGCGCAAGCTTCACCGTCGAGGAGGGCGTGGCGCAGACCGTCACCATCCCGCTGCCCTTCATTCCGCCACCCACGCATGAGGTCACCTTTACCGCCCGGATCGGCGGCGAGGATGGCCCGCTGATCACGGAGCCCGTTCTATGGGATATCCGCCCTCTGCCCGACGACGCCGCCGAAACCGAGGAAGGCAACGGGCTGGTCTTCGAGATGGCCAACGGATCCTACACCGTTTCGGCCTACTGGACCGTGCAGGAGGTCAGCCAAGAGGTGCAGTTCGTGATCATCGACGCGGCGCGCGAGATCACCGTGGTGTTCGAGGAACCCGCAGTGACCGCCACGATCGTCGCCCCCGCCTCCGCCATTGCCGGATCGACCATCGAGGTCGGATGGAACGGCCCGGACATGCCCAACGACTACATTGGCATCGGGCGCGAGGATGCCACCGGCAGCGATGCCTGGCGCAACTACACCTATACGCGCGACGGCAGCCCCCTCAGCCTGCTGGTGCCGCCCGAACCGGGCGAGCACCTGATCGGCTATTTCCTGGCCGACGGGCGCGAACGGATCGGCACCGCCCGGATCACCGTCACCCCGGTGGAGGCCACGCTGATCGCGCCGGAAACCGCACGTGCCGGAGATACGATCAACGTGGACTGGACCGGGCCCGACAACCGGAACGACTATATCGGGATCGGCCGGGCGGACGCGACCGGCTCGAACCGGTGGGAGAACTACACCTACACCCGCGACGGCAACCCGCTGCAACTGCTCGTCCCCACGGAGCCCGGCGATTACGTGATCACCTATTTCCTCGATCAGGACCGGACCCCGCTGGCCTCTGCCCCGATCACCGTCACCGCGCTGGAGACCGGCGTCACCGCGCCCGCCACGGCCATCGCCGGATCGACCATCGAGGTCGGATGGACCGGGCCCGACAACCGCAACGATTATATCGGGATCGGCCGCGCGGATGCGACCGGCTCGAACCGGTGGGAGAACTACACCTACACCCGCGACGGCAACCCGCTGCAACTGCTCGTCCCCACGGAGCCCGGCGATTACGTGATCACCTATTTCCTCGATCAGGATCGGGCCGCGCAAGCGACCAGCGCCTTGAGCGTGACGCCGGTCGAGGCGAACCTGATGGCGCCGGACCGTGCAGAGGCCGGCGGGACGATCGAGATCGGATGGACCGGGCCGGATTACCACAACGATTACATCGGGATCGGGCGGGCGGATGCGACCGGCAGCGCGGCTTGGGAGAGCTACGCCTACACCCGCGATGGGTCCCTCCTCAGGATGCAGGTTCCCGACGAACCGGGCGCCTACGTGATCCGCTATTTCATGTCGCAGGACCGGACCGAACTGGCAAGCCGGCCCCTGATCGTGGACTGACCCGGCAAGACGAGAATGGGGGCGGCCGCCACAGGCGCCGCCCCCTTTTCCCGATTACGCTCCCGCGGTCTAGAAGTTGATGACCCGATCATAGGCATCAAGCACCGACTCGTGCATCATCTCGCTGAGAGTGGGGTGCGGGAAAACGGTTTCCATCAGGTCCTCCTCGGTGGTCTCCAACTGGCGACCCACCACGTAACCCTGGATCAGTTCGGTCACTTCCGCGCCGATCATATGGGCGCCCAGAAGCTCGCCCGTCTTGGCGTCGAACACGGTTTTCACCAGCCCCTCCGCCTCGCCCAAAGCAATTGCCTTGCCGTTGCCGATGAAGGGGAAGCGCCCGACCTTGACGTCATAGCCAAGTTCCTTCGCCTTCGCCTCGGTATAACCCACGCTGGCGACCTGCGGGTAGCAATAGGTGCACCCGGCAATGCTTTCGGGTTTGCTTGGATGAACCTTGTTCTTGCCCGCGATCAGTTCGGCCACCATCACGCCTTCATGGCTTGCCTTGTGGGCCAGCCATGGGGCGCCCGCGATGTCGCCGATGGCGTAAATACCTTCCACGCCCGTGCGGCAGAACTCATCCGTCACCACATGGGTCCGGTCGATCTTCACGCCAAGCTCCTCCAGCCCGAGCCCCTCGACATTGCCGACGATGCCCACGGCGGAGATCACCGTGTCGAATTCCTGCTTCTCGACCTTGCCACCGATCTCGATATGCGCGGTCACCTTGTCCTTGGCACGGTCAAGCTGCTTGACCATGGCCTTCTGCAGGATCTTCATCCCCTGCTTCTCGAAGCTTTTCTTGGCGAAGGCGCTGATCTCGGCATCTTCCACGGGCAGGATCCGGTCCATCACCTCCACCACGGTCGTGTCGGCGCCAAGGGTGTTGTAGAAGCTGGCGAATTCGATCCCGATCGCACCCGAGCCGACCACCAGCAGCTTCTTGGGCATGTGTTTCGGGGTCAATGCCGCCTTGTAGGTCCAGACCCTGTCGCCGTCGGCCTCCAGCCCGGGCAGTTCGCGGGCGCGGGCGCCCGTGGCCAGGATGATGTTCTTGGCGGTCAGGTCCTCGGTGCCCTTGTCGGTCCTGACGCTGACCTTGCCCTTGGCGGGGATCGTGGCCTCGCCCATCACCACGGTGATCTTGTTCTTCTTCATCAGATGGCCGACGCCGGAGTTCAGCTGCTTGGCCACCGTCCGCGACCGTTTGACCACCTCGTCCAGGTCATAGCCGATCCCGTCGGCCTTCAGCCCGAATTCCTTGGCCCGCTGCATCAGGTGGAATATCTCCGAACTTCGCAACATCGCCTTGGTCGGGATACAGCCCCAGTTCAGGCAGATGCCGCCCATATGCTCCCGTTCGACGATGGCGACATTCAGACCGAGCTGGCTGGCGCGGATCGCGGCAACATAGCCCCCCGGTCCGGCCCCGATTACAACGATGTCAAAGCTTTTGGCAGCCATGGGCGACCCTCCTGGCGAAGATTTTGTTCAGCATTAAACTATCTGGCGGTCTGTCGCAATTGATCCATGGAGCGCAGTATTGTCGCGGCGTCACGCCCCCGACAGCCACGCAATTGTCGTGGCGATGACCTGATCCAGCATATCCGGCCCGGTGAACACGTTGAAGACATGATCCATCTCCATCAGCACAAGCGTATCGGCCGCGTTCCCGCGCGCGTCCAGCACGGTCTGCCCCATCGCGGGCTGCGGCGTGATCAGATCGTCATTGGCCCCCACGACCACCAGCACCGGGCCGGGATAATCCGCGATAGCGCCCACCGGGTCGCTGTCGGGGATTTCGTGAAAGAAGGCGCCGTTCAGCTCCATCTCGACACCCCAGGGCAAGGTGAAGCCCACGGGCGCGGCCGGTGCCGCGGCCAGCCCGGCCTCCATCACCTCGGGTCCGAAAAGCGCCCCGAAGGAGACGCGCGGCGCCGTCACCGGGTTCAGCAGGACGACGCGGGCCAGATCCGGGCGCTCGGCGGCCAGATGGGCGGCGACAAGCCCGCCCTGGCTCCAGCCGATCACGGCAATCTCGCGGGCACCGATATCGGGATGCGCGGCCATCCAGTCGACGGCCGCCACCGAATCCTCGATCTGGGTGGAAAAGGTCGTCTCTTCCCAGGGCATCTCCAGGCTCTCGCCCGAACCCCGGAAATCGATCCGCAGGCTCGGCATTCCGGCCACCGCAAGCTGCCGCGCGAAGCGGGTGAAGACGAAATCCTCCGTGCCTTCGACGGGAAGCTCGTCGCGGGTGCCCGTGAACCCGTGCAGCAGCAGTACCGCAGGCCCCGGCCCGTCTGCCGCCTCAAAGGTTCCGATCACGCTGTCTCCGGCCACGTCCAGCCGCACATCCTCGGCAATCGCCGCACCTGTCATCGCCAGCATAGCGGCCAAAGCCGTTCCGATCCGTGTCATCGCGCCGTCCCTTCCTCTCAATCAGGTCGGTCGGAGGGCACGCGACCGGCTCAGATCAGCCCGCAGCCTCCAACTCGCTGACGACCTTGCCATAGCCGCCATCTTCCATAAAGCGCAGTTCGTCGGCAGAGCTGTGCCGGCCAAGCGCCTCGTTGCGAAAGGGGAAGCGGCCGTATGTGCGGATAATCTCCCGATGGGCCCGGGCGTGCAGGATGTTGCTTTGCCCGGTTTCCGGCATCCGCTCCTTCATCAGGCGCATGCAGTGATCCTGATCGGCCAGAATTTCGGAATGACAGAAAGGCATGTAGAAAAACTGGCGTTCCGGCTCGGCGGCGCGCATGTCCCAGCCATGTTCGATCGAATAGCAGGCGGCGGATTTGGCCTTGAGATCGGTGGCAAAGGCCCGGGCCTGCCCCCGGAACATGTTGCGCGGAAACTGGTCCAGCAGGATGACAAGCGCCAGCGCCTTCTGCGGGTGGCTCGTCCAATCCGACAATTCGCCCCGCTCCCCCTTTTCCCAGAGATCCATGAAGCGCGTGGTGATCTCCTCATCCAGCGCCGCGTCCTGCTTGTACCAATCCTCGGGCGAACGCTCGGTCAGCCAGAAGGCCAGAACCTCCTTCGATGGGTGCGGGTCTGTCATCGCTCTCCTCCTTCACGACCTTTGGCGGTCTTGGGAGCACCTTACACGGCGGGCTGCGACTTGTCTTCCGTCTCCTCGGCTTCCTGCGCAGCTTCGATGAACGCCTCCTGCGCCCATTCCATGGCGACCGGCGATGTGGTCGCCATCACCGGGGCATAGCTGCCGGTCTCGTCCGACGACGGCGCAGGCCGCACGGTCATCCGATAGGCTGCATAGACCGCAAGCGTGGCCATCAGCACGGCGAGATAGATGAAATAGCCCGACGGCCCGATCGCCCCCATGATCGCGCCCACCGCAAGCGGGCCGAAGATCGCACCGACCCCGTTGATGAAAATCAGCCGGCCACCGGCCGCCGCCATCTGTTCATGTTCCAGAAAGTCGTTCGTATAGGCCACCAGAAGCGCATAAAGCGGGTTCGCCATGCCGCCGAACAGGAATGCCGCCGACAGCAGCAGCCAGAACAGGCCGCCGCCCAGCACCGCGACCACGGCGAGCGCGGCGGCCAGAACGCTGATGGCGAGGATAAGCACCCGGCGGTCCATCCGGTCCGATATCCAGCCGATCGGATATTGCAGCAGCAGGCCGCCCACATAGAAGGAGGCGACGAACATCGAGATCTGGCCAAGGCCAAGCCCGGCCTCGGTGCCATAGACCGCCGACATGCCGAACATCGCCGAATAGACGCCCCCCATCACGAAGATGCCCGCACATCCAAGCGGAGAGACGGCGAGGACTTCGCGCAGGCTCATCGGTTTGGTGGTCTCGAAGGCCGGCGTCGGGGTGGCCGACAGCAGGATCGGCGCAAAGCTCAGCGAGACGAGCACCGACAGCACGATGAAAAGCGTGTAGCCGGACGGATCGCCCAGAACCAGCAGACCCTGCGCGGAGACGATGCCCGCCATCTGCACCACCATGTAGATCGACAGCGCCTTGCCCCGCGTCTCGTTGGTGGCCGCATTGTTCAGCCAGCTTTCGGCGGTCACGTACACGGCGGAGAAACAGAACCCGATGATCACGCGCAGCACCGTCCAGCTGATCGGATCGGTCAGCACCGGGAACAGAACCAGCGCCGCCGAGATCATCGAGCCCAGGGCCGCGAAGACGCGGATATGCCCCACCCGGCGGATCATCTCCGGCGCCATGCGGGAGCCGCCCAGAAAGCCCGCGAAATAGGCGGACATGACGATCGACAGTTCCAGTGTCGAAAATCCCTCGATGGCGCCGCGCACGCCCAGAAGGGTTCCCTGAAGGCCGTTTCCGACCATCAGCAGAAGCATGCCCAACAGCAGGGCCCATGAGGAGCGAAGAACATCTATCATGGGGCCGTCCCTAACCGTTTGATGCCGGTTAGGTCATCCAATTTCGTCACGATCTGTCACGTCTGCGACGGAATCAGCAACGAGGCGTCCCCGTAGGAGAAGAATCTGTATTCCTGCTCAATGGCATGGGCGTAAATCTCCTTGATCCGGTCCGCGCCCATCAGCGCGGAGACCAGCATCATCAGGGTCGATTTCGGCAGGTGGAAATTGGTCATCAACGCCTGCGTGATCTTGAACCGATAGCCGGGGTAGATGAAGATATCCGTGTCGCCCTGCCACGCCGCGAGGGAGCCATCGGCACCCGCGGCGGTTTCGATCAGCCGCAATGCGGTGGTCCCCACCGGGATAATCCGGCCGCCGGCGGCTTTTGTCGCGGTGATCTCGGCGGCGGCCTCGGCGGTGATCTCGCCCCATTCCGCATGCATCCGGTGCGTGGTCACGTCATCAACAGTGACCGGAAGAAAGGTGCCCGCGCCCACGTGAAGCGTCACGAAACTCATCGTGACCCCCCTGTCGCGCAGCGCGGCCAGCAACGGTTCATCGAAATGCAGGCTGGCGGTGGGTGCGGCCACCGCGCCGGAGCGGCGGGCCCAGATTGTCTGGTAATCCTGCTTGTCCTGCGCATCGGCGGCCCGTTTGCCCGCAATATAGGGCGGCAGCGGCATGGCGCCCGCCGCATTCAGCGCCGCGTCGAAATCCGTACCCTTCAGGTTGAACCGCAGGTACAACCCGGCCTCCAGCGCCGTCACCTCGGCCGACAGATCGTCGGAGAACACCACCTTCTCCCCGATCGCCAGTTTGCGCAGCGGCTTGGCCAGCGCCGACCAGCTGCCATCGGCCTGCGGCTCCAGCAGGGTGACCTCGACCTTGGCCTTCACGATCTCGGTGCCGGTGTCGCGCCACCGGACCCCGGACAGCCGCGCCGGAATGACCTTGGTGTCATTCAGGACCAGCCGATCGCCGGGGCGCAGGATGTCGGGCAGATCATAGACATACCGGTCCTCCGTCCGGGGGCCGTCGGCCAGCAGCAGGCGTGCCGACGATCTGGGCCGTGCGGGCCGGGTGGCGATCCGCCCCTCCGGCAGGTCGAAATTGAAATCGTTCAGGTTCACTGGCTCAGCTCCGGTGGCGGACGGCGAAAGATCTCGCGGAAGATGCCCGGCGTCAGAATCGACAGCGGGTTCACGGCTACACGTGTGTTTTCCGGCGTGCCGGTCAAGCGGTAAGTGACACCGAAAAGCCCCTCGCGCCGGGGGGCGAACAACGCGCCCAGAACGCCGTTGACCATGTATAGCGGGGACACGACGCCCTGCATGTCGAAGCGCCGGTTGGCGATGTCATAGACCCCGTCCATCGAGATGCCCATGGACGGCCCCACCGCCGTGCCCTGTTCGACGACGATGGCCCGCGGATCGAGACGGAACCGCGCCTCCACCTCGCCGAGATTGATGCCGGTGTCGCCCAGTTGTTCAAGAAGCCCCACGATCGAAACGGCGTTCAGAAGCTCGGCCATCGCAGGCGCGTTGCGCAGGCGCGGCCCGTTGATCGTGAGCTGGCCGATATAGGCGCCGGTCTGGCCCGTCGGCTGCATCACAAGCTCCATCTCACCGCCATAGGCATTCTCGAACAGGCCCGCCGCGCGCATGACCGCCCCGCCATCGTTCGAGCGCAGCCGCACCGCCGCCCCGTTCGCCGTGGTCACAAGCGTGCCGGTGACCGGCACCGCGCCGTTGACCTCTCCCCGGAACTGCCCCGAGAGACCGCCCGTGGTGGTCAGATCCGCCGCGACCGAATTGAGCGCGATGCCATCGCTGATCTGCAACCGGTCGAGGCGCACGGTCAGCGGACCGCTGCCCGCCCCGCCGCGCGCGCCCCCGCCGACCGAGGGCACCCGGCGCAGATCGACGCTGCCGCCGGTCAGCTCGACCGATGGCGCGCGCGCCTGCCCCCGGCCCACCAGCGCGCCGGTCACATCCAGCCAGTCGTTCAGCCGGAACCGCGTGGCGGTCAGCCGGTCGAAGCCACCGCCTTCACGCAGGCGGATATCGCCCTGAAGCTCCAGACCCGCGGCGGCCAGTTCCAGCGAGGTGATACCGGGCGCGTCGCCCAGACGCACCGTCGCGGCAAGCCGCCCGGTCTGACCCTCCGGCTTTTGCCATGACAAGGCGTCAAGCCGCAGCCCCAGACCGGAGAGATCCGACGACAGGACCAGGTCGGGCGGGCCATCCCCGCCGCCGAGTTCCAGAACGAAATCCGCCCCCGTCGATCCCGTGACAAGACCGTCGGGCAGTACCACACCAAAATCGGCCAACCCGTCCGGAGACAGAACGCCCGTACCCTCCAGCCGGCTGCGGCCATCGGCGCCGGGACCAAGGGCGCGGGTCCATCGCCCGGTTGCCGCGATCCCGTCAAGGCGCGCGCGTCCGCTGATCGCGACGCGGTCCGGCACAACCTCGACCTCAAGGCTGTCCGCGCTCACTACTCGCCCGGCCACGAGCGTATCGGAGCGGATGTCCGCCAGCCGGCCGCTGACCTCGAATTCGATCGCCTCGAACGGCACCCGTTGGCGCAGCGGCACACTGAGCCGCCCGCGCAGATCGGCCCGGCCCGTGGCCAGCGTCTCCGCAGAAAGCCGCCCCTCGGAAAACAGGTTCACCGGCGGCAGTTCCAGAAGGCTCAGCACATCGCGCAGCTCCCCCTGGGCGCGAAGGTCGAACGCGGTGTCGGGGCCGCGCACCCGCACATCCTCGATCACCATCGTCGATCCCGCCAGCCCGACCGACCCGCCCAATGGCCCTGTCACCCCGCCCGCGCTCAGCGACATCACGAAGCGCGGGCCGGTCAGCGAGACATAGCCCCGCGCGTCCTCGATCGGGGGCATCTGGCGCAAGGCGCGGATCGTGCTCTCCTCGAAGTCCAGACGCAGCATCTGAGCGGGCGTCCCGCCCGGCTCCTGCCGGAGGGAGAACCGGATATCGCGCAACGTGCCGCCGGTCAGATTGCGGTCCAGCCAGCCCCGGGTGTTCGGGATCGCACCGGTCGGCCAGTAGGGCAGCACATCGGTCACCGCGATCTCGGGGATCGTTGCGTCGATCCGCATGCTCAACCCGTCGGGGCGCGCGGCGATCTCGCCCTCCGCGCTCAGATGCAAGGCGCCATCGAACAGCACTGCCTGCCCCAGCTCCAGACGCACGAAAGGCGACAGGGACAGCCGCATATCCATCGCGCCCCCTTCGAACTGCACGGGCGCGGCAAAAATGCCCTCGGGCGCGGCTTCGATCCCGGTGAAGTGAAACTGGCCGACATAGCTGGTGCCATCTTGCATAAGATCGGCATTGCCCGTGGCCCGGAACTGCAAGGCGGGCGCATCCACATCGAGCGCGGAGAAGCTCAGCCGCGCGGCGGCCGCATCGTAATCGAAATAGGCGCTGAGCGCTGTGAAGGGCAAAGGTGCCACCCCCTCGCCCAGAGATATCCGGCCTTCCCCGATATCCAGCGCGCCGCTCAGATCGCCGACCGTGCCGTCATCCCTGAGCCGCGTCGTCAGCGCCCCTGAAATCGGCGCGCGCATCAGATCCAGCCAGGCAAGCGCGGGGGCGGCGCTGGCCACGTCCCGGGCCGCCAGATTCTGGAACTGCGCGCGCATATCGGTCCGGCCCAGTTCGGGGTTTCGGGTTACCGCAAGCGACAGACTGGCATTGCGGCTTCCCTCCAGCTGGCCGCCCATGATCAGGGTCAGCGCGGCGCCCTTGCGCTCCAGCCGCAGGTTGGCGTCATGGGCCCGCATCTCGCGGCCCGTCACCGCATCGTTCAGGATCAGTTCCAGCCCCCGCCCGCTGATTTCTTGCAGTTCGGCGAAGATCGGCTGCGCGAACATCGCGTCGATCCGGGCCAGCGTCTCGGTCAGATCCCGGGCCTCGGCCCGGCGCTCATCGGTCAGCGCCAGATCGAGGCGCCCCTCGGCATCGCGGACCATGCGCAGGCCGGCACCGGTCAGATCGACCCGATAGGGCCGCATCTCTCCGCGCAGCAACGCGCGCCCGTTCAGATGCACCGACAGTTCCGGGAACCGCGCCCGCAGATCGTCACCATCGCGGAGCACCACATCGCTCAGCACGATCTGCGGTGTCACCCCACCCTCGCGCAGCGCCAGCCCGATATCGCCGATTTCCACCTGATTGGCCGCCATCGCCCGGTCGAGACGCGTCTCGATCATCGTCTGAACGCCGTCGGGCAGGCGCAGGACATTGTCCATCGCCATCCAGATGACGGCAACCAGCATCAGCACCGGAACCAGCACCAGCAGGCTCAGAACCGTACTGCACCACCACAGGATCCGCCGACGCAATCGGCGGGGCGGGGTCTGGCGAACGTCCTTTGGCTGCTCTGCCATGGGTGACCTGTCTGGGGGGCATTTTGCCCGGCGCGTCGATCTTGTCCTTTATCTTCGCTGCAAATCCCCTAGCTTGCAAACCGAACGCGGCCCGGCCGCCTGTCACAATTCGATGAGGTTTACATGCTCGACACCGGCGCTCCCGCCCCCGATTTCACGCTGCCCCGCGACGGAGACGGCGAAATCACCCTTTCCGCCCTGCGGCCCGCCGCGGTGGTGTTGTATTTCTACCCCAAGGACGACACGTCCGGCTGCACCAAGGAGGCGATCGCCTTCACCGAGCTTGCCCCGGAGTTCGAGGCCGCGGGGGCAAAGATCATCGGCATCTCCAAGGACACCGTCGCCAAGCATGACAAGTTCATCGCCAAGCACGACCTGGGCATCGCCCTTGTGTCCGACGCGGAAGGCGATGTCTGCGAACGTTACGGAACCTGGGTCGAGAAGAACATGTACGGCAAGAAATACATGGGCATCGAGCGCGCCACGTTCCTGATCGATGGCGAGGGCAAGATCGCCCGGATCTGGCGCAAGGTGAAGGTGCCGGGCCATGCGGACGCGGTGCTGGAGGCCGTGCGCGCGCTGTGAGCACGCCTGCCAGCCTTGCCGAGATGGCCGTGGCGGCTCTGACCACGGCGGATGCGCGCGCCAAAACCGCGCTCTCCCGCGATTTCGCAAAACGCTGGAAGGCCTCCCGTGCGGAAGGTGGCCGCGCCATTCCCATTGGCGCCGCCTGCCCGCCCGACCAGCCGGCGCGACCTGCGCAACCGCCGCTGCTGGACCCGCGCGACGTGCCCCGCCGCAAACCCGGAACGCTCGCGGGGCGCACCGCCATTCTCCATGCGGTTGCCCATATCGAACTGAATGCGGTTGATCTGCACTGGGACATCCTTGCCCGGTTTGCGCATGTGCCCATGCCGATGGGCTTCTACGATGACTGGGTGCAGGCGGCCGATGAAGAGTCCAAGCATTTCAACCTGATCGCCGATTGCCTGGCGGAGATGGACAGTTTCTACGGCGCGTTACCCGCCCATGCCGGCATGTGGCGCGCCGCCGAGGATACGGCCGGTGATTTCATAGGGCGGCTTGCCGTCGTCCCGATGGTGCTGGAGGCGCGCGGGCTGGATGTCACGCCAAACATGATCGAGGTTTTCCGCCGCGCGGGCAACGCCCCCGGCGCGGCGCAGGCCGTGGCCGCGATGGAGGTGATCTATGCCGAGGAGGTGCACCATGTGGCCTATGGCTCCAAATGGTTCCACTTTCTGTGCGGGCGCGAAGACACCGACCCGAAAGAGGCCTTTCACCGCCTCGTCCGGCGCTATTTCCATGGCGCGCTCAAACCGCCCTTCAACGAAGAGAAGCGCGCCGAGGCAGGGATACCCCCGGATTTCTACTGGCCGCTTTCCGAGAAAGCCGGGTGAAGGCCGCCAGATCGGCGGATTTCCGCTCAAACCGCCCATTGCTGGCGTCTTTTAGCCACACTTAAAGATAAATCATTGAGGCAATAATCCCCATCGCTTATGCCCTTGCGGAGCTACGATGCCGCGTAGGGGATGACGCGTGCGGGCGACAAGACGGAGCATGGGGCAGAATATCGTGAAGACACGGGCACTAAACCGCTTGAGCGCGGTCTTGGAAAAGCATCTTCCTGAACAGCGACTGTTTCTCAAGGCCGATGAAGGCACACGGTTCGTGCGGCTCCGACCCGGCACACAGGCCCTGATGATCGCAGGCGGCGCGCTTTTCGTGGGCTGGACCGTGATCGTCACATCCATTTTCCTCATCGACACGATCAGCGCAGGCGGCGCCCGGGATCAGGCCGCGCGCGAACAACTGACCTACCAGACACGACTGAATGCACTTTCCGACGAGCGCGACGCCCGCGCGGCGGAGGCACGTCTGGCCCAGGACCGGTTCGCGGTGGCGATGGATCAGGTGTCGGACATGCAGTCGCGGCTGCTGGAATCCGAACAGCGCCGGCGCGAGATGGAAACCGCCGTCGACGTGATCCAGACCACGCTGCGCCGGACCATGTCGGAACGCGACGCGGCCCGCGCCCGCGCCGATCAGCTTATGGCCGAGCTTCAGGCCGAAACCGGAACGATCCAGACCGCGGCGGGCCGCCAGCAGGACATGGAACAGACGATGACCTTCCTCGCCGAGGCGTTGGAGGACACCGCGAGCGAACGCGACAATGCGCATCAGAACATGGCCGAAGCCCATTCCGAGGTGGAGCGGCTTCAGTTCGAGGCCGAACTGGCCGCCGAGCGCAACGAGCGCATCTTCACCCAGATCGAAGAGGCCGTCGCGATGTCTCTGGAACCGCTGGACAACATGTTCCGCAGCGCCGGCATGCCCACCGACCAGATCATCGAGCAGGTGCGCCGCGGCTATTCCGGCCAGGGCGGGCCGCTGATGCCGATCACCATGTCGTCACGCGGGCAGGAACCCGACGCGATGTCGCTGCGCGCCAACGAGGTTCTGGAAGGTCTCGATCAGGTGAACCTGTACCGGATGGCGGCCGAGCAATTGCCCTTCGCGATGCCGGTCCAGTCGTCGGTCCGCTTCACCTCCGGGTTCGGCTATCGCCGCGACCCGATCAATGGCGGTCGGCGGCTTCACGCCGGTACCGATTTCGCGGGTCCCGTGGGTACGCCGCTTTATGCCGCGGGCGACGGAGTGGTCATATTTGCAGGGCGCCAGAGCGGATACGGGCTCATGGTGAAGATCCAGCACCCCTTCGGGATCGAGACGCGCTACGCCCATATGTCGCGCCTTCACGTGTCCCAAGGCCAAAGGGTCTCGCGCGGGGACCGGATCGGTGATATGGGAAGAACGGGCCGTGTAACGGGGCCGCATTTGCACTACGAAGTGCGCCAGAACGGCACTCCAATCAATCCGATGAACTTCATCACCGCAGGTAGAGATGTTTTCTAAATCCAAGATCAACGATCCCGCCCCGAAACCGGGCGATGACGCCGCCGCCAAATCGGCGAGCGCGCCGGTCGAACGCCCGGCAATGCCGCTTGGCACCCCCAGCACGCCGAAGGCGAAGCCGCCGGCCTCCACGCTCAGCGCGGATCTGACCATTGTGGGCAATCTGCGCACCTCGGGCGATATCCAGGTCGAAGGCCACGTGCAGGGCGATATTCGCGCCCATCTTCTGACCGTCGGCGAAAGCGCCACGATCGAAGGCGAGGTGGTTGCCGATGACATCGTCGTCACCGGCCGCGTCGTCGGCCGGGTCAGAGGGCTGAAGGTTCGCCTGACATCCACGGCGCGAGTCGAAGGGGATATCATCCACAAGACCATCGCCATTGAATCGGGCGCGCATTTCGAAGGCTCGGTTCAGCGTCAGGAAGACCCGCTTGCCACCTCGGGCCAGCCCAAGGCGACGCCGCCTTCGGCGGTTTCCAAGCCCCCTTCCTCGCCCGTTCAGGCCGCGCCCAAACCCGCGGCTGCCGCCGAGAGCAAAAGCTGATCCTTGAACACTGGCCTCCCTTCTCGGGGCGGGGCCGCCACGACAGCGAAAAAGCCGGGCCATGTGCCCGGCTTTTGTGCGCCCGAGGCACGGCCGTTCATTCTCTTTTCCGCCATTCTGGCCTCGGCCCTGGGGTTCATAGACGGCACGCTGGTCGCGATCGCGCTGCCGGCCATGCGCGACGGGCTGAACGCGACGCTGGTTCAGGCGCAATGGATCAATAACGGCTATCTGCTGCCCCTCTCCGCGCTGATCCTGATCGGCGGGGCCATCGGGGACAGATACGGGCTGGCCCGCGTCTTTGCCGCCGGGATCGCCGGTTTCGTGCTGGCCTCGCTGGCCTGCGCCGTCGCCCCCACGCCGGAAACGCTGATCGTGGCGCGCGTGTTTCAGGGCATCGGCGCGGCGGTCATGGTGCCCGGCAGTCTTGCCCTGATCGCGCGCGCCTATCCGGCGGAGGAACGTGGCCGGGCCATCGGCATCTGGGCCGCCGCCTCCGCATTGACCACCGCGCTCGGGCCGATCCTGGGCGGGCTGGTTCTGAGCTTCGGCGGGACCGAGACGTGGCGGCTTCTCTTCGCAATCAATCTGCCGCTTGGCGCACTGGCGCTCTGGATGATCCTGACCAAGGTCGCCGCCGACCCGGCGCGCCCCGATCACCCGCTGGATCTGCCCGGCGCGGCCCTGATCACCGGTGCGCTCGCCCTGATCGCTCTGGGCCTTACCGGCGCGTCCGAGGGGCATGCCGTCAACTGGACGCCCGCCCTTGTCGGCGCGGCGCTGTTCGCGGGATTTCTGGCTTGGGAGGCCCGCAGTCCCGCGCCCATGGTTCCGCTTGATCTGTTCCGAAATGCCAGTTTCTCGGCCGCGAACGGGGCGACCTTTCTGATCTATTTCGCACTGTCCACGGTGCTCTTCTTCCTGCCGATGACCTTGATCGCCGGTTGGGGGCAATCCGAAGTCGTGAGCGCCGCCGCCTTCGCGCCGCTATCGATTTTCATCCCGCTTCTGTCCACCCGCGCCGGGAAATGGGCCGATGACCATGGCCCCGGGCCCCTGATCGCGGTTGGCGGCGGGCTTGTGGCGCTGGCCTTCGTGGGGCTTGCGATCACCACCCCGTTGCAGGCCTTCTGGATCTTCACCCTGCCCTGCACCGCGCTGATGGGTCTGGGCATGGCCCTTGTCGTCGCGCCGCTATCGGCGGCAATCATGGGCGCGGTGCCCGAAGACCGCTCGGGCACGGCATCGGGGATCAACAATGCCGTCAGCCGTGTATCCGGGCTTGTCGCGGTCGCCGTGATGGGCACGCTTGCAGGCGCGATCTATGCGGGTTCGGGCGGCACCGGCAGCTTCGGCGCGTTTTCGGATACGGCGGGCCATGCGGCGGCGATGAATACGGCGTTCGCGACGCTTTGCTGGGTGACCGCGGCGCTGACCGCTCTGGGCGCGGGTCTGTCCTGGCTCTTCATCCGCAACGAGGACTGAAACCTCCGCACAGGGCATGCAGGCGCGCCGTGGCCTCTAGTCGCGGGAGGTAAGCGCCCGGCGATAGATATGCCACGACGCGTGGCCCAGCATTGGCAGCACCAGAAACAGGCCCAGAAGGAACGGCAGCATCGCGACGAAGGTCAGCCCGGCGATGATGGCCCCCCATGCCAGCATGACGCCCGGGTTGGTTTTCACCACCGAGAAACTGGTGAGCATCGCGGTCACGAAATCCAGTTCCTTGTCCAGCAGAAGCGGCAGGGCGATCACGGTCAGCGAAAACAGGACAAGGGCGAATATCGCCCCCGCCACCGTGCCGACGATCAGCATCATCAGCCCTTCCGGCTCCAGCAGATATGCATAGGACGATGTGACATTGGTCAGCGCCGAGGGGCCCAGAAAAAGCGCAAACAGCATATGGGCGAAAAACGACCAGAACAGGAAATAGACGATGATAACCCAGGAAATCGACGGCAATTGCCGATCTTTCTGCCGCCAGATCACGCCGAAGATGTCGTTTCGCCGCCAGCCTTCGCCCTGCTCCAGACGGCGCGACACCTCGTAAAGCCCGACCGCCAGAAACGGCCCCAACAGGGGAAAGCCGAGCGTGATCGGGATCGCATACCAGATCTGGTCAGTGACGAAGAGAAACAGATAGATCAGCCAGCCGCCAACCACATAGACATGGGCGAAAAACAGCCCCATGAACGGCGCGGCCAGATAATCCCGCAGCCCCATCTTCAGCGCATAGCCCAGATCGCCCAAGCTCATCCGGTTGACGGCGGGCACTTTCGAGGCGAGGCGTGGCTGGCTTATGTCGCTCATCCCGGATCCTCCCTTGCGAAACTCTAGCGGCAGGGCTTGCCGCGCGCCAAGCCCCTGCCGGGCGGATTTGCGAATTTATGTGTCATCGTCAAGGATCGGCAGATGGGTCCGCGGCCATTGCGTTGCCTGATGATAGATTTCGCCAAGCGCCAGCACCACCGCATCGCCGCCCTTGGGCCCGATCAGTTGCACCCCGCCGGGCAGGCCTGCGGCGCCAAAGCCCGCGGGCAGGTTCAGGCAGGGCAGCCCCGCCAGACTGACCGGCACGACAACCTCCATCCAGCGGTGATAGGTGTCCATCGCGACGCTCGCGATCTCCTGCGGCCATCTCCACTCCGCCGGAAACGGCCAGCATTGGGTCGATGGCAGTACCAGCGCATCAATTTGCCTGAACATCTCCTCCAGCGCCGACAGCCATCGCGTCCGGATCGCCGCCGCCGTCTCGATCCGGTCTCCGTCGAGCGCAAGGCCGCGCTCGATTTCCCAGACGGCCTCGGGCTTGAGCAAGGCCCGGCGGGCCGGATCGCGCCAGTCGGCCCCGTATTCCAGCGCCACCGTGAACGACCGCAGATCGGTCCAGCTTTGCCAGAGCGCGGCGGCGTCGAAGGGCGGGGCCAGCGGCTCCACCTCCCAGCCCAGATCGCGCATCGCGGCCACGGCGCCCTCTGCCAGATCGAGCACGCCCTCCTCCATCGGATAGGCGCCGCCCCAGTCTCCCAGCCAGCCGATCCGCGGGGGTTTCCGCGGCGGCGGCCCCGGTTGAAACGCCCCGTCGGTCAGCGTTTCCAAAAGCGCCGACACATCGGCGACCGAACGGCCCATCGGGCCGCGCGTGCTCAGCCCGTGGGAAAAAACGCTGTCGCCGGGCTCGGCCGGTATCAGCCCTGCGGTCGGTCGGAACCCGTAGACATTGTTCCAGGCGGCGGGGTTGCGCAGGCTGCCCATCATGTCGGACCCGTCGGCCACCGGCGCCATCCCCATGGCCAGCGCCGCCGCCGCACCCCCCGAAGATCCACCGGCGCTGCGCGACAGATCGTAGGGGTTCCGCGTGACGCCGAAAATCGGGTTGAAGGAATGGGATCCAAGCCCGAATTCCGGGACATTGGTCTTGCCGATGATGATCGCGCCCGTCCGGCGCAGCCGGGTCACCAGCGCCTCGTCCGCCACGGGCACGCAATCGCGCAACGGTGACCCCCAGGTCGATCGGACGCCCTTGACCCCAACCAGATCCTTTACGGCGAGCGGCATCCCATGCAGCCAGCCTTCTCGCGGCATGGCATCAGCCAGCCGTGCCTCGCCCATCAGCGCCTCGCGGTCCCGCAGGGACACAATCGCATTCACGCGGGTGTTCACGGCGTCGATCCGGGCCAGCGTGGCGCGCATCACCTCAACCGCGCTCACCTCTCGCGCCGCCATCCGTCGCGACAGCTCGACCGCATCCATATGCAGAAAATCAGACATCCCACCCCCCTTCATCCGGCCCCAGGGCGGCGCCCGGGGCAATGGCAGAGCGGTTCCGTCAGCCCGCCGACCGCGCCGCCGGGGCCCGCCCGTCTATTCCGCCCGCGCCTCTGCCCGGCTCTTGCCGGAGACATCCATGGCCAGCGTCGCGGCCATGAGCCCGTCCAGATCGCCATCCAGAACCCCGGATGTGTCAGAAGTCTCGTAGCCGGTGCGCAGGTCTTTCACCATCTGATAGGGTTGCAGGACGTAGGACCGGATCTGGTTGCCCCAGCCCGCATCGCCCTTGGCCTCATGGGCCTCGTTGATGGCCTCGTTCCGGCGATCCAGTTCCATCTGGTACAGCCGGGATTTCAGGGCTTTCATCGCGATATCGCGGTTCTGGTGCTGCGATTTTTCCGAACTCGTCACCACGATACCGGTGGGAATATGGGTGATCCGCACCGCCGAATCCGTCGTGTTCACATGCTGCCCGCCCGCGCCCGAGGAGCGATAGGTATCCAGCCGGATATCGGCGGGGTTCACCTCGATCTCGATATTGTCGTCGACCACTGGATAGACCCAGACCGAACTGAACGAGGTATGCCGCCGCGCCGCACTGTCATAGGGTGAAATCCGCACCAGACGATGCACGCCGCTTTCGGATTTCAGCCATCCATAGGCATTGTGGCCGGAAATCTTGTAAACCGCAGAACGTATGCCCGCCTCGTCACCGGCCGTGGTCGATTGCAGTTCCACCTCGTAGCCGCGTTTCTCGGCCCATCGCACATACATCCGCGCCAGCATCGAGGCCCAGTCGCAGGATTCCGTTCCACCCGCACCGGCATTGATCTCAAGGAAGGTGTCGTTGGCGTCGGCCTCGCCGTCCAGCAGCGCCTCCAGCTCCTTGGCCGCCGCATCCTCCACAAGTGCCGCCAAGGCTGTTTCGGCCTCGGCGACGACCTCGTCATCGCCTTCCTCCTCGCCCATTTCGATCAGGCCGACATTGTCCTCCAGCGCGCCCTTGATCGCCTCATAGGTTCCGATCTTGTCCAGCAGCACCTGCCGGTCGCGCATCAGTTTCTGCGCCGCGGCCTGATCGTTCCACAGATCCGGGTCCTCCACCCGGGCGTTGAACTCCTCAAGCCGGTGCCGGGCCGTTTCCAGCCCCAGTCGCTGACCCAGAAGCTCAAGCGATTTCTGCACTTTTTCGATATGGGATTGGGTCTCGGCCCGCATGGATCAGCCTGCCTCGTGAAGGATCATGTCAGTGTCCAACCGATCTAGACCAGCGGCCCGGCGCCCGCAAGCGGGCGCGCGCCGGGCAAGCTTTCCGCATCTCAGTAAAGCCCGCCGGAACTCAGCGTGCCGAAGCCCGTGCCCGTAGGCACCCGGGCGCTGTCGCCGGTTGAGGTGGTGACCGTCTGCCCGGTGGTGCCGCCCTCGCCGCTGTCTTCCTCGCCGCGGGCGAACATCGGCAGGTCCGATCCCATCGCGAACCCGCCATCGACAATCGCCAGCAACCCGTAGATCGGCTCTTCGCCCTGGCGGAACAGTTCGGCGACAACGTGGTCGCCCTGCGCATCGTCGGGCAGGCGCTGGCCCGAGAACCGGTCGATATTGTAGAAGACCCCGCCTTCGGGAACGCGGAACGGGCCGCCGCCATATTCCTCGATTGCGGCCTGCATGAACTCGTTGAAGACAGGCCCGCACATCCCCCCGCCCGAGGCCCCGCGGCCAAGCGGGCGCGGCTGGTCATGACCGATGTAACACCCCGCCGCGATGTTGGAGGAGAAGCCCACGAACCACACGTCGCGCGCATCGTTCGTGGTGCCGGTCTTGCCCGCGATCGGCACCGGCAGGTTCACGGTGGAGGACGCCGTGCCGCGCTCCACCACACCGCGCATCATGGAGGTCAGCTGATAGGCCGTGATCGGATCGATCACACGCTCGCGGTTGGAGACGATCCGCGGCGCCATGCCGGGCTCCAGCGAGGCCAGTTCGCAATCCGGACACAGCCGCTGATCGTGACGATAGACCGTCCCGCCGAAGCGGTCCTGCACGCGGTCGACCAGCGTCGGCTGCACCCGTTCACCGCCATTGGCGAACATCGCATAAGCCGCGACCATGCGGAACAGCGTCGTCTCCTGACTGCCAAGCGCATTCGCCAGAAAGGTCTCCGCGTCGTCGTAGACGCCGAACCGTTCGGCGTAGCGGGCCACGGTTTCCATACCCACATCCTGCGCCAGACGCACGGTCATCAGGTTTCGCGACCGCACGATGCCCGTGCGAAGCGGTGCAGGCCCGTAGAACTGGTTCGACGCGTTGGTCGGGCGCCAGATGCCCGCGCCCGTGTCCAGCTCGATCGGCGCGTCGATGACGATCGTGTTCGGGCTGTAGCCGCTGTCCAGCGCGGCGGCATAGACGAAGGGCTTGAAGCTCGATCCCGGTTGCCGCGTCGCCTGAGTGGCCCGGTTGAAGACCGAATGCTGATACGAAAACCCGCCCTGCATCGCAAGCACACGGCCCGTGTTCACATCCATCGCCATGAAGCCACCCTGCACCTCGGGGATCTGGCGGAGCGTCCAGCGGATGAAGCTGCCGTCGCTGTCGCTTGTCATCGCGCGCACATGGATCACGTCGCCAACATCCAGCAGATCGCCGGCAACCCGCGCGGCGCTGCCCCGGTTGCCATCGCCATCCACGGGCCGGGCCCAGGTCACGTCCTCGGCGGGTATGAAGTGGCCGTCCTCATCCTCCGGCACATCCTCGATCCCGATCCGCGCACTGCTCTCGCCGACCGACAGAACCACCGCCACATGCCAGCCTTCGATGTCGCGGGGAATGTCCGTATCCGCAAGCGCCGCGCGCCAGCTTTCCTCATCCGCGCCCTCCAGCAGGGCCGGGTCGATCACCGCCAGCGGGTCCCGCCAAAGGCCCTGCGCGCGGTCGTAGCGTTCCAACCCCCGGCGCAGCGCGACCTCCGCCACCTGTTGCAGGCTCTCATCCATCGTGGCGCGCACCGCATAGCCGCCGGAGAAGAACTCCTCCTCCCCGAACTGCACCGACAATTGCCGGCGGATCTCGTCGGTGAAGTAGTTCCGCGGCGGCACTGTGGCGCGGAACGGCTCGATATGGCCGCCCTGAACGGTTTCCAGGGGCGCGGCCTGCGCCGTCTCCATTTCGTCGCGGCTCAGATACCCGTTCTCGAACATCTCGCGCAGCACGTAGTTGCGGCGGTTGATCGCCTGATCGTAGTCACGCACCGGATGCAGCCGGCCTGGCCGCTGCGGCAGCGCCGCCAGATATGCCGCCTGCTCCGGGCGCAGCTCTCGGAGGGACGCATTGAAGTAGGTCTGCGCGGCGGCGGCCACGCCATAGGAATTCTGGCCCAGGAAAATCTCGTTGAGATACAGCTCAAGAATGCGATCCTTGCTCAGCGTCTGCTCGATCCGGGCAGCAAGGATGATTTCCTGCACCTTGCGCTCGACCGTCCGCGATCCGTCCAGAAGGAAGTTCTTCATCACCTGCTGCGTGATGGTGGATGCGCCGCGGACATCGCGCCCCCGGGACCGTATGGCTTCCACGAAAGCGGCGCCGATTGCCCGCGGGTCATATCCGTCATGTTCATAGAAATTCCGGTCTTCGGCACTCACGAAGGCATGGGCCACCAGATCGGGAATATCCTCGGCCGCCACGAACAGACGCCGCTCGCGGGCGAACTCGTCGACGATCTCGCCCTCGGCGGAATAGATGCGGCTGATCGTGGCGGGCGTGTAGCGCGCCAGCGTCTCGTGATCGGGCAAATCGCGGCTGTACATGTAAAGGACCGCGCCAATCGACAACGCGGCAAACACCAGCCCGATCGTCAGCAAACTGAAGATCGCGCCGAATATGCCAAGAATGAATCGGATCATGTCGAACCTGTGCCGCCACCTGATGCCCGCTTATAGGGGTCCCGGCGGGCGGGGTCAAAAGCCACAGGCATCTTTCCGCGATCACAAAACCGCGGCCCCGTGCCCGGGTAGCCCGGTACCTGTCCTGCGATCCGGGCGGTGCGCCCTGCTATTGCCGCAAGAGCGTGGCCGCCGCCGCATCCTCCACCGCCCATTCCAGAATGGCGTCGCGCATCGTGGCCTGCATCAGCGCGCGCCAGACCGGATCCACAAGGTTGGCCAGATCCTCCGGCTCGGACATGAACCCCAGTTCCACCAGAACCGAGGGGATATCCGCGGCTTTCAGCACGGTAAACCCCGCCTCCAGCCTCGGGCGGCTGTGCAGATCGCCTTCGGCTGCCGCGATGCCCGCCACCAGCGCATCGGCCAGCGCATCCGAGCGCGGGTCGGTTTCCAGCCGCGCCAGATCCATCAGGACGCCCGCCACCACATCGTCGCTGCCGCTGAGATCGATCCCGGCCAGCAGATCCGCCCGGTCATGGCGTTCCGCCAGCGCGGCGGAGGCTTCATCGGACGCGGTTGCCGACAGGGTGTAGACCGTCGCACCCGTCGCCCGCCCTTCGGCCAGCGCATCGGCATGGAGCGAGATGAACAGATCCGCACCGGCGGCGCGGGCGATGCTGACCCGGGTGGGCAGCGGCACGAAGACATCGCTCTCGCGCGTCAGGATCACCTCGAACCGGCCGGACCGCACCAGCGTTTCGCGCAACTCGCGGGCAAAAACCAGCATCAGATCGGCCTCGTCATGGCCGTCGCGCTGCGCGCCGGGGTCCAGCCCGCCATGGCCCGGGTCCAGCACCACGACCAGCATGCCCGTGCCGCTCTGCCGGGGGCGGGCCATTTCGCCCGCAGCCGGTGCGACCAAGGTGGCAACACCGGGCGGCGCGCCCGCGGTCTCCGCGAACGCCTCCGGGCTTGTGGGGTCGAGCCGCAGATGAACGGTAGCCGTCCCGTCGGCCGGATCGGTCTCCATCGCGGCCTGGGCCACGGCGAGCGGCCGGGACAGTTCCAGCACCATGCGCGACCAGCCCGGCTCAAGCGCGCCGCCAGTCTCGACGCCTGCCACCGCGTCGGCGGCATCGAAATCGGCCGACAGGCCCTCCCAGGCGACCTCCCGGAAATCCACCACGACGCGGGCGGGGTCATCCAGGGTGAACACCCGAAACGGCACCGCCTGGCTCAGCGCAAGCGCCATCCGGGCGCCGCCGCCGGCCACGTCGCTCAGCGAACTGTCGGCGGGCAGAACCCGGGCCAGGGCGCGGAAGTCCTGCGCCAGGGCCGGGGTCGCCAGCCAGATCATCAGAAAACTCAAAACTGCTCGGATCATCGGTCTTCCGCCGAAAGAATTTGCCGGAGACTAGCAGAGCCGGCGGCCCGCCCCAAGAGGCATCCTGCGTCCGGACGGATCGCGGAAACGCCGATCTGGCGAGGCCGGCACCCTATTCGGCGATGGCCCGCGTCGACATGAAGTTTTTCAGCCGCGCAAGCCCCTCCTCGATATCCGCCGTGGCGCGTGCGTAGGAAAAACGCACCGTCCCCTGCCCCCGAACCGGGTCGAAATCCAGCCCCGGCGTCACCGCAACGCCCGCGTGGTTCAGTATCTCGGTGCAGAACGCCCGGCTGTCGGTGGTGATCTCCGAGACATCCGCATAGACGTAAAACGCGCCATCCGCGGGCGCGACCCTGTCGAAACCGGCCACGGCGAGACCCTCCAGCATCAGCGCCCGGTTTGCGGTATAGACCGCGCGATGGCCATCCAGCTCGGCCCGGCCTTCTGGGCTGAGCGCGCCAAGTGCCGCGACCTGCGCCGCATGGGGCGGGCAGATGAACATGTTCTGCGCCAGCCGTTCGATCAGCCGCACATGATCCGGCGGCACCACCATCCAGCCGAGACGCCAGCCGGTCATCGAGAAATACTTGGAGAAGGAGTTGACGACATAAACCTCGTCGGTGACTTCCAGTGCCGAAATCGCGCGCCCGTCATATTGCAGACCGTGATAAATCTCGTCCGAGATCAGCGAGATCCCCTGCTCCGCGCAGGCCCCGGCCAAGCCGCCCATGGCCGCCTTGTCCAGCATGGTGCCGGTCGGATTGGCGGGGGAGGCCACGATCAGCCCGGCCAGATCGCCGGACATTTGCCGCGGCAGGGGCTGGTAGCGGCTGGCCAGATCGGTCTGCAGCCCCACGGGAACAAGGCTGAGCGCGCGCAGGATTTGCCGGTAGGACGGGTAGCACGGCTCACCCAGAGCCACCTTGTCGCCCGCATCGAACAGCGCCGAGAAGGCGAGGAGAAACGCGCCCGAGGCCCCCGCCGTGATCACCACCCGCGCCGAGTCCAGATCGAGGCCGTACCATTCGCCGTAGAGCGCGGCGATGGCCGCACGCAGATCGGGGCGGCCAAGGGCGACCGTGTAGCCAAGCGGCCCGGCCTCCATCTCGGCGATCAGGCGCTCCCGCGCGGCCCGTGGCGCGCCGGTGCCCGGCTGCCCCACCTCCATATGGATAATATGGCGACCGGCCTCTTCGGCGGCGCGGGCGGCCTCCATCACGTCCATCACGATGAAGGGATCGACCTCGGCCCGGCTTGAATGTCGCATGAAAGCCTCCCTATGATGACGCGTTGAAGCAGGCCCCATGGGAGACGTCAATGCCCCGCCGCCGCCCGTTTACGACGCTGATCGCAGCGCTGGCCCTTTTGCTGACCGGATGGGCGGCCGAGGCGCGTTCGATCATTCGCGACGCAGAGATCGAACGCGGCCTGCAGGAACTGGCGGCGCCCATCCTGCGCGCCGCGGGTCTGCCGACCTCCACCCGGATCATCGTGGTGAACGATCGGACGCTGAACGCCTTCGTGGCCGATGCCCGGCATATCTTCATTCATTCCGGTCTGCTGATGCGGATGGAGGACCCGGCCGAGTTGCAGGCCGTGCTTGCCCATGAGGCGGCCCATATCGCCAATGGCCATCTGACCCGGCGCCCGGCCAATGCCCGCAGCGCGCAGAGTGCCGCGCGCATGGGCCTGCTTCTGGCGCTGGCGGCGGGGGCGGCATCGGACAATGGCCGCCTGGGCGCCGGGATCGCGATCGGAACCGGGTCCACCGCCGCGCGCCTGTTTTTCGCCCATACCCGCGCCGAAGAGGCCAGCGCCGACCAGGCCGGGCTCCGCTACATGGTTCAGGCCGGGATCGACCCCGCCGCGATGCTGGAGGTGCTGGAGATCTTTCGGGGTCAGGAGGCCCTGTCGGCCGGGCGGCAGGACCCTTATGTCCGCACCCACCCGCTGACCCGCGATCGCGTGCGCAGTGTCGAGGCCTTTGTCAACGGACGCTCCGGCAGCGCGGCGGGCGCCGAAAGCAGCGCCGAGGCACAATACTGGTTCGCCCGGACCCGCGCCAAGCTGGGCGGTTTCCTCAATGCCCCGCGCCAGACGCTCCGGCAGGCGGGCCGCACCGACCAGGGCGAGATCGCGACGCTGGCGCGCGCCATCGCACATCACCAGAACGCCGATGCCGCGCAGGCCATATCCGAGGTCGGGCGGCTGTTGCAGATGCGCCCGAATGATCCGTATTATCAGGAGCTTCAGGGGCAGATCCTGTTTGAATCGCGCAATTTTCCGCAGGCCGTGCAGGCCTATGCCCGCGCCGTGCAACTGGCGCCTCGGGAGCCGCTCATTCTGGCGGGCTACGGACGCGCGCTTCTGGCCGCGGACACATCCTCCGGCAATGCCCGCGCCCGCGAGGTGCTGGAACAGGCCTATGCCCGCGATCCGTTCGACCCGCGCATGCTGCGCGATCTGGCTCTGGCCTATGCCCGCGGCGGCAACAATGGCATGGCCTCGGTCGTCACGGCGGAGCGCTACGCGATCCTGGGCCGGATGGAAGACGCCGAAATTCACGCCAACCGCGCCAGCGGCCTGCTGCCCAACGGATCGGGCGGGTGGCTTCGCGCGCAAGATGTGTTACGGGTGGCCGAAGCCGCCCAAAGCCGGAGAAATCGCTGATGAAATCGTTTTTTGCCGCCGCCCTGACCGGATTGATGCTGATCCTGAGCGGCCCTGCCCTCGCCGTCGATCTGGACGCCCTGACCGATACGGAGCGCGCGGCCTTCCGGGCGGAGGTGCGGGCCTATCTGCTCGAAAATCCCGAAGTGCTGATGGAGGCGATCGCGGTTCTGGAACAGCGCCAGGCCGCGGCCGAGGCGGCGCAGGACATGGACCTCGTGGCGGCCAATGCGGAGGCGCTCTTCAACTCCGAAACCTCCTGGGAAGGGGGCAACCCCGAGGGCGATCTCGTGCTGGTGGAGTTTCTCGATTACCGCTGCGGCTTCTGCCGGCGTGCCTTTCCGGAGGTGGAGCAACTGCTTGAAAGCGATGGCAATATCCGATTCGTGATCAAGGAGTTCCCGATTCTGGGCGAGCAGTCCACGCTTGCCTCCCGCTTCGCGCTCTCGACCCGGATCATCGAGGGCGATGCGGCCTACAAGGATCTTCACGATGCGATGATGGTGATGCGCGCGGAGGTGTCCGAAGAGAGCCTGAGCCGGATTGCCACCGAGCTTGGCTTCGACGCGGAGGCGATTCTGGCCGGCATCGACGCCCCCGAGATCGACCGGGTGCTGGAGGAGAATTACGCGCTGGCACAGCGTTTGCAGATCAGCGGGACACCCAGTTTCGTGATGGGCGACCAGTTGCTGCGTGGCTACCTGCCCTATGAGGCGATGGCGGAACTGGCGGAGCAGTTGCGGGCCGAAGCGAACTGAGCCCTGCCCGCCCGGACGCGTGGCGGGAAAGGCGCGATAGCGCCGGTTTGCCCGTCGCGCCCTCCTCACAACGCCGGGATAGCTGCCCATGCGGGCGCAGCCCGCGTGGCCTGCACCGAAGAGTGAGTGATGGCTGAATTCGCATCCTATGTCATCTGCACGTCACCGCGAAGCGGCAGCACTCTGCTTTGCCAGCTTCTGGCGGCAACCGGGGTATCGGGCAACCCCGCCTCCTATTTCCACAAACCGTCCGTGGCGGATTGGGCCAGTGCCCTTGGCCTGTCGCCCGCCGCATCCGCCCCGGAAAAGGACATGCTCGCCGATATAGTCCAGGCCGCGCTTGCCAAGGGGCGGCGCGAGACCGGGATCTTCGGGCTCAGGCTGCAGCGACACAGCTTCGATTTTTTCGCCCGGAAACTGGCGGTGCTTCACCCCGAACCGGCAACCAATTTGCAGCGTTTCGAGATGACCTTCGGGCGCACCGCCTTCATTCACCTGACCCGGCTCGACAAGGTCGAGCAGGCGGTGTCTTGCGCGATGGCCAATCAGACCGGCCTTTGGCATCGGGCATCGGACGGCACGGAGCTTGAGCGCGTCTCTCCGCCGCGCCCTCCGGTTTATGATGGCCGCGAGATCCGGGAGCATCATGATCGCTTCCTTTCCTTTGATCGCGAGTGGACCCGCTGGTTCGACGCCGAAGGCATCGAACCGCTGCGGATCACGTATGAAACGCTTGCAGCCGACCCGGTCGGGACATTGCGCGGCCTGTTGGCCGAACTTGGCCTGAACCGGGAGGCCGTAGCCGGCGTGACGCCGACGGTCGCGAAGCTGGCTGACCGGACCAATCACGACTGGGCAACGCGCTTTCGGGCCGACCTGCGATCAGCCGCTCACGAAGCGGAACGCCACCCGCACTGACACCTCCAAAGGGCCCACCGGCGGTCGCGGGCATAAAACAGGCGGGCAAGCCACGGAATGACAAAGGGCGCCACCGGGGCGCCCTTTGCAATCTGGTCTTCAATGGGTCCGACGCGCGCCCGTCAGCCGAGCGACCACCAGCCCTTGCGTTTCGGCTTGGCCGGTTTCTCGGGCGCAGCCTGCGTCTCCGGCTGCTGCTCGGGGGCGGGTTCCGGTGCAGGATCCGCCGTGACCTCCGCTGTTTCCAGAACCGGCTCCGGTGCGGGCTCGGGCTCCGGCGCGGCGGCGGGTTCGGGCGCCTCTTCGGTTGCCACGGCCGCTTCGGTATCAGGCTCCGCTGCGGGTGCCTCAGCGATTGCCGGCGCGGCCTTTTTGCGCCGCGTCCTCTTCGCCTTGACTTCGGGCGCGGGGGGCTCGCTCACGGGCTCTTCATCGCTCGCCGCGGCGACCTCCTCTTCGGCCGGTGCCTCCTCGGCGGCCTCTTCGGCCGGCGCCTCGTCGGTCTTCTTGCGGCCACGTCCCCCGCGGGAGCGGCGGCGCTTGGGCTTGGTCTCCCCCTCCTCGGCGTTTTCGGCGGCGTTCTCCTGATCGGGGGCCGCCACCTCGGCAGGCGCTTCCGTTTCAGGCACCTCGGCTGCGGTGTTCTCCTCCGCTACCGCTTCGGGTGCATCCTGCCCGTCGGCCTCTTGCGGCGCTTCGTCGGCCGCGCCCTCGCCATTGCTCTCGTCACTCGTCTCCGCATTGGTCTTGCGGCGGCCACGGCCCCCGCGACGGCGGCGGCGTTTGCGCTTGGTGCCGTTTTCCTCCCCGTCGGAGACCTCCGGAACATCCGCGACCTCAACCTCGTCGGCAACGGCTTCTTCCTCGATCTCGTCCATCAGGGCGGCATCCATCGACACGATCGGCGCGGCCTCCGGCACCCTGCGGGTGGCGGTCTTGAACTTCTCGATCTTGTAGTCCGGGGCGACCAGATGCGGGTCGGCCTCGATCCGGATCGACAGGCCATACCGCGCCTCGATCGCAGCCAGATACTCGCGTTTCACATTCATGATGAAATTCACAATGCCCACCGGCGCCGTCAGCAACACCTCGCGCGACCGGCGGCGTGTCCCCTCCTCCTCCAGCTGGCGCAGGATGGACAGCGCAAGGCTGTCATCGGAGCGGACAAGACCCGTACCGTGGCAGGCGTGGCAGGGCTGGGTCGTCGCCTCCAGCATGCCCGGACGCAGCCTCTGACGCGACATTTCCATCAGCCCGAAGGCCGAAATCCGGCCCACCTGAATGCGGGCGCGGTCGGTTTTCAGCTTGTCCTTGATCCGCTTCTCGACCGCGGCGTTGTTGCGCCGGTCATCCATGTCGATGAAGTCGATCACGATCAGGCCTGCCAGATCGCGCAGGCGCACCTGGCGCGCCACCTCTTCGGCGGCCTCCAGATTGGTCTTGGTCGCGGTCTCTTCGATCGAGCCTTCCTTGGTGGCCCGGCCGGAGTTCACGTCGATCGCCACCAGCGCCTCGGTCACGCCGATCACGATGTAGCCGCCGGATTTCAGCTGCACCACAGGGTTGAACATGTCGGCCAGATAGCCCTCGACCTTGTGCCGCGCGAAAAGCGGCATCGGATCGGTGTACTGTTTCACGTTCTTGGCGTGGGACGGCATGATCATCTTCATGAAGTCCTTGGCCTGACGATACCCGGCCTCGCCCTCCACCAGAACCTCGTCGATCTCACGGTTGTAGAGATCGCGGATCGACCGGTGGATCAGGTTGCCTTCTTCATAGATCGGGGCCGGCGCGATGGATTTGAGCGTCAGCGCGCGCACCTGCTCCCATTGCCGTTGCAGATATTCGTAGTCGCGCTTGATCTCGGCCTTGGTGCGTTTCGCGCCCGCCGTCCGCACGATCAGCCCGGCCCCCTGAGGCACGTCCAGACCGGTCGCGATCTCCTTGAGCTTCTTGCGATCCGCGGCCAGCGTGATCTTGCGGGAAATCCCGCCGCCACGGGCCGTGTTCGGCATCAGCACGCAATAGCGGCCGGCCAGAGACAGATAAGTGGTCAGCGCCGCGCCCTTGTTGCCGCGCTCTTCCTTGACGACCTGCACCAGCATGATCTGGCGAACCTTCACCACCTCCTGGATCTTGTATTTCCGGGGGCGCGGCTTGCGGACGGGGCGGATATCTTCCTGGTCGTCATCGTCGGCGACCGTATCCACATCATCCTGTTCGGCGCTGTCCGCGTCGCCGTCATCGGCCCCGTTATCCTCGGCGCCATCCTCTTCGGAGCCGTCGTCATCGGCACCCGTCTCGGAGATGTCCGCTTCGGCGGCATCCCGTGCATCCTCCTCGACCGCGTCCGCCTGCGTCCCGTCCTCGGGGGCGCCCGGTGCTTCGGCGGCGACATCGTGCAGATCGGCCACTGCGATCTCATCCTCGTCTTCATCGCCCAGATCGACGACATCCATGCCCGACGGCGCGCGGGCCTCGCCCCGTGTCACCACGTCATGCGCGGCGCTCTCGGCCCTCGTCTCGCTGCCCTTCCGTCGGCGGCTGCGGCTGCGCCGCTTCGGGCGCGGCTCGTCTTCGGTCGCGGCCATCGCCTCGGCATATTCCCGTTCCTCGGCCAATAGCGCCTCGCGATCCGCCGTCGGGATCTGGTAGTAATCGGGATGAATTTCGGAAAAGGCGAGAAAGCCGTGGCGATTGCCGCCATAATCCACAAAGGCCGCCTGAAGCGATGGCTCCACCCGGGTGATCTTTGCGAGATAGATGTTTCCTGCCAGTTGCCGCTTGTTCAGCGACTCGAAGTCGAACTCCTCGACCTTGGTTCCGTCTGCCACGACAACGCGGGTCTCTTCCGCGTGTGTGGCATCGATAAGCATCTTTTTTGCCATGTTATCCTTGCGCATGGCCCCTTGCCCGCCCGTTGGGCGGCATGGCTGCCATGTTGTCCTGAAATGGCGAGGACGCGCGCCGACATGCCCACCGGACGGGCCGAAGCCACGTTGGTTCGTATCGGGGTTTGTCGCGCGCGTGTCATCGCGGTTTGTCTCCGATAGCGCGACAATGTCAGCGCCACCCGTTCATTGGCCCTGTTTTCAAGGGCAATCTTCCTGGGCCCTAACCGGCCCTGTGACCTGCCCGGCTGCTGCGCGGCGAATTGCCCGGCGCGACAGGGGGGCAGAGAAACTGTAAGAGGGTCAGCATACCCTGCCGACCCTTAGGTGACATTAATGGCAGCGCAGGCGGAATTACAATGGGCTATTTCCGCGCTCCACCCCGCACTTGCATCCCATTGCCGACCGGCCAGGGTGCGAAGACCTCTCTTCCGCCACCGAAACGCGCTGTATGCGCGGCCTTTCAAAAACCCCGCTATATCAATGGTCTGAGCCCGAGCGGCGCAGTCTGCAATAGTCATTACGCGCTGATTATCGCTGGATAAGGACTGCCCCTAAAAGCCAGTCCGATTTGGATTTTGTCACGACCGTCGGACCGCCCACGGCAGCCGGGCCGACAAGGCGCATGACATGCAAGTCATCAGCGCTCAGCGGAGCGCACACGCTGGCGCGGCGAAGGATCGGCGGTCGGGCCGCCAGGCATGGCCCACCGGGGCCCGACAGCCCGGCGTCAGAGATAATCCGACCGGCTCAACCCGTATTTCGCCATCTTCTCGTTCAATGTGCGGCGCGGGAGGCAGAGTTCCTCCATCACACTGGCGATCGAGCCGCGATGACGGCGCATCGTGTTGTCGATCAGCATGCGCTCGAACGCCTCCACATACTCTTTCAGAGGCTTGCCCTCGCCCACGGCCTGCGGGCTTATCTCGGCATTGTCGCTCATCAGCAGCGACGCGATCGTCCCCGAGCCGCGCCGTTGCTGCAGGATCGCGCGCTCGGCGATGTTGATCAGTTGCCGCACATTGCCGGGCCATGGAGCCTGCAGAAGCTGCGCGGCCTCCTGCGCGGTGACCTCGGGCGCGTCGGTGCCATATTCCTCCGCGAATTGCTCTCCGAACCGGTTGAAGAGCGTCAGAATATCCTCCCCGCGCTGGCGCAAGGGCGGCAGGTCGATCCGCATCGCCGCAAGGCGATAGAAGAGATCGGGGCGAAGCGCCGCCTCGCAGCCTTCGGGCTCGGCGGCATTGCAGATCGCCACGATCCGGGTTTCCGCCGGCGTGCCCTGATCGTTGATGGCGGTCAGCAGACGCGCCTGGAGCGCCTGCGGCAGCGCCTCCACATCCTCCAGAACCAGTGATCCGCCGCGCGCCTGCTCCATCAGGGGCAGATCCTGCCCCTCACCGACGGGGCCAAACAGCATGGCGGACAAAGCGTCCTCGTCATGGGCGGCGCAGCTGATGGCGACGAAGCTCTTGCCCGCCCGCGGCCCCACCGCGTGCAGCGCATGGGCCACAAGGGTCTTGCCGGTTCCGGTCTCGCCGGAGATCAGCACATGGCCATCGGCCTGCCCCAGATCGAGGATGTCCTCCCGCAGCCGTTCCATCACCGGGGAAGACCCGATCAGCTTGCGCATCAACACGGTGCCGTCCGACAGCTCGCGGCGCAGCGCGCGGTTGTCCAGCGTCAGGCGGCGGGTCTGGCTGGCGCGTTTGGCCAGTTCGGTCATCCGGTCGGGATTGAACGGTTTTTCAAGGAAATCATAGGCGCCGATCCGCATCGCCTCGACCGCCATGGGCACATCGCCATGGCCGGTGATCATGATCACCGGCAGGCCGCTGTCCATGCCCATCAGACGCTTCAGAAACGCCATCCCGTCCATGCCCGGCATCTTGATGTCGCTCACCACGACACCGGGGAAGTCCGGGCCGATCCCTTTCAGCGCATCCTCCGCGCTGGCAAAGGTTTCGGTATCAAATCCGCTCAGCGCCAACCACTGGCTGATCGACTGGCGCATGTCCTGTTCGTCATCGACAATCGCGATTTTCATGGCGTCGTCCTCTATGCTCACTCAGCGGCGGCGTTGGCGGACCGATCAAGGATCGGCAGGCGCATCTCGAACACGGCGCCCCGTTTGGCGCCGTTGCGTGCGGTCAGTCGCCCACCAAGGTCCGTCACGATCCCGGACGAGATCGCCAAACCCAGGCCCACCCCGTCACCGGGTTTCTTCGTTGTATAGAATGGCTCGAACAAAGCATCGAGATCGTCAATCCCCCTGCCGCTGTCACGCACCGTCAGGACGGCCTCGTCGCCGCCGGCCACAATCAGGTCCAGCTCGCGCTCGTCCTCTGCCTTCATCGCATCCAGCGCGTTGCGCAACAGGTTGATGATCACCTGCTCAAGCCGCAACCGGTCGGCCAGAACCATCACCGGGCGACGGGGCAGGTTCTGAGTGATATCCACGGTCATCTGGCGCAGTTGCGGCTCCATCATCGTCAGCGCCCCGGTCAGCGCATCCCTGAGATCGACCGGCTCGAACGCCTCGCCGCCCTTGCGGGCATAGCTTTTGAGCTGCCGGGTAATCGCGCCCATCCGTTCGATCAGGTCGTCGATCCTCTGAAAGGAGCTCAGCGCCTCATCGGGCCGGCGCCGCTGCAGAAGCAGCTTGGCCCCCGCCAGATAGGTCTTCATGGCCGCCAGCGGCTGGTTCAGTTCATGGCTGACGGCGGCAGACATCTCCCCCAGAGCGGCCAGTTTCTGGCTCTGCGCGAGGCTTTGCTCGGCCTCCTCAAGGGTCCGTTCGACCTTCTGGCGCTCGGCAATTTCCCGCCCGAGCCTGTCGTTCAACCGGCGAAGCTCTGCCGACTCGCGCTGGAAAATCGCGCTCTGCAATCGGGCGCGGCGGCTCAGCACGTAGAACCCCCCGGCCAGCAGCAGCGCGAATCCCATGATCTGGAGCGCCAGAACCCCGTTCACGCGCTCCCGCACCGAGGCATAGGCGGTGAACGAGGTCAGCCGCCAGCCGCGAAACGGAATGCGGCTTTCCAGCCGGATCGTCGCGTCGCCGAAGAAATAGGGCGTGGGATCCCCGAAGGCCCAGTCGCCCGTCGCCTCGATCGCGCGCTGGATGGCCGATGGCGGAGACCGGAGCGCCAGCGCCTCCTCCTCGGTCCGGCCGCGCCAGCGCGGTTCGGTGGACAGCATGATGCGCCCTTCGGAATTGGCCACGAACACCGCTTCGGTCGTGCCGCGCCAGCGGTCTTCGAGCCGGGCGAGATTGACCTCCACCACCACCACGCCCAGAAGCCGGTTGTCATCCATGACCCGGCGCGAGAAGGTGAAATCGAAGGCGCCCGTTTCCGACTGGCTGCTGTTGAAAACCGTGTCGGACGACCGCTGCGCCTGCACGAAGAAGGGCTCCGTGTTCAACAGCTCGCCCAGACGGTTGCGATCGGTGGCGGCCACGACCCGCCCCTCGCGGCTCAGCAGAAACATCGAGGCTGCGGCGATTTCCTCCCCATAGGAGATCAGCCGTTGCGACGTGGTGGTGTAATCGCCCTGATCGAGCGCCCGGATCAGAAGCGGATCGCGGCTCAGGAGCAGCGGAACCACCGAGTTTCGCTGAAGCTCCGACACGATCGAACCGGAATAAAGCGCAAGGCGCAGTTCGGCCCTGTTGCGGGTGCTTTCTGTGAACCGTTCTGTCAGCCAGATATTCGATATCCAGATCACGATCACGGCCGCGGCCAGAAACAGCATCATCAGGCCGCGCATCACCCAGGTGTGCGTCAGTCCAAAGCGCCGCGAGGCCGAAAGGTTGGTTTTGATAAGGCTCATCGCCGCCAGATTACGCGATGCAGGCCTGCCGCCTCAAGCATCTTGCAGCCATCTCCATCAGGCGTTGACCAGCGCCTCGGACAGCGAGGTGAACAGCGCCGCGCCATCCGTGCCGCCATGGGCAGGCTCCGCGCGCCGTTCGGGGTGCGGCATCATCCCCAGCACGCGGCGGTTTTCCGACAGGATCCCGGCAATCCGGTCGGTGGACCCGTTCGGCGCATCGAGATAGCGGAAGGCCACGCGATCCTCTCCCCTGAGCCGGGCCAGCGTGTCGGCATCGGCCTGATAGTTGCCTTCGTGATGGGCGATGGGAATGTCGATCTCCGCCCCCGCCGCATAGGCATTGGTGAAGGCGCTGTCGGTCGTCTCCACCCGCAAGGTCACGGTCTTGCAGATGTATTTGACCCCTGCATTCTGGAGCAGCGCCCCGGGCAGAAGCCGGGTTTCGGTGAGAATCTGGAAGCCGTTGCAGACGCCGAAGACATAGCCGCCTCGCGCCGCATGGGCTTTCAGCGCGCCCGAAATCGGCGATTGCGCCGCGATGGCCCCGCAGCGCAGATAATCGCCATAGGAAAACCCGCCCGGCACGCCGACGATATCGAGCCCGCCGGGCAGGTCGGTATCCTTGTGCCAGACCATCTCCACATCGAAGCCGGCATTCCGGAACGCCACCGCCAGATCGCGGTCGCAGTTGGAGCCGGGGAAAACGAGAACCGCCGCGCGCATCAGCCCATCTCCACCCGGTAGCTTTCGATCACCGTGTTGGCGAGCAGCTTCTCGCACATTTCAGTCACCTGCGCCTCGGTCGTGCCGTCGGCCAGATCCAGCTCGATCAGCTTGCCCTGGCGCACACCCTCGACGCCATCGAAGCCCAGTGCGCCAAGCGCGTGGCGCACGGCCTCGCCCTGCGGGTCCAGCACGCCTTGTTTCAGCATCACGGTAACGGTTGCGCGCATCGCGTCTGCCCCTTCTTCCTGTCTCGAATTCGCCCCGGTCCGGCCCTTGACCCGAATGCCCGGTATCAGTTGATCAAGGTCGGTTTCGTCACCGGCGCGGCATTGGTGGGCATCACGCCCAGACGCCGCGCAACCTCGGTATATGCATCGGCCAGATTGCCCAGATCGCGGCGAAACACGTCCTTGTCGAATTTCTGCCCGGTCTCCATGTCCCAGAGCCGGCAGCTGTCGGGGCTGATCTCGTCGGCGACGATCAGGCGCATGTAGTCGCCGTCCCAGATCCGCCCGATCTCGATCTTGAAATCCACCAGCTTGATGCCGACCCCCATCATCAGGCCGCTCATGAAGTCATTCACGCGCAGCGCCAAGGAGATCATGTCGTCCAGATCCTGCTGGCTGGCCCAGCCGAAGGCGATGGCGTGCTCTTCGCTCACGAGCGGATCGCCGAGGGCGTCGTCCTTGAAGTAGAATTCCACGATCGGGCGCGGCAGGGCCGTGCCCTCGTCAATGCCCAGGCGCTTGGAGATCGAGCCGGCCGCCACGTTGCGCACGACCACTTCCAGCGGGATGATCTCCACCGCGCGGATCAGTTGTTCGCGCATGTTGATGCGGCGGATGAAATGGGTCGGCACGCCGATATTGCCCAGACCGGTCATGAAGAACTCCGACAGGCGGTTGTTCAGCACGCCCTTGCCGTCGATCACATCGCGTTTCTCGGCGTTGAAGGCGGTGGCATCATCCTTGAAATATTGCACCAATGTGCCGGGTTCAGGCCCCTCATAGAGGATTTTGGCCTTGCCTTCGTAGACCAGTTTGCGCCGTGCCATATTGTCTCCGTGAAAGGGGGCCGAAACGTGCCCCCACATTCCGTCAATTGAGCCGCGCTATAGGCCATCGGGCGCTCTGTCGCAAGGCGGATGGGCCATATCCGCTTGCGAGCCTGTGTCCACCCGGCATAATGGGGTCGACCGGCATTCCCTGTGAACGGAGAACAGACATGACCACCTTCGATGATCGCGAACACGCGTTCGAGTCAAAATTCGCCCATGACGCCGAAATGGCTTTCAAGGCCGAAGCCCGGCGCAACAAGCTGATGGGATTGTGGGTGGCGGATATTCTGGGCAAGACCGGCGACGAGGCGAATGCCTATGCCGCCGAGGTCGTGAAGGCCGATTTCGAAGAGGCCGGGCACGAAGATGTGATGCGCAAGGTGATGGGCGATCTGGGCGACCGGGTGCCGGAGGCCGAGATCCGCGCCAAGTATGCCGAGCTTCTGGCGGTGGCCAAGGGCCAGCTTCTGAACGAAGCCTAGATCGTCGACACGACCCCACATTCCGACGGCCCCGACGGATCCATGCCCGCGGGGCCGTTTTGCGTGAAGACCGGGGTGGGCCGCGCCTGCGATCCCGGCATTGCTCCGCGCCCGGGACAGGTGCGGTGTGACATTGTGCAGATCGGAGCGCGCCAGGCAGCGATCCGCATGCCCTGCAAGCCGGCTCATAACCATTATGCAGAGAATAAGCTTGCGCAGAAGGGGCGCAGACGCCATGTCCGGCCTGCTTGCAAGTAGGAAAGACCCAATTCACATGACCGATGCGCTGTCCGAGCTTCTGGCGACCCGTGACTGGCTTCTGGCCGACGGGGCGACGGGAACCACGCTGTTCAACATGGGCCTGCAATCAGGCGATGCGCCCGAGTTATGGAATGTGGAGCATCCCGACCGGATCACCGCGCTCTATTCCGGGGCGGTGGAGGCCGGGTCGGATCTGTTTCTGACCAATTCCTTCGGAGGCACGCGCGCGCGGCTGAAGCTGCATGATGCGCAGGATCGCGCCTTCGAGCTGAACAAGGCCGCCGCCGAGATCGGCCGCGAGGTGGCCGACAAGGCCGGACGGCGGGTGATCGTGGCAGGCTCGATGGGCCCCACGGGCGAGATCATGGCCCCGATGGGCGCCCTGACCCACGAAAGCGCGGTGGAGATGTTCCATGAACAGGCCGAAGGGCTGAAGGCCGGCGGGGCCGACGTGCTCTGGGTCGAGACGATCAGCGCGGCGGAGGAATACAAGGCCGCCGCCGAGGCTGCCCGGCTGGCCGATATGCCATGGTGCGGTACGATGAGCTTCGACACCGCGGGACGCACGATGATGGGCCTGACCTCGGCCGCGATGTCCGAGATGGTGGAACGGCTGGACCACAAGCCGCTGGCCTACGGGGCCAATTGCGGGGTCGGCGCGTCGGACCTGCTGCGGACGGTTCTGGGCTTTCGCGCCTCGGGCAACGAGCGGCCGGTGATCGCCAAGGGCAATGCCGGCATTCCGAAATATGTGTACGGGCATATCCACTACGATGGCACGCCCGATCTGATGGCGCGCTATGCGGTGCTGGCCCGCGATGCGGGCGCCACGATCATCGGCGGCTGCTGCGGCACCCAGCCCGAGCATCTGCGCAAGATGCGCGCGGCGCTGGAGACCGAGCCGAAATCGGCAGCGCCCACGCTGGAGGCGATCACCGCCGCCCTGGGCGGGTTTTCCTCCGACAGCGATGGCACCGACGGGGCCGGGCCGACGCGCGCGCGCCCAAGCCGCCGCCGTACGCGCGGGTGACGGGGGCGTGTGTCATGACCCTTTCCGTGGCGAGTGCCGCAACGCGGCCCCGTTTCCCTGACCCAACCCTTGTCCGGCACGGGGCTGTTCCGGCGGCGGGGCGGGCGACATCACAGAAGGCTGAGCTGATCGCCCTTCGCAGGCGGCGGGCAAAACAGATCCGTCCTGAGCGGTGGCAGGTCGCGGTCCAGCCCGAGCGCCCGGGACGCCCGGCGAAACCGGGCCCGGATCAGCGCCGCATAGGTGCCAGTGCCCGTCATCCGCTTGCCCCAGTCGCTGCGGTAATCCTGCCCGCCATGCATCTCGCGGATTTTCTCCATCACCCTGTTGAACCGCGCCGGGTAGTGCTCTTCCAGCCAGTCGCGCCAGAGCGGCGAGACCTCCCGCGGCAGGCGCAGAGTCACGAAACTTGCCGCCACCGCACCGGCGTCCCGGGCGGCCGTCAGGATCGCCTCGATCTCGGGATCGGTGAGGCCGGGCACGATGGGCGATACCATCACCCGCACCTCGCAGCCGGCACGGGACAGAACCTCGATCGCCCGCAGACGGCGCGCGGGCGATGGCACGCGCGGCTCCATCTTGCGGGCCAGACCCGGATCCAGCGTGGTGACCGAGATGCCGACCCGCGCCAGCCCCGCCTGCCCCATGGCCCCCAGGATATCCGCGTCCCGCTCCACCAGCGTACCCTTGGTGACGATGCCGACCGGGTGCTGAAACGCCTGCAACACCTCAAGGACGCCGCGCATGATGCGCCGGTCCCGCTCGATGGGTTGGTAGGGGTCGGTATTGGTGCCGATGGCGATCACGCGGGGGCGGTAGCGCGGGTTGCGCAACTCCGCCTCCAGCAGCGCGGGCGCGTTGGGCTTGGCGGTCAGCCGCGTTTCGAAATCGAGCCCCGGGGACAGACCCCAATAGGCGTGGCTTGGCCGCGCAAAGCAGTAGATGCACCCATGTTCGCAGCCGCGATAGGGGTTGATGGAGCGGTCGAACGGGATGTCGGGGCTCGTGTTGCGGGTGATGATGGACTTCGCCAGTTCCTCCCGCACCTCGGTCTTCAGCGGCGGCAGGGCTTCCTCCTCCGCCCAACCATCGGAAAATCCTGTTCTTTCAAATCGCTCGAACCGGCCGGTTCGGTTGCTGGCGGCCCCCCGGCCCTTGCGGCGATCGGGGGAAAGGGTCGGGTCCGTTTCCATCCCCGGAATGTAGAACGTAACAAGAACATTCGCAAGCGCAGGTCGGTCGCAGCACGGCCTGTGTCGCAATCCAACGCGTCAATTTTCCCACGTAGCCTAGCTAATGGTCAAAATGCGCCCAGGACACCCAGAAGAGGGAGAGCCTAATTATGTCCGAAGAAGAAGACGACATCATTCTCGCGGAACTGGACGATGACGAGCTTGTCCAACAGATGTTCGACGACCTCTATGACGGTCTGAAGGAAGAGATCGAGGAAGGCGTCAACATCCTGCTGGCGCGCGATTGGGCGCCCTACCGCATCCTGACGGAAGCGCTGGTGGGCGGCATGACCATCGTGGGCAACGATTTCCGGGACGGGATCCTGTTCGTGCCCGAGGTTCTGCTGGCGGCCAATGCAATGAAGGGCGGTATGGCGATCCTGAAACCGCTTCTGGTCGAAACCGGGGCCCCGCGCGTCGGCAAGATGGTGATCGGCACGGTCAAGGGCGACATCCACGATATCGGCAAGAACCTGGTGTCGATGATGATGGAAGGCGCCGGGTTCGAGGTGGTCGATCTGGGCATCAACAACGCGGTGGAAAGCTATCTCGAAGCTCTTGAGACCGAGGAGCCCGACATCCTTGGCATGTCCGCCCTTCTGACCACGACCATGCCCTATATGAAGGTCGTGATCGACACGCTGAAGGAAAAGGGCCTGCGCGACGATTACATCGTGCTGGTCGGCGGCGCCCCCCTGAACGAGGAATTCGGCAAGGCCATCGGCGCCGACGCCTATTGCCGGGATGCGGCCGTGGCCGTGGAAACCGCCAAGGACTGGATCGCGCGCAAGCACAACCAGATGGCCGCAAGCGCCTGAGCGGTTCGGCGGACCGGAGTGGATGAAAAAGGCGGGCCGGAAGGCGCGCCTTTTTCCTTTCCCGGTCTCTCGCCGCCCTGGCGGAGGGACGCGTGAGGCAAAGCGCCGGGCATCAGCCCCGGCAGGCAGTGCCCCCCCGCGCGCGTGCCGCATCCGGATCTCTGCCCTTGCGTCCGCCCCCCCATCCCGATTTGGTGCCCCCATGCGAACCTATGCCATCGGAGATATTCACGGTCATCTGGACAAGCTGGAGCTTGCCCATGAGTTGATCGCCACGGACCGCGCGGCCTGCGGCGACGAGACCGCCCCGATCGTCCATATCGGCGATCTGGTGGACCGGGGGCCCGACAGCGCCGGCGTGCTGCGCTATCTGCGCGCGCGGCAGCAGGCCGACGCCCGGATCGTGGTTCTGAAGGGCAATCACGAGCAGATGCTGGACGATTTCCTGACCAATCCTCCCGGCACCGATGACGCGCAGGCGAACGGCTATCTGAGGCCCGGCATTGGCGGGCGGGCGACGCTTGCCTCCTTCGGGATGGATCCCGATGCGCCCACCGCCGAACTGCAACGCGATGCTCAGGCCCATGTATCCCCGTCGGAACACGCCTTTATCACGTCGCTGCCGCTGACCTTTCTGCATGGTGCCTGCCTGTTCGTGCATGCGGGCATCCGGCCGGGGCTCCCGCTGGAGCAGCAGGACCCGGAGGATCTGATCTGGATCCGCAAGGACTTTCTGGAAAGCACCGAGGATCACGGCCTGCTTGTGGTGCATGGTCACACGCCCATCGAACGGGTCGAACACCATGGCAACCGGCTGAACATCGACACCGGTGCGGCCTTTGGCGGCCCGCTTTCGGCCATCGTGATCGAGGGACGCGCGGCATGGCTGCTGTCTCCGAGCGGACGTCTGCCTGTATGAACGGCCGCGATCTTGCCATCGTCGCGATCGTGATCATCGCCTGGGGCTCCAATTTCACGGCCATGAAGCTGGCGTTGGACGAACTGCCGCCCTTTCTTTTCGTGGGCCTGCGCTTTCTGATCCTGTTGCCGCTGCTGGCCGTCCTGCCCCGCCCGCCCGTGCCATGGTGGAAAATCCTCGCCGTAGGCACGTTGATCAACATGGGGCAATTTGCGTTTCTTTTCGCCGCGATGCAGGCGGATGTGACGGCCGGGCTGGCCTCGTTGCTGTTGCAGGCGCAGGCGCCGCTCACGATCCTTCTGTCGGCGCTGTTTCTGGGGGAACGGGTGCGCGGCATTCAGATACTCGGGATCTCGGTCGCGGTCGCGGGGCTGGTGATTTTCGGCGTGGGCGCGGGCGGAAACCTGACGCGGGTGGGCCTTGGGCTGGTCTTGTGCGGGGCGCTGTGCTGGGCTGGCGGCAATCTGGTCCTGAAAGGTCTGCGCGGCGTTTCGATGCTGCCGCTCTTCATCTGGGCCAGCCTCGTTCCGCCGGTTCCGATGCTGGCCCTGTCGCTGGCGGTGGAGGGGCCGGAACCCGTCGCCACGATTGCCGCGCTCAGCATGCAGGGATGGGTTGCGGTGGTCTATGTGGCGCTGATTTCGACGGTTCTGGGATACTCGCTCTGGGGCGCGCTTCTGGCACGGCACAAGGCCGCCGATGTCACGCCCTTCGCGCTGCTGATCCCGGTCGTGGGCATCGCCACGGCGGCGCTGGTGCTTGGCGAGCGTCTCACCCCGCTGGAGGTGACCGGGGCCCTGGTGATCATGGCGGGGCTGGCGCTGGCGGTTCTGGGGCCGCGCCTCAGGCCGGTTTGACCCTGCCGCCCCCGGGTAGGACGACCGGCCCAAGACAAGACATCCCGCCTGACCGCCGAAGGGCCCGCGCGCGTTACGGGGCCCTCGTTCCTGCCCACCCGATCCGGCTGGATCACCGGCTCCGCAGCCGTTCCAGATATACAACCGCGGCCGCCGCGGCGATGGCGTAAAACACATGCCCGGCCAAAGCGACCCACGTGATCCCGGTAAAGCCCAGGAAGAACGGCAGCCCCGCGATCATCGTGATCCCGCCGATGGCGAAGACCCACAGACCGGCCCCATAGATGGCCGAGCCGATGGCCCAATGCAGCCCGGGCAGGATGCGGGCGATGACGGGGCGGGCGATGAAAAGCCAGCCCACCGGATAGGCGATGGCCCCCACCAGAAAGAGATGCATGAAGTTCCCCGCCGCCGCACCGTTCGGCAGGCCAAGCGCGCCCAGAAAGCCGCGCGCCAGACCGACGGGCGCCAGTTGCGCGAACCCGAGCATCGGTGAAATCGCCTTGCCCCAGAGGTCGAAGGCCATTGTGCCCGCCGCGCCGCTGATCAGGATCAGGGCGAGCGTGTGCAGATTGATCGTGGGCAGGCTGGCGCTGCTGGCGGTAGGCGTTGTGGTGGCTGTCATCGGTACTATCCTTCGAATGCGGTCTGTCTGAGATCCGGGTTTGTCTTGACGCCAGACTCGGCCAAGGGTCTGATCCGCTCAACCCACAGCGCCGTGAGCGCACGGACTGGTGTAAAGTGTTTCAATGCACATAGATGACGAAACCCTGACAAATCATGGCATCCACGCACAGAAAGACGGGCGCGTCCTGATCCTGGCCTGCGGGGCGCTGGCGCGCGAGATCATTGATATCATTAACATAAACGGCTGGTCACATCTGGACCTGCATTGCCTGCCGGCGATATTGCACAACACGCCCGAAAGAATTCCGGACGCAGTGGCCAAGGCCGTCGCGGAGCAGCGCGAGAGATATGGCGAGATTTTCGTGGCCTATGCCGATTGCGGGACCGGCGGATTGTTACAGGCCCGCTGCGCCGAGCTGGGCGTCGAGATGATCGAAGGCCCGCATTGTTACAGTTTTTTCGAGGGGAATGCGGAGTTTGCCGCACGTGACGAGATATCCGCCTTCTATCTCACCGATTTCCTTGTCCGACAATTCGACGCCTTCGTGACGAAACCGCTTGGCCTCGACCGGCACCCCGAGTTGCGGGACATGTATTTCGGCCATTACACCAAGCTGGTCTATCAGGCGCAGACCGACGACCCTGCGCTGACCGCGAAAGCAAGGGATTGCGCGGCATTCCTGAAGCTCGATTTCGAGCGGCGGTTCACCGGCTACGGCGATCTGGAGGCCGCGTTGCGCCCCTTGTAGGCGCGGGTTGCAGGGGGGCTGGCTCAGGCGGCGGCCACGGTTTCGCCGGCCAGTTTCCGGATCCGCTCGACCATCGCGCGCAACCCGTTGGACCGCTGCGCGGAGAGATGATCGTTCAATCCCAGCCGGGCCAGTTCGCCGCCGGCATCGACCTTCAGAACCTCGTCCACGGTCAGCCCGGAATAGAGCGCATGCAGCACCGCGATCAGCCCGCGCACGATCATCGCGTCGCTTTCGCCCTGAAAACTGAACACCGCATCGGGCCCCTGCCCGTCGATCCGCGGCAGGATCCAGACCTGGCTGGCGCAGCCGTCCACCTTGGTGGCGGGCACGCGAAAAGCCTCCTCCAGCGGGTCCATGGCCTTGCCCAGCTCGATAACATGGCGATAGCGGTCTTCCCAATCGTCCAGAAACTCAAAGGTTTCCGCGATCTCATCAAATGCCGCGCTGGCCATGGGTACCTCCGTTATCCGATTGCGTTCCTGAGGTAGGCCGCAGACCCGCAAACGTCCAGAGGCGCTTTTCATCGCCGGGCCAATGCGCTACGCATTTCCTCAAGAAAAAGCCGGAGGGGCAAGATGGCATTTCGTCTGCTGATCACGCTGACAGTAATTCTGGGGCTTTCGGCCTGTTCGACGCGGTTGAACCCGTTCAACTGGTTCGGCAATGACCGCGAAGAGCGGGTTGCGGTGGTGGAAACCGTGGTCGTGACCGACCCGCGCCCGCTGGTGGCGCAGGTGATCAGCCTGAACGTGGACCCGCATCCCGGCGGCGCGATCGTGCGCGCGATGGGTCTGCCGCCCCGGCAAGGCTACTGGATGGCCGATCTGGTCGAGGTGGAACGGGGCGAGGGCCGCATCGTTTATGAGTTCCGCGTTTTCGAACCCCCGGTCGCCACCCGGGAGGGCACGCAGCGCTCCCGCGAGGTTCTGGCCGGGACCGAATTGAGCAATCAGGATTTGCAGGGGATCCGCACCATCGTCGTGCAGGCCCAGACGAACCGGCGGAGCGTCAACCGGCGGTGACGCAAGCGATCGGCCCGGCGCGGGCTAGACCGTGATGATCTGAACCTTCTGGCCATTGGCCGACAGCGCAATCTCGCCGCGCGTGAGCCGCAGCGCATCCTCGCCGAACACCTTGCGGCGCCAGCCCTTGGACCAGAGCCCGTCATGGTGCCCTGCAGCGATATCGTCGAGATCGGCGGCCGAGGCGATCAGTTTCTGCGCCACGCCGGCCTCCTCCGCCTTGGCTTTCAACAGCACCCGCAACAGATCCGCCAATGCCGGGTTCAATGCCGAGCGGTCACGGCCCGCGGGCATGTCGGGGAAGGTTTTCGGATCGGCAGAGACACCCCGGGCCACCGCGGCAATCAGCCCCTCGGCGATCTCGCCGCGCCGCGCCTCGCGCAGAAGCAGCCGCGATTTGCCCAGATCTTCAAGGGATTTCGGCTTGGACGACGCGATCTCCATCAACGCGTCATCCTTGATCACCCGGTTGCGGGGAATATTGCGGGTCTGGGCATGGGTTTCGCGGAACGCCGCCAGTTCCCGGACGATGGCCAGAAACCGCCCGGAATTGCTGCGCAGCTTCAGCCGCCGCCACGCGTTTTCCGGCTCCACCACGTAATTGCTGGCATCCGTGAGTGTGCTCAGTTCTTCTTCCATCCAGGCGGTGCGACCGGTCTCTTCCAGCCGTGTGGCAAGATGCTCGTAGATCTGGCGCAGATGCGTGACATCGGCCAGCGCATAGGTTTTCTGCGCGTCGGACAGGGGACGGCGGGACCAATCGGTGAAGCGCGAGGATTTGTCGACGCCGCCCTTGGTGATCTTGCGGACCAGCGTTTCATAGCCGACCTGATCGCCATAGCCACAGACCATGGCCGCCACCTGCGTATCGAACAGCGGCGTGGGGACGACATCGCCCTCCACATGGAAAATCTCCAGATCCTGACGCGCGGCGTGGAATACCTTCACCACGGCCTCGTTCGCGAACAGATCGTAGAGCGGTTCGAGCGAGATGCCGTCCGCCAGCGGGTCGATCAGAACGGCGTTGCTCTCATCGGTGCCGGGCAGGGCAAGCTGGACGAGGCAAAGCTGCGCGAAATAGGTGCGTTCGCGCAGAAACTCGGTATCGACGGTGACATAGGGCACGGTGGCAGCGCGGGCGCAAAACGCGGCAAGCGCATCGGTGGTGGTCAGGGTCTGGGGCAAAATCGGGAGCTTTTCCTGCAAACGGGTCATAGGTTGTCTGGGGCGCGGTGATAGGCCAGCCGCATCGGAATTGAAAGTGTCTTGACGCTTAGGGCTCCTGCGATGGCCAGAAGCCCGGGGCGGCGAGCATCCGCGGCGTGCGACGCAGGGGCTCAGGGCAGGAAAACGGGCCGGCGGTCGCCTGCCGCGAAGCGGCGCAGAACCGCAGGATAAAGCCGGTGTTCCATGATTAGCACGCGGGCGGCCAGCGTCTCGGCCGTATCGCCGGGCTCGATGGCCACACGGGCCTGACCAAGGATCGGGCCGTCATCCAGCGCGGGCGTCACCTCGTGCACGGTGCAGCCATGTTCCGCGTCGCCCGCCGCAAGCGCGCGGGCATGGGTTTCAAGGCCCCGGTACTTCGGCAGGAGCGACGGATGTATGTTGAGCATCCGGCCCTGCCAGCGGGCCACGAAACCTTCGGTGAGGACACGCATGAACCCCGCAAGACAGATGATATCGGGGCGGGCGGCCTCCAGCCTGTCGTTCAGAACCGCCTCGAATGCGGGCCGGTCGCCCCTGAACGGCCGATGATCGACGACGGCGGTCGGAATGCCCCGCGCGGCGGCCTTCTGCAGCCCGCCCGCCCGCTCGGAATTGGCCAGCACCAGACAGGGCCGCGCCGGATGATCGCCGGTCATGCTCTCGGCCAGCGCGACCATGTTGGACCCGCCGCCCGAGAGCAGAATTGCCACCCGTTTGCTCACCCAAGCGCCCCGGAATACCGGATGCCCGCATCCTCCGTGACCGTCCCGATGCGGAACACGGTTTCCCCTTCGGCGCTCAGAATCCCGGCCAGACGCTCCGCCCGGTCCTCCGCCACGACCAGAACCATGCCGATGCCGGCATTGAAGGTTTTCAGCATCTCGGCCTCGGCCATCCCGCCGACATCCGCCAGCCATCCGAAGACCGGTGGCAGGGGCCAGCTGCCCAGATCGATCAGCGCGCCCATGCCGTCCGGCAGGATGCGGGGCAGGTTTTCGGTCAGACCGCCGCCGGTGATATGGGCCAGCGCATGAACGCCCCCCGCCCGGATGGCGGCAAGGGCCGGTTTCACGTAAAGACGCGTCGGAGTCAGCAATTCGGCGCCCAGTGGCCCCGCGGCGAAGGGCGCCTGCGCGTCCCATCCCAGACCCGACATATCGACCACCCGGCGGACCAGCGAATAGCCGTTCGAATGCACCCCGTCGGATGCGAGGCCCAGGAGCACATCGCCCGCCCCGACCCCGGCGGGCAAGACCGCGCCGCGTTCCATCGCCCCCACCGCAAAGCCCGCAAGATCGAAATCACCGGCCTGATACATGCCCGGCATCTCCGCGGTCTCTCCGCCGATCAGTGCACAGCCCGCACCTTCGCAGCCCCGTGCAATGCCTTCGACGATCTGCGCCGCGCCCTCCACATCCAGCTTGCCGGTTGCGAAGTAATCGAGAAAAAACAGCGGCTCCGCCCCCTGACAGACCAGATCGTTGACGCACATCGCCACAAGGTCGATGCCGATCGTATCGAGCTTGCCGGTATCAATCGCGATCCGCAGCTTGGTGCCGACGCCATCGGTCGCGGCCACCAGCACCGGATCGTCATAGCCCGCGGCTTTCAGATCGAACAGCGCGCCGAACCCGCCAAGGCCCGCCATCACGCCGGGCCGGGCGGTGGCCGCCGCAAGCGGCTTGATCCGTTCGACCAGATCGTTGCCCGCGTCGATATCGACCCCCGCCTCGGCATAGGTCAGGCTGTTTTTCGCGTCGGTCATCTTGCCCCCTTTGACAGTCCCGGCCCTGCTAGCAGCGGGCCGGGTGGCTGTCCATCTCCGCTACCGCCCGGGACGCGCGCGTTCCGAGCGCACGCCCAGATAGAGAAACAGCGCCAGCATCGGCAGAACCATGGCGCGCGCAATCAGATAACCCTGGCTGCCCTCCGCCATCCGCGCGAGAATGCCGAAAAGCTGCGGTGCGAAGGTGGCGATGAACACCAGCTCCAGCAGCACGTAAACCGCAAACATCGCCGCCCAGAGCTGAACCCAGGCCCTGAAGGGCGGGATGACGCCCGCGCGGCGAATGGCATTGGCGGCGATTTCGATCGCCGGGGCGGAGGCGAGGATCACCTGCGTCGCCGGACCAAGCGGCAGCCCGGCCAGATTGACCGCCAGCAGAAACACCAGAGTGACACCGACCAGCCACAGCAGATAACGCAGGCACAAAATGGGCAAGTTCGGCATCGAAGCTCTCCGTCCGCTGGCTCCCGCGACGCCATAAGACAGTGGGCGCGACCGCGCAAGCTTGACGGGCCGGAGCAAGGTGATAAGCCTCTGCCTCAGGCGGGCCTGTAGCTCAATTGGTTAGAGCAGAGCGCTCATAACGCTTTGGTTGCAGGTTCGAGTCCTGCCGGGCCTACCACCGCCTTCTAAAAATAATTTAATATCAATACCTTATGGGGGAATATGCCCCACGCGAATTGGCACCGTGGGGCAGATTTCAAAGCTGAACCGTCGGCACGGTCAGGCCTAACGCGCCAGAACCAGATCGACCCTGAGGCCGCCGAGATCGGCGCTTTGGCTCAGCCGCAGCGTGCCGCCGTGACTGCGTGCGATATCGCTGGCGATGGCAAGACCAAGCCCGACGCCGGTCCCCTTGTCCTGATTGCGCGCCTCATCCAGCCGGGCAAAGGGGCGCAACGCATCGGCGCGCTGATCGGGGGGGATGCCGGGGCCGTCATCTTCCACCGTGTAGCGCACGGCATGATCCAGAACATGCAGCGTGACCCGCGCATGATGGCCATAACGCAGCGCGTTCGAAACCAGATTGCCAAGGGCACGGCGCACGGCCTGAGGGCGGATTTCCACCTGCGGAACATCGTCCGGCGCGACCAGCTCCACCGTACCGCCGCCGCGGGCCGCATCCTCGATGATCCGGTCGACCAGATCCTTGGGATTTGTCGGGGCGGGATCATCCAGCGCATCGGCACGGGCGAAATCGAGAAACGTCGTCAGAAGCACCTGCATCTCGGCCACATCGCGTTCCAGCGCCTCGATCTCCGGTGTTCTCTCCTGCAGGCTGAGGCCAAGCTTCATCCGCGTCAGAGGGGTGCGCAGATCGTGGCTGACGCCGGAGAGCATCATCGTGCGCTGTTCGATCTGCTGTTCGATACGGTTGCGCATGTCCAGAAAGGCGCGCCCCGCCGATCGCACCTCCAGCGCGCCGCGCGGGTTGTAGGACACCACCCTGCCCTTGCCGAACTCCTCCGCCGCGCGCGCCAGCCGCCGGATCGGGCGCAATTGATTGCGCAGGAAGAAATAGGCGATGGCGGTCATCAGAAGCCCGGTGAACAGCATCAGCACGAGCAATTGATGCGGGTTGGAAGCCGACACGCGCCCGCGCATCACCTCGACCTCCACCGGGCCATCGGGCGTGATCAGACCGATCTGGACCAGCCTGTCGTTTTCGGCCAGATCTATCCAGGTCACTTCCGGCACGCGCGCCTGCAACTCGGCCATGACCTTGCGGCCCGACAGGTCATAGAACAGCCGCGCGTCCTCTTCCGGCGGCGGATCGCCGGTGAGCCTGAGTTGCAGGGACGCCGCCGCGTCGGCTGCGGCCTGCCCGCCCTCCCGCTCCCACCGGGCCAGCATATAGCGCAGATCGAGCACCAGCGCGGCGGTCAACTGCTGCGTCACATCCTCGAAATGACGTTGCAGAAACGCCGCCGAGACGACAAGTTGCAACGTGACGATCGGCACGATCAGGATCAATGCGGCCCGGCCGTAAAGCCCCCGCGGCATGAATCTCTTGAGCCAGCCGAACATCATGGCCCATCTAACCCGGGGCGCGCGGCGGTGCAAAGGACAAGCGGATGACGGCCACGGAATTGGAACCCGGTTTGCGCGTGATCGTTGCGCCCAACCCGTCGCCGATGACCGGGCGGGGCACCAATACCTATCTGATCGGCGGCACGGATATCGCCGTGATCGACCCCGGCCCGATGATCATGTCGCATCTGGCCGCCATTCTGGAGGCTTTGGAGCCGGGGCAGCGGATCTCGCATATTCTGGTGACCCATTCCCATCTGGACCACTCCCCCCTCGCCCGCCCGCTGGCCGAGACAACCGGCGCGCCGGTTCTGGCGGCGGGGCCAAGCGACTGGGGCCGCAGCCCGGTCATGCAGAAGCTGGCGCGCGACGACCGGATCGGCGGCGGAGAGGGGATCGACGAGGGGTTCGTCCCCGACAGGCAACTGGTCCATGGCAGCCTGATCCATGGCGATGGCTGGCAGATCGAAACGCTGGAAACCCCGGGTCACATGGCCAACCATCTGAGCTTTGGCTGGGCCGGGGCGCTCTTCAGCGGTGATCTGGTCATGGGGTGGTCCAGTTCGCTGATTTCGCCACCCGATGGCGACATGACCGCCTTTTACGCCTCCCTCGCCCGGCTGCCGGCGCGTGGCGACAGGGTCTATTATCCCGGACACGGAGACCCGGTCACGACACCGCAGGACAGATGTGAGGCGCTGGTGGCCCATCGCCGGGCCCGCGAAACCGCGATCATGGACGCGCTCAGCCAGGCGCCTGCCGACACCGCCGCGCTGGCCGGCCGGATCTACACCGACACGCCCGCCGCGCTCCTGCCCATGGCCGAACGCAACATTCTCGCCCATCTCATTGATTTAACGGAGCGAAATCTGGTTGAGCCATTGGGACCGATGAATGCCAAGGCCACCTTTGCCCTGCGGTGACGACCGTCTCGGTTTTTTCGCATTGCCCCACTGGACGCGGGGAATCGGGCTTGCTATATCGGCGCTCAGTTCCGGCGTAGCTCAGCGGTAGAGCAGTTGACTGTTAATCAATTGGTCGTAGGTTCGATCCCTACCGCCGGAGCCAATAAAAACAAGCACTTAGGCGTCCTGCGAGCCTGGTGCGAGCTACTCAAACACAGTATAGGTACAGTATTTGGCTGTGCGGCTCGATAGGCCATGACCGACTTCGTGGTTGGTCTTGTGTATCGGCTATTCCCCAACAATTCCGGACAGATAGCGTCTTCCCAACGCAGTGAAATCATGAAATGGTGATTTCATGAACGGAGCGGCCTTCATGCCAGCGAAGCGACAGGACAAATCGGAACGTGACGAAGTCCACCTGCAGGTGACAGTCCCGAGGAGGCTCAAGCACGAGTTGGACGTAAGAGCGGCCGAGACCGGCAGGACAAAGCGATCGATCGTCCTCGGAGCGCTCAAAGAGGCGGGCTTCGAGATTTCTGACGAGGAGGTCGCGGGACCACGAGGGGGACGCGAATGACTGATGGGGACTCAGCCGACCCACGCGGCAAGTACACCATGACCATCTCCCGGATGACCGTCGACAAGCTCGGGGTAAAGCTCTACGACAAGGTCTCGGCAGTCATAGCTGAGCTTGTGGCAAACGGATATGACGCCGACGCCGAACAGGTGACGATCGAGGCGCCAATGGGGTCCATGTTGGCCTCCTTGTCTAAGGGCGTGGTGTCGGACAGCGGCTTCACCATCACAGTGAAGGACACCGGGCACGGTATGGACCCGGATGTCGTTAACCCATTCTATCTCAAGGTGGGCGGTGAGCGGAGGAAGGACCCAGAACGAGGCGACCGCACCCCGCTCCATAAGCGCAGAGTGATGGGTCGGAAGGGCGTCGGGAAGCTGGCCCCGTTCGGCATCTGCGAAACGCTGGAGGTCATATCGTCCGGCGGCGACGAAATCGACGGAGTGGACGAACATGGAAATGGCTCGCGAGGCTATCGCACGGCCCACTTCATAATGCGACGTAGCGAGATCATGTCGGATGACGACTGTCCGTCGTCAGGGATTTTGGGACAGATGGCTGCCTAAACTAAGAGAGGGTCTGGCGCATGTGTTTGGTTTGATTATGCGGCGGATTTGCTGTGAAGCAAGCGTCGCGTTTCGATGGTCTTCTGTT
>JACNMN010000009.1 GCA_020622165.1 Boseongicola sp. H5
CGTAATCCTGAAAATCGCCGAACTGCTTCGTGATCGCCGCCGTCAGCGTCGTCTTGCCGTGGTCAACATGCCCAATCGTCCCGATGTTCACATGCGGTTTCGAACGCTCAAACTTTTCCTTCGCCATACCCCTGACGCCTCATGATCTAGGGGGCCGTTTCGACCCCGGTTCCGTATCCGCGCGCTCGTTACCCGAGATGCGGGGGGAAAATCAAGCGTCAGTTGCTGGCTGGCACCGGGCAGGGTGTGGTGTCGGTCGGAACGCAGTCTTCCGGCACAGCCTCGGCGGCGGAGGCTTCGGCGACAGCTTCCGACGGATCGATTTCCGCCGCCTCGGCGATGGCGGCGATCTCGGCGGCATCGGCGGCGGCAACATCGGGGTCGATATTGAACCAGTCGGGGTTTTCCAGCATCCAGAGCTGTACCCGGCGGGCCGCGTTCCGGGCAAGGATCTGCATCTGCTCCTCCCGCGAGCGGGTCAGGCCGGATCCGATGATCGATTGCGGACTCGTGCCTTCGAAAACGGTGATCTGGTTCGGCTCCTCATGCAGCTTCGCCTCCGCCGCGTCGTCCCAGACATTGGCGGAAATCACCAGAACGGATTTGGGCGACAACAACACCGGGATCCCGGGTATCGCCAGCGCATAGCCATCCACGTTGATCGCGATATGATACAGCCGGTCCCCTTCATAGGCGCCGAAACGGCGGTCGATCTCGGCCTGCAGCACCGCTTCCCATTCCTCCGGCGTCGCGTTCCGGGACGGGGGGACCTGCTGCATGTTGTCGGCAACCACGATGTTGAAGGCGAGCCGGAAGTCGCCCATGTCGGGCAGATCTTCCTCCAGCGGATCGGGCGCGGCACAGGCCGACAGCAAACCAGCCATGGCAATGGCGGCGATACGGGTCACAAGACGCATGAGGGCTCCCCCGGAAAACAGCAGCGACCCAGCCATAGCGCAGCGCGCCCCAGCACGCAACGACACGGGCGATTGACGCAGGCCAAGCCCGGCATAGATGACCGGTGAAGGAGCGCTGCGATGCCCGATCCAGTTTCGGTTCCCCTGACCACGCGGCCCTTGGGCGTGCTTGAGAGCTACCGCGCGGCGCGGCGCAACATTCTGGAGATCATCCCGCTTGCCGCCCTGCATCAGCCGATGATCTCGGGCCGGACCGGGCCGCAGCGCTGGCACATGCTGATGTCGCCCCTGGCGATCCGTCGGGTGCTGCTGGAAGCGGTAGAGAACTATCCCAAATCCGAGGCGACCAAATCGATCCTGAAACCGGCCATCGGCAACAGCCTCTTCATTGCCGAAGGGGCCGACTGGCGCTGGCAGCGCCGGGCGGTGGCGCCTGCGTTTTCCGCCCGGAACGTGGCCGCCCTGACCCCGGTCATGACCCGCGCGGCCGAGGCCTCCGCCAGGCGGATCGCGCCATTGGCAAGACCCGGGCGGGCGGTCAACCTGCTCGACCAGATGGTCGCGGCAACCTTCGATGTCATTTCGGATGTCTGTTTCGGCGCCGATGGCGGACTTGACCGGGCAGAGGTTCACGGCGCGCTGGAGGCCTATATCGATCAGGCCGCGCGGGTCAGCGTTCTGGATGTTCTGGGGCTGCCGAGCTGGCTGCCACGGCCGGCGCGGGTTGGCGCCGCGCGCAGCCTGACCCGGATGCAGGCGGATGCGGATGCCGCCATCACCCGCCGCCGGCAGCACGGGCCGGGGACCGACATGGACCTTCTGGATCTGCTGCTGGACGCCGCCGACCCGGAGACGGGCCGCGCCATGACGACCGAGGAGTTGCGCGAAAACCTGCTGACCTTCATCGTGGCGGGCCATGAAACCACCGCGCTGACCCTGTCATGGGCGCTCTATCTCTGCGCTTTCGACCCGGAGATACAGAACGCCGCGCGCATGGAGGCGCAGGAGGTTCTGGGCGCCCGTCCCGCCGGGGCCGGGGATGTCGCGGCGCTTCCCCTGACCCGGCAGATCGTCGAGGAGACGCTGCGCCTCTACCCCGCCGGCGGGTTCCTGTCGCGCACCGCCAGAGCCGCCGACCGGCTTGGCGATGCCGAGATCCGGCCCGGCGACACGGTGATGATCCCGGTCTACGCGCTGCATCGTCATCGCGGCCTCTGGGACAGGCCGGACGCCTTCCACCCTGCCCGTTTCGACGGGCGCAGCAAGATCGACCGCTACCAGTTCCTGCCGTTCAGCGACGGTCCGCGGATCTGCATCGGAGCCAGTTTCGCGATGCAGGAAGCGGTGGTGATCCTCGCGACACTGCTCACCCGGTTTCGCTTTGCCGCAATCAGGGGACGTGCGCCCAAGCCGGTGATGATCCTCACGCTGAGACCCGAGGGCGGCGTGTGGCTGGAGGTGACGCCGGTCTGAGAGGCCCTTTGCAGACCTGAGCGCGGGGGGCGGTCCGCGATCTAACGGACCTCCGGCGTCTAGCCTTTGACCCCGCCCGCCGGGGGCGCAGCCATGCCGCAGATGTTTTGCAGGGCGACCCATTCCGCGTCGGACAGGATCGGCCCCGCCTCCACAAACCCGATACCGGCGGCGGCGGCGGAGGCCTCGATCCGGCTCAGAAGCTCGGGATGCGTGTTCAGATGCTGGAAGACGCCCAGTTCGATATCGAGGCCCTGATCCTGCAGCCGTTCGAAAAAGACGCCCAGAGCCCCAGGCGAGACGCCGGCATTGGCCAGAAGCTCGTGGGCATAGGCATCGGCCCGCGCCTCGGCATCGCGGCTGTAGGACGAGGTGATCAGTTGCTGGGTCACGACCGCGGCGGCCGAACCGCCCAGAAAATCGCCATAGAGCAACCCGATGATCCCGAAGGATCCCATGCCCTGCAACACCGCCCGCATCCCGTCACGATGGGCCACATGGCCGATCTCGTGGGCGAGCACGGCGGCGACCTCCTCGGGGCTTTCCGCGGCTTCGATCAGGCCGCGGTGAAGCGTGACATGTCCGCCCGGAAGCGCGGTTGCATTCAATGACGGATCGGACACGACGCGCGTGCGCAGCGGGAAGGGCAGCGCGACCCCCCGGGTCAGCCGGGCCTGCATGGCCGCCAGCGCGGCATCGCCCGCCGGGCTGCTGCATTCATGGGCGCCCCGTGCTGGATAGACCTGCTCGAAATAGGTCTGACCCAAAGCGATCTCGGTCTGGGGCGGGATCATCTCGGCCCCACGGTCGGCCATGAAGGGAACCAGACCGAACAGGATCGCGCCGAAGGCCGCCGCCGCGGCACCGATCATGCCCAGAACCTTCAGCAGGGAGCCGTTGGCGGGGCGCAGCGGCCTGAGTTCGGGGATCGCCAGAACCAGGACGCGCAGCGCCTCGGCCTCGCGGATCACCAGACGCGCCGGATCGGTGTCGTCGGGCGTGAAGATGAACGTATCGTCCCGCGCCTGATCGGGAACCTGACGCATGTCGGCAAGGGACCAGCGCAGCACGGCGTGGGTTTCGACATTCTTCAGCTCCAGCACCGCCTGCGGCCCCTCGCCCGACACCCGCAGGCTGACGCGCTGCTGCACCGGGCTGATCCCGTCATAAAGCTCGGCATAGCTCATAGCGGTCTTCGCGGCGAATTCGGGGTTGCCAATGGATTGCAGCATCAGAAGGCAGCTCCCACGTCCAGCGCGTCCGCAAAGCCGCCGGCGTCGCGCGTGTCCTCGCGGTCGCGCTGGCGGATCGTCTCGAGAAGCTCGGGTTCATGAATTTCCAGCGTCTCGGCCACGTGGCGGACCATGGGAAAGGTCAGGAAAAGCTGGCGGAAAACATTGTAGAACACCAGGATCAGCATCACCGCCATCGCGGTGGTCAGCACGATCAGCGTCACAGGCGGGTTTTCGACCAGATCGGTGGATGTAACCCCGACGGCAGCCATGACGCCGAACGCCAGGGCCAGGATGAGAGCGGCGGCAAGACCGCTGGCCACGCCGGTCAGGATACTGCCCAGGATATGGATCCGCACCAGGCTGCGGGTGCGGGGGTGGATGTCGAATTCCAGCCCGTCGCCAAGGGTCTTCATCGATGCCATGATCCGGAAGGACGCGACCCGGTAGTAAGCGGCGAAGAGAAGGATCAGCAGGCCTGCGGGATAGATCGCCAGAAACGGCCAGGTGGTGCCCGAGATATGGAAAAGCGGCATCCCGTTCTGGTCCGTTCCGATCTGCGTCCAGCTGGAGTTGAGAACGCCGTAGACCATCATCGCGACGGTGCCGTAAAGGCAGAACAGAAACGGGATGACCGGGCCGTAAAGCTGCCCGAAATGGCCGAACTGGGTAAAGCGCGCGGTGCCGAACCAGCTTCGGTCGGTCAGGTATTTTTCAAGCTGAAAGGTCCTGAGCGGCAGCAGCAGCCCGAATGACAGAAGCACCAGCAGCCCGTAGAGACAGGCGCGCCAGGCATAGCCCCAGGCCCCCGGCGACATCGCGAACCGGATGCCGCGCCAGCGCGAGCGCGACATGATATAGCGCCGCGCCCGATAGCGCGCCACGAAGATGACCGGGATCAGCGACAGCGGCGCGAGCATCAGACCATAGATCAGAAAGGCGGACGCGCCCTGCGACGTGAAGATCGCGGCCAGCATGGCCAGGGCATTGAACAGCGCCAGATAGATCGCCAGCAGGATGATCGCGAAAAGGAAGCCGATCAGCTTTTCCTGACCGGTGCCGGTGTATTCCATCGGCGTACCGCCGGGACGGACCGACGACCAGTACCAGCGCCGGAAGCGCGTGGTCTGCCAGAAGCGGTAAAGCCCGAATGTGATGACCGTCAGCAATCCGGTCCTGAACGCCAGTTGAAACAGGTCGCCCCTGTCTCCCGCAAACTCCGTCTTCAGTGCCGGCATGGCGTCCCTTTACGTAAACCGATTATCCCGGGGAAAGCCGCGCGGGGCCATCCGGCCCGCGCTGGCGCGCTTGCCCGTCCATTCGGTCAAATCGGCCTCCGTCCGGGTGCGGCCGGCCGGATCGGACCAGCTCAGACCTTCGGACAGAGCAAAGGCGCGGGCGTCAGACAGGCCCCCGTCCTTGTACTTTTGCAGGCGCACGCCTTTGCCGCGACCCATCTCGGGCAGCTCCTCCAGCGCGAAAACGAGAACCTTGCGGTTCTCTCCCACAGTGGCGACATGATCGTCGCCCGGTGCGAGGGGCTTGCAGACCTTCGCGGTCACATCGCCCCTGACATTCAGCACCTGTTTGCCTGCGCGGGTCTGCGCCACCACATCGGCCTGAGGCACGACGAACCCGTCGCCCGCCGAAGAGGCGACCAACAGCTTGCCGTCAGGCTGATGAATGAACAGATCCACGATTTCGACCTCATTGGGCATGTCCACCATCAGGCGGACGGGTTCCCCCATCCCACGGCCTCCGGGCAAATTTGTGGCAGAAATCGTGTAAAACCTGCCGTTGTTTCCGAAACATAACAACTTGTCGGTGGTTTCCGCATGAAACGCGAAGCGCGGGCCATCGCCGTCGCGGAACTTCAGCTCGGCGCCAAGGTCGATATGCCCCTTCATCGCGCGGATCCAGCCCATCTTGGAGCAGACCACGGTGATCGGCTCCCGCTCGATCATCGCTTCCAGCGGCACATCCTCGACCTCGCCGGCTTCGGCGAACTGGGTGCGGCGGGCGCCGAAATCCGTGGCCTTGCCGAATTGCTTGCGGGTCTCGCGAAGCTGCTCGGCGATCGTGGACCACTGAATGGTGTCGTTTTCCAGCAGATCCTCAAGGCCCGCGCGTTCCTCCATCAGGGCTTCCTGTTCGCGCAGCAACTCGATCTCCTCCAGCCGGCGCAGGGAGCGCAGGCGCATGTTCAGGATCGCTTCGGCCTGCACCTCGCTCAGTTCCCCTTCGCCGGGCGGGGGCGTCACGTAATCCGCCTCGGAAGTTGCGCGCACGAAGTCGCGCCCCCAATCCTCCCGCATGAGTGCGGCCTTCGGATCCTCGTCGTAGCGGATGATGTCGATCACCCGGTCGAGGTTCAGAAACGCGATGATGAACCCTTCCAGCACCTCCAGCCGGTGGTCGATCTTCTCCATCCGGTGCTCCGACCGGCGGATCAACACATCGCGGCGATGATCGAGGAAGGCGCGCAGCACCTCTTTCAGCGAACAGACCTTGGGCGTCTGCCCGTCGATCAGCACGTTCATGTTCAGGCTGAAGCGCGTTTCCAGATCGGAATTGCGATAGAGCATGCCCATCAGCAGGTCGCGATCCACGGTCTTGGCGCGCGGTTCCAGAACGATGCGGATATCATCGGCGGACTCGTCCCGCACATCGGCGAGGATCGGGATCTTCTTGGTCTGGATCAGTTCGGCCAGCTTCTCGATCAGCTTGGATTTCTGCACCTGATAGGGGATTTCAGTGACGACGATCTGCCACTGACCCCGGCCCAGATCCTCCACCTCCCATTTTGCACGCAACCGGAAGGCGCCGCGCCCGGTGCGGTAGGTCTGCGCCATGCTCTCGGGCGGCTCGACGATCACGCCGCCGGTCGGAAAATCGGGCCCTTTGACATAGTTCAGAAGCGTGTCGTCCCGGGCATCGGGGGTCTTGATCAGATGCAGGCAGGCCTCGATCAGTTCGTCCAGATTGTGCGGCGGAATGTTCGTGGCCATCCCCACGGCAATGCCGGAGGAACCGTTCGCCAAAAGGTTCGGAAGCGCGGCGGGAAGCACCACGGGCTCCTGCAGGGTGCCGTCGTAATTGTCCCTGAAATCGACCGCATTCTCCGCCAGCCCTTCCAGCAACGCCTCGGCGATCGAGGTCATGCGCGCCTCGGTGTACCGGCTGGCGGCAGGGTTGTCGCCGTCGATATTGCCGAAGTTCCCCTGCCCGTCGACCAGCGGATAGCGAATGGTGAAATCCTGGGCCAGACGCGCCATCGCGTCGTAGATCGCCGCATCCCCGTGCGGGTGATAATTCCCCATCACGTCGCCGCTGATCTTCGCGGATTTGCGAAAGCCGCCGGTCGACGCCAGACGCAACTCCCGCATCGCGAACAGAATCCGCCGATGGACAGGCTTCAGCCCGTCGCGCGCATCGGGCAGCGCGCGGTGCATGATCGTGCTGAGCGCGTATTGCAAATACCGGGAACCGATCGCCCGGCTGAGCGACTCGGTCAGGTCTTTTTTGTCTTCTGGCGTGTTCTGCTCGCTCATTTGATCCCCCTGATACGCAAGGACCGGTCACCCGTAAAGGAACCAAAAGCGTCCAAACGGCGTTTTTCCTCCATATCAGAATCGGTGACTCGGCAATAAGATGCCGACGTCATTTGATGAGTAACGTTTTTGAGGATTACTGCCATGATCCGCCTGACTGTCTTGTTATGCGCCACACTTTACGCCGGAATGATCATTCTTCCGGAAGCTCTCGACCCCGCCGACCGGCACGATAACGCCTCAGCCGGCCTGACTGCCGGTACGGCAGCGGACAGCGCGGCGGTCGACGCGTCCGTGAACCTGGTGGCCCAGGGCTTGCTGGTCCCGGCGGCCATGACCGCAGACGAACCGGCGACCCCTGAGCCGATGCTGATGACCGCATCGCTCAACACCACGACGGACGTGCCGATCCTCTCCGAACCTGCGCCACAGCCGGCAATGATCATAGAGACTGCGAATGGCGAGCGGATCGAGGTGGACGCTGTCATCAACCCCGGTCTGATCGATGCGCCGGATGTGGTCAGTGTCGCGGCGGCAACTCCGGTGCCGATGCAATCCGACCCGGCTTCGCCCGCCGCGAAAGAGATGGTCTATGTCACCGGAAGCCGCGTGAACATGCGCGCAGGCCCGTCGACGCAAAACCCCGTCCTTATGGCGCTTGGATACGGTGCGGAAGCCGAGCTTATCGAAGAGATGCCCAATGGCTGGGTGCAGATCCGCCACACGGAGTCCGGCCGCGTCGGATACATGGCCGGGCGCTTCCTGTCGCCGGATCAACCCTGACCATTGCCCTCGCACCGCCCCTGCCCTAGGCATCGACATGCATTGGGGCAAGAGGACTGCATGGCAAAATCCATCCTGATCACCGGGTGTTCATCCGGTCTGGGAGAGGACGCGGCGCGGACGCTCGCCGCGCGCGGATGGCGCGTGTTCGCGACCTGTCGCAACGGCCGGGATGTGGCGCGGCTGGAAAGTGAAGGGCTGGAGAGTTTCGCGCTGGATGTGGCCGACCCGGAGAGTATCGCCGAAGGTATGGCCGAGGTTCTGCGCCACACGGGCGGAACGCTGGACGCCCTCTTCAACAATGCAGGCTACGGGTTGCCGGGCGCGATGGAGGATGTCCCGCCCGCCGCATTGCGCGAGATATTCGAGACAAATGTCTTCGGGCTTCACGATCTGACCCGCCGCGCCGTCGCCGTGATGCGGGCGCAGGGCGGATATGGCCGCATCGTTCAGCACTCCTCAGCGCTCGGTCGGGTGCCGATCCGCTGGCGGGGGGCCTATACCGCCAGCAAACACGCCGTCGAGGGGCTGACCGACACGCTGCGGCTGGAATTGCGGGGCACGGGGATCCATGTGTCGACCCTGAATACCGGGCCGGTCAGTTCGAAATTCCGGGTGAACTCGATCCCGGGCTTCGAGAAATGGATCGACTGGGAGACCTCCGCCATCGCGGATCTGTATCGCGATCAGCTTCTGCGCCATCTCTACGAGACGACCGGCAAGGCGCCTTTCCAGCTGGAGCCGCCCGCCGTGACCGCGAAACTGATCCACGCACTGGAAGCGCCGCGCCCCCGCGCGCGCTATTTCATCACCACCGCAACCTGGATTGTCGAGATCGCCCGACGCATCCTGCCGCAGCGGGTTTTTGACTGGATGGTCGCCAAGGCCTAGTCAGGGGCCACAAACCGGCTACATCGCCCGCAATCAACGAAAAGGACGTGCCATGCTTTCCGACCCGCTTTTCATTCTCGTGGCGCTGGCCTGTTTCGGGGTGCTGGTGGTGCTGCTGATGGGCATCAACTCATTCCGCATAGGCGGCGAGTACAACCGCAAGAACGCCAATAAATTCATGCGCTGGCGGTTGCTGGCGCAGTTCGTCGCGGTGCTGCTCATCCTCGTTTTCGTGCTTTTCCGTCGTCAGGCAGGGGGCTGATCCAGATGGTCGTTCTGAACAAGATATACACAAAAACCGGCGATGCCGGAGAAACCGCCCTCGGCGATGGCACCCGGGTGGCCAAGCACTCCATGCGGGTGGCGGCCTACGGGACGGTGGACGAGCTGAACGCCACGCTTGGCATGGCCCGTCTGGCCGCCGAAGGCGAGCTGGACGACAGGCTGGCCGCCATTCAGAACGATCTGTTCGATCTGGGCGCCGACCTGTGCACGCCCGGCATGGAAAAGGACGCGGACCGGGAGTATCCGCCGCTTCGCATCGCCGAAAGCCAGGTGTTGCGGCTCGAGTCCGAAATCGACGGGATGAACGCGAAACTGACACCGCTCCGCAGCTTCATCCTGCCGGGAGGGTCTGCGCTGGCCGCGCATCTGCATGTCTGCCGGACGGTGGCCCGCCGCGCCGAACGCATCAGCGTGGAGCTGGCAACGATGGAGTCGGTCAATCCAGAGGGCGTGAAGTATCTCAACCGCCTGTCCGACTGGTTCTTCGTCGCCGGGCGTATCGCCAATAATGACGGCAAGGACGATGTCTTGTGGGTGCCGGGGGCCAACCGCTGAACACGGGCGGCGGTCATCTCGGGGCCAGCACCATACGAACGGACCAGGCGCGGACGGGCGCATGCCCTCTTCCTGGGGCCGGGTGGCGGCCCCGCTCATGCCGGTTCTCAAAGCTCGATCAGGGTGCCAGTCGATCCCCGCGGCGCTCACCTACGCGGTCATCGCATCCAGATCTCACACTCCGGTATTCGGCATGACCGGTTTTTCTTTCCCCGCGAAACAATCCGTGATCCCGTCTGAAGGCGCAAAGAGCGTGGGTCCGGCACCCTGCTGCGGCCACAGCGTTTCTTCGTTATCCGGGCCGGAAGCCCCCCGATATCAGGGGGCTGTCGCCTCAACCCGTTTCGCCCCGAAGACAACCCCGCTTATCCCAAGAACCGCCTTCCTGTGACCGCCCCTCTCCCGTTTCGGCGGAACGGCACGGCCCTGCGGACCCGGGGGTAACGTTACGGGATCGCCAATTGACGGGTGGGAATTCTGATATACTCTAAAGGGATACACAAATCAGGGCCGCACCATGTTGCCACGCCGTCAGCCAGATGCCTATAGCCGCGCCGAATATGTCTCGGACGCGGTGGTGCATGTGTCGGGACTGTCGGCAGCGATGATCGGCGGGCCGGTGATGATCACATTGGCCGCCGTCTGGATCGGTGACGCCACGATCATCACGGCCACGGCCATCTACACCGTCTGCCTGGTCGCGATGCTGCTTTGCTCGGCGCTCTACAACATGATCCTGACGCCAAGCTGGCAGGATCGGCTGCGCCGCATCGACCAGTCCGCGATCTATCTCAAGATCGCCGGAACCTACACGCCGGTGCTTGTGTTGACCGGGGCCCATGCCGGGTGGTTTCTGGCGGGCATATGGGGCGTGGCGCTGGCCGGCGCCTCGATCATCCTGTTCAGCGCCCGGCGCCACCGCTACCTCGCCTTGGCGCTTTATCTGGGTCTGGGCTGGGCCGGGGTCGCCTTTGGCGGGCCGATCCTTGCAGGTCTCAGCCAGGCCGGGCTGATCCTCCTGCTGATCGGCGGGCTGACCTATACCGCCGGTGTCATCTTCCACGTGTGGGAAAACCTGCCCTTTCACAACACGATCTGGCACGTCTTCGTTCTGGTCGCGTCCGGCGTGATTTACGCCGCTGTCCTCGTCGAGCTGGCCCACGCCGCCGGCAGTTGACGTAACATCAGACCAACGTAACGCGGCGTCGCAAAACCCTCCTGCGTCGATTTTGGACTGTTTTCACCTGCCCAAGAACGATAACACACCTCGGGAATGAAGGATGTGTCTGGGCCATTCCGCCCGGTCCAAGAACAGGAGTGACGTGCAGATGAAGGTGTTGGTGCCTGTGAAGCGCGTGATTGACTACAACGTGAAGGTCCGTGTGAAGGCGGACGGGTCCGGGGTCGATCTCGCCAATGTCAAAATGTCGATGAACCCGTTTGACGAGATCGCCGTGGAAGAGGCCATCCGCCTGCGCGAAGCCGGCAAGGCGGAAGAGGTCGTCGCCGTTTCGATCGGTGTCAAACAGGCGCAGGAAACCCTGCGCACCGCGCTGGCCATGGGCGCCGATCGGGCCATTCTGGTTATCGCCGCCGACGATGTTCACCAGGATATCGAGCCGCTGGCGGTCGCGAAAATCCTGAAAGCCGTGATCGACGAGGAACAGCCCGGGCTGGTTCTGGCCGGCAAACAGGCCATCGACAACGACATGAACGCCACCGGCCAGATGCTTGCCGCCATTCTGGGCTGGTCTCAGGCCACGTTCGCCTCGGGCATCGAGATCGACGGCGACAGTGCGAAGGTCACCCGTGAGGTCGATGGCGGTTTGCAGACCATCGACGTGAAGATGCCCGCCATCGTCACGGTCGACCTGCGCCTGAACGAGCCACGCTATGCCAGCCTGCCGAACATCATGAAAGCCAAGAAGAAGCCGCTGGATGAAAAGACGGCCGCCGATTACGGCGTTGATGTCACGCCCCGGCTGGAGATCCTGAAAACCGCCGAGCCCGAAAGCCGCAAGGCCGGGGTGATGGTCGGTTCGGTGGACGAGCTGATTACGAAACTCAAAGACGAAGCGGGGGTGATCTGATGGCTGTTCTGGTTCTTGCCGAAGTGACCGATGGCGCGCTGGCGATGGATGCCACCGCCAAGGCCGTGACCGCCGCGAAAGCGCTTGGCGATGTGACGCTGCTTTGCGTCGGCGCATCGGCCAAAGCCGCCGCGGACGAGGCCGCCACCATCGACGGTGTGGCCAAGGTGCTCTGCGCCGAAGACCCGCTTTACGGCCACCGCCTGGCCGAGCCGGTCGCCGATCTGATCGTCAGCCTTGCGAGCGACTACACCCACATCACCGCGCCCGCGACGACGGATGCGAAAAACATCATGCCGCGCGTTGCGGCGCTGCTCGACGTGATGGTGATCTCCGATGCGACCGCCGTGGTCGATGCCGATACGTTCGAGCGCCCGGTCTATGCGGGCAACGCGGTCCAGACGGTGAAATCCTCCGACGCCACGAAGGTCATCACCTTCCGGACCTCCACCTTCGATGCAGCCCCCACCGGCGGCGCCGCTCCGGTGGAGATGATCGGTGCCGCGGGCGATCCCGGTCTCTCCTCCTGGGTGGAAGACAAGGTCGCGGCCTCCGACCGGCCCGAGCTGACCTCCGCCGGCATTGTCGTCTCCGGCGGGCGCGGCGTGGGCTCGGAAGAGCAGTTCGCGATCATCGAAGGTCTGGCCGACAAACTGGGCGCCGCGGTCGGGGCCTCCCGCGCGGCGGTCGACAGCGGTTACGCTCCGAACGACTGGCAGGTGGGACAGACCGGCAAGGTCGTGGCCCCGGATCTTTACATCGCCGTTGGCATTTCAGGCGCGATTCAGCATCTGGCCGGCATGAAAGACAGCAAGGTCATCGTCGCGATCAACAAGGACGAGGAAGCGCCGATTTTCCAGGTCGCCGATTACGGCCTTGTTGCGGACCTTTTCGATGCCGTGCCGGAGCTGACCGAAAAACTCGGCTGACCCCGGGGCCATCGTTTCACGCTGAAAAAGCCCGCCGGTCGGACCGGCGGGCTTTTTTGCTATCCGGCAAGACGTTGCGCCAGTTCCTCCGCCGCGCGGGCGTGAACCATCGGGCCCGGCAGCACCCTGGCCGCCGCCTCCTCCCGAAGCGCGAAGAACATGCCGCGGGTGGGCGTCTGCCGCTCCGCCTCCGCCGTGACCGCCAGGCTGAGCGACGCGGCCTCCGCGGCCACCTCCTCCAGCATGTCTGCGGTGATGAACAGCGGGTCACTGCCCAATGCATTCTCCCTTGGCTCCTGCTCAGGGGTATGATCGGCGATCCAGAGCAGATGCACGGGCACCTTGATCCGCCCCATCAGTTGGCGCATCCGGGCAAGCCAGGCCTGTTGCAGTTCGTCCACCACGATCCGGAACCGGTCTTTGGACAGCACCTGCAAGGTCGACAGCATGTGCCGCGTAAAATGGAACTCGGTAAAATCGACGTCCCGATAGATCGTCTGCAGCAGGCTTGAGGCTTTCAGGAACCGATCGTTGCGGCGCGGGTGCACCTGATAGAACCGGTTGGTCATGTTCTGGGCCCCGGTGATTTGCAGCACCACCGCGTCGGCGCCTTCGATGGCCCCGGCAATCGCCTTGTCATGCAGGATCAGATCCAGCCCGCCATTCATCGCCCCCATATTCACCACCGGCCGATCCAGCCGGTCGCCCAGTTGCTCCGGAAATGGCGCACTGACGAACTTTCCATAGGTCTCGGACGCACCGAGACAGAGTATGTACGGTCCGCTCAGATCCTGCGCCGGACCGCGAAACATCATTTGCGAGCCGGGATACTGTACCGGCTGATATTCAAGAGGCCCATGCCCCGGTTGTGCAAAGCTCATCGCTTGGCTCCCACCTTATTTCGACTCACCCGAGCCCAATCTCGCGCGGAGCCGTTTCCAAAGGGCTAAACGGCAAAATTGAGGAGCTTTTTCACAGAATCCGTCGCGGTTCAGGGCCCTTGTGCGCAGGCGCGAACGAGGCCTATGGTGCGGCGGAAATCGGACGCGGAAAGGATGCCGGGCATGGACATTCAGAAGATCGGTATCGTCGGCGCGGGACAAATGGGCAACGGCATCGCGCATGTCTGTGCACTTGCGGGCTATGACGTTGTTCTGAATGATATTTCCCAGGATATGCTCGACAAGGCCCTGGCCCTGATAGACCGCAATCTGGAACGCCAGGTCAGTCGCGGAAAAATCAGCGATGAAGAAAAACAGGCCGCCATGGCGCGGATTTCCACGACGCTGGTTCTGACCGAACTGGGGCCGTCGGATCTGATTATCGAAGCCGCCACGGAACGCGAGACGGTCAAGCAGGCGATCTTCGAAGATCTTTTGCCGCACCTGAAGCCTGAAACGATCCTCACATCGAACACGTCCTCGATCTCGATCACACGGCTGGCCAGCCGCACCGACCGACCCGAAAAGTTCATGGGCTTCCACTTCATGAACCCGGTGCCGGTGATGCAACTGGTCGAACTGATCCGCGGTATCGCCACCGACGAGGCGACGTTCGCCGCCTGCAAGGCTGTGGTCGACAAGCTGGGCAAGACGGCCGCCACGGCGGAGGATTTCCCCGCCTTCATCGTCAACAGGATCCTGATGCCGATGATCAACGAAGCGGTCTATACGCTCTATGAAGGCGTCGGCAATGTCCGCTCGATCGACGAATCGCTGAAACTGGGGGCCAACCATCCGATGGGGCCGCTGGAGCTTGCGGATTTCATCGGTCTGGACACCTGTCTGGCGATCATGAACGTGCTTCACGACGGGCTGGCGGACACAAAATACCGGCCCTGCCCGCTGCTCACCAAATATGTCGAAGCCGGATGGCTTGGCCGCAAGACCGAGCGCGGGTTCTACGACTACCGTGGCGACACGCCCGTCCCCACGCGGTGAATGCGGGCAGAAGCCGGTTCGCAGCGTTTGCGCGAAACCGGCGGCGCCCGGCGCAGGTCAGGCCTGATCGGGGTTCTCTTTCAGCGACAACGTCCGCGCGCGCAGCCACGCCATGAACTGGCGCGGGTTTCCGATCCGCTCTTCCCAATCCGCAGGCGGTATCGGGTTGCCGATGATCGGGGCCTGCGGCTTGTCGAACGCATGCACGACTTCATGGATCAGCATGCCCTGCCGCAAAACCGGGGAAATCCGGTTGGCGATCTGATACCAGCGTGAATTGGACCCCTGGAAGAAACAGGGCACGATCGTGGCCCCGGATTTGCGGATCATCTTGGCGGTGAAGACGTTCCATTCCGCCTCGATCGCGGGACCCATCATGGTTTTCGAGGCCGCCACCACGCCCGAGGGGAACAGCGCGATCAGCCCTTTGTGCTCCAGATGGTCCATGGCCTGGGCACGCATCTCGATCATCATCTTCTGCGCGTCGGGCTGATGCGGGAACGGGACCGGGATCATGTAGCTGGCCGCGCTGTCGTCGATCCCTGTGAGAATGGAGCGGCTGAGAATGCGGTAATCGTCACGCCGCCGCCCGATAAGATCGGCCAGAATCATGCCATCGACAAGCCCGTGAGGGTGGTTGGCGACGAACACGACCGGACCCGTGGCGGGGATGCGATCAAGCTGCGCCTGCGGGGTCTGCAACTCGATTCCCATGGCTTTCATCGTCGCGGGCCAGAAGGCCTGACCGGACGGGGCACCCAGACGCTCGAACTCGCGGACGCGGCGCATGATCGTCAGCTTTCCGGTCATCCATTCGATGGCCTTGATGGAATGCCGCGTCAGAACGCTGTCAAAGGAATTGGCATAGGTCAGCGTGCGGTGATCGTAGACAATGGAAGAGCGCCGGCCAACCGGCCGATTTCTGGGTTTCACACTGGGCGTGGTGATATCGGTCAACGCACCCTGTCCCCTCGGGCTTCCCTCGGCACGGGGTCAGTTGCCTTCGCCAAACTTGTCGGCCACCAGGGCTTCCAATGCATCGGCCAAGGCCTCGGCATCCGTGCCACATGTTTCAACCTCAATAGAGGTTCCTTGAGAGGCTGCCAACATCAAAAGGCCCATAATCGAGTCCCCGGCAGCACTTAGCCCATCCCGCCGAACGGTCGCCGTGGCGTCGAATTCCTCGACGACTTCGACGAATCTGGCCGAGGCGCGGGCGTGCAGCCCCTTGACGTTCACGATCTTCAGATCGCGGATGACCGGGTCGCTCATTCAGGGGCACCATCGAAGCTGTCGATGTAGCGCCGTCCGGCCTCGGCCGCGCGGTCGACCGCGATCTCGACGGGCAGATGCCGGGATTTCGCCAGCTTGATCAGCATCGGCAGGTTCACACCGGTCAGGATCTTCCGGTTCTGTGGCCGGCAGGCCTTCAGCGACAGGTTGGAGGGCGATCCGCCATACATATCGGTCACCACGACCACGCCATCCCCGGTATCGACCTGATCCGCGGCTTCGCAGATCTCGAACATCCGCGCGGCCCGGTCGTCATCGGCACCGACCGGGATCGCGATCACCGCTGCCTGCTGGCCCACAACATGCTCGGTCGCGTTCAAAAGCTCCCGCGCCAGGCCTCCATGTGCAACGATAACGATACCGATCAACTCTTGTGCTTTCCGGCTTACGGCGTCTGGATCACGCCACGCCTCTCCAGTTCCCGATGTCTTTTAGACACCTGCCATCCGGCACGCGCAAGATGGGCGGCCAGGTTTTCGGCCATTGCGACCGACCGGTGTTGCCCGCCGGTACACCCGAAGGCCACATTCAGATGGCTTTTACCCTCATCACGATAGGCGGGCAGCAGCGTTTCGATCAGCTGCGTCACCTGATCGGCGAAGGCCGGAAACCGGGGATCGTCGGCGATATAGGCCGCCACCGCCGGGTCGCGGCCGTCCAGTGCGCGCAGGTCGTCCCGCCAGTAGGGGTTGCGCAGGAACCGGCAGTCGAAAACCAGATCGGCGCCGGTGGGCAGCCCGCGCTTGTAGGAGAATGACTGGACCGACAGCGCCAGCTTCTGCTGCCCGCCCGAGGCGAACCAGCGGTTGATCTCGGCGCGCAGGTCATGGGGCGTCATCTCGGACGTGTCGATCAGGATACCGGCACGGGCCCGCACCGGGGCCAGCAGATCCTGCTCGAGCCGGATGCCGAGCATCGGCTGGTCTTCCGGGGCCAGCGGGTGACGACGCCGGGTTTCGGAATAGCGCCGCTCCAACACCTCGGCGGCGCAGTCGAGAAAGACCAGATCGGCGAGGATTTCGGGATCCGCGGCAAGCCTGTCGACCGCGGCGATCAGGGCCTGCGCGCTGAAATCGCGATTTCTGGGATCCGTGCCAAGTGCCAGCGGTCGGGTGATCGGCGGGCCTTCCAGCAGCCGAGGCAGGAGGCTGAGCGGGAGATTGTCGATCGCCTCGAAACCCAGATCCTCCAGCGCGCGGATGGCCGTGGATCGGCCCGCCCCGGAAGGACCGGAGACAAAGACGACCCGTGCGCCTTCTTCCGCCATGGGACTCCGGGCACCGTCTTCCTGTCGGGATCTGTCGGGCTCGGGCATCGGGTTCTCCACCAAGGGGTGCCGCGGGCTCAGGCCACGCGCCCGCCGCGCAGATACTGGATCAGCACCGCCCAGAGCGTGGGCTGACCGGCGCCATGGATCAACTCCGCGCTGGCACCGGCCCAAGCGACCTTCCGTCGCGGCGGCAGGCGCCGGGTGTCGTCACGGCCAAGGTCCACGGCCAGCCGCAGGGGGATCGGGGCCCGCGCGCAATCCACGGCAAGAAGGCCCACATGCCGCGCCTCGATCATCGCGGGCGCCTCGGGCGGAGCGCTCAGCATCAGGGTCCCGTCGCGCACCGAAACCCATGCGCCGTCATCCGCGATCAGATCCGCGCCATGGGCCACCAGCATCAGCGCAAGAGCGGATTTGCCGCTGCCCGACGGGCCAAGCAGCAGAACGCCCTGCCCTTGCAGGCTGACGGCAGTCCCATGGCAATGCAGGTGATCCTCGAACGCGGTGCCGTAGGTTTCCAGAGCGCGGACAAGATCGGCCGCATCCCGATCCATGGCGTCAGACCGGCAGGCCGACCACGAAACGCGCACCAAGCGGTTCGGAGGTCACGTCGGCTTCGGTCGGGCGGATGTTCTCCGCCCAGATCACTCCGCCATGTGCCTCGACAATCTGCTTGGAAATCGCAAGGCCAAGCCCGGAGTGATCGCCGAACTGCTGCACCGGGCGTTCCGAATAGAACCGGTTGAACACCTTGGTCAGCGCCTCTTCGGGAATGCCGGGGCCGGTATCCTCCACAACGACCAGAACGCGGTTCTGGCGTTTGCGCGCCCAGATACGGACCGCGTCGCCGGGCTGACAGAAGGAAATCGCATTGGTGATCAGATTGACGAACACCTGGGCCAGACGCCCCTCCAGACCGTTGATGAGGATCGGTTCCGGAGGCAGATCGGCAATGAAGTCCACACCCGATTTTTCCGCCTCTTCGCCGTGATAGCCGCTCAGGCTGTCCAGCATGCGGATCAGGTCGAACTCCTCTTCTTCCTCCTTGACCAGGTCGCTGTCGAGCCGGGATGCATTCGAGATGTCGGACACCAGCCGATCCAGTCGTTTCACGTCATGTTCGATGACTTCCAGCAAGCGGTTGCGCTGATCTTCGGTCTTGGCAAGCCGCATGGTGCCGACGGCCGATTGCAGTGACGCGAGAGGGTTCTTGATCTCGTGGGAGACGTCGGCCGCGAACTGCTCGTTTGAATCGATCCGGTCATAGAGAGCGCCGACCATTCCGCGAAGCGCTCCAGACAGCCGCCCGATCTCGTCCGGCCGCCCGGTCAGATCGGGGATGCGAACGCGGGTGGGGCTCATCTTGCGGGCATTCTTGTCGCGGCCAAGCTCGGCGGCGGCGGACAGATCCGACAGCGGATTGGCGATGGTCGAGGCCAGAACCAGACTGAGACCGATCGAGACCAGAAGCGCGATCACGAACATCTGCAGAAGCTGTTCGCGTTCCGCCCGCACAAGCTGATCGATCTCGCCCGCGGCCGTGGTCACCGCGACCACACCGATCATGCCGTTGCTGCCCTCGATCGGGGTGGCGGCGGTATAGACGGTGCCCGTGGTCTCCACCCCGCGCCGCATCACGGTACCGCCATTCAGCGCATAATCGATCAGCGCGCGGGCCAGTTGCTCTTCATCCGGTGGAACCGAGGGTTCGTCTTCGTTGGACAGAAGTGCCGCGATACCGTCCCAGACCGTATTGAGGAAATCGGTGATCAGCAGCGTTCGTGGGGGCCGGTCATCGTCAAGACCCTGCACCGGGCGCACGGGGTTGCGCGCAACCGTGTCGGTGGAGGCGACCAGAACCCCGGAGGACGCATAGACAAAGACATCCACACCTTCGGTCAGGCCGATGCGGCTCAGGACCTCCTCGGGGTTGATGCCGTCGCCGGTGATGAGGTCGGCGGGCGCATTGCGCGGCAGGCTCGCCTCGAACACATCGGCGATCAACTGCGCCTCGATCGCCAGACCGCGTTCGCGTTGCAGGACAAGGCTGTCGCGAAACGGGTTCAGATAGAGCACGCCCGCGACCAGAACCACGATGGCCAGCAGGTTGAAGACGATGATCTTGCGTGCCAGAGGCGACCGCTTGAGCGAGAACATGCCGCGCCGCTGCCGCGCAGCCCGCAACTCGGATTCGACCGCACCCTGCGGCCGATCCCAGTCCTCTCCAAGCACGATATCCGCCCTGTCCCGGGCGCGCCTGTTGGTCATGGAAAGATCCGAAGCCAGAGTCATCTACTCTTCGTTGTAGCGGTAGCCGATGCCATAAAGCGTCTCGATTGCGGAAAATTCGTCATCCGCCTGCCGCATCTTCTTGCGCAGCCGCTTGATATGGCTGTCGATGGTCCGGTCATCGACATAGACCTGCTCGTCATAAGCGACATCCATGAGCTGATCGCGGGATTTCACGAAACCCGGCCGCTGTGCCAATGCCTGCAGCAGCAGAAATTCGGTCACGGTCAGCGAGACATCGTTGCCTTTCCAGGTGACGGCATGGCGCAGCGGATCCATCGACAACTGCCCGCGAACCAGCACCTGGCTTTCCTCGGGCGTGTCGGTCGCATCCGATGCGATCGCTTCCTGCCGGCGCAGGATCGAGCGGATCCGCTCGACCAGAAGCCGCTGCGAAAAGGGCTTTTTCACATAGTCGTCCGCGCCCATGCGCAGGCCCATCAACTCATCGATCTCATCGTCCTTGGAGGTAAGAAAAATGACCGGAACCTTGGATTTCTGCCGCAGGCGCTGCAACAGGTCCATCCCGTCCATACGCGGCATCTTGATGTCCAGAACGGCAAGCTCCGGCATCCGCCGGGTGAACGCATCCAGCGCGCTCTGGCCATCGTTGTAGGTTTCGACCTCAAAACCCTCTGCCTCAAGGGTCATGGAAACGGAGGTCAGGATATTCCTGTCGTCATCGACAAGCGCGATCCGTGACATGCTGTCATCCTTATACTGCTCGGTTGCCTTATTTTTTCCTCATTCTCCGGTCTTCGCGCTTTAGAATCAATCTCTAACTTGCGAATCGCGCGGGCGGCGCGCTGCAATTCAGACCTTTTCGGCGTTAAAGCCGCCCTAATGGTGCAAAAATGTTTCGCTTTGGTTGCGCTAACTGTGCGGCTCTGTCCTGTTCACCGCCAAAATCGTCATGTTATATGGGCCACGCACCGGTGGGCTGACGCACTCACCGACGGGATTTCCACCCTAGGACCGGGCCAATCCGGACAAGGAGCTTGCATATGAAAATCGGGCGCGTGAACCCAGCCCAGACGCTGGACCAGCAAGGCATCACCGGGCTTGGCACCGTCTATTACAACCTGCTGGAACCCGCCCTGATCGAAGAGGCGCTGAAACGCGGCGAGGGCACGCTGGGCCAGGGCGGCGCGTTGCTGGTGACCACGGGCAAGCACACGGGCCGGTCGCCGAACGACAAGTTCGTGGTGCGCAGCGCATCGGTCGAAGACACGATCTGGTGGGACAACAACGCCCCGATGGAACCCGCGGCCTTCGACCGGCTTCACGCCGACATGCTGAAGCACATGCAGGGCCGCGACTATTTCGTCCAGGATCTCTATGGCGGCGCCGACCCGGATCATCGGCTGGATGTGCGTCTGGTGACCGAACTGGCCTGGCATGGGCTGTTCATCCGCCACATGCTGCGCCGCCCGGAAGCCGGGGAGCTTGCCCGTTTCGCGCCGGAATTCACGATCCTGAACTGCCCCGGATTTCAGGCCGACCCGGCCCGCCACGGATGCCGCAGCGAAACGGTTATCGCCCTGAATTTCGAGAAGAAACTCATCCTTATCGGCGGCACCGCCTATGCCGGCGAAAACAAGAAATCGGTGTTCACGCTGCTCAACTACATCCTGCCCGGCAAGGGTGTGATGGCAATGCACTGCTCGGCCAATCATGCGATCGGCAACCCCGGGGATTCGGCCGTTTTCTTCGGTCTGTCCGGAACCGGAAAGACGACGCTGAGCGCCGATCCGGGCCGGGTTCTGATCGGCGATGACGAACACGGCTGGTCCGAGAACGGCATCTTCAACTTCGAGGGCGGCTGCTACGCCAAGACCATCAACCTGAGCCCGACCGCTGAGCCCGAGATCTATGCCACCACCGGCAAGTTCGGCACGGTGATCGAAAACATGGTCTTCGACCCCGACACGTTCGATCTGGATTTCGAGGATGACAGCCTGACGGCCAATACGCGCTGTGCCTACCCGTTGCATTACATCTCGAATGCAAGCGAGACCGCGCGCGCCGGACACCCGAGCAACATCATCATGCTGACCTGCGATGCCTTCGGTGTGTTGCCGCCCATCGCCCGGCTGACCCCGGCGCAGGCAATGTACCACTTCCTGAGCGGCTTCACCTCCAAGGTGGCCGGCACCGAACGCGGCGTGACGGAGCCCGAGCCGACCTTCTCGACCTGTTTCGGCGCGCCCTTCATGCCGCGCCGGCCCGAGGTCTATGGCAGCCTACTGCGGGAACAGATCGACCGCCACGCCGCGACCTGCTGGCTCGTCAATACCGGCTGGACCGGCGGCGCCTACGGAACCGGTGCCCGCATGCCGATCCGCGCGACACGGGCCTTGCTCGCCGCGGCCCTGGACGGGACCCTGAACAAGGGCGCGTTCCGCCGCGATCCGAATTTCGGCTTCGAGGTGCCCACGGAGGCACCGGGCGTGGCCGAAGTTCTGCTCGACCCGCGCCGCACCTGGTCGGTGAACGAGGAATACGACGCCCAGGCCGCCAAGCTGGTGCAGATGTTTGCCGACAATTTCGCGCAATACGTGCCGTTCATCGACGAGGACGTGAAAGCCGCCGCCATCGGCTGAGCCTCATCCAACCCGCTGCCCCGGAAACCGGAGGCGGCGGGAACATGCCAAGACCCGCGTGAAAACAGCATTCCGCTCGACTCATGGGCACCGCTCACTACCCTAGGTTGTGGTGCCCAGTGCCAGTTTGCCAATTTACCAGTTTCACAGGGAGTTATCCGGCATGAAATCTGCTTTTGCTTTTCTTCCGCTCAGCCTGTTCGTTCTGACCGCCTGCATTTTCCCCGAACCGTCCGAAACCATGATCGCATCCCAGTCCAACACCTCGCCATCCTACCGGCAGGGCTTCGATGACGGGTGCCATTCGGGGCGTCAGGCGGCCGGATCGCTGTTTGACCAGTTCCGGAAGGACCAGCAGCGGTTCAACTTTGACCCCGAATATGCGCAGGGCTGGTCCGATGCCTTCCGGCAATGCGAAAGCCGGGAGGAAGCCGTGAACCGTCAGATGCGGTCAGCGGCCGCGATCAATGCGATCAACAGTTCCCGGGAGAACCGGTTCGACCGCATCCTGGAAGGCATCGATTACTCCGGTCTTGAAGGGTTCGGGCAATGAGTTCGGAAATTCGCTAACCCAACAGACCGCGACGGACCAGATTGGCACCCGCCACCACCAGCACGATCAGGGTGATCTTGCGAAACACCTCCGCGTCCAGCCGGTCGCTCAGCCAGAAACCCACCTGCATGCCCAGAAAGGCCGGGATCAGCAGGGCCGCCGAAAACGGCGCGGTGACCGTGTTCAACACCCCCGATTGCAGATGCCCGATCAGCAGGCTTACCGAGCCCAGGCCGTAGACCACCCCCTGCACGAGCATCTGTTTCGCCTTGGGTGTCTCAAGCGCGATCAGGTACAGCACCGTCGGCGGGCCCCAGGTTCCGGTAAGCCCGCCAAGCCCGCCGGCAAAGGCCCCGATGCCCCATTCCGCGATCCGCCGCCGCGCGGGGGGCACATGAAACCGAACGCCGAAAAGCTGGATCAGGGACAGGATCACCACCGGCACGCCCAGAATCAGATAGAACACCTGCGCCGGAATGACCGTGACGAATTGCGACACGAACAGGATCATGATGCAGACGATCAGAATGTAGCGCCAGTATTCGATCACCACCGCCCGGATCTGCGTCAGGCCGAAGCGGCCCGCCTGCAGGAAATTCGACAGCACCACCGGCAGCAGAATACCGGCGATGGCCAGTTGCGGCTCCAGAAACAGGCTCAGACCCGAGATCATGATCAGCGGCAGCGCAAACCCCACCGCGCCCTTGACGAAGCCGGCCAGAAACGTGACCGCCAATGCCGCGACAAAGGCCCAAAGCGGCATCAGATTCAGCGTGTCTTCCATGGCCGGGTTCCCCTCGCGCCCTTCCTACAGCGCCGCTGCACTGCAAAACAAGTGAGACATTTTCGGTCTCTCACGTAACGTTTGTTGTATTTTTCTTGCGCTGCACCTGCAAAATCCCTAATTCCGGTCCAGACCCGTGATGACAGGAGAGCGCCCATGCCACATGATGGACAGCCGATGCAGAGTGACAGCCCTGAAAGCGCGATTTTGCCCGATCTGCTGGCGTTGACCGGCGCGGCCATCCCGCCGGTGGAGGCGCTGCTGGCAACCGCTACGGACCGCGTCCGCGCCATGGTCAGCGAGGACGGCAAACTCTCCGCCCCCGCGCTGGAACAGAACCAGACCGCGGCCCACGGGCTGGCATGGCTGGCCACCTATGTGGAATCGCTTCGCCAGATGCAGAACTGGGCCGAGCGCCTGCAGGCAGAGGGGCAGTTCGGCGAGACCGAGGCGCTGCTCCATCAGATCGCCTTCGGCGAGTATCTCTGGCAGATCTATGGCGGCATCCCCATGAGCCAGGGGGAGATCCTGCGGATGCAGGATCTCGGGCTCAGCCAGGACGACCAGCGCGGCATGATGGCCCCCGCCGTCATGACGCTGTGCCAGTCGGGAAATACGCAGGCGGCGCGGCTTCGGCTGGTGGCGCTGATGCAGGAACAGACGGCAGATATCACCGTCGGCGCGACCGGTCTCGACGACGAGTTGGAGATGATCCGCGCCCAGTTCCGCCGCTATGCGGTGGAGAAGGTCGAACCCTTCGCCCATGACTGGCATCTGAAGGACGAGCTGATCCCGATGACGGTGATCGAGGAACTGGCCGAAATGGGCGTCTTCGGCCTGACTATCCCGGAAGAATACGGCGGTTTCGGGCTGTCCAAGGCGTCCATGTGCGTGGTCTCCGAAGAACTGTCGCGCGGCTATATCGGCGTGGGCTCCCTCGGCACCCGCTCGGAAATCGCGGCCGAGCTGATCCTGACCGGCGGCACCGACGAACAGAAGCAGAAATGGCTGCCCCGGATCGCATCGGCCGAAACCCTGCCCACGGCGGTGTTCACCGAGCCCAATACCGGCTCCGACCTTGGCAGTCTGCGCACCCGCGCGGTGAAGGACGGCGAGGATTACCGGATTACCGGCAACAAGACGTGGATCACCCACGCCGCACGCACCCATGTGATGACGCTGCTGGCCCGGACCGACCCGGACACCAGCAATTACAAGGGCCTCAGCATGTTCCTCGCGGAAAAAGAGCCGGGTGACGATGCCAACCCCTTCCCCACGGAGGGCATGACCGGCGGGGAGATCGAGGTTCTGGGCTACCGCGGCATGAAGGAATATGAGCTTGGCTTCGACAATTTCCGCGTGAAGGGAGAGAACCTCCTGGGCGGGGTCGAGGGCCAGGGCTTCAAACATCTGATGGAAACTTTCGAAAGTGCCCGCATCCAGACCGCGGCGCGCGCCATCGGCGTGGCCCAGTCGGCGCTGGATGTCGGCCTGCAATACGCGCAGGACCGCAAGCAATTCGGAAAATCGCTGATCGCGTTCCCCCGTGTCGCCTCCAAACTCGCGATGATGGCCGTGGAAATCATGGTGGCCCGGCAGCTTACCTATTTCTCCGCCGACGAGAAGGACCATGGCCGCCGGTGCGATCTGGAGGCGGGAATGGCCAAGCTGCTTGGCGCCCGCGTGGCCTGGGCCGCGGCGGATAACGCGCTGCAGATCCATGGCGGCAACGGCTTCGCACTGGAATACAAGATCTCGCGCATCCTCTGTGACGCGCGGATCCTGAACATCTTCGAAGGTGCGGCCGAGATCCAGGCGCAGGTCATCGCGCGGCGGCTTCTGGGCTAGAGAGCCGGGGCCGCCCGCCAGCCCGGTGCCGGATTATCCGCTATTATCCCCGTTTGGATAAATATCGGAAACGTGATAAAGGGGGATAATGACCAAAGCCCACTGGCATTATACCCGCACCGATTTCCTCGATACCGTGTTCACCATGCTGGTGAGCGGCCCGGTTCAGGCGATTTCCCTGTTCGGGCCGCGCCGCATCGGCAAGACCTAGTTCCTGCAATACGATCTTGCCCCGAGGGCCGAAATGTACGGCCATCAGGTCGCCTATGCGTCCTTCTGGCAAATGCCCACGTCACCGCTTGCGATCCTGCTTTATGAGCTGGATCAGGCACTTCGGGCGGAGCCCATCGCCAAACGTCTGGCGCGCGGCACACTGGCGCTGTCGCCCAAGCTGCGCCTCCGGGATCCGACAAGGCGGGGGGAGATCGAGATCGACCTGTCGGATCTGAAGGGCAAGGCGCCCGAAGATCATCTCCTGCTTCTGGACCAGTACTGCGAGAAACTCGCCGATGAGACGCGCCCGGCGATCCTGTTGTTCGATGAGTTTCAGGAGATCCTTTATGCGCCGGAGGCCACCGCGATCATGGCCGCGCTGCGCACTGCGCTCGACAAGCGCAAGACCGGCCTGTCCGTGGTGTTCACCGGCTCGTCGCAGAGCGGATTGAAGCGGGTCTTTTCGCAGCGCGATGCGCCGTTTTTCAACTTCGCGACCGAGATCACCCTGCCGCCGCTGCCCGATGACTTCGTCACCCAGCAGTTGCGCGCGTTCCACGACACCTATCGCGGAACCGTCGCGACCGACACCGCGTTAGCCGTCTTTCACGATTTCGACCGTAATCCTCTGATGTTTCAGATCTGGCTGAATGCACTGCCGCTCAACGGCTTCGACGATGCGGCCGCCCGCCGTCAGGTCGCGCAGCAAATGGCGGAAACCGGCGGCTATGACCGGATGTGGCTGGAGCTTGCCCCGGCACAGCGCGCGATGCTGCGGCTGTTGGCCGAGGAGATCGCCCAACCGACGGGCCAGACCGGCCATGACTTCCTGCAGAATCTGACCGGAGAAAGCCTGACCGCCTCGCAACGGCAAAAGGCCCAGAAAGCGCTGGCGCAGCGTCATCTGATCGACAATTGGGATGGCCGCTGGCAATTGACCGATCCGCTTCTGAAAGCCTGGGTCATCGCGAGACCGGAGAGGGAGTTCACCTGACGGCCAATTATCCCAAAATCGATAATGCGGGATAATTCCGCGCCCATGCGGGGGCACCGTCGCCACGCCGCATCCATCTTGCTGCGACCGGGGCCATGCCGTCACCCGTCACTCCGCCGACTGACGCGCAATCAGGTCGATCAGACGTTGCCGCGCGGCGGGCAGCGGCTTTTCCCCCAGCGACGGGGCCAGATGATGGGCCAGAAAATAGCCGCTGAGGTGCAGGCCATCGGCAATATCCCCCGGCTCGGCGGGGCCCTGCCCCAAAAGACAGACCGGCAGGGGCAGCAACCGCTCCGCCCACTCCCCCGCCGCCTCGCGGCTGACCGCCCGCCCGGTGCGCGGGGACACATAGGCCAGATCTTCATAGGAACCGGTCACCGCGCAAGATCTCAGATCCAGCGCGAACCCCATTTCCTCCAGCAGCCCTATTTCCCAATCCAGATAGGCCCGCGCCCAGTTTTCCGCACCCAAACCGTCCAACAGGGCGACCGAGCGCGCATAAAGCGCGGGGTGAGGCTCCCGTTCCGGCAGGGTAAAGGACAAGAGCGCACAGACCGACGCAAGCCCGGCCAAGGCCAGCCGGTCAGACAGCGCCCCCGCCGCGCGGCCACGCAAGGGCTCCACGGTGAAGGCCCCCAGATGATCCTGCAATCGTGCGCGCCATGTCACGTCCAGTTGCGCGCCGGGCTGGAGCACGGGCGTCATTTTCCGCGACGTGCCGCCACGCACCACGCCGGCATGCCGCCCCTGGGCGGCGGTGAAGACCTCGATGATCGCGGCATGTTCCCCATGCGGTCGGACCGCCAGCAAAACGCCCTCGTCGCGCCATTCCATACCGGCCATTTTCCATGCCGCGGGCCCGTTGTCCATTGCCGGGCCATCATGGCAGACTTGCCCCATGGCTGATCCCACATCCGTGCCTGCCCGGTCGACGGCCGCCGTCCTTGCGCTGATGGCCCTTGGGGCGCTGGTGCTGCAGACAATCTACCTTCGGGACCGGTTCGCCCTTGGCTGGGCGGAGACGCTGTGGCTCATGGCCCTCTACTTCACGACACTCACAAACCTTCTGGCCGCCGCAACCTTCGCGGCACTTGCCTGCGGCCCGCATTCCCGGCACCCGGGCTGGCTGCAAAGCCTCGTTGTGTCGCTGATCCTTGTGGGCGGTGTCTATCACCTTCTTCTCAGCGATCTCTGGTCGCCGGACGGGATCGGGCTGATCGCTGATCACGGGCTGCACAGCGCGGTCCCGGCCGGTGCGTTTCTGTGGTGGCTTTTCTTTGCGCCCTGGGGCCCGCCGGCCCTGCGCCGCCTCTGGCTGCCGCTGCTCTGGCCCGCGCTTTACACCGGATACGCCGTGCTGCGCGGCCTTGCCGAAGGGCGCTACCCCTACCCGTTTCTCGACCCTTCGCTGATCGGCTGGCCGCAGGTCGCGCAGAACCTCGTCTATATCGCCATGGTCCTGCTTGTTCTGGGCGCGCTGCTGCACGGGCTGGCCCGGATCGCCCGGCGCTAGGTCAGGCCGGGTTCGTCCAGCAGATGCCGCCCCGCCCGGTCCTCGACCTCGATTACCCAGAGATCCGGATCATAGCCCCGCTGACGCGCAAGCGCGGCCTCGACCTCTGCATCCGCGCCTTCCGCCAGAACGATCCAGGCCCGCTCTCCGGTCATCAGATCGAAGGACCGCTGAAACGCTTTCGCCTGACCGTCCAGCGTGTTCACCTTGATCAGAACCGTTCCCGCCGTGGCATCCCCCCTGGCGGTCACGAAGGCCGGAATATCGGCCAGCCGCAGCCGCGCCAGATAGGCATGCACCCAGAACTCCGCGGTCAGGCGCGGGGTCATGCCCCGTCCTTGAAATCCAGCCCCATCTCGGAATACCGCTCCGCCTCTTCCAGCCATCCGGGCCGCACCTTGACCTGCAGGAACAGATGCACCCGGCGCCCCAGAAACGCCTCCAGCTCCTCCCGCGCCGCGGTGGAGACGGCCTTGATCGTCTCGCCCTTGTTGCCCAGAACGATGCCCTTGTGCCCGTCGCGCATGACATAGACGATCTGGTCGATCTTCGCCGACCCGTCCTTGCGCTCTTCCCACGCCTCGGTCTCGACGGTCAGCTGATAGGGCAGCTCCTGATGCAGGCGCAGGGTCAGCTTTTCCCGCGTCATCTCCGCCGCGATCATCCGCATCGGCAGATCGGCGATCTGGTCTTCGGGGTAAAGCCACGGGCCTTCGGGCATGGCCCCGGCCAGCCATGCTTTCAGATCGTCCACGCCATGGCCCTTCTCCGCCGAGATCAGGAAGGTCTTCTCGAATGGAAAGGCCGCATTCATCTTTTCGGTCAGGGCCAGCAGAACCTCGGCCTTGACCCGGTCGATCTTGTTGATCGCAAGGGCCACCCGGCGCCCCTCCGCGCGCTCCGCCAGCCCGTCCAGGATCGCCTGAACACCTTCGGTCAGGCCGCGATGCGCCTCGATCAGCAGAACCACCACATCGGCATCCGCCGCGCCCGACCATGCGGCGGCCACCATCGCGCGGTCCAGCCGGCGGCGCGGGCGGAAAAGACCCGGCGTATCGACGAAAACGATCTGGCTGTCGCACGCCATCGCGACACCGCGGATGCGCGCGCGCGTTGTCTGCACCTTATGCGTCACGATCGAGACCTTGGCCCCGACCATGCGGTTCAGCAGCGTGGACTTGCCCGCATTGGGCTCTCCGATCAGGGCGACGAATCCGGCGCGTTTGGTCATCTGACGATCCTCATTTGAAGCAAGCGGCCCATCGCGTCGGCCTTCGGTCACGGTCCATCGATCCGCTCCAGAAGTGCCCGCGCGGCGGCCTGTTCGGCGGCGCGTTTCGCGCGCGCCTCGGCCCGTGCGCTTTCACCATTTGCCAGCCGCACCTCGATCACGAAAACCGGCGCATGGTCGGGGCCGCTGCGCGCGATCTCGACATAATCGGGCGGCATCTGCCCCCGGGCCTGCGCCCATTCCTGCAAGGCCGTCTTGGCATCCCGCGCGTCGGTGTCCACCGTCGCGATCCTGTCGGCCCATAACCGCAACACCAGCTTTCGCGCCGCATCGAACCCGGCATCTTCATAGACCGCCGCGATCACCGCCTCCATCGCGTCGCCAAGCAGCGCGTTCTTGCGCCGCCCGCCGGTCATCATCTCGGATTTTCCCAGTTTCAGCACCGCGCCCAGATCGATCGCGCGGGCCACATCGGCGCAGGTCTCCTTGCGTACGAGCGCATTGAACCGGGGCGCCAGCGTCCCCTCCGGCGCGTACGGGTCCTGTGCCAGAACGGCCTCGGCCATCACCAGCCCCAGCACCCGGTCTCCGAGAAATTCCAGCCGCTGATTGTCGGGCCGGGTTTCCGACGACAGCGAGGAATGTGTCAGCGCGCGGATCAACAGCGCGGGATCGCCAAACTCGTGCCCCAGACGGGCGCAAAACGCGCTGAGATCCTTCGACAGCTTCACTCGATCGCCTGAAAGAAACGATCGCCGCGCCATGTCCAGAAATACACCATCCGGCGACCGGCGGAGGAGAAGATGACCCGATCCGCCCGACCGATCAGGTTTTCCATCGGCACCATGCCGACACCCCCGATCGATTGCGGGTAGCGGCTGTCCTGACTGTTGTCGCGGTTGTCGCCCATGGTGAAGAAATGGCCTTCGGGCACGGTGAAGACCGGGGTGTCATCCCCAAAGGTTCCGTCCTCGATGTTCAGAACCGAATGGGAAACGCCGCCCGGCAGGGTCTCGGTAAACCGCTCTTTCAGGCAATCGCCGCCTACGCCCACGGGGGCATTGGAACAACGCGGCGTGTGCCCGACCGGCCCTTGCAGCCCGAAGATCTCGCGGAACGGCTCTTCCGGCTCCAGCCGCGACGGCTCCCCGTTCACGAACAGAACACCATTGCGCATCTGCACCGTATCGCCGGGCAGGCCGATCACGCGCTTGATGAAATCGCTGCCATTGACCGGGTGGCGGAACACGACCACATCGCCGCGCTCAGGCTCCGAGCCGAAAATCCGGCCCTCGATAGGGCAAAGCGAAAACGGGCAGGAATACTGCGAATAGCCATAGGCCATCTTGTTCACGAACAGGAAATCGCCGATCAGCAGCGTGTCTTTCATGCTGCCCGACGGAATCCAGAATGGCTGAAAGAACAGGGTGCGGAAAACACCCGCGATCAGCAGGGCGTAGACCACGGTTTTCACCGTTTCCCAGATGGTGTCCGTCTTTGCCTCTGCCGCCATTCATCCTGCCTCGCCTAGGGCCAATTTGTTCCGCGTGTCATGATCGCTGCCCCGCCCGGTGTCAAGCAAGCCGGCGCGGCCGGGTGGGCATCGGCGGGCGCGCCGACATCTCCCGCTCGGGCAGCGCCTCGATCACCACGAAGGCCTGCGCCCAGGGGTGATCGTCGGTCAGCGTCACATGGATCACCGCGTCGTAACCCTCGGGCGTCATCCGGTCCAGCCGTTCGGCGGCCCAGCCTGTCACATGCATCACCGGCTGGCCCGTCGGCAGGTTGCTGACGGCCATGTCCTTCCAGGCGATCCCCATCCGCAGACCCGTGCCCAGCGCCTTGGAACACGCCTCCTTGGCGGCCCAGCGCTTGGCATAGACGGCGGCGGGGTCCGTCATCCGCTCGGCGCGTTTCTGTTCGATCTCGGTAAAGACACGGTTGCGGAAGCGGTCGCCGAAGCGATCCAGCGTGCCCTGAATGCGCTCGATATTGGCCAGATCGGTGCCGATCCCGAGGATCATTCCGCGGCCCGCCAGAACACAAGCCGCAGACCGGCCACCGCGAAGAACACCGCGAACGCGGCCTCGAACCCGCGGCGGAGGCGGGCATAGGCGGCCATGACCGGCGCGACCGAAAAGATCGTCGCATAGCCAAGATAGAGCGCAAACCCAAGCGCCGCGCAGAGTGCGACCACGAGGACGGACACGGTCTGCTCCCCGCCGCCGCCAAGCGCCAGCGCCGCGACCCAGGCGAGAACCGCCTTGGGGTTGGCAAGATTGAGCGTCAGGCCGCGTCGAAAAAGCTGCCCGCGGGAGAGATCGGCAGCCACCCGAACGGCGTCTTCTGTCTCCCTGCGCAGGGCGGACTGGCCGGATTTCCACGCGAGGTAGAAAAGATAGGCCGCGCCCAGAAGCTTCAGCACCGTCAGCGCCTGCACATTTCTCGCCACCAGCGTGGCAAAGCCAAGCGCGGCAACAAGGCCCCAGATCGCGAGGCCAAGCGCCAGCCCAAGGCCCAGGGCAATGCCGCCCGCGCGGCCCCTTGCCATGGAGGTGGCGGCAACGGCCAGCGTGGCCGGACCGGGCGACCCCGCAGCGACGATGAATGTGGCGACGGAGGTCAGCGCCGCGAGGATCGCGGGATCGCTCACGAGATCCGCGCCGTCAGAATACGCAGGGCGGCTGCGCCGAACAGCAGCGCGAAGGCCGCATCGAACCAGCGGCCCAGCCGGGTATAGGCGCGAACGATCGGCGGGCGGGAGAAGAGCAGCGCGTATCCCAGAAAGACCAGCAGGCTCAGGACACCGACCGAGCCGCCGATGATCGCAAAATCGCGCCACGGGGCATTTGCGGGCAAGGCGATGGAATAAAGCGAGCCGAAGAACAGGATCGCCTTGGGGTTCGTCAGATGCAGGGCCAGCCCTTTGGCGAATGCGCCGCGCAGGCTGGTGCAGGCGGCCTGCGCGATCGGCCTGGCCTTCGATCCGGCCCAGGCCCGCCGCGCGGCCTTCAAGCCCAGCCAGAACAGATAGCCCGCCGCCACATACCGCATGATCTCGAAAATCCAGCCATGGGCGGCCATCACCGCGCCCAGTCCCAGAGCGGCGGCAAGCGACCATGTCCAACTGCCCAGAACGACGCCCGCCGCCAGCGCCAGCCCGTGCCGGCGCCCCGCCCCCATCGACGTGCCGGCAATCGCCAGCGTCGCAGGGCCCGGACTGCCGGACGCCACCAGCGCGATCAGAAGGATCGGCACCAACGCTTCGAGACTCATGGGCCTGTCCTCGTTAGCAGCGCCGCCGCCCGGCCGATCCTCGCGTTCGGCAGGCCCGCAGCCAGAGGGGTCGTGACAGGCCCGGTCATCCTTCCCGGGCCTCGTCCATCAGCCGCCGCATTTCCGCCAGCGCGGCCGGCAGCCCCACGAACACCGCCTCCCCGATCAGGAAATGGCCGATATTCAGTTCCCTGACCTCGGGCAGTGCGGCAATGGGCATGACATTGGTGTAGCTGAGCCCGTGGCCCATATGCACTTCCAGGCCCAGATCGGCCGCCTGCCTGGCGCCATCGGCAAGCCGGTTGAACTCGGCGTCCCGCGCCTCGTAAGCGCCTTCCGCATCAAGATCGCAATAGGCGCCCGTATGAAGCTCGATCACCGGCGCGCCGATCCGATGCGCGGCCTCGATCTGCGCCGGGTCGGGCGCGATGAACAGCGACACCCGGCATCCGGCGTCCGCCAGCGGGCCGATGAAACTGGCCAGCCGGTTCTGATCGGCCGCAACCTCAAGCCCGCCTTCGGTCGTGCGTTCTTCGCGGCGTTCGGGAACAAGGCAGACCGCGTGCGGCCTGTGCATCAGGGCAATCTCCTGCATCTCGTCGGTCGCGGCCATTTCGAAATTGAGCGGGATCTCGATCGCCTTCAGGATCGCCGCGATATCGTCGTCGCGGATATGCCGACGGTCTTCGCGCAGATGCGCGGTGATCCCGTCGGCGCCCGCGCCCTGGGCGGCCATCGCCGCACGCACCGGGTCGGGCAAGGCGCCCCCGCGCGCGTTTCGCAAGGTCGCCACGTGGTCGATGTTCACACCAAGTCTGAGTCGCTCTGCCATAGCCGGTCCTTCCTCGGGCCAACCCTAGTGTTTTGGCGGTCAGACGCCAGACTGTTCGCGCAGCTTTTTCATTTTCGCCCGGAGCTTGTTGGCCCGGCGTTTCTGATAGGCGCGGATGACCGGGACGCTCAGGTAATAGCAGACCGTGCCGGCGATCAGCCCGGGGATCACACCGCCCACCAGATAGGGGAAAAACACGTCGCGATAGAAGGCGGCAAGCTGGTCCCAATGGGCCACGTCGTCGGTGAACATCGCCACGAAATTGTTCCACAGATCCCCCGCGGCGCGATAGAACTTGGAGAAGAGGTTCCCCTCCATATTGCCGCGCATCTGCGTACCGAGAAGGAAATGCCCGGTCTGGAGCGAGATCAGCCCGATCGGGATATAGGTCAGCGGATTGCCCAGAAAGGTCGCCAGAAGGGCTGCAAGGATATTGCCGCGCATCAGCTTTGCGATGATCGCCGCCACGATGAAATGCAGCCCGTAAAATGGCGTGAACACGGTGAAGGCGCCCGCGAAAATGCCCCGCGCGATGGATTCCGGCGTGCCCGGCAGGCGCCGCAGCCGGTGCTTTATGTAGTGGAACGCACGGGTCCAGCCGCCGCGTGGATAAATCCACTCGGCCACGACCTGCCCCCAGGGGCGATTATCGCGTCGCTTGAAAACCAAGCTTCGATCTCCTCCTCCCGTTCGGGCCGGGTCAGGGGCGGCGCTCAAGGGCGCGGTACCGCTCCATCGTGGCCACGTCGCTATCGGCCTCAACCGCCATCATCACCGCATGAAGATGCTCGGCATCTCTTACATCCAGATCGATCAACAGCCGGTAAAAATCCGGCTTCCGGTCGATGAAATGCAGGTCCGAGATATTGGCGTTCTGTTCCCCGATCAATGTGCATATCCGTCCCAGAACACCGTTATCATTGCTTAATGTCACATCTATGGTGACATTATGAACCGCCGCGTGCCGTCCTTCGGTCCAGTGCAGGTCGATCCAGCGGTCGGGCTGGTCGTCCAGTTCGGCCAGCGCGGGGCAGTCGATGGCATGCACCACGGGCCCGCGCCCGGGATAGGTGATGCCGACGATCCGTTCCCCCGGAACCGCCTGACAGCATTGCGCACGATGGGTGACCGCGCCCGGGGGCAGGCCGATCACGGCGCGCCGGGCCTCCACCTCCCCCTCGTCGCTGCGGGCGACCAGTTCGGGGTAAAGCGCCGCGACCACGTCGCGCGCGGACAGCTCGGCGCTGCCGATCCGCGCCAGCAGCTCGTCGCCACTGTCCAGCCCGAGGGTGCGGGCCGCGGTGGCAAGCGCCTTGTCGGACGCCTTCTTGTCCACATGCTCGAACGCCACCCGCGCCAGTTCGTGGCCCAGCTTGATGTAGCGCCCCCGGTCCTCCTCGCGCAGCGAGCGGCGGATCGCCGCCTTGGCCCGGCCGGTCACGGCGATATCGATCCAGGTCGCCTGCGGCGTCTGCCCCTCGGCGGTCATGATCTCGACCGACTGGCCGTTTTTCAGACGCGTCCATAGCGGTACGCGCAGCCCGTCGACCTTGGCCCCGACACAGGAATGCCCGATCCGCGTGTGGATCGAATAGGCGAAATCAAGCGGCGTCGCCCCTTTCGGCAGTTTCACCACATCGCCCTTGGGTGTGAAACAGAACACCTGATCGGAATACATTTCCAGCTTCACATGTTCGAGGAACTCGTCGTGATCCTCCGCCATCTCGAACCGTTCGGTCAGGTTGGCCAGCCATTTCGCGGGGTCCACGGCAAACGGGTTTTCCGCCCGCACCCCGTCACGATAGGACCAGTGGGCGGCCACGCCGCTTTCGGCGACCTCGTGCATCTGCCGGGTTCTGATCTGCACCTCGACCCGTTTGCCATCCCGCCCGCTGACGGTTGTGTGGATCGAGCGGTAGCCGTTGGATTTCGGCTGGCTGATATAGTCCTTGAACCGCCCCGGCACCGAACGCCAGCGCTGATGGATCGCACCCAGAACGCGGTAGCAGTCATCCTCCGACCCGGTGATCACGCGGAACCCGTAGATGTCGGACAGGCGCGAGAACGCCAGCTCCTTTTCCTGCATCTTGCGCCAGATCGAGAACGGTTTCTTGGCCCGGCCGAAAACCTCGCCGCTGACCCCGTGCTTTTCCATCACCGCCTCGATATCGTCGGTGATTTTCGGGATCACGTCGCCGCTGGCCTTCTGCAGGGTCAGGAACCGGCGGATGATGGAATTGCGCGCCTCGGGGTTCAGCACACGAAAGGACAGGTCCTCCAGTTCCTCCCGCATCCAGTGCATGCCCATGCGGCCCGCAAGCGGCGCGAAGATGTCCATCGTCTCCCGGGCCTTCTGCGCCTGTTTCTCATAGGCCATGTGCCGGATCGTCCGCATATTGTGGAGCCGGTCCGCCAGCTTGACGAGGATCACGCGCATATCCTTGGACATCGCCATGAAAAGCTTGCGGAAATTCTCCGCCTGTTTGCTTTCCCGGTTCGACAGTTCCAGATTGGTCAGCTTGGTGACGCCATCGACCAGTTCGGCGACATCCGTGCCGAAGCGCCTGGCGATCTCGGAATAGGTGCCCTTGGTGTCCTCGATCGTGTCATGCAGCAACGCCGTCGCGATCGTCGCGTCGTCAAGCCGCTGTTCGGTCAGGATCGCCGCCACCGCCACGGGGTGGGTGAAATAGGGTTCGCCGGAATGACGCGTCTGCCCCTCATGCATGGCGCGCGCATAGTCATAGGCGCCGACCAGCAGCGCCTCGTTGCATTTCGGATTGTAGTTCTTGACCAGGCTCAGCAGGTCAGAGGCCTCGATCATCGATCCTCCATCCGCGCCCGGACGCCGCTTATTTCTGGCCTTGCGCTTCCATCAGGGCGCGCAACATCTGTTCTTCGGTCATGTCGTCCTGCGCAGGTTTGTCCTGCTCGACACCCTGCAACAGCGCCATGGCATCCTCTTCGGGCTCGTCCACCTCGATCTGGGTCTGGTGACTTTCGATCAGACGCTCGCGCAGATCATCGGCGCGTTGGGTCTCTTCGGCGATCTCGCGCAGCGAAACGACGGGGTTCTTGTCATTGTCCCGATCGATACTCAGGGGGCTGCCGGCTGCGATCTCGCGCGCCCGGTGGGCCGCCAGCATCACCAGCTCGAACCGGTTCGGAACCTTGTCAACGCAGTCTTCAACCGTCACGCGGGCCATTCAAGAAACTCCAGCATCCTGTTTCGGGAGGGGTCAGAAACCCGTCATTTATAGCTCAAGGGCGGGAAAGGCAAGGCCCCAGCGGGCGGTTCGACCACCTCAATCGCATCGTGATCGGCCTGCGGCAGCGCATTCAACATCTCGCGCACCGTCCGTCCGGTCACCGGATGCCGCCACTCCGGCGCGATATCGGCAAGCGGGGCCAGAACGAAAATCCGTTCGGCCAGGCGTGGATGCGGCAAGACCAGCGTCTCGGGCGCCTTACGCGCAGCGACATCGGCAGGCAGGGTCCGCCACGCGGTTTGCGTCTCCGGGTCGGGCCATACGCTCTCGCCCAGCGCAATCAGATCAAGATCCAGCACCCGGGCCTCCCAGCGCGTCCGGCGGGTGCGGCCAAAGCCCCGCTCGATCTCATGCAGGCGCGCCAGAAGCGCCAGTGCATCGCCCGGCCAGTCGATCGCCAGAGCGGCGTTGATGAAATCCGGCCCCGCGCCCGGAGGAAACGCAGGCGTCCGATAAAGTCGGCTGAAAACTGCCGCGGCATTTTCTCCATCGACCAATTCGGACATCGCCGCACAAACCACGGAAATCGGGGCGTTTCCTTCATGTGAAACATTTGACCCAACGGCAATCAGCGCGCGCGTAACAGAGTTATGACGGATCGGTCCTTGCGGTTGCCGGCAGTTCAACTATTTTCCTTTTCATTGCTGGCTGTTGATATTGCTTCACTCCATTATCATTCCATGCGGCTGGCGCCATAGCTACTCACGGGACCACCCCAATGTTTTACAGAGACGAACGGCTTGCGCTGTTCATCGATGGATCGAACCTCTACGCGGCCGCCAAGGCGCTGGCGTTTGACATCGACTACAAGCTTCTGCGCCAGGAATTCATGCAGCGTGGCAAGCTTCTACGCGCGTTCTACTACACCGCCTTGCTGGAAAACGACGATTATTCGCCGATCCGGCCGCTCGTCGACTGGCTCCATTATAACGGCTTCACCATGGTCACCAAACCGGCCAAGGAGTTCACCGACAGTCAGGGGCGCCGCAAGGTCAAGGGCAATATGGATATCGAGCTGACGGTGGATGCGATGGAAATCGCGCCTCACGTCGACCATATCGTGCTGTTTTCCGGCGACGGCGATTTCCGCCCGCTGGTCGCCGCCCTCCAGCGCAAGGGTGTGCGCGTTTCCGTCGTTTCGACGATTCGCAGCCAGCCCCCCATGATCGCGGACGATCTGCGCCGTCAGGCCGATAATTTCATCGAGCTGGACGAGCTGAAAGAGGTCATCGGCCGCCCCCCGCGCGAACCCCGCGAGATAGACGAGCCCGAGGTCGAGACACTCGAAACCTGAGCCTGCGGCGGGGTTCCCCCAGCGGCATCGCGGTCGGAACACCCCGCTTTCGGGCCCCAAGGGCACAGGCTCACCAGGGCATCTCTGCCCCGTATGACCATACGCACCGAAGCGCCCGCCCTCACGGGCCGGGTGCAAGGGTACACCGGCGCTATCGGGCCGCGTTCGCGTTCACCTCATTGTGGATCTCGATGACATTCTCGGGCCAGGTGCTCTTGATATAGGCCAGCACGGCCAGGATCTCCTCGTCGGTCATCACGTCGCCGAAACCGATCATGTTGCTTTGATATCCATTCCCGATCACCGCGGCGGAGCCGTATTTGGTGATCGCAAACAACATCTCGTCCGGATGATGCCAGGTATGCCCGGTCTGGTCATGGGGCGGGGCAGGCATCAGGCCATCCTCACCGCGGATCTGCCAGTCCCGCTCGCCCTCAAGCGCGGCGCCATGGCAAACCGCGCAGCTCTCGGCGTAAAGCGCGGCACCCCGGTCGACCACCTCGGCATTCTGCCACTCCAGCAATCCGGGGCCCGTTTCCGTGGTAGGTTCGGCCAGCACCAGCCATGCCACAAGGGGGATCGACAGCAGCACCGCACCGACAATCACTCGCTTCATCACGCTTTCTCCATATCCTGCAAATCGGGCCGGATGCAGCCCTGCATCCTTCCCGCGCGGGAAGGTCAATTGACGAAACCGTGAGGCTCAGACGGGGCCCTGATACTCTCCGCGCGCCGGGTAGCTTTTCTCTATCGCGAAGTCGACCGCGCTCAGCAGCTCGCGGAAATGGGGCCGGACGAAGGGCATGGTCTGCACGCTCATGAAGTAAAGCGTCTGGTCCTGGTTGACCAGAAACAGCCCAGGCTCCGCGAACAGGGCCGGTTCCTCGATCCCGATCGAGGTCTTGCCGCGCGAGGTGGAGATATAAAGCCCCCATTCCCGCGCCTTGCCCAGGCTCAGGTCATAACCGAAACGCAGTTTTTCGGCGCCGATCTTCTCGGCCATGCCGCGTGTGCGTTCCAGCCCGTCCGAACTGATGGCGATGCTTGCAACGCCGCGCTCGGCGAAATCGTCCACCAGCTTCTCGAACTCGGCCAGATAGGTGGCGCAAAGCGGGCAGTGCAGCCCGCGGTAGAAACAGACAACGGTTCCGCGCGGGCTGGCCTGATCGGCCAGATCGAACTGGCCACCCCCCAGAAGCGGCACGATCAGGTCGGGTGTTTTCTGGCGGGGCATCAGCATCTGGTCGTCTCTCCTGCCTGTCTCGAAGCGTCGTCTCGAAATCGTCTTCCGTACCCGCATGGCGCGGCCGGGGCAATCGGCCGTGCATGCATAGACACGCGATGATCTGAAAGCTCATCTCATGGCTTTCGGGGGCACGCGCGCGTCAAACCTGCTCTCTACAGGCTGAAATCGCAATGACAAGTCCGGTTCTGCCGATCCGCCCCTAGACGCCACCGGTCCCCGGTCCTACCTTTGGGCTCATGCCGGAGATGCCGATGACCAAGCCGCCCCTCACCCTTTATCTCGCCGCCCCGCGCGGCTTTTGCGCCGGCGTCGACCGCGCCATCAAGATCGTCGAGATGGCGCTGCAGAAATGGGGCCCGCCGGTCTACGTCCGCCATGAGATCGTGCACAATAAATATGTCGTCGATGACCTGCGCGCCAAAGGGGCGGTCTTCGTCGAAGAGCTTGACGAATGCCCGGATGACCGGCCCGTCATCTTCTCCGCCCATGGCGTTCCCAAGGCCGTGCCTGCCGAGGCCGCGCGGCGCGAGATGCTGTTCGTGGACGCCACCTGCCCGCTCGTCTCCAAAGTCCATATCGAAGCCGCGCGCCACCATGAGAACGGCTTGCAGATGATCATGATCGGCCATGCGGGACATCCCGAAACCGTGGGCACGATGGGCCAGCTTCCCGAGGGCGAGGTTCTTCTGGTGGAGACGGTCGAGGATGTGGCCTCTGTCCGGGTCCGTGACCCCGAACGCCTTGCCTTTGTCACGCAGACAACGCTGTCCGTCGATGACACCGCCGATATCGTCCGCGCGCTTCAGGCCCGGTTCCCGGCGATCGTGGGGCCGCACAAGGAAGACATCTGCTATGCCACCACCAATCGTCAGGAGGCGGTGAAGGCAATGGCGCCCCTCGCCGATGCGATGCTGGTCGTGGGCGCGCCGAATTCGTCCAACTCGAAACGGCTGGTCGAGGTGGGCGCACGCGCGGGCTGCGGCTATGCCCAGCTGGTCCAGCGCGCCGACGATATCGACTGGCGCGCGCTCGATGGGATTTCCTCCATCGGCGTCACCGCGGGGGCATCCGCGCCCGAGGTTCTGATCAACGAGGTGATCGACGCGTTCCGGGCAAAGTATTCCGTGACGGTCGAGATGGTGGAAACCGCCGTCGAAAACGTGGAGTTCAAGGTGCCGCGGGTTTTGCGCGTTCCGGCATGAGCGATGCGCCCCGCCGCCGCGCGATCATCCCCTAGGGGGTCGCGGAGGCCGCACGCGCGGCCGGCATGTCGCCCGCCATCTGTTCCGGCACCCATCTGTTTCTGACCGGCATCACCGGCAGCGGCCCCGATGGCGCGATGTCCGCCGATCCGGTGGCCCAGTTCCGCGCCGTCTTCGAAAAGGCCGCCGGGGTTCTGGATGCGGCCGGTCTCACGCTCGATGCCCTGGTGGAGATGACAAGCTATCACATCGGCCTGCGCGATCATTTCGAGGCGTTCGATACCCTGCGCCGGGAGGTTCTGTCGGAACCGTACCCGGCCTGGACCGCGGTGGAGGTCGCAGGTCTGCGCCGTCCGGGCGCCGTGGTCGAGGTCAGGTTCATCGCGCAGACGGAGCGGGCCCTCTAGCGCTCGCAGGCCACGCCATCCCCGTCCCGGTCAAGCCGATAGGGGTCCGGGCCGACAACGCGGATCGGGCCCGACACATAGAGCGGACCATTTCCACCGCCGCCTGCGCAATCCACATCCGGCCCGTTCACCGGCAGGCAGGCGCCCTGATAGCTCGGATGGCAGGCCTGCGCACGGGCAGGCCCGGGCGCGGCCAGCGCGACGATGGCCAGAACGGAGAGGCTCATCGCGGATATCGAAATTATTTTCATGTGCAATTAATTAGTTAATAAGGTGTTAATGGTCAATACGGACTCGTCAGGCCGCCATCCCCCGCACCCGGCCAGTGGTAAGGCAAACCTCCCTTTCCCGGGCGCGGGATTAGTCTAAGCTCCCGACATTACAGCAGATTGACGACTCAATGATTTCAGTCCTTGCCCGGTTGACGGGCGCAGCCATCATCCTCTTCGCCCGGTTCATCACCGCCGTCCGCGCCATCTGGGACGGTATCGAGCCGGTGCCGCGCCAACGCATCTATTTCGCCAACCACGCGTCCAACGGCGACACGATCCTGATCTGGACGGTTCTGCCCCCCGCGATACGGGCCCGCACCCGCCCGGTGGCCGCCGCCGATTACTGGCTGCAATCGCCGCTGCGCCGGTTCATCGGGCAGGACGTGCTGAACACCGTCCTGATCGACCGTCGCCCGGAGGCGCGGAACCATGACCCGATGGCTCTCATTCTGGAGGCGGTGGATGACGGCGCCTCGCTCATCATCTTCCCCGAGGGTCAGCGCAACGCCACGAATGCGCCCCTACTGCCCTTCAAGAGCGGCCTCTACAACATCTCCACCGCCCGGCCGCAGGTCGATCTGGTTCCGGTCTGGATCGAAAACCTCAACAGCGTCATGCCCAAGGGCAAGATCATCCCGATCCCGTTGCTGTGCACCGTCACCTTCGGGGCGCCCATCCGGGCGGAACCGGATGAACCGCGCGAGGCGTTCCTGACCCGGGCGCAGGAGGCCGTCCTGGCCCTTGCCCCCCGACCGGCGGAGGATCCGCAATGACCGGCGCAAACGGCGATTTCCTGTTCCTGCTTCTGGGCATCGGCGGCATTCTGGTGCTGGCCACAACCATCGGCGCCGTTCTGAAACACCGCATCGCGCCGGACGGCTCGAACCCGACGATCGAAAACCTGAATGCCCGGATCATGGCGTGGTGGGGCATGACCGCGCTTCTGGCCATCGCCTTTCTGGCCGGGCGCACCGGCGTGATCATTCTCTTCGCCTTCTGCTCCTTCGCGGCCCTGCGCGAGTTCATGACGCTCACCACCAAATCCGCGGCCGATCACTGGCCCATCGCGGTCGCCTTCTTCGTCGTGCTCCCGGTGCAATACTACCTGATCTGGATCGACTGGTACGGGCTCTATTCCATCTTCATCCCGGTCTATGTCTTCTTGCTGCTGCCGATCATCACGGTCCTGCAGGGGGATACGCGCAACGTCTTCATCCGCATCTCCGAAACCCAGTGGGCGCTGATGATCTGCGTCTTCTGCGCCAGCCATGTGCCCGCCCTCCTGACCCTGCAGATCGAGGGCTACGAGGGCCGGAACATCCTGCTGATCGCCTTCCTGATCGTGGTCGTGCAACTCAGCGACGTGTTGCAATACACTTGGGGCAAGCTGATCGGGAAGCACAAGGTCGCGCCCGCACTCTCCCCCTCCAAGACATGGGAAGGGCTGTTGGGCGGTGTCGCCTCGGCCACGCTGGTCGGAACGGCCCTGTGGTGGATCACGCCCTTCACCGTCTGGCAGGCGGCGGCCATGTCGCTTGCCATCACCCTTTGCGGGTTCTTCGGCGGGCTGGTCATGTCGGCGATCAAACGTGACCGGGGCGTCAAGGACTGGGGCCACCTGATCGCGGGCCATGGCGGGTTCATAGACCGGCTGGACAGCGTCGTCTTCTCGGCGCCGATCTTCTTTCATCTCGTGCGCTATTACTGGTCGTCGGTCTGATGGCGCTTGCGGACAACTCCCTTGTCCATATGGGTGTGGGTTTCGGCCTGATGGGGGCCTGGGCGGCCTATGCCAATGCCGCCCATCCGATGCCCGCTCCGCTGATCGCCGGCCTTCTTCAGGGGTGCCTCACCGCGGCCATCACGCTGGTCATGAAACGCATGCTCGAAATGCTGTGCCGGCGGCTGCCGGGGCTCGCTGGCCTGATCCTGCCGCCTGTCGCGGCCTTCGCGCTCTCGCTCACGCTGCTTGGCGCGATCCATACCGCCGCCGGCACGCCGGAGGTGCTGGCAACGCTGGCCGTGCCCACCACCGTCGCCACGCTCTACGCAACGCTTTACACCTACAGGCTCTGGAGCCGACGCCCATGACAAGCCGCCGTCCCATCGCCAGCCGCAATGCGCGGATCATTCAAGGTGCCGCCCGCCGGCTCGCCGCGACCGATATCACCCCCAACCAGATCTCGCAGGCCAGCATCGGGTTTGCCGCCTTGGCCGCAGTTGCGTTCTGGCTGTCCGGGATCGGCGGCACCGGGCTGGCCATCTCGATGCTGCTTCTGGCAGCCCTTGCGGTGCAACTGCGCCTTCTGTGCAACCTGCTGGACGGGATGGTCGCTGTCGAAGGCGGCAAATCCGCGCCCGATGGCCCGTTCTGGAACGAAGCCCCCGATCGGTTGGCCGATATCCTGATACTGGCGGGTCTGGGGATGGCCTCAGGCACCCCTACCCTCGGCCTTGTCGCCGCCACCCTTGCCGTGCTCACCGCCTATCTGCGGGAGCTTGGCCGCGCCGAAGGGGCGCCTGCGGATTTCTCGGGGCCGATGGCCAAACCGCATCGCATGGCGGCGGTCACGCTTGGCGCCGTTGCGGCGGCGATCGAACTGGCCGCGATCGGCAGCAGCCTCAGCCTAAAGGCGGCGCTCTGGATCGTCATCCTTGGAACCCTGGTCACGGTCCTTCGGCGCGCCGCCCGCCTGATCGCCGCGCTCAAGTCGCGATCCTAGACAGCTGCGCGCGCGTCAGCCCTTGGGCGCGTCGTCGTAGTCATCCCTCAGGATCCGGTGCGCATCGCCGTCGGGGTCGTCGAACTGGCCCCGCTTCAGCATCCAGAAAAACGCCGCAAGGCCGACGCCACCCAGAAACAGCGAAACGGGAATGAGGATGCCGAGGACGTCCATGGAATTCCCTATTTCAGGCGCAATGCGTTCAACGACACCGTAAGCGATGACGCCGACATGGCAAGGGCCGCGATCAATGGCGTTGCAAGGCCCGCGATGGCGAATGGAACGGCCAGCACGTTATAGACGGTGGCCAGCGTGAAGTTTTCGGAAATCCGCTTGCGCGCCACCACCGAGATACGCACCGCATCCGCGATCGGCGACAGGTCGCGGCCAAGCAACACCATGTCGGAAGCCGCGCGCGACGCATCCAGCGCCGAGGCCGGCGAGATCGAGACATGCGCGGCGGCCAGCGCGGCGGTGTCGTTCAGCCCGTCGCCCACCATCAGAACCCGCGCGCCTTCCGCGGCAAGCCCGGCGACGAACCCGGCCTTCTCGGCAGGCAGCGCCTCGGCAATCACCTCGTCGATGCCGATCTCGGCGGCGAAACTGGCAACAGCACCCTTGGTGTCCCCCGATATCAGGACGATGCGCTTGCCCTGCGCCTTCAGGGCCTGAACCGCCTCGGCCGCGCCGGGGCGCAGGCTGTCGGTGAAGGTCAGCGGCAGCGCGGCGGCCGAACCGATCTGCAGGAAGGTCGCGGTGATGTCCGGGGGCTCGGCCCCGACCCAGCCCGCCCGGCCAAGCCGCACCGGCTGGTCATGCCAGCGCGCTTCCACGCCATAGCCCGGCACCTCTCGGAGATCGTCCAGCTTCGCCGGGCGCACCCCCCTGTCCCGCAGCGCCTTGCTCAACGCCTCCGCAAGCGGATGGGCCGATGCCTCCGCCAGCCCGAGCGCCACCTGCATCGCCTCGGCCGGGTGCCGGTCCAGCCCCACGGGCTGCGGCGCGCCAAGGGTCAGGGTGCCGGTCTTGTCGAAAACCACGGTGTCGACCTCCGCCAGCCGCTCCATCGCGGTTCCGTCCTTGATCAGCATGCCCTTGCGGAACAGCCGGCCCGAAGCCGCCGTGGTGACGGCAGGCACCGCAAGGCCAAGCGCGCAGGGGCAGGTGATGATCAGCACGGCGGCGGCAATGTTCAGCGACACGCGCAGATCCTGCGTGTAGATCCACCAGCCGATCGCGGCCAGCACGGACAGGATATGCACACCCGGCGCGTAAAGCTTGGCCGCCTGATCGGCCAGCGAGGTATAGTTGTTCCGCCCGGCCTCGGCCACGGCGACCAGATCGGCGATCCGGTGCAGGGCGGTATCCTCGCCCGCCGCGGTCACCTCCACCATCAGCGGGCCGGTCAGGTTCACCTCGCCTGCGCTCACCACCGAACCGGGGCCCGCATAGGCCGGTAGGCTTTCCCCCGTCATCAGTGCACGGTCGATCTCCGACGCGCCATCGGTCACCCGGCCATCGACCGGAATGCGCCCGCCCGGTTTCACGCGCACGATGTCGCCCGCCGCAAGCTCGGACACCGATACGGTCTCCTCCTGCCCGTCGCGCAGGCGGAGCGCGCGGGGCACCTCAAGCGCGGCCAGTTCCTGCGCGGCGGAGCGGGCCGAGGCGCGGGTGCGATAATCCAGATACCGCCCGGCCAGCAGAAAGAAGCACAGCGCGATCGCGGCATCGAAATAGGCATGTTTGCCCGAATGCATCGTTTCATAAAGCGACGTGCCCACGGCCAGCAGAATAGCCAGCGTGATCGGCACATCCATGTTCAGCCGCCGCACCCGAAGCGCCGACCAGGCCGACACGTAAAAGGGACGTCCGCAGAAAATCACCGCCGGAATCGCGATGGCGGCCGAAATCCAGTGCATCATGTCGCGGGTCGAGCCTTCGGCCCCGGACCAGACCGCGACCGACAACAGCATGACATTCATCATCGCGAAAAACGCGACCGCCAGCCGCATCAGCAGATCGCGGCCGCGCCTGTCGCTTTCGGTCGTGGCCAGAACGCCGGGGTCCAGCTCATGGGCCTCATAGCCCGCGCGTTCCAGCACCTCGGCCAGATCGGCGGCGCTGACAGCCGCATCCGCCTCCACCGCAGCGCGTTTGAGGGTCAGGTTCACCCGCGCATCCTGAACGCCCGGCACCGCCATCAGCGCCCGCTCCACCCCCGAGATGCAGCCCGCGCAGTGGATACCGGGCAAGGACAGCATCAGCCGCGCATTCCGTGGCAGGTCCGCCAGGGCCTCCGCCGCCGGGGCGCCCGCACAGGCTGGGCAGGCGGCGGGGCCGGCATGCTCGTAGGTGGCGGACATCCCTGCGCCTATTCCTGCAAGGTGAAGGTGATGTTATGGCGATAATCCGTGCCGTCGCGCGCGGTGCCGGTCAGCCGCAGGCGCCAGCGCCCCTCGCTGACCGAAACCGGCGCGGTGAAGGCGCCGTTGACCCGCGTGAGTTCCAGCAACTGGTCCTCGGTCTGGTTCGTCGGCCGGGTCAGAAGCGCGGTCAGTTCCGCCGGAGATACGGGCTCTCCGTCATTGTCGACCATGTTCAGCGTCAGCACATCGCCCTCGACCGAAACCGAGGCATTCCAGCCAAGCGCCTCCTGCGCCGTGCGGCGCAGGTCGTAATCCTGGCTATCGGCATAGCTCGACGATACTTCCAGCCCGGGAAAAGTGGAAATCGCGTTATAGGCCATGAACAGGTTGACCCCGATGATCAGGCCAAAACCGCCGATGAAAATCGCCAGCACATGGCGGCCTGTCAGTTCCTTGCCGCCATCCGGTCTTTCGGAGCTCATTGATCTGCCCTTCCGTTGAAGATTGTGTCCTGATGGGTCCGCGCCGTGCTGCGCAGATCCTCGACCCAGAAGCGGAACTCCGACCGCTCGCTGGTGGCCGGCACCGACCCGGCCGGCGCGGTGACATAGACCCGCTGCAGATACGTGGTGTCGGCGGGCACATCGACGGTCAGTTCATTCGTGCCTTCCAGCGCAACCTCAAGGGGAACCTCCGAGGTGAGCGAGATGTCGAAAGTGCTGTCGTCATGGCTCATGTTGCGAATGCGGATGTCATAGGTGTTGCGGATCGACCCGTCGCTCATCGTCACGAATTGCGGATTGCGCACCGGCGCGACCGTCACGTCGATTTCGGAGCGGATGAACAGCATCACCACCAAGGCGACACCGATCGCCGACCACAACACGGTGTAGAGGATCGTGCGCGGCCGGAAGATGTGCTTCCAGATGGAAACCTTCTGGTTGCCCGCCCGCTCGTTGGCCTCGTCGGTCAGCGCCATGTAGTCGATCAGCCCGCGGGGTTTGCCGATCTTGTCCATGATGTCGTCGCAGGCATCGATGCACAGCGCGCAGGTGATGCACTCCATCTGCTGGCCGTCGCGGATGTCGATCCCCACGGGGCAGACATTCACGCAGGCATTGCAGTCGATGCAATCGCCAAGCAGCTCCGCGCCTTCGGCCTTGCGATGCTTGCCGCGCGGCTCCCCGCGCCAGTCGCGATAGGCCACGGTGATGGTGTGTTCGTCCATCATCGCCGCCTGAATGCGGGGCCATGGGCACATGTAGATGCAGACCTGTTCGCGCATGAACCCGCCGAAGACAAAGGTCGTCGCGGTCAGGATCGCGATGGTCGTATAGGCGATGGGATGGGCCTGAAGCGTCACCAGATCGACCAGCAATGTGGGCGCATCGGCGAAATAGAAGACCCACGCGCCGCCGGTCGCCACGGCGATAGCCAGCCAGACGAGATATTTCGTGAGCCTCAGCCGGACCTTCTTGAAATCCCACTCGGCCTTCCAGAGCCGCAGGCGCGCGTTGCGGTCGCCCTCGATCCAGCGCTCGACGGTGAAAAACAGATCGGTCCAGACGGTCTGCGGGCAGGTATAGCCGCACCACACCCGGCCAAGCGCCGAGGTGAAGAGAAACAGGCCAAGCCCCGCCATGATCAGAAGGCCCGCCACGAAATAGAATTCATGGGGCCAGATCTCGATCCAGAAGAAGAAGAAACGCCGGTTCGCCATATCGATCAGCACCGCCTGATCCGGCAGCGAGGGGCCACGATCCCAGCGGATCCAGGGGGTCAGATAATAGATCCCCAGGGTGACGATCATGATGATCCATTTGAGATTGCGGAATGGTCCCGAAACCCGCTTCGGGAACACAGGTTCGTGGGCAGCGTAGAGCTTCTGCGGCTCTTCCGTAGCACTCATGACGGGAATCGCTCCTAGGTTGTGTCGGTCCTGCGCATCTTCGGTTCTAGGGTCTGACTGGCACAGGCTCCTTGACGTGGATCAAACCCTGATCTTCATTTAATTGACCCGGCCAACAGATCATCTGTGGCAAAGGGTCCAAACGCTGCGACGAATGCGCCTATCTGCGTTGGTCTCAGCGCCCCGCTCCGCGCCCAGCCCATTGATCCGGCTGGAAAACCCGGGGCTCGGTGCGGTATGCCCCTCCACATATGACCCGGCGCAGCGCCGACAACCGGACGACGCGCCGCACCCCGGCTCCGGGGGCGGCGATGGCGCTCGGCCCGGCCGGTCTCGGGTCCAGATCCACGGCGCGGGGCACATCCATCCTTGTCTCGACAGCACGGCCGGGAGAGGCGGAGCCGCGACGCGACGGTCCACCAATGCGGAAACCGGCCTCTGCCGGGGCCGGATATCTGTAGGAACGGGGTGTGGGGGGTAAGTGGGCACCGGTCCTGTAGGAAACGCGCGAACAGGACCAGGACCGGTGCCAATCCGGCGGCCGGGAGGGGCCACCGGATATCTTGAAGGTGGCGTCTACTCGCCGCCACCCAGAGAGTGGACATAGACCGAAACCGCACGCACTTCGGCTTCGCTCAGACGACCTGCTTCGGAGGCTTCCGCAGACCATGGCGGCATCACGCCGAACCGCGAATAGCGCACGGTGTATTCGATCGCCTCTTCCGATCCGCCGTAAAGCCAGATCGCGTCGGTCAGGTTCGGTGCGCCGAGGAACTGGTCGCCCGAGCCATCATCCATATGGCAGGCGGCGCAGTTGTTCAGATACACCTCCTCGCCCGCGGCGGCCAATGTCGCATCGGCCTCCTGCCCCGAGATATTGCGCACATACTGCACGACACTGGCGATCTCCTCATCGGTCAGGATCTCGTCATAGGCCGTCATCTCGGAGTACCGCGCATCGGGGTCGTCGTCATTCCGGATCCCGTGAGAGATCGTGAAATGAATGTCGTCGATCGTGCCGCCCCACAGCCAGTCATCATCCAGCAGGTTCGGATAGCCGGAGGCCTGAACCCCCGCCGCGCCCGACCCGTGGCATTGCGAACACCATGTGGCGAAGATCGCCGCGCCGCCCTGAACGGCATAGCTGTAAAGGTCGGGGTTGGCGTCCGGTGTGATCTCGGCCAGTTCCACCTCGGCGATCCGGGCTAGGATCGGGGCATTCATCTCCTCGAAGGTCTGAATGTCCTCCTGCACCTCCGCCCGGGTGGAGTAGCCCAGCAACCCAGGCGTCGCGCCCTGGATCAGCGGCCATGCCGGATAGGCGATGGTATAGCCGATGCCCCAGATGATCGTGGCATAGAAGGTCCACAGCCACCACCGTGGCATCGGGTTGTTGAACTCCTTGATACCGTCCCAGATATGCCCTGTGGTTTCGGGGTCACCCTCCTGCAGGATCTGCTCTTCGGGGTGCTTGGTCTTGTCGTCGGTCATTGCCGCGCCTCCTTGATCTGGGCGGGAGCAGCGTCGTCATCAGCTGCCGGCTTGTCGTCATAACGAAACGGGATATTCGCAGTGTCGCGATGCACTTTCCGGCTGCCGGGCCGGAGCGCGAACAGGATCACGGCCACAAAGGAGGCAAACAGAAACACACCCCCCCAGCTGCCCGCGAAAACCCGCATGATGGTATAGCTGTCTTCCATCCCACGCGCCCCCTTACCGGCTCTCGTCGGGCGTGAAGGTCGAGAAATCGACCAGCGTGCCCAACATCTGCAGATAGGCGATCAGCGCATCCATCTCGGTGACTTCCGGCTGACCGTCGAAATCGCGCTGCTGCGCCCCCGGGTAACGCTCCACGACGCCGCCATCACCGAAATCGGTTGCCTGCTGAACGAAGTCCAGCTCCGCATTCTCGATCATCTCGTCGGTGTAGGGCACGCCGACGAACCGATGGGTTTCCATCAGATCGGCGATATAGGTGGGCCGCAACACGTTGTCCGCGAGGAAGGCGTAGGGCGGCATCACCGATTCCGGCACGACCGATTGCGGATCGGTGAAGTGGTCCACATGCCATTCGTCCGAATAGCGGCCACCCACGCGGGCCAGATCGGGTCCGGTCCGCTTGGAGCCCCACTGGAACGGATGGTCGTACTGCGACTCCGCTGCCAGCGAGTAATGGCCATACCGCTCCACCTCGTCCCGCATCGGCCGGATCATCTGGGAATGGCACACATAGCACCCCTCCCGGATGTAGATCTCCCGGCCCGCAAGTTCGAGGGGGGAGTAGGGACGCATCCCCTCCACGTCCTCGATCGTGTTCTCGAGATAGAACAGCGGGGCGATTTCCACGATGCCGCCGATGGTCACGACCAGAAAGCTGAGCGTCAGCAGAAGGGTCGCGTTGGTTTCAATCTTCTTGTGTCCGTCAAGAGCTGCCATTGTCCGACCCTCCTTATTCTGCCGGAGCTGCGGCGGCCGGGGCGGCTGCTTTCGCAGGGCCTCGCGTCACAGTCATCCACAGGTTGTAGACCATGATCAGCGCACCAGCCAGGAACAGCGTCCCGCCCAGACCACGGACCACATACATCGGGAACTTGGCCTCGACCGTGTCGGCGAAGGAGTTCACCAGGAAGCCCTGCGCGTCGACTTCACGCCACATCAGGCCCTCCATGATCCCGGTCACCCACATCGAGGCCGCGTAGAGCACGATGCCGACGGTGGCGAGCCAGTAGTGCCAGCTGACCAGTCTGAGCGAATAGAGCCGCTCCCGGTTCCACAGTTTCGGGAACAGGTAGTAGAGCATCCCGAAGGTGATCATGCCGTTCCAGCCAAGCGCGCCGGAATGCACGTGCCCGATCGTCCAGTCGGTGTAGTGCGACAGCGAGTTCACCGCGCGGATCGACATCATCGGGCCTTCGAAGGTCGACATGCCATAGAACGCCAGCGACGTGACCATCATCCGCAGGACCGGATCGGTCCGGAGTTTGTCCCAGGCGCCCGAAAGCGTCATCAGGCCGTTGATCATCCCGCCCCAGCTGGGCATCCAGAGCACGACCGAGAACACCATGCCGAGCGTCGAGGCCCAGTCAGGCAGCGCGGTGTAGTGCAGGTGGTGCGGACCCGCCCAGATGTACAGGAAGATCAGCGCCCAGAAGTGAATGATAGACAGCTTGTAGGAGTAAACCGGGCGTTCGGCCTGTTTCGGGATGAAGTAGTACATCATCCCCAGGAAGCCCGCCGTCAGGAAGAAGCCCACCGCGTTGTGGCCGTACCACCACTGGGTCATCGCGCTCTGGACGCCCGACATGACCGATACGGAGCGGGACCCGAAGATCGAGACCGGCACCGCCAGGTTGTTGACCACATGCAGCATCGCCACGGTGACGATGAAGCTCAGAAGGAACCAGTTGGCCACGTAGATATGCGGCTCCTTGCGCTTCAGGAGCGTGCCAAGGAACACCGCGAGGAAGGCCACCCAGACAATCGTCAGCCACAGGTCCACATACCATTCGGGTTCCGCGTATTCGAGGCCTTGCGTGCCCCCAAGCACGTAACCCGTCGCGGCCAGCACGATGAAGAACTGGTATCCCCAGAAGACGAACCATGTCAGTCCGCCCCCCCACATCCGCGCCGCGGAGGTCCGCTGCACGATGTAGAAGGACGCCGCCAGAAGCGCGTTGCCCCCGAAGGCGAAGATCACCGCCGATGTGTGCAGAGGGCGCAGGCGCCCGAAATTGCCGTAACCTTGGGTCCACTCGAAGTTGAGCTGCGGAAAGGCCAGTTGGAAGGCGATGACCACACCGACCAGAAACCCGACGCATCCCCAGAATGCGGTGGCAATCGCGGCGGCGCGCACAGGCCCGTCCATGTATTCATGGGTCGGCACCGGCACCACAGGTTCACCGGTACGGCGGAGTTGCCAGATAAACAGCCCCGCTGCCGTGACCATCACCAGGATCATATGGACCATATAGACCATATCCCGGGCGTAACTGGCCGCGATGGCCGCGCACAGCGCCACCAGGCCAAGGATCAACAGCTTTACGTAATCAAGCATAGATCGTCCCTTCGTCTTTCACCGGTTTTTCGACTCACACCGAGCCGTCCGGACTTGTTCCATCTGACCCCACATCGCGCAGGTGGCGCATTGTGGCCTTGATCCATGTCAAACCTGCCCCGGGATTGTGTTGACGCAGGTCAAAGCGCGACGAAGCGTCCCGGTCTAGACCGGAAAAAAGCTTGCAACTGAGGAGGTTCAACATGGCCTACAAAAGCATATTGACGGTTCTGACCGACACGGATGAAGTTGGCCCGGTGCTGGAGGCCATCTTGCCGTTCGCGCGGGCCGAAGGGGCGCATCTGGATGTGCTCTGCATGGGGGTGGACCGCACCCAGACCGGATATTACTTCGCCGGCGCCACCGCGCTGATGCATGACGAGACCCTGGCCCAGGCGCAGGCTCTGGCGACGCAGATCGAAACCGGGGCCCGTACCCTGCTTGAGCGGACGGATATCTCCTGGGGGATCGAGGCGCTGGTAACCCAGACCGCCAGCGTGGCCGGTATCGTGGCGCGCCGCGCGCGCTTCTCCGATCTCGTGGTGCTGCCCAAACCCTATGGCGAGAACCAGGCCTCGGATGCACCGGTCGTGGTCGAGGCGGCGATGTTCCAGGGTCAGGCCCCGGCGATCGTGCTGCCCGGCGATGTCCCGGTCAAGGAGGCTCTGGACCGGATCGTGGTGGCTTGGAACGAATCCGCCGAGGCGCTCTGCGCCGTGCGCGCCGCGCTGCCGCTGCTGAAGGCGGCCAAGCTGGTTAACATCCTGATCATCGATCCGCAGCGTCATGCCGCCGAAGTGTCCGATCCGGGCGCCGAGCTCAGCAAGATGCTCAGCCGTCACGGCGTGGAGGTCGAGGTTTCCATCGTGGCCCAGACCCTGCCGCGCGTCTCCGACGTGATTAACCGGCATATCCAGGACCAGAACGCCGACCTCCTTGTCATGGGAGCCTACGGTCATTCCCGTTTCCGGGAGGCGATCCTTGGCGGAGCCACCCGCAACCTTCTGGAAAACGCCGTGGTGCCGGTTCTGATGGCCCATTGACGGACTGACCCGTCCGGATACGGACAAGATCCGCCGCCGGTCCGCATCGACGCGGACCGGCGGCGCCTGCATCTTGCCCTTGCACCTCCGGCGATCCCAGTCACATGTTGCGTGCGGCCTCCGTCCGCAAGGGTGGCGGCCCCACCACCGGCCTACCCGCCCCCAGCCTGAAGGACAGCACAGATGGCAAAGCTCGCGATCGTTCTTTCACAAGGATTCGCCGATTGGGAATATGCTCTGATCGCCGGAACCGGCCTGCCGTTCTACGGGCTCGATGTGGAGTTCTTCGCGCCCGCGGTCGGCGAAATCCGGTCGCAGGGCGGGTTGACGGCGCGTGTCTCGCAGGACCTCCGCGCGCTACCGGGATCGAACCCGGATGCCGTGATCGTCGTCGGCGGCATGATCTGGGAGACCGATCAGGCGCCCGACATGCGCGATCTGCTGCGGGACCAGCACGCGCGCGGCGCGGTCGTCGCGGGCATATGTGGCGGCACGCTGGCGCTTGCCCGCGCAGGGTTGCTCGACACGCGGCGCCACACCTCGAACGATCCCGAATTCCTCACCCGGAATGCTGCGGACTATGAAGGTTCCGCGCTCTATGTCGCGACCCCCGCCGCCATTTCCGAAGATCGCGTGCTCACCGCGCCCGGCACCGCACCGGCCAGCTTCACGGCGGCGGTGTTCGAAAGCGTCGGCGTGGAGCCGGAGAAGGTGGCGCAGTTCAGGGCGATGATGGCCGCGGAACACGGCTAGCTTTCAGGCCGGTATCCCGCCCGCCCGATCAGACCGCCACCTGCCCGCTGCAACAGCCGGCCAAGGCGGCCCGTCAGACCAGCATTCCGCCATCGGCGTCATCTCCGGTTTCGTCCATCAACAGGTCGAAATCGGGGATGGTGATGTGGCGTTTGCCCTCAAGGCGGATCACGTCATCGCGTTTCAGGGCGGACATCTGGCGGCTGACCGTTTCCAGTGTCAGGCCCAGATAATCGGCCATCGCTTCACGTGTCAGCGGCAGATCGAAGGAAACCTCGCCCTTTGACGGCAGGTCCTTCAGGCTGGCATCGCGCCGGGCGATGATCGACAGAAGGCTCGCGATCTTCTCGCGCGCGGTCTTGCGGCCCAGAAGCAGCATCCATTCCCGCGCCGCATCCAGTTCGTCCAGCGTCATTTCCAGAAGCCGCTGACTTATATTCGCATTTTCGGCGATCAGTTTCTGGAAAGGCGCGCGCCGGAAACAGCACAACGTCACGTCGGTCGAGGCCACGACGTCATAGGGCGCGGTGTCGCGATTCGGCCGGCCCAGAAAATCGCTCGGCAGCAAAAGCCCCACCATCTGCCGCCGCCCATCCTCCATCGTCTGGGTCAGCGAGGCGACGCCTTCGATCACGGAAGCCACGAAATCCATCTTGTCGCCGGCCCAGACGACGGTCTGCCCGGCATCGAATTTGCGGTAGTATTTTATGGACTCCAGATGCGTCAGCTCGTCGGTCTCGCACCGGGCACAGACGGCCCTGTGTCTGATCGGGCAGTCTGCACAGTCCTGCTGCGGTATGGCCAGTTGACGATTGGGCATGTTTATCACCGCAATAGGAGCAACAGTTGACTGTATTGATCTCGATCAATTACAGCGGGGCGTTCGACTTTTAGGTTAACTTAATGGATCATCTGACGCAACTTCGCCGCCTGGGTCTGTTCGACTCGAAAGTGCCTCGGTACACGAGCTATCCGCCTGCCACGAAGTTCTCGAACGACGTGACACCGCGGGTTTTCGCGGATTGGATACGGTCAATCCGCCCCGGCTCCCGCATTTCGGCCTATGTGCATGTGCCCTTCTGTCGCAGATTGTGCTGGTTCTGCGCCTGCCGGACTCAGGGCGTCCGCTCCGACGAGCCGATCGAAGCCTATCTCCGGAGCGTCAAGGCCGAGATCGCCATTCTGCGGGACATCCTGCCCGAAGGTGTGGAGCTTGCGCGGCTGCATTTCGGGGGCGGCACGCCCACCTTGATGGCGCCCGATATGCTCAGCGATCTGACCGCAACGCTGACCGATGTCCTCCCGCTGGCCGATGGTGCGGAATTCTCGGTCGAGATCGACCCCAACGAGATCGACGCCGCCCGGCTGGACGCGCTGGCCTCCGCCGGCATGAACCGCGCCTCGATCGGGGTGCAGGATTTCAACCACGACATCCAGCAGATCATCGGCCGCATCCAGAGCTATGACGTCACCCGCGACGCGGTGGAGATGCTGCGCGCCCGCGGCATCACGTCTCTCAACGCGGACATCCTGTTCGGCCTGCCCAATCAGAGCCAGACGCGGATCTCCGAAACCGTGCAGATGCTCCTGTCGCTCGCGCCCGACCGCGTGGCGCTTTACGGCTATGCCCACGTCCCGTGGATGGCCAAGCGGCAGGCGATGATCCCGACCGACACGCTGCCCACACCCGAGGAACGGCTGAGCCTGTTCGACACCGCGCGGCGTCTTTTCATGTGGGACGGGTATTCGGAAATCGGGATCGACCATTTCGCCCGCCCCGGCGACGGGTTGGAGATCGCGGCCCGCACCGGTCATCTGCGGCGGAATTTCCAGGGCTATACCGACGACACCTGCGATGTGCTTCTGGGCATCGGGGCCTCGTCGATCTCCCGCTTCCCGCAGGGCTTCGCGCAGAACGCCTCCGGCACGGCGGCGTATCAGAAATCGGTCCGGGCCGGCGAACTGGCGATCGGGCGCGGCCATGTCTTCAAGGGCGAGGATATCCTGCGCAGCCGCATGATCGAGATGCTGATGTGCGATTTCCGCATCGAAAGCGCCGAACTTCTGGAAAGGTTCGACCTCACGCCCCAGCGGCTGAAAACCTTCTATGCCGACGCGGCGGAGGCCTTTCCCGGCATGGTGCGGTTCGATGCCGACGGCTTCGATATCCTGCCCGAGGGGCGCCCGCTGTCGCGGATCATCGCGCGCGCCTTCGACGAATACGAGATGCAGGCCGACGGGCACTCCTCCGCGATCTGAACAGATCGCGCGGGCGGGGTGGCCTCGGACCGCGCGGCGCGGCTCTCCCGACACATGCCTTCCGGCACGACCGGCTCAGGCCGCGCTGCCCTCCGCGTGAAGATCGAAGGCCGCGGCCAGAAGCGCCCGTGTATATTCCGATTTCGGAGCGGTGAAGATCTCCTCCCTCAGGCCCGTCTCGACGATATCGCCCTGTTTCATCACGATGATCTTGTGGGCCAGCGCGCGGACCACTTTCAGATCGTGGGAAATGAACAGATAGGCCAACTTATGACGCCGCTGCAGATCGCGCAGCAACTCCACGATCTGCACCTGCACGGTCATGTCCAGCGCCGAGGTGGGTTCGTCCAGCACCACGAGTTTCGGGTTCAGGATCATCGCGCGCGCAATCGCGATCCGCTGCCGCTGGCCGCCGGAAAACTCATGCGGGTAGCGGTGCATCATCGCCGGATCAAGGCCCACTTCGGTCAGGATATCGGCCACCATCTGCCGCTTGTTCTGGCCCGGTTCGGTCCCGTGGACGCCCAAGCCCTCGGCGACGATCTGTTCCACCGTCATCCGCGGAGAGAGCGAGCCATAGGGATCCTGAAACACGATCTGCATGTCGCGCCGGAGCGGGCGAAGCGCGCCCGACTTCCAGCCCTGCACATCCTGCCCCATGAACACCACCGGCCCCTGCGACGAGATCAGGCGCATAACCGCCAGCGCCAGCGTGGTCTTGCCCGATCCGCTTTCGCCCACCACGCCCAGCGTTTCGCCCGCGCGCACGGAAATCGACGCAGCGTTGACCGCCTTCACATGGCCGACGGTCCTGCGCAGCAGCCCCCGATGGATCGGGAACCAGACCCGCAGGTCATGGGTGTTCACGATCTCGGGCGCGTTTTCCGGCACCGGGTCGGGCCCGCCCGTGGCCTCCGCCGCCAGAAGCTTGCGCGTATAGGGATGTCTCGGGTTGTCGAAGATCTCCGCCGTGCGCCCGGCCTCCACGATCTCGCCGCCCTGCATCACGCAGACCCGGTCCGCGAAGCGGCGCACGATGCCCAGATCATGGGTGATGAACAGAAGGCTCATGCCCTCGGCGCGTTTCAGCTCCGCCAGAAGTTCCAGGATCTGCGCCTGAATGGTCACGTCCAGCGCCGTGGTCGGCTCGTCCGCGATCAGCAGATCGGGCCCGTTGGCCAACGCCATGGCGATCATCACGCGCTGCCGCTGCCCGCCCGAAAGCTGGTGCGGATAGGCCCCCAGCCGGGTTTCCGGGTCGCGGATGCCGACCTTGATCAGCAATTCGATGATCCGGCGCCGCGCCGCGTCTCCCCGCAGCCCCTGATGCAGCCCAAGGCTTTCGGCGATCTGCTTTTCCAGCGTGTGCAGCGGGTTCAGCGAGGTCATCGGCTCCTGAAAGATGAAGCTGATATCGTTGCCCCGCACATGGCGCAACTCCGACTCAGGCGCGCCGATCATCTCGGTTCCGCGATACTTGACCGATCCGGACAGTTTGGCGCTGTCGGGCAAGAGCGCCACGGTCGACAGCGCGGTCACCGATTTGCCCGACCCGCTCTCGCCGACCAGCGCCACGGTCTCCCCCTTCTCGATGGTGAAGCTGACGCCTTTCACCGCATCGGTCGTGGCCCCGTCCTGGGTGAAACTCACCCGCAGATCCCTGACCTCCAGAACGCTCATTGAAATGTCTTTCTGGGGTCGAACGCATCGCGCACCCCCTCGAAGATGAAGACCAGAAGCGACAGCATGATCGCGAAACTGAAAAACGCGGTGAAGGCCAGCCATGGTGCTTGCAGGTTGTTCTTGGCCTGCAGGGTCAACTCCCCCAGCGACGGCGCCGAGGAGGGCAGGCCGAAGCCCAGAAAATCGAGGCTGGCCAGACCGCCGATCGTGCCGGTGACGATGAAGGGCAGCATCGTCAGTGTCGCGACCATCGCATTGGGCAGCACATGGCGGAACATGATCACCCGGCTCGATATGCCAAGGGCGCGCGCCGCCCGGACATACTCGAAATTCCGCGCGCGCAGAAACTCCGCGCGGACCACGCCCACCAGCGACGTCCAGCCGAACAGGACCATCAGAAACACCAGCAGCCAGAAATCCATCCGGAAGATGGCCGCGATGATGATGATCACGAACAGCCCCGGCGTGTAGCCCCAGATCTCGATGATCCGCTGGAAGATCAGGTCGAGCCAGCCGCCGAAATAGCCCTGCACCGCCCCCGCCGCGATCCCGATCACCGAGGTCAGCACGGTGACGATCAGCGCGAACATCACGCTCAGCCGGAAGGCATAGATCACCCGCGCCAGCACGTCGCGCGCGGTGTCGTCGGTGCCCAGCCAGTGATTGGCGTCCGGCGCGGACGGGGCGGAGGTGCCGATATCGTTGATCGTGTTGTAGGCGTAGGGCACGATCGGCCAGATCAGCCAGCCCTGTTCGATCTCCTCGCCATCGACGATCCCGTCCTCTTGGGCGTCCTCGATCACGCCCTCGGGGTCGTCCCAGCAGCTTTCCAGCCCGCCCGAGATGATCAGACAGCGCACTTCCGGGTCGCGATAGACGGCCTCGGTCCGGAAATCGCCGCCGAACTGGGTTTCCGGGTAGAAGTTGAAGACGGGCGTGTAAAGCTCGCCCCGGAAGTTGACCAGAAGCGGTTTGTCATTCGCGATCAGCTCCGCAAAAAGCGACAGGCCGAACAGGACCGAAAAGATCAGGAAGGACCAATAGGCCCGGCGGTTCGACCTGAAGTTCCGCCAGCGCCGCCGGTTCAGGGGCGACAGGGTGAAAAACCCCGTGGGCGGTTCGGGCACCGTGGTCCCGGCCGGCGGCTTGGGGGCGATCTCCTCTTCCCGCAGCGCCATTCTCAGGTCTCCCGCGTTTCGAAGTCGATGCGCGGGTCGATCCAGACATACATCAGATCCGACAAAAGCCCGACGAAGAGCCCGATCAACCCGAAGACAAACAGGGTGCCGAAGATCACCGGATAGTTGCGGGTGACTGCCGCCTCAAAGCCCAGCCGGCCCAGACCATCCAGCGAGAAGATCGTCTCGATGATGACCGATGCGCCGAAAAAGACGCTCACGAACACCGCGGGAAAGCCGGCGATCACGATCAGCATGGCGTTGCGGAACACATGCCCGTAAAGCACCCGGTTCTGGGCCAGCCCCTTGGCCTTCGCCGTGACCACATACTGTTTCTTGATCTCGTCCAGAAAACTGTTCTTGGTCAGCAGCGTCAGCGTCGCAAAGGCGGAGATGGTGGAGGCGGTGACCGGCAGCGCGATATGCCAGAGATAATCCACGATCTTCTCCCACCATGTCAGTGTGTTCCACACGTCCGACGGCGAGGTCAGCCCGCGCAGCGGGAAGATCTGCCAGTAGGATCCGCCCGCGAACAGCACCAGAAGCATGATCGCGAACAGAAACGCCGGGATCGCATAGGCCACGATGATCACGCCGCTGGTCCATGTATCGAACCGCGACCCGTCGCTGACCGCCTTGCGGATGCCCAGCGGGATCGACACGACATAGGCGATCAGCGTCGACCACAGGCCCAGCGTGATCGACACCGGCAGCTTGTCGACCACCAGTTCCATCACGGTTTCGGAGTGGAAGAAACTGTCGCCGAAATCGAACCGCACGTAATCCCACAGCATCAGAAAGAAGCGGTCCAGCGCGGGGATACGTTCGGAAACGCACTCCTCCGCGTCCAGATCGGGGATGCCGGTAAATCCTTCCGCGCAAACGATGCGGGAGAAGTTGAACTGGATCTCCAACTCTTCCAGAAACCGGGGCGGGACGCCGCGCGCGCCCTGATAGGCGCCCTCGATCTCGATATTGCCGGTCTCGCTGCCGCCGCCCGAGATCGTGGCGAAGGCGTCGCCCTCGCCCTCAAGTTGGGCCAGAACCTGATCGACCGGCCCGCCGGGCACGAACTGCGTCAGCGCGAAATTGATCACCATGATCCCGAACAATGTCGGGATCATCAGCAACAGCCGTCTGAGGATATATGGGCCCATGGCGCTCTAGAACGCGCCCGCTTCGCGAAGCGCCGCCTCGGCCTCGGCATCGCTCCACCAGAAATCAAGGAAGCCCAGCGCATAGGGCGGTAGCGGCTCCGGATAGCGATAGATGTCGTAATAGGCCACCCAGTGGGTATTGTTGAACCATTGCGGCACACGGAACCTTTCCCAGCGCAGAACCCGGTCCAGCGCCGCCACGGCCACATTCAGCTCTTCCTGCGTCTCGGAACTCACCACATGTTCGATCAGCGCGTCAACGGCCGGGTCGGCCAGCCCGGCGGCATTGAACACGCTGTCATTCGCGCTTTGCGACCCGAAATACTGACGCAGGCCGCTTCCGGGCTCGTATCCCATGGGCAGGTGGTCGATGATGATGTCGAAATCGTAGTCGCGTTCGCGCTGCGTCATCTGGGCACTGTCGACCCGTGTCAGCCGTGCCTTGATCCCGATGGCGCGCAAATTCTCCACATAGGGGTTGATCACCCGGTCGAAGAGCGGGCCGGAGTTCAGAAACTCCACATCCAGCGTCTGTCCGGCCGCGTTGCGGGCAAGCCCGTCATCGCCGATGAGCCAGCCCGCCTCTTCCAGCAGCGCCGAGGCGCGCCGCGCCTGCCGCCGGTCCAGTGTCCGGTTCGGATCGGATGCCGGCAGGCTGAACACCTCTTCGGTGAATACCTCCGGGCGCAACAGGTCGCGCAGCGGCTCCAGCAGGGCCAGTTCGGCCTCACTCGGCAAGCCTTCCGCGGCCAGATCCGTGTTCTGCCAGAAGGAATCGTTCCACTCGTAGAGCCCGTAAAACAGCGTCTGATTTGTCCATTCGAAGTTGAACATCAGGGCGATGGCCTCGCGCACGCGCACGTCCTGAAACTTCTCGCGCCGCAGATTGATGATGAAGCTCTGGCCCGAGGTGATCGTCCCGTCGGGCAGTTCCGCCTTCACCACATGGCCGCGCTCCAGCGCCGGAAAGTCATAGGAGGTGGCCCAGTTCGCCGAACTGCTTTCCTGCCGGAACAGATAATTGCCCGCGGTGAACCCCTCGAACGCGGCGACAGCATCGCCGTAATACTCGATCCGGATCCGGTCGAAATTGTACCGCCCGCGATTGATCGGCAGATCGGCGCCCCAGTAATCTGGGTTGCGGGCGTATACGACGCGCTGGCCCGGTTCCACCTCGTGCAACACATAGGGCGCCGAGCCGACGAGAGGCTCCAGACGGGCCTCGCTGAACCCAAGGCCCGAGGCCTCGTGGCTGGCCCGCGACATGACCGTCAGACCACCGGCCGATACGATACGGCCGCGGATCGGCGCTTCGGGGTTGAAATCGAAGCGGATGCGGCGCTCGTCCAGCACCTCGGCCCCGGCAAGGGTCCGCCCGATCGCGGCGCGAAAGCTCGGCAGACCCTCGTCGCGCATGATCTCGTAGGAGAAGAGCGCGTCATCCGCCGTCACCGGCGTTCCGTCGGAAAACCGGGCCTCTTCGCGGATGGTGAAAATCACGTAGGATACGTCTTCGGGATAAGCGATGCTTTCGCATAGCAGGCAATAGGCGGAGCCGATCTCGTCGGCCGTGCCCTCCAGCATGCTTTCGAAGAAGATCGACGACAAGACCGCCGGGCGTCCCTCCCGCGTGAAGGGGTGCATGGAATCGAACGATCCCGACGACCATGCGAAGGACATCTCACCGCCCTTGGGCGCATCGGGGTTCACATAATCCAGATGCTGGAAATCAGGGCCATAACGCAGCTCCCCGAAGGTCGACACTCCATGCGTGACGATCAGGTCGTCCTGCGCCCGCGCGGCCCCGGCCCAAAGCAGAAGCACGATCGCCGGCACAAGAAGCCATCCTGTCAGATGCCCCCAGTTCGAGCATGGAATGGTCTTTACTCGGGATAAACGGTCGCGCATGGGCGCCCTCCACTGCTGTTTTGGTCTCTCCGGCTGCATATCTGCGCTGAATCACGTTACGGGGCAGCCCCCCTTTTCAGCAAGTTGAGAAATCGTGATCAGCCCCGGTTTGCGCGCTCAAGTCCACCCTGAATGCAACAAGACCGCCCCGGGAGGCGGTCTTTTCGGCAATCGACGGGATGTCGCTCAATCATCCAGCGTGTCGAGAAAGGCGATCAGGTTCGCACGATCTTCGGCGTCGCGCATCCCGTTATAGGCCATGGCCGTGCCGGGTGCGTATTCCCGCGGGTTCTCGATGAAGGCCGAGATGTTCTCGGGCGTCCAGTCCCCGGTGGTGGCCAGAAGCCCGTCGGAATAGTTGAACCCTTCGACCGTGTGTTTCGGCCGTCCGACGACACCGTGCAGATAGGGGCCGACACCGTTCACGCCCGGCTGATCCGAATGGCAGGCCGAACATTGCCGCCACAGCCGTTCCCCGGCAGAGGCATCGGCCACGGCATAAAGCTCCGCGAACGGGACCTCGACTACCTCTTCGGCAACCTCGGTCTCGCCCTCGCCCGTGTCGATCACGTAGCCGGCGCGGTGATCCTCGTCATGGGCGCCACCCACGGAATACAGGCCGTCCGCCGCCCATCCGGCCAGCAGAAAGATCAAAAGCGCACCACAGACGGCGCCGCCGATCTTGGTGATGGTCATTGTGTCAAACATGGATGTCCCGTTCTCACATATGGTTCGCGGGTATGTATCGGCTTTCCTGCATGGCTTTCAAGGTGTAGTGAGCGCGACGAAACGACCTGCCGAGAGATTTTCGCCCATGACGTCCCGTATCGCCTTTCAGGGAGAACCCGGCGCCTATTCCCATCAGGCGTGCCACGAGGCCCGCCCCCGGATGGAGGCGTTGCCCTGCCCGACCTTCGAAGACGTGATCGAGGCGGTCCAGTCCGGGGCCGCGGATCAGGCCATGCTGCCGGTCGAAAACTCCACCTACGGGCGGGTGGCCGACATTCACCGCCTTTTGCCGGAATCGGGCCTGCATATCGTCGACGAGGCGTTTGTGCGGGTGCATATCAATCTGCTCGCCGTTCCCGGCGCGACGCTCGCCGATGTGACCGACGCCTGGAGCCATCTTGTCCTGTTGCCGCAATGCGCGCTGTTCCTGCGCCAGCACGGGATCAAGGGGCGCGTATCGCCGGACAATGCGCGCGCCGCCCGCGACGTGGCCGACTGGGGCGACAAGGCGCAAGCCGCGCTCGCCTCGGAACTGGCCGGCGATATCTACGGCCTCGACGTGCTGGCCCGCCATATCGAAGACCATGACCGCAACACGACGCGGTTCCTGATCATGTCGCCCGTGGCCGACATGACCCGCCGCGCCGATCACATGATGACCAGCTTCGTCTTCCGCGTGCGCAACATCCCGGCGGCGCTCTACAAGGCGATGGGCGGCTTCGCGACCAATGGCGTGAACATGACCAAGCTGGAAAGCTACATGGTCGGCGGCTCCTTCACCGCCACCCAGTTCTATGCCGATATCGAAGGCCACCCGGATGACCCGCCGGTTCAGCGCGCGATGGAGGAGTTGCGCTATTTCACCTCCATGCTGCACATCCTCGGCACCTACCCGGCGGACCCCGCCCGCGATTGACCCCTGGTCTGCCGCCCCTCCTCACGCCACCCGCTGACCCAACGTCACCTGACGCGCGGCATCGGCAAAACGGCTACAATCTTAGACATAGCTCCAAGGGCCTCCAATACCCGCGCTTTTCAGGAAACCCCAATAGGCAAAGCTTCGCCCTGCCCGGAATGACTATGTCTTAGTACACAGCTTCTCTGACCCGTCTTCCGGGTAACCCCGCATTTCCCCGCCGACCGCGCGTTTATTCACTGCGAAATTCTGTTCGATTCAGGGTCTCTTTCGGGAACCATTCCGGCCTGAGGGTTGTTCTTGGATCATAAGGCGCCTGTTGCGCCCGACGACCATAGGAGACCACGATGAAACGTTTTGTGAGCACCACCGCAATCGCCATCCTGCTGGGCACCGGCGCCTTCGCGGATGCGCATTCCACCTCGATTATCGAGTACGAGTTTTCCCAGGAATCGGATTTCTACGCATCCGAGATGATCGGCATGCGCGTCTATGCGACCGAAGCCGAGATGCAGGCCGGCATGACCGTCGCCGCCGATGGCGAGCGCGACTGGAACGATATCGGCGAGATCAACGACGTCATCCTGACCGATGGCGGTGACGTTGCCGCCGTGATCGTCGGCGTTGGCGGCTTCCTCGGCATCGGCGAAAAGGATGTGGCTGTCGACATGTCGCAGATCAACCGCGTCGAAGAGGATGGCGGCACCGGGGAATTCTTCCTTGTCATCAACGCAAGCCAGGAAATGCTGGAATCCGCGCCCGAGTTCACCCGTGGTGACGCCGGAATGATGACGACCGAAACCGAAGCCCAGGCCGACGCGGAGACGACGTCCACCGACATGGCCATGGCCGAAGACCGCCCGATGCTCGTCGCCCCCACGGTCGAGCGCGAAGGCTACATGGCGCCCGAGCCGGTCGACCTGACCAGCGAAAACCTGACCGGTGCGCGCGTCTACGGGACCAATGACGAGGATATCGGCGAGATCAGCGAATTGCTGCTTTCCGAAGACGGCCAGATCGACCGTGTGGTGATCGACGTGGGCGGCTTCCTCGGCCTTGGCGAAAAGCCGATCGCCGTGACCTTCGAAGAGTTGAGCATCCTGCGCAACGAAGCCGGCGACAGCTTCCGCGTCTACATCGACTCGACCCAGGAGGCGCTTGAGGCACAGCCCGAATATCAGGGCTGATACACTTCTCTCGAAGCGGCCGGCCGGAGTACTCCGGTCGGCCTCCTTCAATTCGATTTTTAAATTGGAGATATACACTCAACCAATTTTATTCTGAATTCTCCACTCTATATATCATAAGGGAAACAAGATTTCCTCTATATTTCTTTCTCAATTCTAAATCTGCGCACGTCCATTTTCCGGGGGTGTGAAGTTCTTGTATACCCATGGCGGGGCCTGCAGCCCCCTTCGGCCCGCGCCGGACCGCTCCGCGCTTGACCTCGATCACCAGATGCTTTTGATCTTGGGCCAACGTTCGGCACTCCCCATTCCGGCCATGGCCGTCAAGATCGAAGAGGCGCGATGTTTGCGTTGCTCAAGCAGATTATGCGCACCGCTTTTGCCGTGGCCTGCCTGTGCGGCGTCGCATCGCCAATCGCCGCGCAATCGCGGATGGATATCGCCCGCGCGCCGCTGGCCTCCGAAATCGGGACGCGGGAGGTGTCCTTTCTCGCCCGCGATCTGGAAACCGACACCGATTATGTCCTCGAAGGCAGCGATCTGTCTCTCCGCCACCCGCCCTGGTCCACCTTCAAGATCCCGAATCTGCTGATCGCGCTGGAAACCGGCGCCGCCGCATCCCTTGAGACGCCCTATATCTGGGATCGGGCGCGCCGCCCCGCGCGCGGCTTCTGGCCCCCCGCCTGGCGTCAGGACCAGACCCTCGGCACCGCCTTTCAGCGCTCCGCGGTCTGGGTCTTCCGCGATATCGCAGGCGAGGTGGGCACCGGGCGGTACCGTCAGCGGCTTGGCGAATGGGGCTATGGCAATGCAAGCGTTCCCGATGGCTCCGATGATTTCTGGCTGGGCGACACGCTGCAAATCTCCGTCTCCGAACAGGTCGCCTTCCTCGAACGTTTCTTCGCCGGCACCCTTGGCCTCTCGGTCGCCACGTCCGATGCCCTGATCTCGGTCAGCCGCGCGGGCACGTTCGGGGCCGCCACGCTGCATGGCAAGACCGGTTCGGGCCCGGTCATCCGGGGCGATATGAGCGGCCGGTTCGAAGGCTGGTACACCGGTTTCGTCCTGCGCCCCGACGCCGAACCGGTGGTCTTTTCGCTCTACACCCGCGCCGACAGCTATGCCGAGCTGGAGAGCTTCCGGCAGGATTTCGCGATCCACCTGCTGCAAACCGCAGACCTGCTGCCGCTGAACTGACTGGCCCCTTGCCCGCACCCTCGCTCAGGCGTTAATCAGGTGCCAAGGCCGCCCCGACCCGGGCCCGGTCACCGAAAGCCCGACCCGATGAACCCGCTGCGCGGCATTGCCCTCAAAATCGCATCTGTCTGCATCTTCATGGCGATGGCCAGCCTGATCAAATCGGTGTCCGACACTGTACCGCCCGGGCAGGCCGTCTTCTTCCGATCGATCTGCGCCCTGCCGGTCATCGTGGTCTGGCTGCTCTGGCGGCACGAATTGCGGACCGGCCTGAAAACGCAGAACCCCATGGGGCATGTCTGGCGCGGGCTGATCGGCACCATGGCGATGGGTCTGGGCTTTGCCGGTCTGGGCCTTCTGCCCCTGCCCGAGGTGACCGCCATCGGCTATGCCGCGCCGCTTCTCGTGGTGATCTTCGCCGCGATGTTTCTGGGCGAAGAGGTTCGCGCCTTCCGGCTCAGCATCGTGGCCCTCGGGCTGGTCGGGGTCCTCATCGTGCTGTCGCCGCGCCTTCAGGTCGGCGTCGGCAGCGCCGATACACGGGAGACGCTCGGCGCGGTCGTGGTGCTGATGGGCGCGATCTGCGCCGCGCTGGCGCAGGTTTTCGTCCGCAAACTGGTCCGGACGGAGGGCACCGCCGCCATCGTCTTCTGGTTCTCGGTAACCGCCAGCACCCTGTCCCTGCTCACCCTGCCCTGGGGCTGGGTCACGCCCGGCCCGGCAGAGATCACGAAGCTGGTTCTCGCCGGTCTCTTCGGCGGGCTGGGGCAGATCCTGCTCACCTCCAGCTATCGCAATGCCGACGCGTCCCTGATCGCGCCGTTCGAATATACGTCCATGCTGCTGGCGCTCGGCGTCGGGTATCTCATCTTCGACGAGGTGCCGACATGGCCGATGATGGGCGGCGCGGCCATCATTGTGCTTGCGGGCATCCTGATCATCTGGCGCGAACGCCAGCTGGGTATGGAACGCGCCCGCCAGCGCAAGGCGATGACGCCGCAGGGCTGACGGGCCGCGCGCTAGCCCTGCGCTCCGCGCCGCCAGTCCGCCTCGATCTGGTTGCCCTGCCGCGCCAGCGTTCCGGTCATCCGCTGCAACACCCGCCCGCGCGCCAGTTTCATCGTCTGGATGATCAGCCGGGCGGTCAGCGTGCGCGGCTTCAGATCCAGTTCGGCCGCCACCCGGGTCACCTGCGCCGACAGCGCGATGAATGTCATCTGGTATCGGGCCTCCATGCCGCCCACCGTGATCTGGATCGCCACCATCTCGTCGCGGATCACCTCGTGCAGCTCGGCTTCGATCCCGCGCATCTTGCCGCGCACCTGAACCGACCCGCGCCAGCGCACGCCCTTTTCGGCCCGGGTCCAGTTGTCCACCCGGCGCAGATCGGCGCCGCGGCCGCGGATATCGGCCTCGAACTGGCTGAAATCCATCATCCGTTCAAAGACAAACCCGACAGGCGCGTCCACATCTTCGGCGACCTTGAACTTCATTCTGCTCTCATCCTTGTTGCAGCCGGCATTGCGCGCGGCAATCTCCGCTCAATCCAGCCGGTCCGCAAGCCAGTTTTCCAGAAGAAAATGCGCAATTGCACCTTTGCGGGCCGGCAGAACCCGATCATGGCGCCCGGCGAAAACATCCGTCACCTCCTCCCGGCTCAGCCAGACCGCATCCTCGATCTCCACCGGGTCGACGGTAATCTCGCGGCTGGTGGCCTCCGCCCGGCAGCCGAACATCAGCGAGGCCGGATAAGGCCATGGCTGGCTCGCCAGATAGCCGACCGCGCCGATCCGCACCTGCGTCTCTTCATAGACCTCGCGGCGCACCGCCGCCTCCAGCGTCTCGCCCGGCTCCACGAACCCGGCCAGAAGCGAATACATCCCCTCCGGCCAGCCGGGGGAGCGGCCCAGAAGCACGTCATTGCCATGGGTGACCAGCATGATCACCACCGGGTCGGTGCGTGGAAAATGGCGCCCGCCGCAGGCCCCGCATTCCCGTTGCCAGCCCCCCTCAACGGGCGCGCTTTCCGCACCGCATCGCGAACAGAACCGGTGCGTCCGGTGCCAGTCCAGCACCGCCTTGGCCGTTGCCGCCAGTTCCGCATCGCGCGGCGTCAGCCAGGTCATCGCGCCGCGCAGCTCGCGGAACACCGCCCCCGCGGGCGCCGCCGGATGGGCCTGCACCGTCGGGTCCAGAAACGCGCCGATCTGCGCCTCGTCCACATCCGCGGGCACCCAGGCCGAGATATCGGCGGCATGGCGCATCCGCCCCTCATCCAGCCCCAGAAACACCCGCACACGCGCCGCCTGCGCCAGAACCGGATGATCGCTCCGCAGCCAGATCAGCCGCGCCGCGCCACCCTCGCCCTGCATCAGCGGCTTGCCCCGCCAAAGCGGCAGGATACACTCCGCGCCGGCCTCCGGACTCGCCGCCAACGCCGCCTCATCCCCCCGCAAATGGGCCGCGCGATCGAGGCCCGAGCCTCCGAACGTGACGGTTTCTGCTCGCATCATGTCGTATCTGTCCTACCTGACTTAACGTCACCTGCCATTCGGTATGGCAGGAATGTCGCAAACGTATGCAAGCGAACCGAACCCGGCGCGTTGCACGCATGTATTGCTGACTGCGTAACAGGATCAGGCTATAATCGCGAGGTGCCGTTGAGTAAACATCATCGCCCAGTTCGGGAAGGGACCAATTGATGCCAGCCGATGCGAGTTCGGAAGCGGAAGTACTGTGTAGTCTGAGTTTGCGTATCCTGGCGACCTCCGATCTCCACGCAAATCTCCACCCGTACAACTACTACACCGACCGGCCCCAGAACACCGGCGGGCTTGCCCGTCTGGGCCGCATCATCGCGCAGCTGCGCGCCGCCTCCGACAACTGCATTCTGGTCGACAACGGCGACACGTTGCAGGGCACCCCGCTCGGCGATTTCGCCGCACAGGTGCGCACGTCCGATGGCCGCCCGCACCCGATGGTCGCGGCCATGAACGTGCTTGGCTACGACGCGATGACGCTCGGCAACCATGATTTCAACTACGGGCTGGATTTTCTGCAATCGACGCTTTCGGGCGCCGCCTTCCCCGCGGTTCTGGCCAATATCAGGCGGGCGGACGGCACCCCGCTGCTGCCGCCCTGGGTGATCCTCGACCGTGACATGCACGACACGACCGGGCGGCTCAGACGGCTCAGGATCGGGTTGATCGGTCTGGCGCCACCCCAGACCCTGAAATGGGATCGCAGCCTGCTGGATGGCCAGCTTGAGGCGGAGGATATTCTCGACGCGGCCCGCCGCGAGATCCGCGCGATGCGCGATGCCGGGGCCGATCTGGTCATCGTGCTCTGTCATTCCGGCGTCGGCCCCGCCCATGAATATCCCGACATGGAAAATGCCGCCGTGCCGCTGGCCGCGCTCCACGGCGTCGATGCGCTTGTCGCCGGGCACACCCATGAACTGTTTCCCGGGCCCTGCCCCGCGCGGCCCGACTGGATCGATCCCGACATCGGCACGATCCACGGCACGCCAGTCGTGCAGCCAGGGCATGAAGGCTCCCATCTGGGCGTGATCGACCTTACCCTGTCGGAGGTCGGCAAGGACCGCTGGCGCGTGAGCGCCAATCAAAGCCACCTCGTCCCCGTCATCGCGTCCGAGCCCTGTTCGGGCGGGGAGGGCCGCGCAATCCCGGCGCCCCCGGTCCTCAGCAATTCCGACGTCATGAACGTCACCGCGCAGGACCATATCGCGACGCTTGGCTATATCCGCCAGCGGGTCGGCGAAACCCTCGTCCCGCTGGAAAGCTATTTCGCCCTTGTTGGAAACTCCGCCTCCGTGCAGGTGGTCGCCGACGCCCAGCGCGACTATGCCGAGCGGATGATGCGGGGCCATGAACTGGGGCATCTGCCGCTTCTGTCCGCCGCCGCGCCGTTCAAGGCCGGCGGGCGGGGCGGGCCGCAGAACTACACCGATGTCCCCGCGGGCCCTCTGGCTATCAAGAACGCCTCCGATCTCTACATCTACCCCAACACGGTCGTCATCCTGCGGGCCAATGGCGCGCAACTGACCGACTGGCTTGAACGCGCCGCCTGCGCGTTTCACCAGCTTGTGCCGGGCCGGGACGAGCAGTTGCTGATCGACCACGCCTTTGCGGCCTATAACTTCGATGTGATCGACGGGCTGACCTATGCAATCGATGTGACCGCCCCGCCCTGCTACAGCGCCGATGGCGAAGACCGGTTTCCATCGCCCGGGCGCATCCGCGACCTGCGCCATAACGGCCAGCCCGTGCAGCCCGATCAGGAGTTTCTGGTGGTCACCAACAGCTACCGGGCGGCAGGCGGCGGGCATTTCGCCTCCCCTGCGGCCGCCGAGCCGGTCCTGAAACGGCGCATGCCCGTCCGCGATATCCTGATCGGATATTTCAGGCATTACGAGAAGCTTCGCGCGATCACCAACCAGACATGGCGGTTCGCGCCCGCAGGCGGCATTCGCGCCATCGCCGAAATCGGCCCGGGCGCCCTCAACTATCCGGATCGCGTCGCCGAACACGGGCTGGACTATCTGGGCCGGTCCGGGAACGGATTTGCCCGGTTCGGGATCACCCTCTGACGTCTGCGTCTCCGGCACAGTATCGCTGCAATATCCATCGCAATGCTTGTTTTTTGGGCAAATGTCGGGTCAGCATATCCGGCAGAGCGTGCACCAATTGACCCTGGGGGCCTCCTGCCTGAGGTAACAGGTCACAAAAACGCTGCCCAACAGAGGAGAAAGCGCCCGTGTTCACCCGAATTCTGCCGACATTTGCCGCCGGTCTGCTTGCCGCCAGCCCACTGGCCGCCGATACCGATATCGCCTTCGCGCTCGACTGGCGCTTCGAGGGGCCGTCCGCGCCCTATTTTCTCGCCATCGACAACGGCCATTTCGAAGCCGAGGGGCTAAGCGTCGAAATCACCGCGGGCCAGGGTTCGCTCGATGCGATCCCAAAGGTCGCCTCCGGGGCCTTCCCGCTCGGCTTTGCCGATATCAACAGCCTCGTGCGCTTTCTCGATCAGAACCCCGGCGCGCCGGTGACCGCCGTCATGATGGTCTATGACAGCCCGCCCTTCTCCATCGTCGGCCGGGTCAGCCAGGGCATTTCCGGCATCGAGGACCTGGAAGGCTCGGTTCTGGGCGCACCGCCGCCCGACGGCGCATGGGCACAGTTCCCGATCCTGGCCGAGGTGAACGACATCGACGTGTCCACCATCACGATCGAACCGGTCGGCTTCCCGACCCGCGAGCCGATGCTGGCCGAAGGCAATGTGGACGCGGTGACCGGGTTCAACTTCTCCTCCTATCTCAGCCTCGCACGCCTCGGCATCCCCGAGGAGGATATCACCACCATCCTCTTCGCCGATCACGGGGTCGAACTCTACGGCAACGCGATCATCGTCAACACGGATTTCGCCGCCGAAAACCCCGAGATCGTGACCGGCTTCCTCACCGCGGTCGCGCGCGGCTGGTCGGACGCCATCGCCGATCCGCTGGCCGCCGCCGCCGCGGTGATCGAGCGCAACCCCGCCGGCGATCAGGACCTGGAGGGGCGCCGGCTGGAACTTGCCATCGAAGCCAATGTGCTCACAGACTATGTTCGCGAAAACGGCATGGGGCAGATCGATGCCGACCGGATGGACCGGGCCATCGAACAGCTTCGGCTGACCTATGAGTTCACCAGCGAGCCCGACGCCGCACTCTATTTCACCGATGCCTATCTGCCCGATGCCGAGCTGCGGATGATCGCGCCCGAATAGGGTCGGATTGATATACAATTGATATACCTTGCGCGGGCCGGTTCCGGCGGGCCCGCGCCCTGATCAGGGCGCTTCATGACCTCTTCCTTCCAGATCGAACTGCGTGACGTGACCCACGCCTACCGCACGGATGCGGGCCCCCTGCCCGTTCTCGACAAGCTGTCGATCCGCATGGAAAAGGACAGTTTCACCGCCGTGGTCGGCCCGTCCGGCTGCGGAAAATCGACGCTCACGCGGCTCGTTTCGGGCCTGATGCGCCCCGATGAGGGCGAAGTCTGGCTTTCCGGTCAGAGGGTTACCTCACCCCGCCCCACGGTCGGCATGGCGTTCCAGAACCCGGTTCTGCTGGAATGGCGCACGATCCTGCAAAACGTGATGCTCCCGCTGGAGATCGTCTCCACCGGGATGAGCAAATCCGAACAGGTGGACCGCGCGATGGGGTTGCTGAAGCTGGTCGGACTGGAAGGCTTCGAGGAAAAACGCCCCTCCGAGCTTTCCGGCGGCATGCGCCAGCGCGCCTCCCTCTGCCGGTCTCTGGTGCACAATCCCGAAGTGCTGATCCTTGATGAACCTTTCGGCGCGCTCGATGCTTTCACGCGGGAGGATCTGTGGCAGACCATGCATGATCTGCGCGAGATCGAACCTTTTACCTGCCTGCTCATCACCCATGATCTGCGCGAAAGCGTGTTTCTCGCCGACCAGGTTGTGGTGATGTCCGGCCGCCCCGCGCACGCGCAATACACCATGGATGTGGGCATTTCCGGCAAGCGCACGCTTGACGACCTATACACCCCGAAAGCCGTTGAAATGCTTGCGATTTTACGTCACCAGATTCAGGTCGCCCAGGGCCGCGCCACCAGCGTCGACGCCCCGCTCGACGGCCATCCGACCAAGGCCGAGATCGGAGCCGGCGCATGAGCACCGCAACGCTTCGCAAGATCGCGGCGCCGGTCATCACGATTGTCGCGGTGCTTGCGATCTGGGAGTTTCTGGTCTGGTTCTACCAGTTGCCGAATTTCCGCATGGCCTCACCGTCGGACCTGATCCCGGCCTTCGTGCGCTATTGGGACCTGTTCCTGATCAAGTCCTGGGAAACACTCTGGCGCACGGTGGTGGGCCTTGGACTTGCCGTCGTCTTCGGCACTCTTCTGGGCATGATCATGGGCTTTTCGCGCGTCGCGCGCGAAGGTCTCTACCCGCTCCTCGTGGGCTTCAACGCGATCCCCAAAGCCACTGTGGTGCCGATTGTCGCGCTGATGTTCGTAGGTCAGCACGATTTCAACACGATCCTGATCGCCTTCATGATCTCCTTCTTTCCGATCGCGGTTTCGGTCTCCATCGGGCTGTCCACGCTTGAGCCCGAGTATCGCGACATCCTGCGCTCGCTCGGGGCGTCGAATTTCACGATCTTCTGGAAGATCGCCCTGCCGAAAACGCTGCCCGAGTTCTTCGGTGCGCTGAAGGTGGCGGTGACCTTGGCCTTCATCGGCACCAATCTGATGGAAATCGTCTCCCCCCATGGCCGCGGGCTGGGCGACCTGTTCGACAGCGGCCGGATCAGCGCCGACTACCCGCTGATGTTCGCGGTGCTGTTCGCGCTCGCGGCGCTTGGGATCTTCCTGTTCTATATCGTGGTGTTTCTGGAACGCATCTTCGCGGGCTGGGCCGAACGCGCCCCGAACTAGGCAGCCGGGTGCGCCCCGGCATCGGTTCGGGAGGAGACGGGAGGCGGCCATCATTCCGGCGGTTTGCCATGGGTCCGCCTGGAAGCCCGGCCTCTGGACCGCAATCCGGAAGGCGGCGGGCTAAAGCCGCTCGGCCGCGAAGGTGTCGCACTGGTTGGGATCGGCACTTTCAAACCCGCGACGGAACCAGCCCGCCCGTTGGGCAGAGGTGCCATGGGTGAAGCTGTGCGGGTTCGGCTGGCGCCCCGCGCGGGCCTGCAGGTAATCGTCGCCGATCCGCTCCGCCGTGGTCAGCGCCTCCTCCAGATCGCCGGGTTCCAGCAGGTCCTGAACATGGGCGGCCCAGACGCCCGACAGGCAATCGGCCTGCAATTCGATCATCACCGAGACGCGGTTGCTGTCGGCCCGGCTCATCGACGCGCGCGCCTGATTGGCGCGTCTCAGAATGCCCAGTTCCTGCTGCACATGATGGGCGACCTCATGGGCGATCACGTAAGCCGCCGCGAAATCGCCTTCGGCGCCCAGACGGTCCGCCATATACGCGAAAAAGGCCGTGTCCAGATAGGCGCGCTGATCGGCGGGGCAGTAGAACGGTCCGGAGGCGCCCGACGCGCCGCCGCAGCCGCTTTGCGTCACTTCGGAAAACAGCACCAGTTGCGGCGCGTCATAGGGCCGGCCGAATTCCTGCACGAAGATGTCGCCCCACACATCCTCGGTCGTGGCCAGAACCTGCGCGGCAAAAGCACCGGCCTGTTGCTCATCGGCGGTCAGCGGTCGCTCCTCCTGCTGTTGCGGACCACCTGCGCCCTGCAGGAACGGGGTGACATCGATGCCCGCGAAATAGCCGATCGCCAGCACCACGATCAGGCCAAGCCCGCCGATCCCGGCGGTCGTGCCGCCCCGGCGCCCCCGGCGGTCGGCGACATTCCTGCTGCGGCGGACACCTCTCAGACGCATGGGCCTCTTCCCTCTTCCGGATTGCACGATCCTAACACTGGAACGCGACAATCGCACAATGGGTTGCAGCCTGCGCGAAAAATCCCTATCTCTCCGACCGAGAGGTTGGCGCGGGCAAGCACCTCGCCAACCTGGTCAGGTCCGGAAGGAAGCAGCCATAACGAGACCCGCTTGGGTCGCAGTCCAGCCTCTCACCACAGCGCGGCCCATACAGGCCGAGACGAAAACCGGACAGGAGGCATCATGGAGATTGCATCCCCCCTCCGGGCCCGCGCCGCCTGAACAGACGGCGCCCCAGCCCGGCACGCATCTGAGCAGACCCCTTCACCGGCGTCCGCCCCTTCTGACGTGTTTTCGGGACTTCAAACCATTGACCCAATATTCTCTCTCCGACCTTGGATGGTCGGCCCGCCTTCTTGCGCAACTGACGCCTGAGGAAGCGGAAACCTGCAACCTTGCCCGCATCGCCACGGTGGCACGGGACCGTCTTGGCGCGCTTGCACCCGACGGACCCCTGACGCTGATCCCCGCCGCCAATACGCCAAGCGGGGCCTACGCCACCGGTGATTGGGTGCTGTTCGATGCCGCCACTGCGCGTGTGATGCGGCGGCTCGATCCGGTTACGGAACTCGCCCGCCGCGCCGCGGGCACCGGATCGGACAGGCAGCTGATCGCCTCCAACGTGGACACGCTCGGCATCGTCACCTCCTGCAACGCCGATTTCAATCCGGCCCGGCTGGAACGCTATCTGGCGCTGGCCGCGTCCGCCGGGGCCTTGCCGCTGGTGATCCTGACGAAGGCCGATCTCTGCGACGATCCGGGCAGCTATCGCACCCGGGCGGAACGCCTGTCTCCGCTGGTGACCGCCATCACGCTCAATGCAACCGATGCCGGCGATACCGAAGCCCTTGCGCCGTGGTGCCGAAACGGGCAGACGCTGGCGCTTCTCGGCTCTTCCGGGGTGGGGAAATCCACGCTTGCCAACGCGCTGACCGGTGGGGCCGCCGCAACCCGGGGTATCCGCGAGGATGACGCAAAGGGCCGCCACACCACCACGGCCCGGGGTCTCGACCGGACGATTCACGGTGGCTGGCTGATCGACACGCCGGGCATGCGCGCCCTGCGTCTCGCCGATGCGGCCGACGGGATCGACGCGGTGTTTTCCGATCTGAACGATCTCGCCGCGGAGTGCCGGTTTTCCGATTGTCACCACGACACGGAACCCGGATGTGCGGTTCAGGCCGCCATCAGTCGCGGCGAGATCGAGCCCGCGCGGCTGGAACGCTGGCGCAAGCTGGAGCGCGAGGATGCCCGCAACAGCCGCACCCTTCACGAGGCCCGGGACCGTGACCGCGCCCGGGGCAAGCTGTATCGCAGCATAAAGAAAGGCAAACGCGATCTGACCGGGCGCTAGGCTCAGGCAGGCTGGTCCCTCTCCTGCCGCGGAGGGGGATCAGTGCCCCGGTTCGGTGGCAAGAACCCTGTCCCAGATCGGCGCATTTCCGCGGCGGAAAAAGCCGATATGGCCGATCGGGCCCAATCCGAAGTCTTCGGGCCGGATTGTGACCTGCCGCTTCGGAGCTTCCACATAATAGGGCATCAGCCGCCAGACCGCTTCGGGCGGAACCATCTGGTCGTCGGCCATGGCGACGAATGTCACCGGCGCCCTGACCCCGCGTATGTCCGGCAAGGGCAGGGCCCGCCCGTAATCGCCCGCGTTGAACCCCGGCGTCGTGCACCAGCGCCGCCACTGCCAGAAAACGCCCGAGGGGAGATCCTCGCCCAATCTGAGCACCCGGCCGGGCAGGTAGCCCAGCATCGCCGTCGCCGCAGGACCGGCGCCATACCAAAGGGCCGCGGCCACAGGCCGGAAATGCCAGGGATGATCGCGGAAATGAACCGGCCCGCTGGCCACCGTGATCACCCGCGCAACCTGCTCCGGGTCCGGCTGAAATGGCAACATCAGGCCGCCGAGGGAATGGCCGACAACCCAGATCGGAACATCCGGCAGCATCCGCGCGGCGGCCAGCCTTGCGGCATACTGGTCATGCACGCCCCAATCCCCCATCGTCGCCTTCGACGCTTTCAGCGGCCCCCGCGCCGATGCGCCGAAATCCCGGTAATCATAGGTCAGGCAGGCGATGTTCCGCTCCAATGCCAGCCATGTCGCGAAATGCCGGTAATACCCGTGCGGCACGCCGGTCGCGCCGTGCAGAACCACCACCGCGCGGGGCCGGCGCGCGGTATGGAACAAGGTGCCCGAGAGCTTTGCCACACCGGACCGGAATTCAACCGGCGTCGGCACCGGCTCTCCGGCATTCAGGGTGCGGATATTCATGGACATGCACAGGCCCTTCCATGGACTAGACCGATTGGTCTACACGGAGGCTAGACCAATCGGTCTATCTCTGTCAAAAGAAGATTTGTGACCTCCTCGATCCCCTCGACCCGTGACCGTCTGGTCCTGAATGCGGCGCTCTTGTTCCGCCAGAAGGGCTATCACGGGGTCGGCGTGGCCGAGATACTGGCCCGGGCGGAGGCGCCCAAAGGCTCCCTCTATCACCATTTTCCCAATGGAAAGGCGGATTTGGCCCTGGCCGCCGCAGATTGGGCTTCGGCGCAGATGCAGCGCGTGGCGGCGGATGCTTTCGAGACCTCCGAAAGCTTCGATACCGGGGCCACGACGTTCTGTTTCAAGCTGGCAAAGCTCTTCGATCTCTCGGGTCACTGGGATGGTTGCCCGGTCTCCTCCACCCTCTTCGAAGGGCCGCAGAATCAGGCCTTCCGGGAAAAGGCGGCATCGGTCTTCACCGGCTGGATCGACCAGATCGCGGAATACGGGCGCGCCGCCGGACTGCCCAGGGACATCGCCCGCGACCGGGCCGAGGCGCTGTTCATCGGGCTGGAAGGGGCCTGGGTTCTGGCCCGCGCCCTGAAAACATCGGACCCGATCAAGCGGTTGCCACGACTTTTGGGCTTTGCACCCGGGTCGGGGTCCGGCTGACGGCCCGGCCCCGCAGGGATGACCCCGCCGCCGGACCGGTCGCGGCGCGTCGCCAGAGCGCTCAGACGACGCCGCCCTCCACAACCTGGCCCGGATGCGCCCGCGCCCAGTCGGCCAGAAACTCCGATACATCCGGGTCGCCGGCCAGCTCGATCGCCCGCCTCGGCAGTGCGACGCCCTCCTTCAGCACCAGTTCCAGACAGGCCAGATAGTCCCGCTCCGCCCGTTCGGGGCAGTTTTCGGAACCGTGGATGATGGTGCTCAGCAACGTGCCGCCGTAATTGTTGATATGGGCAAGATCGGGCTTGAGGCTGAGAAAGTAGTCCAGCATCTCCGGCAGGCCTTCCCATCCGGCCAGTTGCACGGGCGTCAGCCCCTCGGTATCGGGGCGATCATACTCCACGCCCATCGCCACCAGCCGTTTCACATGCTCCAGCTTGCCGGGCAGATGCTGGATCATTCGGATGATGTTCCGATAGGCCTCCGGCAGTCTGGCCGGGTCGATATAGACCCCGTCGGGCAGCTCGCCATCGGCGGCCATGGCGAGCATCCGCTCCTCCCGGCTCAACTCCGGCACATCGCCCCGCGCCCGGATCGCCGCGGCAAGCTCGGCATTGCCGAACACCCGCGCATAGCCGTAGGCCGTGGCCCCCTCGAACACGCGCGACGCATCCGCGCCCGCCTCCAGCAGCATCTCGATCATGCGCCGGTCCGACATGCGCCGCGCCGCCTGATGAAGGGCCGGCACGACAAAAGGCGCCTCGCTGCCAATTTCCGCATCGTTGAAATCATCGGCCATGGCGCCTGCGTCCAACAACAGCCGGACCGCCTCGTGATCGTGAAAATCCATCGCCCGCAGCAATGCGTTGGTCCCGCGCGGATCGGCGCCATGGTCCAGCAGCATCCTCAGACCCTCGCGGTGTCCAAGCTCGGTCGCGTGATAGAGCGATTCGTTGTCGTTCGGGTCGGCCCCATGCTCCAGAAGCCAGCGGCCGAGCAGCATGTTGTCGGCATGCCCGATCGCGAAATAGAGCGGCGAAAGCATGTGATCGCTGCCTTCGCCCGCAGGCCTGCCCGCATTCACGTCCGCGCCGCGGGCCACGAGCATCTCGGCGATGGCCAGCATATCGGCCTCGCGCTCGGGCCACAGATGGATCATCCGCGATTGCGCCAGATGCAGAAGCGGCGGGGCGACCCCGAGGTTCGCCATGGCGCGCCCCGGATCGGCCGAAAGCGCCGCCGCCACCGCATCCCGGCGATAGAGCGCAATCTCCAGCCCCAGATCGCCCTCCGCCAGATCGGGAGTATCGTCCAGCAGTTGCTCGACCACATGGGTCTGCCCGTGATGGACGGCGATCTTCAGACGCTGGCGTTTGGCGGCCCTGTCCATGCCAAGGCTTTCCACCGCAAGCTTCAGATGCGGCCAGCTGGCAAAGCTGTTCTCCCGAGCGATCACATGCAGGTAATCGGCAAGCTTCAGGTCCGTGCCTTCGGGGCGCGGACGGTAGGCGGCAATCCGGGCGGCGGCGGCGCGGTCCCCGGAGGCATGGGCTTTGCTCAGCGCCTTCGCATCACGGCGCAATTGTTCGATGGATTTGGTCATCGGCTTCCTCATCATATGCGCCCGCCGGTTCGCTTATCCGGGCATGAGAAAGACCGAGAAGGTCTGTCATATGGTCTTCGGAAGGGGTGCCGATGACAGCTTTCCACGAACCTGGATGCCGCCCCTTGCAGCATGGACATGTTACTTTAGCGGCTCGACATCGGCAAGCCTGCGGATAAGCTCGGACCCATGTCAGACAAGAACGACCTCGCGCAGGAGCGCACCGATTGGGCCGAAGACCGCACGGTTCTGGCCAATGAACGCACGTTCGCGGGCTGGATGCGCACGGGGCTGGGAACGGTTGCGATCGCCATCGGCCTCAAAGCCGTCTTCGGCCCGTTCGAGCCCACATGGGTTGCCAAGGCCACGGCCAGCATCTTTCTGGTGGTGGCCATCTTCATCTACTGGGCCGCCCGTGCGCGGGCCTGCCACACCCTGGACCGGCTGCACAGCAACGACGCCGAACCGACCAGCCCGAAAGCGATGACCTTCACCGCCAGCGCGCTGACCGTGGGTACGCTGGCCACCGGCGTCATCCTCTGGGCGCTATAGCAGTGGTGGACCTTGCCGTCAGGCTTCAATAGTCTCTCCCCGAATTGGGGGGATCGAGGCTCACATGTCCGACACGACCGACACCGGCTATCAGGTTCTGGCGCGGAAGTACCGCCCCGAGACCTTTGCCGATCTCGTCGGTCAGGAGGCGATGGTCAGGACCCTGAAAAATGCCTTTGCCGCGGACCGGATCGCACAGGCCTTCATCCTCACCGGCATTCGCGGAACCGGCAAGACCACGACCGCGCGGATCGTCGCCAAGGGCCTGAACTGTATCGGCCCCGATGGGACGGGCGGGCCCACCACCGACCCCTGCGGCCAGTGCGAGCCCTGCGTGGCCATCGCCGAGGGCCGCCATGTGGATGTGATGGAAATGGACGCCGCCAGCCGCACGGGCGTGGGCGACATCCGCGAGATTATCGATTCCGTGCACTATCGGGCCGCCTCCGCCCGCTACAAGATCTACATCATCGACGAAGTGCACATGCTCTCCACCAGCGCGTTCAACGCGCTGCTGAAAACGCTCGAAGAGCCCCCGGCCCATGTGAAGTTCATCTTCGCCACGACTGAGATTCGCAAGGTTCCGCTGACCGTGCTGAGCCGGTGCCAGCGGTTCGATCTGCGGCGGATCGAACCCGAAGAGATGATCGCGCTGATGCGCCGGATCGCAACCGCCGAGAATGCCGAAATCGCCGATGATGCGCTTGCGCTGATCACCCGTGCGGCCGAAGGGTCCGCCCGCGACGCGACCTCTCTTCTGGATCAGGCGATTTCCCATGGCGCCGGAGCCACGACCGCCGATCAGGTTCGCGCGATGCTCGGCCTTGCGGACCGGGGCCGGGTTCTGGATCTCTTCGACATGATCGTGTCGGGCGATGCGCCCGGCGCCCTGAACGAACTCGGCGCGCAATATGCCGATGGCGCGGACCCTTTGGCGGTCTTGCGGGATCTGGCAGAAATCACCCATTGGCTGAGCGTGATCAAGATAACGCCCGAGGCGGCGAACGACCCGACGATCGGCCCAGATGAACGCGCCCGCGGGCAGGGTATGGCCGAAAAGCTGGCGATGCGGGTGCTGTCGCGGATGTGGCAAATGCTCCTCAAGGCGCTGGAAGAGGTCACATTGGCGCCCAATCCGATGATGGCCGCCGAAATGGCCGTGATCCGGCTGACCCATGTGGCGGATCTGCCGAGCCCCGAGGATCTGCTGCGCAAACTGTCCAACGGCCCCGCGCCGGCACCCGCTGGCGTACCGGCGACGACCCCGCCGCAGGCCCCGCAGGGCCGGGGCCCATCCGGCGCCTCCGGCATGTCGGCGCCCACGGCGCGTGGCGGCGCGCAGCCGATGCTGGCGGAGATCCCCGACACAGCGCTTGCCCATTACCCGACCTTCGACAGCATCGTGGCCCTGATCGAAGCCAATCGCGACATCAAGCTTCTGATCGAGGTCAAGACCGCCCTGCGGCTGGTCAGCTACCAGCCCGGGCGGATCAGCTTCCAACCGACGGAGCGCGCGCCGGCCGATCTGGCGCAGCGGCTTGGCCAGAACCTCAAGGGCTGGACCGGGGTCCGGTGGGCCATCTCGGTCGTCAACGAAGGCGGCGGCGACACGATCGAGGAGCAGCAAAATGCCGAACTGGCGGCGCTGAAGGCCCGGGCCGAGGATCATCCGATGATGCAGGCCGTGCGCGCCGCGTTTCCCGGCGCGCAGATCACCGAGATACGCACCCACGCGGAGATCGCCGCGGAAGCTGCCGTCGAGGCCCTGCCGGAAGTCGACGATGAATGGGACCCGTTTGAGGACGATTGACCGAAAAGGACTGATACATGCTGAAAGGTTTGGGCGGGCTTGGCGACATGGCCAAGCTGATGAAACAGGCGCAGGAAATGCAGGGCAAGATGGCCGAGATGCAGGAAAGCCTGAATTCGATCCTTGTGACCGGCGAAAGCGGCGCGGGTCTTGTGAAGGCGACCGCCACCGCCAAGGGCGAGCTGACGGCGCTGGAGATCGACCCGTCGATCTTCAACCCGGATGAAAAAGAGGTGGTCGAGGATTTGATCCTGGCCGCGATCAAGGATGCGCAGGCCAAGGCGCAGGACCGGTCGCAACAGGAAATGGCCAAGCTGACCGAAGGGCTCAACCTGCCGCCCGGCATGCAGATGCCGGGCATGTAAGCCCGGTGTCCGACGCCACGCGCGAGATCGAGGCGCTGATCGACCTGATGGCGCGGCTGCCGGGGCTTGGCCCCCGGTCCGCGCGGCGTGCGGTGCTGCATCTGATCAAGAAGCGCGGGGCGTTGATGCGGCCTCTGGCCGAGGCGATGGCCGGTGTTGCGACCTCTGCCCGGGAATGTCTGAACTGCGGAAACATCGGCACATCTGATCTCTGCGGGATCTGCACCAGCGCAAAACGCCAGAACGGGCAGCTTTGTGTCGTGGAGGATGTGGCCGATCTCTGGGCGATGGAACGCGGGCAGGTTTTTTCCGGGCGCTATCACGTGCTGGGCGGCACACTCTCGGCGCTCGATGCGGTCGGCCCGGAGGAGCTTCGCATACCCAAGCTGCGCGAACGGGTCGCCCGGGAGGATATCACCGAAGTGATCCTTGCCCTGAATGCCACGGTCGATGGCCAGACCACGGCGCATTACATCGCCGAGGAGCTGGAGGGGACCGGTGTAGAGGTCACCTCTCTGGCGCAGGGCGTGCCCATCGGGGGCGAACTGGATTATCTTGATGACGGGACCATCTCGGCCGCGCTCAAGGCACGCAAAACCTTCTGACCGACGCTCCGGGGACGCGCGCCCGGCTCCATTTTCAGCCGACAAGCACACAATTCGCCCCGCCGCGTTTTCTGATCAAATACTATCCCGAGCGAGCGCGAGAAGCCCGGCTCTCGCCCGCGCCTCTGTTCAGCGTATGGGGCTGAAAACTGCGTCCCGCATCCGGCAATCCCGCATCACATCGGTGCCGCACCGCCTCGGCTCCAACTCCCGCGTCAGGCAGATCCGCACCTCCTGCACGCGGCCATCCCGGCAGGTCACGGTCAGCATGTCCGGCTCCAGCGCCGGATTTGCCTCCAGGAACGCCTCCTCGATCACGGCCGCAGGTAATCGGACCTCCCGGTCCAGCTGCCGCAAAAGGGCCGGGCGGGAGATACGCCCATAAGCCTCCCGGGAGAGCGCGAAATAATCCCGCGCCGAAAGCCCGGAGCAAACCCCGTGCTTGCGCCACTGGTGCCAGGCCAGACCGCTGGAGCCCATGATATCGCTCATATCCCCTGTCATCGCGCGGGACGGCATCCGCTCCGTGGTCGGGCAGTAACTGGGCCAGCCCCGCTCGAATTGCGGCCAAAGCCCGTGCAGCGTGAAGCCGAACCCGCGGCCCGGATCACATTGATCCGATCCGCGCGCGTCCCCCTCGATCGCGCACCATGACGGGGTCCAGCTCAGCGCCAGGACATAATAGTCGAACGCGCCCGCGGGCTCTCCGTCGGCGCGGACCGCACCCGCCATGAGGACAAGCGCAAAAAGCATCCGGATCATTTGCCTCTTCCCTCCAACGGCCTGCGGGCTTATATAGCGGCCAACTTCCCCGAAATCGAGGAACCGCGAGGGCCAGCCCCCGCAGCCGATTTTCCCGGCACGTCCGAAGTGCATCTGAGAGGAGCCCCGAGATGAACAAACCGATCATGGCCAAAGCCACCGCCGTCTGGCTGGTCGATAATACAACGCTGAACTTTCGCCAGATCGGCGTGTTCTGCGGCCTGCATGAACTTGAGGTTCAGGGGATCGCGGACGGGGATGTCGCAGCAGGCGTCAAGGGCTTCGATCCGATCGCCAACAATCAGCTGACCGCCGAGGAGATCGCCAAGGCCGAGGCCGATCCAAGCTACGATCTCAAGCTGAAGTTCAACCCCGCCGCCGTGGGCGAGGAAAAGCGCCGCGGGCCGCGCTATACACCTCTGTCCAAACGGCAGGACCGGCCCGCGTCGATCCTGTGGCTGGTGAAGTTCCACCCCGAACTGACCGACGGGCAGATCTCGAAACTGGTGGGCACCACCAAGCCGACGATCCAGTCGATCCGCGAACGGACCCATTGGAACATCTCCAACATCCAGCCCATCGACCCCGTCGCGCTTGGCCTGTGCAAACAGTCGGAACTTGACGCCGCGGTTCAGAAGGCCAACGCCAAGAAAGCCAAGGACGGCGAGGTGATGAGCGACGAGGAGCGGCGCAAGCTGGTCTCCACCGAGCAATCGCTTGGCATGGACCCGGAACCGAAGATCCCGAGTGCGATCTCGGGGCTGGAGACCTTCTCCCTCGGCGGCAATGACGAGGACGAGCCCGAGGAAAAACTGGTCGACGCCGACAGTCTGTTCAACCTCCCGGACAATCCCGAGGATGACGATGAGGATGAACAGCGCTGAAAAGCCACTTGCACTGGCGCTCGGCGCGGGGGGTGATAGGCTACGGTCAGACACATCAATCGCGGCCCGGACATGATAACCGGACGACCCACTTTCTGCTCCGGACCTATCATTCCGGCCTGGCGCGCCTTTGGCGCGGTTCTGGCCTGTATTCTGGCTTTCTCCCTGACCGGCTCGGTTGCCGCACAGGTGAGCGAGGGTCCGGCCTTCACGCTCGGGCTGCTCACGGTGCTGCCCACCCCTGCCGGGACGGAGACGACCTGCACCGGATACCTCGGTCAAACCGTGCAATTGCGCGCCGCACCGGATGACGAGGCGGACCCTGTCGGCAGCGTGATGGAGGGGGACCGGGTGGTGTTCGCCCACGAGCCGCAAGGCGACTGGCATTACGTGACGGTCACGTCAGGCCAGGGCGTGATCCCCCAATCGGACGGATGGCTTCACCTTCCGGGCGGCATCGACTGCGCAGAGACCACCGACTGATCGCCCGATCAGCCCGCGCCGGCCATGATCTCGGAGGTCAGACCGTTCAGCCGCGCCAGACCTTCCCGCAAATGGGGCTCCGGCAGGGCGGAGCTGAAGCGGAAATGCCCCTCCAAGCCGAATTTGTCGCCGGGAATGACCAGAACATCCTGTTCCCGCAGCAGGCGCAGGGCGAAAGCCTCGGCCCCCAGGGGCAAATCGAATTTCACGAAGGACATGGCCGAGGCCTGTGGCGGCACGACGGAGAAAACGCCCGGATGCTCCTGCAGCGCTTCGGTCAGGGTCTCGAAGCCGCGCCGGATCAGGCCCCGCGCCCGTTCTGTCAACTTGGCGCGGGTCGCCGGGGCAAGCGCATGTTCCGCCAGTTTCATCGACATCATGCTGGCCGAAATCGACGCGTATTCATGCCGCCGCCAAAGTGCCGGAATCATATCTTCCGGGGCCACCAGCCACCCCAGCCGCAGGCCCGGCAGTCCATAGGCCTTGCTCATGGAGTTGATGGCGATCACCCGCGCCTTCTGCCCCCAGAAACTGGCTGTCGGGGTGTCGGTCGCGCGCTCGGTTCCGGCATAGACCTCGTCGGCCACGATCCATGCGCCGACGCGCTCCGCCGACGCCAGTATCGCCGCCCGGTCCGCGTCCGACAGGACGCCGCCGGTGGGGTTGTTGGGGTTCACCACATGAATGATTTTGGTGCGGTCATCGACGGATGCGGCCAGCGCGTCACGATCCACCGCCCAGCCGTCGGCCTCGATCAGGTCGACGAGGCGCAGCTCGATACCCAGATTGCGAGCGTTGCCGGCCATCTGCTCATAGGTCGGGCGGAAAACGACCATGTTGTCGCCCGGCTCAAGCAGCGTATTAGCGACCAGTGTATTGGCTTCGGTGGCGCCGACGGTGACAAGCACGTTTTCCGCAGCCGCGCCGTCGTAAAGGGCCGCGATCCGCTCGCGCAGCGTCTGGAATCCGTTGACCTGCGGATAATCGACCAGCGTGTCGAACAGGGCCTCGGTATCGATCTGCGCCATGGCGAAAAGCGCGGCATAGCTCATCGGATGCACGCCGCTTTCCGAGAAGTTGAAGCGCACCCCGTGCTCCATCTCCGACAGGAACTGTTCGACGGCAAACGGATGAAACGGCATGGCGCGCGCCCCTAATGCGCAGCGGTTGTTACGCTGTCGAGCAATGTGCGCCCGCCATCCACGGTCAACACCTCGCCGGTGACGAACCCGGCCCCGTCGGAGGCCAGAAACTGCACCGCGCCCGCCATTTCACGGGCGGATCCGATCCGCCCAAGGGGCGTGCATTCGCGGATTTCCTTGCGCAGGCCGTCGGTTTCGGAAAGCGAGTTCTTCAGACTGGCCGACATCAGCGACCCGAACGCCACCGCATTGACCCGGATGCGGTGCGGGGCCAGCGCCACCGCGAGGCTGCGCGTGGCCTGATCCAGAGCCGCCGCGCTGATCGAATAGCCCAACAGGTTCGGGTGGGTGCGCCGCGACGCGATGGAGGAGATGTTCACGATCGATCCGATCGAGCCCTCTTCCACGCCATCCTCCTCGGCCTGGGCGATCATGCGTTTGGCCACCACCTGGCTCAGGCGCAGAGCGGTGAACATGTTCTGGTCCAACAGCGCCTCGACCGAGCCCTCGTCGGGGTCCAGCGGGTCGGTCTCCATCATCTGGCGGCTTGCATTGACGAGGATATCCACCCGGTCAAAGGCATCCAGCGTGGCCGACAGCAGATTGGCCACCGTCAGTTTCTCGCGCAGGTCGCCTGCGAAGTACTTGGCGTTTTCGGTCTGCTCATCGGGTTTGCCGCATTCATCGGCCAGACGCGCTTCGTCCCGGTCCGCCATCATGACGTTCGCCCCGCGTTCCAGAAAATGCCGGGCGATCGCCAGGCCAACGCCATTGGCCGCGCCGGTGATGATCGCCGTCTTGCCTTGGATCGAAAGAGACATGTCTCGCTCCTGATGATCAGCGCCTGGCCCGTTTGGGCTTGGACGCCTGATAGAGTTTGTAGCCATGGATCTCGGCCAGCATTGCACCGGCCGTGAAATGGTCTTTCAGCGCGGCCTCATAGGGCAGATGCCGGTTGGCCACCATGAAAAACTGCCCCGAGGGTTTCAGGATGCGCGCCGCCGCGGCGATGAAGGCGCGCCCAAGCCCGGGATCGGCATTGCGCCCGGTGTGAAAGGGCGGGTTCGCAACGACAGCATCATACGGCTCGTCAGGTCGGTAGGTCGTGGCATCGCCCCAGATGAACTGCGCGCGCGGATCGTCGATATTGGCCCTCGCGGCGTCCAGTGCCGCGGCTTCCGCCTCGATCAGGTCCAGCTGCGCGATATCGTTCTGCTCGGTCAGCAGTTCCGCGGCGATATAGCCCCAGCCCGCGCCCAGATCGGCGACCCGGCCTTTCAGTGCAGGGACCAGCGCGATCAGCAATTCGGATCCCGGATCCGGCCCGTCGGAGGAGAACACGCCCGGCGCCGTGACATACCCGCCCTCCACCTCCTGCGGCTCGGCGATCCAGGTCAACACCGTTTCGCGCAGATCCGCAGGCCGGGTGAGCCAGAAAAGCTTGCCATGGGCCTTCGACAGAACATGCTCAACCGGCAGCACGCCGCGCACCGTCTTCAGAACGCTCTCGATCCCTTCCGCCTTCTGCCCATCCACCATCAGCACGCCGCCGACGCGCAGATGGGCCAGCCCCTCGGCAATCAGCGACAGGCTTTCGGCCTTCGATTTCACGATCTGCACCAGCGCCGCGTCAAAAACGCCCTCGGCCGCGGTCGAGACGGCGATACCACGCTCCGCCAGAAGCCGGTGGTCGGGATAAAACCCCTGCACCGCCGTCACCTCGCCCAGGCCGCCGAAATCCGCCGTCCCCCGCGCGCGCAAAACCAGGGTCCAAGCCTCCTCGGGCAGGGTCACGATGCCGCTCTCCAGCGCCAGGGTCCATCTGTCAGGGGTCATGGGCCGGAACAGGCCGCGCGGCCTATTCCTCTTTCTCCATCGTGCATTGCAGCGGGTGCTGATTGCGCCGCGCGAAATCCATCACTTGCGCCACCTTCGTCTCGGCTATCTCATAGGAAAACACCCCAACCACCGCCACACCCTTCTTGTGAACGGTCAGCATGATCTCCACCGCTTGGGAATGGGTGATGCCGAAGAATCGTTCCAGCACATGGACGACGAACTCCATCGGCGTATAATCGTCGTTCAGCAACAACACCTTGTACAAAGGCGGCCGTTGGGTCTTCGGCTTTGTCTTGGTTATGACGGCGGTTTCGTCATCCGTATCGGACTTGTCGGCCATCATCGTCCAGGCTTGAGTTTGCATTCGGTCTCCCACGGGGGTTTATGCCTCGTGCTAGGCCGCAATATATAAGGCGTCTGCCGCAACAGAAAAGAGGGTCGGACAAGGAACTATGCCGCAGGGATTGCAAACAATCGGTTTCGACGCGGATGACACGCTCTGGCAGAATGAGAGTTTCTACCGTCTGACGCAGGAACGGTTTGCCGATCTGCTGGCCGATTATACCGACCGCGACCATCTTCACCGCAAGCTGCTTGAGGCCGAACGCCGAAATCTGGGCCGCTACGGGTTCGGCATCAAGGGCTTCATGCTGTCGATGATCGAAACCGCCATCGAAGTGACGGACCAGAAGGTTCCCGCCAGCGTCATCGCCGAACTGCTCTCCGCAGGGCAGGAGATGCTGGCGCATCCCGTTCACCTCCTGCCACACGCGATGGAAGCCGTTCGCGCGCTTTCGGAAACCCACACTCTGGTTCTGATAACCAAGGGCGATCTGCTCGATCAGGAACGCAAGCTTGCCCAGTCCGGTCTGGGGGATTTCTTCGACGGGGTCGAGATCGTCTCGCAGAAGACCCCGGCCATCTACATGCAGGCCTTCACCCGGCACGGATCGGGGCCGAAACACGCAATGATGATCGGCAACTCCTTGAAATCGGATGTTATTCCAGCACTCGAAGCAGGCGCCTGGGGCGTCTACATTCCCCATGGCCTCACATGGGAGCTGGAACATGCCGAACCGCCGGTCGGCCATGAAAGATACCGCGAATTTGCGGATCTGGGCGAGGCGGTGGAACTTCTTCGCAGCCTCTAGACCTCCCCGGGACCGTTTGGCCACCCGTTGTCGACGCGCTTGACTTCATTAAATTAACATGCTTGTTAATTAACAATGAACGAAAGTATCGATCCCCTCGCCATCCGGTTCGCGGCCCTGGGCGACCCGACCCGGCTCGCCATCGTCAACCGCCTGAAGGAGCACGGCCCGCAAAGCGCGGGCGATCTGGGCGATCTGGCCGATATCTCCGCCCCCGCCATGTCCCGGCACCTCAAAGTGCTGCACAGGGCCGGTCTTGTCCGTCGCGACGTGGACAAGCAGCGCCGGATCTATTCCGTGGAGCCCGAAGCCCTGCAAGCCATCGGCAGCTGGAGCATCGGGCGCGAGGAGTTCTGGACAGCCAGCCTGGACCGCCTCGCCACGCATCTATCGCCAAAGGAGTAACCCGCCCGTGCCCGATCTCGATCTCACACGCCATATCCCCGCCCCGCCCGACAGGGTTTTCCACGCCATCACCGATCCGGCACAGCTTCTGCGCTGGTGGGGACCGGAGGGCGTGACGATTCGCGACGAACAGCTCGACTTCCGCCAGACCGGCCCCTGGACCTCCACCATGGTCTCGCCCGAGGGCAAACGGTTCAAGGTCTCCGGTCAGATCACCCATGTCACGCCCGGAAGCTCGGTCGGCTTCACATGGGCCTGGCATGACGAGGATGACCGGCGCGGCCATGAAACCCATGTCACCATCGCGGTGGAGCCATCGCCCGAGGGGGGCACCACTCTCACGCTTCACCATCGCGATCTGGCCGATGAAGCGGCGGCGGCCAATCACAACGATGGCTGGACCTCGTCCCTCAACAAGCTCGAAACGCTCTTTGCAACCTGACCCAACCTGGAGGATCCGACCGATGCCGAAATACATTTATGTCTATCACGGTGGCGCAAAGCCCGAGACCGAGGCCGAGCAACAGCGCGTGATGGCCGCATGGGGGGCCTGGATGGACGGGCTTGGGCCCAAGCTCGCCGATGGCGGTGCGCCTGTGGGCCAGTCGAAAACCGTCACCAAAGACGGTGTCAGTGACGGCGGCGGCGCCAATCCGATTTCGGGATACTCCATGGTCGAGGCCGCAGATCACGACGAAGCGGCGAAAATGGCCGCAGGCTGCCCGATCCTCGATGATGGCGGAACGGTCGAGGTTGCCGAGATCCTGCCGATGTAGCCCCGCCACTCCGGGGGCCAGGAGGCGACCGGTCGCCTCACAGGTTCCGCGCAGCATCGTGTCTTGCGCACATGACAACCGCCCGTCAGGGTATCCGGCAATGCCTCCGCCCCGGGGGTACTCTCACCCGGACGCCTGATGATCGACGCTGCCCTTCAGCCCCTGCAACACCGCCTGCTGGCGCACCCTGCGCGGGTTCTGCACCGGCGCGGCGTGGAACCCGACCAGATCACGATTGCGGGCTTTCTCATCGGCGTCCTGGCCCTTCCGGCGCTTGCATTCGGCCTCTACGGTCCGGCGCTTGTGCTGATCCTGCTGAACCGTCTTGCCGACGGGTTGGATGGTGCCGTCGCGCGGCTTGGCGCCCCCACCGATCGGGGGGCGTTTCTGGATATCGCGCTCGATTTCGTTTTCTATGCGTTGATCCCGCTTGGCTTCGCCCTTGCCGAGCCGGCTGCAAACGCATTGCCCGCCGCCGTCCTGATCGCCGCCTTCGTCGGCTCGGGCACCAGCTTTCTTGCCTTTTCGATCATTGCCGCCAAGCGCGACCTCAAGGCCGAAGACTACCCCTCCAAGGGGATCTACTACCTTGGCGGCCTGACCGAGGGGTTCGAGACGATCACGCTCTTCATTCTGATCTGCCTCTGGCCCGCGCTTTTCCCGCTTCTCGCCTATGTCTTCGCCGCCGCCTGCGTGGTGACGACCGTCACCAGATGGGTGCAGGGCTGGCAGGCTTTCGACGACGGTTGACCAAGGCGGCACCCGGGGGCGCATGGGTCACCCGCGCGTGGGCGATGTCACCCGCGCATGCTTGCATTATTGAACCTTGAGCACGATCTTCCCGATATGGGCGCTGCTTTCCATCCGCGCATGAGCACCCGCCGCATCGTCAAGCGGAAACTCGCTGTCCATGACCGGCCCGATCCGGCCCGCATCCAGCAAAGGCCACACCTTTTCAAGAAGTTGGCCCGCAATATCGGCCTTGGCCGCATCGCTTTGCGGGCGCAGGGTCGATCCGGTGATCGTCAGACGGCGCACCATCAGAGGCGCAAGATTTATCTCGACCTTGGGCGACTGCAGAAAGGCGATCTGCACCAGCCGCCCGTCATCTGCCAAGGCCTTGATGTTGCGCGGGATATAGTCGCCCCCAACCATGTCTAGGATCAGATCCGCACCGCCCTCCGCGCGCAGGATCTCCACGAAATCCTCTTCGCGGTAATTGATCCCCCTTTCGGCGCCAAGTTCCACGCAGGCGGCGCATTTTTCGGCCGTTCCCGCCGTGGCGAACACCCTGTTTCCGAAATGGTTCGCAAGCTGGATCGCCGTCGTCCCGATCCCGCTCGACCCTCCATGTACGACAAACCGCTCGCCCCCGGACAGGCGACCGCGCATGAATACGTTGGACCAGACGGTGAAAAACGTCTCGCACAGCGCCGCCGCCCGGTCCATCGACATCCCCGCCGGCACAGGCAACGCATGGTCCTGATGGGTCCGCGCAAATTCCGCGTAGCCTCCCCCGGGCAACAACGCGCAAACCGCATCTCCCACGGCCCATTTCGTCACACCGGGCCCGACCGCGGCAACCACGCCCGCAGCCTCCAGACCCGGCAGGTCCGAGGCACCGGGGGGCGGCGCGTAATTGCCGGCCCGTTGCAACGCATCGGGGCGGTTCACGCCTGCGAAATCGACCGCGATCACGATCTGCCCCGCCAGCGGTTCGGGCACCGGGCGGTCGGTCACGCGCAGCACCTCCGGCCCTCCGGGGCTGCTGATCTCGACGGCGCGCATCACGGAAGGCAGGGGCATTGGCGGTTCCTTGTCAGGTGTCGGTCCTTCCCCGCCCGGTCCAACTGCCGGGCAGGTCCACTCGCGGCATCTTGGCAGGTGCCTTCACCTGGCTCAACAGCCAGTTCGGCCCGGCCAGAAACGGCTTCAGCAGTTTGTTGTCATTCACCTGTTTCTTGAGTTTTTCGAATTGCATCACATTCTCGATCCGCCGATCCAGAAAGGCCCATGTCGCCGCGTGGCCCTCGGACTGATCGCCCAGCCAATAGAGCACTGTGGCGCTGCAGACGCCCGAAAGCGTGCCGCGTTTCGTGTACCAGTTGATGTCATCCGACGGATCCCCCAGCCCGTCCCAGATGGCATCGCAGGTTTCCCAGACGGCCCGCGCACCATCTGCGGCATAAGGCGGCAAGGCAAAGAGGGTCGAGCCGCGGCGCACGGCCTCCTTGTGATCCTCGATCAGTTCCAGCCGTTTGCGGACCGCGAAGGTGATCCGCTCGCGGATGCGCATCTCGCTGAGATCGGTCGTGCGCAAGAGCTCTCTCAACGCCTCGTCCCCCCGGCGATGAAACGCCAACGCAAGATCGACCGGACCGCGCGGAAACAACGCCCGGGCGGTCGCTTCATCAATCTCCGTGTCCTGCATCGCGGCCTTGAACGTAACCTCGGACCAGCCGTCGAACGGCACGTGGTCCAGCGCTGCATCAATCAGTCTGTTGCTTGGATCGGTCATGGAACTCTCCGCGAATTGGATGGATGTGCATTGCTGGACAAGCTAGAGGGGCTTTGCTATACGGCCACCTCCTGCAATCTCTTGCAACTCAAACTTAGGAAGGTGGTGACACCACATGCAGGTTAGTGTTCGCGACAACAATGTCGATCAGGCGCTTCGTGCCCTGAAGAAGAAGCTGCAGCGCGAAGGCGTTTTTCGGGAAATGAAGCTCAAGCAACATTACGAAAAGCCCTCCGAGAAAAAAGCACGCGAGAAGGCGGAAGCGATCCGCCGGGCCCGCAAACTGGCTCGGAAAAAAGCGCAGCGCGAAGGGATGATGTAAGTCATCCGTCGATATGCGAACCGGCGGGTTTGACCGCCCATGAGATGCCCCCGCGCCGACCGGCCCGGGGGTTTATCTTTTCCGGCCCGCTCCTAATCCCGTCGGAATTCGTCCGGCAGGTAAAGCTGCGCACGGCCCTGGGCCTGCAACAGCTCCAGATTGTCGTCTGAATCATCGTCATAGACCCGGGAGGTCCGCACGCCCGGCAGCTCTTCGAAACGGTCCATCATGCGGTTCGGGAACCAGCCGGTGCCGATGCTCTCGAAACCCGGCGTTTCCGACAGGATCCGCGAGATCGACAGGGCACATTGCGCTTGCGACACCGGCCCGTACTCCCGCACGGCCTGCGATAGGCGCGCGGCAATCTCCGGCGGCACCTCTATTTCCTGCACCACCATGTGGTAGGTCTCGCGCGCATGGTAATCCATGTAGAAATCGAACAATTGCGGCGACATGCCGAACAGCACATCGTTGCGTTCGGCGACGTTGGGGTGGTGCCAGCTTCCCGCGGGATCGAACAATAGCCGTTCGGCCCCGTCGATCAGCAGCGCGGAATGCCCGCCCGAACCGGATCTGTTATTGATCGCGGTCAGCAAGGTCACCGTCGACGGGCCGGGCGGCACGTAGCTTGCCCGTGCGACGGCCTCATCCGGCGCCCAGACCGACTCCGCCGCGCAGGCCGACAAGGCCGTAAGCGCGGCCAGCAGCACGCACGCCCTGCGAAAGCTCATCGGGCGAAAATCGCCAGAAATACTACGATCACGATGCAGGCAATCGCCACGTTCACGGACCAGCGGATAAAACCGCTGAAGGTCTTCTCCTGCTCGGTGATGTCCATTTCGCCCTGTTTGTGCTGCTTCTCAGCCATTCGTTGTCTCCAGAGATCCGGTCAAATTCGTTGTTTTCGCGATACCCGATTTCACACAGGCTGTCACGGGCCGCAAAGCGCCGCAGGTGTCACGTTTCTTCCAGATCCGCCACAAGCCGGAACCCGATGCGCTGCGCCGGGGCGTCGGTCGCCTTGGGAAGGGCGCGCAAGGTCACGTTCAACTGGCTGACATGCTGGATAAGCTGCGTCTTGAGCCCGGCCGTGTCGGTCCCGTAGAAGGTCACGACATCGGGGGCGAAAAAGCCCATTCCCTCAATCCGGAGCAGGCCCGCGTCGCTGCCCGCAAAGCCCATCGCGGCTTCATGCTCCGAATCCAGCTGTTCCTCGAAACTCTTGATATAGAGGATAATCCGCTCATAGGCCCATTCGGCGGGGGATTTCTGATCCACCGGTTTCTGCGTCACCGCCACGGGCAAAGGCATCTGTTCGGCCGATCTGGGGGCGTTCGGGTCGCAATGAACCGCACCGGCATCGGGCAGGGCAGAACCTTCCATCACCTCCGCGGATGTCATGATTTCGTCGCCCATCACCTACCCTTTCACTTGCCAGACCCACGCACCGTCCCCGCGTTTTTCGCGGGTGATCTCCTGAAGGGCAAGCAGATGGTTGAGATGCGCGAGCGATTCGACTAGAGCCAGACCATAAGTTCCGGCATCGATCTGCCGCTTGAACAGCGGCGCGAAACACTCCGCCGCCGTGCGCGGGACACGCAGGTGATCACGCAGACGGTCCAGCGCGCCGTGGTGATTGTCGATCATCTGCCGCAGCCGGTCGGGCAAACCGCTATAGGGCAGCTTGTGGCCGGGCAATATCAACTGATCCCCGGTCGCGTGCGGTTGAAAGGCCCTGCAACTGTCCAGCCATTCACGCACCGGGTCGGCATTGGGTTCGGTCGCGTAAACCCCCAAATTGGGGGAGATCGAGGGCAGCAACTGATCCCCACCCAACACGAGATCGTCCTCACCTGACCAGAGCGTTGCGTGTTCGGGCGCATGGCCGTGACCGATCCGCACATGCCAGTCGCGTCCGCCCGCCGTGATCACGTCGCCCTCGGCGATCCGGGTATAGCCAAGCGGCAGGGCATGCACCATGTCGGCAAAGTTGAACGGACGTTCCTGCGCCCGTTGTGCCAGTATCCCGGGCTCCATCCCGGCGCTGCGCCAGAACCGCAGGGTTTCCACTGTGGGCCGGTCCTGTTCGTCCAGAACCAGCATCCGGGCCATCAGCCACGCGGTGCGCGTCGTGAGCAGCTCCGCCCCGTTTTCCACGAACCAGCCGGCCAGGCCGATATGATCGGGGTGATGATGGGTGGCGATGACACGCGTGACGGGGTCGCCGCCAAGGGGACCTGCCAGAAGATCGGCCCAGATCCCCCGCGCCTTGCGGCTGTCGAAGCCTGTGTCGACCAGCGTCCACCCCGCCATATCGCGCAGCGCATAGATATTCACATGATCCAGCGCCATGGGAAGCGGCAGCCGGATCCAGAGAATACCATCGGCGATCTCCGTCGCGGCGCCGGTTTCAGGCGGGCTGTCGAACGGGTATCGGATCACGCGGCGAAATCATCGTCGCGTAGCGCATAGAGGTCTTCTGCGCCAAGCCGCACCTGCGCCAGCAGGCTGTGCAGTTCAGGCAGCTGCCGCAAAAGAAAGCTCTCGGCCAGTTTGGCCCGGACGCCGCCCGGCTCGGCCATGGCGGCCTTGAGGTGGTAATGCCCGCCAAGTGCCAGCGCGAAAGCCCGCAGATAGGGCACGGATCCGGCGAAGCGGTCATTCATCTCCATACCCGTCAGCATATCGGTTGCCTCGCCGAGCGCCGCCACCGCGTCGGTCAGCGCGCCACCGATATCGCTGGCCGATGCGGTTGCCGCGATCTCCGCCAGCAATGCCTTGGCGGCAGCGCCCCCATCCATCATCTTGCGTCCCACGAGGTCCATGGCCTGAATGCCGTTGGTGCCCTCGTAGATCGCGGTCACCCGCACATCGCGCAGATATTGCGCGGCACCGGTCTCCTCCACGAAGCCCATGCCGCCGTGAACCTGAATGCCCATATCGGCAACCGCAATGCCGGTATCGGTGCCATAGGCCTTGCAGATCGGCGTCAGGAACGCCGCGCGGGCGGTCATATCCGCATCGCCTGTGGCATGGGCAAGATCGATCGACACCGCCAGATCGAGTGTCAGCGCGCGCGCCGCGAACACCTCGGCCTTCATGCCGGTCAACATGCGCCGCACATCCGCATGGTCCAGAATGGTGCCAAAACCCTCTTCGGTCGGCACCCGGCCCTGTTTGCGTTCCAGCGCATAATTCAGCGCATGCTGATAAGCGGCTTCGGCGATACCAACGCCCTGCACGCCCACCCCAAGTCGCGCGTTGTTCATCATCGTGAACATGGCCGCCATTCCCTGATGGGGTTCGCCCACCAGCCAGCCGGTCGCGCCGTCATACTGCATCACCGCCGTGGGAGACCCGTGAAGGCCCAGTTTGTGCTCAAGGCTCACCACCTTCAGGCTGTTGCCCACGCCGGCCGATCCGTCTGCGTTGGGCAGGTTGCGGGGTACCAGAAACAGGCTGATCCCCTTGGTGCCCGGTCCGCCATCGGGCAGGCGCGCCAGCACCAGATGAACCACGTTCTCGGTGAAGTCGTTGTCGCCCCAGGAGATGTAGATCTTCTGCCCGCTCACCGCGTAGGTCCCGTCCCCCTTCGGCTCGGCCCGGCTGCGGAGCGCGCCCACGTCCGATCCTGCCTGCGGCTCGGTAAGGTTCATGGTTCCGCACCATTCGCCGGAGACGAGCTTGGGCAGATACAGCTCCTTGATCTCGTCGGAGGCGTGGTTTTCCAGTGCCTCGATCTGGCCTTGCGTCATCAACGGGTTGAGCTGCAACGACAAACAGGCCGAGGCGATCATCTCGTTGACCGCCGTGGTCACCGACATGGGCAGACCAAGCCCGCCATATTCCGGGTCCGCGGAAATCGCGACATAGCCGCCTTCGGCAATTGCGCGGTAGCCGTCGGCGAAACCCGGGGATGTGCGCACCACACCGTTTTCAAGCCGGGCCGGTTGCAGATCGCCGGTCCTGTTCAGGGGGGCCAGAATCTCCTCCGCCATCTTGCCGGCTTCGGTCAGAACGGCCTGCACCGTGTCGGGCGTCGCCTCGGCGAATTTCTCAGTTGCGGCGACGCGGTCCATGCCGACCACGTGGTCCATCAGAAACGCGAACTCGGATACCGGGGCGCGATATGGCATATCAGATCCTCCAACTTCGGGCGGCGCATTGCGCCGGCGGGCGCTTCACGCTATGTCCCGGCGGCCTTGCTCTTGCGGTAGCTAGGAAACCAGCACCGCTCCCTTCAACCGATACGTTACGTCACGGATGCCTGAACGCCAGCCCGAATTTCTTGTAGAAGAAAACGATGGGGTGACCCGCGCCGCCGCGCTTTTGAAACGCGGTGCGCTGGTCGCGCTTCCCACCGAAACCGTCTACGGCCTGGCCGCGGACGCGCGGAACGATGCCGCCTGCGCGATGATATTCGAAGCCAAGGGCCGGCCCCGTTTCAACCCGCTGATCGTACATCTGGCCGACATCTCCCAGGTCGCGCAGATCGCCGAGCTGTCGCCTGTTGCCCGCGATCTCGCGCAAGCCTTCTGGCCCGGCCCGCTGACACTGGTTCTGCCGCTGAAGCCCGGCCACGGCCTGTCGCCACTGGTGACCGCCGGGATGGACAACGTGGCCATCCGCCTGCCCGCTCATCCGACTGCGCGCGCCGTTTTGCAGGCGTTTGGCGGGCCGGTCGCCGCACCGTCGGCCAACCCCTCCGGCCGGATCAGCCCGACAAAGGCGGCCCATGTTGCCGAGGGGCTTGGCGACCGCGTGGCCGCTATTCTCGATGCCGGGTCCTGCGCGGTGGGGGTGGAATCCACTATTCTCGCTCCGTCGGAGGCAGGCACGCGCCTGCTGCGTGAGGGCGGCCTGCCGCGCGAAGCCATCGAGCCGCTGACAGGGCCGCTGATCGTCGACACCACGCCGGGCCGGATCGAGGCGCCCGGCCAGCTGAGCCGCCACTATGCGCCCTCGGTCCCGGTGACGCTCAACAGCGCGCTGGATGACGCGTCGGCGGTGCGCGTCGGCTTCACCAAGGCCGATGGCGGGGATCTGTATCTGTCTCACTCCGGCGATCTGGTCGAGGCGGCGGCCGCGCTCTTTCATATCCTGCACCTCGCCGATGCGACGGCGCGCGCGGGGCAGAAAGCGGCCATCCATGTCGCCCCCGTACCGGACACCGGGCTTGGCCGGGCCATAAATGACCGGCTGCGCCGCGCAGCCGCACCCTAGGCGTGCCCCGCCTCGGAGGACAACATCAGCGGATCGATCCCAAGACTGGCCAGTGCGGCCTCCCATTTCCCGTCCATTCGCCGGCCGAAGACCAGTGTGGGAGAGGCCGCGCAGGTCAGCCATCCGTTTCGCAGGATCTCGCTTTCCAACTGTCCGGGCCCCCAACCTGCATAGCCAAGCGCCAGGAGCGCCTGTTTCGGCCCATGGCCGTCGGCCAGATCGCGCAGCACATCCAGCGTCGCGGTCATTGCAAACCGGTTATCCACGCGCAGCGTGCCATCCTCGGCGGCATCGCGGGTGCGCGGCGCATATTCCGCCGAATGCAGAACGAACCCACGGCCCGTTTCGAGCGGCCCACCGAAGCAGACGGGCAAATCGGGCGCCGCATCCACCGGGATCTCGAGCTGGTCCAGCATCTCTGCAAAGGTCAGCTCGGTGATCGCCTTGTTGACAATCAGACCCATCGTGCCGGTATCCGAATGCGCGCAGAGAAAGACCACGCTGCCATGAAAGCGCGGATCGCCCATGCCGGGCATCGCGATAAGAAGTTGACCGGTCAGATCACTGGGCACCGTTTCAGGGGTCATCCGCCAACCATGTGGCCGATGGCGGTTTCGTTCAAGACCGGTTTTGCCGCATGACAGCGAGGTTTCGCCGAAACGTGATTTTCCATTTCAGGTTCCAGCCCCTAGGTGCATGGGTATGAAAAAACGACCGATCCTCCGCGCGTTTCTCGCCGCCGCCCTCATTCTTTTGCCGCTCGGCAGTGCCGCACAGGCCCAGTTTCTCGGCCGGTCGGCCGACGATGTGGTGCAGGTCCGTCTGATGGAAGGCTGGCGGATCGAAAACGGCCGCCACATGGCCGCGATCCAGATCACGCTCGCGCCGGGCTGGAAAACATATTGGCGCGCGCCCGGCGAAGGCGGCATTCCGCCCCGGGTGCGGCTGGATCGGGCCGAGGGGGTCACGGGAATGCAGATCCACTGGCCCCGCCCAGAGGTTTTTTTTGCCAATGGCATCCGCAGTATCGGCTATCGCGACGATGTCATCCTGCCGATCGAGTTTGCGGTGTCGGATAGCGGCGCCATCGAGATTGACGGCCGGATCGATCTGGGTGTCTGCGAAGATGTGTGCATGCCGGTAACGCTTGACCTTGACGGGCTGTTGCCGCCCCAAGGCAGTCGCGATGCTCTGATCGCGGCGGCCTTGTCGGACCGCCCGCTGACTCGTGCCGAGGCTGGCGCGGGCGCCGCGACCTGCCGGATCACACCGATCTCCGATGGGCTGAGGGTCGAGGCGCAGATGCGCGTGCCGCCCGTGGGCAATGACGAAACCGTCGTGTTCGAACTGCCCGATCCGGGCATCTGGATTTCCGGCGCTTCGATGCGGCGGGACGGCAATACGGTCACGGCAACAGCCGATGTGGTGCCGGCCGATGCAGGCCCGTTTGCCATGAACCGATCCGATTTGCGGATCACCGTTCTTGGCACGCGCATGGCGGTGGAACTGTTGGGCTGTACCGGCTGATCAGGCCTGCCTGCGGGTCGAGAGGCCGTGTGCGACCGCCGCGACAACCCACGCAACCACGCATAGGGCCGCCGTTCCGGCCACGAAGCCTATCAGCGCGCCAAGAGGCGAGCCTTCGCCAAGCGGGATCAGGGCGGCCACCGGGCCCACGACCTCTCCGGTCATCACCACCGCGCCCAATGTCGCGGCAAACCAGGCGGCCACGGCCAGGCTCAGGGCCAGCATGACCGCCCCAAGTCCCGGAGCCCGGGCAAATCCACCGAACACTCGACGGAGCGCGCGGACCTGCTTGCCCACATCCTGCTGCATCGCCAGAATTGCCGGAACGACGAGCAGGACCACCACCAGCCCGAACCCCAGCCCATAAACCAGCGTGATCACGGTCGGCTTCAGGAACTGTGCCTGCTGGGAGCTTTCGAACAGCAGCGGGGCCAGGCCAAGCACGGTGGTGAGCGTGGTCAGCAGGACAGGCCGCAGGCGGTCTGTCGCGCCATCCACGATTGCCGGGATCAGCCCCCTGTCCTCCGCATACTCGTCGATCGTGGTCACCAGGACGATGGAATCGTTGATGATGATGCCGGTCATCCCGATCAGGCCCACGACGGTGAACATGCTGAGCGGCACATCCCATGCGGCATGACCGTAAATGGTTCCGATCAGGCCGAACGGAATGATCGCCATCACCACGACCGGCCGTGTCCAGCTGGCGAAGATCCAGGCCAGCACCAGATAGATGCCGATCAGGCAAAGCGCAAAGCCCACCGCCGCGTCGCTCAGGAAATCACGCTCCTGCTCGGCCAGGCCCGAGAGCACCCAGGCCACGCCGTAATCGGCCTCCACCTGCGGCAGGATCATATCTCGCAGCTCGTCCATGATGGCCTCTGCACGGGCGGGATCGTCTTCGGAAAGATCGCCCGTCACCGAGACGACGCGCAGGCCGTTTTCCCGGGTGATGGTCGAAAATCCGGTGCGGGAACTGACACTCACGATATCGGCCAGCGGCACGTATTCGCCGCTTTCCGCACGCAACAGCGTCCGGTCCAGAAAATCGGCAGTCAGTTCCCCTTCGGGCAGTTCCACGCGAATCGAACCGGTGCGGATGCCGACCGGGAAACTCGCCGCCTCGATCCCGCCAAGCCGGTTGCGCAAGACCCGCCCAAGCGTGCCGATGTCAAACCCCAATGCCTGACCCTGGGGTGTCAGCTCAAGGCTCAACTCCTCCCGGTCATAGGCGAGGCTGTCTTCCAGTGCCGAAACCTCGGGAAACCCGATCAGGCCCGTTTTCACGGCCTCGGCCGCGGCCTTCAGCACATCCGTGTCGGCCCCGAACAACTGCACGTCCAGCGCATCGCCGCCCGGCCCGCCGCGCCAGCCGCGGAACGACACCGCCTCGGTCAGGGGCAACTGGCGCACCTCATCTTGCAGATCGGCCACGAACTGGAACGAGGAATAGGGGCGCAAATCGGCATCGATCAGCTCGATCGCGATAGAGCCCAGAAGATCCGAATCCTTGTTGTCGGCCACGGTCAGGCCGCGCCCGGTGGTGCCGCCGACCTCTGCCAGCACGTAAAGCAGCGGGTTGGTGCCATGCTCCGCCTCATAGCGCGCGGCGACCGCATCCGCTGCGCGCTGCATCTCGCGCATCATCGCGAAACTGTCCTCCCGAGTGGCCCCGTCCAACATCGCAAAGTTGCCCGACACGCTGGACAGTTCCGGCGCGTTGAAAAAGCGCCACGTGACATCGCCGCGAACGAATACCGCCACCTGCGTGGCAAGCACCAGGATCACAGCGGCCAGCACCGGATAGCGCGCCTTGATCACCAGCCGCATCGCCGGGCGGAAAAGCGTATCGCGGACCCATTCGAACCCGCGGTTCACCTGCCGCGACGGCCAGTCATACCAGTGCTCCTTGGCGGAATGCGCCAACGCGTGGGCCATGTGATTGGGCAGGATCAGGAAGCATTCGACCAGACTGGCCGCCAGAACCACGATGACGGTAAACGGAATATCGGCGATCAACTCCCCAAACCGGCCGCCGATGGCCACCAGCCCGGCAAAGGCGAGAATGGTCGTGATGGTCGCGGAAAACACCGGCGCGGCCATCCGCTTCGCCGCATTCTCGGCGGCGACCACCGGCGATTCCCCGAGGTTTCGGGCCCGGAAATCCGCATGTTCCCCCACGACGATCGCGTCGTCCACAACGATCCCGAGCGTGATGATCAGCGCAAAGAGCGAGATCATGTTCAATGTAAGCCCCGCCACATACATGAGCGCGATCGCGGCCAGCATCGCCACGGGGATGCCGGCGGCCACCCAGAAGGCGGTGCGTGCGTTCAGAAACAGGAACAAGAGCAGGACAACGAGACCGAGCCCCACCAACCCGTTATCCAGCAGGATGTTCAGACGGGCGGAGATCGATTCGGCCCGGGTGCGGATCAGATCGATGGTGACGCCTTCGGGAAGCGTCAGCTGCATCTCGTCGGCCACCGACTGCACGATCTCCTGGATGCCGATGGCGTCGCCCTGATCTGTCCGGTCGACCCGGATCGAAATGGCCGGGTTCTCGCCCACGAAATAGGCCCGCTCCCTGTCCACCCCTTCGGTGGTGATCGCGGCGATTTCGCCGATGGTGAGGGTCGATCCGTCCGCATTGGTGCGCAGAACGATGCCCGCGATCTCGTCGGCGCTGCGTCGCGCGGTCCCCGTGCGCACCCGCGCATTGGCGCTGTCCACGTCGCCTGCGGGGGCGGTTTCGGCTTCCGCCGCGATGGCTTCGGCGATCTCCGCCATGGAGATATCGTGCTGGATCAACGATGCCGACGGCACCTCCACCACGGTTTCGGGCGCGGCCACCCCGCGGATCGTTGCCCGTGTGACCCCCTCCGCGAAAAGGCGCGCGACGAATTCATCGGCAAAGCGCCCGATCTGCTCCACACCGACGGGCCCGGTGATCACCACATCGGTAACCCTGTCACGCCACGCGCCGCGCCTCACGGACGGATCTTCGGCATCATCGGGCAGATCGGAGATCGCATCGACCGCCGCCTGCACGTCATCGGCGGCACGCCCCATGTCCCAGCCTGGCTCGAACTCCAGCTCGATCGAGGCGCGCCCCTCGCGCGCGGTCGAACTGGATTGCGTCACCCCTTCGACCACCAGCAGGCGCGGCTCGATCACCGCGATGATCGCCTCATCCACATCCTCGGCTCCGGCCCCGTCCCAGTCGACGGTCACGGTGACCTCGTCGACCACCACATCAGGAAAGAACTGCGCCCGCATGTTCGGAAACGCCGCCAGACCAAGCACGATCAGCGTGACCAGCAGCAGGTTCGCGGCTGTCCGGTGACGGGTGAAATAGGACAGGATCCCGCCCGCGCGCCCGGGAAGCCGCCGCACCGCCCTAGCTCCCCATCCGGGCTTCGATCCGCGCAACCATGCGGGCCGGAACTTCGTCCTGATTGAGCTGAAGCAGCATCCGCTCTTTCACATCCGCGGGGATGAAGCTGTTGCCTTCGACAAAAGCGATCAGCCGGGCGCGGCGCTCGGGGTCAAGCGCAAGCGTTTCGGGCGTGGTGGCGGCCTCCTCCTCCGCGTCCGCCGGGCGCAGCGGGTTAATGCGGATGCCCGCCCCCAGAACCGGCGTCCGCGCCTGAACGACCTCCCGACCATGAAGATCGGGGGCACGGACGATCACATCGTCGCCCTGTCGGCGCAGCACAGTCACGTCGGCCTCCTCAAGCCGGTTCTCCTCCCCCAGAACGAGGATGCGGCCATCGCCATCGACAGCCGTCGATGGCAGCAGGACAACACCGCTCAACGGGGCCTCTTCCAGTTGCACCGTGACGAAATCGCCCGCGCGAAACCCGCGCACCTCCTGCAATTGCGCGAACAGCAGCCGGCCCGACTGCCCTTCCTCCACCGCGCCGCTTTCGCGTGTGAGAACGGCCGGCGCGGTGATGTCCAGCCCGAACACATCCAGCACCACGGTCACATCCAGACGCGGCAGGCGCCCGTCGGCATCCAGCAGGCGCGAATACTGCGTGGTCGACACACGGAACGCGACCTCCAGCGCATCGGGGTCGATCAGCCGGGCGATCTGTTCGTTCCGGTTGACGAGACGCCCGGCCACCACGTTCACCTCTGCCAGCACACCGGAGAACCCGGCGGTCAGTTCGGTTTCGGCAAGACCCCGCTCGGCCTGGGCCAAGGTGATACGGCGCCGGTCGATCGCGGTGGACGCCTGGTCCACACGCGCTTCCGCGAGGGCCAGAGCCTGCCTGCGGGACAACACGGCCTGTGTCGCCGTTGCGGCGGCCAGTTCGGCGGTTTCCACCGCAGACGCGCTGCCGACCCCGCGCTCCGCCAGATCTTGCTGCCGGGTCAGGGCGCGCAGGCGCAGATCGGCCTGGGCCTGGGCGGCGGCGACATCCTCGCGCGCCAGATCCAGCGCGCGGGTGGCATCGCGCAACTCCGCCTCCGCCTCCCTCAGATCGGCCGCGGCGGTATCCCGCGTGGATTGCGCCTCCGCAGGGTCGATCCGGAGCAGCACCTGCCCGGCCTCCACCGCGCCGCCATCTTCAAACCCGTCTGCCAGTTCGATCACCAGCCCCTCGGCGGGCGCGCGCAATTCAAGCGTGCGCCGGCTCCGCACCTCTCCGAAGGCCGTCAGAACAGGGGTAATCGTCTGCGGCGCCATGACGCCGACCTCGGCGGTAAACACCCGCTCGCGCACGTCGCCCGGCCGGCTTTCCTCCGCCCAACGCGATTGCAGCCCGGAATAGACGGCGTTGCCGGCCAGAGCCAGAAGACCCACGGTCAGCGAGATCAGAAACAGGCCCACCAGGGAGCGTCGGAAAAATCGCATTAAGGTGCCTATCAGGTGCCGTTGCACAGAAAGGTAGTGTTCGGGCGGAAACAGTCCAAGTCTATGGCCTTATGGGGGCTTTCACGTGGATTCGGGTCATTTCCGTCGCTTGTGTTCATCCAGACGCGGCAGGATCTCCACGAAATTGCAGGGGCGGTGGCGGTAATCGAGCTGCCAGCGCAGGATTTCGTCCCAGGCATCCTTGCAGGCCCCGCTGCTGCCGGGCAGCGCGAACAGATAGGTGCCGTTCGCAACGCCGCCCGTGGCCCGCGACTGCACCGCCGAGGTGCCGATCTTCTGCATCGACACGATGGTGAAGACCGTCCCGAACGCCTCGATCTCCTTTTCATAGACGTCGCGATGCGCCTCGACCGTCACGTCCCGGCCCGTCAGTCCGGTGCCGCCTGTGGTGATAATCACGTCGATCTCGGGATCGTTGCACCAGACCCGCAACTGGTTCGCGATCTGGTCCCTCTCGTCCCGAAGGATATGGCGCGCGGCCAGATGGTGGCCGGCGTCGGTCAGGCGCGCCACCAGAACATCCCCCGATTTGTCCTCGGCCAGCCCGCGCGTGTCCGATACGGCAAGAACGGCGATCCTGACCGGAACGAACTCCTTGCTTTCGTCAATCCTGCTCATGCATGCACCTCGAACCAAGTCGGCGCGGGTCCAAGGTTGTGCACCCGCGTCGCGCCGATCATTCCGGAAACGCCCCAGCAATCATGGACGTGCCCGCACAGAAGAAGCCCGGGCTGGAGACGCTCCGCCGCCTCTCTCACCGCCACCGATCCGATCTGCCCGCCCCGGCTGTGCGTGTCGGCCACACCTTTCGGCGGCGAGTGCGAGATCAGCACATCGGCATGGGGGATCCGATCAAGCAGGGCGCGAGCCTCATCCTCGGTCAGATCGGCCGATCCCCATGGCAGGGGCGGCAAAGGCGGCACCGCGCAACCGATGCCGGCAAAGGTGATGCCGTCGCGGTCGACCGCATCGCCGTGGAGCACGGGCGCCACGGTTGCCGCCTTCAGTTCGGCGACCGTTTCGTTATTGCCGGCGACGTAGATCGCCTTGCCGTCGATGGCGGACAACCCCATCATGAAACTCTCAAGCCCTTCCCGGCGCTGCGCGAAATCTCCAGCGCCGATGATGACATCTGCCTCCGGCGCAGCTGCGAGGATCGCATCGCGCGCGGCAATGTCCAGATGCAGGTCCGAGAAGGCCAGGATCTTCATGCCTCCCCCTCCAACCGCGCCCGGAGGCTCAGCAGATCGGCCCAGGCTTCCCGCTTCATGATCGGATTTCTCAGCAGATAGGCAGGATGGAACATCGGCAGGACCGGCTTGCCCAAGGCTTCGGTCCATTGCCCGCGCATCCGCGTTATCCCCTTGCGGCCCAGTATCCCCTGACAGGACACATTGCCCATCAGGATCAGGATATCGGGATCGGCCAGCGCCACGTGCCGCTTCACGAAAGGCAGCATCATCGCCATTTCGTCCGGGCTCGGGTCGCGGTTCTGCGGCGGGCGCCACGGCAGAATGTTGGTGATATAGAGTGCGCCGTCATCTTCGCGTGCCCGGCCCATCTCGATCGCGGCAAACATCCGGTCCAGCAACTGCCCGGCCCGGCCCACGAAAGGTTTGCCCTGAACATCCTCGTCGCGGCCCGGGGCCTCGCCGATGATCATCACCCGCGCCGCGGGGCCACCGTCGGCAAAGACGAGGCTTCGCGCGCCTTTTTTCAGGTCGCAATGGGAAAACTCCGCCATGGCGTCGCGAAGGGCACCCAGATCAGCCGCGGCCGCCGCCATCCGCTCGGCATCGGCGACCGCATCGGCCGGCCCGAGTTCGGGTCTGGCTCGGGGGCTTGCCGGATTCGGCGGCGCCCCGACGGCAACGGGCCCCGGATCGGCGTTCGGGGCCGGCTTCGGAGCCGTGTCCTCAAGTTCATAGCGGTTGATCGGAACATCGCCAATCGCTTCATCGGCACCAAGCTCCACCTGCCACTCCAGAAGAGCCTTTGCGGTATGAAAATCCAGTGCCTGATCCATGGGTCCAAGCTAGGCCCGCCTGCGACCAAGGTAAATGGCTATCGCGCCTCCATTCGGCATTGCGGCCCCGGGCCGCAGCACCCCGCCACGCGGTCCGGTCCGCCTTTTCCGACAGCGCCGGAATGCGCCATCATCTCCGGATGTCCGGAGCCTTGCCAGCACGCGGTCCGGATGCCTATAACCGGCCGAAGCTGCGAGGGTCCGATGAGTTTTCGCCAGAAGCATCTGCTTGGAATCGAGCCTCTGCGGTCGGAGGAGATCACCACAATTCTCGATCTTGCGGACCGCTATGCCGAAATGGAACGCGGCACCCGGAAACATGGCGACGCGCTGACCGGCCTGACCCAGATCAACATGTTCTTCGAGGCCTCCACCCGGACCCAGGCCAGTTTCGAGATCGCGGGCAAGCGCCTTGGGGCGGATGTAATGAACATGGCGATGGCGGCAAGTTCGCTGAAAAAGGGCGAAACGCTGATCGACACGGCCCTGACGCTGAACGCGATGCATCCGGACCTTCTGGTTGTCCGGCATCCGCATTCCGGGGCGGTCAACCTCTTGGCCGAAAAGGTGAATTGCGCCGTCCTGAATGCCGGTGACGGACGACATGAACACCCGACGCAGGCCTTGCTGGATGCGTTGACGATCCGCCGTGCGAAGGGGCGTCTGCATCGCCTCAACATCGCGATTTGCGGCGATATCGCCCATTCCCGGGTGGCGCGGTCGAATATCCTGCTGCTTGGCAAGCTGGAGAACCGGATCCGGCTGATCGGCCCGCCCACCCTGATGCCGTCGGGCGTGGCCGAGTGGGGCGTGGAGGTTTACGACAACATGGCCGAAGGGCTTGAAGGTTGCGATGTGGTCATGATGCTGCGGCTTCAGAAAGAACGGATGGACGGTGCCTTCATCCCCTCGGAACGCGAATATTACCATCGCTTCGGGCTGGATGCCGAGAAGCTGGGCGCAGCCAAGGAGGATGCCATCGTCATGCATCCGGGGCCGATGAATCGCGGCGTGGAAATCGACGGGACGCTGGCCGATGACATCAACCGAAGCGTGATTCAGGAACAAGTGGAAATGGGGGTGGCCGTGCGTATGGCGGCGATGGACCTTCTGGCCCGGAACCTTCGCGCCAGCCGGACGCCGGAAGGGGTGATGGCGTGACGGACGCAACGCTTCATATCCTCGCGCTGAACCTGCCCGTCGACACGCGGCATACCCATCTGACCCGGCAGCAGGGCGCGCACCCCGATCTGCCGCCGCTTGCCGACTGGATCGGGGTCGCAGATCTCGACACCGACCGGATCGAGATGTTTCCGCTTGAGGATCTGGCGGGCATGCCACTCAGCACCTATGCCGCCGAGGCCTTCGATCTGGAGGAGGGTGCCATGGCCGGGGCCGCCGCAAGGATGGATGCGTTGGAGGGCGCGGTCCTGCTCGTCCCGTCTTCTGCCGTGGACCGAACGCCCGAACCGGGTGCCAAGGCCACGCTGATCGCCTCATTGCCCATGGCGCGGGCCGATCACGCCGCCGAGATGCCGGCGGCCAGCCTTGCGCGCAAACCGCCCGCCGGGGTCACGCCCGCCGCGACCGGCCGTGCCGGTTCCACGGGCACCGTTCTTGTGGGCTTGCTGCTGGCCGCGGCACTGGCCTTGCTGATTTGGTGGGTTTTCATATGAGCGACGCGCTTCAGACGCACACTCCGATGGCGCCAACCTCCGAACTGGCCGAAGGGGAACGTGTGATCGCGCATTTCACCGGGGATACGGCGACCTATTGGCGGGCCCATGCCTGGATGGCGGCGATTGCCATGGCGCTCGGGATGGCGATTCTGGCCGCTCTTGGAAACGCGCATATCTGGACGGGGGCCATCGGCGGGCTTGCCGCCATCGCTGTGCGCGCGTTCTATCTTGCCAGCGACGAAGTCAAGGCGCGGTGGGATCTGACCAATCGGCGCCTGCTTGGCCCGGGAACACGCAGCATCCCGCTGGAAGAGATCGCCGTGACCCGCAGCCTGCTCGGCGCGGTACAGGTGGTGACCGAGGGCGGCGACAAGCATCTGCTGAAGTATCAGGCGGACCCCGCCGCCGTCATTGCCGAGATCGACCGTGCGCGCGGTGTCGCAACCGGGCCGTCGTCATGACCAACGCGCTTTACCGCAACGCCCGGCTGATCGATCCCGAGGCCCAGACCGAAACCCATGGCTGGCTGCGCATCGAAAACGGAGTGATTGCCGAGATCGGCGATGGCGACCGTGCGGGCGGCGTGAATTGTGGCGGGCTGTGTCTGGCCCCAGGTATCGTCGATCTTGGCGTCAAGGTTGGCGAGCCCGGCGAACGCCACAAGGAAAGCTTTCGCACCGCGGGCGCCGCGGCCGCCGCGGGCGGGGTGACGACGATCGTCACCCGGCCGGACACCACAACGCCGATCGATACGCCCGAAGTACTCGATTTCGTGCGCCGGCGGGGGCAGGAGGCCGCCGCGGTCCGGTTCCGCCCGATGGCGGCGCTGACAAAGGGCCGCGCGGGCCGCGAGATGACCGAGATCGGGTTCCTTCTGGATGCGGGCGCCGTGGCCTTCACCGATGGCGATCGCGTGGTCAGCGACACAAAGGTGTTCAGCCGCTGCATGAGTTATGCGCGATCCGTCGGCGCGCTGATCGTGGGTCACCCACAGGATCCCGGCCTGAGCGAGGGGGCGGCCGTCACCTCGGGCAAGTTCGCATCGCTGCGCGGGCTGCCGGCGGTCTCTCCCATGGCGGAGAGGATGGGGTTGGAACGGGATCTCGCCCTGGTGCAGATGACGGATGCCCGCTACCACGCGGACCAGATCAGCACCGCCGCCGCCCTGCCCGCCCTTGCGCGCGCGAAGGCCGAGGGGCTGGACGTGACCGCGGGCGTTTCGATCCACCATCTGACCCTGAATGAGCTGGATGTCGCCGATTACCGGACCTTCTTCAAGATCAAGCCGCCGCTTCGTGCCGAAACGGACCGGATCGCCATGATCGACGCGGTGCGCGACGGGCTGATCGATGTGATCTGCTCCATGCACACACCGCAGGACGAGGAAAGCAAGCGTCTGCCGTTCGAGGCCGCGGCAAGCGGGGCCGTCGGGCTTGAAACGCTTCTGCCTGCCGCGCTGCGCCTCTATCATGCGGAACAACTGACGCTGCCCGTTCTGTTTCGCGCCATGGCCCTCAACCCTGCGCGCCGGTTGGGCCTGCCGGGCGGGCGGCTTGGCGTGGGGGCCCCCGCCGATCTGGTCCTGTTCGACCCGGATGTGCCTTTCGTGCTTGACCGGGCCACACTTCGGTCGAAATCGAAAAACACACCGTTTGACGGGCAGAGGATGCAAGGCCGGGTCGAGACGACGCTGGTCGGCGGCAACATTGTCTACAGCAGGGGCGCATCATGATCCCGGAGTTCCAGACCCCGATGGCGGTTCTCGGTCTTGTCGGTCTGGCAGCCTATGTTCTGGGATCGGTTCCATTCGGACTGGTCATGGCGCGGCTTTTCGGGCTGGGCGATATCCGGCGGATCGGTTCGGGCAATATCGGGGCCACCAACGTGCTTCGCACCGGCAACAAACCGGCGGCGTTTCTGACGCTCATCCTCGATGCGGGCAAAGGCGGCATCGCCGTTCTGCTTGCCAGATGGCTTTTTGCCGAGGACGCGGCACAGGTGGCGGGCTTCGCGGCCTTCATGGGCCATTGCTTTCCGGTTTTCCTCGGGTTCAAGGGCGGCAAGGGCGTGGCCACATTTCTTGGCACGCTTCTGGCGCTCTTCTGGCCTGCGGGTATCGCCGCTTGCCTGACATGGGCCGCCACCGCCGCCATCAGCCGGATCTCATCGCTGTCGGCTCTGGTCGCGGCCTTTCTGGCCCCGGTCTGGATGACGCTTCTTGGCATGCCCGAGGCAAATCTGGTCACCGTCGCGCTGGCCGCACTGATCTTTGTCAGGCATCAGAAGAACATCGAACGCATCCGGGACGGCAGCGAACCCAGAATAGGCAAGTGACCTTGTTTTGATAGGCCCATTCTATTAAGGTAAGGGCCTGTTAACGAGGTTCATTATGAGTTTTCAAACAGCCGTCCGTACCGTTCTTCTGGAAAAATACGCCACCTTTTCGGGCCGCGCCCGGCGATCGGAATTCTAGTGGTTCTTTCTGTTCAATATCATTGTCAGCGCCATCCTGAACGTCATCGACCGCGCGATTTTCGGGACCTCGATGACAACCGGTGTGACCAACAGCGTCTTCGGGGTACTCTATTCGCTCGCAGTGCTGATGCCCTTTATCGCGGTCGGCGCAAGACGGCTTCACGATACCGGCCGGTCGGCCTGGTGGCTGCTTATAGCGTTTATCCCGCTGATCGGCGGATTGATCCTGATCTATTGGTATATCCAGCCAAGTCAGGATGGCAGCAACGAGTACGGGCCCAATCCGATCGCTGACGACTAGTAGCTGTATTCCTTGTAGATACGGGTCAGATCACGACCCCAATCTCCGCTATACCGCGCCAGAAGCTCGTCCGCGGGGACCTGCCCGCTCTCGACGCTTTCCTTCAGCGCATTCAGGAAATGGGTCTCGTCCGGGATCAGCCCGCCCGCGCCCGGCATCGCGCGGTCGGCAAGACCCGCCTCGGCGATCTGCACGACCTCGCGCGCCAGATCGTGCATCCTGATCCCGCCGACCTGGGCCTGAAGCCCCTCGACCGACGCCGCAACGCGCAGCGCCTCCCGCGTTTCCGCGTCCCAGCCCTTCACCAAATCCCAGGCCGCATTCAGCGCGCCCTGATCGTAGGTCAGCCCGACCCAGAAGGCCGGAAGCGCGCAAAGCCGGCGCCAGGGCCCGCCATCGGCGCCCCGCATCTCGATGAATTTCTTCAGCCGGGCCTCGGGGAAAATCGTGGTGAGGTGATCTGCCCAGTCGCTCAGCGTGGGTTTTTCGCCGGGCAGCGCCGGGAGGTCTCCTTTGAGGAAGTCGCGGAAGCTCTGCCCCAGAGCATCCACATAGACGCCATCGCGATAGACAAAATACATCGGCACATCGAGCGCATACTCCGCATAGGCCTCGAACCCGAAGCCGTCTTCGAACACGAAGGGCAACATGCCGGTCCGATCCGCGTCCAGATCCCGCCACACCCGGCTGCGCCAGCTTTTGTGGCCGTTGATCTTGCCCTCGAAGAACGGGGAATTGGCGAAAAGTGCGGTTGCCACCGGCTGCAAGGCCAGAGCGACTCGGAATTTCTGGACCATGTCCGCCTCGGACCCGAAATCAAGGTTCACCTGAACCGTACAGGTCCGCCGCATCATCGTGGTGCCCATGGTGCCGACGCGCTGCATATAGGCATCCATCAGCTTGTAGCGCCCCTTGGGCATCAGCGGCATCTGATCGTGGGTCCAGATCGGGGCCGCGCCCAGCCCGATGAAGCCGACGCCGATTTCATCGGCGACCGATTTGACCTCCCGCAGATGGTCGTTCACCTCGTCACAGGTCTGGTGGATCGTCTCCAGCGGCGCGCCGGACAGCTCAAGCGCGCCACCGGGTTCCAGAGACACGTTCGCGCCGTCCTTTTCCAGCCCGATGATGTGCCCGCCCTCGGTCACGGGCGACCAGCCGAACCGGTCGCGCAGCCCCTCCAGAACGGCCCGGATCGACCGATCGCCCTCATAGGGCAGCGGTTTCAGAGTGTCCTGACAATAGCCGAATTTCTCGTGCTCCGTACCGATGCGCCAGGCGGCTTTCGGTTTGCACCCCTCGGCGAGATACTCCGCCAGTTGTTCATGCCGTTCGATCGGGCCGCCGCCGGATTGGGGGATGGACATGGGGACTGGCTCCGGGATTGTGGCTGATCGTGGGGGCAAGGACTGGCCCGCGCGCGGGGTCAAGTCAAGGCCGGGAGAGTGTCGCGACGCCAGAGCGTGACGGTTCCGGGCCCGGTCCCGCGCAGGCTTGCCAGAAGATGGGAGGTGGAAAGCCCGTCGAGGCGCGTGAACGCATCGTAAAGCACATCCGCACCATGGGCATCGGTGGGGATCACCAGAACCTGCTCCGCCTCGGCCATGACCCAGAAGGATTTGCCATCCGCGCCCCGGCGCAGCGACAGGGCCGTCAGATCGTCCAGCGAAACCGCACCCCCGTAGTAAGGGCCCATATAGGTGACTTTCCCCTCGATCAGGCCGACTACGCCCGGACCGTCCCCGGAACCGGCGAACCGTGCCCGGCGCAGCGCGACGGCGCCCAGAGGCACGGCAAGCGCCACCAGAATCCAGCCGAATCCCGGTACGATCCGCCCCTGATCGAGCGCGATCCAGAGACCGAGTGCCGCCACCGCGACCGCGGCCAGCACCTCGCGCCAGCGATAAAGCATGCGGCGGATCTCGGGGCGAAGAAACCCGCCCATCACCGGTTGACCCCGGCATAGGGCGCGGGGCGCGCCACGAATTTCAGGCCCTTGAAATCGTGTATCTGCGCAAGCTCTTCCAAGCCGTCTTTCCCCGGCTTCGCAAACCACAGCGCGCCGTCACGCGCCAGTTGCAGGCCGCCGCCCCACGGCTCGGCCCATTCCCAGTCCGGTTGCGGCATCTCCACCCCGTCGCTTCGCATCAGGACATAGCGGTTGCTGATCAGCGCCCGGTTTTTCTGCCCGATCTCGAAGCGCAGGATAACCTGCCACCCATCCGCAACGGGTTTGACCAGTTCGGCCTGACATGCGTCGCCCTTGGCATGCGTCCAACCCCGCGCGCCCATCATCGCAAGGTAAAGCCCGCCCATATGGATGCCATCGGTGGCGTGGGGATAGGCATCGACCTTCGCCGCGCGCAACCCGTCCGGCGGGTCCGACAGCGGCTCGGCCCCGTTCAGCCATATCCGCCCTTCGGGCGTGAACGCGCCGCCCCCGTGCCAGGCATCGCCTTGCATCCGGACGCTGAGCGCGGTCAGCCAGGGGGCCCGCGAAATCGCGGTCCACCAGCGCGCGCCGGTGCCCGCAAAGACGATCATATGCCGCGCATCCGGCGACAGATCGCTCCGGTATTCATGGATCCGGCCGTGCAGCCACTGGCCAAGCGCCACCGCGCCACTGTCCCTGTCCCATAACAGGCTGGCGACCTGATCGGTCGGCCCGCGTCTGAGGACAAGGGCCTTGTGGCAGCCGATCGCGGGTATGACATGCAGGCGCGGCGCGGTCATGCCGGATCACCGGCGCATGCGCCGCATCGCCAGCGCGGCTTCGGACCGGGATCATCAGACATGGGCCGGCTCCTTCAGCAAGCTGATCGTGAAGGTCCCGATGTGGTGGAATCCGATCGTGATATAGGCCCGTGCCGCGGCCTCGCTCGCGGCGAAGAGTGTTGCCCGATCCGCCCGGCCCGCATCGCGCAGTTGGGCCAGATGCAGGGCTACGGCCCGCCGGGCATGCCCACGCCGCCGCAGGGCGGGCGGCGTATACACTCCGCCGACCTGCACAACCGACATCGCCGATGCGTTGATCCCGGTCAGCGCCAGTGGATCTTTTCCGTCGGTCAGAATCATGTGCGATCCCTCTTCGATCCAGCCCGAAACAGTGGAGGCCGCATTGACCCTCGCGGTTTCCGCGCTCTGCCCGAGGGTCTCCATCTGATATGCCGCGCGCCAGTCCAGCAGAACCGGAAGATGCGCCGCCGTGGCCGGGATCAGCCGTCCGGGACCGTCCGGGATCACAAGACGCTCAAGATCAAGCGCGTATTGCGGTTCGTCCGCGCTGATCGACATCTTGTGGCGCGATAAACCAAGCGCTTCGCTGAGCGGGCGAACCTGATCGGCAGCTCCCACAATCCCGGTCACGCGCGCACCGCTCAGGGTATCGCGGGCGGCCTGCCAGGGTTCGGTCGGGCATTGCGGCAGAACCATACCGCTACCGGTCAGACCAAGCACGTCGGTAATCCGCCCCGCCCGTCTGATCACCCAGAACCGCGTGGCATGCGGGTGCCCGCCGCCCATCCCGTATCTCGTCAGGTTGGACAGCGGGAACATGGAGCTCAGGATATGCCGGCTCAGAAAATCGGTGATGGCGTCCCGGTCCGTGGGGTGGGCAGGCGTCATTCCCAATCCCCCCGCGTGGCCTGAAACAGCGTCAGAGCCGCCACCGCAGCCGTGTCCGCCCGCAGAATGCGGGGCCCAAGGCTGATCGGGGTGACGAATGGCAGATCGTGCAGACGGTCACGCTCGGCGGGGCTGAACCCGCCTTCCGGGCCGATCAGGATGGCCCATTTGTCGGATCGCGGTGCTGCTTCAAGCGCGGCCCTGGCACCGACGAGCGCCTCATCGGCGAAGATCAACCGGCGATCCCCGGGCCAGTCCGACAGCACCCGTTCCAGACGCTGTAAGGCGGCCACAGGGGGCACATATGTCCCGCCGCATTGCTCCGCCGCCTCGACGGCATGGGCTTGCAGCCGGTCCTGACGGATACGCTCGGCATTGGTAAACTCGGTCTGGACCGGGCAGATGCGGCCCGCCCCGAGCTCTGCGGCCTTTTCGACGATGAAATCGGTGCGCGCCTTCTTGATCGGGGCGAAAAGCAGCCACAGATCCGGCGGCAGGCGCAGCGGGGCCGTCTGCTCCACACAGGCAAGCATGCCACCGCGTTTGCCCGCCTCGACGATTTCGGCGCGCCACTCGCCGTGCTCTTCGTTGAACAGCAGGACCGCACCGCCAACGGCCTGCCGCATCACCCCGAACAGATAATGCGCCTGGTCCCGCGACAGTGGGACCGTTTGCCCTGCAGCCAAAGGGTGCTCTACATAAAGCCTGATTTTCGCATGCGTCGACATGGAGCAAAACCTATGGCCGGGACCAGGGAAACGCCAGAGGGGCAAGTGGCCGATGCCGTTCGCGGTAATTGGGTCGATACGCTCGCGCCCGCCGCGGCGCGCCCCTATCTCAGGCTCAGCCGGGCGGACAGGCCCATCGGCACATGGTTGCTGCTCCTGCCCTGCTGGTGGGGCGTGTTGCTGGCAGCCTCGGCAGATCCGGACGGCCTGCGCCTGTTCGATCTGTGGATCATCGTCGGATGTGCGATCGGTGCTTTCCTGATGCGGGGGGCCGGGTGTACGTGGAACGATATCACCGACCGCGACATCGACGCTGCGGTGGCGCGCACCAAATCGCGCCCGATCCCGTCGGGTCAGGTGAGCGTCAGACAGGCCCTTGTCTGGCTGGTGATCCAGTCGCTGCTCGCCCTCGGGATTCTGTTGACCTTCAATCTCAACGCCATCCTGCTGGGGCTTCTCTCGCTTCTGCCGGTGGCAATCTATCCCTTCGCCAAGCGCTTCACCTGGTGGCCGCAGGTCTTTCTGGGCCTCGCCTTCAACTGGGGCGCGCTTCTGGCCTGGACGGCACATTCCGGCAGCCTGGCATGGCCCGCCGTGGCGCTTTATCTGGCGGGCATCGCCTGGACCCTGTTCTACGACACGATCTATGCCCATCAGGACAGCGAAGACGACGCGCTGATCGGGGTGAAATCCACCGCGCGCCTGTTCGGGGAGAACAGCAAGGCGTGGCTGCGCGGCTTCATGGTGGCGTCGGTCGTGTTGATGGCCGTTGCGATCATTCTGGCGCTGATCCCGGGCGGCAACTTTCTGGCGCTGACACTTGCACTCGCCGGCGCCTGGGCCTTCGGCTGGCACATGGCGTGGCAACTGGGCCGGCTTCAGATCGACGAGCCCGAGACCTGCATGCGCCTGTTCCGCAGCAACCGGGATGCCGGGCTGCTTGTTGCGCTGTTTTTCGCCTTGTCGGCGTTGCTTTGATTGAACGCCCTCCGCCAAGGCGTTAAGGCCAAGGCCACTCCCTTAGGCAAAGTCGGACCTTGAGACATGAGCAAAACCTCCACCCTCGTCGCTGTCTTCGCATTCCTGATCGCCGGCCTGCTCTTTGTGGGCGTGGCAGTGATGGCGGCGAACACGATCGAGGACCGCTCGACCGAGGCGGTCACGTTCTCCATGCGTGAAGAGGGCCTGGATTGGGTGACCGTCACCGCCAACGGTTTGCAGGTGGAGTTGACCGGCACCGCACCCGATGAAGCCGCCCGCTTCCGCGCGCTGAGCCGGGCGGGCGCCGTTGTGGATGCCGACCGGATCATCGACGCGCTGGACGTGGCCGAACCCGACAGCGTGGCCCCGCCGCGCTTTTCGCTTGAGATGTTGCGCAACGGCGACGGGATTTCGCTGATCGGCCTGATCCCTGAAGACATCGGCCGGGAGGCCGTGGCCGAGGGCATCGCGGGTATCCGCAACGGGGTCGAGGTCGCCAATATGGTGGAAACCGCAAGCTACCCCGTGCCGCCGAACTGGCGGGCGGCGATGGATTTCGGCCTGCGCGCACTGAACGAGTTGCCCCGGTCCCAGATCTCGGTCTTTGACGGGCGGGTGACGATCACCGCCGTCAGCGAAAGCATCGAGCAACGCGCTCGCTTCGAAGCCGCTCTGAACCGCGCGATGCCGGAGGGCATAGAAGTGGAGATGGACATCTCGGCCCCCCGCCCGGTCATCACACCCTTCACTTTGCGGTTCGTGCGCAGCCTCGACGGAGCCCGGTTCGAAGCCTGTTCCGCCGATACCGAAATGGCGCGCACCGTCATTCTGCGTGCCGCGCGCAGCGCCGGGCTGACCGGCCCGGAGGACTGCGAGATCGGCATCGGCGTTCCGTCGCCTCAATGGGCGCAGGCGGTGGAAACCGGGATGCAGGCGCTCACCGCACTGGGTGCCGGAACCCTGACCTTCTCAGATGCCGATGTGACGCTGATCGCGGCCGAAGGCACGCCGCAGGGTCTTTTCGATCGCGTCGTCGGAGAGCTGGACGCGGATCTTCCCGCGGTCTTCTCGCTTCACGGTGTCCTGCCCGATCCGCCGGATGGCGGCGGTAATGACGGCCCGCCCAGCTTTGTCGCGACACGAAGCCCCGAGGGCTATGTCCAGCTGCGCGGGCGTCTGCCGGACGATCAGGTGGAGCGCGTGGTCTACGCCTATGCCCGCGCCACGCTTGGCGGCGACGATACCTATCTGGCCACCCGGAGGGACGACAATCTGCCCAATGGCTGGGCCGTCCGGGTTCTGGCTGGGCTTGAGGCTCTGGCGATGCTGAACAACGGCAGCGTGACGGTTGAACCCGGGCTGGTCACGGTTCGGGGCAATACCGGCAGCCAGAACGCGGTGTCGGACCTGTCCCGGCTGTTGTCGGAGAAACTGGGCGAGGCCCAGAATTTCGAGATCGACGTGACCTATCAGGAACTGCTGGACCCGACCGCCAATATCCCGACAGCGGAGGAATGCGTGGAGCGGATTCGCACGCTGCTTTCCGAACGCAAGATCACCTTCGATCCGGGGTCGGTCGAGATCAACGAGGAATCCGGTGCGATTCTGGATCGCGTGGCCGAGATCCTGCCCGATTGCCGCCATGCGCGGATGGAGATCGGTGGGCACACCGACAGCCAGGGCCGCGAAACCATGAACCTCAACCTGTCCCAGGCGCGGGCGGATGCGGTGCTGAACGGTCTTCTGGCGCGCGGTGTTCTGATTTCGAACCTGACGGCGCAGGGTTACGGCGAAACGCAACCGATCGACACCAACGAGACCGAGGAAGGCCGCGAGCGCAATCGCCGCATCGAATTCCGGTTGCTTGCGGGCGGTGTGCCGTCTAGCCAGAGGTCAGATACAGAGGAACCCGTCGAAACCGCCCCGGCGGAGGCGGAAGAACCGCCCGCCGAAGAGGACCCGGATGAACAGAACTGAGTTTATCGTCGCCATTGCGATCATCCTGTTTGTGGCCTTTGCCCTTGGCTGGTTCGCAAACTGGCTGGTGCATAGGTTCAGCCGCGTGACCGGCGCGGATCTGAGTGAAATGGACGAGATGGCCAGAGCGCTGCACGATGCGGAGGAAACCCGCGATCAGGCGATCATCTATCTTCAGCAGCGGGAGGCCGAGTTGACCAATCAGCTGAGCCAGACCGAGGCGGAGCTGCGTGCCGCGATGGAAGGATTGCGCGAGGCGCGCCACGAGGCCGAGGAATTGCGCGCCTATGTGGAACGCGTCAATCAGGGACAGGGCTGAGAGGCCAGCAAGGCCGAAACAGGAGCCCACTACCAGCGTTTGAGTGCCGCTTCGTCTTCGTCTTTCGCCGCGACCCACTGGCCGCCATCAGCCGTGATTTCCTGTTTCCAGAAGGGCGCGCGGGATTTCAGGTAATCCATCAGGAACTCGGCCGCCGCGAAGGCATCCGCCCGATGCCGGGACGCGGTGGCGACCATCATGATCGGTTCGCCCGGGCGCATCTCGCCATAACGGTGCAGCACGAAGACACCGGCCAGAGACCAGCGCGCCCGCGCCTGATCCGCGATCCCGGCCAGGGCTTTTTCGGTCATGCCCGGGTAGTGTTCGATCACCATCCGGTCCAGATCACCGCTGGCCACATCCCGGACAAGACCTGAGAAGCTGACCACCGCACCGGCCCCGGATACCGATCCGGTGAAGCGGGTCAGCTCCGCCCCCATGTCGAATGGTTCGGCCTGAACGCGGATCATCGCCCCTAGCCTCCGGTCATCGGCGGGAAAAACGCGACCTCGCGGGCGCCGGTAATGGGCGCGTCCAGTTCCACCAGATCCTGATTCACGGCGGCCCGAATCGCCGTGAGATCGGAGAAGGCGAAGGCATAGGCCTCGTCCCGTCGTTTCAACTCGTCGATCAGCTCGGCAACCGTCGTGGCCTCGGTCTCGACCTGTTCATGGCCGGTTCCGATCCGTTCTCTCAGCCAAGCGAAATAGCGCAGGTCCATCCGGTCATTCCTCCCGCAGATAGGGCATCGCCTTCAGAAAATAGTCCCCCCCGGTGATCAGTGTAAGGCCAGCGGCCAGCCATAACAGCGCCAGCCCGCCCCATGAGGTCAGAAGCAAACCGTAATACTTCCAGATCAGCCCGAACTCGTCTTCCACGAGGCCGCCCAGGACATCGCGGACGATCTCGCCGTCCATGCCATAGGTCTGCATGCCGAAGAAATGCTCGAACAATCCCCAGGCGAACAGCAGCGAGATTGCCACCATCTGCACCGTCGTCTTCCATTTCGCCAGTTGCGTCACTTTCAGCGTGCCTGCCGTGTCGCCCAGAAACTCCCGCAGGCCGGACACGAAAACCTCGCGGAACAGAATCGCCACGACCGGGATCATCAGCCAGCCGCTAACGCCCAGAATACCCAGCAACACCGCCAGCGCGATCACCACCATGGCCTTGTCGGCAATGGGATCGAGCATCGCACCGAACTTGCTGACCTGGCCCCATTTGCGCGCCAGATATCCGTCGACATAGTCGGTGAGTGACGCGGTGATGAACAGGATCAGTGCCAGCCAGTCCGCGTAAGGCCGCGCAAAAAGCAGGAAAACAAGGCCCAGGGCCGGCGCCGCGATCAGCCGGAAGACAGTCAGTATATTGGGCAATGTCCAAGTCATGAAGCTAGGTGTAAATGCCGCCGCGCCCGAATGCCATCACCTAGTTAACGGCTCGGGCCGTGACGGGCGCGGGCCGGGCATCCGATCTCGGAACCGGCCCTGCACCTCCGGCGGAAGCATCCCGCGCGGAACCGCGATCGGGCCCTTGTTGCGGATGGCCGCCTCAACGCTCGTGAAAGAAGTCATAGATCGTTTCCGCCATCGCATCGGAGATCCCGTCCACCGCCTTGAGATCGGAGAGACCGGCACGGGCCACCGCCTTGGCGCTGCCGAAATGGCCAAGAAGGGCGCGTTTGCGGGTGCTGCCGACGCCGGGCACATCGTCCAAGGGCGTGGCCGAGACCGCCTTGGCCCGTTTCTGGCGATGTGCGCCGATGGCAAAGCGGTGCGCCTCGTCGCGAAGACGTTGGATGAAATAGAGCACCGGATCATTGTGCCTGAGCGCGAAGGGTCGGGCGCCGATGCGGTGGAACTCCTCTTTCCCTGCATCCCGGTCGATCCCCTTCGCGACGCCGATGAAAGGAATGTCATCGACACCCAGATCGCCCATGATCTCGGCTACGGCACTGATCTGCCCGGCCCCACCGTCGATCAGAAGCAGATCGGGCCACGCCTCGCTCTCGCGGTCGGGATCCTCTTTCAGCAGGCGCTGGAACCGGCGGGTCAGAACCTCTTTCATCATGCCGAAATCATCGCCGGGGGTGATATCGGTCCCCTTGATATTGAACTTGCGATACTGCGATTTCATCAACCCGTCAGGCCCCGCGACGATCATTCCTCCGACCGCGTTGCTGCCCTGGATATGGGAGTTGTCGTAGACCTCGATCCGTTTCGGCGGGGCATCGAGACCTAAGGCCGCGGCCAGCCCGGCAAGAAGCTTCGACTGGGTCGCGGTCTCGGCCATCTTGCGCGCAAGGCTCTCGCGCGCGTTTCGCGCGGCGCCTGCGACAAGCTCCATCTTCTCGCCCCGTTGCGGCACGAGGATCTCCACCTTGCGGCCGAGTTTCTCGCTCAACGCGTCGGCCATCAGATCGTCGTTTTCGATACCGTGCGACAGGAGCAATTGCCGCGGCGGATCCTTGGTGCCGTAGAACTGGCCGATGAAAGCCTCTAGAACTTCGGGCGCCTCGGCCCCTGAGACCCGCGGATAGAAATCGCGATTGCCCCAGTTCTGGTTGGCGCGGATGAAGAAGACCTGCACGCAGGCCTGCCCGCCTTCCATATGGAGCGCGATGACATCGGCCTCGGTCACGCCCTTGGGGTTGATGCCCTGAGCCGACTGCACGTTGGTCAGGGCGCGGATCCGGTCGCGAAGCGCCGCGGCACGCTCAAACTCCATCGCCTCGGATGCGGTGGCCATCTCACCGGCCAGCGCCTCCTGTATCTTTGTGCTGTTGCCCGACAGAAACCGTTCCGCATCCTTGACCGAGGCGGCGTAGTCCTGTTCGGAGATATAGCCGACGCATGGCGCGGAACAGCGCTTGATCTGATAAAGCAAGCAGGGCCGCGTCCGGCTGTCGAATGTCGCATCCGAACAGTTGCGGAGCAAAAACGCCTTCTGCAACTGGTTCAGCGTCCGGTTGACCGCCCCCGCGCTGGCGAAGGGCCCGAAATAGCTGCCTTTTTCCTTCTTTGCCCCGCGATGCTTCTTGATCTGGGGAAAGGGATGTTCGGCGGAGACCAGAATGTTGGGGAAGCTTTTGTCATCCCGAAGCAGCACGTTATAGCGCGGCTTGAGCTGCTTGATCAGGTTCTGTTCAAGAAGCAGCGCTTCGGTTTCCGTGCGCGTGGTCAGAAACATCATCGACGCCGTCTCGCGGATCATCCTGGCGATCCGCGGATCGTGACCGGCGGGCTTGGCGTAGCTCGAAACCCGCTTCCTGAGCGCGCGCGCCTTTCCCACGTAAAGCACGCGGGATTGCGGATCGAGCATCCTGTAGACGCCCGGCGAGTTGTCGAGCGTCTTCAGATAGGACTGGATCACGGTGTGCCCGGTCGGCACGGCTTCTGCACGGTTTTCAGGCATGTCTCAAAGGTCTCGGCGATTCTCTGCCTCGCTGCAATGAGAGCAGGCAGGGTTCAACCCCAAAGCTTTCCACGGTTCCTGTGGACAAGCCTCAGGATAAATCTTGGTCAGGACGATTTTCTCCTTGTTTTTGGCCCCCTTCATCGATTTGCCTATTTTTTAGGCGCATTATCAACTACTTGTTTTGTAACGATAATTTTTCCCGTTTGCCGTCGGGTCACAGCCCCGTCATAAAAGCGTGATCGCCTTGTTACACTGTCTAGGGCGGTGGACAACTGGCCGATCACGCAGCAGGTACGGCGGATCTGGCCTTATTCAACCCCAAGCACATCCGGCGTCTGCCATGCCAGATGCTGCCCCCCATCAACGCAGATCAGCTGCCCGGTCACCGCCGGGGCACCGATGAGATACCGGAGCGCATTGCAGATATCGGCCGGGTCTGCGCCGCGTTCCAGAAGCGTGGCCGCGCGTTGCGCCGCGAAATGCTCCGCCGACTGCCGGACGCCTTGCATCGTGGGCCCGGGGCCTATGGCGTTGACCCGGATGCGTGGCGCCAGCGCCTGCGCGGCGGTCCGGGTAAACGCCCAGAGGCCCATTTTCGCGATGGTGTAGGTCATGAATTCGGGCGTCAGTTTGCGCACGCGCTGGTCGATCATGTTGACGACCAGCCCGTCGGCCATGGGGCCACCTTCCTGCCCGAGGGCGACGGGCATCTGTGCGGCCATGGCCTGTGTCAGCAGAAACGGTGCGCGCAGGTTCGATCCGATATGCCTGTCCCAGCTTTCGCGCGTCGCACTCGACAAGGTGTCGTACTCGAAGATCGAGGCGTTGTTGACGAGCACGGTAATCGGCGCTTCCAAAGCATCCGCCGCGCGGGGGACCAAGGCGACCGTTTCTTCTTCCGACAAAAGGTCAGCCTGCAGGGCGACGGCCTTTTGGCCAAGAGCCCTGATCTCGTTCACCGTCTCGGCGGCTTCCGCGTGCGAACTGGCGAAATGCACGGCCACGTCATGGCCCATCTCCGCAAGCGTCAGGGCCATGGCCCGGCCAATACGCTTGCCGGCTCCGGTCACCAATGCAGCCATGTCGCCGCCTCCCCGCCTCAGGCCAAAAGCATCGCGATATAAATGACGTAAAGTGCCACGAATACCAGCCCCACGACCCGCCCCATCCCCAGCTTCAGGAAGACGAACGGCGCCAGCACGAGCGAGGCCGCCAGCATCACCCAGAAATCGAACGCGAAAAACGAGGGGTCGACCGGGATCGGACCGACCAGCGCGGCAACCCCGATGATCGCCAGAAGGTTGAACATGTTGGACCCGATGACATTGCCGAGCGCCACCTCCGCATGTTTGCGGATCGCGGCCATCACCGTTGTCGCCAGTTCCGGCAGAGAGGTGCCGACAGCCACGAGGGTCAGGCCGATGACCGTCTCGCTGATACCGTAGGCACGGGCAATCGCGGTCGAACTGTCGACCAACAGGCTGGCACCCAACGGCAACCCGACCAGACCCAGAACCAGATAAAGGCCGATCTTCCAGCCCGGCATCGACGGGTCGGCCTCTTCAAGCTCTTCCTCGGGGGGCACGCCGTTCGCCGCCGCGCGATGGGCCTGCGCATCGCGAAACGCGTCGCCCAGAACCAGCCCGAGCGCGGCCAGAAGAACAAGCCCGTGCCACCAGAGAAACGGCCCGGCATAGGCGAGACCAATGAACAGGAACGTGCCCGCGATCATCATCAGATAGGTCCGCCGGGTCTCGCATTTGCGCGTATCGAGCCCCGAGATCAGGGCAGGCACCCCCAGAACCAGCAGGATATTCGCAGTGTTGGAGCCCACCACATTGCCGAGAGCCAGACCCGGCACACCGTCAAGAATCGCCTGAATCGAGATCAGAAGTTCGGGTGCCGACGTGCCGAAAGCCACCACGGTCAGACTGACGATCAGCGCCGGGATACCGAGCCTGAGGCTGAGATTCACCGCGCCGCGGACAAGGACGTCACCAGCCAAGAGCAGGATGACCAGGCCAAGGCCCGCCAGCAAGAACTCGATGACCATCGCTTAGCTTTGCCCTTCGGAACAGTGGCGGCACGGCCCGCCCTTGAGATTGTAACGCCCGCATTCGGGGCACAGCCGTGGTTTCGGCAGACCGCCGGTCCGACCGCCGCGCCCGATCCGCGGCAGCCGCAGCCGGCCAAACAAGGCCAGAACCACCATGCCGATCAGAAAAAGGGTGACGATCTTGACCATGGGTTACAGACCGTATCGCGCATAGGCCGCGCGGGTATCGAGGGCGCCCACCGCTTCTTCCACGATCCGGACCCCAAAGCGCTGAAGAAGGCCGCGCCTGGGCCCGTACACGGCAAACCGGGTCTTGTCGCCGTAGATCTCCTTCATCTTCGGCCGCAAATGGCTCAGACCATCGGCAAGCCCCAGATCGACCGCTTTGCGGCCAACCCAGAATTCACCCGTGAAAAGGTCTTCGCCCTCGCCGATCCGCGCGCCGCGGCTGTCCTTGACATGGGCGATGAAGGCCTCGTGGATCTGCTCCTGGATGGCCCGCAGGCGCGCCACGTCCTCCTCCCGCTCCGGGCGAAACGGATCGAGCATGGATTTGTCCTTGCCCGCGGTATGAACCCGCCGTTCGATCCCGAAGCGCCCGATGAATTCATGCAGCCCGAAGCTGGCCGAAATCACCCCTATCGATCCGACGATGGAGCTTGCATCAATCCAGATCTTCTCGGCCGCGCAGGCGAGCCAATACCCGCCCGATGCCGCGACATCTTCCACAAACGCGTGGACGGGCACGTCTTTTTCCTCGGAAAGTCGTTTGATGCGGGCCGCGATCAACGAGGATTGCACCGCCGACCCGCCGGGCGAATTGATCGATAGTGCCACGGCCGCAGGTTTGCCTCGGGCGAAGGCCTTTTCGAGTATCGGGCCCATCGCCACATCGCTCAGAACCGGGCCCCGGCCTGCCCCGGTGATCACACCCTGAAGGCGCACGACCGCCACCAGAGGATCATTTTTCATGAATGGGATGAAGCGCTTCATGGGACGGCATGTAGCCTGCGGGTCGGGTCCGAACAAGGCACGGCCCCAAGAAATAGGGTCTCTGTGCCCGTCATGTGGCAGCGGGGCCGGAAAAACCGTCATCGGCGCTGGACTTTAGCCCGAAACTGACGCGCAATTGCGCAGATGAGTACAAGATCCCAACCTTCCAGCCGTCTGCATCCCAGAGCTTTTTCAAGCCGGCTTCTGCCGGCACTGGCCGCGCTTTTTCTGAGCCTCGCCCCCTTTGGCGGGGTGAGTCAGGCGCGCGCCGACACCATTCTGATCTTCGCGGCGGCCAGCCTGCGTGAGGCGCTGGACGAGGTGGCCGCCGTCTGGACCGGCGCGCCGCTGTCGGTGTCCTACGCAGGCAGTTCCGCCCTTGCCCGGCAGATCGAGGCTGGTGCACCGGCGGATCTGTTCCTGTCCGCCAACATGGCTTGGATCGCGCATCTGGCCGAACGCGGCATCACCGACCCCGAACGGACTACCGCACTGCTTGCCAACCGGCTGGTCCTCGCCGGGCCGGCAGATGCCGTTCATCCGGTCGAAGATCTTGCCGCCGCACTGGCCGCGCTGCCCGGGGATGCCCGGATTGCGACCGGATTTCTGGAGGCGGTCCCTGCCGGGATATATGCGCGCCAGGCGCTTGAGGCCTCGGATCTGCTTGAAGATCTCATGCCCCGCATCGTCCAGACCGAAAATGTGCGCATCGCGCTCGCCCTCGCCGCGCGGGGGGAGGTCGCCCGGGCAATTGTCTACCGCACCGACGCGCTGGCAGAGCCCGGCGTCGCGATCGAGGTGCTGATCCCCAAGACGCTGCATGACCCGATCCGCTATCCCGCCGCCCTGATGACGGCCAGCACGCACCCGGAAGCGGCCGCGTTTCTGGCATTTCTCACCTCGCCGCAGGCCATGGCGATCTTTCGATCCCACGGGTTCGAGGTGCCGGAATGACATTTGGACTTAGCCCGGCGGAGTGGCAGGTGGTCGCCCTGTCGCTACAGGTCGCAATCTGGGCGACGCTGGCAAGCCTGCCCTTTGGCATCCTTGCGGCGATGGCGCTGGCCCGCGGCCGGTTCTGGGGGCGCGAGGCGCTGAACATCGCGGTTCATCTGCCGCTGGTGCTGCCGCCCGTGGTCACGGGATATCTTCTGCTTGTCCTCTTCGGCTCCCAGGGGCCGTTGGGTCGTTTTTTCGAGGCCACACTTGGCCTGACCTTCGCGTTCCGCTGGACCGGGGCGGCGCTGGCCTGCGCGATCATGGCCTTCCCGTTGATGGTTCGTGCGATCCGTCTGGCACTTGACGCGGTGGACCCGAAGCTGGAGGAGGCCGCGGCGACCCTCGGGGCCTCCCGTCTGCGCATCTTTGCAACGGTTACCCTACCGCTGATGCTGCCGGGCATACTGGCCGGTACCGTCCTTGGCTTCGCCAAGGCATTGGGCGAATTTGGTGCGACGATCACCTTCGTCTCCAACATCCCCGGCCAGACCCAGACCATCCCCACGGCAATCTACAGCCTGTTGCAGGTCCCCGGGCAGGAGAACGCGGCGCTGCGGCTGATCGTGATGTCCATCGCCCTGTCGGCGGCGGCACTCGTCGCTTCGGAATGGCTGGCGCGCAACATGGCGAAACGGGTGCGCGGATCATGAGCATCCAGTTGAGCCTGCATCACCGGTTTCCGGATATGGAGCTTTCCATCGATTGCACGCTGGAGGGCGGGCTGACGGCCATCTTCGGCCCCTCCGGCGCGGGCAAGACAAGCGTGCTGCGCGCCGTCGCCGGTTTGCTGCATCCCGATCAGGGGCGGCTCCGGATCGGCGAGCGCCTGCTGCTGGACACCGGCACAGGCATCAGCATGGCCACGGCGGATCGCCGGATTGGATATGTCTTTCAGGAACCGCGCCTGTTCCCTCATATGACCGTTGCCGCCAACCTGCGCTATGGCGAGGCGCGCGCAAAGGGCCGCGCCCTGCCGCTCGGGTTCGACCCGCTGGTCGCTCTGCTTGGCCTTGGGGAGCTTCTGAACCGCCGTCCCGCCACGCTGTCCGGCGGCGAAGGCCAGCGGGTCGCCCTTGGCCGCGCGTTGCTGTCCGCCCCGGATCTTCTGTTGATGGACGAGCCGCTTTCGGCCCTCGACACGCGGAGGAAGGCGGAGCTTCTGCCCTATTTCGAGAGGCTTCGCGATCAGGTCGGGATCCCGATCCTCTATGTCAGCCATGATGTGAGCGAGGTTGCCCGTCTCGCAGATACCGTCATCCTGATGGATAAGGGACAGATGCGCGCAATCGGCCCGGCGGCGGATGTGTTCGCGGGCGGCGAGACCGGGGACCAGATCAGCCGGGATGTGGCCGGCGCGATCCTGCATGTGACGGTCGCCGGATATGATGAGCGGGACGGCCTGACGGAAGCGCGCATCGGTCAGCATCCGATCTGGCTGCCGGGGCGTATCGGCGCGATGGACGACCGGCTGCGCCTGCGGCTGGATGCGCGCGACGTGATGTTGATGCGCGAGGTGCCGCAGGGGATCAGTGCGCTGAACGTCCTTCCCGCGACGGTTCTGGGCATCGCGGCAGGACCCGGCTCGGGCGCGTTGGTCAGGTTGGATCATCAGGGTCAGACCCTTGTCGCGCGGGTCACCAAACGATCCGTCCGCGCGCTTGATCTGAAACCCGGGCTGGCGCTGCATGCCATCGTGAAATCCATGTCGGTCACGCAGGAACGTGTCGGCCCGGCGTAGCCGCTATTGCGCGGTCCAGCCCCCGTCCACCGGAATTGATGTCCCCGTGATATTATGGGCGACGGGCGCGCAGAGCCACAGCGCCAGCGCCCCGATTTCAGCCGGATCGGACATCCGGAGTGTCGGTTGCTTTTCTGCCAGAAGATCGGCGATCCCCGCGTCGCGGTCATCGCCATGCGCCCTGGCGCGTGCTTCGATCTGCGGCCCGATGATCGCGGTCTCGGTCCAGCCGGGGCAGATGCAATTGACCGTCACCCCGCCCGACGCCCGGGAACCCGCCGTCGCATATTCGAGGGCCGCGACGCGGCTGAGCCCCACAAGCCCGAATTTCGCCGCCACATAGGGCGCCTTTTCCGTCGAGGCGACCAGCCCGTGAACGGAGGCGATGTTGATGACCCGGCCATAGCCGCGCTCCGCCATGCCCGGCAGGGCCGCCTGCATCGTGTGAAACGCGGCGGAAAGGTTGACGGCAAGGATTGCCTCCCATGCCTCGCGCGGCATCCGGGTCAGGGGTGCTGTATGCTGGATCCCTGCGTTGTTCACCAGAATATCCGCGCCGCCCCATGCCTCCACCGCCTCCATCAACTCCACGATGCGGTCGGGGTGGCGCAGATCCCCGTTGAAAAACTCCGCCTGCGGCGCGCCAAGCTTGCGCAGATGCTCGCAAACCTCATGGATCTGCGCATCGCCCGCCAGCCCGTGAACCGCGATCCGGGCGCCGGCGCCGGCCAGCGCCTCGGCAATCGCCAGCCCAATACCCTGAACCGAGCCGCTGACCAGCGCGGTCTTCCCTCTCAGATCGGTCATCTCTCCTCCTCCAGAAATCTGCGCAGTTCGGTCTTGAGTATCTTCCCATAGTTGTTCTTGGGCAGGTCCGGCATCGAGATATAGCGTTTCGGGCGCTTGAACCGGGCGATATGCTCGATGCAATGGGCCTCCAGCACGGCCGGGTCCATCTCGTCACCCGGCGCGCTGACCACGAAGGCGACCACCTCCTCCCCCCACTCCGCGGAGGCTCGCCCGACAACCGAAACCTCATGCACCGACGGATGCTGCAAAAGCACCTCCTCGATCTCGCGGGGGTAGATGTTGCTGCCGCCGGAAATGATCACATCCTTCGACCGGTCCTGCAATGTCAGGTAACCGTCGGCGTCCAGCTGCCCGATATCGCCGGTCATCAGCCAGCCGTCTTTCAGGGTCTTCGCGGTCGCGTCGGGGTCATTCCAGTATCCGGGCATGACAGGCGCGCCGCGCACCATGATCTCGCCGGCGGTGCCTTGGGGCAAGGGCGTGCCGGCGTCATCCCCGATGGCGATTTCCACCATGGACTGGGCCCGCCCGACCGAGGCCAGCCGCGCCCGCCAGTTCGGGTGCGCCCGATCCGCGACATCCCCGCGCGACAGAGCAGAAATGGCCATCGGGCACTCGCCCTGCCCATAGATCTGAACGAATTTGGGGCCGAACCAGTCCACCGCCTCTTCGATATCGGCCAGATACATCGGGCCGCCGCCATAAACGATGGTCTTGATCCCGCGGCCGTCTCGACCCGCGGCCTTGGCGGCATCCGTCAGACGGCGCACCATGGTCGGCGCCAGAAACATCGAGGTCGGGCCGAAACGTTCCGAAAGCTCCAGCAGCTCCGCCGGGTCGAACCCGCCGCCGACGGGGCAGATATGCCGCGCGCCCATGCGCACGTGGATCAGGGCGTACAAGCCCGCCCCATGGCTCATCGGGGCCGCGTAATACGCAGCGTCTTCCGGGCTGACCGGATCGACATCGACAGGGTAGCAGAGCGAGGTCGCGGCCAGCATCCCGTGGGTTATCCGTACACCCTTGGGCTTGCCGGTCGTGCCCGAGGTGTAGAACAGCCATGCCAGATCGTCCGAACTCCGGCTGACGGGCGGCAGCCGGCCGCCCGAAGTCATGCGCGCAAAGCGGCTGCCAGAGATGTCGATCAGGTCGGTATCCGTTTCGGCGGCAAGAGCCTCCGCCAGATCCGGGGTCACAAAAACGCTTTGCGCGCTGCTGTCCTTCAGGATCCACGCGGCCTCCTTCCCATGCAGCTTTGCGTTGATCGGCACGACGGCGCCACCGGCGATCCAGACACCGTAGCAGACGATCAGGTAGTCCGGGCAATTGGTCATGAAAATACCGATGCGGTCCCCGGCATCAGCCCGCCATCGGCAAGCGCGCGGGCCAGAGCCCCGGCGCGCGCGGCAAACTCGGCATAGCTCGCCACCGGCTTCGCGCCCCGCATCAAGGCCGGGCGGTCACCCGCCACGCCGGCGGTTCGCAACAACCAATGGGCCGTGTTCATGCTCTCCTCCCCCTCGGATCGGGGATGATTGAGCATGCAACTATGGGCAGGCGCAAGTTCTGCGGTCGGGGCGACCGCGTCAGAGCGGCGGAAGATCTAGCGTTCCTGCGTCCCGATGGCCCAGCCCCGCACCCGTTTCGACAACCAGTCGATGGCGAAGATAAGGATCAGCACGTTCAGAACGACGAAGGCGACCTGATCGTAGAGCGACGCCCGGAACCGTTCGATGATGATCATCCCGATCCCGCCCGCGCCGACGATACCGAGGATCGTGGCCGAGCGCGTGTTGCTTTCCAGAAAATAGAGCGACTGAGAGATGAATACCGGCAGAACCTGGGGAATGTAGCCGTAGCGGATGACCTGAAGCGGCCCGGCCCCGGTGGATTTCACGCCCTCGACCTGCTTGCGATCGATGTTCTCGATCGCCTCCGAATAGAGCTTGGACAAGGTGCCCACGTCACTGACGAAGATCGCCAGCACGCCGGCAAGCGGCCCCAGCCCCACGGCCCGCACGAAGACAAGGCCCCAGACCAGCTGGTCGATGCCGCGCAGAATGTCGAGAAACCGTCGCACCACTTGCCGAAGCGGCGCGAAGGTCACGATGTTGCGAGCGGCCATGAACCCCACGAACAAGGCGCCGATCGTGCCCAGAAGCGTGCCCAGAAAGGCCATCGCCAAGGTTTCGGCAATCCCGCGATAGATATTGGCATATTGCCAGTTGGCCATGTCCTCCCAGACCACGAAGGCCCGAAGAAGCGACAGAACACGGTCGGACGTCTCGAAGAACCGCGCGATGTCGAAGTACCAGAGCGACCAGAACACGTAGAGGACGGCAACCGCCCAGGGCGCCCAGCGTCTGATGAGTTTGCCGGGTGTGTCGAAAACGCCGGGGTGGCGGGCGCGGATTTCCGCGATCTCGGCATCGGAGACCGCCGTGACGATAGCCAGGGTCATGCGAAATTCTCCCGCCCGATATAGCCAAGGCGCAGCCGCTCGCTCAGCAGATCGATGATCGTGACGGTCAGCACGACGAGGATCAGGACCGCCAGCACCCGGTCATCGGAATAGAAACTGATCACACGGTTGAGTTCCTGACCGATGCCGCCCGCGCCGACGAAGCCGATAATGGAGGAGGCGCGGACATTCACCTCGAACCGGAGCAGCGCGTAGCTTACGAAATTCGGCGTGACCTGCGGCACCACACCGTAGAGCATTTTCTGCACCCATGTGCCGCCGACCGCTGTGATCCCCTCCACCGGGCGGGACGAGGCGTTCTCGTTCACCTCGGCGAAAAGCTTGCCCAATGCGCCGGCCGAATGGATCGCGATGGCGATCACCCCGGCAAGCGGGCCAATCCCGATCATGAAGACGAAGACAAGCGCCAAGAGGATCTCGGGGATGCCACGGCAAATTTCGAGAAAGCGACGTGACACCCAGTAGATCCAGCTGTTGGGGGCGAGGTTGGCCGCCGCCGGAAAGCTGAGGACAAAGGCCACCGCCGTTCCGATCAGCGTTGCCGTGATGGCCATCAGGATCGTTTCCCAGATCAGCTCCAGATAGAGCCAGAAATCCGTGTACCAGTAGGTGATGGAGCCCGGCACAGCGCGGCCTTCCTCCGTCCTGCCCTCCAGCAGGCTGCCCCATTGCAGATCCGGGATGATCGTGCCGAAATACTCGAAGATACGCGGGATCCCGTTGGCCAGACGCTCGGGATAGAACTGGCTGATCCAGACCGACAGCGCGAGGCAGACCAGAAAGGCCGCCAGCATGATCAGGTTCATGGTGCGTTTGGAGGCCTTCAGCTCGGCCCGGTGCCGTTCGAAGAGTGCAACGGAGCTGTCTGCGGTCTGATCGCTCATCCCGGGGGCCCTCACACCGCTTCCTTGGCGCGCGGTCGGGGACCGGGCGCCAGACTGGTGGAGGTCGCGGCCTCGTTGAAGGCCTGATCGGCCTCGGCCCCGTAGATCTCCCGCGCCATGCCTTGCGTGAGCTGCGCGGGCGTGCCGTCGAACACCACCCGCCCGGCCTGCATGCCGATGATCCGGTCGCAGTAATCGCGGGCGGTATCCAGCGTATGGAGGTTGCAGATGACGGTAATGCCATCTTGCTGGTTGATGGTGCGCAGCGCGTCCATCACGATCTTCGCATTCAGCGGATCAAGGGAGGCGATCGGCTCATCGGCCAGCAGGATCTTCGGCTCCTGCGCAAGGGCGCGGGCGATGGCCACACGCTGCTGCTGACCGCCCGAAAGCGTCTCGGCCCGCTGCAAGGCGGTATGCGCCATGGTCAGCCGGTCCAGCGCCTGAACCGCGAATGCGCGCTCCGCCGGGGTGTAGATCTGCGCCAGCGCCCGCCAGGCCGGCAGATCGAAAAGCCGGCCCGTCAACACATTGGTCAACACATCCAGGCGACCCACCAGATTGAACTGCTGAAAGATCATCGCGCAGTCCGAACGCCACTGGCGCAAATCGCGCCCCTTCAGTTGCGCGATGTCCCTGTCCCCGAACAGGATCTGCCCCTCCGAAGGGTCCGTCAGCCGATTCAGCAGGCGCAGGAGCGTCGACTTGCCGGCCCCCGACCGGCCGATGATGCCGACCATCTGGCCCTCGGCGATTTCAAGGTTCACCCGGTCGACGGCAGCGGTATCGCCAAACCGGCGGGTCAGGTTGTCTAGCTTCAGCATCTAAAGGTGCCCCCTGAAGAAGTGGACCTTGCGCCGTGACCGTCCCGGTCCGATCGGCACACAGGCGAGATACGAAAACGGGGCCGGGCACTTGGCCCGACCCCGGTATGGACAGATGCCGCCTAGCGCTCGCCCTGAAGCTCGCGACGCATGTTGATGATCGGCTCGTAGAACTCATGGTTGATCGGCCAGTAGCCCATGGACTCGCCGTCATTGATCGCATCGAAGCAGTCGCGATCTGCGACCTGCAACTGCATCATCGCGCCCATGACCAGATCCTTCAGTTCCTGCGGCAGGTCGGAGCGGATCACGCGGGGGCCATTGGTGATCAGGTTCGACCGCCAGATGATCTGGATCTCGGACATGTCCAGCATGCCTTTGTCCACCATCGAGCGCAGGTTGCCGCGGCTGTAGCCTTCGTTGATATCGCCCACGCCCGAGGTCCAGGTCACGCCGGCGTCATACTGCCCGTTCAGAACCGCGATGACGGCCTGTTCATGACCGCCGCCGAAACCCGTTTCCGAGAAGAACGCCTCCAGCACGAGCCCCTCTTCGGCGGCCAGTTCGTAGGACGGCACCAGATAGCCGGACGTGGAGTTGGGGTCGGCAAAGGCAAGGGAGTGGCCTTCCATCTCCTCAAGCGAGCTGATGCCGCTGTCGGCGCGGGTATACATCACCGCGTAATAGCCAAGCGAGCCGTCGATCTGCATCGTGGTGTAAAGCGGCTCGACCGCGTCGGGATCCTGCAGGGAGATACCCGCATAACCCGAGGAGCCGAGGCCGGCGAATTCCAGCTGGCCGGCCAGAAGGCCCTGCATCACGCCCGCGTAGTCGGATGCCGGATAAAGCTCGACCGGAACGCCGAGACGCTCTTCCAGATAGGCCTGCTGGCAGGCATGTTCACGCAGGCGGTCGGCCTCGTTCTCGCCGCCCAGAATGCCGATCCTGAAAACCGGAACCTCTTCACGCCAGTCAGAAGCCTGGGCAAGTGCCGCGGTGGAGGTCAATGCGGTGGCGCCGATAATCGCGGCGGTCAATGTCATCTTGAGCATTTGGTTTGTCCTGTCCTGAACGTTTCTATGTTCAGAGCCAGGGCCGTCCCTTGTGGCCCCGGTCCCCTTAGGTGCAAGGGCTGCGTAGGGGCCTGTCGTGACGGTTTGGCGACGGAATTGTTAAACCTCTGTAAACCGCGTCTAGACAAATCCGCCGCTTGCGCGCGCAAGCCTTTGGCGCGCGCGCGCTTTCCAATGCGACACCTCGTCGGGCATCATGCGGAGGCACCGTATTTTTCGATGAAGGCGTCGATATCGAGTGCCCGAAAATCGGGCAAACCGTCCCGCAATTGATCATGGGACCAATCCCACCAGGCGATGTCCATCAGCGCCTCGCCCTGCGATCTGGAGAAGCGCGGCCGGATCTCCCGGGCCGGAACGCCGCCCATGATCGTGTAGGGCGGTACATCGCGCGTGACGACGGCGCCGGCGCCGATCACCGCCCCGGTGCCGATGGTGACACCCGCGGTCACGGTCACGCCGTGACCGATCCAGACATCATGGCCCAGGGTCACCCAGTTGTCCTTGCGCCATTCGAAAAACTCCGCGTCATCCTCTCCCAGACCGTACGCTTCGGCGCGGTAGATCGCGTGATGCTGGCAAACCCGCCACGTGGGATGGTTGCCCGGGTTGATCCGCGCGCCATTGGCGATGGAACAGAACTTGCCGATCGTGGTCCAGACCACGTGGCCATCCTCGGTGATGTAGGAGTAATTGCCCATCTCGCTGGCTTTGATCCGGGTCCGGCGGCCTACCTCCGTCCACCGGCCGAGGGTGACGTCGTCGGCCACCTCCGCCTCGGGGTGAATGCTCGGGCTGGGGCTCAGGCGTGTTTGGTCCATCGGCAGGTCTCGCGGGATATGGCGTGTCTGGGGCGACCCTAATCGCGATATCCCGTCCGCCGAAAGACAAAGCCGGGCTTGTCATGAAACTGTCACCGCCCTTGCACGGATCCGTTACACTAGCATTGTCAAGAAAGGCCGAATCCCGAACGCCCTTCCCTCCACCTCCGAACAAGGACCAACGCGATGTTCGATGCCCCCGCCGATCGTCCGCTGCTGATCAGCAACGCCACTCTGGTAACCCCGACCGGGTGCGTGACCGGCGGTGTGGCGGTGGAGGGCGGGACGATTGCCGAGATCGGCCCGGGGATCACCGGCGGCGTCGATCTGGACGGTCAGATCCTGATCCCCGGCATCGTCGATCTGCACACCGACCATGTGGAGACCCATATTCACCCGCGAAGCCACGTGCAGTGGGCCTTTCTGCCCGCCCTCATGGCCCATGATGCGGTTGTGATATCCGGCGGCACGACAACGGTGTTCGACAGCCTGTCCGTCGGCGCCTCGATGCAGCGGCCCGAGCGCAGGACGATACTCGGGCCCCTGATCGACGCGCTGGAACATGGCCAGCGCAAGGGCATGTTCCGCGCAGAGCATTTTCTGCACATGCGCTGCGAGGTCTCGGACCCGGCGACCATTGCTCTGGTCGACGCGAATGTGACCCGCGACATCGCCCATCTGATTTCGGTCATGGACCATACGCCAGGCGACAGGCAGAGCCCGAACATCGAGAAATGGTTCTGGCACATGATCCGCGATATGGAAGTGAGCGAGGCCGAAGGCCGCGAGCGGATGGCCGAACTGCTGGAACGCTCCGCGCGGTTCGGACCAAAGGTCCGCAGCCATGTGGTTTCCGTCGCCCAGCGCCACGACATCCCGCTGATGGCTCATGACGACCGGACCCTTGCCCATGTGGATCAGGCCCAGGCCGAAGGTGTCACCATTTCTGAGTTTCCAACGACGATCGAGGCGGCGCGCCGCGCCCGCGGCCACGGCCAGACAATCGTTGCCGGGGCCCCGAACTATCTGCGCGGCGGATCCCAGTCCGGCAATGTCGCCGTGCGCGAGCTTCTGGCCGAGGGGCTGGTGGATGTACTGGCGTCGGATTACGTGCCGCGCAGCCCGCTTGACGCAGCCTTCGCCATCGCCAGCGACCCGGCCCTGCCATACGACCTGCCACAGACCGTGGCGTTGGTGACGGATGCACCGGCGCGGGTTGCGGGACTGAGCGACCGGGGCCGTATCGCCACGGGCCTGCGCGCCGATCTGGTCGCGATACGGCTGGTCGGGCAGCAACCTCAGGTCAGCGCGGTATGGCGCGCCGGCCGACGCGTGTTCTGAACGAAAGGCCCCGCAGATGACGACCCCTTTGACAGTCGGCGCAGCCCTCACCACGGCCGATCTGCCCACCTTTCGCGACTGGCTGATCGACGGCCGGCGCGATCTGGAATTGCAGGATTTCCTGAACACCGAGATCCTTCTTGGCGACTGGCAATCCCCTGTCGATCAGGCAAAATCGCTTCTGGACGGCTTCGACGGGCGGCTTGGCATTCACGGGCCTTTCATCGGCGTGCCGATCGACAATGATGACCCCGAAATCGCCCCGATCATCACCCGCCGGTTCATGATCGGGCTGGATATCTGCGCCGCGCTCGGGGCGACGCAGATGGTCGTCCATTCGCCCTACACCACCTGGGACTACAAAAATTTCGACAATAATCCCCGGGTGGGCAACGCCCCTTCGGCACGGGAACGCAAGATCGCGCAGACCCATGCGGTGATGCGCAAGGTGGTCGACCGCGCCGAGGCGCAGGGCGTAACGCTGGTGATCGAAAACATCGAAGACATCGCACCCGATGATAGGGCGGAGCTGGCCGAAAGCTTTGGCTCGGATGCGGTGAAGCTCTCGATTGATACCGGGCACGCGCATTACGCCCATCACGCCACCGGCGCGCCGCCTGTGGATTTCTTCGTCACCCGGGCCGGCGCGCGGCTCGACCACGTCCATCTTCAGGATGCCGATGGCTATGCAGACCGGCATTGGCCCATCGGTCAGGGCACGATCCGATGGCATCAGGTTTTCGAAGCCATCGCGGCGCTGCCGGTGCGCCCGCGTCTGTTGATGGAATTGCGGGACGCCTCGAAAATCCCCGCATCGATGCGATTTCTGGAGGCGGAGGGCCTCGCCCGCTGACCGTGACCCGCAGAACGGGGCAAGGGCGCTGCCGCGCGCCCGGTTTGAAACGGTCCCCGGCAATCGGCGGGCATCCCCCGATCCCGGCCCATGACAAGGCAGCCGCGTTGCCCGCAGAACGGGACTGTGCTTTCTGGATTGAACCTCGGAGTGACCAAATCGAATCGACATCAAGCCATCGTTAACCATCTTGCCGATAGGCTTGGCATGGCGCCGAGCAATGCGGCCTTGATGAGACAGGCTTGAGGGGGATGACCGAACAATGCCCGAAGTGATCCTCCATATCGGCGCTCACAAGACCGGCACCACAACCCTGCAACGGCTGTTCGCGGAAAACCGGGAGCTGCTGGAAAACCACGGGGTGCTGTATCCCGACACCAACTGGTATCATTACGCGCAGCACCGTCTGGCCTTCGCGCTCCGTGCCCAGTCCTTCGATGTGGCCGGCGGATGTGCCGAAGCGCGTGCCCAGCTCGACCTGTTGTGCCGCGCGATTTCGGAGACCAAAGCCGAAAAGATCTTCGTTTCCAGCGAGGAACTGTTCTCAATCCCCCTTGGAAAACTGCGCCTTCTGGCCGAGCGGCTTGGCGAATGGCCGGTCAGGATCATCGCGGTCGTTCGCAGACCTGACGACATGCTGCTTTCCCTCTACAACCAGAACATCAAGCATCCGGGAAACTCGTTTCGCCGGCCCATCGGATACTTCCTTGAAAACCCGCATGAGATCGATCCGGACATGCATGCCAATACATGTATCGGCAACTGGATCGAGCTGTTCGGCCAGGACAACGTGACCCTGCTCGACTACGAGTCGAAATCCCCCGTCGACGTCATTATCGATCATCTCGGGATGGCCGGTCACCTTGCGCCGCCGCTCCAACGCGACAACCCGAGAGTTCCCGGTATCGTCGGGGAGATCATACGCCTCTCGAAGATGATCGACATGCCCGCCGAACGGCAGGCGCGTCTCTTCCGGGTTGCACTCAACCTCTTTTCCGGTCGGCCCAAGCTGGACATCCCGACGGAAGACCGGGCCTCGATCATCGCGGCATTCGAGGCGGAGAATGACGCGCTTTTCGCGCGGTTCGGCCGGGAGAACCCCTATCGTGTTAACAGCCTCTCCTTCGACGAGGAGGTCGGGGAAGCCGCGAAACCGCTCAACATGCGGGACATGATCATGCTGGTGAACCGGATCCTGGAGAAGCCGGAGTAGAGCGTCACGCCTGCCGCCGTTGCCCCGCATCATGACGGCGGCGGCCATCGCGCTGCGCCGTCGCGCAGACAGACCGGAGCGGGCAACGCTCGCAGATCGGAACGCCGTTTCGGCAAATCTCCTGACCAAGAACCTTCATGAGCTGGTGATGCTGATCGAAATCCCTCGCGGTCCAGCTCTCGGGCAGCAGCGGCATGACAAGGTCATAGGCCTGCGCGATGCCGGTCCGCGGGCCGACATATCCAAGCCGCCGAAGCACCCGCAAATGGTGCGAATCTATGACCAGAGCCGCCTTGCGCAATGTGCTGAAGTTGAGTGTTGCAGCCGCGACCTTCCGCCCCACGCCAGGCAGACGTTCCAGCCATGCAAGCGCGTCGCCGACAGTCATGTCTTCGAGAGGTGAGAGCGTGAGTGCACCATGGGCCCGGGTCACCGCCAGAAGCGATGCCTTGAGGCGCGGCGCCTTGAGTTCCGCGAAAGTGACCCCGCAGATTACCTCATAGATTTCGGCAACGGGCGCGTCCCTCACAGCCTCCCAATGCCCGAACCGGGCGACAAGACCTTCGAAAGCGGACAGCGAAACCTCGCCCCGGGTCTTTCCTCCGATAAGAGCCATCACCAGCTGACTGACCGGATCGAGCGCCCGATAGGGCCCTTGCAGGCCGAAATGCCGCTTCAGACGCTGGTGGATATCCGTCAGCTCATGGGTTCGATCATCAAGGTTAAGCAAGAGTTGCATGGCCCGGAGACCCTATCGCATGAAAGGGAACAAATAAAGAACATCTACCTAGCGCCATGCGGTTTCCCGCCGTTCGCAGACAACAGCCGGAGCCCGAAAACCACTCGGACTTTGCGTCCATGCTTCCGGTCTGAAAGGGGCGAGACAAAGCGGCTAATCTGAGCACAAGCCACGGGTTTACAAATCAAACTGGTATGGTAGCACTACTACTAGGGAGATTCGGGATGACAGCAGTTTTGATTACTGGCGCAGCAAGCGGCATAGGCTTGGCAGTGGCCTATCGCATCCTGAACGATGGCGGACATGCCGTGTTGCTGGATACCCGGCCTGTCGACCCTGACATGCTTCCGCCAGGGTCGGAGACCCGCGCAATTCTTGTAGAAGGGTCGGTGACCGATCCCGCCGCGTGCGAATATGCCGTCCGCGCAGGCATCGCGGCCTTCGGGGGGCTTTCCGGTGTCTCTCACAACGCAGGCATCCAGCGCTACGGCACCGCCGCCGATACCGATCCGGAGCTTTGGAACGAAGTCCTTTCCGTCAACCTCACGGGTGCGTTCAACATCGCAAGGGCCGCCCTGCCGCAGGTGCTGGACGCGCGGGGCGCCATTGTTTTCATGGGGTCTGTTCAAAGCCTCGCATCGCAACGGAACGTGGCGGCCTACACGGCCTCGAAGCATGGGCTATTGGGACTTGTCCGGTCGATGGCGATGGATTTCGCCGAACGGGGCGTCCGGGTGAACATGGTGGCCCCCGGTGCGGTGCAGACGCCGATGCTCGACTGGGCCGTATCGCTGGCCGACGCGCCCGACCAGGTCCGGGATGTGCTGAACGGCATGCATCCGCTTGGGCGCGTCGCACGGGCGGAAGAGGTGGCCGCGGTCGTTTCCTTCCTGTTGTCCGACGACGCCTCTTTCATAACCGGGGAGACAGTGCGCGTGGATGGCGGCCTTCTCACCCAGATTGCAGGCACTCCAAAGGATCCGAAATGACGCGCATCGTCGATCTCAAGGCCTACACCGTCGCCGTCCCGCTGGAGGCCCCGCTGCGGCACTCGAACGGGGCCCATTGGGGCCGGTTCGTGCGCACCATCGTCGAGGTGGTGGGCGACAACGGCTTGAGCGGCTTTGGCGAAATGGGGGGCGGCGGTGCCTCGGCGGAGGCCGCTATTCTGGCGCTGAAGCCCTACCTGGAGGGCCATGACCCGCTGCAGCTGGAGCAGATGCGCTGGAAGATCATGAACCCGGTCGGGTCCCTCTACAACAACCGTGTGCAGCTCCATGCCGCCCTTGAAATGGCAAGCGTGGATCTGGCCGGCAAGACACTGGGCCTGCGCGCCTGCGATCTGCTTGGCGGCGCTTTGCGGGAGGAGGTGCCGTTCGCAAGCTACATCTTCTACCGCTACGAAAACGCCGAAACCGGAAAAGGCGGCGAGACATATGCCGACGAGATCGTTGCCCATGCCAAGGCGCTCAAGCAGCAATACGGCTTCCGCACGCACAAGCTGAAGGGCGGCCATTTCACCCCCGACCATGACCTCGAAGTGTTCCGCGCTCTGGCGGAGGCATTTCCCGAAGACGGTCTCAGGCTCGACCCAAACTCCGTCTGGTCGGTGGAGGAGGCGATCCGCGTCGGTCAGGCCATCGAGGGCCTCAACAACGAGTATTTCGAGGATCCGACCTGGGGTCTGGAGGGGATGCGCCGCGTCCGTCAGTTCGTGCGCATCCCCACGGCGACCAACGCCGTGGTCGTCAATTTCGAGCAACTGGCCCAATGCATACGCCACGATCTGGTTGATGTGATCCTGCTGGACACGACCTTCTGGGGCGGCCTGCGGCAGGCGCACAAGGCCGGGCAGGTGCTTGAAACTTTCCAATACGGCGCGGCGGTTCATTCCTCGGGAGAGCTTGGCGTGCAGCTGGCCTCGATGCTGCATCTCGGGGCGGCGCTGCCGAACCTGAGTTTCGCGGCAGACGCCCATTACCACCATCTGAGCGACGACATCATCATTGGCGGCAAGCTCCGCTATCGCGACGGCGCGATCGCGGTTCCCGAGGGGCCGGGGCTTGGGGTGGAGGTCGACCGCGAGAAGCTGGCCGAATACGGCGAGCATTACAAACGGGTCGGCGGCTACCCCTATGATCGGGACCCGGCCCGTCCGGACTGGTATTCGGTGTTTCCGGAACGCCGCTACGCGGACCCTTCGGTGAAAACCGCGTCTCTCACCATGCCGGAGACCTGAGATGGCAGAGGTCGTTCTGAAGAATGCCGTGAAGGCCTATGGCACCCACCCCGCGGTCAAGGGCATCAACCTCAAGATCGAGGACAAGTCTTTCGTGGCGCTGGTCGGGCCTTCGGGCTGTGGCAAGTCAACGACCCTGCGGATGATCGCGGGGCTGGAAAGCATCTCCTACGGCGAAATCTCCATCGGTGGCGAGGTCGTGAACGATCTGCCCTCGCGAAAGCGCGGTGTCTCGATGGTGTTCCAGTCCTATGCGCTTTATCCGCATATGACCGTGCGCAAGAACCTGAGTTTCGGATTGCGTATCACGGGCGTCGCGAAGGACGAGATCGAGCGGCGCGTGGCCTTTGCCGCCGATGTGCTGGAACTGGGCCCCTATATGGACCGCAAGCCGGCGAACCTGTCGGGCGGGCAGCGCCAGCGCGTCGCCATGGGCCGGGCTATCGTGCGCGAACCCAAGGTCTTTCTGTTCGACGAACCATTGTCGAACCTCGACGCGAAGCTCCGCAACCAGATGCGCGTGGAGATCAAGAAGCTCCACCAGCGGCTGCACAACACAATCGTCTATGTGACCCACGATCAGGTCGAGGCGATGACCATGGCCGATGTGATCGTGATCATGCGTGACGGCTATATCGAGCAGGTGGGCGCCCCGCTGGATGTCTTCAACCGCCCGGCCAACAAGTTCGTCGCAGGTTTCATCGGGGCGCCGCAGATGAATTTCTTCGACGGCACCGTGGTCGCAGGCGGCGTCACGATCAACGGGTTCGACGGCATCTTTCCGATCGATCCGGCGCGGTTCAATCTTCCCGCCGTGGGCCGGCCCGTGACCATCGGTTTGCGACCCGAGGACATCGTGCCGTTCGGCCATGGCGTTCAGCCGGAACGGCCCGTCGAGTTTGAGGCAAGCGTGCCGCTCAGCGAGTCGCTCGGCAATGAGAGCATTCTGTTCGCCGAAACAGGCACCGTCAGTTTCGCCGCCCGGATGCAGCAACCCAGAGCGGTTGCCGAGGGCGAGATCCTGACCTTCGAGGCGGACACCGGCAAGATCCATCTTTTCGACCAGGACAGCGGGTCCACCCTTCGCAGGGACCCGGACTGAAGACATATCAGAGGAGGAACGAGATGAAGAACTGGAAACTGGGAACGGCCGCTTGCGCGCTGATCCTGTCGGCGGCGATGAGCGTCCCGGCGGAGGCTCAGGTCTTGATGGCTCATGACAAGGATTTCTGGCGCGACGGCATGGATGTGATGGCCGAGGCCGGCGACTTCGAACATACCGGCTATGTCACCGAGCAGTACCGCGCCTTCCTGCAAAGCTCGATGTCGGCAAACAACCCGCCCGATATCTTCACATGGTGGACAGGCAACGCCCTGGCCGACATCGTGGCCTCCGGGCAAGTGGCCGATGTGGGTGAATTGTGGGATGAACGCATCGCCGCGGGCGAGTTTTCCGAAGGCACGCGCGACCTCTTTTCCGTGGATGGCGTGACTTATGCGATCCCAATGCTGCTGGCGCGGTGGGTCGTGTTCTACAACATGGAAATGTTCGAAGAGCACGGGCTGAGCGAACCCACGACCTGGGAAGAGCTGGAACAGGCCGCCGAAACCTTGCATGCCGCCGGTATCACGCCGTTCCATGCCACCGTTCAGGACGGATGGCGCGGCTTCATCTGGTTCTCGGAGATCATGATCCGGCAGAATGTCGAGGCGTATCACGGCCTTCATGACGGCTCGGTTCCGTATGACGGGCCGGAGGTGCAGGCGGTCTTCGATCAGTGGCTGGAATGGTACGAGGCCGGTTACTTCTCAGACCCCCGCTCGAACGAGGAAGCGCAGGATTTCGCCCGCGGCGAAGCCGCGATGTATCTGATGGGCGAATGGGCCGCCGGCACCTTGCTGGAAAACGGCATGACCATCGGTGAAGATCTTGGTGTCTTCATCATGCCGAACGCCAATCCGTCCCAGGCGCCGGGCGTGATCGTCGAAGGGGCCCCGATCCTGATTTCGCAGGAGGCGTGGGAGAACCCCGAGGCGCGGCGGGTCTACGAGTTCTGGGCCTCGACCGAAGGCGCGAATGTCTGGGCCGAAACACAGAGCCTTTACACCGGCAACCTCGCCGCGACCGCGCCCAACGCGATCATCCAGGAAATCTCCTCGGACATCGAGGCCGGCGGCCACACCGCCATCACCCGCTGGTGGGAGGCCGTGCCATCCGACCTTCAGGGGGATATCGTGGCGGAACTGTCGAGCTTCATGCTCGATCCAACGCCGGAAACGGCGGCGGAGGCCATGGCCAACATGCAGGCCTTCAACGCCGACTATTGGGCTGATCAGTGATCTGACCAGGTTGGCCTGATCCGGCCCCCGCCGGAGTTCTCCCCTCCGGCGGGGGCCACAAATGCCGCGATAGACGCAGGAAAGCGGACCGATGACGTCACCACACAACATGCCTGACGCGGATCTACGGAAGCTCGATTTTTCGCGCTATGCCGAACAGGAACGCCGCGAGCGCCGCCGCAGCATGTGGACCGCACTCGGCTTCATGTCGCCCGCGATCGTGCTTGTCAGCTTCTTCCTGCTCTACCCGGTCGCCTACAATGTCTATATCAGCTTCACCCGCTGGCGCCGCTTTACCGGCTTCGACGAATGGGGCGGACTGTCTCAATACCAACGCCTTCTGGGCAATCCGAATTTCTCCGAGGCGATGGCGAACACCATCATCTGGGTCGGGGTCTCGCTGGTCCTGCCGGTGGCGATCGGTCTTTTCATCGCCGTCATGTTGCGTGGCCAGAAAATGGAGGAGACCGCCAAGAGCATTTTCTTTCTGCCGCGCATTCTGGCCCCGACCGCGGCGGGGGTGATGTGGTTCTATGTCTATGCTCCCGACGGGGTGCTCAACTCGATCCTGTCGCTGTTTGCCGCCGAGCCGGTGAGCATCGGCTGGCTCTACAACGAGAACACGATCACGCCCTCGATCATCGTGGCCTATCTCTGGCAGACTGTGGGTCTGGCGATGGTGCTGTTGCTGCTTGGTCTGGCGGCCGTGCCGAAAGACCCGCTGGAGGCCGCTTCCGTCGAAGGCGCCACGCGCTGGCAGATCTTCCGGCACGTGACGCTGCCGCTTCTGCTGCCGACGATTCTGGTGGTGGTGATCCTGTCGGTTCTCGCGGGCTTCACGGTTTTCGACCACATCTGGGTCATGGCGCGGGATTTCCCAGGCAAACGCACGCTGTCGCTGACCGTCTACATGTATGTGGAAGCCTTCGACCGGTCGTCATGGGCCTATGCCTCCGCCATCGCGGTGGTGCTTGGGGTGATCGTGCTGAGCGTGACCTGGCTGCAGGTGATCCTGCAGGACCGGATCGACCGGATGACCAAATAGGAGGGCATGAGGATGGCCGTAGATCTCAGCACCCTCGACTATGGCGCAATTGCCCGGACCGAGGCGCGCCGCAACCGCGAGAACAAAGGCGTCTTCGTCCTCATGATGGTGCTGAGCATCGCCTGGCTCGCGCCCTTCTATTACCTTATCGTGTCGGTTCTCAAATCACCTGCGGAGTATGTGGCGTCGCATCCGCTCGCCCTGCCCTCGGGCATCATGCCGCTCTTCGCCAATGTCACCGATGCCTGGGTGGAGGCGCGGATGGGCTTCGGCGTGCTGAACTCTCTCCTTTACGGGGTCGTGGGCGCCGGCGTTGCGGTCTTCATCGCGATCATGGCGGCCCACGGGCTCGCACGGTACCGGTACTCGGGGCGAACCTTCTGGTTCATGCTGATCTTCGCCGGCACGATCTTCCCCTTCCAGATGTATCTGATCCCGCTGTTCTTCACCTATCTGGAACTCGGCCTGCTCGACACGCGGATCGGGATGATCCTGTTCTACACAGCGATCTGCATCCCCTTTCCGGTTCTGGTGATGCGCAACTATCTCACGCAGATGTCGTCCGAAATGGACGAGGCGGCGCGGATGGACGGATGTTCGGAGTTTCGGCTGTTCTTCTCGATCATCCTGCCCAATTGCAAGGGTCCGTTCATCGCGCTGTTCCTGTTGCAGTTCACCTGGATATGGAACGATCTGATCTTTTCCACCGTCCTGACCCAGAGGGTCGAGGTCCGCTCGGTGATGAGCACCTTGCAGGTGTTTCAGGGCGCCTATGCAGACGTGTCACAGACGGTTGTCATGGCGGCCTCCCTGTTGGCGTCGCTGCCAACGGTCGTGTTGTTCTTTGTCCTGCGCCGGCACTTCATGCAGGGTCTTCAGGTGAGTTCGAACTAGAGGGGGCAGGCAAATGAAAAAACAGAAGAATTTCACGCCTGATGCAACTGGTGAAGGGTTCACTCTGCGCACCGGACAGCCGGCCTCCCTGCAGGTCTACAGATACCTGCGCTACGAGATCCTGCGCGGCGGGATCGAGCCCGACACGCATCTGTCCGAGGCAAACCTGTGCCATTACTTCGAGGTCAGCCGCCAACCCGTGCGCGAGGCATTGCTCCGGTTGTCTGTCGAAAACCTCGTCCGGATCTATCCGCAGCGCGGCTCGGTCGTAACGCGGATCTCGGTGCCGATGGTGCATCAGGCGCAACTGATCCGCGAGGCGGTGGAGGTGGAGATGGTCCGGCGCGCCGTGGACGCCCGCGATACCGGCTTGCTGCGCGCTCTGGACACAGAGCTTGAGGTGCAGAACACCTATGCCAAGGCCGGCCAATGGGCCCGATTCTTCGAATCCGATCAACGCTTTCATCAGCTCATTTTCGAGAAGTCCGGTGTCGCAGGGGTCTGGGAAGCTTTGGAAAGCTCCCATGCTCAGCTTGATCGCGTGCGCCAGGCCGATCTTCAGATGGAAGAGGTGATGGGCCTGCTGGTCGATCAGCACAGGTCGATCTTCGACGGGATCGCCGCCGGAGACGCACCCCGCGCGGTTCAGGCGATGCAGCAACATCTCCGGCGTGTGCTGGAGAGCCTGACACGAGCCCGCGCCCGCGCGCCCGAGCTGTTCGATGATGTCGATCCGGCACTGGAAGGCTGAGATGCGCGAGGTCGTCATAGCCGCCCCGGGCGTCCGGGATCTTGTCGGCGAAAGCCCGGTTTGGGATCCGCGCAGCGGGTCGCTTTACTGGGTCGACATCATCGGCCGGGTGATCCGCGCGCTGGACCCGGCCACCGGCGTCACCCGGGCCTTCAAGACGCAGGATTTTCCAACCGCGATCGGTCTCTGCCAGACACCCGGTCAGGCCGTTGTCGCCTTCGCCGCCGGTGTGGCGCTGGTGGATCTGGACACAGGCGCTGTCACACCCTTCGCCACCCTGCCCGGGGAGCCCGAGGGCAACCGCCTGAACGAAGGGGCCGTCGGGCCGGACGGCGCGTTCTGGGTCGGCACAATGCAAACCAATCTCAACCCCGATGGCTCCATGCGGAAAATGGACCGGAGCAGCGGGGCGTTCTATCGGGTCGGACCGGACCGTTCCGTGCAACGCGTCACCGATCCGTGCTTCGGGATCACGAACACCCTGGCCTGGGATGTGGCGCGGGGGCGGATGTATCTGGGCGACACGCTGGCGCAGAGCCTGTTCGCCACCGACTGGCCGGTGAACGACGCGAAGCCTGCACCGCTCCGGCCTCATTCTGCGGTGACGACCGACGGGTATCCCGACGGCTCCTGCATCGACGAAGACGGATATCTCTGGAATGCGCGGTATGCCGGCCGCTGTCTGCTCAGGATCGCGCCGACGGGCGAGGTGGCCAGCCGCATCGCAATGCCTGCGGAGAACATCACGGCCTGCTGCTTCGGCGGCCCGGATCTGAGCACGCTCTATGTGACGACAGCCGCCAACCAGCTTTCCGAAGATATGCTCTCGGATCCCTTCCAAGGGGCGCTTCTTGCCGTCGAGCCGGGTGTGCGCGGCCCCGCCCCCTATCTGTTCGGAGTATAGCGGATGGCGCCCTTCGAGCTGGTCTGGGATCGGGGTATCGCGCAGGTCGAGGCTGTCGGCGCGATGCTGGGGCCGGTGCGGTTTCACCTGTCCGATGGCCGTACCATTTCCCCTTTGGCCGTTGGCCCGTGGGGCGAGGACGGAGGGCCGGACCATGATGCGTTGCCCCCCATTCTGAAACGGCTTCGGGGGGAATGGCCCTGCGTGCCCTTCGGTGCGCCCGACTGCCCGCCGGACCTGCCGGAGAGATGGCGCGGCGTTCCGTCCAAGGGAACGGGCACGGATTTCCACGGATACGGGTCGCACAACGCCTGGGAGTGCGTCGAAGACGGCCCCGGACGCCTTGTGCTTGAAATCACCTACCCCGAAGACCACGCCATCGCCGGCCTGAGGCGGGAGATCCGCGGCGTTGCCGGGAAGGCCGAACTTGAGATTTCTCTGACGATCACCGCCCGCACCGCCACGTGCCTTCCCATCGCGCTCCATCCGGTTTTTGCCCTGCCGCGAAGGCCCGGCGAGGCGGAGATCGTGGCCGAGGGCATGACCGGCGGGCATACATTCCCCGGCGTGGTCGAGCCCGGGGTTTCCCGGCTTGCCCCGGATCTCACCTTCGAAAGCCTTGAGGCCGTGCCGACACATCAGGGACCAATCGCGCTGTCGCGCCTGCCGCTGCCTGTCGACACCGAAGAACTCGTGCAGCTTTTCGGCGTGGCGGGCAGGGTCACGCTTTGCAACCATGCCGAAGCCTACGAGGCGTGGATCGCCTTCGATCAGACGGTGTTCCCCTCCGTGCTGCTCTGGGTTTCGAACCGCGGTCGCCGCGCCTACCCGTGGAACGGCCGGTTCACGGCGGTCGGGATCGAACCCTTGCGCGGCGCCTTCGATCTGGGCCCAGAGATTTCCTCCAACCCCGCCAATCCCATCGCCCGCTCCGGCATTCCGACCGCACTTGAGCTGACCGAGGGGGAGGTTTTCACCACCAGCTACCAAATCGGCGCAGGCCGGATTTAAGGACAGTTCCCCATGGCCGACCGACCGATCACCAAGCTCTATCTGCTGAGCCATACCCACACGGATTTCGGCTATACCGACCATGTTTCTGCCGTGCGTCGGCATCACCGGAACATCCTCGACAGGGCGATCACGCTTTGCGAGGAGAGTTTCGATCTTCCCGACGGCGCACAACATCGCTGGACCTGCGAGTTGACCTCGACGACGCTCGATTTCCTGCGCCACGCCTCGACGCGGCAGGTCGACCGTTTTCTTGCGCTTCATCAGGCAGGGCGCATCGCCGTGGGGGCGCTGCGCTATCACTGGACGCCTCTGGTCAGCCGAACACTGGCCTTGCGCACCTTGCGGGATATCGACGCGTTGCGCGACGAATTCGGGGTGAAAATCCGCTCGGCGATGCAATGCGACGTAAACGGGCTTGCCTGGTTCTGGAACGACCTGCTGGCCGCGCGGGGCATCACCTTCCTGTCCACCCATCAAAACCCGCATCGCGGCTATTTCGGGCCAAGGCAGCCATCGCTCTGGCACTGGGAAAACCGGACCGGCGGGCGCATCCTCGTGCATCAGGGGGAGCATTACGGATGGGGCGGCAACTTCCTGCGCCTGGGGCGCCCGGGCGAACAGGACGCAGACACTCTCGGCGCGATGCTGGCGCGCCACGCGGCAAGTACCGATTGGCCGCTCGACGCCTCGGTTCTTACCATCACGAACGCCGCGAACGGCGACAATGCCTTCCCCCAGACCGAGCTGCCAGCAGCGGTGCAGGCGTGGAACGCGCGCAACGATCTGCAAATGGAGATCGTGACGCTCGACCAGCTTGGGGACATTCTCGCTCGGGTTCCGGACCTGCCCGTCCAGAGTGGCGAGTGGATGGACAGCTGGTGCGACGGTGTCGCGTCAAGCCCGCTTGAAACCGCCGCCGCACGCAGCGCCGAACGGCTCCTGCCCGTAATCGAAAGGCTGGGTCCGCCCGAGGACGGATCGTTCGAGGAACTGATCGACCGCCTTGCGCTTTACGACGAACACACCTGGGGGGCGCACAGCGCGGCAACCGCACCGGACAACATTTTCGCAACCATGCAGCGGATCGAAAAATCTTCCTTCGCCTATGGCGCGTTCGCCGCAAGCCTGCATGCGGTGGCCGGGGCGTCGCGGCATCTGGCAAAAGCGCGCGGGGGCGGACATGCGGTCGAAGGGGATCCGGGCTTCACGGCGCAGTCTCATCCCGAATTGAGCGCCGATGCGCAGAGCTACATGGTCGCCAACCCCTCGACCCAGCCGATGGCGCTTGACTGGCCGGTGCCGTTCGACCGCGGGGCCGGCCCGCAAATCGCAATCCCGCAGGCCTATGGCTGCGATGCGTTTTTCCCGGGCTTCGGCGCCGATGGCTGGACCGATGCGCAAAGCCGGTTTCGACCTGACGGGCACCACCGTCTACAGGCGCAACTGGCGCCGGGTGAAGTGCGGTTTCTGCGACCCACGCCGGTCGAGACGACCGGGGTTGAGACCGGCCCCGGCTGGATCGAAACACCCCTTGCCAGGATCGAGATCTGCCCCCAGACCGGCGGTTTCTCCCGCTGGCTCGACAAGGAGAGCGGGGTGGAGATGGTCGCGCCTGCAAGGCCCCTTCTTGCGCCGGTTTTCGAGCGGATGCGGCCGGGCGTATCCCGCCGGGATATTTTCCACGCCCCCTATTGGGAGCGCTCGGAGCGGCCGATGCAATGGAGCCCCGACCCGGTCTTCGACTATGACGTGCGGCCCGAGATTTCCTTCCACGACGGTGCCGGGTCCGGGGCGCTGCGCTGGACCATCGGCTTTCCGGGCAGATTTTCCGCCGAACTGCACCTTGCGCCACAGGGGCGGGACGGCACATTCGTCGTGACCGCGCTTCAGCGCACAGAGCCGACCGATCTGCCCTATTCGGTTCACTGGCCGCTCCGCTTCGCCCAACCCGTCGAGACCACATTGATCGACACCGGCGATGGGATGATCGATGCGCTGGCAGACCACGTGCCAAGCTCCTGTCTGCGCTGGCAATGCGTGCAGTCCGGCCTCGGGTTTCGTTTCGGCGACGGCTCGGGCGTGGCCGTCGCCCCACTCGACACCCCGCTTTACCAGCCGGGCGGGCCGCATTGGCGGAACCCGCATACGGCCCCGGAAACCGCCGATGGCGGCACGATCTGGTCAATCAACACCCATTGGGACACGAATTTCCCGGTGCGCGTGACAGATCAGGCGCCGGCAAGGTTCGTTCTGCGCCGCCTGCCCGTGGCGGACGCCACGACAATCGGCGCGGCCCTGGAGCAAATGAGCGCCTGCCCCGTGATCGTGCGGGTGCCGGAGGCCGAAGAAATGTCCGCAGGCACCCTGCCGGGCGGAGCGTGAAGGAGGATACGGGATGAAATTCATGCGAATTGGCGCGGTCGGCGCCGAAACGCCCGCGGTGCTGGACGAAAACGGGATTGCGCGCGATATCTCGGAGATCGTTTCCGATATCGGGCCCGAGACGCTGCCACATCTCGAAACCCGCATGGCGCCGGTCACCCTGTCTGATCTGCCCGAAGTGCCGACACACGGCGCCCGCATCGGCGCGCCCTTTGCCCGGCCCCGCAATGTCTGGTGCATCGGGCTGAATTACTCAGATCACGCCACCGAAGCCGGTATGCCTGTCCCGACCGAGCCAATCCTCTTCACCAAATCCGGCAGCACGGTCTGCGGGCCGAATGACCCGATCCTGAAATCGCCCGCCATGACCAAGCTCGACTGGGAAGTGGAGCTTGGCGTTGTGATCGGCAAGGCCGCGCTGGAAATCGGGCCCGACGCGGCGATGGATCATGTGTTCGGCTACACAGTGGTGAATGATGTGTCGGAACGGGCCTGGCAGCTGGAGCGGGGCGGGCAATGGTCCAAGGGCAAGGGCTATCCGAATTTCTGTCCGGCCGGTCCGCTGCTGGTGACACGCGACGAGCTTGGCGATCCGGGCGATCTTGCAATGCGGCTGGCAGTCAACGGCGAGACCTTCCAGAACGGCTCGACACGAACGATGATCTTTCCGGTTGCCGAGATCGTGCATTATCTCAGCCAGTTCTGCCTTCTGGAGCCCGGGGATCTGATCTGTACCGGCACGCCGCCCGGAGTTGGCATGGGCCAATCCCCGCAACGCTATCTCGACATCGGCGACGAGGTGGTTTTGTCGATATCGGGGCTTGGCGAGCAAAGACAGACCGTCATTGCCTCGGAGAAACGATCATGAGCGGAAAACTGGCAGGAAAGATCGCCGTGGTCACGGCGGCCGGGCAAGGCATCGGCCGCGCCTGCGCCAACGCTCTGATCGCGGCGGGGGCCGAGGTTCACGCCTCGGACATAAATGCCGAGACCCTTTCGACGCTGGACAGCGCAACACGCACGGTATTCGACGCGACGTGCGAGGAGGAGGTTGCAGCCGCCTTCGCCAGGCTGGACCGGATCGACATTCTCGTTCATGCCGTAGGCTATGTCCATCAGGGCACAATCGAGGAATGCACGCCCGACGAGTGGCAGCGTTCCAGCCGGATCACGATGGGCAGTTGCTACACCGTGCTGCGCGCGGGCCTTCCCAGAATGAAAGAGGCGGGCGGCAGTATCGTGACCATCGCCTCGGTCTGTTCGTCGATCAAGGGGTTTCCCAGACGGGCCGCCTATGGCGCGATGAAGGCGGGCGTGATCGGGCTGACCAAATCGGTTGCGGCTGATTATCTGAGCGCCGGCATCCGCGCCAATGCGATCTGCCCCGGCACCGTGGACAGCCCGTCACTGCGCGAGCGCGTCGCCGATCTTGCAGAAGAATTTGGAGATATGGACAAGGCTTGGGAGTTTTTCCTGAGCCGCCAGCCCACCGGCCGTCTGGGAAGGCCGGAAGAGGTGGCTGCGCTCGCGATGTATCTTGCATCCGAGGAAAGCGGCTTCATCACCGGCCAGGCGATCAATATCGATGGCGGCATCACGATCTGAAACGCCCAGGGAAGGCACAGGCAGGACGGCATCGGTCCGTATTGGCGGGGTCGTTGAGAAAGCTGGGATAGCGGTAGAGAAATCTGCAGGTTTTACTCCCCTGTTTTCGGTCAAGCGATATGGTCTGGGTTTAGGGGTGTTATCAAACGTGTCTTCTTTTCTGAAAAGGGGCTTGGATGATGTGGCGGTCAGGCGGTTTCCTCGCGTCGGGCCGACCGCCCTCCCCAGAGCCCTATGACCACGATCCCGGGATTGCCGGCGGCATCGGGCAGCCTCACCTGGGTCAGCACCGGTGCGATGAACAGGAACCGGAGGTTAAAAACAACGAGCGGGATCGCGCCCGTCAATCCGAAGACCAGAACGGTCGCGGAGGCGACCCCATCGCACGTCAGGCCGGATAAAGGCGCGCTGTCACACCGATGTCGACCTGTTCAAAGAGACCGTTGATATGCGCCATGACCATGCGGACGCAGCCGGAACTCGCCCTTGATCCGATCGATCGGGAAAAGGGTGTGCCGTGAATGCGGAGATAGGTGTCACGCTCACCGACATAGAGGTAAAGGGCGCGAGACCCCAGGGCATTGTCAGGGCCGGGCTCCATTCCATCTTCGTATTGCGCATAGAGATCGGGTTCGCGCTCGATCATGGAACGGGTCGGCGTCCAGTGCGGCCAGCGGACCTTGCGACGGATCGTGTAGATGCCGGGTTCGTACAGATCGTCCCGCCCGATAGCCACACCATATCGCATCGCCGTCCCGCCCTCTTCGACATGGTAGAGATAGCGCGCCACGGCGTCGACATGGATGTCACCCGGCCTCAACCCGTCTTTCGCCAAGACCCGGGTCGGCAGGAAGCGCGGATGCAAACCCCACGGGTTCGACGTGGCAGGGTCGTAATACGGCGGGGTGACTTGCGCATCCCATTCAGCCTTCTGCGCCTCGCTTGGCCAGGTGCCTGCCGAAAGTGGTGCGACGATCGGGCCCGAGAACATGGTGGCGGTCGTCATGATGAAGTGGCGGCGTGTCAGCATCTTGGCATTCTCCGCTTGGTTGATCGATGAAGGGGTCACCCGCTACGGACGAGGCGAAGGCCCGGATCGGAGGCAGGCAGGCTCTTGATGCCGGGGTTGTCCGGGATCGTCTCGGGGACAGGTGCCCGCAGGAGATAGACGGAAAGACCGTCCAAAGTCGCGCCCATGGGAGAGGAGGCGGCTTGCGCCTCGGCCCCAGAGATTTCATCTGCCCGCCAACGAGCAACCGAGACGGAGGCGTTGGTGGCGGCATGCCGCATCAAACCACCCTCATCCACGTCATCATGCCCGACTCGGCATGAGAGAGCATGTGGCAATGAAACAGCCAGTCGCCCGGGTTATGTGCGACGAAGGCGATCTCCCGCGTCTGGCCGCCATAACTCAGGAGCGTGTCGCGGAGCGGCCCCAGCGTGCCGTCCGTCGCAATCTCGTGGAAATGCATGCCGTGCAGATGCATCGCATGCGGAAACGCTGTGTCGTTCACGATTTCCAGACGGACGGGCTCGCCCAGAGACAACTCCGCCAACGGCGCGTCCGTCATGCCTATCATATCATTGAAGGCCCAGAACTGGTTGGCCTCGGCCATTTCACGGAAGGTTCTGCGCTCGCCGTCCAGCACCGCGGACCGGAGCCGTCCCATCGCACCGCCGCCCATGTGAAGGCGCAGGCGGCGCGCCTGCGCAAGATCCGGCGCGCCCATGTCGGGGTTCGGCGGCAATGGATCGGGCATGTTCACCCGCGCGTTGGACGAGCCCGGCATCACCGGGAAGGCCGACTGGACGAACCCCTCGCCATTGTCGACGCGGACCAGATACGCCGTCTTGCCCTCTTCCGCCACGACATCCACGAAGAGGTCGGCACGCTGGCCCGGACCGAGCAGAACAGTGTCCGACAATGGCTGCGGCCTCTCCAGAGGCATCCCGTCGAGCGCCATGACCCAGCCGTTGAGGCCGGACAGGGCCAGTTCGAAGATCCGGGCATTTGCCGCGTTCACAAGACGGAGCCGCAACCGCTCATGGCGCCGCACATCGAGGCTGTGATCGTACTGCCCATTCGTCGCGATGAAGTTGCCAAGCCGGCCCGCATGGCTTCGGTCGTGAGACCGCGAGAAGTCCGCGTCGATCTGCGCGGTGTCCTGGTTGAGCAGCCAATCGTCGAGGATCAGCACCTCATCGCGGTCCACATCCGGCCTTTCTGGCTCCTCCACCACAAGCGCGCCGTAGAGACCGCGAGCGACCTGTTCCATCGAGCGATTATGCGCGTGATACCAGTAGGTACCGGCATCGGGAGCGACGAAATCGATATCGAAAGAGGCGCCGGTGGCGACAGCTTGCTGCGTCAGGCCCGGGACCCCATCCATCGCATTGTCGATCCGCAAGCCGTGCCAGTGCAGTGATGTGGCCTGAGGCAGGTCGTTGAGCAGCCGCCGGACCACGCGCCCGCCCTGACGGACCCGGATCAACGGGCCGGGCATGGTGCCGTCATAGCCCCAGATCTCTGTTTGGGGGTAAGCCGACGGAGCCAGTTGCACGCTGGCTTGACGGGCGACAAGTCGGCTTTGAGGGGGCTCCGGTTCGGCCCAGGTGCGGGATGCGACCGTGGTCAGGAAGGCCGAGGATGTTGCCCGCATCAGAAAGTCGCGCCGTGTCTGCATGGTCGTTCCACCTTTGAGGAAAGCGGACCTGCGGCTGCGGCCGCAGGTCCATTGGATCTTGCTGCGCTCAGCCCTGAATTTCGATATCTCCGACCATGCCCGCTTCGAGATGGCCGGGCACGTTGCACCCAAATCCGATTTCGCCAGAGCCGGAGAACGTCCAGATCACTTCGCCGGTATCCCCGGGCGTCAGCAGGACGCTGTTCGGGTCTTCATGCATCATGTCGGCCTCCCGCATCCGGTCATGCCGGATTTCCCGGGTCGTCATCATGCCGGACTGCATCATCTGACGCATCTCGTCGGCGTGCGAGCGCCATGTTTCGCGGGTGCCGAGATTGAATTCGTGTACGAACCGGCCGGAATTCGTGACGACGAAACGGATCGTTTCGTCTTCCTGAACTTCGATCACGTCCGGATCGAAGGCCATCTCGGTCATGTCGATCTCAATCGTACGATCAACGTTCTCGGCGGTGCCCGGCTCTCCGGGGAGGCCGTGGCCGGGATCGGCAAGTGCGATCGCCGAAGAGATCGCAAGAATTCCTGCGGCGAGGAGTGGGGTAAGCATATTTGTGGTTTTCATCTCAACGTTCCATTTGCTCGGTTTCCTGTCTGCATTGGTGCAACTGTCGTCCGACTCAGCCTCTCGGTGGTGGCAGCGCAGGAGGAACGGTTCGGCTCGGGCCACCGGTTCGTGCCAGAGAGGATGCGCCACCGAATTCCGCGGTTTGACGTTCAAATCCGGGATCGTGGACGAGCACGGCCGCCACCTGACATTGGAGGCCCGGATGGCAATGCCGGCTCACTGCCGCCGGCCAACCGTCAGCACGGCCCGATTGATCGCCCGCATGACTGTACGGCTCACCCTCCTCCGAAACTGCGCCCTGCGCCATTACGGCATCAGGCAAGGACGACACGATGGCGGCCAGCACGACGCAGGCAAGCAGAACCGCCATACACCGGATGCTGCCGGCCATTCGTATCAATTTATCCCGTTCGCGCGCTGAAGCTCACGAATATACGCGGTGATGGCCATGATATCGGCACGCGTGACGCCCTCCACCGGCGGCATGTTCCCGAACTCCCAGTGATGTGCCCGCACGCCGTATTGAACCGCGCGCTGAAACGCCTCATCCGCATGATGGCCGGGCTCATAGATGCGATGGACGAGCGGCGGCGCTATTCCTTCGCGACCTGCGGCATTGCTGCCGTGACATACCGCGCAGGTCACCTCGAAGGCCCGCTGGCCGATCTGGGCCCGACCCGACAGGCTATCGGGAAGCCGCACCTCAACCATGGGGGCGCCTTGTGCAATCGCAGCGGTTTCTTGCTGCGCAGGCGACCCCGGATCGCCCGCCTTCGGAGAAGAGAGCCACCATCCGGCTCCCGCGATCCATGCAATCAACACGATGGCGGTAATGGATTTACTTGTGTTCATTCCGCTTTCTACAGTTTCGCGCGCATTCTCTTTGACACGACATCCTCATACCCCCATCGCGCCATCCGGCAACATGACAAGGCAGTGATTTTTGTATCGGTATGTATCCCCCGCTCGTCCCGCGCGTCAGGTCGGCGGACAGGGACAAGCCAAACAGATCCGTGTCGGTCCATTCGACATTCCAGAATCGCGGCCCCGGATCATGTAATCATATCTCCCCCGCCAGTTCGGGTCCGCGGCCGCGGCCATCGGGACCGAGGGGACCGGGGCGACCGCCGCTGTCTGTCCCGGCATTCTCAACGCTTCTTTCCTTCGAAGAGCCGATGCGGGGCAGGACACCCGCCAGCGGGACGACCATGGTCGCCACAAGCCCGCCTTGCGGACGGTTCGCCATACGGATCTCGCCACCATGCGCCCGGATAATGGAGCGGGCGATGGACAGCCCAAGCCCGTGCCCGCCGGTCTCGCGTGAACGCGACCCTTCGAGCCGGAAGAACGGGTCGAAGACCTGCTCCAGCTTGTCGGAGGGTATGCCTGGCCCCCGGTCGCGTATCTCGATCAGCAGGGTGTCGTCGTCGGTCCGCCATGTGATCTGCGCATCACGACCGTACCGGGTTGCATTCTCGGCCACGTTGCGCAGAGCGCGGCGGAACGCGACGGGCCGGAGGCGGGCCTCAACTCCCGGGCCGCCAACGATATCGGGCGGGTCGATCATGTCCGCGACCAGATCGTGCAGAAAGGGACCAATATCGACCGTTCTCGGCTCCTCGGTGCCGGTCAGGTCCTCCGCGAAGCTCAGGGTGGCCTCGGCCATGGTCTGCATTTCCTCGATCGACTCGATCAGGCTTTCACGGGTCTCGTCCTCGTCGACCAACTCGGCCCTGACGCGCAGCGCCGTGAGCGGGGACCGCAGATCGTGCCCCACCGCGGCGAGCACACGCGTCCTGTCGGCCACGAAACGGGTCAGACGATCCTGCATCTGATTGAAGGCCCGCGTCAGATCCTCCACCTCTTCGGGACCGACAAGGGGCAAGGGCACCGCGTCCTGGCCGCGGCCGAGCCGCTCTGCCGCACCGGCGAGCTTCCGCAACGGCCCCGTCAGCCGCGTGACCAGAAACCAGCACATCGTGATCAGCATGAGCGCGGCCGTAAGGGCAAAGGTGAGTGTCGAGAAAAGTGGCCATTGCAGCGGCGGACGCTCAAACCGGGTCCCGACATTCAGCCACCGGCCACCTGCAAGCGCGATGGACAGGGTCATTTCCAGTGCCGCCGTCTCACCTTGCATCATGGAACGGTGCATTTCCGCCATCTCGGGCGAGAGGTTCGGCAATGGAAGGACCGGCGTTTCGATATCGTCGAGCCTGACCCGGATGTCGCGGCTGTAGCTGTCGCCCAGAAGTGCCCGCACACGCGCTTCCACCGCTGCCGCGTGATGGTGATCGGGCTCGGTCACACTGGGTGTGTCGGACAAATCGAACCGGACGAGCGGGGAGTCCGCGGCGCGCAGGATCGACGCCTGAAGATCGGGCGGCGCCTCTTCCAGAAGCCGGGCGACATTGGCGGCCCGGCCCGCAGCCTCGAAGCCGAGCGCCGCACGGATGGCGAGACTTCGCTCGTCCACGAACAGCCACAGGCTGATGGCCTGTGCGACGACGAGCGCGGCCATGATCAGGATCAGGAGTTGCGATCGCAGGCTTCGGAAGGGACGGATCATTCGATGACCTCGACATCGGCAACCAGACAATACCCGCCGTTCCTGACCGTGGTGATGATCCTTGGTTGCAGCGGGTCGGGCTCGATCTTGCGTCGCAGCCTGCTGATCTGATTGTCGATCGTCCGGTCCATGGGTCCGGCGGCACGGCCCGAGGTCAGATCGAGCAACTGATCCCGGCTGAGAACGATACGCGGTCTCTCCAGCAACACGGTCAGCAACCGGAAGTCCGCTGTCGTCAGGGCCAACCGGTCGCCGCGCGGCGTCGCGATCGCGTGCCCATCCGTTTCCAGTGTCATGCCCGCGAAGCGAACACGTTTTCCCGCGAACGCGCCGGCGTGATTTTCAACTGTCGAACTCCTCCGCAGCACGGCCTTTATCCGCGCCAGCAGTTCGCGGGGGTTGAACGGTTTCGGCAGATAGTCATCGGCGCCGAGTTCCAGCCCGACGATACGGTCCGTCTCTTTTCCGAGCGCGGTCAGCATGATGATCGGGAGCTTCCTTTGCGGCGCCAGCCTGCGGCAAACGGAAAGCCCGTCCTCGCCCGGCATCATCACATCGAGCACCAGAAGATCATAGTGACCTCCGGCAAGGCGCAGATCCATTTCGATCGCATCCTTGGCCGCAGTTGCGCGCATACCGTTCTTTTCCAAAAACCGGGTCACCGATTCCCGGATCTGACGATGGTCGTCCACGACCAGGATATGGGGGCTTGCGGACATCATCTCCCTGTCTAACAAACCGGCGTTTCCCGGTCAGAGCCAGTTTTGTCTCCGTTTGTATCAGACCGGCCGCCTGCGACACGCGGATACAAATCCGTCCATGACGCCGGTTCCGATTTCCGGTGTGACTACCGACATGATGCGGGCAAGGCAAACGGAGGATCACAGAATGAATTTGCGTGGAAAGATGGCGGCTGCCGGAGTGGCGGTTGTGCTGACAGCCGGGGCCGCCGCCGCAGATAGCGGGCCGCATCATGGCGATGGCGACAGGATGGGAACGGGCATGCATGGCGACATGATGCAGATGATGATGCGCATGCATGGCATGATGGGTGGCGGCGGCATGATGCCGGGCATGGGCATGATGGGCGGCCAAATGGGCATGTCTCCCGGAATGGGAATGATGGGCCCCATGGGCATCATGTCCGACATGGATGGGGATGGCGACGGCGTTGTGACGCCCGAAGAGGCGCGCGCGGCGTTTGGCAATTTCCTCACCGAATATGATGCGAACGGCGACGGAACGCTGTCCATCGAAGAGTTCGAAACGCTGCACAGCGCACTCATCCGCGAGATGATGGTCGACCGGTTCCAGCATCTGGACGCCGATGGCGATGGAGCGATTACGGAGGAAGAAATGCAGGCGCCGGCCTTGAAGACTCAACTTATGCAGGGCGGGCGCGCGCATATGACGGACGGCAGCGGAAGCACGCCGGGCCAGATGATGGGCGGCGGCGGACGCATGCAGGATAACTGACATCTCTGTCAGGACACATCGCAATCCGGGGCCGGAGTGATCCTCCGGCCCGGAACCGTCCTTGGCGGAGGGGATGCCCGAGATGCCCTATTCACATGATCGCCAGCCGACGGGCGAAGGCTCTGCGCAAGGCTTCGGCAGGGCGGAGGGACGTCCAGGTTCCGGCGTCAGCCGCATCTCTGCCTGGGTGACATGGATACTGGCCTTTGCCGTCGTGATCGGGATCGCGGCCGCCGCTATGGGCGTGCTCGACATCGACCGCGCCATGGTCGATGCATGGGTGACAGGCGCGGGGGCCTGGGGACCGCTTGCCGTGATCGGCCTCATGGTATCGCCGTGGTGGCAAGCCCGATCCCCAGCGCACCGATCGCATTGGCCGCCGGTGCAGCCTATGGGCATTACGCGGGCGCCGTCTATGTGGCGCTTGGGGCCGAGGCGGGCGCGCTTATCGCGTTTCTGGTCGCAAGGGGCGTCGGGCGCGGACCTGTCGAAAGATGGCTTGGCGACAAAGCCGACTACGGATTGCTCGGATCCCAAAACGCGCTGACGCTTGTCGTCTTCGCAAGCCGTCTCCTGCCCTTCGTTTCCTTCGATGGCATGAGTTATGCCGCGGGCCTCAGCCGGCTCCAACTCTGGCGGTTCGCGCTTGCGACGATGGCCGGTATCCTCCCCGCCAGTTTTGTTCTCGCGCATTTCGGAAGTGTCGCCGTCGATGGCGGCCTGGGCATGAAATGGATCGTTGCAGGGCTGGGTCTGGCGACGGCGCTGCCGATCCTGATGCTTGCCCTGCGCCGGTCGCATCGCAAGGGCAAATCCAATCGCGACCCGGAGCGGCAAACAGAGCCGACCGAGCCCTGCCCGCGCCAACGTGCAGCCCATGAAGGGGCCCAAGGCAACGGAAGGCCCGCCCCTTGACCTTCCAGTAACTGGAATCCCTACATTGTCCGCCTAAGGAGAATTTGAATGACCGATCACACTCATCGACATCATACCGCCGAACCCGCTCCGGGCATGGAGATCGCGGCAGATCCCGTTTGCGGTATGCAGGTCGAGATAGGCAACGGCGCACGGTCGCGGGAGTATGGCGGCGATACGTTTTGGTTTTGCTCTGAGGCCTGCGAAGATGCGTTCCAAGCGGATCCTTACTTCTACGCGTCCGGTTCCGCGTCCAGCCGCGCCGCCATCGTAAACCCCGACGCCGTCTGGACCTGCCCGATGCACCCCGAGATCATCCGCGATGAACCGGGAAGCTGCCCGATATGCGGCATGGCGCTGGAACCGGTGGTGCCCTCCGATGAACCAAGCCACGAGCTTGTCGATTTCACGCGGCGCATGTGGATCTCCGCGGCGGCGGCGGTCCCTCTTGTCGCCATTACCATGGGCGACCTCGTCGGGCTCGACCTGCGCGGTTGGCTCGGGCACCGCGTATCCATCTATGCGGAATTCGCTCTCGCAACCCCAATCATCCTCTGGGCGGCGCTGCCGTTCTTCCGCCGTGGTATCAATTCGATCCGCAACGTTTCGCCGAACATGTGGACGCTGATCGCGCTTGGCGTGGGTGCGGCCTATCTCTACTCACTGGTGGCGACCTTCGCGCCCGGCGTGTTCCCCGATGAATACCAGATGGGCTATGGCGTCGGCACCTATTACGAGGCCGCCGTGGTCATCGTCGCGCTGGTGTTCGTCGGACAGGTGCTGGAACTGCGCGCGCGCGAACGCACCGGCGACGCGATCCGCGCGCTGCTCGATCTCGCGCCCAAGACCGCCCGGCGCATACTGCCGGACGGCAGCGAATACGACGCGCCGCTGGAAAACATCGTAGAAGGCGACCTTTTGCGGGTCAGGCCGGGCGACAGCGTACCGGTGGACGGCGAGGTGATCGAAGGCCGGTCCTCCGTCGACGAGAGTATGATCACGGGCGAACCCGTGCCGGTGGAGAAGACAACCGGCGCGCGCGTGACCGGCGGCACGATCAACAAGAACGGCACGCTGGCGATCCGCGCGACGCAGGTCGGCGCGGACACGGTGCTGGCCCAGATCGTCGAGATGGTCGCCGGCGCGCGGCGGTCGCGGGCGCCGATACAGGGGCTGGCAGATCGGGTTTCGTCGGTCTTCGTGCCGACCGTTGTGGTCATCGCCATCGTCGCTTTCTTCACCTGGCTCTCCTTCGGTCCCGAACCCGCATTGGCCTACGCCATCGCTTCGGCCGTCTCCGTGCTGATCATCGCCTGCCCCTGCGCGCTTGGGCTCGCCACGCCGATCTCGATCACCACCGCGGCCGGGCGCGGCGCGCTGGCCGGTGTGCTGATCAAGGACGCCGAGGCGCTGGAACGGATGGCGCGGGTCGATACGGTGATCGTCGACAAGACCGGCACGTTGACCGAAGGCAAACCCAAGCTCACCGATGTCCTGGCGCTTGAGGGGCACGAGGAGACCGAGGTCCTGTCACTCGCCGCCGCGCTGGAACGCGGCTCGGAGCATCCGTTGGCCGACGCCATCGTCGAGGGCGCCCGCGCGCGCGGCCTGGAGCCCGGACGGGTGGACGACTTCGACGCGGTCACCGGCAAGGGTGTCCGCGGCATCGTCGGCGCCCGTCCCGTCGCTCTCGGCAACCGCGCCATGATGGAGGAACTGGGCATTCGGACCGATGCCGCCGAGGAGACGGCTGACGGATTTCGTATCGAGGGAAAAACGGCGATGTTCGTTGCCGTCGACGGGGCGCTGGCGGGGATTGTGGCCGTGGCCGACCCGATCAAGGCAAGTACGCAAGCCGCGATCCGCGACCTGCATGCCCTGGGGCTGACGGTGATCATGGCGACGGGTGACAACCAGCGCACAGCAGAAGCGGTGGCACGGAAACTCGGGATCGACGAGGTGCGGGCCGGCGTCCTGCCGGAGGACAAGAAGAACCTTGTGGAGGAACTCCGCGCCAAGGGAGCGAAGATCGCCATGGCGGGCGACGGCGTGAACGACGCGCCCGCCCTTGCGGCGGCGGATGTGGGCATCGCCATGAGCACCGGCGCGGATGTGGCCGTCGAAAGCGCGGGGATCACCCTCATGCGCGGCGACCTCGTGGGGCTCGTGCGCGCCCGGAAGCTGGCCAAGGGCACCCTGCGCAACATCAAGCAGAACCTGTTCTTCGCCTTTGCCTATAACGCGGCGGGTGTGCCCATTGCAGCCGGGGTTCTCTTCCCCTTCGTCGGACTGTTGCTGTCGCCCATGATTGCGGCGGCCGCGATGAGCCTGTCTTCCGTTTCGGTGATCTCGAACGCGCTCAGACTTCGGCGGCTGGACCTCTGACGGGTATGGATTGGAGCGCCTTCAAACCCGCCGGGAAATCGGCCGCAAGGTGTTGTGGCCCCGCGCAACGGTCTTCCAATGGGCTTGCCTCCTGCGCGCGAGCCTCTAGAAATCAGCATGAAAAGGAGAACCTGAAATGAGGTTTCACGTCCCCGACATGAGCTGCGGCCATTGCACGGACGCCATCGACAAGACCCTCAAGGCGATCGACCCCGATGCCCGGGTCGATACCGATCTGGCTTCAAAGACGCTCACGGTCGTGTCGAACAAGGATGCCGTTGCGCTTCAGGCCGCTCTCAGAGAGGCCGGCTATCCCGCCACCCCGGTTTGACAGGATGAAACGATCCTTCGGTGCAAAAGGCTTTCGCTGATGAACGGAGTTTTGGAATGGATAGTCAGATGAACAGACGTGCTTTTCTTCTCGCGGGCGCTGCGGCCGCCGGACTGGCCGGCAAAGGTGCCGCGCAAGCGCTGGCGCCGCGGATGCAGGTCTACAAGTCGCCGACCTGCGGATGCTGCTCGGCCTGGATCGAACATGCAGAGCGCGCAGGATTTGCCGTCGATGCGCAAAACCTCGATCAGGACACGCTTTATGCGCTCAAGGCGCGGCTCGGGATCGCGCCCGAAATGGCCTCCTGCCACACCACGCTTGTGGACGGATATGTGGTCGAGGGCCACGTGCCCGTCCGCGATATCCAGCGTCTGCTGGCCGATCGCCCGGACGCGCTCGGGCTGACGGTTCCGGGCATGCCGATCGGGTCGCCGGGCATGGAGATGGGCGATCAACGCGAGGCGTTCGATACGCTGCTGGTCCTGCGTGACGGGACGACCGAGGTGTTTGAGCGACACGCGTGAATGAGTTGCCTAGGGGCCTGTGATTTGCCGGCAATCTTTGAAACCGTGGGGCCGGTTCGTCTGGCATGATCCGTCGACCGGTTCCGAGGTCGAAGCGATGCGCCGAGCGTCGGTTGGTGTGGGCTGCATGCATCTTCGGACAAGCTCCGTGGCCTCCCGATCACTCGAAAATGCGGCAGGATTGCATGACACCTGCGGTTTAAAGGTACGCCTCGCGACGGCCGATTCGCCGATCACAAAGGCTGGTGCGCCATGCCCGTCGGCAATACTGGGCACAACCAGGAAGACCGCTATTGGCTGCCGATCAACAGAGGCGATCGCATAGCAATGCCGTTGCGTGGAAAGGCAGGGCATGCTGTTTCTCGCCTAGCTCGATTGCGCACGCCGCTCCGTTGCTACTTCGGGCTGCCTCTCGGAAGTGGTTGGCTGTTGCAGGTCATTAGCGACAAGTCGCTTGCGAGAGGGCAGATCAGGCGTGCCCCTCCATCCAGTCCATCAGAAGCCCGGTCACCCTGTCGGGCTGATCGAGCATCAGCCAGTGGCCGGCCTCATCGACCTGCTCGAACTGCCATTCCGCCTCCATGAACCGTTCGGAGTCCGCGATCTGCGGTCGCCACATGAGCTCGTCCTGCGCGCCCCAGAGGCCGAGCGTGGGCACGGTGACGGGCACCGGCTCCGGCAGCTGGCCCGTCAGCGCGGCGAGCAGGATCTCGGCCACGGGATGCGCCAGTTCGATCCGCCGCATGGCCTGCAGATAGTCCGGCTCGGCCACCATGCGATCTGCGATGGCATCGCGCTGCGGATGGCCGGCGAGAAAGAACCGCATGAAAGCCCCGTCGCTCGCCCTAAACAGTTCCGGCGCCAGTTCGGTCTGGGCGAGCAGGAAGTACCAGAGGTTGCTCAGCTTGCCATGGTCGAGATCGAACAGCGCCCCGCTATGGCCGACCGACAGGGCAGCATAGGACGCGAACCGCTGCGGGGCCGACGCCACCATCTCCCACCCGACCACCGCGCCCCAGTCATGGGCGACCAGATGGGCGCGGGCAATGTCCATCCTGTCCATCATCAAAAGCAGATCGGCGGCAAGGCGCGCGCCGGTATAGCGGCCAGTGTCCGGATGCCGCTCGCTCTTGCCGAAGCCCAGAAGGTCCGGCGCGAGCACGCGGTAGCCGGCCTCGACCAGAGCGGCCACCTGATGCCGCCATAGATCGCCATCGTCGGGCCAGCCATGGATGAGGATGACGGTCCTGTCCCCCGCGCCATGCTCCCTGGCGTGATAGGTCGCCCCGTTCAGCTCGATCTCCATTTGCGTACCTTTCTGACAACTGTTGAAGCCCTGACCGCAGAGCGGTCTTCGGCCATTGACGGATCTTTCCCGATCTCACAGCTTGAAGGTAATGGATGCAATTACCCCCAGGTTATCGAACCGATGGACAGGCGCTCGCCCTTCGCGATCATGCTGAAATCTCGGCGTCATCAACGCCGTCTGTCGCAGCTCGACCTCGCCATGGAGGCCGGGATCAGTCAGCGGCATCTGAGCTTCCTGGAAAGCGGGCGGTCGAAGCCCGGCCGCGACGTCGCCGCTCGGCTCGCACGGGCTCTGCGGCTGGCGCCGGAGCTGGCGAACGCCTTCATGGCGGAGGCCGGCTTCGCCCCGATCTTCCCGGCAAGAGCGATCACCGATGCCGCCATGGCGCCGGTGCGGAGCGCCGCCGCGCAAGTGCTGCAGGGCCACATGCCGTACCCGGCGGTGCTGGTCGATGCGGTGGGTGACGTTCTCGATGCCAACGTGGCTTTTGACGCCGCCCTGTCGCTCTTCGGCGATCCAGCGGAGCTTTGGGACCGAACCCATGAGGGCAGGCAACAGAACCTCTACCGGCTGACGCTCCATCCCGCCGGCACGGCCGCAGCGCTGGTTAACTTCGGCGACGTCGCCCGCGCGACCCTGCAGCGCATGGCCCGCGAGGGGCAAGCAGGTCCGCGCCTGGCAGCCCTGATCGAGGAGATCGTCGGCTGGGGCACCATCGATCCGGCTTGGGCAAGTCCCGGCTGGGGACCGTCGCCCGCACCCATCTTCGCCGAGCGCTACAGGATCGGGCATCAGATGCTGAGCATCTTTGCCGTCACGACCCGGTTGGGCACGGCAATGGATGCGATTGCGGGAGGCCTCAGGGTCGAAAGCTACTTCCCCGCCGACCACAGGACGCAAAAGGTGATGGAACGGCTAGAGCGGTGAGGCTTCGGAAGTCGAGATGCAACCATAGTGGGAAAGTCCAGGTTTCTCGGGGATCGCAGCTCGTTCTTCGTGGCGCGGATCTGGCCGAATATCTCGATGAGGAGGTATGGATCCCCGAGTGCGGTGGGGAGCATGCAGTGTTCGCATTCAATTGCTTTCACTCCCAAGACCATCAGCAGCAGAGATAGCCCAGGCGCTCGTCACGCCGCTGTCCCCAGCTGGGCCCGCGCCAGGGCGGCGTAGCGACCCCCGCGAGCAAGAAGGTCGATGTGTGTGCCCTCTTCCGCGATGCGCCCGCCGTCGAGAACGAGGATGCGGTCGGCGCCGCGCACGGTGGACAGGCGGTGCGCGATGACGATTGCGGTGCGGCCCTCCATGAGCCGGTCGAGCGTGGCCTGGAGCCGCGCCTCGGTGGCGGCGTCGATGGCGGAGGTCGCCTCGTCCAGCACCAGGACCGGCGCATCCTTGAGAACGGCGCGCGCGACCGAGAGGCGCTGCTTCTGACCGCCCGAGAGGCGCACGCCGCGCTCGCCCACCCGGGTATCGAGACCTTGTGGCAGCGCCTCAACGAAGGACAGCGCTTCAGCGGCGGCGAGAGCGGCGCGGATCTCCTCCCGCGACGCCCCCTCGCGGCCCATGGCGACGACCTCGCGCACCGTTGCATCGAAGAGAAACACGTCCTGGCTGACGCGCGCCACGCTCTCGCGCAGGGGGCGCAGCGCAAGGTCGCGCAGGTCGCGTCCGTCGAGCGTGACACGGCCCCCTTGCGGATCGTGGAAGCGCGACAGAAGGGCGGCAACCGTGCTCTTGCCCGCGCCGGTGGGTCCGACGATCGCGACGGTCTCACCGGGGGCGACGGCGAAGGAGAGGCCGTGCAGGACCGCGCCGCCTTCCTCATAGCCGAAGCGCACGTCCTCGAAGGCAATGGCGCCGCGGACGGGACGCGGGTCCACAGCACCGGGCGCCTCGGCGATCTCGGGCGCGGTCGCCAGAACGTCCTCGATCCGGCGCATCGCCGCGAGCGCCTTGTGCAGGGCCTCGGAGGCGCCGACGACCACGTAAAGCGGCTGGTAGATGGCGGTGACAAAGAGAAGGACCGCGATCAGGTCCGCGACCTCGACCCGTCCGGAGGCGAGGCCGGTGCCGCCCACCCAGACGACAAGCGCGATGGCGAAGCCCGTGGCCCCGTCCACGGCCGGATCGAAGCGACCGATCAGCGTGCGGTTCGCGATCTCGCGCCGGGCGAGCGCGCGCGACCCGCGCGACAGGCGCGTGCGCATGGCCCGTTCGCGCGCGAAGCCCTGGATCTCGATCATGCCGCCGACGTGGTCCTGCACCGTGCCGGCCAGCGCCGCGCCGCGTTCGGACTCTTCGCGGAAGGACGGCCCGACCTGGCGGCCCTGCCAGAGCACATAGGCCAGTGCGACCGGCAGAGGAGCCACGGCGACGAAGGCCAGCGCCGGGTCGATGAAGAGCATCACGATGAGTACGCCCAAGCCCACCACGGCCGAGGTCACGAAGCCCTCAACGCTGTCGGCCAGCAGCGGCTCGATACGGTAGCTGTCCTCGGTGACGCGTGCGACCACCTCGCCGGAGGGACGGCGGGCAAACCACGCGGGGGCCATGCGCTGAATGTGGGCGTAGAGCGCGAGGCGTGTGTCGTGGCAGGTGCGGAAGGCGGCGACATGGGCGTAGTGGAAGATGCCGAATGCCGCGGCCGAGCGCAGCGCATAGGCTGCGACGACGGAGAGCGCCAGCAGCCCGATCCCGGCTACGGCCCCCTGCTCCACCCGGCCGATTATCTCGCGCACGATCATGGGACCAGCGAGCGTGCCGGCCGTCTGCACCGCGATCAGCCCCGCGACGACGGCGACGACGCGCCGGTACCGTCGCAATGGCGCAAGCGCGCGATACCCGAGGAGCGGGCGGATGGCGGCGCCTGCGGGCGGCGCAGGTAGAGCAGAGCCGGTCATTCGCGCGCGAGCCGGTCAGCGAAGGAGTTGGGCTGGGATCCGCCGTCCGGCGCCATCCCGAACATCCCCTTGGCCACGTCGTCGAGGACCGTACCGGCGTCGATGTCCAGAACGACGGTCGGGGCGAGCGACAGCGCCACGAGCAGGAGAGGTATGTGTCTCATATATCGTCTCCGTTTTTGGTTTCGCGCCCGGTCGAGCCGGTCGCCGACGAAGGGCATGTCGGCGGCGGCCAACATGAGGAGGTCGGCCACCGCCCGGCCCCTATTCGGGCCGTCGGACGATCTCGTCCGAGGTGGTGACGGTAAGCACGACAAGGCCGAGCGCCATCAGCGCATCGTAGGAGGCCGATGTCGCCTCGTCGCGCGGCAGGATCACCATCTGTCCCTCACGGCAGGCATGCAGCACCTCGCAGAAGGACGGCAGAACCGCCTCCATGGCGGCGACAGCATCGGCGGGCGTCTGGCCGGCATCGTTGCGGTAGGTCAGGAAGACGATATCGGCGTCTAGATCGGGCAGGCGCTCGGCGCTCCAGGTCTCGCTCGTGCCCTCGGGGATCGCGTCCACCGCCGACGGGAAGGAGAAGCCCGCGTCGCGCAGCACCTTTCCCAGCGCGGAGTAGGTATGCTGCACATAGATCTCGCCCTCGACGCCCTGCAAGACGGCGACGGTGATCTCTTCGGTCGGCACGAGGTGCCGCAGCTGTGCGATCTGCGCCTCGTAGCGGGTCTGGAGCCGGTCGAGTACGTCCTGCGTCCCTGTCGCCTCCGCCAGGAGCGGGAAGACGTCGATGGTCTGCCGCGCCGTCGTGTCGAGAACAACCGTCGGCGCGATGGCCGAGAGTTGCTCCACATCCGCGGTCTGCCAAGTGGAGGTGAGGATGAGGTCGGGCGCTGCGGCGGCGACGGCCTCCACGTCGGCCGGGTTGCCGCCGAGATAGCTGATCCCGGAATTGTCGAAGTCGTAGCCCGTCACGCGGATCGAGCCGCGGATGAAGGGCGTACCATCCGGTGTGGTGCGCCCGTGGCTGCCCACGGGGATCACACCCAGTTCGATCAGCGGCGTGCCCAGATTCTTGTCGTGCAGCACCACGATGCGCTCGGGGTCGGCGGGAACCTCCACAGTGCGGCCGAGATCGTCGGTGACGGTGCGCGGCTCCTCTGCGGCGGCGGGAAATGCCGCGAGGAGCGCGGCGGCGAGGGCGGGACGAAGCATGAGTTTCTCCTTTCGAGTATATGCACCGGGGGGCCGCTCGCGCTGGCCCACCGAGATCAGCGGTCCGGCAAGTTACGCGCAGCATGAGTGGTCACGAGGTGCAACAGCGTGTTGAGCTGCGCGAAAGCCGTGTCGCCTGCGACCTCTCGCGGCAGCAACACGTAGCGGCCTTCGGCGCAGGCCGTGAGCACGTCGCACCAGGCGGGAAAGATGCCGTCCATCCGTTCCCTCGGGCTTGCCAGCGTATCGCCATAGGCAATGGTGTACGTATCGAAGATGTAGTCCGCCTCGAGTTCGGGCAGGATTTCCGCGCTGACCTCCTCGCCCCAGACGACGCCGCGATCCGCCATGGTCTGGGCGAAGGGAACGCGCTCCATCCCCAGGTCGTGCAGGACATGCGTGAGTCCGCCGTACCCCGCGAAGACGTTCAGCTGCCCATCCCAACCCTGGATCTTGGCGTAGCTCATGCCGTCGAGTTGCGGCAGGAGGGTGCGCGCCCGCGCGACATTCGCCTCGTAGGCGGCGCTCAGCCGCTCCCATGTCTCCAGACGTCCAGCGGCGTCGGCCACGTCACGCGAAAACCCCAGCAGGTTGGCGGGGTCCGAGCCGATGAGGACCGTGGGCGCGACCGCCTCGTACTTCGCGAGATCCTCCAGATCCACCTCGCGGCCGATGATGAGGTCCGGCGCCAGCGCCGCGATGGCCTCGAAATCCATCGCCTGGAAACTGCCGACATAGGCTATGCCTGAGTTCTCGAAATCGAGGCCCGTCAGGATGTCGACCGAGCGCATGAAGGGCGTGCCGCCATCATCAAGGCGGCCATGGCTGCCGACAACGGGCGCGCCGATCTCGATCAGGTTGAGCGTGACCTGCTGGTCGTGCAGGCCGACGATGCGTTGCGGCTCCTCTGGGATGCAGGCGATCCCGCCGAGATGGTCGAAAGGGCGGGTGCCCGCCGCGCAATCCTGCGCCGTCGCGGTGACGGGAAGGGCCATGAGGACGGCGAGAAGGATGGAAATGCGCATCATCGGTGTCTCCTGTTACTGGTGCGTGCCTGGCCAAAGTGCCGCCGCGGCTCATTCGGTCACGAGGTCGCGGTCCAGATCCTCGCGCAAAAGGATCGTCGCGATCTGGTCGAGGCCGTTCTCGGCCTTGCCCCAGGCGGACCCGACCATGGCGATGCCGTCGAGCGGATAGACCTGACCGGCCCGCGTCACGGCCATGGCCTGCACCAGCGGGTGCGCGGTGAAGGCCGCGTGGCTGTCAGAGGCGCCGCCGTCATCCGCGTCGTAGACCAGATGCAGCATCGCATCCGCCTCGTGCCCGCCCACGGTCTCCATGGCGCGGTACTCGCGCTCGGAGCCAAGACCCCGTTCCGGCGCGGGGCGCACGGGGTCGAGCGCGCGCAGGACCATGCCCAGCGCCTGTGTCGGGTTTGCAGGATAGAAACGCCCCCCGGATTCGTCGAAGGTGAGGACCGAAACGGTCGTGGCGGCCAGCCTGTCGCCCAGCGCGTCGCGCGTCTCGGCGGCCTTGGCCTCGAACCCGGCGCGCAGCTCTTCGGCGCGGTCGGTGCGGCCTACGAGGTCGGCGAACTGCATCAGCGCGTCCTCCAGCGGCTGCTGGAACATGTCGATCACCACGACCGGCGCGATCCCGCCCATCAACTCCGGCGCCTCCGGCGGCCATGGTGCGGCGACGATGAGATCGGGCTCCATGGCGGCGACGGCCTCGGCATCGAAGGGGCCGCGATAAGAGCCGATCCATTCGACCTCCGACGTGTCGTAGCCCTCCATGCGGCGGAAGATGCGGGTACCGTCGGACTGGACGTGCCCGAAGCTGGCGACGGGCGTGACACCCAGCTCCATCAGCGGCAACAGCCCGTTCTGATCATGGAGCGTGACGATCCGCTGCGGGTTTTCGGGGATGCAGGTCGTGCCGGCGCCGTGCGCGAAGGCACGCTGGCCGTCGGCACAATCCTGCGCTAGGGCAGGCAGTGCAAGGGCCGCGAGGATCGCGGCGAGGGGAATTCGGAGCATGTCGTGCCTCCATCGGTTTGGGAGGCTGGCTCGGGCCCGACCGGGGCCCTTGCTTGCCGGGATCTCGGAACTCAGTCGGCGCCGAGCGGGACGAAGTCGCGCGTGGCGACCTGGCTCAGCAGGATCGCGAGGGTCGTCTCCAGCGCGGCGAAACTGACGCCGCGCATACGCTCACGGTCGAGGAAGAAATGCTGGTTGTGACGGGGCGCGTGGAGCACCTCGTCCCAGACCGGGACCAACGCCTCCCACTGCGCGCGCTGTGAGGTGGGTGTCTGGCCGAAAGCGATACTGTAAGTGCCGATCAGGAAGTCCCCATCGATCTCCGGCAGCAGCTCGGGGCTGATGCGGGCGTTGCTGTCCTCCAGCGCAAGGATGAAGGGTGGCGTAGCGAAACCGAGCTCCCGGATGACATGGCTGAGTGCAGCGTAGTCTCGATATGCGACGAGTTCACGATCGAACACATCGGCGACGGTGATGGTCACGTCTGCGGGGTCGGGGATGGTGTCGGCGACGACCGCACGGGCATCGCTCAGGCTCGTCTCGAACTGCGCGAGCCGGGCCTCGTACACGTCCAGCACTCCGGCTGCGTCGGCGATTTTGCGGTAGCGTTCCAGAAGCGGGTTGCTCCAGATACCGATGACGACGGTGGGCGCGACCGCGCTGAGGCGGTCGATGTCATCCTCGCGCCAGTCCGGGATCAGGATGAGGTCGGGGCGGGCCGCCGCGATCGCCTCGAAGTCGGGCGCGTTCGGATTGCCCAGAAAGGCAAGATCCGTGTTCTCGAAGTCGATGCCGAAGATGTCGAAGGCCCCGCGCGGATAGGGATCGCCGCCATTCTTGTCACCGTCCTGACGGCCCGACGAGGCCACGAGGTTCGCGCCCAGCTCCCACAGCGGCGTGGTGAACTGCTCGCCCCGCAGCGACGCGATGCGCTGCGGGGCGACGGGAATTTCGACGGTACGGCCGGCGTCGTCGATATAAGGCCGCATCTCCTGCGCATGCGCTGGCAGGGCAAGGAGAAGGATCGCCAGAAGGCCTCTCATGAGCAATCCTTTCAGATCTGAGAGCGCGCCTGCGCGCGCAGGATAAGCCAGACGAACACGGGTGCGCCGATGGCCGCCGTCACAAGGCCCGCCGGAAGCTGTACGGGGGCGAAGGCCGTGCGGCCCAGAAGGTCGGCCGCGCTCACCATCAAGGCACCGGCGGCAGCCGACAGGGCGAGATGCAGGCCCGGCCCCGAGCGGGCGAGACGGCGCGCGACATGCGGCGCGACGAGACCGACGAAGCCCAGCGGACCGACGGCGGCCACAGCAAAGGCGGCGAGCGCGACAGAAAGGGTGATGAGGATCATCCGGTCGCGCCGGACGGCTGCGCCGAGCCCCGCCGCGGTCTCGGGCCCCATGCGCAGCGCGGCGAGCGGGCGCGCGGCCCAGAACAACACCGGCGTCATGGCGAAAAGGCCCAGCGTGAGATACGCAACCTCCCCCCAGCCCGCCGCATGGACCGACCCCGCGAGCCAGCCCAGGGCCGCCAGCGCCCGGTCGATGTCGCCATAGGTCAGCAACGCCTGGGTGCAGGCCGAGATGAAGGCCGCGACGCCGATCCCCGTCAGGATGAAGCGCATCGTCGCCCCACCCGTCCGGCGCATGGCGATCCACTGGATCAGGGCCGCGACCACGAGCGCGCCGCCGAAGGCGAGGATCGGGCGCAGTGCGATGGGGGTCTGCGGGAAGGCGATCATGGTTGAGACGACCGCGAGGCCCGCGCCCTGGCTCACGCCCACCAGCGAGGGGTCAGCAAGCACATTGCGCGTGACCGTCTGCAGGACCGCCCCCGACAACGCCAAAAGCGCGCCGGACAGCGCAGAGACCAGCGCGCGCGGAAACCGGAACTCCCACACCACGGTCGTCGCCGTATCCGACGGGGCCGCGCCGAAGAGCGTCGCGACCGACTGCCATGCGGTCAACGGGAAGCTGCCCGACATGAGCGCGCCCAGCAGCACCGTGAGGCTCGCCAGCAGCAGGAGTGTGACGATGGTCAGCGCGCGCACCGGCAGGCGGTAGGTGACCCAGCCGTCCAGCCGCTCGATCACGGTCTCGCTCATAGCCGGGCCCTCACCAGCCAGACGAAGACCGGCGCGCCCAGGATCGCGGTGACGAGGCCCGTGGATATCTCCACCGGCGCTAGCACCAGCCGCGCGGCGATGTCCGCCACCAGCATGTAGATCGCCCCCGCCAGCGCCGACCACGGGACCACCGCGCGGTAGTCGTGGCCGACGAAGAACCGGACGACATGCGGAATCACCAGGCCCACGAAGGCGAGCGGCCCAGCAACCGCCACCGCCGATGCCGTCAGCGCGACGACGGCGAAGAGGATGGCGGCCTGGAGCTTGTGCACATCCACGCCCAGCCCGGTCGCCGCCTCTTCGCCCATGGCCAGTACCGTAACCTGCCGCGCGGCGCCGAAAGCGACGGCCAGCCCCGCCAGCGTCCAGGGCAGCGCCCAGAGCGCCGTCTCGGTGCGGCGCCCGGCCAATGTACCGGTCAGCCAGACGCGCAGGTTCTCAAACGAGTCCTCGTCGATGAGATGCGCCATCGAGATGAGTGCGCCCAAAAAGGCCGTCACCGCCGCGCCCGCAAGAACCAGCGTCAACGGCGTCGCTCCGCCGGGGGCAGAGATGGCGATTCCCCAGACGATAACGGCACCTGCAAGCGCGCCGAGCGCCGCGAACAGAGGGATGACGCCCGGCCCCCCGATGCCGAGGAAACCGTGCAGGATCACCACGGCAAAGGAGGCCCCCGCCAGAAGCCCCAACAGCCCGGGATCGGCCAGCGGGTTGCGCGTGACCCCTTGCATCAACGCGCCCGCGACCGCCAGCGCCGCGCCGACCATAACCGCGATGGCCGCGCGCGGCAGGCGAAGGTCGCGGATCACGACATGATCGAATGTGGTGTTGTCATAGGTGAGCAAAGCCTCGGCCACGGTACCAAGCGGAATCGCCTTGGCGCCCACCGAGATGTGCCAGCCGAAAACAAGCGCAAGGAGTGCCAGCGCGAGCGCGTAAGCGGGCACCCGACCGTGTCGAACAAGCGCGATCATTCGGCAGCAGCGCGCAGGCTCGGCACGCCAGGCAACAACGGCACGCAGACCGGACGGCCGCTTTCGGGGTCGGTGAGGACGCGTGCCGCAAGGCTAAATACCTCGGCGAGGTTGCGTTCGGTAAAAACCTCCGACGGCGGGCCCTCGGCGTGGATCGCGCCATCCTTCATCATCACCATGCGGTCAGCGAAGGCGGCAGCCACGTTCAGCTCGTGCAACACGACGACGAGAGTTCGCCCCTCTTCGCGGGAGATGCGCGTCAGCAGCCCCATAATCTCCACCTGGATACGAAGGTCGAGGAAGGTCGTCGGCTCGTCGAGCAGGAGGATCGGCGTGTTCTGCGCCAGCACCATCGCGATCCAACACCGTTGGCGCTGACCGCCCGAGAGTGACGCCACGGGCCGGTCCGCGAAGACGGCAACGTCCGCCGCCTTCATCGCCGCGGCCACGGCGCTCGCATCCTCTCGCGACCATTGGCGCAGGAGAGTCTGGTGCGGGAAACGTCCCTGCGCGACCAGTTCGCGCACGCGCAGCCCCTCTGGCGCAACAGGCCCCTGCGGCAGCAACGCCATGCGCGTCGCCACCTCGCGCGTCGGCCTGCGGTGCACGGGTCTCCCTTCCAGCAGCACCTCACCCCTCGTAACGGGCAGCACGCGCGCCATAGCCTTCAGGAGCGTGGATTTACCGCACCCGTTCGGACCCACAATGGCAGTCAATGCGCCGTCGGGCACCTCAAGGTCGAGCCCCCGAACGACAGGCGGGCCGCCATAGCCTATGGACACGCCGCGGACGGCCAAACGCGGGGCGGCGATCTCACCATACGCCTTTTCATTGATTACCTGAATGCCGTCCCGGCACGCCTCCGACATACGTCGCCTTCCTCATACGGATCGTGAATCGGTTGGCGACGGCTGACCAATCTTGTCGAACCTTCCATATCTGACTACTTTAGTAAAGAATTATGAAAGGAAGAGATCATGATGGCACTACCCCGCTCGGGATCAACGGAGTGGCCCACATGAAACAGCATGTAGTCATCGGGTCGGCCAAGCGTTGCGGCGCCGCCGCCCGGCACGGCCCGCTCAGATTCCGCGCGAGGTTTCGCTGAGAAATGCCGCGCAGCTTCTGCACCGATCTGTCGCGCGCCGCTGGCGAACCGCTGGCTGGCACAGGGGCGCACCAGTCCCGCATTCTGTTGCTGCGCTGGCCCAAGGCCGGCTGGGATCGGCGCATTTTCCAGGCGCCGGGGATGTCGGACGATCTCGCCGCCGCCATCGCCGACCTGAGGCAGGACGGGAGCGGCCGCCGCATCCAACTGATCGACCGTAAGGGAGAGGCGACCGGCCGGCACCGGCTCTTCCTCTATCCCGAACAACTGACCCGCGAGGTGGCGACCGAGGAACTGCCCGACGTGCTCCGTGCGCTCGACGTCGGCGACCTGTCGGGCTGGCAGGCGCAGGTGCGGCCCGTGATGCTTGCCTGTACGCACGGTGTGAAGGACCGATGCTGCGCAAAGTATGGCTTTGCGCTCTACAAAGCGCTTGAGCGCGCAGCGGATGGGCCGGAGGTCTGGGAGAGTACGCATCTCGGCGGGTGCCGCCTGTCTGCCGTCGCGCTCACCCTGCCCAACCTGCACAAGTACGGCCGTCTGTCGCCGGCCGACGCCGCTGCGCTTACGGCCGACGAGGCCGCCGGGAGGCCGTTCCTCCCGGCATGGCGCGGTCCTTCGCACCTGCCGCCCGAAGCCCAGGCCGCCGCCGTCGCAGCCGAAGCCGCGGCGCGGCGCATGGGCGGCATGGTGGCGGGCGATCCGAACGGCGCGGACGGCGCATGGTCCGCGCCGGTGCGCCTGCCGGGGGGCACGACGACAGTCCACGTGGCTCTGGAACCGATAAAGACCCGCCGCCCCGGCACCTGCAACGACCTCGACGCCGGTGAGGTGGCACAGGCAGTCGGGTGGCAGGAGCGAGGAGCGGCGCTCAGATAGAGCAATCGAACCGCAGCAGGTACGGATAACTATGACGTGCCGCCCAACTCAGCTGCGCATCTATAGAAACTTATCACTTCGATCACACAGCTTTCGTCAATTCGCGCCGCAACGAGCGCAGCCTCGGGCACCACACACTCCGGCTTATGTCCAGGATCTGCGGACCTTCGCGCGCTTCACCAAGGCGCACCAACTCAGCGATCCTCGCGGCCGACTGGGGCTGAGCCGCGCCGGCAACGCTGGGGCTGATGGCCGTCTCGCTCCTTCTGATCGCCCGCTTTCTGATCATGGAGGCGCGCAAAGCCGTCCCGTCCTTCGAGCTGGCGCTGTTCATGACGACCACCTTCACGCCCGCGCAGGTGGTCCTGCCGGTGGGGGTGGGCGCCACGACGGGCAGCTACATGCGCGCTGGCTTCAGTGTCGGTCTGGGCGTCCTTGTACTCGGCGAGGCTCTTTCAACGGCGCTGATCATTGGTCTTGTGATGATCTACGCAGGCGTTGCCATCGTGACGGGGCATCTGAAGTGGCCAATCTGGAGGCTCAAAAAGGATACCGCTTCGTGAGTGAAAGAGTGATCCGGCGCGGGAACCTGACGATCGTTGCTGTCTGACAAATGGGCCAGTTGGACTCATTACCGACCTCCGACGCGACGTGCTTGGGCGGCGGCAAGGCGGGCAGAGCGGGCATTCGCTGCACATGAGCCAAAGTCTGCTTTTTAGGGGATGAGTTTGGCGAGTGCCTCACTCGCGTCAGATTCACTCGCAACGCTGTATTAACTGTAGCAAGGAGTCGATGTGGGAGTTCATGAGTGGCTCGACTGGAAAATGATCCTCGAGATCGTCGAAGCTGGTGAACATCTCCCGAGAAAGGGAGAGCGTCACAATCGGTCCGAACAGCAGGTGAAAAAACGCTCTTCGGTCCACAGACTGAAACACGTCTCGCGCGACGCCGTCCTCAATCATGCGCCAGATAATCTCCTGCTGAGGACCGATGTAATCGGAATGGAATGACCGCGCGACATTGGGGAACGCACGCGAAACCTCGGCGATCAACGGTGACATGCGCCCAACCTCTGAATTGATCGTCATCTCGTAGAGCACCCGGATTGCCTTTCGCAGGCGCGTTATAGGATCGAGCGCAAGGTCGTTCTCCAAAACGCGGAGATCATCCAGAGCAGGGGCATAGCCATGCGTCACACAGGAGATGAAGAGTTCATCCTTTCCGGTGAAGTGGTGATAGAGGCTCGCCTTCGTGATTTTGCACGCAGCGGCGACCTTGCTCATTGACGTGGCCGCAAACCCGTTTTCCAGAAACAGACCAGTGGAGATCCGCATGATCTCTTCGCGTCGCGTCTCGGTGGCCACAAAATCGCTTCCCATTCTTGACCCTTTCAAAAGCCCTTCTATCTCCCAACCGAACGGTCGGTTAGAAAGATAGGAGCCAACCCACATGATGCAAGGTATTCGGATCGCTGGCGCAACCGCAGCCTTTGTCGGGATGTCCCTCGGTATTGCATTTGCGCAAGACACTAGCCCCGAGGAGGTCAGCGAAGCGAGCCCTCTTTTCGTCCGCACCATGATTGTCGGTGAAGCCGACCAGGTTCAGGAGAGGCAGTTTTTCGGCCGGATCGCCGCCTTGGAAACAGCGGAACTTTCGTTCGAGGTGCCGGGGTATCTTTCGGTTTTGGAGGCCCCGCGGGGCATAAGAATTGCCGAAGGTGAACGTCTTGCAGCGCTGGATCTTGATCCCTTCGAGCGCGCGGTTGAAACTACAGAACTGACGTTGGCGCAGGCCGAACGTGACCTCGAGCGCCTTCAGACCCTGGCATCGCGGAACGTGTCGTCGGAGGTGCGCGCGCAGGACGCGGAGACCGCGCGCGATCTGGCAGAGGTTGCCCTTCGCGATGCCCGTGAGGCCTTGGCAGATGCGCAACTGATCGCGCCATTCGATGGCATTGTCGCAGATAGATTGGTGGCGACCTTCACCAATGTCACACCGGGCCAGCCGATCGTCAGGCTTCATAATATGTCCGAGACCCGCGTCGAGTTCGATTTGCCCGAACGCATCCTTGCGATGATCGGCGATCCGTCCTTGGTGGAGTTCAGCACAGTCCTTCCTGGGCAAGCTGATCCGGTCTCACTGGCCTTTCGCGAAATCCAGGCGGAGACCGGCGCTGTCGGGCAGAGCTACACCATCTCCTTGGCGATTGAAGGCGTGGTGTCCGCTCTGGTTTTTCCCGGGAAAACAGTGACAGTCACGGCCCGTCTTCTTGAACAGACCGATGGTATCCCGGTGCCAGCGACCGCCGTTGTCACACAACCCAACGGCGACACAGCCGTCGTTGCGGTGGCCGAGGATAACGGAACGCTGCGATCCAACTTCACGCCGGTCGAGGTGCGGTCAGCAACCGGCGTGGACTTGGTCGTCACGGGTCTGGAGCCTGGTACCGAGATCGTTGAACTGGGTGGCCATCTCATCGGGCCGAACACCGAACTCGCCCGATACACCGGCCTGATCGTCGAAGGCAACTGACCCATGCAAATCGCGCGTCTGGCCATCGAACAGCCTCTCTATACGTGGCTCTTGATCCTGTTCTGCCTATTTGGTGGTGCCGCCGGCTATCTCAGCGTTGGCAAGCTCGAGGACCCTGTTTTCACGCTCAAATCCGCGCTGGTCATCACGCCCTATCCAGGTGCTACGGCGGCCGAGGTGGCGGTTGAAGTGTCGGAAGTGCTGGAAGCGGAAATCCAACAGATGGATGAGATCGACTTCATCACATCCGCGAACACGCCAGGCCTGTCGATCATCGAAGTTACCATCCAGGATACCTATGACGGTACCGAGTTGCCCCAGGTCTGGGACGATATGCGCGACCGGATCGCCGATGCGCTTCCCGCCTTGCCGGATGGCGCGTTGCCGCCTGTGGTCAACGACAGTTTCGGCGATGTGTACGGTTTGCTTTATGCCGTCACCGCACCGGGCTATTCGGATGCCGACGTTTGGGAAATCGGCACATTTCTGCGACGTGAACTTCTGGCGGTCGATGGCGTCGCAAACGCCGAAATCCTCGGCCTACCGGAGGAGGCAATCTTCGTCGAACCCTCCGGTGAAACGCTCACCAATTTGGGCGTGCCGCCCGACGTCATCATAGGCGCGGTCGCTTCTGCAAACACTATTGTGCCAACGGGCACGGCCGAAAACCTCGGTCGAGATCTGCGTGTGGATGCGCCTGCACTTGACGACACGGTATCCGAGATCAGCGCGCTAACCTTTGGGTTTCAGGGCGAAGTCATCAACCTCACCGACGTCGCGGAGGTCTATCGCGGTCGCGTGGACGACCCAGATCACATCATCCGTCATAACGGCCGGGAGGCATTCACAATCGGGGTCGCCGGCCTCACGTCCGAGAACATCGTGGCGGTCGGCCAGCGGGTGGAGGAGCGGCTGACCGAATTGGTGCCGCTTCTGCCAGCCGGTGTGACGCTGGAGCCGATCTACGAGCAGCACCGCGTTGTAGATACAGCCAACCAGGATTTTCTCGTAAGCCTTGCGATGTCGGTCGGCGTCGTGATCGGTGTGCTAGCACTCTTCATGGGCTGGCGTGCGGCGATCGTCGTGGGCGGCTCGCTTCTGCTAACGGTCAGCTTCACGTTCTTCTTTATGAACATCTTCGACATCAAGGTCGAACGGATCAGCCTAGGAGCGCTGATCATCGCCATGGGGATACTCGTCGACAATGCCATTGTGATCGCGGAAGGCATGCAGGTGCAGATGCGCCGCGGAAGAAAGGCCATTGATGCCGCGGCCGAGGTGGCGCGCCGCACGCAAATCCCACTTCTAGGGGCAACGATCATCGGGATAATGGCGTTTGCCGGGATCGGGCTCAGCCCGGACAGTTCCGGCGAATTCTTGTTCTCGCTTTTTGCAGTGATCGCGATCTCGCTGACTTTGTCGTGGATCATCGCCGTGACGGTGACGCCACTTTTGGCCAGCTACTTTTTCCGGACGGATACGTCGGATACACCTGCAGACCCCTACGATACCCTTTTCTTCCGTGCGTACGGCAAGCTGGTGCAGTTCAGCTTGCGCGTGCGATGGCTCGTCATCATTGGCCTAATCGGCGCCACGGTCGCTGGCGTGGGCTCTATGGGCGAGGTCAAACAGCAATTCTTCCCGCCTGCCACGACGCCGTTGGTTTACCTGAACTATCAGGGCGTTCAGGGCAGCGCGGTCGAAAGCGTCAGCCAAGACCTCGCCACGATTGAGGAGTGGCTGCTCGAGCAGGATGAGGTGACGGCCGTCACAACGACCATCGGGCGGAGCATGACGCGGTTTATGCTGACCTACACACCAGAGGATCCAAACCCGTCCTATGGCCAGATTGTCATTCGTGTGGCGGACCATACACAAATCCCGGGTCTCCGGGACGCGCTGACTGACTACGCGAACAGGGCTGTCCCATGGGCTGAGACCCGGGTTCAGCAGATCATCTATGGGCCGCCCGTCGGCGCGGATGTCGAGGTCCGGCTCTCGGGCCCGGATTCGGATGTGCTACGCGAACTCGCGGCCGAAGCGCAACGGGTCTTCGAGACGGAGACTAACCTTCTGACCGTGGAGCGGGTCGACTGGCGTGAGCGCGAATTGGTGACACAACCCATCTACGCGACCGACCGCGCGCAGGCGCTTGGCATCTCACGTTCCGATGTGGCTCAGGCCGTGGCGCTGGCCACCGATGGAATCCGCGCGGGCACCTTCCGCGAATATGATAGGCTCATCCCCATCGTGATCCGCACGCCGGAGGCTGAGCAAATGGGTGATGGCATCTTGCTCGATCAGCCGATCTTCGCGCCGAGCACGGGTGGTTACACGACGCTCGCTCAAGTGATTAATGGGTTTAACGTGATCTCACGCGACACCCTGATCCAGCGCCGCGACCGCGTGAATACGATCAGCGTCCAGGCCTTTACAGTGCCGAACGTCCTGCCACCTCAGGCCTTCGTGCAGGTGCGCGGCGCCATTGAGGCGATCGAGCTTCCGCCTGGTTACAGGTTCGAATGGGGTGGTGAGTTCGAAAGCGCCTCCACTGCACAGGCGAGCCTTGGCCGACAGATGCCGCTCGCCTTTGGTACGATGCTGCTGATCACCATCCTACTCTTCGGCAAGCTCCGTCAAACCGCGGTGATCTGGACTGTGGTTCCGATGGCCGTGACCGGCGTTGGCCTTGGCCTTCTCTATACCGGTTTGCCATTCAGCTTCACCGCACTGCTTGGGCTTCTGAGCCTCTCGGGCATGCTGATCAAAAACGCCATCGTCTTAGTCGAAGAAATAGACGCCCAAAAGGACGAAGAAGCTAAGACCCAATCTGAGGCAATCGTTGCCGCCTCGATCAGTCGTCTGCGACCCGTGACCTTAGCTGCGGCGACGACGATACTTGGCATGGTGCCACTACTTTCGGACGCTTTCTTTGCCTCGATGGCCGTGGCGATCATGGCGGGGTTGGGCTTCGCCTCGATCCTCACGTTGATCGGTGTGCCTGCCCTCTACCACACCTACATGCGTCGTGAGCGTCGCGAGGAAAAACGCGCCAAGCAAGGGACGCGCAAGCACGGCATGCTGGTGCGCTTCTTCAGACGAAACGAGGCACCTTCAAACACGCCACAGCCGGCAAAGACTGCTGCGGAATAGCTATCTCAAGCCCCAATTCTGCAGATTAAGAACTGAAAGTAGTGAGAGAGAGAAACATGAACGCAGTCTTCTTTGGATCCATCGGGAGTGTTGTCGAAACCTCCGAACCACAGCGAAAATCCTTCAACGACGCGTTCGCGGAGGCAGGCCTCATGGCCTGCTTCCGGGCGTTGGTTCGCGGAGAAGTGCCTTTATGTGCAACGAACAAGACAGGAACCACCAACGCATCCAAGCCAGGGTGTGCAATGAAACACAAGAACGGGGTCCGTTGATGCCATTTTCTGAAGCAAGCTTTGGGTTCTTTTCAGACCTGTCGGAAAACAACGATCGCGACTGGTTCAATGCACACAAGAAGACGTTCAAAGCCGAGGTCGAGGCACCGTTCATTGACCTGCTAGAGGCGCTGAGCAACCGGCTGGAAGACTCACCTCGCCCCTTGACGGGCGGCAAGCAAACAACCTTCAGGCTGAACCGGGATGTCCGGTTCTCAGAGGATAAATCGCCATACAAAACCAATATGTCAGGTCTGCTGACGCCCACAGGGACCAAGTCCGAGATGGCTGGAATTGTCTATCTGCATTTGGAGGCAGATGGCGGATTTGCGGTGGCGGGTTTCTACAATCTGTCGCCAAAGCAGCTCGCGCCGATGCGCGATGATATGATCGAACGCGCGGAGAAATTCGATCAGGTGTTGCAGGCGTTGGAGGCGTCCGGTCGTAATCTGGACCGCTCTATGTCGCTGTCTTCGATGCCGAAAGGTTTTACCGAACACGCAGACCATCGGCATGCAGATGTCATCAAACTAAAATCCCTGATGGTGCGTGAAGATCTGCCAACAGACCTATGGCTCAGTGGTGACGTGATCGACCGCGTTGAAGCATTGGCGCGGGACTGTATGCCGCTTCTTCGCTTCTCGGAACCGGCGCGCGACTAGGCTGTGTTGACCAAGGAAGGGTTGTTTCGATGGATCGTGAGAAGTTCCAGAAAGTCGAAGTCACAAACGAAGAAGCGCTTTGGGAGTGGTTCGAAGAAAATCATGCTCAAGACGAAAGCATCTGGCTCGTGACCTGGAAGGCTGCTTATTGGGACAAATACGTCAGCCGCGATCAAGTTCTCGACGCCCTGATCGCCTATGGGTGGATTGATGGGCGTCGCCTCAAGCTCGACGACCATAGAACAATGCAGCTTCTGTCGAAACGTAAACAGCAGGCGTGGGCGGCGTCCTATCAAGCGAGGGCCCGAAAGCTCATCGAACAGGAGCGTATGACGCAACACGGGCGGGCCGCAATTGAACGGAGCAAGGCGTCCGGCAAGTGGGATGCGATGGCCCATGTCGACGCCCTTCATGAGCCTGAGGATTTGGTTGCCGAAATCACAAGCTGCCATGCAAATGCTTGGTGGAGCAAAGCTGCGCTGTCCTACCGTAGGAACGTTTTGAGGTGGATTGCTGGTGCGAAGAAGCAAGAGACTAGGATGAAACGCATCAAAATCGTTGCCGATCACGCCGGGCGTGGCGAGAAGGTGCCTCAATACTGAAGGTTTGAAATAATGTGCTTGCAGTTGCCAATCTGGTCATACCTCCTGAAATGTTGAACCACACCACACCTTCAATCTAACTGCAGCAGTCGGAAATTTGGGCGGAGAGCCGACTTGCGACCGCGCCGCATGCTATTCGGGAGATCTTATGACCGCATCGCCAGACTAAGCCGTCGCGCGCTTTGCCAGATCGAAGGGCCGCTTTACCCTTCAAAAGCAGCTACCAGATCAACCTCTTGATCCGAGAACCCAAACTTCCCGACCATTTTTCGATGTGCTTCGGTCCCCAGATATTGGGAGAGGACAGAATCAACTTCCCGCAGAAGCTCGGTATCTTCCAGCCAGAATGCAAATGATCCAAATGCTGGCGGTTTTTCGTTCGGAGGCAGCAAGATCAATTCGATCGGCCATTCGGTGTTCTGCACGATAAAGCCCGTGTGCGCCATTCCGACACTGGCATAGGCATCGGACCTTCCATCTCGCACCGCTTTCGCCGCTTCCGTATATGTCTCGAAAATCATGATCCTGTCTTCGTCGACACCAAATTCAACCGCCGAGCGGTGCTGGAACTGGTCGCGGATGACCGCCAGGCGAACGTGCGGATTATCTGCGACCGATTGATAGCCGCTCAGTTCCAGGGGATTGCTCTTGGCTACCAATAGCCCATCCGGCAGCGCCCAGATCGGCCGACTGAATTGTGCGCTTTTTCTGCGCTCTTCAGTCCCAAACAATCCGGTCGACATGCGCCAGCGGCCATCACCTAGACCGGGCAATAGTTCGGCAAACTCTGTCTCGACCGGCTCAAAGTCTGCGATCCCGAGTTCGGCAAACACATGCCTTGCAAGTTCCACATCACTGCCGGTGACGTGGCCAGTGTTGTCGATGTAATTGAAGGGGGGCTCGATTAAGTAGGCAAATTTCACGGGTCATCCTCTTTTGTGTCTGGGCCATAGCTGGCGATCTTGATGGCGAGGATGTCTTCGCATTTTTCGAGCTTCGCGCGCTTTGCCTTCAGGGTGTCCGCATGATCCGCAAGGATTTTGCGTCGCTCTGCTATACCGGTATCACCCGCCTTGGCGAGCGTCGTGAACCGTCGCATCTGCTTGAGCGACATGCCCGTTTCGCGCAGCCAGTACAGCAGTGTGAGCCATTCAATCAGCCGTGGTGTGAACCGCCGGTGCCCATCCGGGCCGCGCTCGATCTCGGGCAACATCCCCGACTTTTCATAGAACCGTATTGTGTGCGCGGACAATCCGCAGGCTTCTGACGCCTCTGCAATTCTCATCTTGGCAAGTCATCCTCCAACCAATTTGGTAGCGGGTTAGAGTTACTCTAAGTCAATGCCGGATTTTAAGAAGCGGTCTTTCGTGGGGAGCGCAGCATTGGTGACTAATGGGATGTACCGGCTGCTTCACCCAGCAGGTTAGGCTTGGCCTATTTCTGCAACATGGAGAAGTAGCATGGCGACGCACGATTTTGATAAGCTGATGTCGGTGGGCATCGATATTGGCAAAAAT
>JACNMN010000010.1 GCA_020622165.1 Boseongicola sp. H5
TTGCCGACCTGACCCAGCAGGGCACCGATGTGCTGCTCGCCGACAGCGGCGTAACAATCACCTTCCTCGACACCGACATCGCGGACATCACGACAGATATCTTCCAAATCATCTGAATAGAGAGGTCTCAGGAATTCCCGGCCATGTTCGGAACGTCGAGGTTGCGCAGGTGGTGGTCGATCGCCTCGTCCACATCCTCGTAGAGCGTGATCTTTCCGTGCTCCAGGACGATGCCGATATCACAAAGCTCGCGGATCTGCGGCATGTTGTGACTGACAACGAAAGATCCGGCCTGTTCCATCCGCTGACGGAACATCGCACTGCTTTTCTTGCGAAACGCCGCGTCGCCGACGGCGGTGACCTCATCCACAAGATAGGTGTCGAATCCGATCCCCATCGAGACGCCGAAGGACAACCGCGCCTTCATGCCCGAGGAATACCCGCGCAACGGTTGCCTGTAACTCGCCCCCAACTCGCAGAACTCCTCCACGAAATCGGATAACTCCTCTGTGTCGACACCGTAGATGCGGGCGACGAAGCGTACATTCTGCGACCCTGTCAGGTCCGGATGAAAGGATCCGGCAAACCCGACCGGCCAGGAGATGCTTCCCGTGGAGAGGATTTCGCCTGAGGTGGGTTCCAGCGTCCCCGCGATCATCTTCAGCAAGGTCGATTTTCCGGCGCCGTTCCGGCCCAGAAGCGCCACCGAAAGCTGTGACGGCACGGTCAGGCTGAGATCATCGATCACCCGGTTTCGGAACCCGGCCCGGGCGAACTCCTTGGTCACATTGCGGAACTCGATCACCGGGGGCCACCCTAGCGCCGGTCGCGCAGGCTGTAGGCCACCAGCACGACCGCCGCCCAGATCAGGAAGGTGAACAGGGTGATCATCGACAGCAGCACGACCCGTTCGGGGTAGCGCGATGCCTCAGACAAGGTGGGGCGGACATGGGCGGCCAGATAACGGCTTTGCCGCCGGGCTTCGTTCCGGGCTGAATCGAACGCGGCCAGCGCGGCCGTATAGGCCTGCGCGGCGAATTCCTGATCCGTGGCCAGCCGCTCGTACTCCCCGACCAGATCGGCGAATGCGCTGTCGCCGGCGGCACTGGTGCCCAGAACCGCGCGCTCCTGAGCGATGCGGTTCTCGATCACGGATACGCGCCGCTCCACCTGCACGATCCGCGGATCGCTTTCCCGGGTCGTCTCCCGCAGGATATCAAGCTCGATCAGCGCTTCGGCCAACTGCGCCTGCAACGTGTTGAGCAGACCCATCTGGCCCTGGGTGTCGATCGTCGGATCCACGATCTGGGTCCGGTTGCGAAACGCGGTCAGCGCCACGCGCGCGCCGGTCAGCCGTTCCTCGGCCTGGGCCAGTTCATCGCGGGCATAGCCTATGGCGTCTTCGCGGGCGACCGCCGAAAGCGCGTTGATCATCGCGCTGCTCTGTTCGAAAACCTCCTGCGCGATCCGCTGCGCGTCGGCGGGGTCATAGGCCAAGATGCGCAGGTCGATCAGGCCTGTGCCGCTGTCGTAATATATTCGCACCTTGCGCGCCCAATGATCCACCAGATCTTCGATCGTGCCGGGCGGGTGAAAGGCGAAAACCGGGTCTTCTTCGGGGCTGACCCGGGACCAGATCGCGCGGAGGTCGAGCCGGTCGTCGACCAGCCGCACCAGTTCCTGACCTTGCAGGAATTCGTACAGGATATCGGTGTCGGACGAACTCGATCCCGACAGGTCGGTGATCCCACCCAGAATTTCGATGGCAGAGCTGACCTCTTCGGTGCGCACCGAAAAGCCCACGAAAGACGCGTATTGGTCGGCCGCGCGGGTCCAAAGATACCAGGCGGAGAGTGCGGCCGGGGCGGCCACCATGATCATGAAGGACAAGGCCACCAGCCAATGCCGTCGCCGCGTTCGCATGGGTCGGGCCGCTGGGGCGACGGGTATCGATGGCGCGCCGGGTTCTGCCTTGCCGCCCGGTTTCGGGCCCTGCCCTGCCGCTGCGGGTTTCGGGGGGGGCGTCACCTCCTGTTGTTGCTGCGCCGCCTTGCGGATACGGGCAAGAGGCTGCGTTTTCTGCCATGCCTCCACGGTTCGTTCAGCTTCTCCTGTCTCCGCCTGCGGGTCCGACGCCTTGTCGGCGGGCGGTATCCGGGCCGCGCGTTTGGATGGAATGCTGTCTGCCAAATCTGGGTCCACCCTGATCAATGGAGAGTGCGGAAACGCGGCCGCCCGCGCCCGAATGCTATGCCTTGCGCCGGTTCAGGCTCCCTCGCCACGCCCCGCGTTCGCGCCGAGGCTAGGGCATCAAGGGTCAACAGATGGTAAATTTTTGACGTTTTCTATGATAACCTGCGTGAGATTATCCTCAATTGCGAAGCCGATCGGGTGGCCGTTTTCCGCCTGTGCCACGGCCTCGCCTTGTGCGCCGATGTCGAAGGCCAGAACGGGCAGCCCGGTTGCCAGCGCCTCGTGGGTGGTGAAGGAAAAGGTTTCCGGCCAGATCGAGGGGATCAGCCAGCAGGTCACCCCATAGTGGCGAGCATGCTCTGCGATATCCTCCGGGCGATAGGGGCCATGAAGAGGCACCGACCGGGGCAGGTTGAATGACGGGTCAAGCGTTCCGATCAGGACCATCGAGATGCCCGGGTGCCGTTCCAGTTCCCGGGCCAGATCGCAGATCAGCGCGGCGCCTTTCTGCGGCGCGATATTGCCGAGGATGCCGATGACCGTTTTCCGCGCATCCTGCGGCACCGGCACTCGGCCAGTCGCAGTTGGTGCCGGATGCGGGGCGACGGTGATCTTGTCCGACAGGTCGGGATAGGCGGCGGCCACCTGCGCCCGGCTGTCGTTCGAGTAGACGACGAGCTTGCCGGCGGCGCTGAGCGGTCGGTGCCACGCGCGCTGCCAATCGGCGAGGGTCACCACCGTGCCGTCCGCTCGGGTCGTGCTGTGGGCCGCGTCTCGGCGGCTGGCGGTGACCGGACCGCGGTAATGTCCGTCCTGATCCAGCAGGCAGTAGGACGGGGAGACCGGGAAAAAGTCGTGGAACCGGATCTCGATTTCCGCGTCGCTCACCGCGATATCCTGTATAAGATCTGGCAAGGCTATCGGATCCGTGTCGCCCACGGCGCAGGAATAGATGATCCGCCGGCGCCGCACCGGTTCCAGCAGCCGGTGGACAAGTGCGATGTCCGAGGTCGCGCCCATGATCCGGCCCCGATCCGTATGAAGCTCCACCTGTACCCGCTGCCGCCCGCCAAAGCGGAGCACGATCGCGGCACATTCACGGCTGAGGAGATCGGCAAGCTCGCGGCGCAGATGCGCCTCCGCTCCGCCGCCGAGGGAATGGGCAAGGTAGATCGGCACCGCCCCGTCCGCGCTTGCCGCCGCCCATCCGACGGCAAGCGCCAATCGACCCGACAGGAGCGGATCATGCCTCAGAAACGCCTGTACCTCGGCATCGAACTGCGGGTAGCGGCGGGACAGGATCGCCGCGTTTTTCGCCAATTGGGCGGCTTTCCCCCCGGTCCCGAAGCTGGCGCCGCCGCGATGTTCGACGAACAGACCGGGCAGGCCCACATGCCTGCCGCCCATGGCCAAGGCCTTGCGGCACCAGTCCACCTCTTCGCCGTAGCCCCGGCCGAAGCTGGTATCGAGTTGCGGCAGATCCCGAAGAAACCTGTGGCTGAGCGCCATGCAGAAGCCGACCCCGGTTGGAATGTCCACCGTGGCAAGGGGCGACAGGCCTTGCGCAACCGCATCGATCCGGTCGGCTTCTCCGGGGCGCAGATCGCGCCGCTGGCATGTGAGCGGGACCGACAGGATTTCCGCGTCATTCGACATTGGCGTCACGCTGGCGATGTCCGGCGCGTCAAGCAGGGGGGCGACGATCCGGCTGGCCCAGCCCGCGGGCACGAGGCTGTCCGAATTCAGCAGGATCACGGGATGATCGCGGCCCTGGATCTCCTCCAGCGCGCGGTTGACGCTGCCGACGAACCCAAGGTTTTCGCTGTTTTCCAGAAGGGTGACCCGAGGGGCCCGCGCCGTGGCCCAATCCCTCAGGAATGGCCGCACGCGGGCGTCGGTGGAGCCGTCTTCGACCGCGATCAGATGCCAGGGCAGATCCGTATGCCGCTCGATCCGGTCAAGACATTCCTGCAAGATCTCGAAGGCGTTGAAGACCGGCAGCAGGATCGTCACCGGTGTCTTCGCGCGTGGCGCATCTGACGGAGGCTCGCGAAACACGGATATGTCGAGCGGATGGGCCAGGTCGAGCGGGGTCAGACCCAGCCTTGCCTTGACCTCGGCCTTCCATTCCGGCGCGCCGGTCAGATACCAGCGCAGGGCCGACGGTGCCGCGCCCATCGCATCGCGGAGGAAGCGCAGGAGCAGGCGGCGGTCCGAAGGCAGGGGCCGAGCGGCGACCGGTGCCGGGTTCCAGATCGTGCCTGTCTCGCCGGATCCGGTCGCGGCGATCTCTTTGTGATGCGCCGCATAACGCGCGTATAATCCACGGAGCCGGCTGAGCACATGACATCCTTGGTAAGCGGCCCGCGACCGGGCGGTACGGTGCCAGATGTATTGGCCTGTCCGACGCCTGTCCACCATCGCGGCAATGCGGCGACACCGCCTGACCGGTGCGCGGGGCCGGGCTCAGTGACGGGGTGAGGCGTCGTTCCGCCGGGAGTGCACGGCCTCGGCGGCCTCCCGGACAATCTCCGAGATCTGCGTCAACTGCTCCGCCAGCGGGCTGGTCCTGCGCCAGATCATCCCGACCGTCCGCGATGGCTGCGGCCCCCGCAGCCGGCTTGTCGCGACCGGCGCCGAGCGGGTTTCCACCGCCACCGCCATGTCCGGGATCAGGGTCACGCCGATGCCCGCCCCGACCATCTGCACCAGCGTCGAGAGCGAACTGCCATCCAGCCCGTCACGGGGCTGCGACGACTGGATGTTGCAGAAGGACAGCGCCTGATCGCGGAAGCAGTGCCCTTCTTCCAGCAAAAGCAGTCGCATATCGCGCAGGGCCTCGCCGCTTGGCACGGGCGCGTCGGCATCGCCAATGGGGCGGACAAGCACCATATCCTCCTCGAACAGCGCCACCTCGGTGAGCGAGGGCTCCGATATGGGCAGGGCGACGATGGCGGTGTCGAGCTTGCCGTCCTCCAGTTCCTCGATCAGCCTGGGCGTGATGGTCTCCCGGATGTTCACATCCAGACCGGCATAATTCCGGGTGAGCGCGCCGATCAGTTCGGGCAACAGATAGGGGGCAATTGTCGGGATGACGCCGATCCGCAGCCGCCCCGAAAGCCGGTCGCCGGAGGCGCGTGCCAGATCCTCCAGCTCGTCGATGGATTGCAGGATCTTCCGGACACGCAGCGCAAATTCCTCTCCCAGCCCGGTCAGCCGCACATGCCGGGGCCCGCGTTCGAAAAGCTTTGTGCCAAGGCTTTCCTCAAGCTCCCTGATCTGCACCGACAGGGCCGGCTGCGAGATGGCGCAGGCATCCGCGGCACGCCCGAAATGGCCGTGGCGGGACAGGGATTCGAAGTAGCGGAGTTGGCGCAGGGTCAGATTCATTATAACGTATGGTTATTGAGATGATTAGAAAATGCAACTTAATCCAATCGCAAACATTTGCTATCCTGCGTTTGAGAAGGAGGGATGCGATGACGGGTCTAGGCCGGGTTGATGGCTTTTTCAGGGCGTGGGCCATGCGCAAATCCGGAAAACCGGGCCCGTTCCTGCCCCGGCGCGACGGCAGGCGCCTGGTCCGCAAACAGAGCTTGCGGCGCGCGGACCTGCCGGGCTAGCCATTGGGCCGGATCGCCCTCGATACGAACACGCGCTCACCCAACTCGCTTTCTAGCATCAACAGCCAGGATCGGAATGAACCATGGACGGAAATGATATCGGAACCTCAGGCAAGTGCCCGATGATGGGCGGCTCCAGCCTGCACGCGACCTTCGGGGTCAGATCGAACCGGGACTGGTGGCCAAATCAGCTCAACCTCGGCATCCTGCATCAGAATTCGCAGCTGTCCAACCCGATGGTCGACGGGTTCGACTATGCCGAAGCGTTCAAATCGCTCGACCTTCAGGCGCTCAAGAAAGACCTCCATGCGCTGATGACGGAATCGCAGGACTGGTGGCCGGCGGATTATGGCCATTACGGTCCATTCTTCATCCGCATGGCGTGGCACAGCGCGGGCACCTATCGCACCGCCGACGGTCGTGGCGGCTCCTCCTCGGGGACGCAGCGTTTCGCGCCGCTCAACAGCTGGCCGGACAACGGGAATCTCGACAAGGCCCGCCGCCTCTTGTGGCCGATCAAACAGAAGTACGGCAACAAGATCTCCTGGGCCGATCTGATGATCCTGACCGGCAATGTCGCGTTGGAATCCATGGGGTTCAAGACCTTCGGCTTCGGCGGCGGCCGCGCCGATATCTGGGAGCCCGAGCAGGACATTTACTGGGGTACGGAAACCGAGTGGCTGGGCGATGCGCGCTATTCCGGCGACAGGGAGCTTCAGAACCCGCTGGCGGCGGTGCAGATGGGCCTGATCTACGTGAACCCCGAAGGCCCCAACGGCAATCCCGATCCGGTCGCGTCGGGGCGCGATATTCGCGAAACCTTTGCCCGCATGGCGATGAATGACGAAGAGACCGTGGCGCTGGTTGCGGGCGGGCACACTTTCGGCAAGGCCCATGGCGCGGGTGATGCGGCGCTGGTCGGCCCCGAGCCCGAAGGCGCGCCGATCGAGGCGCAGGGCCTCGGCTGGCTCAGCACCCATGCCTCGGGCAGCGGTGTGGACGCGATCACCAGCGGTATCGAAGGGCCTTGGACGCCGACACCGACGACATGGGACATGAGCTATTTCGACGTGCTTTTCGGCTATGAGTGGGAACTGACGAAAAGCCCCGCCGGCGCGCATCAGTGGCAGCCCAGGGGCCTGTCCGCGGATGACCACGCGCCGCAGGTCGATGGCTCGGGCACCGTGCCGATCATGATGACGACCGCCGACATGGCCATGCGCATGGATCCGGCCTATGAGAAGATCTCGCGCCGGTACCACCAGAACCCCGAGGAGTTCGCCGACGCCTTCGCACGCGCCTGGTACAAGCTGACCCATCGCGACATGGGCCCACCGATTCTGTATCTGGGTGAGGAAGTCCCGCAGGAAGAGCTGTTGTGGCAGGATCCGATCCCCAAGGTCACGCATCCGCTGATCGACGCGCAGGATATCGCGGAGCTAAAGGGCAAGATCCTCGCCTCCGGCCTCTCCGTGGCGGACCTGGTCTCCACCGCATGGGCCTCCGCCTCCACCTTCCGCGGCTCCGACAAACGCGGCGGCGCGAATGGTGCCCGGATCCGGCTCGCCCCGCAAAAGGACTGGGAGGTGAACCAGCCGGACCAGTTGGCGCGCGTGCTGGACACGCTTGAGGGCATCCAGACCGCATTCAACGATGCCCAATCCGGCGGCAAGCGTGTGTCGCTGGCAGACCTGGTCGTTCTCGGCGGCGCGGCGGCTGTCGAAAAGGCGGCGAAGGATGGCGGCCATGAGGTTGAGGTGCCGTTCGCGCCCGGCCGGGCCGATGCCTCCCAGGAGCAGACGGACGTCGACTCCTTCGAGGTGCTTGAACCGGCCGCCGATGGCTTCCGCAACTACCTGAAGGCGGACTACACCGTATCGGCCGAGGAGTTGCTGGTGGACCATGCCCAGCTTCTCACGCTCAGCGCGCCGGAAATGTCCGCGCTGGTGGGTGGCATGCGGATGCTGGGCGCGAATTTCGGACAGTCCTCCCATGGCGTGTTCACCGATCGCCCGGGAGTGCTCAGCAACGACTTCTTCACCAATCTTCTGGACATGGGAACCGAATGGAAAGCGGTCTCCGACGCGGAAGACGTGTTCGAAGGCCGGGACCGGTCCACGGGAGAGGTCAAATGGACCGGCACGCGGGTCGATCTGATCTTCGGCTCCAACTCCCAGCTGCGCGCGATTGCAGAGGTCTACGGTCAGGACGATGCGCCGGAAACCTTCGTGAAAGCCTTCGTCGCAGCCTGGACCAAGGTGATGAATCTCGACCGCTTCGATCTGGCGTGAGATATCCATGAAACAGGCCCGGGCGCGGCCATCGAAACGCGGCGCCCGGGTCTTTCCCGACAGACCGATCCCTTTCGGCCTGTCCCGGTCCGGGGATGTCGGCGCCCGGCCCCGTCAGGCCGCCGTCCTTACGGATCGCGTCCAAGAAATCCGATCACCCTGTCCAGAACATCCCGCCATCCGGGGTCGCTTTCCGTCAGGATATGATTGCGCGTATTCATCTCAAGAAACTCGGCACCCGGGATTGCCTCCGCCACCGCCTTGCCATGCTTGATCGGAACCGCAACGTCATCGGTTCCATGAAGCACGAGCGTGGGGATGCTCATGCTGCCCAGAAGGTCCCGGAAATCATAGGTGCCAAGCGCGTCGATCACCTGAAGGGAAACGCCCGTGCTGATCGTCTGGCGAAGATAGGTATCCAGCCAGGCCGTATCGGCGGGCGGCGTGTCGGACAAAACGGCCTGCGCCGTCAGCCGGCGGAATGTGGGCTCCTCCGCGTCCCAGCCAAGCCGGGCCACGGCCATGATCGCCTCGGTCCGTTCCGTCGTTTCCCCCCATTCCGGATGGCGCCATCCGGTTGCGGACGCGCCGAACAGGGCCATTCGGCTGATCCTGCCGGGATTGCGGCGCAGATATTCGAAGGCAACCGGACATCCGTGGCCCATGGTGAGCAGCGCGAACCGATCCAGACCGGCGGCGTCCACCACCGCCTCCATGTCCGATGCGAAATCGCTCAATGTCAGCCCGTCGATATCCCTCTGGGACTGGCCCATGCCCCGATAGTCGAACTGGACAAGGGTGAAACGTTCGGCCAGCGCCGTCACGATGCGGCTGGAAAACGGGTTCTCGTGGTCGAGCGCGAGATTGCCCAGCCAGCGGGCGGCGGCGAGAAGAGGGGGCCCTGAACCAAATCTCGACCAGGCGATGCGCACTCCGTCCGCCGTCGTGGCATTCTCCAGCGGATAGGGTGGGGGAGATGCCGGTACCGCGCCCGGCGGTGTCGCCGGAACACCCCGCCGGCCCGAGCCGGTGAGGCCGGCGCGTTTCAGCGCCTGGGAATAAGCCATGCCCAGAGCCGTATCGAAGGGCTGGCGCGCGACCGCTTCGTCCACATCGTGATCCGGCAGAAGCTTCATCAGGGTATCGGCGGCCCGGCGCGCCTCCACGGTCCGTTCGAGACATGCGAGCGAGGCGCATTTCATGCGGTGGCCCGACGGGTGCTCGGGGCTGAGCGCGATCAGCTCTCTGGCCGATTGCAGGGCTCCCTCGAAATCGCCGAGACCGAACTGGGCGATGCCGTGCCCGGTGAGCCACAGGCCCCGGCGCCGGTCGCTCGGGCTAAGCGCCATGGCGGTCGCAAAAGCGGCCTTGGCGTCGTCATAATGGCCCGAATAGGCAAGGATCCAGGAGTAGCATCCGTGGGCCATGGCCGAGGCCGGATCGACCTCGATCGCCCTGCGCGCGGTGTCCAGCGCGGCATCGAAGCGACGCAAGGTCAGTTCGCAGATCGACAGGATCGACCAGGCCCAACTGTCGTCGGGCGCGAGTTTGAGGGCGCGCTCGGCATCCCGCGCCGCCGCGCCGAGGGACAATTCGGCATTGTCCGACCAGCCGTATTTGTAATCCCAAAGATGGGTCATGGCGAGGCCCGCGTGAATGCGCCCCGACCCGGGCTCCAGCGCGAGCGCGCGCTCGAAATGGGTGCGTGCGGCCATGTTCGCGGCCTTGTCGGGGGCTGCGATCAGATGCTGGCCAAGTACGAATTCCTGCCAGGCGCTGCGCGCGTCGGGCCCGGTGGCCGCAGCCTTGAGCCGTTCGGCCTCGACCAGTTCCGGGTGAATCGTCGCCGTCACGATGGTCGATATCTCGTCGAGCAGCGTGAAAAGCCCGGTATAGGTCAATTCGTGGCGTGAGACGTGGATATGCAGCGCCGGTTCGGTATCCGTCAGTTGCAGATGCAGGCGAATATCGTCGCCGTCCCGGAAAACTCCGCCTTCGACCAGATAGGTGGCCCCAAGACCCTTGAACGGATGGCGTGCTTCGGCTGGAAGTTCGAGAAAGGTCCGAACCCGGTTGCGGGCGATCAGCGGAAACCAGCGCGAGCGGGCAAGCACCGCCATGACCTCTTCGGTCACACCCTCGCTCAGGCCCTTCACGTCCGGTGTGTCGCCGACGATCTCGAACGGAAGAACCACGATTGCGGGTGCGCCCTCCACCCGCGGCTTCGCGCCGCCGGCCGTGTCGCGCATGGCGTCCCGGATGATGTCGGACCCCTCGATCTCGCGGATCTCGGCGCGAAAGATGAAACCCCGTCCGTGGCGGGTTGCGATGATGCGCTGTTCATCCCCTGAATCCCCCACCAGCCGTCTTGCGTTGCTCACCAGCGTCGAAAGCGCGGCGTCGGAGACAACCCGATCCGGCCAGAAGGTCTGATGCAGCGCCTCCTTGGACACGAGCTGCCCGCGATTGCGGATCATGTGGATCAGGAATTCGAGTGATTGCGGCTCGGCTTCAATCGGCCCCTCAGGGCCGGAAAGCTGGAATCGATCGGTATCGACCGTGAAGGTCTCGAATGCATAGATCATGACAATGCCTGGCGACACGGGCGGTGCCGCAAAAAAGGGGTCGATTTCAAAAATACCAGAAATGGCCAGGCATTCCCCAGGAAATACTCAGAGGTCCGCCAAGCTTCACCGTTCCGATCCGATTAGACCCATCTCGCGGCGTGCCGCAAGTCCATCGGCTCAGGAGTATTTTCATGACGCACATCATTACCGGTCTTGTGGCCGCCGCCCCCCGGCGCAAGGGCAACGTCCGCGCGTCGGGGGCATAGCCGTTCATCGGGCACGCCCGGGGGAACCGGGTAGGCGGAGCGGGACACGCGAAAACCCGTCATCCTCCGGCGGCCACGGGTTTTCGCGGGTTGCGCCCGGATCTCAAGCTCGGCCGGAAATCAGGCCGGTTTCGCTCCGACCTCCCGGCCATTCGACCACCAAATCAAACTCAAAGGAATTGAAATGCTGAAACATATGCTCACGACAACCACCGCTCTGTCGCTGCTGGCCGGCGCTGCGCTGGCGGATGCCCATGGCGGCGACACGGTCAAGATCGGTGTTCTGATGGGCTTCACTGGCCCGGTCGAGTCGCTCACGCCCGACATGGCCGCCGCCGCCGAACTCGCCTTCGAGGAGATCAACGCCTCGGGCCTGTTCCTCGGCGGCCGCCAGATCGAACCGATCCGCGGAGACAGCACCTGCGTCGATGCGGGCGCCGCTGCCGCGGCCGCCGAACGCCTTGTCGGCGAGGGTGTTGCCGCGATCCTTGGCGCGGCCTGTTCCGGGGCCACAAGCGCGGTCGTGACCAACGTGGCCGTTCCGAACGGGCTGGTGGCACTGTCCCCCTCGGCGACCAGTCCCGGTCTGAGCGACATCGACGATCGCGGGCTCTTCTTTCGCACGGCCCCCTCGGATGCGCGTCAGGGCGAAGTCCTGGCGGAGCTGACAATGGCGCGCGGGATCGACGAGGTTGCCATCACCTATACCAACAATGACTACGGTCAGGGGCTCGCGGATGCGTTCTCCCGTGCTTTCGAGGCTCTTGGCGGTAGCGTGACCGTCTCCCTGGGCCACGAAGACGGCCGGGCCGACTACACCGCCGAAGTTTCCACGCTTGCCGCGTCCGGGGCGTCGGAACTGCTCGTGATCGGATATGTGGATCAGGGCGGGCGGCAGATCATCCAGACCGCGCTCGATCTGGGGGCGTTCGAGACCTTCATCCTGCCCGACGGGATGATCGGGGATAGCTTGCTGGCCGATCTGGGGGATCAGCTCGAAGGCTCCTTCGGCTCCGTTCCCGGCTCGGACGGGGAGGCCGCCACGGCCTTCGACGCGCTGGCCACCTCCGCGGGGATCACCGGCATCGGCCCGTTCCGTGGGGAAAGCTATGATGCCGCGGCCCTGATCGCGCTGGCGATACAGGCGGCGGGATCCGCAGATCGGGGCGGGATCGCCCAGCAGCTCGCTCGCGTGGCCAATGCGCCGGGCACCCGGATCGGCGTCGGTGAACTGGCCGAAGGGCTGCGCATTCTCTCGCAAGGCGGGGATATCGACTATGTCGGCGTCTCCAATGTCGAATTCGACGCGGGCGGCAACGCGGCCGGCACCTATCGTGAAATCGAAATCAGGGGAGCGGCTTTCGAGACCCAACGCGTCTGGTAGCAGCGAACCCCGACGCCCCGCCGGCATGGGTCCGGCGGGGCGCAACCCGGAAAACAGAAAATGACTTATCAAAAACCCATTCTCGATCTTCCCGTCATCGAGCTGCGGCGCGCCACCATGATGGACCGGCGGGCGCTCGAAGAGATGAAGGAAGTGTCGATCTCGACCCTGCTGGACCCGCTCATGACGCCGGAGCAGCGACGGGAAATGAGACGGATCACCCCATTCGACCCTGTCCTGATCGAAGACCGGACATATTACGTCGCAACCGTGAATGGATGGATCGCGGCAAGCGGCGGTTGGTCGCGGCGCGCGGCGCTCTATGGCGCGGGCGGCTCCGCCAAGGCGCCGCTTCTCGATCCCGCCTGCGATGCCGCGGGCATTCGGGCGATGTATACGCACCCGGATTTCGCCCGGAACGGTCTGGGCTCTCTTGTGTTGTCGACGGCTCTGGCGGCCGCGCGGCTGGCGGGGTTCCGACGGGCACAGCTTCTGGCGACTGTCGCGGGGGAACGGCTTTACCGTGCCGCCGGGTGGAAACCGGAGGAGCGCGTCATGGTCGGCACGGATGGCAGGGCGATCGTGCCCGGCATTCGGATGTCGCGGGAGATCTGATGACCCGGTTCGCAGATCCGCGGCCCGGAGGCGGCCATGAGGACGGGAACCCCATATCGCCCAATTCGGTTTCCGGGCCTCTGCCCTGGACGCGGTGCCGCTATCGAAAGAGGCATGAAAAGATGACGAATATGAGCGTTTGTCCCGGCTGTCTCGGTCGTTTCGCGGATATCGAAGCTCCGGTGCATGCCTATCTCAAGGGGTCGGCCGGATGTTGGGCCCGCTTCGGTCAGGCCTTGGCGCTTCAGTATTCGGACCACCGGTACTGGCCTGCGCACCAGCTTCTGACGGATGCCTATTCGCTCCAGCACAGCCGGGGTGACGATCTGCGGGCCAGACGGTCGGCACGGATACATCTGGCAGCGCTTTATGCGCAGATCCATCTCGGGCAATCCGAGGCGCGCCTCGTTGCGCTGAGAAAAGCGCTTTCGGATTTCTCACTGGCCGACCTGCCAACCGTCTGGCCGGTGCCGAGCGTGTCCATCGCAGAGATCGACATCTCCGAACCCGCGCGCCATCTGCACTCCGTGGAGCGGTTTGCGCGTGCGGTCCTATCCGATTGGTCCGACCATCATTCCATCGCCGCGCAGCTCTGCAAGGTTTGACGGAAACGGAAATGGCGTACTGGCCCAGACCGCTGAAAAAGCCCCGAAAGCTCAACGTGGGAGACCGCGTTGCGGTGGTCACGCCCTGCTGGGGCGGCCCGGCGTGCCTCCCGCACCGGTTCGAGGCCGGAACGCGATACCTTGCGGAGGAATTCGGGCTTGAGGTCGTCCTCATGCCCCATGCCTGCAAGCCTGTGGACTGGCTGGACCGGAACCCCGAGGCCCGCGCCGATGACGTTATGGACGCCTTCGCCGACCGCTCGGTCTCGGCCGTGATCGCAAGTATCGGAGGCGACGATTGCATCCGGCTGCTACCATATCTGGATCTCGACCTGATCGCGGAGAACCCCAAGGTCTTGCTCGGCTACTCCGATGTCACCGTGCTCCATTTCGCCTGTCTCAAGGCCGGGGTGACAAGCATCTACGGCCCGACCGTGATGGCCGGTTTCGCCGAGAACGGCGGCATGCACGCCTTCACCAAAGACGCGATCCGTCAGGTCCTGTTCTCCAGCGAACCGCCGGGAAAGCTGCCTCGGAACACCGAAGGCTGGACAGATGAACGGCTCAGCTGGGCGGTGCCCGGAAACCAGTCTCGAAAACGGCGGCTGCACCCTGCGGCGCCGCCCCGGCTATGGCAGGGGTCCGGCCGGTCGCGAGGGCCTTTGATCGGAGGCTGCGCCGAGGTTCTGGAAATGATCAAGGGGACGGAGCTTTGGCCGCCTCTCGATATCTGGAGCGGCGCGATCCTCTTCTACGAAACCTCCGAAGAGGCCCCGGCCCCCTCGACTGTCGCGCGCTGGCTGCGCAATTTCGGCGCGCAGGGAATTCTCGGCGTGCTTGCGGGCGTCATCGTCGGGCGCCCCGGCGGCGGCGTCCCATCGGATCGGCAGGATGACTATGGCGCCGCCATGGCAAAGGTGCTCACCGAATATGGCGCCGAGCGGCTGCCGCTCGTCACCGGGCTGGACTTCGGCCACACCGACCCGATGACCCTGCTGCCCTACGGTGTCGCGGCGGAAATCGACTGCGACGACGTCAGTATATCGCTCCTAGAGGCCGCGGTCGGCGACGCGGAGGGCAAACCGGCGGGAGCCTCCGGATGACGACGCACTTTCGACAGAGGCCGGCGGTTCTGCTCCTGCATGGTCTTGGCGGTACGGGCAAGACGCTCTGGCCGATTGCGGATGCTCTCAGGACCCGGGGTTTTCGTTCCGTGGCACCGACATTTGCGGAAGCGCAGCGACGGCACCCCCTGTCGAGGGTGGCGCTGGCACAGGTCGGTCTCGGCCACATTCTGGCAGAGGCGCGCAGCTGTGCGGACGGGCTTGCGACGGCCTTCGACGGTGTTTGGCCGATCATCTGCGGGCATTCGAACGGGGCGCTCCTTGCGCTGGCATTGGCCGACGAAGGATGCGCATCGCGCCTCGTTCTCATGGCGCCGGTTCCGCCGCCCTCCATCGGCTCCGGCGTGCCGCTTTGGGTGCAGAAAGCCTTCTTCACATTGTCTTTCGGGCTTGGCTGGCAGACTGGTGCGATCAGGATCGACAGCGGGAGAAGGCTGGACCCCGATCCGCCCTCCCCGGAGGCTGCGCACACACTTCTGCCGGACAGCGGGCGTGTTCTTGCCGAGGCTTTGGGTCTGCGACCCGGCGGCTGGCTGGATCCCGTCCGGCCATTGGAGTGCGATTGCACCATCATCACCGGAGAGAATGACCGCATCGTTCCCGCCGGGACGGCAGCCGCAATTGCCGCGCGTTTCGCCGCCGATCTTCATGTCATCCGGGGGGCCGGGCACTGGTTTCCGGCGGAGGCACGCCATGCCAACCGGCTCGCGGATCTCATCCTGGCACCGGCTGCGGACCGGCCCTCCGTCGAACCCGCCGATGCGGGGCGCGTTCGATGAGACCGATGCGATCTTCCGGGCTTCAGCCCCAAAAGTAGACCGCATCGAAGACCGATCCAGCAACCGGGCTGCCGCAGAAACCGGCGAGCCGACCGCGGCCTGCCGTCGGGCCGAGCCTTCCCAGATCTGAGATCCAGCGGAGCTATCCCGCCCGCCGTCCTGCCGATGCCATCGGCACTTCCGGGACGGGATTTTGCGCCGGACCCTGCGTCCGTGGCGCGTTCCTGCATACTTTCGGGACGACCTGCGTGGAAAAAGTGGTGCCGCTGAAGGGACTCGAACCCCCGACCCCATCATTACGAATGACGTGCTCTACCAGCTGAGCTACAGCGGCGCCCGGCGCGCTCTTAGCAAGCTTGCCAAGCGATGGATAGCCCTAATTTCGGGCCGTCGTCTCCACATCGCCGACTTCCTCGGGCGGCGTGGTTTCGCCGGCATCGCCGGTCGCGATGACATCGGGATCATCGACAAGATCTGCGTCCGGCACCTCGGCTTCGTGGCTATGGTCGTCCAATGCCCCGACGATGAGAGGCAGCATCTGCGTCGGGCCGGTCAGGGCCGCGTCGCTTTGCGGTGCGGCCTCCCAGCTCAGCGTGTCGAAGCTGTCGCAATGCGCGCAGACGGGCTGCCAGTCGGCATGGATATGCCCGCAGGCGGAACAGAGCCATTGCGGCCCGCGGGATGCGGTCACCGCTTTTGCCAGCCAGGCCCGGACCAGTTGATCCTCCCCCCCCTCCCCCCGTTCGATCGCGGCCATGATGGTGAGTGACCGGGCGCTCGGGCTTGTCTCGGCCAGATCACCCAAGGCGGCGCGGGCCCCGTGGAAATCCTCGGCGGCGATGTGCAATTCCGCCTTCAGAAGCCGGGTTTCCTCGTCATTCACATGGCGGCTGGTCAGCACGGAAAACCGGCGCATCCGTTCGGAGGGGTTCTCGTTCGGCTCGATCGCGGCGAAGGCGGCGGCCAGATCTGGGTGCGGCTTGGCATCCCACGCCTTGCGGATGATCTTTGTGGCCACTTTGGGCTTGCCCTCGTCGATCGCCATCCGCGCGGCCATCACGGCGGCGGGCACCAGATCGGGGGACATCTTGTTGGCCTCGGCCGCGTCGCGCCGCGCGATTTCCACCTTGCCCTCGGCCAGCGCCTCGCGCGCATGGGCCAGCGCCAGAACCGCATCGCGGCGCTTGTGTACGTCCCGCGGGAGATTGCCGGCCTTCAGCTTCGCCGACAGGGTTGCGCGTGCCCCGCGCCAGTCCTCGTGCTGGGCCTGCAACCGCAACAGCGTGTCCTGCACCTCTTCATGCTGCGGTCTCAATGCAAGGGCCTTTTCGGCGAGTTTCAGCGCCGTTTCCGTGTCGCCCGCATCGAGTTTCTGCTTCATCAGCCCGCGCACACCCACGAACCGGGTCCGGCTGTCCCTGACCAGCTCCTTCAGCGTGTTCGTCGCAAGCACCCGATCGCCGACCATCTCGGCGCCCTGCGCGATCAGCAGATTTGTGATCTCAGGCCGGTGCAGATAGCCCTCGGCGCGCTGCGCCTTGCGGATCGCAAGCCGGCCTTCTCCGGCGGCCAGCGCCAGCATGCCATCGGCCAGCGCCTGAAAGCCCTTCTGCTCGCTGCGCCTGTTGAAATAACGCGAAATCGCCGTCTCGTCGCCGTTCAGGAACCGCAGCGTCGCCACCAGCAATCCGGCCAGCCGGAAAACCAGCCAGATAGCCAGCAGCAGAACCAGCGCTACAACAACCGACGCCAGCGGCGTCAACGCGAATTCACGCCCCGCGAAGGTGATCAGCACCACGTCGCCGGATTCCAGCAGATAGATCGCGCCCAGAGCCACGGCGGCGACAATGCCGACGAAGAGCACGATTTTGAGCAGGGACCATAACATCGCGCCGCCCCCTAATTCGCGTCATCAAGCGCAACGGCGAACCCGTCGAGCGCGTCGGTCGCATCCAGCCGGGTTTGCGCGTCGCTGATCCAGATCGCCATCTGATCGCGGGCCGCTTCCGGCAATTCGCCGATTTCCCTCAAGGCCGTTGCCAGATCGCCCGAGGCAACCGCGGCCTCGGCTCTGGACAGCCGTGCATCCGGGTCGTCGCCCTCGCGCGGTTCCAGAGATCGCCCGCCGACCTGGCCGCGCAGAAACGCGCCGACCCTGTCCGCGGTGGAGTCGCCCGCGGTCTCGCGCAGGGCCACCGGCAGCGCGGCCCGCGCCACGGCGGGGAAGCTTGCCTGCAACTCCTCCAGCGTCGGCACGCCGGTTTCCGCAATCACGGCCAGCCGGTCCGGCACATCGAGATCGGCATTGGCCGCCACATCGGCCAGCGCGTCCGAAAACGGGTTGCCGGCCGCCACCGCGATCCGCAGCTGGCTGAGGGCCGCCTGCGCCGTGGCCGTCCCGACGCGCCGCTCGGCACGTTCCTCGGCGGCGGCGATCCTCGCCTCCGCCTCTGCGGCCGCGTTTGCGACCTGTTCGGCCATCGCCAGATTGGTGGCCTGCTGTTCGGCAAGGCTGGCCTGCAGATCGGCCATCGCCGCCGCCATCGCGGCATCGTCGATCGTGCCCTCTCCGGTCAGCACCGGGCGCGCCTCCAGCGCCGCGATCCGGTCGGTCAGATCCCGGATCGTCGCGGTCGCATCCGCCAGGGCCGTTTCCAGCGGGGAAAGGTCGATCTCCTGAGGCGCGACAGGTTCGGGCAGGGTGGCCAGCCGGCTTTCGATGCCGCCGGCCCGATCGGCCAATGCCGCCAGATCTTCGGATTGCGCCTCCAGCGCCGCGCCCAGTTCCGCGATGGCCGGGTCTTCACCCGGCTGCTGCGTCGGCAGAACGCCGAGATAGGCGGCCCCATAGCCCAGGGCGGCGGCAAGAACACCGCCCAGAAGAAGCGGAACGAAGCCGGGCCCCCGCTGCTCGACGATCGTCTGCGGCGGTGTCGCATTGCTCATCAGCGTGGCCATGGGTGTGGGCTCGGGCGCGGGGTTGGGCCTGCGCTCGTCCGGTTTCGCTTCCGGCTCGGGGGCATCCCCGTCGGCGGTTGCGTCTGTCTTGCTGTCACCGGATTGCGGGGCGTCGCCCGTATCGGGGCTTTGCCTGTCAAGGATCAGCGGCGACGTATCGCTATCCCCCGCGACCGTATCCTCGCCCGCGGGGCCTGTCGTTTCGGGGTCCGTCGTTTCGGGGCCGATCTCTTCGGGGGCGGTCTTGTCCTGTCCCGTGGTCTCGTCCCGGGTGGCGGCGATATCCTGCTGCGTGTCTTCCCCGGCTACAGTGTCGCCCGATCGCTTTGAGGTCTTTCTTGCCACCACGCCATCCCTTCAACTGTACTTCATGGGCCGCCCGGCCGGAGCTATCGCGCCCGAACAGCGCCTGACCGGGCACCCGAGTCAGCTTAGACCAGCGTTGCATGCCCCTCAAGGCGCGGCTAGAGGGAAATATGCCTCGTAATTGCCGCAGTTAGCGCATCTGCGCTCGGGGCATCGGCCAGCACTGCCGATGCCTGCAAATCGGGCGGCAAGGCCGCGCGCACAGCTTCACTCAGACAGGGCAGTGTCAGCGCCGCGGGCCGCGCCGCGCCAAGCGCCTCGGCGAAGATCGCCGCGCTGCGGGGCGAAAACAGGGGTGCGATCACCGCGCGGCTGCCTCCCGCGACACCCAGAAACGCGTCATCCGGCGGGCATCTCACCTGATCGTAGATGGCCAGCCCGGCGGCATCCAGGCCGGCTGCGCGCAATCTGTCGACCACGTCGCCCCGCACGTGGCGCCCGTGAAGATGCAGGAGCCGTCCACTGGGCCGTTCCTCCAGAACCATCGCCACCAGATCGTCCGCCGCGCCCTTCGCGGATCTGGCCGCAAGGCCCAGCGCGCGCGCCACCTCGGCGGTGCGGTCCCCGACGCAGAAGGCGGGGATATCGCGCCGCGGCGATATCTCCGCAAACACACGCACGCCGTTTTCCGAAGTGAAAATCACCGCACCAAGCCCGGCGTCATCCATAGCCACATCCAGCGGCGCGATCTTCTGAAGCGGCGCGATCACCGTGTCCAGCCTGCCCGCGAAACGGGCCGCAAACCGCCGCGATTGCGGGGCGGGGCGGGTCAGGAGCAGAACGGGGTCGGCATTGTCAGGCATAGGCCCGAGTGTTACCTGCGATCCCACGCCCTAGCAACGAAGCCGATGATGACCGTGCCCCTGACCCTTCTTGGCCTTGAAAGCAGCTGCGATGACACCGCGGCGGCGATCCTGCGCGATGACGGCACCCCGCATATCCTTGCGTCCGTTGTATCGGGCCAGACTGATCTGCATGCGGAGTTCGGCGGCGTGGTGCCCGAGATCGCGGCCCGCGCCCATGCCGAACGGCTCGATCTGGTGGTGGAGGAGGCGCTGGATCAGGCCGGCCTGAGCCTTACGGAGATCGACGCCATCGCCGTGACTGCGGGGCCGGGGCTGATCGGCGGGGTTCTGTCCGGCGTCATGGCGGCCAAGGGTCTTGCCTTCGCGCTTGGCAAACCCCTGATCGGGGTCAACCATCTGGCCGGGCATGCGCTGACCCCGCGGCTGACCCACGGGCTTGCCTATCCGTATCTCATGCTGCTTGTCTCGGGCGGGCATTGCCAGTTTCTGCGCGTGGACGGGGCGGACGCGTTCACCCGCCTTGGCGGCACGATCGACGACGCGCCGGGGGAGGCCTTCGACAAGGTCGCCCGCATCCTCGGTCTGCCGCAGCCGGGCGGGCCATCGGTCGAAGCCGAGGCGCTGGGTGGCGACCCGGCCCGGTTCGCACTGCCTCGTCCGCTACTCGACCGGCCGGGCGCCGATCTGTCGTTTTCCGGGCTCAAGACTGCGGTCCTGCGCGCCCGCGATGCGGTGATCGCGGAGAAATCCGGCCTGACGGCGCGGGACCGTGCCGATCTCTGCGCTGCCTTTCAGGCGGCCGTCCGCGACGTTCTGGCCGAGAAATCCCGCCGGGCGCTCGACGGTCAGACCGGGCTGAGCGGTTTTGCGGTGGCCGGCGGGGTTGCGGCCAACCAGACCCTGCGCGCCGCGCTGGAAGAGGTCGCGGCCGGGCGGGATCTGCCCTTCGTTGCGCCGCCGCTTGCCCTTTGCACCGACAATGCCGCGATGATCGCCTATGCGGGGCTGGAGGCGTTTCGGCGCGGGCAGCGCGACGGCATGGATCTGTCCGCCCGCCCCCGCTGGCCGCTGGACCGGATCAGCCCGGCCCTGATCGGATCGGGCCGGAAAGGGGCCAAGGCATGACGCCCGCACCCATCGACATCGCGGGCGCGGGGGCGTTCGGCACTGCTCTGGCCATCACCCTTGGCAATGCGGGCCATCCGGTGCGGCTCTGGGCCCGTGACGGGGCCGCGGCCATCGACGCGGCGCGCGAAAATACCCGTCGCCTGCCCGGTCACATATTGCCGCCGACGATCCGCGTGACCGGGGATCTCGCCGATCTGACCGCGCCGATCCTGATCCTCACCATCCCGACCCAGAAGATGGATGATTTTCTGGGCAGAAGCGCGCCCTTCCGGGCCAGGGCTCTGGTTTCGACCGCCAAGGGCATCCATCGCGCCACCGGGCTTGGCCCGACCGCGCTGATCGCCCGGCACCGGGGCGCGGATACGACCATCGCTCAACTCACCGGGCCCAGCTTTGCCGAGGATCTGGCCCGGGGGCTGCCAACGGCCCTGACGCTGGCCTGCACGGATGCCGATATGGCCCGGGATCTGCAACATGCCCTCTCAACGCCCGCGCTGCGCCTCTACATCACCAGCGACGTGATCGGCGCCGAACTTGGCGGCGCGCTGAAAAACGTCATCGCCATCGCGGCGGGCGCGGTTATGGGGGCCGGGCTTGGGGAAAGCGCGCGCGCCGCGCTGATGGCCCGTGGCTTTGCCGAGATGCGCCGGGTGGCCCGCGCCGCCGGGGCGCTGGACGAAACGCTTTCCGGGCTTTCCGGGCTCGGCGATCTGGTTCTGACCTGCACCTCCGAGAAATCCCGCAACACGGCCTTCGGTATGGCGCTGGCCGAGGGCCGCAGCCCCGATCCGGCCGTCACGGTGGAGGGGCTTGCCACCGCGCAGGAACTGGCCGCGCGCCCGGAACTGGACACGCCCATCGCCGATGCGGTCGCAGCCCTTGCCAGCGGTGCGCTGACCCTTGATGCTGTCATCGACACGCTTCTGCGCCGCCCCCTGAAACCGGAGTAGCCCCGATGACATACTGGCTTTTCAAGTCCGAACCCTCCACCTGGTCCTGGGACCAGCAGGTCGCCCGGGGCGATGCGGGAGAGGAATGGGACGGTGTACGCAACTATCAGGCGCGGAACTTCATGCGCGAGATGAAAGTCGGCGACCGGGGCTTCTTCTACCACTCGCAGAAAGACAAGGAGATCGTGGGGATCGTGGAAGTGATCGCCGAGGCGCATCCCGACAGCACAACCGATGACGAGCGGTGGGAATGCGTGGATATCAAGGCGGTCAAGCCGCTGAAAACTCCGGTGACGCTTGAACAGATCAAGGGCGACGAGCGTCTCGCCGACATGGTGCTGGTGAAAAACTCCCGGTTGTCCGTCCAACCTGTCAGCGATCGGGAATGGGCCCTGATCTGCGACATGGGCGGCGTCGGCGGCTGACGCGCGCGGAAAGGCCGGAACATGCAAACCCCCGAAGAACGACTGGCCGAACTGGGCCTGCAGCTTCCCGCCGCGATCAGCCTGCCGCCCGATCTGCATCTGCCCTTTGCGCTCATCAATGTCCGCGGGGATCGCGTGTTCGTCTCCGGTCATCCGAAACAGACATCCGAGGGCGCGATAGCCGGCCCCTATGGCAAGGTCGGCGCCGAGTTGTCGACGGAGGAGGCGGCGCTTGCGGCGCGGGATATCGCCCTCTCGGTGCTGGCCAATCTCCGGGCCGAGATCGGCCCCCTGTCCCGGGTCGCGGGCTGGTCCCGCGTGTTTGGCATGGTTAACTCCGCCCCCGGGTATGATCAGCAGCATCTGGTGATCAACGGGTTCAGCGACCTGATCGTCGACGTGTTCGGCGCGGAGGTGGGGCGCCATGCGCGTTCCGCCATCGGGGTTGCGGGATTGCCGATGAATTTCGCCATCGAGATCGAGGCCGAATTGTCCCTCGCCTGATCCAGGCTTGGCAGCTGCGCCGGCGCCGATGCGCGCTTTGGCGGCGCGCCGGAAACACGCTTGGGAACATGTGAAGACCGGTTGCGAGAGGCCCGTCCGGCCCTCAAAAAAATGGAGGGTCCCGACCCCCCGGGACCCTCCAACACCCACGCGCACATCTCGCTCCGCACGTGTTCTATCCGAGGGCCCACCGTCCTGGCCGGGCATGCAGGGGGTGATAGCGCCAAGCCATCTCTCATGCAAAACAATTGCCCAGAGAATTTAAGCTAAACAAACCCTTACATATGCAAAAAGGGCCCGCACACCGGCCGGCCCCTTTCCGATTTCGGTGCGGTGCGGTCCGGCCTCAGCCGTAGACGCTTTCCTTTCCGAAATGCTTGGTCAGCATGTAGTAGACCACGGCGCGGTACTTGTTGCGCTCAGACTGGCCATAGGTGGCAATGACGCTGTTGATCGCCTCCATCAATTGCGGGCCGTCGCTCAGGCCCAGCTTCTTGATGAGGAAGTTGCTCTTAACCGTCTCCAGCTCTCCGGGCTGTGTGGCGGCCACGGTTGCGGCGTCGGCGTCATAAATCGCAGGGCCGCAGCCGATCGTGACCTTGGTCAGCAGGTCCATATCCGGTGTCATGCCACACTTGTTTTTCAAATCATCCGCATAGATCGCGATCAAATCGTCTCGCTTGCCCATGGTGAATATCACTCCCTGTTTTGGACCATTTTGCGTCCCCCGGCTTATTTCGACCGGGACGAAGCAAAGGTTAGCCGAGCCAAGGCCGTTCAAAAAGGGGAAGTTGCCCAGGAGGGTGCCCCGGTGTGCAATGCGGACACAACTCTGATACTTGGTAACCTCGGGTCATACGCCTTTCGCTCCACAACTGACCTTATGACCGGTTCAAAATGTTCAAGCGGGTCAGCGGCATTATTCCGGTCAAGACTGGCTTGATCTACCAGCGGAGAGAGCTTCAAAATCTTCGAAACAGCAGTGATCGCGAAACCACGCGCGGGTATCTCTGTCCAATCCCAAGTGACCGGTGTTTTCAACACCAGGAACTTGCCTCGGTGTTCGGCGGGCCGGGCGACGTCCCGCTGCAGGGAAGGGTAGAGTACTTCGGTAGACATCTTGCCGCGATTCTGTGGTGCAAACCCGCCTCCATATCTCTGGCTTCGCGCTCGACCTAGGTGGCACCTTGCACGCACCAACGTCTGCCTGATAATGTGCGCGGGAAATGCTTCGGCAACTGATGAAGAATGGTGCTTAAGCGCCCGCAAGTGTTTCGAGGATCCAAATGTGGAAAGGCACATAGGGAACGTAGTCACGCTTTGGCTCTCTGCATGGTGCAAACTGCGGTTCCGTTGGACGGTTCGGTAGCTCTTGGGTTGCGAAAAAATGGCCAAGCTTGATGTTGCCGTCCCGACGTTTAACCGCGCGGAGCTCCTTCGCGAAGCTTTGATCTGCCTGCGGGATCAGGACTATGAAGAATTTAAGGTGACTGTGTTCGATAACGCGTCCAACGATAACACGCGCGAGGTTGTGCTCGACGAGTTCATGCACGACCCGCGATTTGAGTACCGGCGCAACGACATGAATATTGGACCGGGTGCAAATTTCCAATTGGCACTGCATCAGTCTGAAGCCGAGTACTTTATGTGGCGCGCGGATGATGACCTATCAGACCCAACCTATGTTGGCGCTCTCTTACGGTGTCTGGAAGACGATCCATCGTTAGAACTCGCCTATTCGAGTTGCGAGCAGGTCACCGAAAATAGTCGGAAACTGGTCGAGGCAGGATCCAGACGCGACGAGGATCCTGGGCGCGTCGTGGACTTGTTGTTGGATTGCAAACCGACTTGGGTTTACGGGATGTGGCGGCGGACTGCCCTGCAAAGTAATAGAAGAGCTTTTGAAGAAACAGGGTATCCATTTTTGTGGGCGAGCGATCATTTGATCCTTTTGCCGAGCCTGTTGAAAGGTGCCGCTGCACCGGTGCCAGACACCCGTTTTATCCAGCGTATCATTGGGAGTGCGGATTACGCGCTGCAACCGCGTGAGCAGCTACAAGCCCGTGCGGAGTTTCGTTGGCATGCTCATGAGATGATGGAACAGCTAACTGACCCTTCCTACAGGTCAGAGATCGCGACTGCCTTGGAACACCATATCGAACAGCGTGTCGGTCGGAAGTGGAGCCTGCGACGCCGAATTCTGCGCGGCATGTTGCGGCTTTGAAGGTTAAGCGATGAAGATCGACATTTGCATGACTGCCGTTCGGCGCCCTGACTTGCTCAAAACAACCTTGGATTCATTTCAAGAAAACCTATTTTCGAATTTTGTGGTCGAGTGCGCCTACGTGAACCTCGATCCGGCCTTTGGAGATGCGTCGGACGAAGCCAGCTGCGAAGAGGTACTGCGGTCTATGTTTCCGCGTGTGCAAATTCGGAAACCAGAAACGCCCTCCTTTGGAGCCGCGGTGAAATGGCTATGGGGTCAAGCTGCGGACAACGTCATGTTCCATATGGAAGACGATTGGATTTGCCTCGAGCATATGGACCCACAGGACATCGAACCGTTTCTGCGAAAGGGTTATGACGCAGTAGCCCCGTTGACGATTGAGCATCATTGGAAGCGGCGTTATCCGTATCTGACAGATAAAGAAGCATGGTTTTCGCTATTTGGTAAAACCATTTACCGGCGCGTATCAGCGCTTGGGACCAGCCCAAAGTTTATCCTGCCTGCCTTTGCAAACGCAGTGGCGGAGTTGCTAATCCCATCGCTCGATCCGGAGAAGCAGCAAGCGCGGGACATCAACCCTGCCCTCGCAGAGTTGGTCCAATCCCGAAAATGCGCCGTGCTGACTCGCGGCAAACGAACACCGATGATCAGAGATATTGGCCGTGCTTGGGCGGCAGAGGTTGGCATCTCAAAAGTAGTCACGGGCGGTGAAACCGTCTGGAACAAAGAAAACCCCACACTGTAAGGGGCGAGGTTTTCTATTGCTTAGTTCAAGACTTGCAGCTGTGACCAAACGTCCGGGCGACGCGCCTCAATACCGATAATGCTCGGGCTTGAACGGCCCGTCCTGCGCCACGCCGATATAGTCCGCCTGTTCCTTGGCGAGCTGGGTCAGTTTCACACCGATCTTCTTCAGATGCAGGCGCGCGACTTTCTCGTCCAGCACCTTCGGCAGGACGTAGACCTCGTTGTTGTACTCCTCCCCCTTGGTCCACAACTCGATCTGGGCCAGTACCTGATTGGTGAAGGAGGCCGACATCACGAAAGACGGGTGGCCGGTGGCATTGCCGAGGTTCAGCAACCGCCCTTCGGACAGCAGGATCAACCGGTTGCCCGAGGGCATCTCGATCATATCCACCTGTTCCTTGATGTTGGTCCATTTGTGGTTCTTCAGCGCGGCGACCTGAATTTCATTGTCGAAATGGCCGATATTGCCGACGATCGCCATGTCCTTCATCTCGCGCATGTGCTCGATGCGGATCACGTCCTTGTTGCCGGTGGTGGTGATGAAGATATCCGCATGCGGCAGTTCGTCTTCCAGCAGCACGACCTCGAACCCGTCCATGGCCGCCTGCAGGGCGCAGATCGGATCGACCTCGGTCACCTTCACGCGGGCCCCGGCCCCGCGCAGGGACGCCGCAGACCCCTTGCCGACATCGCCATAGCCGCAGACGACGGCCACCTTGCCGGCCATCATCGTGTCGGTGGCGCGCCGGATGCCGTCCACAAGGCTCTCCTTGCAGCCGTACTTGTTGTCGAATTTCGACTTGGTGACGCTGTCATTCACATTGATCGCCGGGAAGGGCAGGTGGCCCTTCTCCATCATCTGGTACAGGCGGTGAACGCCGGTCGTCGTCTCTTCGGTGACGCCCTGGATCATGTGGCGCTGCTTCACGAACCAGCCCGGGGTTTCCTTGATCCGCTTGCGGATCTGATCAAAAAGCGCGACCTCCTCGTCCGACGTCGGCACCGCGATCAGGTCTTCCTCGCCTTCCTCGACCCGTGCGCCCATCAGGATGTAAAGCGTCGCGTCGCCCCCGTCGTCGAGGATCATGTTGCAACCGCCTTCCTTGAACTGGAAGATCTTGTCGGCGTAATCCCAGTATTCCTCCAGCGTTTCGCCCTTGATGGCGAAGACCGGCACCCCGGCAGCGGCGATCGCGGCGGCGGCATGATCCTGCGTGGAGAAGATGTTGCACGACGCCCAGCGAACCTCCGCACCCAGTTCCACAAGCGTCTCGATCAGCACGGCGGTCTGGATCGTCATGTGCAGAGAGCCGGCAATTCGCGCGCCTTTCAGGGGTTTGGAGGCCCCGTATTCCTCGCGCAGCGCCATCAGCCCGGGCATTTCGGTTTCGGCGATATCCAGTTCCTTGCGGCCATATTCGGCCAGAGCAATGTCTTTCACGATGTAATCGGTCACGGGCGGTAGCCTTTCCTTCGGGCACAGATCTCTGTTTGGATGGCGACATAGCAGGGCACCATGGGCGCGGCAATGCCGGTGGCGCCGCGAATCCGGCGCGCCTTGATCAGTGTCAAATCCCTGACAACCAGAACATGTAAGTTGCAGTTGAAAGCAATCTTGAGGAGAACGCCGATGTCCCTGCCCAAAACCATGAAAGCCGCCGTCGTCCCCGCACTCGGGAAGCCGCTGGAGATCCGCGAGGTTCCGGTGCCGGAGGTCGGCCCGGGGCAGGTGCTGATGCGGGTGCGGGCCAGTGGTGTCTGTCATACCGACCTGCATGCGGCCGAAGGCGATTGGCCGGTCAAGCCCACGGCGCCGTTCATTCCCGGCCATGAAGGCGTGGGCGAGGTCGCGGCGGTGGGCGCGGGCGTCACCCATCTGAAAGAGGGCGACCGGATTGGCGCGCCATGGCTGCACACTGCCTGCGGTCGCTGCGAACATTGCGTGGGCGGCTGGGAAACCCTGTGCGAAAGCCAGCAAAACACCGGATATTCCGTCGATGGCGGCTATGCGGAGTTCGTGCGGGCGGATGCGAATTATGTCGGCCAACTGCCAGATGGGCTGGAGTTCGGTCCCGCGGCTCCGGTGCTGTGCGCGGGTGTCACGGTCTACAAGGCCCTGAAGGAGCTGGAGGCGAAACCCGGCGACTGGGTCGCGGTCTCGGGCATCGGCGGGCTGGGCCATATGGCTGTGCAATACGCCAAGGCCATGGGGCTTCATGTGGTCGCGGTGGACGTGCATGAAGACAAGCTGAAGCTGGCGCGGGATCTGGGCGCGGATCTCACCTTCAACGCGGTTGATGAGGATCCGGTCGGCGAGTTGCAGACGCAGATGGGCGGGGTGCGCGGCGTGCTTGTCACCGCGGTGTCCAACAGCGCCTTCAGTCAGGCCGTGGGCATGTTGCAGCGGGGCGGGTTCATGTCTCTGGTGGGGCTGCCGCCCGGCGATTTTCCGCTGCCCATCTTCGAGATCGTGCTGAAACGGATCACCGTGCGCGGCTCGATCGTGGGAACGCGGAACGATTTGCGCGAGTCGCTGGTCTTCGCGGCCGAAGGCAAGGTCGCCTCCCATTTCACATGGGACAAGCTGGAGAACATCAACGCGATCTTCGACAAGATGCGCGCCGGTCAGATTGACGGGCGGATCGTGATGGAGATCTGAAACACCGGCCCTGCCGGAGGAAGAAACCGGCCGCCACGAACCCGGCGGCCGGTTTCGATCATGCGGTCACGCGGCGGAAAGGCTATTTGCCCTTGCCGCCGTCCTTGCCGCCGCCCGGCACCTTTTCTGTCCCGTGGGGCGTGGTGCCCGGGCCCTTGCCGCCGTCTTTGCCGCCTTTACCGTCCTTGGACATCGAAACTCTCCCCTGGATTGCACGTAAGAGATGGAAAGCGTAAGCGCAAAGCCCCGCGGGCGCCTAGCGATTTCTGGTGATCGGGAGGCGGTTGTCCTTTGCGCGACCGCCGCTTATCCATCTCGGGCGCAGCAATTGCCGGATAGAGCTATGCCCAAACATCCCCCCCGTGCCTGGCAGCGCATGTTGTCGGGGCGCAGGCTGGACCTTCTGGATCCGACGCCGATGGATATCGAGATCGAGGATATCGCCCACGGGCTGGCCTTCGTTGCGCGCTGGAACGGGCAGACAGCGGGGGATTATCCCTATTCGGTGGCCGAACATTCGCTTCTGGTGGAGGAAATCTACGGTCGGCTGGTGCCGGATGCACCGACGAAATGGCGGCTGGCGGCCCTGCTGCACGATGCGCCGGAATATGTCATCGGCGACATGATCTCGCCGGTGAAGGCGGCCGTGGGGCCGGATTACGGCGCGCTGGACGACCGGTTGTCGGCGGCGATCCACTTGCGGTTCGGGCTGCCCGGCCTGCTGCCGAAAACCGTCAAGGCAAAGATCAAGCGGGCCGACAAGATCTCGGCCTGGCTGGAAGCGACGCAACTGGCCGGTTTCGCCGAGGCGGAGGCCGACCGGTTCTTCGGGCATCCCCGGCCCGGCGTGACGAAGGGGCTGACCCTGCGCCTGCGCCCCCCGGCGGAGGCGCGCGCGGAATTCACCGCCCGCCATGCGGCCCTTCTGGCGGCGCTGTGACCGGCGATCTGCATGTCAGGCCCGCGCACGGGCTGGATGCGGGCGGAATGGCCGAGTTTCTTTGCCGGATCATCCGCATCGGCGGGACAACCGCGATGACCCGCCCGGTGACCGCCACAGATATGACGGACTGGATGTCGAGCGATCCCGACCGAAGCGCATGGCATGTGGCGGAGGACGGGCAGGGACGCATCCTGGGGTTTCAGCTCGTCGGGCCGGCTGACTATCTGCCTGCCGCCGCTGCGGATATCTCGACCTTCGTCGCCCCTCACAAGCAGGGGCTGGGGATCGGCTCCCGCCTGTTCCGCGCCACCGTACCGGCGGCCCGCCTGCTGGGATATGCATGGATCAACGCCAATATCCGCACGGATAATGACAGCGGGCTCACCTACTACCAGAGCCGGGGCTTCCAGCCCTACGGGTCCATGACAGGGGTCCGGCTGGACGACGGGCAGGTGGTCGACAAGCAGCTGATGCGGTACGATCTGGACTGATCCCGGGCGCCATGAGACCGCTAAAAAAGGCCGGAAGGTTCGGAGCTTGCGCGTCGACCCTCCGGCCAAGTGGGGCAGGCCGTTTCCGGCCAGCCACAGGGATGAGAGAGATGCCTGATGTAAGCAGGCCTCATAAAATACCGGTATCGCGCAGCCAGCGCCGCATGGAGCTTTGACGCGGATTCTGCCGGGCCGGGCGGCGGACCGGGCGTTCGTCCATCTGGCGCCAGTAGTCGGGCGGGTCCCAGTCATGCTGGCGGGCTGCAATTTTCAGGCTGTCGGAAAGGATGCGGAGCATTGTCGATTTCCTTTGATATGATCTGTCCCGATACTACCGCGCTTGACCGAAGGCGGTGAGTCAGCAATAGCTTTCGTATGTAAGATGAGGTTACATATGGATTGGCGCGATATCCCGTCCCTCTCCGCGCTTCGGGCATTCGAGGCGGCCGCCCGGCTGGAAAACTACTCGGCTGCCGCACGCACGCTGAACGTGACCCATGCGGCCATTGCGCAGCATGTCCGCGCGCTTGAAACTCATTTCGGACAATCGCTGATCGAGCGGGAAGGCCGGCGCATGGTGCCCACGCCCGCGGGGCGCCGTCTTGCCACGGATCTGGCCAACGGGTTCGCCGAGATCGCGGCGGGTGTCCGCACCCTGACCGAGGCGCGCTGCGAAGGGCCGATCTCGCTGACGACGACGCGCAGCTTCGCGGAAAACTGGCTGATGCCGCGCCTGTCGGAGTTCTGGTCGGCGCGGCCCGATATTCCGATCACCATCTCGTCCGACGACCGGGTCCATGATCTCCGGCGGGAGGGGCATCATCTGGCGATCCGCTATGGGCGCGGCGTGTGGCCGGGCGTCGAGACGCGGTTCCTGAGCCGGGCGAACACCGTGGTGGTCGCGCATCCCGCGCTGGCCGCAAGACTGCCGGAAACCTATACCGCCGCCGCGCCGGAGGCGGTGCGGATGCTGGCCGATCTGCCCTGGGTCGTGGACACGAGTTTCGGGGAGCTATTCTCCTGGCTGACGGTGCAGGGTCTGGACCGCGCCGACATCTCGGCGACCGAGCTCAGTTCCAGCGCCCTTGCGCTTGCGGCATGCCGGGCCGGGGCCGGGGTCAACATGCAACCCTATGCGGTGGTGCAGAAGGATCTGGACGAAGGCCGGCTGGTGCTCCTGCTGGAGCAATGCGACACGGAACTGGGATATTATCTGGTGCAGCAGCCGGGCCCGTTGCCCGCGCGGGTCAAGGTGTTTGTGGACTGGCTGGTCCGATGCGCGGTGGACTGCTAGCGCTGGAAACAGGTCGCCCCGGCCCAGATCATGCGCACCTCCGAGCCGCGCTCGTCCAGAATGCCGAAGATCCCGCCCGCGCGAAACCCGGTGCCCAGCGAGGTCTCGGAGAAATCCGCGCCCGGCAGGTCCGCGCGCGCCATGCCGGCGAAGATCCCTTGCGGCGTGCTCAGGTCCGGGCCTGTCATCGTCCAGCCGCGAAAATCGCCGTCGAGGAAGTTCAGCGTCAGCCCGTTCTGCCAGCGCGCAGCCGTCACCGGCCCCGGGCCGCACTCCGTCTGCCGGGCGATCTCGACTGGGGCCGCGCCCTGAAGGCGGGTCATCGTTTCGATCACGCCATCCTGCGCCCGGCCGAAATCGATCCGGAGCGGCGTGCCCGACGGCTGTACGCCGCCCTCATCGAGGGTGACGCTTCTTGGGGTGGGGGTGGTGGCGGCACGTTCCGGGATCCCCCCGGGCGCGCAGGCCGTCAGCGCAAGACCGGCCGCGGCCAGCCCGATACGGATCACCGTGGCGACCGTTTGGCGAGGATGCGCTGCAAGGTCCGGCGGTGCATGTTCAGCCGCCGTGCGGTCTCGCTGACATTGCGGTCGCAAAGCTCGTACACGCGCTGGATATGTTCCCATCGCACCCGGTCGGCGGACATCGGGTTTTCCGGCGGCGGCGGCATCTCTTCCTCTGCCGCCAGCAATGCGGCGGTGATGTCGTTGGCATCGGCGGGTTTGGACAGGTAATCCGTCGCCCCGATTTTCACCGCGGCCACGGCGGTGGCGATGGCGCCATAGCCCGTCAGCACCACGATCCGGCTGTCGGGGCGCTTTTCACGCAGGGTTTCGACCACATCCAGCCCGTTGCCGTCTTCCAGCCGCAGGTCGATGACGGCATAGGCCGGGGGCCGGGCCGTCGCGATGGCGATCCCGGCGGCCACGGACCCGGCCGCTTCGACATCGAAGCCGCGTTTTTCCATGGCGCGCTGCAGACGTCTCAGAAACGGTTCGTCATCATCCACGAGAAGCAGGGATTTATCCGGCCCTATATCGCGTAGCGTCCGTTCCTGGGACATGCAAGTTCCTCCGGTTCTTCAACAATTCAACCTACATAGGCGTAATCGTCGGGACAGGTCAATTTGTGGCTACGAGCGGGCCTCGATGAAACATTCGACCTGTTCGGCCATCTGCGCCGGCGACATTTCCCTGCGGAAGAACTCCACGAACCCGTCCTCGGGCATCACCAGATAGGTGAAGGTGGAATGATCGACCAGATAAAACTCGTCCGACGTGTCATGGAGCCGGTAATATGTGCGGTAGGCGCGGGAGGCGGCATCGGTCTGTTCCGGCGTGCCGGTCAGACCGATCATGTCGGGATGGATGTTGGCGGTGAAGGCCTCCACCACTTCGGGCGTGTCCCGGCCCGGATCGACGCTGATGAAGACCGGGGTCACGGAATGACCCTGTTCACTCAGGATATCGACCGCTTCGGCATTCCGGACCGTGTCCAGCGGGCAGACATCGGGGCAGAAGGTATAACCGAAATAGATCAGCGTGGGTTCGGTTATGATGTCGGCATCCGTCACGGTCTCGCCGGTTTCGCTGACCAGTTCGAACGGGCCGCCGATACTGCCCGCGCCGCCGGCGATCTGCGAACTGCGGCATTGCGCATAAGGGTCGGCATCGGCAAGCTGCTGCCCGCGGCCCATATAGATGACCACCGCGATGGCGGCCAGCATGGCCACGATCAGCGTGACCGCGCTGATGGCGTAAACTCGAGTCATCGCGACCTCCCGCAACGTTGTGCTGTTTGTTGAACACTTAAGACCAAGCGACTATCAATTCACGATCCTGTACCTGTGACAGAAAGCCCCGCTCGTCCGATGGCCTCACTCCCCGATCCGTCAATCACGCTCGTCACCCGGGATGCGCCCAGCGACTGGGTGCGTCTGCGCACGCTCTTGGTGCTGCGTTGGCTGGCGATCCTTGGGCAGACGATCACCGTGGTCGTGGTCAGCCTCTATCTGGGCCTCAGGGTCGAACTGGGCCTGTGTTTCCTGGCCATCGGCGCGGGGGTCATCTCGAACCTGATCGCGATGACGATCTTCCCGGAGAACCAGCGCCTCAGCGACCGCGACGCGATGCTGACGCTGCTGTTCGATCTGACGCAGCTGTCGTTCCTGCTGTTCCTGACCGGGGGGCTGAACAACCCGTTCGCCTTGCTGATCCTCGCGCCGGTCACCATCTCGGCCACGGCGCTGACCCTGCGCTCCACCCTTTTTCTGGGCGCCGTGGCGATATTGATGATCTCGCTTCTGGCGTATTTCCACATTCCGCTGGCGACGGTTGATGGCTCGGTTCTGGAACTGCCCGATCTCTTCGTGCTGGGGTTCTGGCTTGCGATCGTGATCGGGATCATCTTCCTGTCGGCATATGCCCGCCGCGTCACCCGCGAAACCCATTCGATGAGCCAGGCGCTGATGGCCACGCAGATGGCTCTGGCGCGGGAACAGAAACTGACCGATCTGGGCGGTGTCGTGGCCGCCGCCGCCCATGAACTGGGAACCCCGCTTGCAACAATCAAGCTGGTTTCCACCGAACTGGTGGAGGAGCTGGCGGACAGGCCCGAGCTGCTGGAGGATGTGGCCCTGATCCGGGATCAGGCGGACCGGTGCCGCGATATCCTGCGCTCCATGGGGCGCGCCGGTAAGGATGACGTTCACATGCGCAGCGCGCCCCTTGGCGCCGTGGTGCGCGAGGCGGCGGAGCCCCATGCGGATCGCGGTACGGAGATCCATTACGATTTCCAGCCCACCGGCGACATGTCCGCCGCCCAGCCGATCATCCGCCGCAAGCCCGAGATCATCCACGGCCTGCGCAATCTGGTGCAGAACGCCGTCGATTTCGCCGATGGCCGGGTCTGGATCGAGGGACGCTGGGGCAGCGGGACGATCCGGTTGCGGATGGTCGATGACGGGGCCGGGTTCCCCCCCGATCTGCTGGGGCGTCTGGGCGACCCGTTCCTGCGCGGCCGCTCCCGGCCCGAGCACGACCCGCGACCGGGCTACGAGGGGATGGGCCTTGGCCTGTTCATCGCCAAGACGCTTCTGGAGCGCTCCGGCGCCACGGTGCAGTTCATGAATGCGTCCGATCCGTTCCTGGCGGCCGAGGACAAGGGTGAAAAACGCGGCGCGATCGTGGAGGTCAGCTGGCCCTATGAGGCGATCGGCCTGCTGGCGGACGAAGCCAGCAAGCCGCTTGGCGAGAACCAACCCATTCCCGTTTAACTGATCATTAATGCTTCTGCCGTTTGGTGCTTGGCGAATATGTCCCCCAGGCTCTGGAGCGTCGTCTTGCCCGATACCGCCGTGATTGTGCTTCTCGTGGTCGTAAGCGTGGCGGCGGCCTCCTGTGCCATGATTCTCAGCCAATGGCTCCTGCGCCGGCGCGGCGCGGCTTCGGCGCAGCAGTTCTGGCAGGCGCTGGACATGCCGCGCAGATATGTGTTCCGCGAAGGGTATCTGATCTCCGATCCAGAGGAGGACGAGTGCTTCATCGCCGACCCTGAGGACCGGGCCGCCGCCTGGGCCGGGCTTGTGGAGGGGCTGACCCCGCTCAACGAGGGCATTCCCGACGCGATGCAGGCATTGCGGCACCGGGGCGAGGGTTTCGTGCTGATCGGCTATCTGGGCAGCGACGCGATCTCGGTCGCGGGCAGGACCGAGGGTGAGACGCTTTGCATCACGGTCGCCACGGCGCAGGAGGGAAAGGCGCGTCAGGCGATCCACAAGGGCAGTCTGGACGGTCTGCAGGCCGAACTGAAAGGCCTGCGCGCGGCGCTTGATTTCCTGCCCGTGCCGATGTGGCGGGAGGGGCCGGATGCGCAGATCACCTGGGCCAATGCTGCCTATTTCAGGCTGGTCCGGCGCTCTGCGGAGCTGGACGGGCCGCTGGTCTGGCCGATCCGCAGGCTGTTCGCCGATCAGCTTGATCCGCCGCCCGATCCCGGCAGCTTCCGGCGCTGCCAGCTCGACATTCCCGATCAGCAGGACCCCAGCTGGTACGATGTCTCGATGACGCCGGAGGAGGATGGCGGAACGCTTTACGCGGCCCGGTCGATCGACCGGCTGGTGGCGGCGGAAACCGGGCTTCGCAACTTCGTGCAGACCCTGTCCAAGACCTTCGCGCATCTGCCCATCGGTCTGGCGATTTTCGACAAGCGGCGGGAACTGGTGCTGTTCAACCCGGCCCTGCTGACGCTCTCGACGCTTGACCCGGAATGGCTGTCCTCCCGGCCCAGCCTGTTCGCGTTCCTCGACCAGTTACGCGAACGCCAGCGGATGCCCGAGCCCAAGAATTACAAGGCATGGCGGGCCAGCCTGTCGCGGCTGGAACAGGCCGCGCAGGACGGCAGCTATCAGGAGCTGTGGACGCTGCCCACCGGGCAGACCTACCGGGTGATCGGCCGCCCGCATCCCGACGGGGCGGTGGCCTTCATGTTCGAGGATATCAGCTCCGAGGTTTCGCTGACCCGGCAGTTCCGCGCGGATCTGGACCTCTATCAGGCGGTGCTGGACGAGGGGGAGGCGGCGCTTGCGGTATTCTCCAAGGATGGCCAGCTGATCCTCAGCAACGATGCCTATGCGCGGCTCTGGGGGACCGACCCGCGCGAAATGCTGGGCACGATGGGTCTGGTGGAGGCGACGCGCCAGTGGCAGGAGGCGACCCGGCCCGCGCCGGTCTGGGGCGATATTCGCGCCTTCGCCAGTCAGGAGGCCGAACGCGCGGCATGGTCCGACGACATCGTGATGGCCGACGGCCGGGCGCTGGAATGCCGGGTCGCGCCGCTGAAGGGCGGGGCGATGATGGTGAGTTTCGTGCGCTTGTCCAAAACCACCGAGAAGCTCGAACGGCTGCGCGAGGTGGCGGGCGGGCAGGACTGATCCCGGCCCATCTTGTGCAAGGTTGCGGTTGCGGGCCGCCGGGCCATGGCTAAACTCGCCGCAAATGTCCGACACCGCCGCCCGTTCCCCCGAATTGCCCTGCCTGGCCCGATGGGTCAGCACCTCCCCCGAGGCGACGGCCGCCATGGCGGCGCGGATCGGGGCGGAGCTTCGTGCCGGAGACGTGATCTTGCTGGCGGGTGATCTTGGCAGCGGCAAGACGCATTTCGCCCGCGCCCTGATCCAGAGCCGTCAGGCGGAGCACGGAACGGCAGAGGATGTCCCCTCCCCCAGCTTCACGCTGGTTCAGACCTATCAGGCCGGCGATCTGGAGATCTGGCATTGCGATCTCTACCGTCTGACCGGTGCCGATGACGCGCTGGAGCTTGGGCTGGAGGAGGCGTTTTCCGATGCGCTTTGCCTCATCGAATGGCCCGACAGGCTGGCCGGGCGCTGGCCAGAGGGCGCGGCCTGGCTTGTCTTTTCGCATGATCCCGAAACGCCTGACCGTCGCGGGATCGCCCTGTACATGGCCGATGATACCGCGCTTGCCGCCCGTCTTGCCCGCTGTCTGGAGGCGGGATGAGCGCGGAGATCGACGAGTTTCTGAAACCGCTGGGCTGGGCGGAGGCGCACAGAACGCCACTGCCCGCGGATGCCTCCCCACGGCGCTATCTGCGGCTTCATGACCGGGCGGGGGACCAGACCGCCATCCTGATGATCGCTCCGCCGGACGAGGAGTTCGACCGGTTCCAGGACATCGCCGCCTACCTGAAAGCCCACGGCCTGTCGGCGCCGGAGATCCTTGCCGTCCGGCGCGCCGCCGGGCTGATGCTGCTGGAGGATCTGGGCGACGACCTCTTTGCCCGCTGCGTCGAGACCGACCCGCAAGCCGAGCGCCCGCTTTACACCGAGGCCACCGATCTTCTGTCCCACCTTGCCGGTCTGCCGCCGCCGGCCGGTCTGCCGCATCTGGCGCCGGACCGGATGTGCGACATGCTGGCCGTGACGTTCGAGCACCTGTCGCCAGGGGCCGATGCGGCGGGTCTCCGGCAAGAGATATCCGACCGGCTTCTGCCGCTGTTCAGGAGCCATTTCGGCGGGCCCGGCGTTACGATCCTGCGCGATTACCATGCGGAAAACCTGATCTGGCTGCCCGGGCGGCAGGGGCTTGCCCGGGTCGGGTTGCTGGATTTCCAGCTCGCGGCCACGGGGCCCGCGGGCTACGATCTGATCTCCCTTCTGGATGACGCGCGCCGGGATGTGCCCGAGCCGCTTCGCGCCGACCTGATCGCGCGGCACGGGGCTGCGCTGGGTCTGGACCCGGCGGCGTTCCGGCTGCATTGCGCGCTGTTGTCGCTGCAACGCAACCTGCGGATTCTGGGCGTTTTCGCCCGGCTGGCCAGCGAATTGGGCAAACCGGGATATCTGCGCCACATGCCGCGCGTCGCGGGGCATGTCCGGCGCGCGGCCGCGCATGCGGAGTTGCACGCGCTGCGCGCCCCGGTCTCCGCGCTTCTGGACAATCTGCCGGTCACGGACCCTGTCGGATGACGCCCCGGTCCTGTATGATCCTTGCCGCCGGGTTCGGACGCCGGATGGGCGCCCTGACCGCGGACCGGCCCAAGCCGCTGATCGAGGTGGCGGGCCGCCCGATGATCGAGCATGCCCTTGCGCAGGCCCGCGATGCCGGCGCCGCGCCAATCGCGGTGAACGGCCACTATCGCGCCGATCGGCTGGCGGCCTATCTGACGGAGCAGGAGGATGTGACCTTCCTGCACGAGACGCCGGAGGTCCTGGACTCCGGCGGGGGCGTCCGCAATGCCCTGCCGGTTCTGGGGGAAGGGCCGATCTGGTGCCTGAACTCCGACGCGGTCTGGCGCGGGGAAAACGCGCTGCGCCTGCTGGCCGTCGGCTGGCGGCCCGGGGCGATGGACGGCCTGTTGCTGCTGGTGCCCCGTGACCGGGCCGTGGGGCGGCAGGGCGGCGGCGACTTCGCGCTGTCCGAAACCGGGCGGATCACCCCGGACAAGACCGGGCTGGTCTGGACGGGCGCGCAGATCCTTGATGGCGCCGTGTTCGACGATACGGCCCCCGGCCCGTTTTCAATGTGGGTGATCTGGCGCAAGCTGATGGCGCGGGGCCGGCTGTTCGGCGCGATCTATCCCGGGTTCTGGGCCGATGTGGGCCACCCCGGCGGCATCCCCCTGGCCGAAGCGATGCTGGAGCGGCGCGATGCTGTTTGAGCCCGCGCCCCAGCCGCGCGTTTTCGCGACCCCGCTCGGCGTCGATTTCATCGCCGCGCTGATCGACGGGATCGAGACGCGTCTGGCCGGGCAGCCGCCCGAAGCGCTGGCCCGGGTGGAAATCTACGTCAACACCGCGCGGATGCAGCGCCGGCTGACCGCGCAATTCGCCGCGCGGCGCGCCAGTTTCCTGCCCCGCATCCTGCCCGTCACGGATTTGGCCGCGCGGCCCGATATGGCGGGGCTGCCGCCTGCGATGTCGCCCCTGCGGCTGCGCCTGCAACTGAGCCAGCTGATCGCGAAACTGCTGGAAAAACGGCCCGACCTGGCGCCCCGCTCCGCGCTTTATCCGCTGGCCGACAGTCTGGCCGATCTGATGGGCGAGATGCAGGAGGAACGGGTCAGCCCCGATACCGTCCGCATGCTCGACGTGGGCGACCATGCGCAGCACTGGCAGCGCAGTCAGGCGTTCCTGTCCATCGTGGCGCCGTTTTTCGCGGGCGAGGACAGCCTGACGGTGGAGGCGCGCCATTCCGCCGTCGTGGACCGGCTAGACCGGATCTGGGAGACCGCGCCCCCGGACCATCCGGTGATCGTTGCCGGATCCACCGGATCGCGCGGGTCGACGGCCCGGTTCATGGCGGCGGTGGCGCGTTTGCCGCAGGGGGCGGTGGTGCTGCCGGGGCTGGATTACGACATGCCGCCGGAGGTCTGGCAGGGGTTGATGCAGGGCCGCGCGGTGGGTCTGGGCGGGGAAGATCACCCGCAGTTCCGTCTGGGGCGCTTTGCGGAGACACTGGGCATGCTGCCCGGCGATGTGCCCGTCTGGAGCGGCCTCGAACCGCCGGATCCGCTTCGCAACCGCTTGATTTCGCTGGCCTTGCGTCCCGCACCAGTCACCGATCAATGGCGCGAGGAAGGGCCCGGGCTGGGGGATCTGACCCCGGCGGTGGCTGATCTGACCCTGATCGAGGCGCCGACGCCGCAGGCGGAGGCCACGGCGATTGCCCTGCGTCTGCGCCAGGCGGCGGAAACCGGGCAGACCGCCGCATTGATCAGCCCCGACCGGACCCTGACCCGGCAGGTGACCGCCGCCCTCGACCGTTGGAACATCCTGCCCGACGACAGCGCCGGACAGCCGATCTCGCTCACCGCGCCGGGCCGTCTGCTGTGCCATGTGGCCGAGCTTCTGGTTGCGCCGGCCACGGCGGAGGGGCTGCTTATCTTGCTGAAGCATCCTTTGAGCCATTCCGGGCGCGACGATCGCGGGCAGCATCTGCTCAGGGCGCGTGATCTGGAACTGCAGGTGTTGCGGGGTGGCGGGCCGCATCCGCAGCGCCAGGACCTGATCGGCTGGGCAAGCGGGCGCCACGGCGATCCAGGCAGCGTCGACTGGGCGGCGTGGGTTGCCGATCTGGCGCTGGCCGACCGGCCCGGCGGGACTCTGCCGCTGGCCGATCATGTCGCCCGGCATATCGCGCTGACCGAGGCATTGGCGGCGGGGCCCGGCGCGGATGGCGCGGGCGCGCTTTGGGCGCGCGACGACGGGCAGGCGGCCGAGCGCCTGATGCGCGCGGTGGCCGAGGATGCGGATGCGGGCGGCCTGCTGAGCGCCGCGGAGTACCGCGATCTGATCGGCGCGGTTCTGGACGATGCGGAGGCGCGGAACCCGGTCCGGCCCCATGCGCGGATCATGATCTGGGGGGCGCTGGAGGCGCGGGTTCAGGGGGCGGACCTTATGATCCTTGCGGGGTTGAACGAAGGTATCTGGCCCGCCGCGCCGGGGGCCGATCCGTGGCTGAACCGGGCGATGCGGGCCGAGGCGGGGCTGCGCCTGCCGGACCGGCAGATCGGCCTGTCGGCCCATGACTTTCAGCAGGCCGCGGCAGCGCGGGAGGTCTGGCTCAGCCGGTCGCGCCGGGACGCGGAAACCGAAACCGTGCCCTCTCGCTGGCTGAACCGGCTGGTGAACCTGATGGACGGGACAAGCCCCGCGTCACGGGCCGCGCTTGCAGATATGCGCCGGCGCGGGGCCGACTGGCTGTCGCTGGCCGACGCGCTTGGCGCCCCGGTGGCCCCCGTCGCCCCGGCGCCGCGCCCGTCGCCCCGCCCGCCCCTGTCGGCCCGGCCCGGCCGGCTGTCGGTGACCCAGATCGAGAAGCTGGTGCGCGACCCCTATGCGATCTACGCGCTGAAAACCCTGCGCCTGCGGCCGCTGGAGCCGTTGAGACAGGCCCCGGATGCCCGCCTGCGCGGCACCGCGCTTCACGCCATTCTGCGCCGGTTCGTGGAGGCAACCCGAAGCGGTCTGCCCGACGATGCGGAGGATCTGTTCGTCCGGCTCGCGGCCGAAGCGCTCCGCAAGGAGGTGCCGTGGCCGGTCGCCCGCAGGCTGTGGCAGGCGCGGCTGGAACGCATCGCGCCGTGGTTCGTGGCGGGCGAACGCGCGCGGCGCGGCTTTGCGGAGCCCTATCGGCTGGAGGTCGCGGGCGAGATGCGGCTGGCGGTGCCCGACGGCACGCCCGACTTCACGCTCGGCGGCACCGCCGACCGGATCGACCTGACGCCGGACGGGGCGCTGGCGATCTATGACTACAAGACCGGATCGGTCCCCTCCGCCGATCAGGAGCGGTACTTCAACAAGCAGCTTTGGCTGGAGGCGCTGATGGCGCGGGCCGGTGCCTTCGGGGAGGTCAGGGACGTCGCGCGGATCGCCTATATCGGTCTGGGCGGCGGCGGTGCTGTTCTCAGCCACGACGTCGGCGCCGCGGAGATCGACCGGATCGGCCGGGAGCTCGGTGCGCTTCTGGCCCGCTACGCGGATCCGGCCACGGGCTATACGGCGCGGCGGGCCATGGCGGAGCTGCGCTATGCGGGCGACTACGACCATCTGGCGCGCTATGGCGAGTGGGACGAGACCACCGCGCCGACACCCGAGGAGGTGGGCCCATGAGCCTCGACGACGCGTCCCGCGCGCAGGTTCTGGCGGCCGATCCGGGCACATCCACATGGCTGTCGGCCAATGCCGGCAGTGGCAAGACCCGGGTGCTGACCGACCGGGTGGCGCGGCTGTTGCTGGATGAGGTGCCGCCCGAGCGGATCTTGTGCCTGACCTACACCAAGGCGGCCGCGTCGGAGATGCAGAACCGGCTGTTCCGGCGGCTGGGGGGCTGGGCGATGATGCCCGATGACGATCTCGCCCGCGCTCTGGCCGATCTGGGATTGGCGGCGGAGCGGGTGGCGCCGGCGCTTCTGTCGCGGGCCCGCACGCTCTTCGCCCGCGCGATCGAGACGCCGGGTGGCCTCAAGATCCAGACGATCCACTCGTTCTGCGGCGGCGTTCTGCGCCGTTTCCCGCTGGAGGCGGGGGTGTCGCCGGGCTTCACCGAAATGGACGAGCGCGCGCAGCTTCTGCTGGCCGAAGACGTCCTGGCGGATCTGGCCGGGGGAGGGGATATCGCGGCGGTTGACGGGGTGGCGCGCTACCTGTCGGGCGACGATATGGCGGGTCTGGTGCGCGGGCTGCTGGCCCATCGTGACGGGGTGGAGCCGCCGCGCGAACGCGACGGGATCTTCGGCTGGTTCGGGGTCGACCCGGGGCTCAGCGCCGACGATATTCTGCGCGAGACCTTTCTGGGCGATGAGAAGCGGCTTTGCGACAGGCTGGCCGGGCTGCTGGACCCGGAAAACCGCGCCCACGCCAAAAGCCACAGGGTGCTGAGCGGGTTCGATTGGGCTGCGCCCGATCTGGAGGATCTGGCGCAGATCGAGGAGGTGTTCCTGACGGGCTCCGGCGCGAACACGCCCGATGCGGCGAAAATCGGCAGTATCGGGAACGCGCAGATCCGGGCCGCGATGGGGGCGGATCTGCCCCCGCTGGAGGCGTTCATGCTTCGGCTTGAGGCCGCGCGCCCGCGCCGCCGCGCCATGCTGTCGGCGCAGAAGACCGCGGCGCTGCATCGCTTCGCGGCGGCGTTCCTGCCGGCCTATGACGCGGCGAAACAGGCCCGCGGCTGGCTGGATTTCGACGATCTGATCCGGCGCATGAGAACCCTCCTGATGGCCCCGGGCGTCGCGCAATGGGTCTTGTTCCGTCTGGATGGCGGGATCGACCACATTCTGGTGGACGAGGCGCAGGATACTGCCCCCGCCCAATGGCAGATCATCGCGAAACTGGCCGAGGAATTCGCCTCCGGCGAAGGGGCGCGGGCGGATACGGCGCGCACGGTTTTCGTGGTCGGCGACAAGAAACAGTCGATCTATTCCTTTCAGGGCGCGGACCCGTCGGGGTTTGACCGGATGCGCGCCCATTTTGCCGACCGGCTGGCGCAGATCGACGCCCCGTTTCAGTCGCGCGAGCTGATCTATTCCTTCCGGTCGGCGGCCCCGATCCTGGCGCTGGTCGATCATGTGGCCGGCGGCGCGGCGGGGGCGGGGCTTGGCCCCGATGTTGGCCACAGGGCCTTCAAATCCGCGCTTCCGGGCCGGGTGGATATCTGGCCGCATATCCCGAAATCCGACACGACGGAGCCGTCTAACTGGGAAAACCCGGTCGACCTGCTGGAGGAGGATCACCACCATGTCCGGCTGGCCCGGCGCGTGGCCGCGGCGATCGGGGCGATGCTGGACGGCAAGACCATGATCGAGGTCGAGAAGGACGGAAAACCCCATCGCCGCGCCGCCCGGGCCGGCGATATCCTGATCCTCGTTCAGCGCCGCTCGGATCTGTTTCACGAGATGATTGCCGCGATCAAGGCGGCGGTCCTGCCGATTGCGGGGGCCGACCGGATGCGTGTGGCCGCGGAACTGGCGGTGAAGGATCTGATCGCGCTGATGGCGTTTCTGGCTACGCCGGAGGATGACCTGTCGCTCGCGGCGGTCCTGCGCTCCCCGATTCTGGGCTGGTCGGAGGCGGATCTCTACGATCTGGCCAACCCGCGGGAGGGCTTCCTGTGGCGGGCGTTGCAAACCCGTGCGGCGGAGTTTCCGCAGACCGTGGCCCTGCTGGAAGACCTGCGCGATCATGCGGATTTCCTGCGCCCGTACGATCTGCTGGAACGGGTGCTGATCCGCCATGATGCGCGGCGGAACCTGCTGGCCCGGCTTGGCGGTGAGGCCGAGGACGGGATCGATGCGATGCTGGGCCAGGCGCTGGCCTATGAGCGGATGGAGGTGCCCAGCCTGACCGGGTTCGTCGGCTGGCTTCAGGCCGATGATGTGACCATCAAGCGCGATCCGGGCAGTGCGGGCAATCAGATCCGGGTGATGTCGATCCATGGGGCCAAGGGGCTGGAATCCCCGATCGTGATCCTGCCCGATTGCGCGCAGCGCCGCGCCGGGAACCGGGGTGTGACCCTTCTGGAGCCGGAGGACGGCCCGCTGGTCTGGCCGCTAGCCAGGACGGATGCGCCGGCGAGGGTCCGCGCCGCGCTGGACGGGATGGCCGAGGCCGAGGCTGAAGAGCGCAACCGCCTGCTCTATGTCGCGATGACGCGGGCGGAAAGCTGGCTGATCGTGGCCGCCGCCGGAGAGCTGGGCAAGACGGCCGCGCAAAGCTGGTACGGGACAATCCGCGAAAGCGCGGAGGCTCTGGGGGCCGCACCGCATCCGATGTTCGGGGAGACCGGGCTTCGCCTTGAGACCGGCGACTGGGCGGCCCCCGGCGACGAGACGCCGCCCTCGGATGCCGCCCGCCCGCGCCTGCCGGGCTGGGCCCTGACCCCGGTGGCGGACGAGGGCCGGATGCAGGCCGCGCGCAGCCCGTCCGATCTGGGCGGCGCGAAGGCTCTGCCCTCGGAGGCCGCAGGATTGGCGGAGGAGGCGGCGAAGCGGCGCGGGCGGCTGATCCATCTGCTGCTTGAATACCTGCCCGGCCTGCCGCAGGCCGGCTGGCTGGCGGCGGCCCCGGGCATTCTGACGCTGGAGGACGCGGTTGACGACGCGGAGGCCTTGGCCCTGCTGGAGGAGGCGGCGCGGGTTCTGAACGCCCCGGCGCTGGCCCCGGTCTTTGCCGGTGATGCGCTGGCCGAGGTGCCCCTGACCGCGTGGAGCGACACGCTTTCTGTCCAGATGATGGGGGTGATCGACCGGCTGATCGTCCGCGAGGACCGGGTGCTGGCCGTGGATTTCAAGTCCAACGCGGTCGTGCCCGCCGACGCGGTGGAGGTGCCCGAGGGCCTGTTGCGCCAGATGGGCGCCTATGCCGAGATGCTGGCCCCCCTTTATCCCGGGCGGCGGATCGACACGGCGATTCTGTGGACCCGCAACGCGACACTGATGCCTCTGGTTCACGGTTCCGTCATGGCTGCGTTGCAAAGGGCGGCCACAGCTTGACCTTGGGCGGGCAGGTCCATACCTTCGACCTCCAAGCCCACTTCCCGCGCCTTTGAGGAGAGCGACACATGAGCACCGTTTCCGTCACCGACGATACGTTTGATGCCGAAGTCCGGCAGTCGGCCATTCCCGTAGTGGTGGATTTCTGGGCCGAATGGTGTGGCCCCTGCAAACAGATCGGCCCGGCCCTGGAAGAGCTGTCGATGGAGTATGACGGCAAGGTCAAGATCGTGAAGGTGAATGTGGACGAAAACCCCAATTCACCCATGCAGCTTGGCGTGCGAGGGATCCCGGCGCTGTTCATGTTCAAGGATGGCGAAGTGGTGTCCAACAAGGTCGGCGCCGCCCCGAAAGCAGCACTTCAGAAATGGATCGAAGAGGCGGTCTGAATCGTTTTTTCTAAGGACATGAATTCGGGGCGCCTTCGGGCGCCCTTTTTCGTCGCCCCGGCGCATTTTCGCGGCTTCAATAGCGATAGGGGAACGAAACCTCCGTCCCGTCGGCCAGAACGGCGCCGGTCGCATAGACCTCCAGCGGCAGGTCGTCATCCACCGTGCCGATCACGGTAAGGGTTTCCCCCTCCGCCGCGGGCACCGGATTCGGCCCGACATAGACCCGGACGCGTCCGGTCCCGTCGGCCAGTTCGAATTCGTCCTCGTCCGTTACCCGCTCGACCGTACCGGTCAGCGTAACGGACATGCCCGGGCGCAGATCCGCGATATCGGTCGTTTCCGCGCCGGCGGCGGAGACGAGCAGGACGCCAAGGGCGAGACCAAATGCGACTGGTTTCATTTGCGTCTGTCCGGGATCAATCTAGCGCGGCAATCAGAAGGACGAGCGCGGCAAGCCCGCCGGCGCAGAGGCTCCATCTGGGCAGGGTCAGATGCACATTGGTCGTCATCCACGCGCGCCAGTCGTCAAGGCTGGACGACCCGCGCGAGGGGGGTGTCGGATCTGTCATCGGGCTCTCCTGTTTCATGGGTTTCAGATGGGTGCGCGCCCTGTGCGTGCCAGTGGGTGTATCCTTTGCACGTCATAGGTTTTGCTGATTGCCGCCACCGTCTCAGATGCCGAAGGCGGCGCGCAGAACCCGGATGTCATGCAGGTCGACGTCGCGCAGGGCATATCCCCTTCGGTTCGCGATCTGGAATTCCGCCGTCATGCAATGCACCTGCTGCCCGGCCAGATCGCCCCGCCCGGCAAAGGCCGGGGCGGGATAGCTCTCGCCATTCTCGGGCGGGCCGTAAATGCCGTCGCCGCTGGTTTCGAAGACCACGACATGCAGGTCGATCCGATGGCCGGCGTCGTCCCCCAGCACGAAGTTCCACGCTCTTTGATCCGGGCTGTCGATCACGGCAAAACCCATCTCGTCCAGCCGGGCCAGGAGCGGTTCCAGATCGGCGGCGGCAACCACCAGATCAAGGTCTCCATGGGCTCGGGTCTGCCGCGCCAGAAGCGCGTCAACGCCCCATCCGCCGTCGATCCATACGGTGACACCGGCCCGGGCCAGTGCTGCGCAGATCCGGGCAGCCATGCTTTCCGGCATTTCTGGTGACATGGTCTGGCGCATTGTCCCGGCGGCGTTTTCGGATCCTGACCGGTCTTTGCATAGTGGCTGGCCGCAAGGCGCGCCAGCATTGAAAAAGGCGCCCCGTCCGGAGCGCCTTTTCCAGTCTTGTTTCGCGTGGTCCGGGCCCGATCAGCCCTTCGCGAATTCCGGGTAGGCCTCCATGCCAAGCTCGGAAACGTCGAGGCCGTTGATCTCGTCCTCTTCGCTTGCGCGCAGGCCGATGGTGGCCTTGAGCACGTAGAACACGATGAGCGAGCTGACGAAGACGAAGGCGATGACCGCCACGATCCCCAGGATCTGCGCGCCAAGCGTGGCTTCCCCATGGTAGCCGCCGGTCAGCACTACGGCGAGTGTGCCCCAGATCCCGGCGAAGAAGTGCACCGGAATGGCGCCTACCACATCATCGATCTTCAGCCTGTCGAGAAGCGGCACCGTGAAGACCACGATCAGGCCGCCGATCGCCCCGATGATCAGCGACAGGAAGAGCGACGGGGCAAGAGGTTCTGCTGTGATCGAGACGAGACCCGCCAGCGCGCCGTTCAGCACCATGGTCAGATCGGCCTTGCCATAGATGAGCTGGGTCAGGATCAGGGCTGCGATGGCGCCGGAGGCCGCCGCCATATTCGTGTTGGCGAAGATCCGGGAGACATCGGCCACGTCGCTCACCGTGCCCATGGCGAGCTGCGAGCCGCCGTTGAAGCCGAACCAGCCGAGCCAGAGGATGAACGTACCAAGCGTGGCAAGCGCCAGATTGGAACCCGGCATCGGGTTGACCTTGCCATCTTTGCTGTACTTGCCGATCCGGGGACCAAGCACGATGGCCCCGGCCAGCGCCGCGGCACCACCGGCGGCATGCACCAGCGTCGAGCCCGCGAAGTCGGAGAAGCCCGCTTCGGACAGCCAGCCGCCGCCCCACTGCCAGGATGCCTCGATCGGGTAGATGAAGCCGGTCAGCACGACAACGAAGGTCAGGAAGGGCCAGAGCTTGATCCGCTCGGCCAGGGTGCCCGAGACGATCGAGGCCGTGGTGGCGCAGAACATCAGCTGGAAGAAGAAGTCCGAACCCGCCGAGGCGTAGTCCAGCGAGGCCTCGGCCGGGTCGAGCGCCACAGGTTCCAGCGCGGTGACCGCAAAGAAGGGCCCAAGCCAGCCTTCGATCAGCCAATCTGCGGGATACATGATCCCGAAGCCCACCAGCCAGTACATGATCGCGGCGATGCCGAAGAGCGAGATGTTCTTGGTCAGCTGCATTGTGACGTTCTTGGAACGGACCAGCCCGGCTTCGAGCATCGCGAAGCCGGCGGCCATCCAGAACACGAGAAAGCCGCCGACGAGGAACAGAAGCGTCGTCAGGATGTAGGAGGTGTGCGCTGCGGCCTCTACGCCGGCTTCCTGCGCGACCCCCACGGATGGCAGCAGCGCAGCGGTTGCCACGGCGGCCAGCGGGATAAGATACTTGGTTTTCATCTGATGGATGTCCTTTTGTCGAAAGGGCGCGCGCTCACAGCGCGTCGTCATTGGTTTCGCCGGTCCGCACGCGCACGGCGGAGTTCACGTCGAGGACGAAGATCTTGCCGTCACCGATCTTGTCGGTCTTGGCGGTGCTCTGAATGGTTTCGACCACCTGATCCGCCATCGCGGCCGCAACGACGATTTCCAGTTTCACTTTCGGCACGAAATTCACGGCGTATTCGGCGCCGCGATAGATCTCGGTGTGGCCGGATTGAGAGCCAAAGCCCTTGATCTCGGTCACCATCATGCCGCGCACGCCGATGGCGGTCAGGGCTTCGCGGACCTCCTCCAGCTTGAACGGTTTGATTGCTGCGATGATGAGTTTCACGTTCATCCCCTTCCGGTTTTCGGTTTCTGTCCCCCAAAAGGACGTCACGGAGGAAAAGACAGGCCGCGGCCGCGCCAAGGGCAACGACACGGTGAAGGGTTTGCACAACCGGAAGTTGTATACGCAAATTTTTTGCGCAAATTACGTTAACTGCCCGTTTTTTTGGCAAGACGTGAATGCGGCGGTGCAGCATCATGGGCGAAAGAAAGGGCGCATTCTGCCCTCCACAATCGAGTCGTTTTTCCCTATCTTGGCGAAAAAGAAGGCAGGACATCATGAGCCCATCAGGAAACGGCGGCCGCCCGCCGCGCAAAGGGCAGCGCGGGCTTGTGGCCGACCGCAGGACAAAGTCCGCATCCGCATCCCCACCGCGCACGGCCTCCGCCAGGCGCGCACCCCGCCGACGGAAACAGGCGCGGACCCGCCGGCCCGGTATTCTGGGGTGGATCGCGGCCCTTGTCAGGTTCGTGTTCCGCATGATCTTCGGGGTGATCTGGCGCGGGGCGGTGGTGCTGGGCATCATCGTTCTGGGCGCGGCGGCCTATTACTACACCCTGCTGCCGCCGGTGGGCGAGGTCGTCGATGCGCGGGCGCGCGGATCGGTGACCATGCTGGACCGCGACGGCAACGTGTTTGCGTGGCGTGGCGAGCAATATGGCGGGATGATCGACCCCGACAGCGTCAGCCCGCATCTGACCCATGCGGTGGTCGCCACCGAGGACCGGCGGTTCTATCGCCATGTGGGGATCAGCCCGCGGGGCATCGCCAGCGCCATCCGGATCAATATGCGCGAAGGCCGCGGCCCGTTGGAGGGGCATGGCGGTTCCACCATCACGCAGCAGGTGGCCAAGCTGATGTGTCTGGGCGTCGCCTATGACCCGTCCGAATGGGAAAGCGAGGCCGAATACGAAACGGATTGCCGCCGCACCACGCTCTGGCGGAAGATCCAGGAGGTGCCCTTCGCGCTGGCGATGGAGTTCCGCTACACCAAGGACGAAATCCTGACGATCTATTTCAACCGCGCCTATCTGGGCGCCGGGACGCGCGGCTTCGAGGCGGCGTCGCAGCGCTATTTCGGCCATTCCAGTTCCGAATTGCAGCCGCAGCAGGCCGCGATGCTGGCCGGTCTTCTGGTGGCGCCGTCCTATTATGCGCCGACCCGCAATCTGGAACGCGCGCAGCGCCGGGCCAATCTGGTGCTTGGGCTGATGGAGGAGCAAGGCTTCCTGACCACTGCCGAAGCGGATGCGGCGCGGGCCGCCCCGGCGACCCTGTCGGACGCGGCGCGGCAGGAAACCGGCGGCTTTTTCGCTGATTGGATCATGGGCGCGGGGCCGGGGTTCCTGACCAATGAAACCACCGAAGACGTGATTATCCGCACCACGTTCGACCCGGCCATGCAGGCCGCTGCCGAAGACGCGCTGGCCGATGTGTTCACCAACCAGGTGAGCGAAGGCTCGGGCGCGCAGGCCGCCATCGTCGTGATGTCCGCCGATGGTGCGGTGCGGGCCATGGTCGGCGGTCGGGAGACGCAGGCGCCGGGGCAATTCAACCGGGCGGTGCAGGCGATGCGGCAGACCGGCAGTTCGTTCAAACCCTTCGTCTATGCGGCTGCGCTCAATTTCGGCTGGCGGTTCGACGATCTGATCTATGACGGGCCGTTGACCATCGACATTCCCGGATCGGGACCGTGGAGCCCCGAGAACTCCTCCGGCCGGTTCTACGGCGAGGTGACGCTGACCGACGCGCTCAGGGCATCGCTGAACACCGCGGCGGTGCGCCTGTCGGAAACCGTGGGCCGGGAGGCGACGCGGGAGGTGGCCGAGGGGTTCGGCATCGACAGCGATCTTGCCGACGGGCCCGCCGTGGCGCTCGGCGCGTCCGAGGCGAGCCTGATCGAGATGACGGGGGCCTATGCGGGCATTCTCAACGGCGGGTCCGCGGTAACGCCCTATGGGCTGATGGAGCTGCGGATTCTCGGCGATGACAGGGCCCTGATCGGGCAGGAGGGCGGCATACAGGATCGCGTGATCTCGGAAGAGGCCGCGCGGCAACTGACCTACATGATGGCGCAGGTGGTGGCCAATGGCACCGGCCAGCGCGCACAACTGCCCGACCGGCCCGCCGCCGGAAAGACCGGCACGACCAATTCCGCCCGCGACGCGTGGTTCATCGGGTTTACCGCTGATTACGTGGCCGGCGTGTGGATGGGCTATGATGACAACACGCCGCTATCGGGCGTGTCGGGCGGCGGATTGCCGGCAGAGATCTGGCGGCAGACGATGGAGCGGATCCATGTGGATATTCCGCCCCGCCCCTTGCCGATGATCGACCCGATCGCCGAAGCGCAACCCGCCCAGCCGCTTCAGCAGGCGCCGCAGGCTCAGGGCGAAAGACGCCCCGATCTGGCCGAGCAGATCCTGATGGAGGTGCTGGGCACGATCCTGAACGGAAACTGACGACCGCGGGCAGCCCGCGGCGGGGCTACCTTCGGGGCCGGGCGTGAGCTAGCCCACGGTTCTCAGATGCCCGATCAACGCGTCGATATCGCCGCCGCGCCGGTCCAGCATTCCGCCGATTTCCGACCGCTCGGTGATCAGCAGGTTCACGCCTTCGATCACAAGATTGAAGAATCGATCCTGCCCCGATCTGTCCGACACCAGCCAGCGCAGCTCGAACGGGCGTTCATTCCGGATCCGCACGGTGGAGATGATCTCGAAATACTGGTTGACCTGACGGCCGTCGACCACCTCGATCCGCCCGCCAATGAACTCGCGGAAACGGCGGCCGTATTTGCGTGCCATGTAGCCCTGAAACGCCTCGGTGAAGGCGCGCATCTGCGCGCGGGAGGCGCTGCGCGCGGGCGGGCCCAGGACCGATTGCGCGATGATCGGCACATCGGCGTGGCGGGCGAAAAACCGCTCGAACTCGCGAATCATCGCCGCTTCGGACTGCCCGGAATTGATGATCTGCAGCAACTCGGCAACCACGCGGTCGATCAGACCGCGGGCCTCGGCGGTGGTCAGGGCCAGCGCCGGGCGCGGCAGGGCCAGCGCGGCCAGCCCGGCACCCACGGTCAGGGCTGCAAAGCGGCGCCGGGTCAGACCGGACGGTGGCGTTGCATTATTCTGCATAGGGGTCAAAGAACAACTCTCCATAAGGGTCCTCATACGGGTCGATGAAACCCGGATCGAAGTCGCCGCGCAACTCGAAGCGGCGATTCTGAAGATAGATCGACCGCGCCTGTGCGTAGCTGTCTTCGCTCTCATACAGGACACTGTCGATGGTGCCGCCAAAGCGATGCCGGTTGCCGAAGCCCGCGGCGACATCGATCCCCCTCGTGACATTGCGGGGCCGGGTGTCGAGCCCACGCAGCGGATTGAGGGCAAAATCGACGACCCGCCCGACCGTATCGCGGGAGGTCGACGGGCCCAGCACCGGCAGTTCCATGTAAGGGCCCTCGGGCGCACCCCAGAGATGCAGGGTTTCACCAAAATCCGTGTCACGCTCCTCAAGCCCCATCGCGCTGGCCGGGTCGAAGATGCCGCCGATCCCGATGGTGGTGTTGATCACGAAACGCGCGGTGTTGTGGATCGCCTGACCGAAGCGGAATTGCAGAACATTGTTCACCACATAGCCCGGCTGATTGAGGTTGGAGGACATCCGCCCGACCCCGACCAGCACCGGCTCCGGTATTGCGGAGCCGAGCGCGGAGGCGGTGGGCCTGACCAGCGCACGGTCCAGCCCGCGATTGAATTCATGCGCCGCGCGATTCTGCGCCTCGTCGGGGTCGTTTATCGCGCTTGCGGGCGGCAGCGCGGCCGGGCCACAGGCCGAAAGCGTGACAAGCAGCCCAAGAACGGCACACAGACTGCGGGTGCGGAAAATGGACATGACGGGCACACGGGACTCCTGTTGGCGATCTGCTGTTTCAATCGGGACCACGCGGAAGTAACCGTTTGCAAAGGGCCCGTGTTGCATAAAGTGTTTCACTGAACCTTTGAGAAAGGCGAGCGGCTGTATCCTAATGTCGCAGTGCCCGGCTCTGCCTGCAATAGACTTATGCCCGGATTGTTGGATGACCCCGACACGATCACATCACGGCCAGCCCGTCACGGATGACCTGACCCGCCACCGGCGGGCCAATTCCGCGCTGCTCTGGGCGATCTTCCTGTTCAGCGTGTTCACCAATCTGCTGATGCTCACGGGCCCGCTCTACATGTTGCAGGTCTATGACCGCGTCCTCGGCAGCCGGTCCGAGGAAACGCTTCTGGCGCTGTCCCTGCTGGTGACCTTCCTGTTCCTGATGATGGGGCTTCTCGACTATGTCCGGGGCCGGGTGGCGGCGCGCGTCGGCGCCCGATTGCAGGACGGTCTGGACGCGCCGGTGTTTTCCGCCGCCCTGTCGCGGGCGCGCAGGACGGGCGGCCCCCAGACCGGCCTGCGGGATCTCGAATCGGTGCAGCGGCTTTTGTCCTCGCCCGCGTTCCTGGCGATTTTCGACGTTCCGTGGACACCTCTCTTTCTGGCGGCGATCTTCATTTTTCATCCATGGCTTGGCTGGCTGGCGCTCAGCGGTGGCGCGCTGCTGATCGTCATCGCAATCGTCAATCAGGCGATGACGCGGGAGCCGCTGAATGCGTCCAGTCTCGCCTCGATGCGCGCCGACCGGATGGCGGGCCAGCTGCAATCGGAGGCGGAACTGATCCGCAGCCTGGGAATGCAGGGGTCCGCCTTTCGCCGCTGGCGTGCCCAGCGCTCGGTTGCGCTCGGCGCGTCGATCCGGTCCAGCGACCGGGCCGGCGGGTTCACCACGCTGACCAAGACGCTGCGGCTCTTCCTGCAATCGGCGATGCTGGGTCTGGGCGCCTATCTTGTGTTGCAGGGGGAGCTGACCGCGGGCGCGATGATCGCGGGCTCGATCCTGATGGGCCGGGCGCTTGCCCCGATCGAATTGGCGATCGGCCAGTGGGCGCTGATCCATCGCGCCCATGATGGCTGGACCAATCTGCGCCAGCTTCTGGCGGAAACCCCGCGGGAACCGCATCGCCTGCCGCTTCCGCGGCCTGCCGCGCAGCTGACGGTGCATCAACTGGCCGTTGTGCCGCCCGGGGAAAGCCAGGCAACGCTCAGAATGGTCAGTTTTCGCGTCGAACCCGGGCAGGCGGTCGGGATCATCGGGCCCTCGGGCGCCGGAAAATCGACGCTTGCCAAGGCCCTGACCGGGGTCTGGGCGCCGGCGGCGGGCCAGATCCGCCTCGATGGCGCGACGCTGGACCAGTACGATCCGGACGTTCTGGGCGGGCTGATCGGCTATCTGCCGCAAAGCGTGACGCTGTTCGATGGCACGATTGCGGAGAATATCGCCCGTCTGGCCCCCGACCCGGACCCGGAGGCCGTGGTCGCCGCCGCCCGGAAAGCGGCGGCGCATGACCTCATCCTGAAACAGCCCAAGGGCTACGATACGCCGGTGACCGCCGTGGGATCGCGGCTCTCCGGCGGGCAGGTGCAGCGGATCGGCCTGGCCCGCGCGCTTTATGGCGACCCGGTGCTGCTGGTTCTGGACGAGCCGAACTCGAACCTCGACAACGAGGGCAGCGAAGCCCTGAACCAGGCCATCCGCGAGATGAAGATCGATGGCCGCTCGGTGCTGATCATGGCGCACAGGCCCGCGGCCATCCGCGAATGCGACATGCTACTGGTTCTGGAGGGCGGCATGCCCAAGGTCTTCGGCCCGCGGGACGAGGTGCTGAAGAAAACGGTGCAGAACCACGCGCAGATTGCCGGTGGCGCCGCAGCCGGGGGGGTAAGCTGATGTCGGAAACGCCGGAAACCTCCTGGTCCATTCGCGGACCGATGCTGCTGGGGTTCCTGTCGCTTGCGATCCTGCTGGGCGGGTTCGGGACATGGGCGGTGATGTCGAATATCGCGGGCGCGATCGTCGCGTCCGGACAGATCGAGGTGGATCAGAACCGCCAGGTCATCCAGCACCCCGATGGCGGTGTCGTGGCGGAACTGGCGGTGACCGAAGGCCAGCAGGTCGAGGAGGGGCAGGTGTTGCTGCGTCTCGACGCGTCGGACATCGCGTCGAGCTATGCGGTGGTGCGTGGCCAGTTGAACGAGGTGCGCGCCCGCCGCGCCCGGCTGGAGGCCGAACGGGACGGCCAGGCCGAGGTTGCGTTCGGGGCCGAGTTGCTGCGGGCCGCCGAGGGCGATGCGGAACTCGCCGATATCCTCGCCGGGCAGCGGAACCTGTTTGCGGCCCGGCGCGACACACTGGATCGCGAGATAGACCAGTTGAACCGCCGCACCGAACAGATCGGCAGCCAGATCGACGGGATGACCGCGCAACGCACCGCGCTGGAACGCCAGCAGGATCTGGTGGCCGAGGAGCTGAGTGCGCAGCAAGATCTTCTGGAACGCGGGCTGGCCCAGGCCGCCCGGGTGCTGAGCCTGCAACGCGAGGAGGCCAATCTTCTGGGCACGTTGGGGGAGATCGATGCCGCCGCCGCCGAGGCCGAAGGGCGGATCACCGAGACCGAACTGGCGATCCTCCAGGTCGAGACCGCCCGCCGGGAGGAGGCGATCGCCGAACTTCGCGAGGTCCGCCTGCAGGAGGAGGAGCTTGCCGAACGCGCCCAGGCGCTGGAACGCCAGCTTGCCAATATGGATCTGCGCGCGCCGGTGGCGGGGATCGTCTATGGCCTCACGGTGTTCGGCCCGCGATCGGTCGTGCGGCCCGCCGATCCGGTGCTGTTTCTGGTGCCGCAGGACCGGCCGCTGGTGATCTCCGCGCGGGTCGAGGCGATCCATGTGGATCAGGTCTTTCTGGGGCAGGAGGTGCTTTTGCGCTTTCCGGCCTTCGATTCGCGGACAACCCCGGATCTCTACGGGCTGGTGACGCGCGTGTCGCCGGATGCCTTTCTGGACGAGGCGACGGGCGCCAGCTTCTACCAGACGCAGATCGTTCTGGACGAGGGCCAGATCGAGCTTCTGGAGGGGGAGACCCTGCTGCCCGGCATGCCGGTGGAGGCCTTCATCCGGACCGAGGATCGCACGCCGCTTGCCTATCTCATGCAGCCCCTGACCGACTATTTCAACCGCGCCTTCCGCGAAAGCTGATCCCCCCTTTCCTCCGCCCGTCTCGGGCGTTAGCCTGTGCCTTGGATCAGGCCATTGGGAGAGGGGCGATGAGCAACGGAACAGAAGCGCGGCTGGCGGAATTGGGCGTGGAATTGCCTGTCGCACCGGCGCCAGCGGCCAATTATGTGCCATTCGTGGTGGTGGGCGATCTGGCCTTCGTGTCGGGGCAGATCTCCCAGAACGCGGACGGGTTGATCACCGGCAAGATCGGTGTCGACCTGACGACCGAAGAGGGCGCCGCCGCGGCACGGACCTGCGCGATCAGCCTGCTGGCGCAGGCCAAGGCCGCCTGTGGCGGGGATCTGGGCCGGCTGGTGCGGGTGGTCAAGCTGACCGGGTTCGTCAATTCCGGCCCGGATTACACCGATCAGCCAAAGGTGGTGAACGGCGCCTCGGATTTCCTTGTGGAGGTTCTGGGGGATGCGGGCCGGCACAGCCGTTCGGCCGTCAGCGCCGGGGCGCTGCCGCTTGGCGTCGCAGTCGAGATCGAGGGGATTTTCCAGATCAGGCCATGACCTTTCCCGCCGCATTTCTGGGCCCGCCCATCGCACATCGCGCGCTGCATGACGCGGGCCAGGGTATCCCCGAAAACGGGGTCACCGCAGTGCGCCGCGCGGTGGCGATGGGCTACGGGATCGAGATCGACGTGCAGCCCTCGGCGGACGGGCAGGCGATGGTGTTTCACGATGCCACGCTGGACCGGATGACCGGCACGACCGGCCCGATCCGCGCCCGCACCGCGCGCGACCTGATGGATCTGCGCCTGAAAGGCTCGGAAGAGAACATCGCCTCGCTTTCGCAGATCCTTCAGCTGGTGGCCGGGCGCGTCCCGCTGCTGATCGAGATCAAGGATCAATCCGGCGGCATCGGCGCGCCTGCCGACGACATGCTTGAACGCGGCGTCGTGACAGCGCTACAGGGCTACGCGGGGCCGGTGGCGGTGATGTCGTTCAACCCGCACACGATCGCATCCTTCCGCGCACATGCGCCGAATGTGGCGCGCGGGCTGGTCACCTCGGGGTTCATGCCGTCGCAATGGCCGGGACTGAGCCCCGAGCTTTGCAGCCATCTGCGGTCGATCCGCGATTTCGGCAAGGTCGGCGCGCAGTTCATCAGCCATGACTGGACCGATCTGGGCAGCCCCCGCGTGGCGGAGCTGAAAGCGCAGAAGATCCCCGTGCTGTGCTGGACGATCCAATCCGCCCAGGCCGAGGCAGAGGCGAGGCGGATCGCGGACAACGTGACCTTCGAGGGGTATCTGCCCCCGCTTGACCCGGCCTGAACGCGCCCCACCTGTTGACCCGACACAATCCAAGGCAGAGCCATGCGCGACGACGTGCAAATCGAGGTGACGGCGCTGGACAGCCTGCGCGGCGTGGACCCGGACGAGTGGGATGCCTGCGCCTGCCCGGAAGCCGCCGATGGCGGCCCGCCGCATGACCCGTTCACCACGCACCGCTTCCTGTCGGCGCTGGAGCAAAGCGGCTCCGTCGGGCCGGGTTCCGGCTGGCAGCCGCGCTATCTGCTGGCGCGTGCGGGCGGCGACCTGATCGCGGTGACCCCGCTTTACGCGAAGGGCCACAGCCAGGGTGAGTACATCTTCGATCACAACTGGGCCCATGCCTATGAACGGGCGGGCGGGCGCTATTACCCGAAACTGCAGATCGCGGTGCCGTTCACGCCCGCGACCGGCCGCAGGTTCCTGACCCGGCCCGGATGGGAGGGGGTCGGCCGGGCGGCGCTGGTTCAGGGCGCTGTGCAGATCGCCTCGGACAACCAGCTGAGTTCGCTCCACGTCACGTTTTGCACCGAGGCGGAGGCGGCGGCGGGCGAGGAGATGGGTCTGTTGCGCCGCACCAGCCAGCAGTTTCACTGGACCAATCACGGCTATTGCGGGTTCGAGGATTTTCTGGCCAGCCTGAGTTCGCGCAAGCGCAAGAACATCCGAAAGGAACGGGCAACGGCCCAGGGTTTCGGCGGCGAGATCGTGTCGCTGACCGGCGACGCTCTGAAGCCCGGGCATTGGGATGCCTTCTGGCGGTTCTATCAGGACACGGGCGCGCGAAAATGGGGCCAGCCCTATCTGACGCGCGCATTTTTCGACATCGCGCAGGAGCGTTTGCGCGACGACATGTTGCTGGTTCTGGCGATGCGCGACGGCGCCCCGGTGGCCGGCGCGCTGAATTTCATCGGGCGCGACGTTCTCTATGGCCGCTATTGGGGCTGCATCGAGCACCACCCCTGCCTGCATTTCGAACTGTGCTACTATCAGGCGATCGACGCGGCCATCGCGCGCGGGCAGTCGCGGGTCGAGGCCGGCGCGCAGGGCGAGCACAAGCTGGCCCGGGGCTACATGCCGGTCACCACCCATTCGCTGCACTGGGTGGGGGATGAGGGGTTTCGCCGCGCGATTGCGAGCTATCTTGAGGCCGAACGCGCCGCGATTGATGAAGAGATCGAGGTCCTGACGGCCTATGGCCCGTTCAGGACCGCACATGTGGAGGAACACGAATGAACAAACCCGAAAAACTGAGCGATGCGCAGCGCAGCACCGCACTGGCCGAGTTGACGGCCCATGGCTGGCAGGTGGGGGAGGATCGCGACGCGATCAGCAAGACCTTCACCTTCGGCGATTTCAACGAGGCCTTCGGCTGGATGACGCGCGTGGCGTTGATTGCCGAGCACATGAACCATCACCCGGAATGGTCGAACGTTTACAAGACCGTAGAGGTTACGCTAAGCACCCATGATGTCGGCGGGCTGAGTGCGCTGGACATTGCGATGGCGACCAAGATGGACCGGCTTGCCGGATAGGGACTATGGATATCGAGCAGATTCTGGCGACCGAGATCGCCGCGGGCGTGACCGTGGGCGACATTTTCACCGTCGAGTTCATGGCCAGCGTGCTGGGCGATGTCGTGCTCGCCCTCGTTCTGATTGTCCTGGCCTTCGTCATCTCCGGCTGGGCGCGGCGGCGGATCACCGCGCTTGGCGAGCGGCACAAGGCGCTGGACGACACGCTGTTCACCTTTCTGGGCAATATCGCGCGTTACGTGATCCTGGCCTTCGCGGCGATGTTCATCCTCAACACGTTCGGGGTGCAGACGACCTCGCTGGTCGCAGCGATCGGTGCGGCCGGTATCGCCATCGGCCTGGCGCTTCAGGGCACCTTGTCGAACCTTGCCGCCGGGATCATGATCATCCTGTTCCGGCCGATCAAGAACGGCGATTTCGTCGAGGTCGCGGGGGAGATGGGGACCGTCAGGAACATCTCCCTCAACATGACCGAGCTGGCGTCGCTGTCGAATGTGCAGATCCTGATCCCGAATTCGGATGTCTGGGGCAACGAGATCAAGAATTACTCGGCCTATCCCACGCGCCGGGCCGAATGGGAGTTCGGCGTCGGCTACGGGGCCAATCTGGCGGAGGCCGAGAGGATCATCCTTCAGACGATCATGGCCGACGAACGGAGCCACACGACGCCTGAGCCGTTCATACAGGTGAACACCCTCAATTCGAGCTCGGTCGATTTTCTGGTCCGCGTCTGGGTCGATGCGGGCGACTATTTCGCCTATCAGGCCGACATGAAGCGCAAGGTGAAAGAGGCGCTGGATGCGGGCGGCGTGGATATCCCGTTCCCGACCCGGACCATCATCCACGAAAACGCCACCGCCGATCAGGCGCAGGCCGCGGCGGAGTAGTCCCGCCCCCGTCTTCAGTCAAGTCGGGGCATTCGGGCGGCGGGCCGGGGCCGGCCGCCCGGTGTCCGTCAGATCTCCGCCAGCATCGCCTCGCCGCCCGACGCCTCGCAGACGCCCGGGTTTTCCTCGACATGCAGCACCTTGACCACGCCGTCCTCGACATACATCGCGTAGCGTTTGGAGCGCTTGATGAAGCCGACCGGCGGGGCGTCGAAATCCATACCGATGGCCGAGGTGAACTCGCTGGCCGCATCGCCCAGAAGGGTCAGGCCGGCCACGCCGGCGCCGGTGCTCTCGCCCCAGGCCTGCATCACGAACGGATCATTGACCGCCACGCAGATGATCTCGTCCACGCCCTTGGCGTCGAAATCGTCCTTGGTGCGGATGAAGCTCGGCACATGGGCCGTGGTGCAGGTGCCGGTATAGGCGCCGGGCAGGCCGAACAGGATCACCTTGCGCCCGGCAAGCTTCTCGCCGATGGAAACGGATTCGGGCCCGTTTTCGCCCATTCGGAGCAGGTTTGCATCCGGTAGTTTGTCGCCAACGGCAATACTCATGTCGCGGTCTCCCTCGCTTGTGTAGCTGTGCCTCTCGCATATAGGGTGCGGACGGTTGGGTGCCAGACGAAAACGGGAAATCGCGATGTCGCATATCGTCGTTGTTGGGGCGGGCCAGGCCGGTGCGGCTCTGGTCGCCAGGCTGCGGACGGACGGGTTCGACGGCAGGATCACGCTGATCGGCGAGGAACATGTGCCGCCGTATCAGCGCCCGCCGCTGTCGAAGGCCTATCTGATGGGAGAGATGGCGCTGGAGCGGCTTTTCCTGCGGCCCGGGAGTTTCTATGCCGAGAACGGGATCGATCTGCATCTGGACGAAACGGTCGTGGCCATCGACCGGGCCGACAAGGTGGTGGTCGCCGGCGGCCGCAGCATTCCCTACGATCAGCTTGCCTTGACCACGGGCTCGGTGCCGCGCCGGCTGTCGGGGGCGATCGGCGGGGAATTGCGGGGCGTGCATGTGGTCCGCACACTGGCCGATGTAGATGCGATGGCCCCGGACATGGCGGCCGGGCGCAGGGTGCTGATCGTGGGCGGCGGCTATATCGGGCTGGAAGCGGCCGCCATCTGCGCCAAGCGCGGGATGGAGGTGACCCTGATCGAGATGGCGGAGCGGATTCTGCAGCGCGTCGCCTGCCCCGAAACCTCGGCCTATTTCCGTGACCTGCATCGGGCCCATGGCGTGGATATCCGCGAAGGCGTTGGTCTGACCTGCCTGAACGCGGCCGATCGCCATGTCACCGGCGCGATCCTGACCGACATGACCGAGCCGCCCTTCGATATGGTGATCGCCGGCATCGGCATCAGCCCGGCCACATCGCTGGCCGAGGCCGCGGGGCTGGAGATCGACAACGGCATCAAGGTGGATGCCCGCGGCCGCACCTCGGACCCGGCGATCTGGTCGGCGGGCGATTGCGCGTCCTTCCCCTATCGGGGGCAGAGGATCCGGCTTGAAAGCGTTCAGAACGCCATCGACCAGGCGGAACTGGTCGCCCGGAACATGATGGGCGCGGACGAGCCTTACGACCCGCACCCCTGGTTCTGGTCGGATCAGTATGACGTGAAACTGCAGATCGCGGGGCTGAATACAGGCTATGACCGGGTCGTGGTGCGGGGCGGGGCGGATGCGGCCCTGTCGCACTGGTACTACGCAGGCACGCGGCTTCTGGCGGTGGATGCGATGAACGACCCCCGCGCCTACATGGTCGGCAAACGTCTGCTGGAGGCCGGAAAATCGCCCGCGGCCGAGCTGGTTGCCGATACCGGGACCGATCTGAAGACCCTTCTGCGCGCATGAGGATCATCGCCGGGACGCATCGGGGCAAACGGCTGGCTTCGGTCGGAAAGGGGGATGCGGGCGCACATCTGCGCCCCACCTCCGACCGGGTGCGCGAAAGCCTGTTCAATCTGCTGGTGAATGGCGGCTATGGCGACCCGCTGGGCGGTGCGCGGGTGCTGGACCTTTTCGCGGGCACCGGCGCGCTGGGGCTGGAGGCGCTGTCGCGCGGGGCGTCCCATGCCACATTCGTCGATGACGGCGCTGTGGCCCGGGCGCTGCTGCGGGAGAATATCGGGCTTTGTCAGGCTCAGGGCGTGACCAGGCTGTTCCGGCGCGACGCCACCCGTCTGGGCGAGGTGCCGGGCAAACCCTTCGATCTGGTCTTTCTCGACCCGCCCTATGGCAAGGGTCTGGGCGAGCGGGCGCTGGCCTCGGCTCAGGCGGGCGGCTGGCTGGCCCCCGGCGCCCTGATCGTCTGGGAGGAGAACACCCCCCCGGTCCTGCCGGAGGGGGTCGCATTGCTCGATCAGCGCCGCTACGGCGACACGCTGATCACGCTTGCGCGGTCTACCGGTTGATCCGGCCCGCCGCGGTGCCGATCTCTGCGGCCATCGCCTCGCGCGCCGATTGCACCAGCGCCGCGCCATCGAGACCTTTCTCATCGGCCTCCGCGATCCAGGCGGCGATCACGCGGTCGCCCATCGCGCGGATTTCGGCGGTGACCTCTTCGGACATCTCGGCGATCTCGTTGCCCGCGGCGGCCATCGCGTCGCGCCCGCGCAGATCGCCTTCGTCATGGGCGCGGCCCGCCCATGCGCTGGCCATCATCCCGGAATTCGCGTCGATCACCGCCCGCAGATCCTCGGGCAGCGCCTCGTAGACATCCCGGTTCATCGCCCAGATGAAGTAGAGGTTGTAGAGCGACCGGTCGCCGGCGACATCCGTGTGGCTCCGGGTCAGTTCATCCAGCCGCAGGGACGGCGCCATCTCCCATGTGATCACGCCGCCATCGACCACGCCGCGCGCCAGCGCCTCCGGAAAGGCGGGAACGGGCATTCCAACCGGGGTCGCGCCCAGTTCCTCCAGCAGCAGGGTTGCCGGGCGGGACGGGCCGCGCAGCGACAGGCCGTCGAAATCCGCAACCTCGTCAATCGCGGGTCCGCGCAGATGCACAAGGCCCGGGCCGTGCATATGCGCGGCGATCACATGCACATCGGCGAAATCATCCATCAGATGCTGCTGCGTGTATGTCCAGGCCGCGCGGCTTGCCTCTTCGGCGGATTTCGGCGTCATGAACGGCAATTCCAGGGCTTCCGCCTCGGGGAAGCGGCCGGGCTGATATCCGGGGATCACCCAGCCGCCGTCGATCGCGCCGTCGCGGATCAGATCATACTGGCTTTGGGCGGCACCCCCAAGCTGCATGAAGGGGTAAAGCTCCACCCGGATACGGCCATCGGACTGCGCCTCGATCGCGTCGGCCCATGGCTGCATGAAGCCGGTGGGATTGGCCGATAGCGGCGAAACGAAATGCTGAAATCTCAGCGTGACCTCCTGGGCGGACAGCGCGGTGGCCGCGACAAGGGTGGTTGCGGCAAGTGCCAGGGACTTAACGAAAGACATTTCGTGCCCTCCTCTTCGGAACAGGGTCGGTTGCGGCCCATGTGGTTTCACACAGGCCCTCGATAGGTAAGCGCTATTGTCGCAATTGCAACTCATTTGCAGATTTTTCGGGGTGTATCCCCTTGACATACGGTAGGCGAAACCCCATATATTCTGTATGAAACAGACAAATGTTCGCCAATTCTTCGCTCAATTTCCTACCGACGAGGCCTGCCTTGCACACCTGTTCAACGTGCGCTTCGGTCAGGGCCATACCTGCCCCAAGTGTGAGCGGGCCGCAAAGTGGTATCGGATCAAGGCTGAGCTTGCCTTTTCGTGCCAGTGGTGTGGCCACCACATCCACCCGATGGTGGGCAGCATCTTTGAGAAAAGCCGGACACCCCTGCAGCTCTGGTTCTATGCCATCTTCCTGTTCACAACCTCGCGCCACGGCGTGAGCGGCAAGGAATTGCAGCGCCAGCTTGGCGTGACCTACAAAACCGCGTGGCGCATGGCTGCGATGATCCGCGAACACATGGCCGCTGTGGACGGTGAAAGCCCCCTTGGCGGTGAGGGTCAGGTTGTCGAGATTGATGAAGCCTATGTGGGCGGTGAGACACCCAACGGATACGGCGGGCGCAACAAGACCATCGTTCTGGGCATGGTGGAACGCGGCGGTGACGCTCTGGTTAAGGTGGTGCCCAACATGAAGGGCGAGACCGTCAAGAAGATCGTCAAAGAGAACATCGTGCCGGGTGCTGAGGTTCACGCTGACATGCACGTCAGCTTCGATCAGATTGGCCGCGAGGGCTATGACCTAAGGCGGATCAACAAGAAGGCTCTGGACGCCTATGTTGGCCCCAACGGGGAGACTGTGAACTCCGTTGAGAATTTCTGGCGGCACCTGAAATGCTCGATCAAGGGCACTCACATCAGCGTGTCTCCCAAGCATCTTGAGCGCTACGCCAAGGAGTTTGAGTATCGCTTCAATCGTCGGATGCGTCCTGAGACGATGCTCGACGAGTTGCTTTCCCGCTTCCCTGAGTTGGGCGCTTAATCACGGCGTCCAGCTTGTCGAGGTCGCCGTCAGGGTCGTCCTCGTGTTCCTTGATGAAGTCTTCAATCTTGCCTTTGCGGGCCTCACGCAGGTTCATAAGGAACACCTAATCGAATAGACATGGCGTGTTCCGAAACGCCAAACAGGCTTGCCATCTGAGCTGGGGTTGACCCTGGCTTTGCCCACTCCCTATTCACACTCTCCGAGGGCATTAGAAGGCTGGCGGCGAACTTGTTGGCCTCAGTCTCTTCCTTTGGGCCAATCATCGTGTTGTGATACTTTCCGACGTTTGTGCTTCGATAGGCCCGGTCGTCATCCAGACCGTCACCAACGAGATGACGATGCAGCATGTAGTGGCCCAACTCATGCGCTAGCGTGAACCGTTGTCGCGTGTAGGAGTCGCCAGTGTTCAAAGTTATGAGGAATTTTTCACCAACACGCTCCAGCATGCCAGAGATGTTCGGGGCTAAAAACGCAGTTTTAAGGCGAACACCTAGGGCGGCTGTAAGTTGATGTACGTCCACGGGGACAGATCTTCGTGCGCGAGTAAGGATATCCCACTGATCAGCAATGTTCATCATGACTCTCCATCATCATCTTCTTGAGCATTTGCCATTTCATCCGCCGATTCATCACTGACTTCTTCGGAATCCATAAAAGACCTGTACGCATCAATGATGTCAGGCAGCTCTTGCTGTACATATTCGTTGGTTACACGTTCTGCGGTCTCTCGGGCCACTTTTGCGGCCTCTTTTTTTGCCTGCTCCCGCGCGATTGCGCGGAAATTGATAAAAGCAAACAACCCTCCCAGAACCAATATAAGCCCGATTGCCGTCAAAAGCAACGAAACCAAGTCCAGCCGTCCTAGCTGCGCAGCGGCGGCAGTGGCATCAACATACTGAGAAATATCTTCCATACAGCCTTCATCTCACGACTCCTGCGCCCGTGTCCAGAACTCCGTATGCTGAGGGGATACACCCCGATTTTTCGGCCGCTGGCGGGTTTTCGGGCCCCGCACCCCTCGCCGTTACGGGCACCCGGCGCGATCCGTTGCCACCGCCGCCTTGTGAACCTCATCCCGATATGGGACAGTCCGTGAAAATCGAGCGTCAAAGAAAAAATCGACAGGCCCAAGCACTGCCATGCAGGACCCCGAGAGCTATCTCTCCTCCGTCTTTGGTTTTGAAAGCTTCCGCTCGGGGCAGGAAGAGATCGTGCGTGCCGTGGCGGCGGGCCTGAACACGCTGGCAATCATGCCCACGGGCGGCGGAAAATCCCTGTGCTTTCAATTGCCTGCCCTGATGCAGCCCGGCGTGACGGTGGTGATCTCGCCCTTGATCGCCCTGATGCGCGATCAGGTGCGGGGCCTGCGCACGGCGGGCGTGGAGGCCGGTGCGCTGACATCCGGCAACACGCCCGAGGAAACCGATGCCGTCTGGCAGGGGCTGGAGGCGGGCACGCTCAAGCTTCTCTATATCGCGCCGGAACGGCTGGCGGCGTCGGGCACCGAACGGATGCTGAAACGCGCGGGCGTGACCATGATCGCGGTGGACGAAGCCCATTGCGTCAGCCAGTGGGGCCACGATTTCCGCCCCGATTACCTGCGCATCGGCGCCTTGCGCAAAACGCTGGACGTGCCGCTGGCCGCCTTCACCGCCACAGCCGATGCCGAAACCCGCGCCGAGATCGTGGAGCGGCTTTTCGACGGCACGCAGCCCGAGACCTTCCTGCGTGGCTTCGACCGCCCGAACCTTGCGCTGGCCTTCGAGGTCAAGAACCAGCCCCGCGCCCAGATCCTCAGCTTTGCCGCCGCACGCAAGGGCCAGTCGGGGATCGTGTATTGCGGCACACGGGCCAAGACCGAAACCATTGCCAAGGCGCTGCGCGACGAAGGCCACAGCGCCTGCCATTACCACGCCGGCATGGAGGCGGAGGATCGCCGCATCGTGGAGACGCGGTTCAGCCGCGAAGACGGGCTGATCGTTTGCGCCACGGTCGCCTTCGGTATGGGCGTCGACAAGCCCGATATCCGCTGGGTCGCCCATGCGGATCTGCCGAAATCCATCGAAAGCTACTATCAGGAGATCGGGCGCGCAGGGCGGGATGGCGCGCCCGCGGACACCCTGACCCTTTACGGCCCCGACGACATCCGGTTCCGCCGCAGCCAGATCGACGAAGGCCTTGCCCCGGGGGATCGCAAATCCGCCGATCATGGCCGTCTCAACGCGCTTCTGGGGCTGGCCGAGGCGCTTGGCTGCCGCCGGCAGATCCTGCTGGGCTATTTCGGCGAAGAGGCGACCGGCCCATGCGGCAATTGTGATCTCTGCGCCGTCCCGCCCGAGACCTTCGATGGCACCCAGCCGGTCCGCAAGGCCCTATCCGCGATCCTTCGCACGGGCGAGAGTTTCGGCGCGGGGCATCTGATCGACATTCTGACCGGCAACGCCACCGACAAGGTGACCGAGCGCGGCCATGACCGGCTGCCCACGTTCGGCGTCGGGCGCGAACTGGACAGGCGCGGCTGGCAGGCGGTGTTCCGGCAGATGGCGGCCCATGATCTGGTCCGCCCCGACCCGGACCGGTTCGGGGCGCTTCGGATGACCCAGGCCGCCCGCCCGATCCTGAAGGACGAGGCCACGATCATCCTGCGCAAGGACGCGCTCGCCAAGGCGCCGCGCCGCCCGGCAGTCCGGACGCTGGTCTCGGAAGAAGATGCGCCGCTGCTGTCGGCGCTGAAGGCCAAGCGCCGCGCCCTGGCGGAGGAGGCGCGGGTTCCGGCCTATGTCATCTTCACCGACCGGACCCTGATCGAGATGGCCGAAACGCGCCCGGCCACGCCCGACGAGATGGCGAAGATCACCGGCGTCGGCGCCAAGAAGCTGGACAGCTACGGCGCGGCGTTTCTTCAGGTCATCAACGGCGAGGCGCCCGCGCCGCAGCATCCCGCGCGGCGCAAACTGGCGGGCCGGCCCGCCGGCAGCCTCTATGACCGGCTGCTGGAGGTGCAGGCCGCGTTGGCCCGCGGGCCGCAGGGCGCGGACAAGCCGATGAGCTGTTCCTCCTCGCAACTGGCGAAAGTGGCCGAGATCCAGCCCGCCGATCTGGGCGGGCTGACACGGTTGCTGGGCGACCGCCATGCCGAACGGTTCGGCGCTGCCTTTCTGGAGGTGCTGCGGGATGCCGGCTAGACCGCGACCAGAAAAGCACCGGCATAGAACAACAGGCCCAGTCCCGGCTGGTCGATCATCATGTAAAGCACGAAGCCCGGTTCCAAGAACCAAGGCGAATAATCCTGGATCACCGGGGGCGCCCTCCATTTTCCGTCCGTCCCCCGTGACACTGGCACGAAGCGATCTAGATTTCATCCCCGACATATGACAGGAGCCGCACCCGATGCTGACCGTGATTTCCCCCGCCAAACGCCTTGACTGGGCACCGCGCGCCGTGGAGATGTCGGCGCCCGCGTTTCAGGATGATGCCGATGCGTTGGCCGAAGTTGCGCGCGGGCTGTCGGTTCGCGAACTGGGCGCGCTGATGCATATCTCCGACGATCTGGCCCGGCTCAACCACGAGCGGTTTCAGCGATTTGCCGAAGACCGGGACGATCTGCGCCCTGCGGCGCTCGCCTTTGCCGGCGATACCTATACCGGGCTTGAGGCCGCCAGCCTCGATCCCGACGACCTGCGGTTCGCCCAGCAACGGCTGCGCATCCTTTCGGGGCTTTACGGGCTGCTCCGCCCGCTCGATGCGATCCGGCCCTACCGTCTGGAAATGGGCAGCCGGCTGAGCACCCCGCGCGGGCCGTCGCTCTACGCCTATTGGGGGGATCGTCTGGCCCGGGCGCTCAACGCCGAAGCCGAGCGGACGAACAGCGACACGCTGATGAATTGTGCGTCGGTGGAGTATTTCTCCGCCGTGGATGCCGGGGCGCTGGACCTCCGGGTGATCACGCCGACCTTTCTGGAAGACAAGCCCGGCGGCCCGAAAATCGTCAGTTTCTTTGCCAAGAAGGCCCGCGGCGCCATGGCGCGCTTCATCATCGAACATCGCCTGACGCAGCCGGAGCATATCACCGAGTTTGCCATCGGCGGCTATCGCTACGCGCCCGATCTCAGCACCGATACCAAGCCCGCCTTCCTGCGCGCCGAGGCGGTTGCCGCCTGACCGGGCGCTGCCTGCTTCGGGGGATATCCAGCACCGCCGGCCCCGCCGCCCGTCGCGCCAGGCAGACGCCTGGCGGACGGCGGCGCGGCCAGCCTCAATGGCCGGGGTTCGACCGGCTGAACGCGTCTTTCTGCGCCTCGCTCGCCTCGGTCTGGTACTTGGCCTTCCACTCCGCGTAGGGCATGCCATAGACCACCTCGCGCGCGGTCTCCTTGTCGATCTCGATCCCCCTGGCCTCGGCGGCTTCGCCATACCAGCGGCTCAAACAGTTCCGGCAGAAGCCGGACAGGTTCATCAGATCGATATTCTGCACGTCCTTGCGCTCGTCGAGATGCTGCAAGAGGCGGCGAAACGTGGCGGCCTCCAGCTCGATCCGGGTTTGGTCATCCATCAGTGTCACTCCCTGCAACTGTCGGTCATACCTGTGCAATGGTCAGCGCCGCGTCAAGCATCGGGGCCAGACGCAGGCCCCAGGCCTCCTGTTGCGCCGCGGTTCTGATCAGGTCGTTGCGCAGCTCGATCAGGACATGGGGCCGCCGCGGCTCCACCCCGTGGCGATACATGCTGTCCCCGGGCAGATGGCCGGAATAGGGCTGGTTGTCGCCCACGCACAGATCGGGTTCGGCGTTCAGCCGCGCAACCAGCGGAAGCGCCAGGCGCGTGTCGCCGGCATAAAGCACGCCCACATGCCACGGCCGGGGCGGGCGCCCCATGAACTGTTTCGTGAAGGAATGGATCGCCACCAGCACCGGATCGGGCCGCGCCGCCAGAAGGCCCGCAAGCGCCGTATGATAGGGCCGGTGATAAAGCCGCAGCCGGCGCTCCACCTCGGCGGCGTCCGCATGGCGATTGGCGGGGATGATCGTGCCGTCATAGAGCTTCATCAACAGGGTCGGGTCGTCTTCGCCCCGGTTCGGATCGATCACCAGCCGCGAGAAATCCGAGGCGATCATCGGCGCGTCCAGCGCGCGGGCCAGCGCCCGTGTCACGCCAAGGGCGCCGGGGTCATAGGCGATGTGCCGGTTCATGTCCGCCGCCGACAGGCCCAGATCGCCGCCATTCACCTCCGGCGGGACACGGTTCGAGGCGTGGTCGCATGTCAGCACCCACCGGCCTCTGCGGCCTTCTCCCTCGATATGAAACGGCGCGGTCATCTGGCTGTCACTCTTGCCTGTCAGGGCTTGCTCATAGGCCAGCTTCGGGCGGAGTGCCAGTTGTCCTTGCGCCGCTTTTCCGCCATAGCTGGCCCAACGCCGATGTGAGCGCTACCAATGAGAAAAGACCAAAAGGGACATCGCAGTTCATGAGACGCCTGCGCAATGTGAAGATTGTCGCCACACTTGGCCCCGCTTCAAATGATTATGACATGATCCGCGCCCTGTTCGAGGCCGGCGCCGACGTGTTTCGCCTGAACATGAGCCATGGCGATCATTCCGAGATCCGGGCGCGTCACGGAATCATCCGGCAGATCGAGAAGGATCTGGACAGCCCGATCGCCATTCTGGCCGATCTGCAGGGTCCGAAACTGCGCTGCGGCGTGTTCGCGGGCGATCGCGGGTTCGATCTGGAGGACGGCGCGCCCTTCCGCTTCGATCTGGACGAGACGCCCGGCGACGAGAGCCGTGTGCAATTGCCCCATCCCGAGATCTTCGCGGCGCTGGAGGTTGGCGCGCATCTCCTGGTGAATGACGGTAAGGTCAAGCTGAAGGTCGAGGCCTGCGGCGAGGATTTCGCCGATTGCGTCGTTGTGGCGGGCGGCCCGGTTTCCAACCGGAAAGGCGTGAACGTGCCCGATGTGGTGCTGCCGCTTGCGGCCCTGTCCGAGAAAGACCGCCGCGATCTGGAGTTCGTCTGCGAACTGGGTGTGGACTGGCTGGCCCTGTCCTTCGTGCAGCGCGCCGAGGATGTGACCGAAGCGCGCGAACTGGCCCGGGGCCGTGCCGCGATCCTGTCGAAGATCGAGAAACCGGCCGGAGAGAAGGCCTTCGACGAGATCCTGGCCGTTTCCGACGGGATCATGGTCGCCCGCGGCGATCTTGGCGTCGAGTTGCCGGTGCAGAACGTGCCGCCGATCCAGAAACGGCTGGTCCGCAAATGCCGCTCCGCCGCGAAGCCGGTGATCGTGGCGACGCAGATGCTCGAATCGATGATCGAAAGCCCGGTGCCCACCCGGGCCGAGGTGTCGGATGTGGCCACGGCGATCTACGAAGGCGCCGATGCGGTCATGCTGAGCGCGGAATCCGCCGCCGGCGGCTATCCGGTCGAGGCCGTGACCACGATGAACAACGTCGCGATCGAGGTCGAGGGCGACCCGACCTATCACGAGATCATGCGCGCCTCGCGGCATGTGAACCGCTCCTCCGTGGCCGACGGGATCGTGGCCTCGGCCCGCGAGATCGCCGAAACGACGGATATCAGGGCGATCTGCTGCTTCACCCAATCGGGCACCACCGCCAGTCTGGTTGCCCGCGAACGCCCGGCGGTCCCGATCCTCGCGCTGACGCCGCTGCGCCATGTGGCCCGGCGGCTCTGCCTCACCTGGGGCACCAACTGTTTCGTCACCGAGGGGGAGGTGAGCCGCTTCAAGCTGGCGGTGGTGAACGCCGCCCGCGCCGCCCGCGAAGGCGGGTTCGCCAGCGAGGATGACCTGATCGTGGTGACCGCGGGCGTGCCCTTCAACGTGCAGGGCACGACGAACATCCTGCGCGTCGCCCCTTGCGCGGAACGCTTGATTTTCTCAACCGATCCGGATTGATCATGGTCCCATGACCGTCCCGGCCGACATCCTTCTGGTCATCGCCACGCTGGTGACGGGCCTTGCCCTCGCCTCGATGGTGTCGTCCTGGGCGGATCGGGTCCTCTCGGTGCCCGCCCTGATCAGCCTGCTGATCGGCCTTTGTCTTTTCGCGTTCGTGCATTTCACGCAGGAGGCCGGCCTTGTCTGGCGGGACATTCCGGATGCCTTCATCGCGGTGGCGGCGCGGATCCTGAACTGACCCCCTTGCGTGACACGTCAATCGGCGCTACATCGCGCTTTCCTATCGGTGCGGCCGGCCCAAGTGGCATGCCGAGTCGCGCCTGAACCGACCCAGAGTTAGGAGACGGAAATGCCCAAGATGAAGACGAAATCGAGCGCCAAGAAGCGCTTCAAGATGACGGCCTCGGGCCGCGTCAAGGCTGGCCAGGCCGGCAAACGGCACGGGATGATCAAGCGGTCGACGAAGTTCATCCGCGAAGCGCGGGGGACGACGACGCTGTCGAAGCCCGACGAGAAGATCGTCAAATCCTACATGCCCTATGCGCGCTAAGGAGGCCTGAGATATGTCCCGCACCAAAGGTGGAACCGTCACCCATCGCCGTCACAAGAAGATCGTCGACCAGGCGAAAGGCTACTATGGCCGCCGCTCCACGAACTTCAAGACCGCGACCCAGGCCGTCGACAAGGCCAACCAATACGCAACCCGCGACCGCAAGAACCGCAAGCGCCAGTTCCGTGCCCTGTGGATCCAGCGGATCAACGCGGCCGTCCGCTCCCATGACGAGGCGCTGACCTATTCGCGTTTCATCAACGGCCTGTCGCTTGCCGGGATCGAGGTGGACCGCAAGGTTCTGGCCGATCTGGCCGTGCATGAACCAGAGGCTTTCGGGGCCATCGTGGCCCAGGCCAAGGCCGCGCTTTAACCCGCGCCTGCCTTGACAGAGCTTTGGGCCCCGCCGCCGGTATCCGGCTGCGGGGCCTTTTTGGTTCCGGGCACCGGCCCGGCTTGCAATCGGAGGGGGCTGTGATAGCTGACACCCGACTTGAGATGGAGACCTGAGATGGACGGGTTGAACGATCTGCGCGGCGGCTGGCTGGAGCGCATCGCCGAGGCCGCCGACGAGGCCGCGCTGGAAGAACTGCGGGTGGCCGCCCTTGGCAAGAAGGGCGAGATCAGCCTGAAGATGCGCGAACTGGGCCGCATGACGCCGGAAGAGCGGCAGGTCGCGGGCCCGGCCCTGAACGCACTGAAGGACGAGGTGAATTCCGCATTGGCCGCCAAGAAGGCAGCCCTGGGCGATGCGGCGCTGGAGGAGCGGCTGCGCGGCGAATGGCTGGATGTGACCCTGCCCGGCCGGCACCGGCGCGCCGGCACGATCCACCCGGTCAGCCAGGTGATGGAAGAGGTCACCGCGATCTTCGCCGATATGGGCTTCGCCGTGGCCGAAGGCCCGCAGATCGAGACCGACTGGTACAATTTCGATGCGCTGAACATCCCCGGCCACCACCCCGCGCGGGCCGAGATGGACACGTTCTACACCCACCGCGCGCCCGGCGATAACCGCCCGCCGCATGTGCTGCGCACCCATACCAGCCCTGTGCAGATCCGCCATATGGAGGCCCACGGCGCCCCCGTCCGCGTGATCGCGCCGGGCCGCGTCTACCGTGCCGATTACGACCAGACCCACACGCCGATGTTCCATCAGGTCGAGGGTCTGGTGATCGACCGCGACATCTCCATGGCGAACCTGAAATGGGTGCTGGAGGAGTTCTTCACCGCCTATTTCGGCACATCCGTCAAAACCCGCTTCCGCGCGTCGCATTTCCCCTTCACCGAACCCTCGGCGGAGGTGGATATCCAGTGTTCCTGGGAAGGCGGCACCGTGAAGGTGGGCGAAGGCGATGACTGGCTGGAAGTGCTGGGCTCGGGCATGGTGCACCCTCATGTGCTCCGCTCGGCGGGCGTGGACCCGGACGACTGGCAGGGCTTCGCCTTCGGCATGGGCATCGACCGGATCGCGATGCTGAAATACGGCATCCCGGATTTACGCGCGTTTTTTGATAGCGATCTGCGCTGGTTGCGACATTATGGGTTTGCCGCGCTGGAGGTGCCGAGCGTGCATGGTGGGGTGTGAGGGGTGTCCAGCGCATCGATCCCTGATTGGATAAGCTCAATTGCAGCCGCCGTGGGCGCTCTGGCGGTAGTAGTAGGCCTATTTCGCGCAAGCAAAAAAGTTGACGAAGTGCAGCGAAACACGCGGCTGCTCAAGCGCGCAGAGGTAGCAGAAGAACTCATTGCTTTGGCTCTCAATGTCGACGACGCCATGAAGGATATCCGCAATCCCTTTGACTCTATTCCGAAAGACAAGTTGCACGACAAGAAATATGGCTACCAGCAACGATACGAGCGAGTAGCCAAATACAACGATCTCTTCAAAAGGCTACGTGAAGCTCACATCCGTGAACGGACTATAATTGGAAACGAAGCGGTAAACGAGGCAGTCGAAGCATTATTAAAAGCGCGAAACGAAGTCTTAGTCGCGATTGAAACTCTTGCTGACTACTCGGACGAACCTAGTATCGATGCATCTGTTCGGGAACACCGTCGCGAGTTACGCGGCAAAGTCTACGGTAGTTTTTCTAAGAGTGATGACCTTGGACAAAGGATACTCGCTGCAGTGAAGCTTATCGAAGAAGAGCTCAAGCCGTTTGCGCGTTTGGACGTTGAGAAGTAGGCGTTCCTCTTTAGATTGATGCCCCGCCCGAACAGCGCTGAAAGCGCCGGGCGAGCGCCTGCCCGTCCCGGCGGGCTGGCGCTTTGACACCCGCGCGCCCCGTTCAGCCCTCGCAATGACACGGCACCCATAAATCGCATAAGAATACCCGTTGCAGCGCCATCCCACGGGCAGGCGCGCGCCCGACTCTCATTTTGCGGGAGGGCAAATGCGCCCGAGGCTCCGCCTGTTCAGGCCTGAAAGGCTCCACCGGAGCCTTTCTTTCTCGGCCCTCACTCCCACGCGCAGACCTCCGCCCGGCCTGTGTTGCGCCTATGGCTGACAGCGGAGGCCCCCCGCACCCCCGGCGCGCGCCCCGCATCTTGACCTCGCCGCCGTCACACACACGTAACGGTCCACGCCAGCCCGAAGGATCGCGCCCATGAAATCCGCCCTCTCGCTCCAGAACATGGTCCGGATCATGGACCGGACCCTGATGCCCGACGCCACAGATCTGGTGCTGCAGCCGGTCTGCCTGGAGATCGAGGCCGATGTGGGCGTGGCCAACATGGATCAGGACGAAGCGCGCCAGATCATGGCGGAGATCGACGCGAAATCCTCCGCGCTGCTGGCCGTACTGGCGATTATCCTCGCCACCTCGGCCTTCATCTTCTCGCTGGATCAGCGATGGCTCACGCTGCTGCTGATGTTCGCGCAGATCGTCAGCATTTCGGTCTCCATCCTGTTCCTGCTGCGGTGTCTGATCTACGAGCCCTCGCCCCGGCTGCGCCATGTGTTCGAACTGGACCGGGTGGCCGATGCGTTCTACCTCCAGATCGAAGCGATCAAACAGGTGCGCTATTTCAATCGGGTGATCGTGCTCACGGTCGTGACATGTGTGTTGTTCTTCGCCATGTCGATGATCGTGGGTATCGACGCCATGATGTAGGGCGCGCCGCCATTTCGGAGGCCGTCGCCCATGTCCACCCGCGCCCGCGTCGCCCTGCTCGTCATCGCCGTTCTCGTGATCGGCGCGCATGTCGCCATGTGGCGCTCGGACATGCCGCGCGATGTGGCGCTTCGCTTCACGGTGATCAATGCGATTGCCTGGGCGGTGGTTCTGGGTCCGGTTTTCCTTGTCGCGCGCTGGCTGAACGCGGTCGAAAGGCGCAATGCGGAGCGGGAGCGCGGCGAGGACCGGTAGCCTCGCGCGGGCCGGGGCATACGGGCGGACGCGCGCGCCGGGTTTTCATCCCCTTGCGCATGCGCTATCGCTCGGCCCGAGTTTTGACATGAGAGCGGACCGATGAAATTCACCCTGTCCTGGTTGAAGGATCACCTCGAAACCGAGGCGGAACTGGACGAGATCGCCGAGACCCTGACCGATCTGGGCCTTGAAGTGGAAGGCGTGGAAGACCGCGCCGGACGGCTCGGGGATTTCACCATCGGCAAGGTCATCAAGGCCGAGCAGCATCCCGATGCCGACCGGCTGCGCGTGTGTCAGGTGGAGACCGACGAGGGCGTGAAACAGATCATCTGCGGCGCGCCCAATGCGCGCGAGGGGATCACCGTGGTCGTGGCCAAGCCGGGCGTCTACGTGCCGGGCATCGACACCACGATCGGCATCGGCAAGATCCGCGGGATCGAAAGCCACGGCATGATGGCCTCGGAACGCGAGATGGAGCTGTCGGAGGAGCATGACGGCATCATCGAACTGCCCTCGGGCGAGGTGGGGCAGCGCTTCGTCGACTGGCTGGCGGTGCATGACCCCGCCAAGGTCGACCCGGTGATCGAAATCGCGATCACGCCCAACCGGCAGGATGCGCTGGGCGTGCGCGGCATCGCCCGCGATCTGGCGGCGCGGGGTCTGGGCACGCTGAAGCCGCACGAGATCGCGCCGGTTCCGGGCGCGTTCGACAGCCCGATCAAGGTCGCCATCGACGACGACACGCGCCCCGGCTGCCCGCATTTCGCGGGCCGCGTGATCCGGGGCGTCACCAACGGCCCGTCGCCGCAATGGTTGCAGGACCGGCTGCGCGCGATCGGGCTCAGGCCGATCTCGGCGCTGGTCGATATCACCAATTTCTTCACCTACGACCAGAACCGCCCGCTCCATGTGTTCGACGCGGACAAGGTCGCGGGCAACCTGCGGGTGCATCGCGCCCGGGGCGGCGAGACGATCATGGCGCTCGACGACAAGAGTTACACGTTCCAGCCGGGCCAGATGGTCATCGCCGATGACACCGGCCCCGAAAGCATCGCGGGCGTGATGGGCGGGGCCGCGACCGGCTGCACCGGCGAGACGGTCAATGTGTTCATCGAAAGTGCCTATTGGGACGTGATCGAGATTGCCGAAACGGGCCGGGCGCTCAAGATCAACTCCGACGCGCGTTACCGGTTCGAACGCGGCGTGGACCCGGAGTTCACCCTGCCCGGGCTTGAGGCGGCGACGCGCATGGTGCTCGATCTCTGCGGCGGCACGCCGTCTCATGTGGTGGAGGCGGGCGCGCCCTTGCAGACGGCCCGGAGCTATATGCTGGATACCGCGCGGGTGGTCAGCCTTGTGGGCATGGAGATCCCGAAGGACGATCAGATCCGCTATCTGACGGCGCTCGGCTTCTCCGCAACCGGGGCGGGCGACGTGCTGGAGGTCTGGGTGCCAAGCTGGCGGCGCGACATTCAGGGCGAGGCCGATCTGGTGGAAGAGGTGGCGCGGATGGCGTCGCTCACGCGGCTGGAGCCGAAGCCCCTGCGCCGCCCGAAACCGGGCGTCCCTGCGCCTGTGCTCACGCCCCTCCAGCGCCGCGAGCGCACCGCCCGGCGGACCATGGCCGCGCTCGGCTACAACGAATGCGTCACCTACAGCTTCATCGACCGGGCCAGCGCAGACCTGTTCGGCGGCGGGGACGATGCGACGATGCTGGACAATCCGATCTCCAGCGAGATGAGCCACATGCGCCCCGCCCTGCTGCCGGGGCTGTTGCAGGCCGCCGCCCGCAATCAGGCACGCGGCATGATGGATCTGGCCCTGTTCGAGCTTGGGGCGGTCTTCCACGGCGGAGAACCGGGCGAGCAGCATCTGCTGGCGACGGGGCTTCTGATCGGCCAGACCGGGCCGCGCGACCCCCATGGTGCGCGCCGCGCGGTCGATGTCTTCGATGTGAAGGCGGATGCGGAGGCCGTCCTGTCGGCCATCGGCGCGCCCGCCAAGGTGCAGATCCTGCGCGGCGCGCCGGACTGGTGGCATCCGGGCCGCCACGGGATGATCTGCCTTGGCCCCAAGAAGGTGCTGGGCGTCTTCGGGGAGCTGCATCCCCGGATTCTGGCCGCGATGGATGTCAGGGGCCCGGCCATGGCCTTCACGATCTGGCCGGCGGAAGTGCCTGTGGCGCGGTCGACCGGGGCCAGCCGTGGGGCCTTGCAGATCAGCGATCTGCAGGCGGTCGAACGTGATTTCGCCTTCGTGGTCGATGCCGGGGTGGAGGCGCTCAGCCTCGTCAACGCCGCCGCCGGTGCGGACAAGGCGTTGATAGAGGATGTCCGCGTCTTTGACGAGTTCATCGGCGGCGCGCTTGGCGAGGGCCGGAAATCCATCGCGTTGAGCGTGCGGCTCCAACCCCGGGACAAGACGCTGACCGAGGAGGAGATCGAGGCCGTGGCGGCCAGAATCGTGGAGAAGGTCGGCAAGGCCACGGGCGGCGTTCTGCGGGGCTGAAACCGCGCGCCTGCGCGCCTGAGGGAGGGGCCCCGCACCATCATGTAAGCAAGGAAAGGCGGACACATGTCGTTGAAAGTCTATTTGTCGGGCGAGATTCATACCGACTGGCGCGAACAGATCGTCGAAGGCGCCAAGGATCTGGACGTGACCTTCGGCGGCCCGGTCACCGATCACGCGGCCAGCGATGATTGCGGTGTCGCCATTCTTGGCGCCGAGTCCGACAAGTTCTGGCATGACCACAAGGGGGCCAAGGTCAACGCCATCCGCACCCGCATGGGGATCGAGCAGGCCGATGTGGTCGTTGTGCGTTTTGGTGAGCAGTACAAGCAATGGAACGCGGCCTTCGATGCAGGCATGGCGGCGGCGCTCGGCAAATCCCTGATCGTGCTCAGCCGGCCCGAACACCAGCATCCGCTGAAGGAAGTACATGCCGCCGCGCTGGCCGTGGCCGAGGAACCCCGCCAGGTGGTCGAGATCCTGCGCTATGTCCTGACCGGTGCGTTGCCGTCCTGACGTGGGGTTCTGCTTTGCCTGCGTCCGCACAGGCGTAGCATGACGGTCATGGAGTTCGATTACGTCATCGTCGGCGGCGGGTCTGCCGGATGCGTGCTTGCCGCGCGGCTTTCGGAAGATCCGAACGCGACCGTGTGCCTGATCGAAGCGGGCGGCGGCGGACGGGATATCTTCATCCGCGCGCCCGCTCTGGTGGCCGCGATGGTCTCGGGCCGCCCGAAAATCAACAACTGGGCCTTCCATACGGAGCCGCAGCCCGGGCTCAACGGGCGGCGCGGGTTCCAGCCGCGCGGCAAGGCGCTCGGCGGGTCTTCGGCGATCAATGCGATGCTCTATGTGCGGGGCCATAGCGGCGATTACGACGACTGGGCCGATCGGGGGTGTGACGGCTGGGACTGGTCCGGCGTTCTGCCCTATTTCCGCCGGTCCGAGCGGTTCGCGGGCGGCGGCGATGCCCTTCACGGCGGCGACGGGCCCTTGCAGGTCGGCCCGCAAAGCGCGCCGCGCAGGATCACCCGCGCGTTCGTCGAGGCCTGCGAAAGCCTGCAGATCCGCCAGACGGCGGATTTCAACGGCCCGGTACAGGAGGGCGCGGGCCTGTATCACGTCACCCAGTTTCAGGACGGCCCGCAGCGGGGGGAGCGGTGTTCCGCCGCGGCGGCCTATCTCTTTCCTGCCATGGGACGCGGCAATCTGACGGTGCTGACCCGCGCGCTGAGCGAAAAGATCGTTATAGAAGAAGGCCGCGCGACAGCCGTGCGCATACGCCATCGCGGGCGGGCCCGTGTGCTGCGCGCCCGGCGGGAGGTGATCCTCAGCGCCGGCGCCTTCGGCTCGCCGCAATTGCTGATGCTTTCGGGGATCGGCCCCGCGGAGGAACTGGGCGCCCATGGCATCCCGGTGATCCGCGATCTGCCGGAGGTGGGGCGGAACCTGCAGGATCATCTGGACTACGTGCTGTCCTACAAATCCCGCCGGCGGGACGTGGTGGGGCTGAACCCGCGCGGATTGCGCCGGCTGGGCCGGGCCGGGCTGCGCTGGCGCAAGACGGGGCAGGGGCTTTTCGCCTCGCCCATGGCCGAAGGCGGCGCCTTTCTGCGCAGCGCCCCCGGTCTCGACCGGCCGGACCTGCAGATCCACTTCGTGATCGGCATCGTCGACGATCACATGCGCAAGCTGCATTTCGGCGATGGCTATTCCTGCCATATCTGCGTCCTGCGCCCGCATTCCGCCGGTCACGTGGGGCTGCACGGCACGAGCCCCTCCGCCGCCCCGCGGATCGACCCCGCCTATCTGAGCGATCCGCGGGATCTGGAGACGCTGAAACAGGGCGCGCGGATCATGGAGCGGATCATGCAGGCCGATGCGCTGACGCCATGGCGCGGCGAACGCCTCTATCCCCATGATGGCAGCGACCGCGCCCTGGAGGAGGATATCCGCAGCCGGGCCGACACGATCTATCACCCCGTGGGCACCTGCAGGATGGGCTCAGATGCCGATGCGGTGGTCGACACGGCCCTGCGGGTGAACGGCGTCGCGGGCTTGCGCGTCGTCGATGCCTCGATCATGCCGAAGCTGATCGGCGGCAACACGAACGCGCCCACCATGATGATCGCCGAAAAGGCCGCCGACCTGATCCAGCCCGGGCAGCGCCCCGCGCCGGTCTAGCAGGGGGGCGTCACCCCGCCGCCATGCCGCCATCCACCGGATACTGCGCACCGGTGATGAAGGCCGACGCGTCGGAGGCCAGAAACAGCACCAGATTGGCCACATCGCCCGCCTCGCCGTAGCGGGCCAGCGGAATGCTGTGTTCCAGTTGTTCCTTCACCTCCGCGCCGTGACCGGGATTGAACCCTTCCTCAAGCGCGCGCATCATGCGGGTGTTGATCGGCGACGGGTGGACCGAGTTGACCCGGACATTCGCCCCCGCCGCCTCGATCGCGGCGGCGCGGGTCAGGCCCACGACCGCATGTTTGGAGGTGATGTAGGACGCGACATTCGGGCTGCCCTTCAGGCCCGCGATCGACGACATGTTGATGATGCTGCCGCGGCCCTGTTTCATCATCACCGGCAGCACATGTTGCAGGCCCAGAAACGCGCCGCGTACATTCACCGCCATGACCCTGTCGAAATCCGCGATATCCTGTTCGACGAGCGGCGCGACCTTGCCTTCGATCCCGGCATTGTTGAAGAAGATGTCGAGCCCGCCGAAATCCGCGACGGTCCGCTCCACGTAGCGCCGGGTGTCCTCGACGGAGGAGACATCGGCCGCGATGGTCAGAAGCGCGTCGCCCGCGTCCAGATCGCGGGCCGCTTGGTCCAGATCGCCTTGGTCCAGATCGACAATGGCGACTTTCGCGCCTCTGGTCAGAAACAGGCGGGCGGTCTCCAGGCCGATGCCTGCCGCCCCGCCGGTGATGAGGGCTATTTTCCCGGTCAGTTCTGTCATGTGATACCTCCGATCCTCGGGTGATGGCGCCATTGCGCACGGGGCCCCCGTGCGCCCGGCGGCCGGGGGTCGGGCGGTATCAAGACATGGGTGCCGCCGCCCCGCTATGCCTCAGGTTAAACCGCGGCCACATCGGATGCAGGCGGGCAGGGGCGGCCCCGGGGGTGCCGCCCTTGCGGAAATGCGCCGGTTCGGTCCTAGTCGTGTGGCGGGGTCACAAGGCCCTTCTGCACCGCCGGGCGCGCCACGAACCGGTCGAGATAGGCCACCACATTGCCGTAGCCGTCCCAGCCCACGGCTTCTTTCACGCCATAGAAATCAAGGCCGCGCAGCCATGGCGCGATGGCGATGTCGGCGATGGAATAGCTGCCGGTGATCCAGCTCTTGCCCTCCAGTTCGCGGTCAAGCACGGCCAGCAGGCGCTTGGCCTCGTTCAGATACCGCTCCCGCGGGCGCGGATCGTCGATCTCGGCGCCCGCGAATTTCGCGAAATAGCCAAGCTGCCCGAACATCGGGCCGATCCCGCCCATCTGGAACATGACCCATTGGATGGCCTTGTATTTCTCCGCCGGGCCGTCGCCGATCAACTGGCCCGTCTTCTCGGCCAGATAGATCAGGATCGCCCCGGATTCGAACAGCCCGATGGGGGCGCCCCCCGGCCCGTTCGGGTCGATCAGGGCGGGGATCTTGTTGTTGGGGTTCAGCGACAGGAACGCCTCGCTTTTCACATCCGCATCGGCCAGCGTGACCCGGTGCGCCTCATAGGCGAGCCCCATCTCCTCCAGCGCGATGGAGGCCTTCACCCCGTTTGGCGTGGGAAAGGAATAAAGCTGGATCACGTCCGGGTCGGACGCGGGCCAGCGGGCGGTGATGGGGAATGCGGAAAGATCGGCCATGAATGCACCTTCGGTTTCGGGTCAGGGGTGACACATAGGCACCCTTTCCCATTGGGCCAGAGCCGAAAATGTATCACTATGCGCATGCGACTGTGCGCGGAGGCACCATCGGGGCGTGCGCCCGGGCCCCCGGCACAGAGGGATAACAGGACAACACAGGATCGACCCATGCTTAACGAATTCAAGGATTTCATCGCCAAGGGCAATGTCATGGATATGGCCGTCGGCATCATCATCGGCGCGGCGTTCACGGCGATCGTGTCGTCGATGGTGGCCGATCTGATCAACCCGTTCATCGGGTTGTTCACCGGCGGTCTGGACTTCACCAACAATTACCTTGTGCTGGCAGGCGAGGTGCCGGCGGGCGCATCTCTGGAAGCCGCGCGGGAGGCGGGCGCGTCGATCTTCGCATGGGGTGCCTTCGCCATGGCGGTCATCAATTTCCTGATCATCGCCTTCGTGGTGTTCATGCTGGTGCGCTTCGTGAACAAGGTGAAAGCCGCCGCCGAAAAACCCGACGAGGTGGCGCCGGAAGTGGAAACCGGCCCTTCCGAACTGGATATCCTGATCGAGATCCGGGATTCGCTGAAACGCGCCTGAGCCCGGCCCGACGCCGCAAAGGCCCGCCCGCTGCGGCGGGTCTTTGCATGTCCGCCACCGGGTCGGTACAATCGCGCATCCGGTCCAGATAGCGCAAGGAGACTGATCATGGCCGCAACCCCTCCCGTCTGCGATTTCGGCTGGGCGGCACCCGATTTCGATCTGCCCGCGGCCGATGGTCGGCGCTACGGCCTGCGCGATGTGATGGGCCCGAACGGCACGGTCATCGCCTTTATCTGCAACCATTGCCCCTATGTGCTGGCCGTGATCGACCGGCTGGTGCGGGATGCGCGCGATCTGGCCTCCCATGGGGTCGGCTTCGCCGCGATCTGCTCCAATGACCCTGTGCAATACCCGGTGGACGGGTTCGACGGCATGGTCGCAATGGCCAGGGAGCAGGCGTTTTCGTTCCCCTATCTCCATGATGCGGATCAATCCGTCGCCCGCGCCTATGGGGCCGCCTGCACGCCGGATTTCTTCGGCCTGAATGCGGACGGCGCGCTGCAATACCGCGGCAGGCTCGATGCCTCGCGGGCAAAGGCCGGCCCCCCAGATCTGCGCCGCGACCTGTTCGAGGCGATGCGGCAGGTCGCGGAAACCGGCCGCGGCCCGGAAGATCAGATCCCGTCGATGGGATGCTCGATCAAATGGGCCGCCGCCTGACGGCTCAGGCCTTCAGCGCCAGATTGGGCGACAGCACGTCGATGCCGAGCGCCTTGCCCACCGCGTAATTCGTCAGCTTGCCGGCATGCACGTTCAGCCCGTCCAGCAGATGCGGATCGTCGGTGCAGGCCTGCTTCCAGCCCTTGTCGCCCAGAGCAATCAGGAACGGCATCGTCGCGTTGCCAAGCGCCAGGGTCGAGGTGCGCGCAACCGCCCCCGGCATGTTCGCCACGCAGTAATGCATGATCCCGTCGACCTCGTAGATCGGATCCTGATGGGTGGTGGCCTTCGAGGTCTCGAAGCAACCGCCCTGATCGATCGCCACATCCACGATCGCCGCGCCCGGTTTCATGTCGGACAGTTGCGCCCGGCTGACCAGTTTGGGCGCCGCCGCACCGGGCACCAGAACCGCGCCGATCACCATATCGGCCTGCGCGACCAGTTCGGCGGTGTTCCCGGCGCTGGCATAGCGCGTGCCGAACTGCCCCCCGAAGACATCGTCCAGATACCGCATCCGCGGCAGCGACCGGTCCAGCACCGTCACCTTCGCGCCCATGCCCGCGGCCACGCGGGCCGCATGGGTGCCCACGACGCCGCCGCCGATCACCACCACCTCGGCGGGTCCGACACCGGGCACGCCGCCCATCAGCACGCCGCGCCCGCCATTGGCCTTCTGCAGGGTCCATGCGCCCATCTGCGGCGCCAGTTTCCCCGCAACCTCCGACATCGGCGCCAGAAGCGGCAGGCCGCCGTTCCGGTCGGTCACGGTCTCATAGGCAATCGCGGTGCAGCCCGAGGCCAGAAGATCCCTGGTCTGATCCGGGTCCGGTGCCAGATGCAGGTAGGTGAACAGCACCTGCCCCTCGCGCAGCATCCTGCGCTCCCCCGCTTGCGGCTCCTTGACCTTCACGATCATTTCCGCGCGCGCGAAGACATCCGCCGCGCCATCGGCAATCTCCGCCCCGGCCTCGATGTAATCCGCGTCGGAGAAGCCGGCGCCGATGCCCGCCCCCGCCTCGATCAGCACCTTGTGGCCATGGGCGACGGCCTCGCGCGCGGCCACGGGCGTCACGCCCACGCGGAATTCCTGCGGTTTGATCTCTTTCGGGCAGCCGATAATCATCTGGTGTCTCCTCCCATTCCTGGCACAGATGTCGCATGTTTTCTTCGGAAAGGCTTTGAAATCTGGTTGCGTTTTCACGGGCTTGCCGCAAGAATTTCCGACATGTGGGACAATTTGCGGGAAACGGGTGCGTAATGATCGAAATCGACGAAATGGACCAGCGCATCCTGCGCCTGTTGCAGCGCGACGGGCGGATGACCAATGCCGAGCTTTCGGAACAGGTTCACCTGTCGCCCTCGGCCTGCCACAGGCGGGTCCAGCGGCTGGAACAGGCCGGCGTGATCCGCGATTACGTGGCGCTGGTCGACGCGCGGGCGGTGGGCCGGGTCACGACCGTGTTCGTCGAGATCGGGCTGAGCGGGCAGGCCAATGAACTGCTCGGGGCGTTCGAACGGGCGGTGGCGCAGGTGCCCGATGTGCTGGAATGCCATCTCATGGCCGGAAGCGCCGATTACCTGCTGAAGGTCGTGGCCCGCGACAGCGAGGATTTCGCGCGGATCCACCGGCAGCGTCTGGCAAGCCTGCCGGGCGTCGCGCGAATGCAGTCCAGCTTCGGGCTGAAAACCGTGGTCCAGACCACGGCCCTGCCGGTCTAGCCGGTCAGGTACAGCATCAGATAAAGCGTTCCCATCCCCGCGAGGATCGCGCCGACGGCGCTTTTCATCAGGTATCCCACGGCCAGCGCCATGGCCGCCGCCGCCAGCCGCGCGGGGTCGGGCTGGCCACCGGTGGCGTCGGGCCACAGCACGAGCGGCGTGATCAGCGCCGGCAACACGGACACGGTGGTGTAGCGCAGATGCCTCAGAACCCATGGCGGGCCCTTGCGATTGCCGATCAGGCCCAGAAAGGAAAACCGGATCAGAAAGGTGCCGATGGCCAGAACGACGATGATCAGCCAGATCTCGATATCGGAATAGGTCATCCGCGCCCCGCCATCCGCCGCTCGATCTCCGCGCCCACCATCATTGCGAGCGCGGCGGCCAGAAGCACGCCGAGATTGTAGGGCACCGCCGCGAAAACCAGCGCCATGACCACCGATGTCAGCGCGGCGGCCATATGGGCAAGGGTGCGCAGGGCCGGGCCGACAAGGGCCAGAAACGCGATCGGCACGGCGAAATCCAGCGCGTATTCCGCGGGGATCAGCATGCCCAGAACCGCCCCCAGCCATGTCGCCAGAAGCCAGACCGGCGCCAGCGGGGTGGTCGCCCCGAAATAGAACGCGATTTTCTCCGGCATGGGGCGTTCGGGCCGCGCCTCGTATTCCTGAACCGACAGGGCGTAGTTCTGATCGAAATTCACATAGGCGACCAGCGCGCGCTGCCAGATCGGCGCGTCGCCCAGATAGGGGGTGAGTGCGGCGGAATACATCACCATCCGCAGGTTAACCGCCAGCGCCGAGATCAGCACCACCAGCGTGGGCGCGTTCTCCGTCATCAGTTGAAGCGCGGTGAACTGCGCCGCACCTGCGATCACCAGCACCGAAAAGCCCATAACCTCCGCAAGGTTCAGGCCCGCCTCGGTCGCGGCCACGCCGAAAACCATTCCGAAGGGCATCACCACGAGCAAAAACGGCAGCCCGGCGCGAAGGCCTTGCCAATAGGCGCTTTTGGTGCTGGCAGCTGGCATGGGGGGCCTCTAGAGTGTGGGTCACCAACCGCCATAACGTCCGCACACCGGAGATGCAATTGAGTGTTCTTGATGAGCCAGATCACGGCTATTTGATCGCCCCCGATCCCGCCCGCGCGGGTCTGTCCCGCTCTGTTGCGGGCCATGACGAGGCGGGCCGCCCGGTCGACACCCGCGTGGTGGAGGAACGCCCGCTCACCATCTATCTGAACGCCCGGGAGATCGTCACGGCGATGACCATCGGCGATTATCCGGAGTATCTGGCGCTCGGTTTTCTGGCCAATCAGGGCATGCTCTCCGCCGGGGAGGAGGTGACCGGCGTCGAGTATGATGAGGAGCTGGAGGTGGTCGTGGTGCGGACCGCCGTCGAGACCGACCACGAGGCCAAGCTGCAGAAGAAAACGCGGACCAGCGGCTGCGCCGTCGGCACGGTTTTCGGCGACATGATGGCCGGGCTGGAGGGGCTGCAACTGCCGGCGGCCGAATTGCGCACAAGCTGGCTCTACGCGCTCAGCCACAAGATCAACCGCACGCCCAGCCTGTATCTGGAGGCCGGGGCGATCCATGGCACGGTTCTGTGCCGGCAGGATCGCCCGCTGGTCTATATGGAGGATGTGGGTCGCCACAATGCCGTCGACAAGATCGCCGGCTGGATGCGGGCCGAAGGCGTCGGCCCGCAGGACAAGATCCTTTACACGACCGGGCGCCTGACCTCGGAAATGGTGATCAAGACCGCGCTGATGGGCATCCCCGTTCTCGCCTCGCGGTCCGGTTTCACGGCCTGGGGCGTGGAGATCGCGAACCAGGTCGGTCTCACCCTTATCGGCCGGCTCAAGGGCAAGCGGTTTACCTGCCTCGCGGGCGAAAACAGGCTGGTGCGGGACGCGGATATGGCGGTGGTTCCCGAAGAGGGCCGGCGCCATCGCCGCAAGGGGGCCTCGGAATGAACCATCTGCCGACACGCGGGCCTCATCCGCCGCGCCGCCGTTCCCATTCCGCGCGCCCGGGCCCGCACGCCCCGGCAGGGGGGCACGCATGATCCCCCCCGGTGTAATCCTCGCGGGCGGTCTGGCCCGGCGCATGGGCGGCGGCGACAAGGGCCGCCTGATGCTGGGCGGGCAAAGCCTTCTGTCGCATGTCATCACCCGCCTCCGCCCACAGGTGAGCACGCTGGCGCTGAACGCGAACGGGGATCCCGCGCGTTTCGCCGATCTGGGTCTGCCGGTTCTGCCCGACGGGGTGGCCGATCATCCCGGCCCTCTGGCGGGGGTGCTTGCCGGTCTCGACTGGGCCGCGGTGCAGGGGGCCAGCCACATCGTCACCGCCGCTGCGGACACGCCGTTCTTTCCGGCTGATCTGGTCAGCCGTCTGACCCGGGCCGCCGAGATGCAGGGCGCGCAGATCGCGCTGGCCGCCACGCCCGGCCCGCACAAGCTGCTGCGCCACCCGACCTTCGGGCTCTGGCCCGTCGCGCTTCGCGACGACCTGAGGGAGGCGCTGGCCGGCGGCCTGCGCAAGGTCGTTCTCTGGACCGACCGGCACGGCGCCGCGAGTGCGATGTTCCCGGCAACCCCGTTCGATCCGTTCTTCAACGTCAACACGCCCGACGACCTCGCCGTCGCCGAAGGAATGCTGCCATGAAACTCTGGGGTGTCACCGGTTGGAAGAACACCGGCAAGACCGGCCTCATGGAACGTCTCGTGGCCGAATTCACCTCCCGGGGCCTGTCGGTGTCCACGCTCAAACATGCCCATCACGCCTTCGATGTCGATCAGCCCGGAAAGGACAGTTTCCGCCACCGTCAGGCCGGCGCGACCGAGGTGCTTCTGGCATCGGGAGCCCGATGGGCGCTGATGGCCGAACTGCGCGGCGCGCCGGAGCCGTCGCTCGATGCGCTGCTGGCCCGCTTGTCGCCCGTCGATCTGGTTCTTGTGGAAGGATACAAGCGCAGCCCCCATCCCAAGATCGAGGCCTATCGCGCCGCCGCCGGTCAGCGGCTGCTTGCGCCGGACGATCCGACCATCCGCGCCGTGGCCAGCGACAGTGCCCATGATCTGGATCGCCCCGTCTTCGATCTGGACGACACTGTCGGCATCGCGGGTTTCATCGCGCGGGAGCTGTCGCTGTGAGCCGGCCATCCGCCGATGCGGGCTTCGATACCGTCATCGTGGTCGACTGGTCCGCCCGGTCGCGGCCGTCGCCCGCGGCCCCCACTGCGGACGCGATCTTCATGGCGGTGTCGCACGGGTCCAACACCGACCCGCGCGTCAGCTATCACCGCACCCGCGATGCCGCGACGCGGGCCCTCGTGGCGCATATCTCGGCCGCACTGGATGCAGGCCACCGCCTGCTTGCGGGGTTCGATTTTCCGTTCGGATATCCACGCGGTTTCGCGCGCGCGCTGACCGGCACCGACGATCCGCTGATCCTCTGGCAGGCGCTGTCGGCGCGGATCGAGGACGCCGCCGACAATGCCAACAACCGCTTTCGCGTCGCCACCGAGCTGAACCGCCTGTTCCCCGGTGTCGGCCCGTTCTGGGGCTGCCCACCATCGCAGGCCAATCCCGATCTGCCGGAACGCGGCAGCCTGCGCCATGGCCACGGCCTGCCCGAGCGGCGGGAGGTCGAGCGCCGCCTGCCGCGGGCGCAGCCCTGCTGGAAGCTCTACACCACCGGCGCGGTCGGGTCTCAGGTCCTGCTCGGCCTGCCGCGTCTGAACCACCTGCGGGAGCGTTTCGGCACGGCGATCTCGGTCAGCCCGTTCCAGCCGCCGGTGACGCCCATCGTGCTGGCGGAGGTCTACCCGTCGCTGCTTCACCGGCTGGTCGCGGCGCGCCGCCGCACGGGCGAGATCCTCGATGCCGCGCAGGTGCGCGTTCTGGCGCAGGCGCTCCATGCCCTTCCGCCCGCCGCGCTCACCGGGATGCTTGCCGAAGGCGACGCGGAGGAGGGCTGGATCCTCGGCCTCGGCCATGACCGTCTTCTGTTGGAGCCCGCATCATGCGCAAGCTGACCCCGCCCCCGCTCAAGGACGATTGCTTCGCCCTGCCACCCGGCGTCGACTGGACCCCGGTGCCCGAGGCGCTGTCCCGGCTCCGGGCGGCGCTGCATCCTGTCGCGCGCCCGCAAACCGTGCCGCTGGCGCAGGCCAAAGGGCGTATTCTCGCCTCGGACCTTTACGCCCATCGGGCCAATCCGCCGCAACCGAACGCGGCGGTCGATGGCTATGGCTTCGCCCATGCCGCAACGGGCGCGGGGCCGCAAACCCTTCCACTCGCCGCGGGCCGCGCCGCGGCAGGGCAGCCCTTCGGCGCTGCACTCCCCCGGGGGCAGGCGCTCCGCATTCTCACCGGCGCGAGTTTGCCCGAGGGTGTCGACACCGTCGTGCTGGAGGAGGATTGCACCGTCTCCGACACGGCCATCGCCTTCCACGGCCCGATCAAACCGGGCGCGAACACCCGCAAGGCGGGCGAGGATATGGCCGCAGGCGACCTTGTCTTGCCGAAATCCCATCGGCTGCGCCCGCCGGATCTGGCGCTTCTGGCGGCCACCGGCCACGCCGAAATCCCGGTTTATGCGCCGCTCAGGGTCGCGATCCTGTCCACCGGCGACGAGCTTCGGGAGGCCGGCGCGCCGGTTGCCGCGGGGCAGATCTACGATGCCAACCGACCGATGCTGCGCGCGCTTGTAGAGGCCTGGGGGCACGAGGTCATCGACCTTGGCCGCCAGCCCGACGATCCGGTGCAGATCCGCGCCGCGCTCGACAGGGGCGCGGAGGCCGATGCCATTCTCACCTCCGGCGGCGCATCCGCCGGGGACGAGGATCATATCTCGGCCCTGCTCTCGACCGAGGGGCGGCTGACAAGCTGGCGCATCGCGCTCAAGCCCGGCCGCCCGCTGGCGCTGGCCATGTGGCGGGGCACGCCCGTCTTCGGCCTGCCCGGCAATCCGGTGGCGGCGCTGATCTGCACGCTGATCTTCGCACGTCCGGCACTTGCGCTGATGTCGGGGGCGGGCTGGTCCGAACCCTTGCGCCTGACGGTTCCGGCGGGGTTCTCGAAATCCAAGAAACCGGGCCGTGCCGAATACCTGCGGGCCCGTCTCACCGCGGACGGCGCGGCGGAGGTCTTCAAATCCGAAGGCTCCGGGCGCATCTCCGGCCTTTCATGGGCCGACGGGCTGGTGGAACTGCCGTCCGAAGCGGCCGAGATCACGCCCGGCACCCCGGTCGTCTATCTTCCCTATGCCGGTTTCGGGATCTGATCAGGGGCAGCCCGTCCTTTCGGAGGCCGATGCCGAGAGTCTCCCGGCTTCGCCCGGCCGGCGCGGGCTCAGTCGAAGGTGCCCGTAACCCGGCCCAGCAGCATGAAGGCCCGCGCGGTCCGGGTTTCGGCCAGCCGCGCGATCTCCTCGTCGGAGGCGTGTTTCTCGAACCCCAGAAACGTGTGGTCGAACTGGCGCAGAAAATGGTGCACCGCATCGCGGAACACCGGATCCTGCTTCATGCGCCCTGCCGCCAGCGCAAGCGACGATCTGTCGTGGATACCACCCAAGGGGGCGACGGCCCGCCCCCGTTCCCCGGCCGCGAATTTGCGCCAGATCTCGGGCCTTGACCGGTCGGGGCGCAGGTCGTCCATATAGATCCCGTCCTGCGACAGGAGCGTCAGCACATCCTGGCTGGCGCGAACCAGCCGTTCGGTGCTGCGATCTTCAAGGGCGCGGCGCAGGGTGCGGAACCCCTCCTTGTCATGCTCGTTTTCGGGGAAGTTCAGCGCCTTGACGAAATCGGCCACGGAAATCGGCTCTTTCAGCGCCTCCGCGGGTGTGCCCAGCCCAAGGCTCGCCTGATGTTCGTCGGGCGGGGCGGGCGCCACGGCGGCTCGGTTTTCCGATATCACCCCCTGCGACCGCATGGAGGTGAAGGTGGCCAGCTTCACCTCGGTGGAGCGCTGAGCCTCGGCAATCTCCTCCAGCTTGCGCACCATGTCGGGCTTCATGTCCAATGTCCCCCGCTGCTGGCCGGCCACATAGGCCGCGCGCATGGCATCGATGGAGCTTTGCAGCCGCGCGGCCTCTTCCCGCATCACCCGGGCGGTCCGCGCCGCCGAAGCCGCCACCCAGATCAGCGCGATGGGCATCAGGATCGCCAGCAGGGTCAGCGCAAGGCTGGCGCCGCCCGCCACCCCACCGGGCCCCGCATCCATGCCCCAGAAAAACAGCGCGACGGCCGCCAGCCAGACCACCGTCAGGATCAGCGCGATCACTTCGATCCCGGTGATCCGCGGGGCCGTCGGCTGCTGTGCGTAAACGCCAAGCTCCAGCGGGACGGGCTGTTTCGGGTCAGACATCGTCAGGTGGTCCTGCGCAGGGACAAACGGCGGTATTGGGGCTCAGATATATGAGATCTTCACGATCTCATAGGCCTTGCTTCCGCCGGGCGTGTTCACCTCGACACTGTCACCTTCATCCTTGCCGATCAAGGCGCGCGCCAGCGGCGATTTGATGTTGAGCAGACCGCTTTCGATATCGGCTTCGGCCTCGCCGACGATCTGATAGGTCTTCTGTTCCTCGGTATCCTCGTCGACCAGATCGACGGTGGCGCCGAACTTGATCGCCCCGGACAGCTTGGCCGGATCGATCACCTGGGCCAGGCCCAGCATCCCCTCCAGCTCCTTGATCCGACCCTCGATGAAGGACTGCTTCTCGCGGGCGGAATGATACTCCGCATTCTCCGACAGATCGCCATGCTCGCGCGCCTCGGCAATCGCCTTGATGATCGCGGGGCGCTCGACCGATCTCAGATTTTTCAGCTCCGCATCCAGCGCCTTGTATCCGCCGGGCGTCATCGGGATCTTTTCCATGTGCAGGGTCACATCATTAAGGGGAGAGAACAGGTTCAAAGCCCAGACGTTAGGGCTTGCGCGCGGCTTGTTCAACGGGGATTTGGCAAATCCGTTTAGAGGTTTGTGCTCTGCTCATCGTCGTCGCGCGGCTCCGGCGGGATCGGGTCGCCATCCACGCCACATGCCGCCAGCAGGGACAGGATCAGAAGAGGGGCCAGAAACCGGATCATGCGAGACGCTCCTTCCAGCGGGCGATCTGCGCCCGCACCTGCACCGGGGCGGTGCCGCCGTAAGACATGCGCGAGGCGACCGAGTTGTGCACGCCAAGCACATCATAGACGCCCTCGGTGATCCGGCCCTCGACGCGCTGCATCTGCGCCAGCGACAGATCCGGCAGGTCGCACCCGGCGTCTTCGGCCATTTTCACCAATGCGCCGGTCACATGATGGGCATCGCGGAACGGCATGTCCAGTTCGCGCACCAGCCAGTCGGCCAGATCGGTCGCGGTCGAAAAGCCCGAGGAGGCGGCCGTTTCCAGCGCATCGCGGTTGGCGGTCATGTCGCGCACCATGCCCTCCATCGCCGCCAGCGCCAGCATCAGCGTGTCGGCCGCGTCGAACACCTGCTCCTTGTCCTCCTGCATGTCCTTGGAATAGGCCAGCGGCAGGCCCTTCATGACCGTCAGAAGCGCGACATTCGCCCCCAGTATCCGCCCGATCTTGGCGCGGATCAGCTCGGCGGCATCGGGGTTCTTCTTCTGCGGCATGATCGAGGAACCGGTGGAAAACCTGTCCGACAGCGTCACGAAGCGGAACTGCGCCGAAGACCAGATCACCAGCTCTTCGGCGAAGCGGCTCAGATGCATCGCGCAGATCGTGGCCGCGGCCAGAAACTCCAGCGCGAAATCGCGGTCGCTCACCGCGTCCAGCGAATTGGCGGCGGGCCGGTCGAACCCAAGCGCCGTCGCCGTCATGTCGCGGTCGATCGGAAAGGACGTGCCGGCCAGCGCCGCCGCACCCAGGGGGCATTCGTTCATCCGCGCCCGCGAGTCGCGAAAGCGCGAGAGATCGCGACCGAACATCTCGACATAGGCCATCATGTGATGCCCCCATGTCACGGGCTGCGCGGTCTGCAGGTGGGTGAACCCGGGCATGACCCAATCCGCGCCTGCGTCGGCCTGTCCCAGCAGGGCCCGGACCAGCGCCTCCAGCCCCTCCATCGCGGCATCCATCTGCGCGCGCACCCACAGCTTGAAATCGGTCGCCACCTGATCGTTGCGGGAGCGTGCGGTATGCAACCGGCCCGCCGGCGCGCCGATCAGCTCGGCAAGTCGCGCCTCCACATTCATGTGAATGTCCTCCAGCGCGGTCGAAAACGCGAAATTTCCGCCCTCGATCTCTGACAAGACCGTGAGCAGCCCTTCCCGGATCGCGTCCGCGTCCTTAACGTCGACGATACCCTGATGGGCCAGCATCGCCGCATGGGCACGGGAGCCGTCGATATCCTGACGCGCCAACCGCTTGTCGAAACCGATCGAGGCATTAATTGCCTCCATGATCGCATCCGGCCCGGCGGCGAAGCGCCCGCCCCACATCGCGTTCGATTTTGTGTCTGTCATGTCGTGAACCCCGAGGAAGGGACCAGAAAGATGATCCGTGCCGTGATTTTGCCTGTGCTCTACATGGCCTTGGCCCTTGGTGCAAACGCCCAGACGCTCGATGATCTGCGGGTGGGCGACATGCGCGGGCTGGTGTTCCATGACGCGCCGGTGCCGGTGCCGGACACCCCGTTTATCGATATGGAGGATGTGGAACATCGGCTGGCCGATCTTCAGGGGCGCTACATCCTGCTGAATTTCTGGGCCACGTGGTGTGCGCCCTGCCGCCATGAAATGCCCTATCTGAACACCCTTCAGCATGAGCTGGGGGGCGAGCGGTTTCAGGTCGTGACCCTTGCGACCGGACGCAACCCGCCCCCGGCGATCCGCCGCTTCTTCGAGGAGGAAGGGATCGACGCGCTGCCGATGTATCGCGACCCGGGGCAGGTGATCGCCCGGGAGATGGGTGTTTTCGGCCTGCCGATCACGGTCATCCTCAACCCCGACGGGCAGGAGATCGCCCGCCTGCGCGGCGATGCGGATTGGGCCAGCCCGGAAGCCATGGCGCTGATCCGCGCGCTCCTCGCGGAGGGGGAGGGGTAAGCCCGCCCCGCGCCAGCATCGTCCCGCGCGCGTCGGCGACCCGCCCGGAGATACTCCAAGGCAACGAAAAGCGATGCGGCCGGGCTCAGCGCGCCAGGGCGGCCACCCGGGCATGGGCCGGGCAGGTCACCAGATGGTCGTTGACCAGCCCCATCGCCTGCATCGCCGCGTAAACGATGGTGGGGCCGCAAAACCGGAACCCCGCCTTCTTCAGGTCCTTCGATATCTGCGTGCTGAGCGGCGTGAAGGCGGGCACCTCGGCCAGCGCGGTCCAGGAGTTCTGCACCGGGCGGCCGTCGACATAATCCCACAGAAACCGGTCAAACCCCTGCTGCTGCTCGATTTTCTGCCAGGCGCGCGCGTTTCCGATCGTGGCCTCTATCTTGCCGCGGTGGCGCACGATGCCGGGGTTCGACAACAGATGCGCAACCTCCGCCTCGCCCCATGTGGCAATCACATTGGGGTCGAACCCCTCGAACGCCTCGCGGAACGCCGCGCGCTTCTTCAGGATCGTGATCCAGCTCAGCCCGGCCTGAAACCCGTCCAGAATCAGCTTCTCCCACAGGGCGCGGCTGTCATACTCCGGCACGCCCCATTCATCGTCGTGATAGGCCACATAGATCGGGTCGTCTCCGCACCAGCCGCAGCGTTCCGCCATATCGGCGTCTCCCGTTTCGTAAAATTAGAACAAAATGCGAATATTCATCCCTTCTTAAAGATTTTCGCGGCAACACTGCAAGCGCCGTGATCGGAGGGGCTCATGCAGGGGCAACAGCAGAAATTCAGCGATCTGGACAACGCGGGCAGCCCGCTGGACATGGCCGTGATGGAACGGGACCGTGACACGATCGCGATGGTCGCCCGTGCGCTGGACGTGAACGATGTGGCGCTGGCGTTTCAGCCGGTCGTGTCCTCGCGCGCGGGCAACAACGTGGCCTATTACGAGGGGCTGATCCGGATTTTCGACGAAACCGGCAGGGTCATCCCCGCCCGCGATTTCATGGGCGCGGTCGAAACCCGGGAGCTGGGCCGCCGGATCGACTGCGCCGCGCTCGGCATCGGGCTGAAAACGCTGCGGGCCAACCCGTCGCTCCGGCTGGCCATCAACATGTCGGCCCGGTCGATCGGCTATCCGCACTGGATGAACATTCTCAAGAAGTTCATTCGCCTGCATCCCGATGTCGTCGAACGCCTGATTCTGGAGATCACCGAAACCTCGGCCATGCTGGTGCCCGAAATCGTGACCATCTTCATGGCGGAAATGCAGGAGAAGGGTATCACCTTCGCGCTGGACGATTTCGGCGCCGGCCAGACCTCCTTCCGCCACCTCAAGGATTTCTGCTTCGATATCCTCAAGATCGACGGTCAGTTTTCCCGCAAGGTCCATTCCGATCCCGACAATCAGGTCCTGACCCAGGCATTGATGTCCATCGCCCGGCATTTCGACATGCTCGCCGTGGCGGAGGCCGTCGAAACCCGGGAAGAGGCGCAATGGCTCGTCAATTCCGGGGTGGACTGCCTGCAAGGCTATTACTTCGCCGCGCCCAGCCTCTCCGCCCCCTGGAAGGTGCAGGAGGCCCAGACCCTCATCACCGGCTGATCCGCCTTCTTCGGGGGCGATCCGCATCTTCCGGTTGAACCGCGCGCCGGACTGAGACACCGTGTCAGTTGTGACCCGGGGTTCAACCGCCTATGACCGCCCCGGAACTGCAGCCAGTCTTCCGCGCGGGCGCTCCTGCCTGTCTGTCCGCGCGATGGTCCAAATCGAAAGGGACGTCTTCATGACCAACGTCGTCATCGCCTCCGCCGCTCGCACGCCCGTGGGCAGTTTTCTTGGCTCCTTCGCCAACACGCCCGCCCATGATCTGGGCCGCGCCGTGCTGGAAGAACTCGTTGCCCGCGCCGGGGTCGACAAATCAGAGGTGTCCGAAACGATCCTGGGTCAGGTCCTGACCGCCGCGCAGGGCCAGAACCCCGCGCGCCAGGCCCATATCAATGCGGGCTTCCCGCAGGAAAGCGCCGCCTGGGGCATCAACCAGGTCTGCGGCTCGGGCCTGCGCGCGGTCGCACTCGGCGCGCAGCACATCATGCTTGGCGATGCCACGATCGTTGCCGCCGGCGGGCAAGAAAACATGTCGATGTCGCCCCATGCGGCCGCACTCCGTCAGGGCCAGAAAATGGGCGACATGAAGTATATCGACACCATGATCCGGGACGGTCTTTGGGATGCGTTCAACGGCTATCACATGGGCCAGACCGCCGAAAACGTCGCCGAGAAGTGGCAGATCAGCCGCGAGCAGCAGGACGAGTTCGCCGTCGCCAGCCAGAATAAGGCCGAGGCCGCGCAGAAGGCCGGCAAGTTCGACGACGAGATCGTCAGCTACACGGTCCCGGGCCGCAAGGGCGACACCGTGGTCGACAAGGATGAATACATCCGCCACGGCGCCACGATGGAGGCGATGCAGAAACTGCGCCCCGCCTTCACCAAGGACGGCTCGGTGACCGCCGCCAACGCCTCCGGTCTGAATGACGGCGCGGCGGGCGCGCTGCTGATGTCCGCCGACGAGGCCGAAAAGCGCGGCATCGAACCGCTGGCGCGCATCGCCAGTTACGCCACCGCCGGGCTTGACCCGTCGATCATGGGTGTGGGGCCGATCTATGCCTCCCGCAAGGCGCTGGAGAAAGCCGGCTGGAAGGTCGAGGATCTGGATCTGGTGGAGGCCAACGAGGCCTTCGCGGCCCAAGCCTGCGCCGTCAACAAGGACATGGGCTGGGACCCGGAGATCGTCAACGTCAATGGCGGGGCGATTGCCATCGGCCACCCGATCGGTGCATCGGGCGCGCGCGTCCTCAACACGCTTCTGTTCGAGATGAAGCGCCGCGACGCCAAGAAGGGCCTCGCCACGCTGTGCATCGGCGGCGGTATGGGGGTCGCCCTCTGCGTCGAACGCCCGTAAGCGAAAAGGCGGCGTAATATCGTTGCGCCGCCCTCCGCGACCGCCTAACAATATTTCAAGGGAAGCTTAAGGAGGAGATGGGTATGGCCCGTGTTGCATTGGTCACTGGCGGAAGCCGTGGCATCGGTGAGGCGATTTCGAAGAGACTGAAAGCGGACGGCTATGAGGTTGCGGCCACATATGCCGGCAATGACGAGGCCGCCGCCGCCTTCACCAAGGAAACCGGGATCAAGACCTACAAGTGGAACGTCGCCGATTACGACGCCTCCAAGGCGGGCATCGAACAGGTCGAGGCGGATCTCGGCCCGATCGATGTCGTCGTCGCCAATGCGGGCATCACTCGCGATGCGCCGTTCCACAAGATGACCCCGCAGCAGTGGAAAGAGGTCATCGACACCAATCTCACCGGCGTGTTCAACACCGTCCATCCGGTCTGGCCCGGCATGCGGGGGCGCAAGTTCGGCCGGGTCATCGTGATCTCGTCGATCAACGGTCAGAAAGGCCAGTTCGCGCAGGTGAACTATGCTGCAACCAAGGCCGGTGACCTCGGGATCATCAAGTCCCTTGCTCAGGAGGGGGCCCGCGCCGGCATCACCGCCAATGCGGTTTGCCCCGGCTATATCGGCACCGAAATGGTCCGCGCGATCCCCGAAAAGGTTCTCAACGAGGTGATCATTCCGCAGATCCCGGCGGGCCGTCTGGGCGAGCCCGAGGAAATCGCGCGCTGCGTGGCGTTCCTTGCCTCCGACGATGCGGGCTTCATCAACGGCTCGACCATTTCGGCCAACGGGGCGCAATTCTTCGTCTGATCGGCGCGAAACAGCTTTTGCAGAACGTAAAAAGGGCCGGCCCGTCATGGGCCGGCCCTTTCTTGCGGCGCGAGGGGCGCCTAACGGGCTGTTCTGGAGGTGAACAGCCAGTTGAGGGCGGCCTTGGCGGCCCGCGCCCGCTCCTGATGAGCGATTTTGTAAGCGCGGCGGGCCTCGGCGGTCATGGAAACTTCGATCATGGGTCAAATCCTTTGATGTGAGCGTTGTCTTGACCCTTGTATGACGCCTTGAAACAAAATTGACAAACGAGACTTTTCAACGGATCAGATAAGTTATACTTAACTGACATGTCCGATCGTCTCCCCCCGCTGACGGCCTTGCGCGCCTTCGATGCCGCCGCGCGGCACATGAGCTTTGCCAAGGCGGCGGAGGAGTTGAGCGTCACGCCCGCCGCGCTCAGCTTCCAGATCAAATCGCTGGAGGAGCATCTGGGCGCGCCGCTTTTCCGGCGTCTCAACCGCGCGGTCGAGCTGACCGCGGCGGGCAAGACCCTTGCCGCCGGGACCGAACAGAGCTTCGAAGGTCTGCGCCTTGCGTGGCGCAATGTGACCCGGGCGCAGGAGGAAAACACGCTGACGGTCACGGCGGGCCCCGCCTTCACCGCGAAATGGCTGGCGCCGCGGCTGTTTCACTTCGTGCAGGCCCATCCCGAGATCGAGCTGCGGTTTTCCGCCACGCTTCGGATCATGGATTTCGACCGGGACGATGTGGATGTGGCGATCCGCTTCGGAATGGGCGGGCGCAACGATGACGGGCTGTATTCGAAACCGATCATCCAGGATTGGGTCACGCCGATGATGCACCCTGTTCTGGCCGAGAAGTACCCCGACCCCGAAAGCCTGGCCCATGCCCCGCTTCTGGATCAGGAAGACACCAGATTTCTGAAGCCGGCGCTTGACTGGCCCGCCTGGTTCCGCGCCGCCGGGCTGACCGCGTCGCCCGAGATTTCGGCGCATTTCAATCAGGCGGATCACGCCATCGATGCGGCGGCCGCAGGTGGCGGTGTGATACTGGGCCGGGTGTCGCTGAGCGAACGGGACCTGCTCGAAGGGCGGCTTGTGATGCCCTTCCCCCTCGCCCTGACGACCGAGGCGCATTACCGCTTCGTCTGCCCGCATGGCACGGAAACCAGGCCGCAAGTGGCCGCATTTCTCGCCTGGCTGGAGGCGGAGGCGCAATCCCTGCTGGCCTACCGCGAGGGGCGGGAGTTCATTTCCGCGGCGGATGTCTCTGTCTGAGATGGGGGCGCCGGTTTCGCGCCCCCGGAGTTCGCCCCCGGATCAGCCGTCGAGGCGGCTGATTTCTTCCTTCAAACGCAGTTTCTGCTTTTTGAGGTCCCGAATTGCAAGTTCGTCCATACCGGGGCTGCGTTGCGCCTGTTCGACCCGTTCCGAGAGGTGTTCATGCTTTTTCCGCAGTTCCTGAAGATGGGCGCCTAGCGACATCCGTCGTCCTCCTCTCAATGTGTATGTCATATGACAATGCAACCACAGCTTGGGCTGCATGTCACGCTGCACGTGCAATAGGATATCTCAAATTGAGCGGGTTTTCGGCGGACCGTCCCAGACAACCGGCATCCCGTCGCGCAGAATGGCGCGCGCGATCTCGCCATGGCTGTCCCCGTCGCGGTCATGCCGCGCCCCGTCATGCAGGCAAAGCGGCGCCAGCAGGGTGAACGGCCCCCGCCCGGCCTTGCGCGCCTTCAGCAGGACCCGGCCCGCCGGGCGCCCCTGCCGCGGCATCAGCGGCAGGACGGTGACCGACCCGAACCTGCCCGACAGCGCCGATAGCAGATCGGGCAATCTCTCGGTCATCTGGATCATCGTCAGCCAGCCCTTCGGCGCCAGCCGCCGCCCGGCCACCGCGATCCACCGGTCGAGCGGCGTATCTTCCCGCAGCGCGGCTTCGCGGCCCGGATCGTCCGCCGCGGTGCCGTGCCCGGCGCGGTAATAGGGCGGGTTCGCGATGACATGATCGAAGCTTTGCCGGCGCAGGTCATCGGGCAGATCGGTCAGATCGGCCTCCACCACATCCACCCCGTTCCGCCGCGCCAGATCGGCATAGGCCGCCTGCCGCTCGACGCCCAGAATGCGCAGCCCCGGCACCCGCGCGGCAAGGCAGAGGCCCGCCACCCCCGCGCCGCATCCCAGCTCCAGCACCGATTGCCCGGGCCGCGCGTCGCAGGCGGCGGCCAGAAACACCGGATCGGTCGCCGCGCGATAGCCATGGCGCGGTTGCCACGCCTGCACGCGCCCGCCCAAAAAGGCGTCCCGGGTCAGATCCTCTTCGGCAAACACGGGGCGGGCTCAGTCCGAGACGTGCAGGTCATTGTCGCGCAGAACCGCGCGGGCCGCGAAGGCGTCCTTGCTCCGCACCATCAGCCGGCGCGGCAAAATGCCGATGGAGCCTTCCAGAACGCTCATATGGACGTCGATCTCGAAGAACTCTATATCCTCCCCTGACAGAAGTGCCGAGGCAAAGGCGATGATCGTTGGGTCATTGCTGCGCAGAATTTCTTGCATATCCGGCATTTAGGCATGTGCCACGCACTTGTCGAGAGAAGGGATGACCGACCGATGAGTCTCGATGAGACCAACACCAAACCCCATGACCGGCTGCGCGCCTATCTGGAGGCCGATCTGGAGGCCGTGAACGGGCTGATCCGCGCCCGCATGGCATCCGAACATGCGCCGCGAATCCCCGAGGTAACCGCCCATCTGGTGGAGGCTGGCGGCAAGCGCATCCGCCCGATGATGACGCTCGCCGCGGCGCGGATGTGCGGCTACGAGGGCGATGCGCACCAGAAGCTGGCGGCGACGGTGGAGTTCATCCACACCGCCACGCTCCTGCATGACGATGTGGTCGACGAAAGCGGCCAGCGGCGCGGGCGGCCCACGGCCAACCTGCTCTGGGACAACAAATCCAGCGTGCTGGTGGGCGATTACCTCTTCGCCCGCGCCTTCCAGCTGATGGTCGAAACCGGCTCTCTGAACGTGCTCGATATCCTCTCCAACGCGGCCGCCACCATCGCCGAGGGGGAGGTGCTGCAACTCACCGCCGCGCAGAATCTCGCCACGACCGAAGCGATCTACACGCAGGTCATTCGCGGCAAGACCGCCGCCCTGTTCGAGGCCGCGACCGAGGTCGGCGGCGTCATCTCCGCCGTACCCGACGCGCGGATCGAGGCGCTGGCCGCCTATGGCGATGCGCTCGGCATGAGTTTCCAGATCGTCGACGACCTGCTCGACTGGGGCGGGGCCTCGGGCGATATGGGCAAGAATGTCGGCGACGATTTCCGCGAGCGGAAGCTGACCCTGCCGGTCATCCGCGCCATTGCAAGGGCGGACGAGGCCGAACATGCCTTCTGGACGCGCACCATCGAACGCGGCCGCCAGGAAGAGGGCGATCTCGATCAGGCGATGGAGCTGCTCCGCCGCCATGGCACGCTGGAAGAGACGCGGGACGAGGCGTTGCGCTATGCCGGTCTGGCCCAGCGCGCGATGGCCCGGATGCCCGATCACCCCTTGCGCGACATGCTGGCCGATCTGGCCGATTACGTGGTGGCGCGGGTCAACTAGGGCTGCGCCCGGTCCACCAGCCACGCCCGCGTGCCCCCGGTCAGACGTGTTGCGCGCCGTTCACCTCGATTTCCGTGCCGGAGATGTAGGAGCTGTTTTCCGAACACAGGAAATAGATCGTCTCCGCCACTTCCCGGGGCTGGCCAAGGCGCCGCAGGGGCAGGGCCGCCACGATCTTGTCGGTGCCCTCGCTCAGGATGCTGGTCTCGACCTCGCCCGGCGCGATGGCGTTGACACGCACACCCAATGGCCCGAAATCATGCGCCATTTCGCGGGTGAGCGCGGCAAGTGCGGCCTTGGAGGTCGCATAGGCGGCCCCGGCAAAGGGATGCACGCGCGCCCCGGCGATGGAGGTCACATTCACCACCGCGCCCTTGCCCGCGGCCAGTTCATCCTTGAGCCCGCGCGCCAGAACGACCGAGGCGAAGAAGTTGACGTGAAACACCTTGCCCCAGGTGGCAAGATCGGTGTCCAGCGTGTTCAGCCGCCCGCCCTCCGGGTCCTTGGGCGAGATGCCCGCATTGTTCACCAGCGCGTTCAGAACGCCACCGCTCAGGCGCGATTTGATCTGCTCGATGGCCGTGATCGTCTGCTTGGGGTCGCTCAGGTCTACCTGAATATGGTCTTCCTCGCCGCGCGGCCATGGGCACTCGCTTGAAAACGGCTGCCGCGAACAGCTGATCACCCGCCATCCCTCATCGGCGAATTTCTTGACGGTGGCATGCCCGATCCCCCGGCTTGCGCCCGTCAGGAGGAGCGTCTTCTGCGTTTCATCTGCCATTGGCCATATCCTGATTCCGCGCGGTGACAGCGTATGTGTAGGTAGGTTTCCGGTCGATGGCGAGACATCGCCTCGCCATCACGGCGGCTATCGGCGCATGATCCGGGCCTTGGCGGGCCCGGACCGTGGGGGCTAGAGCACCCGCGCCGCCGTCACCCACCACCCGGGATGTTCCGCGCCGATCGCCCGCGCCGCCTGTCGCGCGTCGGCTTCCGCGGAGAACAAACCGAAACAGGTCGCGCCCGACCCGCTCATCCGCGCCAGCGCGCAGCCCTGTTGCGCCTCCAGCGCCGCCCGCGCCATTCCGATCCCGGGGGCGATCATCTGCGCCGGGCGCTCCAGATCGTTCCGTTGTGCGCGAAGCCATCGGGTGAAGCTGTCGAAATCGGTCCAGTCCGGCGGGTCCATGGGTGGGCCCGCAACCGTGTCCAGCCCGCCGAACACCGCGCCGGTCGGTACCGCGACACCGGGGTTCGCCAGCACCATCCACAGCACCGGCAGCGCCGGCACCTCCTCCAACATCTCGCCGATCCCGCGCATCCGCGTCGGGCAGCCCGCCAGACACACCGGCAGATCGGCGCCAAGCGCCACGATCTCCGCGGTTTTCGGCAAGGGCCGGTCCCAGAATTCGGCCAGCCCTTTCAGCGCTGCCGCCGCATCCGCCGATCCGCCGCCGATCCCCGCCGCGCTCGGCAGGTGTTTTTCCAGGGTGATCCGCGCGCCGTGCCCGGGCCCGAACAGGGCCGCCGCCCGCAGCACGAGGTTCTCGGGGCCGGTCGGCACGCCCGCCGCGCGCGGGCCCATCACCTGCAACTCGACTTCGTCTGCGGCGGAAAAATGCAGCCGGTCGCCGATATCGGCAAAGACCACCAGACTGTCGAGCAGATGATACCCGTCGTCCCGTCGTCCCGTCACATGCAGCGCGAGGTTGATCTTGGCCGGCGCGAACGCACTGGCGCCTGTCACTGGGTTTCGCTCTCGGCGGCCTCTTCTTCCAGCACGCGGGTCAGGCCGATCTCCAGCTTCCGGCGGATCCGCACGGCATCGTCCTCGGTCGGCTCGAAGGACAGGGCCCGGTGCCACTGAAACTCGGCCTCGCGGGTGCGTCCGACCATGTAATAGACATCGCCCAGATGGTCGTTGACGATGGGGTCGTTGGGCAGCAATTCTACCGCGCGCTCCATCGGCGCCACCGCCTCGTCGAAGCGCTCCAGCCGGTAGAGAACCCAGCCAAGGCTGTCCACGATATAGCCGCTGCGCGGTTCCGCGGCGACGGCGCGTTCGATCATCTGCAGCGCCTCGTCCAGGTTCCGGCGCTGCTCGACAAGCGAATAGCCCAGATAATTCAGCACCTGCGGCTGGTCCGGGTTCAACTCCAGCGCGCGGCGGAAATCGGCCTCCGCCTCGTCCCACCGGCCTTCCCGCTCCAGGCTGATGCCGCGGGCGTAGAACAGGAACCAATACCGGGTCTGATCCTGATCGACCTGCGCCAGCGCCGCATCATAGGCCGCCGCCGCCTCGCCGAAGCGTTCCATCCGGCGCAGCATGTCGCCAAGGGCCGCCTGAACCGAGGCCAGCTCGGGCCGGTCCTCCGTCAGCGCCTGCAACAGCGCCACCGCCTCCTCCTGCCGGTCCATGGCGTTGAGCGCCTCCGCACGGCCCAGCGTCGCCGCGATCGCCGCGGGATGGTCCTCCGGCACCTCGGCATAGACATCCGCCGCCAGATGGGCCTGCTCGTCGCGCATCAGCCACTCCGCCGCCAGCAGCAGCGCGTCGTAATGGCCGTCATCGATCACATGGGCGGCGCGGGCATAGATCAGCGGCAGGGTGGGGCCGCCCTCGTCGCCCAGCCCGGTGGCGACGCTGTAGAACACCTCCGCCACGCCCTGTTCGGCGCGGACCAGGAAATCATAGGGCCGGGTCGGATCGGCCGCGATCGCATCCCGCAGCCCGATCAGCACCGGGTCCGGCGCGTTCAGGATCGCCATGTCCAGCAGTTCAAGCGCGTCCTCGTGCCGGTCCAGCTGTACCAGAACCTGCGCATGGGCGCGCAGGCCGCGCGCGGTGGCCTGTTGCGGGCCGTAGGTTTCGCCCGACATGATCGCCTCGGCGCCCTCGAAATCGCCCACCGCCGCGCGGGCCAGCGCAAGATGGTACTGGGCCAGTCCTGCCAGCGGGCCGTCGGCGGCCATATCCTCGAAAGCGGCCTCGGCAAGGCGCATGTCGCCCTCGCCCAGATGCAGCCACCCGGCGGTCAGCCCGTCGATCAGGGGGCCCGCCCCGCGGCCCGCCTCGATCGCCTCAAGCGCGCCGGACAGATTGCCGAGCCGCACCCGCGTGACCTGTTCGACCATCCACGCCAGTTCCCGGCCCGGATCGTCGTCGGGCAGGCGCGCGGCCACCTCCATCGCGCGGTCCCACTGGCCCAGCGCGGCACGGGCCAGAAGCGCATTGCCGATCAGTCCGCGATTTCCGGGGTCGCGCTGCATCGCCCGTTCGAAATAGAGCGCCGCCTCCCGGTGATCGCCATCGATCACCGCCTGACGCGCGGCCAGATACGACCCGGCCAGCCCCAGCTGGTTCTGCGCCGCCGCGGGCAGGGGCAGGATCAGGCCGAGACCCAGAAGGGCGACAAGGGGCAGGGCGGCAAGGCGCATCGGGCTCTCCCATTCAGAACTGGTGCAGACACTAGGCACGGGCGCCGCGATAGGCAATGCGCGCGGGCCCGCGATGGCCCGCGCCTGATGGGGAAGTGATCACATATTGGGGTAATTCGGGCCGTCGCCCCCCTGCGGCACGGTCCAGTGGATGTTCTGCGACGGATCCTTGATGTCGCAGGTCTTGCAATGCACGCAGTTCTGGAAGTTGATCACGAAGCGCGGCGCCTTGCCGTCCTCCTCCACCACCTCGTACACCCCGGCCGGGCAATAGCGCTGCGCGGGCTCGGCATATTCCGGCAGGTTCACCTGTATCGGAATGCTCGGATCCTTGAGTTGCAGATGCGCGGGCTGGCTTTCCTCGTGATTTGTCATCGAGAAGCTGACATTGGTCAGCCGGTCGAAGGACAGGACGCCATCGGGTTTCGGGTAGTCGATGGGCTGGAAGTCCTTGGCCTTGCCGGTGTGCTCGGCGTCGTTCCTGTGGTGCTTCATGGTGCCGAAAAGCGTGACACCGGTGATGTTCGCGGTCCACATGTCCATGCCGCCCAGAACCAGCCCGCCGGCCAGCCCGTAATGAGACCAGAGCGGCTTCACGTTCCGGACCCGTTTCAGATCCTTCGCAATCGGCCCGGTGCGCAGTTCCGTCTCATAGGCGTCCAGCTCGTCGCTGCCGCGCCCGGCGCCGATCGCCGCGAAGGCCGCCTCCGCCGCCGCCTTGCCCGACAGCATGGCGTTGTGGTTGCCCTTGATCCGCGGCACATTCACCAGACCCACGCCGCAGCCCAGAATGGCCCCGCCGGGGAAGGTCGCCTTGGGCATCGACTGCCACCCGCCTTCGGAAATCGCCCGCGCGCCATAGGCCACGCGCTTTCCGCCCTTCAGCAATTCGGCCACCATCGGATGATGCTTGAACCGCTGGAACTCCATATAGGGGTGGAGATAGGGGTTCTCGTAGTTCAGGTGAACGACGAAGCCGACATAAACCTGATTGTTATCAAGGTGGTAGATGAAGGATCCGCCGCCCGCGTTCCGGCCCAGCGGCCAGCCCATGGTATGGGTGACCGTGCCTTCGCGGTGCTTGTCGGGGTCGATCTCCCAGATTTCCTTCATCCCGAGGCCGAATTTCTGCGGCCCGCGCCCCTCGCTCAGGTTGTATTTCTCCATGACCTCCTTGGTCAGGGAGCCGCGCACGCCCTCGCCCAGCAAAACGTATTTTCCGTGCAGCTCCATTCCCGGCTCATAGGCGTCCGACGGGCTGCCGTCGGCGTTCTTGCCGAACTCGCCCGCGACCACGCCCCTGACCTCGCCGTTCTCGCCATAGACCAGTTCCGAACAGGCCATGCCGGGGAAGATCTCCACGCCAAGCTCTTCGGCCTGCTCCGCCATCCAGCGGCACACATTGCCCATCGAGACGATATAGTTGCCGTGATTGTTCATCAGCCGCGGCATGATGAAATTGGGAATGCGGATCGATCCGCCTTCGCCCAGCATGTAGAAGTTGTCCTTGCGCACCGGCACGGTGATGGGTGCACCCCGCTCGCGCCAGTCCGGGATCAGCGCATCGAGGCCCACCGGGTCGAGCACCGCGCCCGACAGGATATGCGCGCCCACTTCGGAGCCTTTTTCCAGCACCACGACGGACAGATCGGCGTCCAGTTGCTTCAGCCGTATCGCAGCCGACAGGCCCGATGGCCCCGCCCCCACGATCACCACGTCATACTCCATCGACTCGCGTTCGATCTCGGCCATGTTGCTCCCCTTTGGCGATATGCATGTCCTCCGACTGCATATAGCTTGCAAAACAAGTTCGCGGAGGCGTAGCGCGACTGCAGGTCGCGGGTCAATCGTGACGCGGCATCACGGATGCCGCAGCGGGCCGTTGGCGCGGGACGCCGGGCGCGCTATGTCCACGGTCAGGATCTTACCCCGGCGGAGGCCTGAAATGTCCATCCTGCGCATGACCTATCTGGCCCTTGCGATCATCGGCACGATCTGGCCGATGTATTACTTCATCAGCTGGTTCATGGCCAATTCATGGTCGCTCATGGCGATGATCGACGCCTGGCACGTGAATGACGCGACCTCCGGTCTGGTCTGGGATCTGACCATCGCCGCCGTCACCCTCACGATCTGGGTGCTGGTGGAGGCGATAACCCGGCGCGATTACCTCTCCCTTCTGGCGGTGCCCGCGACCTATTGCATCGGGGTCAGCTGCGGGCTGCCGCTCTACCTCTTCCTGCGGTCGCGCCCGCGGAATTGATATACCATTGTTATACCTGGGTCACGGGATCAGCACCGTCGAGCCCGTCGTTTTCCGGGCCTCCAGCACCCGGTGCGCCTCCGCCACGTCCTCCAGCGGGAACCGCTGGTCGATCCGCAATGTCACGTCACCGGACGTGACTTTGCCGAACAGGTCCGCGGCCATCCGCTGACAGGTGTCGTGATCCGCGATATGGGTGAAGAGCGTCGGACGGGTGATCTTGAGAGAGCCCTTCTGACCCAGAATACCCACCGAAAACGGCGGGACAGGGCCGGAGGCATTGCCGAAAGAAATCATCATTCCCAAGGGCTTGAGGCTGTCGAGAGATCCTTCGAACGTGTCGGCGCCGACCGCGTCCATCACCACGTCGACGCCCGCGCCATCGGTCAGATCCCTGACTTGCGCCACCCAATCGCCGCTCCGGTAGTTGATGCAATGCGCCGCGCCGTGTTCCAGCGCCAGCGCGCATTTCTCATCCGTTCCGGCGGTGCCGATCAACGTGATCCCCTCGGACCGCGCCCATTGGCAGGCGATCAGCCCCACACCCCCGGCCGCGGCATGAAACAGCACCGTATCGCCCTTGGAGATCGGCGTGGTCCGGCGGAAAAGATAGTGTGTTGTCAGACCTTTGAGCATCATCGCGGCCCCCTCCTCGAAGGAGATGCCATCGGGCAGCGGGCAGACCTGCGCCGCGCCCATCACCCGGGCCTCGGCATAGGCGCCCGGCGGCGCCGCGGCATAGGCCGCCCGATCCCCCGCCTTCAGATGGGTCACGCCCTCCCCGACCGCCTCGATCACACCGGCCGCTTCCATGCCCAGCGCATGGGGCAACTCCATCGGATAAAGGCCAGTCCGTTGATAGACATCAATAAAATTCAGGCCACAGGCTTCGTGTCTGATCCGCACCTCGCCGGGCCCCGGGGCGCCCACCTCACGGTCCACCAGCTTGAAGACCTCCGGCCCGCCATGTTCGTCGATCACCACCGTTTTCGCCATCTGGGGCTCCTGTTCCCTGTTTCCGCGCATCATAGCCATGTCGATCCGCTTTGAAATCCCCGCACAACCTGCTACCTGCGCCAGACGTATGATTTAAAGGCCGAATATGGATCATTTCCTCTATCGCAACGGCATTCTCCATGCCGAGGATGTGCCCCTGCCGCGGATCGCGGCGGATGTCGGGACGCCGTTTTACGTCTATTCAGCCGCGACGCTGACCCGGCATTACCAGCTTTTCAAGGAGGCGCTGGACGGCATTCCCAATCTCGTCTGCTACGCGATGAAATCCAACAGCAATCAGGCGGTCCTGAAGCTTCTGGCCGATCTCGGCGCGGGGATGGACGTGGTTTCGGGCGGCGAATACCTGCGGGCCAAGGCGGCGGGCGTGCCGGGGGACCGGATCGTCTTTTCCGGCGTGGGCAAAACCCGGGCAGAGATGGAATTGGCTCTTGGCGGCGGCGTCCGGCAGGTCAATGTGGAATCGGAACCGGAACTGGAGCTTCTTGGACAAGTCGCTGTTTCCATGGGAAAAACCGTACCGATCACCATCCGGGTGAACCCGGATGTCGATGCGAAGACCCATGCCAAGATCGCCACCGGCAAGTCCGAGAACAAGTTCGGCATCCCGATTGCGCGCGCGAGAGAGATCTACGGGCGTGCCGCATCGACCCCCGGCATTCAGGTCATCGGCATCGATGTGCATATCGGCAGTCAGCTCACCGATCTCGCTCCGTTCGAGGCCGCCTATCTGAAAGTCGCCGAGCTGACCCATCGGCTCCGCGAAGATGGCCATGATATCAAACGTCTGGACCTTGGCGGGGGTCTCGGCATTCCCTATGCGCGCTCCAACGAGGCGCCGCCCCTGCCCGCGGATTACGGCGCGCTGATCAAGCGCACGGTGGGTGATCTGGGTGTCGAGGTCGAAATCGAACCGGGCCGCCTGATTTCGGGCAATGCGGGGCTCATGATCGCCGCCGTGATCTATGTGAAACAGGGCGAAGGCCGCGATTTCCTGATCCTCGATGCCGCGATGAACGATCTGATCCGCCCGGCCATGTACGACGCCTATCACGATATCGTGCCGGTCACCGAACCCGAGCCGGGCGTCGAACAGGCGCCGTATGACATCGTCGGTCCGGTCTGCGAGAGCGGAGATACCTTTACGAAACAACGCGATATGCCGCCGCTCGCGGCGGGCGATATGGTCGCTTTCCGGTCGGCCGGGGCCTATGGTGCGGTGATGTCCAGTGAGTACAACACCCGCCCGCTCATTCCCGAGGTGCTGGTGAAGGGCGATCACTTTGCGGTCATCCGCCCAAGACCCGCAATTGACGAGATCATCAATCGCGATATCGTTCCGGAATGGCTATGATGGCCGAAATGCCGCCCCGAAAGGGAATATGACGGATCAGATCCCCCCCACCGACGCCGTTCTGCGGCGTCTGGCCTGGCCCCTGAGGCTGACCCGGGCCGGCATGTTTGCCGAGCGCGCGGTGCGCGCCTTCTGGCCGGTCTGGACGATCCTCCTGCTTGCGATCGCGGTTTTCGCCTTCGGCGCGGCGGATGCATTGCCGCTGGAGGTGCTCTGGGTCGCGCTGGTGCTGATCCTTGCAAGTCTGATCTGGTTCACCGTCAAGGGCTTGCGCGGGTTCCGCCTGCCCACGCGGGAGGCGGCGCTGGACCGGCTGGACCGGACGCTTCCGGGGCGCCCGATCACGGCGCTGATCGATACGCCCGCCGTGGGCGGCGACGACCCGGCCTCCCGCGCGGTGTGGGAGGCCCATGTGGCGCGCATGGCCATACGCGCCGTCACGGCCCGCGCGCCCGAGCCGGATCTGCGCATCTCCGACCGCGATCCATACGGTCTGCGCTTCATCGCGGCCACCGCCTTTGCCATGGCGCTCGTCTTCGGGGCGATCTGGCGGGTCGGGGATGTGGGGGATGCGGTTGTCGGCGCGGGCGAGGCAAGCATCAGCGGGCCAAGCTGGGAAGGCTGGGTGGAGCCGCCGCTATATACCGGGCTGCCCTCGCTCTACCTCAATGATATAACCCGGGAGGAGTTCGAGGCGCCCGCCGGTTCCCGGATCACCATGCGGTTTTACGGTGAGGTCGGCGCGCTCAGGCTGCGCCAAAGCGTGATGGCGCCCCCCGCCGGCGAGACGAACGACACGGCGGCGCCCGCGCAGGATCTGATACTGGAACGCTCGGGCGAGATCGCCGTCGAAGGCACGAACGGGCGAAGCTGGCAGATCGTCATGCTGCACGATCAGCCGCCTGCGGTCGTTCTGGATGGCGAGATGACCGGCATTCCACCGGGCCAGATGCAGTTCACCTATACCGCTACAGATGATTACGCGGTCATTTCCGGTCAGGCGCGGCTGATGCTGAACGCGGACGCGGCCGACCGCCGGTTTGGTCTGGCGGTCGAACCCGAACCCCGCGAAGCGCTGGTTCTGGACCTGCCGATGCCTTTCGCGGGGTCGCGCGCGGAGTTCTCGGAACTGCTGGTCGAGGATCTGTCGCAGCATCCTTTCGCCAATCTGCCGGTCACCCTGACGCTGACCGTGGTCGATGACGCGGGACAGATCGGCACGATCCGCGAGACGATCGACCGTTTGCCCGGAAGACGGTTCTTCGACCCGCTGGCCAATGCGATCATCGAGCAGCGGCGCGATATCCTGTGGTCCCGCGAAAACGCCCCCCGCGCGGCGCAGATCCTGCGCGCGATCAGTCACCGCCCGGACGGGGCGTTTGACGATGACGGGGCGTATCTGATGGTTCGCACGGCGATCCGTCGGCTGGAAGCCGCGGTGGACAGCATCTCGGTCGAGACTCGCGATCAGGTGGCGGAAATCCTTTGGAACGCGGCCATCGAGCTGGAGGAGGGCGATCTGGCCGATGCGCTGGAACGTCTGCGCCGCGCGCAGGACCGGCTGGCCGAAGCGATGCGGCAGGGCGCGAGCGACGAGGAAATCGCCCAGTTGATGGATGAGTTGCGGCAGGCGATGGACGATTACATGCAGCAACTGGCGGAAAACGCACAGCCGGGTGAAGATCAGCCCGATGGCGGCGAAACCATGGAAATGTCCATGGCCGATCTGAACGAAATGCTGCGCCGAATCGAGGAGTTGATGCAGCAGGGCCGGATGGCCGAGGCGCAGGAGATGCTGGATGCGCTGCGCCAGATGATGGAGAACATGCAGATCACCCAGGGGGAAGGGGGCGACGGCCCGCAAACCCCCGGGGAACAGGCGATGCAGGACCTGCAGGATACGCTGCGCGATCAGCAGAGCCTGAGCGACGACAGTTTTCAGGAGTTGCAGGAGCAGTTCAACCCGGGCCGGCCAAACCCGCAGCAGGGCCCGCAGGGTCAGCAAAGCCAGCAGGGGCCGGGGCAGCCCGGCCAGCAGGGCCAACCCGGTCAGGGCGGTCAGAACGGCGAACCCGGCGAACAGGCGCAGGACGGGCAGGGCGGCCCGCAAAGCGGCCAGCCCGGGCAGCAGCCTGGAACCGAGCAGGGCGAGGGCCGGGGCGGCGAGGGCGACGGACGCAGCCTTGCCCAACGGCAGGAGGATCTGCGCCGCCAGTTGCAGGAACAGGCCCTGGACCTGCCCGGAGAGGGCACCGAAGGCGGCGAGGCCGCCCGGCAGGCGCTTGACGATGCGGAGCGCGCGATGGATGAGGCCGCCGAGGCGCTGGGCCGGGGCGACCTGGCCGACGCGCTCGACAGCCAGTCAGAGGCCATGGAGGCGCTGCGTGAAGGCATGGGCGAACTGGGCCGGGCGCTGGCGCAGGAAAGCGGCACCGAAGAGCCGGGGCAGGGGCAGGCCGACGGTACCGCGCCGCCGGACAGGCCGCTGCAGGATCCGCTGGGGCGGCAGGCCGGGAATGCAGGTGCCTTCGGGTCGGAAGAGGGTTTCGAGCAGCGCGAAGAAGCCTTCCGCCGTGCGCGCGAATTGCTCGATGAGATCCGCCGCCGCTCTGCGGAACAGGACCGCCCCGAGGTGGAACTGGAGTATCTGAGGCGGCTTCTGGACCAGTTCTAGCGCCGATTACTCGGCGGCCTGTGCATCCTCGCGCTGCAACACGCCCTGTGCGAGCCCATCCAGCCAGAACCGCGCCTCGTCCACTTGGGTTACATAGGCCTGTATCGCGGGGCTCGCCTGCGGCAGCCGCTCGGCGATCTGGACTGCGTTGGAGTAGACGGCCACCAGCCCCGCCGCGATCAGCAGGACGAGGCCAAAACCAAGCCTGATCCCGCGGCGGCGGCGCGGCGCCTCGTCGAGCGTTTCCACATCGCTGGCCTCGCTCTCGCCGGCATTGCGGTCGCTGGTGGCCCTGAGGGTCGAGTTGATTTCTTCGATATCGGGCAACAGATCGCGGCGCGGCCCGTCATGCACGCTGGAGCTGATCATCTCGTCCAGCGCGTCATCGTCAAAGCTGTCATCGGCATCCGGCATCCGGCGATCCGCTTGCCCCCGGCCTGCCGGCGGCGCCGCCGGCGGCTGGTCCAGCGGCATCTCGTCCTGGGTTTCGACGGTTTCCTGTGCAGCCTGCCGCAGGCGCGCTTCGCGCTCGGCTTCCTCGCGCAGCAGGTCGCGCAGGGCCGGGTCCAGATCGCGGCGGGTGCGGGGCTGCGCCGATGTATCGGTCTCTTCCGGCGCGTCGTGGTCGTTTTCGCCGCCGTCCTGCGCGCGCTCGACCTCCGGCTCGACCGGCGCCTCCGCCGTCTCGGGCTCGGCGGGCTCATCTGTTTCGGTCTCTTCGGGCGGCAGCGATGCTTCGCCTGTATGTGGTGCCTCAGGCTCGCTCTCGGAAGCAGAAGCCGCAGTCCGCGGGCCGGGCTGGAACCAGGTTGTCGAGCAGTTGGAGCATTGCACGTCCCGGCCGTCGGCCGGGATCATGTCGTCGTCAACCTCGTATCGTGCGCTGCAATTGGGACATGTCAGCCGCATCGTCACCCCGTTTCCGCTTCGCGTCTGTGTGACCGCTTATTCTCTAAACTGTAATAATGTTTAACAACCAAGCGAATTGTTTCCAAGTGATTGTATATCTGTGCCAATTGCAACCTCGCTCAGCCTGAGGCATGAGAGTGACATATCGGGACGCGCGGAGTATGGAACTTTGATCGAACTGGAAGACGCGGCATATGGCTACGGGACCGAGCCGCTTCTGTCCGAGATCGGCCTGCGGCTTGCGCCGGGGTCGTTCCATTTCCTGACCGGGCCGTCTGGCGCGGGCAAGACGACGTTTCTGAGGCTTTGCTACGCCGATCTGTTGCCCACGGGCGGATCTGTCCGCCTGTTCGAGCAGGAGGCCAAGGCGATGTCCCGCGACGACATTGCGAAGGCCAGACAGCGGATCGGTGTCGTTCATCAGGATTGCCAGTTTCTGGACCATCTGCCGGTGGCCGAAAACATCGCCCTGCCCCTGACCGTGTCGGGCCGCAAAACGGGGCAGGAGGCGGCAAATCTGGAGGAACTGATCGGATGGGTGGGGTTGCGCGCCCGCGCGGATGCCCTGCCGCCGGAACTGTCGGGCGGCGAGAGGCAGCGCGCGGCCCTCGCCCGGGCGGTGATCATGGACCCGGACGTGATTCTGGCCGACGAGCCCACGGGCAATGTCGATTGGGAGATGTCGCTGCGCCTGCTGACCCTGCTGGTGGAGTTGAACAAGATGGGCAAGACCGTCCTGATCGCCACCCATGATCTGGCTCTGATCCGCGCCGCAAAGGCGCAGGTCTCGGCCCGTGTGCTGCGCATCGGGGGCGGGCGGATTCATCTCGCGGGGGCGGATTTATGAACGTCGTCTCCCGATTTCTGCGGTTTGTTCAAGGCGATAGCCAGGCTGATCGCGTGGTCCCGCCGACGGGCTATTCCGCGCGGCTGACGGTGTTCACGGCCGGGGCGATGGCCTTTCTGGCGGTCTTCGCGATGGCCTTGTCGCTGGCTGCGGACCGGTTGGCGGATCGCTGGTCCGACGCGCTGGCCCGCACCTCGACCATCCGTATCTCGGCCCCTTTGGCCGAACTGGAGGCGCAGACCTGGGCCGTTCTGACGGTGCTGGAGCAGACCTCGGGCGTGGACAGCGCGCGAGCGCTGACCGATGACGAGCAGCGCGCGCTGCTGGAGCCGTGGTTCGGCCCCGATCTGCCGGTGGCCGATCTGCCGATCCCGCGGCTTGTCGAGGTGGTCGAAACGGCGGAAGGATACGATGCCGAAGGCCTGCGCCAGCGTCTGGCGGCGGAGGCGCCGGGCGCGGTGCTGGACGACCATACCCGCTGGCGCCGCCCGCTGGTGGAGGCCGCAAACGGTCTCCGTCTGCTCGGATGGGTCGCCATCGGGCTGATCCTTGCCTCCACCGCGGCGATGATCACCCTTGCCGCCGGATCCGCGCTGGCGGCCAATCAGGGTGTCATCAAGGTGCTGCGTCTGGTGGGCGCGCGGGACAATTACATCGCGCGCGCCTTCGTGCGCCGGTTCACGCTGCGCGCGCTCAGCGGAGCGATGGCGGGCACGATTGCCGGCATGATCGCTGTTGCCCTTCTGCCACGGGCGGGGGACGAACAGGCGTTTCTGACCGGGCTCGGCTTTTCCGGTCTTCACTGGCTCTGGCCGCTGACCGTGCCGGTTCTTGCCGCCGTCACGGCCTTCTGGGCCACCCGCATCGCCGCATTCCGGACGCTTGGGGGGCTCAGATGATGCAATGGCTGAGATCGCTCGTCTTCATCGTGCAGATGTATCTGGCGATGCCGGTGGTGGCGATCATCTATCTGCCATGGGCGGTGTTCAGCCCGGCGGGCGCCCATGCGGCCTGCCATGCCTATTGCCGGTGGGTGTTGTGGACGCTGGACTGGATGGTCGGCCTGCGGGTCGAGGTGCGCGGCACGCCACCGACGGACGAGGTGATGGTGGCCGCGAAACACCAGAGTTTTCTCGATATCCTCGTGATCTACAACGCCATGCCGCGCGGCAAGTTCATCATGAAACGTCTGATCATGTTCGCGCCGATCATCGGCCAGTTCGCCTTGCGCATCGGCTGCGTGCCGGTTGACCGGGGCAAGCGCGGGGCCGCGATCAAGAAGATGCTGGGCGATGTGAAAAGCGGGCGGCAACAGGGCGGGCAGTTGATCATCTATCCGCAAGGCACCCGCGTCGCGCCCGGCGTGTCGGCCCGATACAAGGTGGGGACCGGCGCGCTCTACGAACAGCTCGGGCAGCCTTGCGTTCCCGTGGCCACCAATGTCGGCGTCTTCTGGCCCAAGCGTGGCATCACCCGCAAGCCCGGTCTCGCGGTGGTGGAATTCCTGCCGCGGATCGAACCGGGCCTTTCAGTTGCAGATTTCATGGCCCGGCTGGAGCACGACGTCGAAAGCGCAAGCGACGCGCTTCTGAACGAGGCCGGACTGGATCGGAGCCTGACATGAAGACGATCGAGGATATCGAGGCGCTGGAAACCCTTTACGATGTTGTGAACCCGCTGGCGATCCGCAAGGTCACTCCGGTTCTGACACCGCTCTACCGGCAATGGATCGGGGCCGCGCGTTTCGTGGTGTTATCGACCATCGGCCCCGAGGGCACCGATGGCAGCCCGCGCGGGGATGACGGCCCGGTGGTCCGGATCGTGGACGACCGCACCCTCTGGATGCCCGATTGGCGCGGCAACAACCGGATGGATTCCCTGCGCAACATCGTGCGCGATGGGCGTGTGTCGCTGATGTTCATGATCCCGGGTGAAAACAACGTCGTCCGCGTCAACGGCACCGCCGTGGTCAGCGATGATCCCGATGTGACACGCACTTTCGAACAGGGCGGACGGTATCCGCGGACCGTCATCGTGATCCGCACTGGCGAGGTCTATTTCCAATGCGCCAAGGCGCTGATGCGGTCCGGGCTCTGGACCCGCGACGGGATGGAGGGCTTGCCGACTGCGGGGCAGTTCCTCAAGGAACGCCAGCAGGCGTTCGACGGTGCGGCCTATGACGAGACCTACGCCGATTATGCGAAGGACCGCATGTGGTGAGGACCCCGGCGGGGGGGGTGTATCCCCGCGATCGGATCGGGCCGCAGGGGCGCGCGTCCCGCCTTGCGTTCAGATCGCGCCGAGTGCGGCCAGCGACACGTCGGCCTGATGATCCCGGCCGTAGGCTACCAGTCCGAGAGAGCGAATGTCTTCCGACCGGATCCGGGCCCGCAGCATCCCGCCCGATGGCGTGAAGTCGGCCAGCGGGATCGTCACATCGACCCAGTCCAGCGGCGCATGGAACCCGGCCTGATAATACTGCCACGGCAAGCGCGAGCCCGTTGTGCGCAGATGGATGAAGTATCGCTGCTCATTGCCGCGCACCCGCAGCCGCAGGGCCGTGGCGGCCGGGGGCAGCCCATCGGGCAGGGCGGTCCGGGCCTGAATGAACCCGCCCCTGTTTTCCGTGCTGACCGAGCCGCTCAGGCGCAGGACCTCGCCGTGAAGCGCCGCTTCCCCCTCGGACACGCCGCCCATGACCGTGTCGGCCAGATAGGTCCAGTCATAGCTGTTGGCAGGTGTCATGGTCAGGGTGCTCCAGCTTTCGGACAGCGCCGCATGGGGCGCAAGGCCCGCCGCCCACCCGGTCAGGAGGAGAAAGCGCCGGTCCAGCGGTTTCAGGCCGCCAATCCCTTGGAGCCCATATCCAGATATTTCTTTCGCCGGGCCTTCACGAGCGTCTTGCCGCTCTGCCCGTCCATCTCGGCCAGCAGCGCCCCGATCGCCTTGCCGACGGCGGCGATTGTCGCGTCGCGGTCCCGCTGCGCGCCACCCATGGGCTCCTTGATGATGTGATCGGCCACGCCGAGCCGTTTGAGATCCTGCGCGGTCAGGCGCAGCGCCTCGGCGGCCTCGCGCATCTTCTCGGCATCTTTCCAGAGGATCGAGGCGCATCCTTCGGGCGAGATCACGGAGTAGATCGAGTGTTCCAGCATCGCGAGCCTGTCCGCGGTTGCAAAGGCCACCGCACCGCCGGAACCGCCCTCGCCGATGATGACCGAAATGAGCGGCACACGGATCTGAAGGCATTTCTCGGTGCTGCGCGCAATCGCCTCGGATTGTCCGCGTTCTTCGGCGCCCTTGCCGGGATAGGCGCCGGGCGTGTCGACGAGGGTGACGACGGGCAGGTTGAACCTGTCGGCCAGATCCATCAGGCGGACGGCCTTGCGGTACCCTTCGGGCCGCGCCATGCCGAAATTCCGCTCGATCCGGGTCTTGGTGTCGTGGCCCTTTTCATGGCCGATCACCACCACGGGCGTATCGTCGAACCGGGCAAGCCCGCCCATCACCGCATGGTCGTCTGCGAAGTTCCGGTCGCCGGCCAGCGGCGTGTATTCGGTGAAAAGCGCCTCGATATAGTCGCGGCAATGGGGACGGTCCGGATGGCGCGCGACCTGACATTTCCGCCAAGGGCTAAGATCGCGGTAGAGATCCACAAGCAGGTCCGACGCTTTCTTGTCCAGCGCCTTGGCCTCCGCCTCGACATCCATCTCCTCGTTGCGTCGTGCCAGCGCGCGCAGCTCCTCGGCCTTGCCTTCGATCTCGGCAAGCGGTTTCTCAAAATCGAGATAGTTCATGCGGGCCTCCGCCAAGCGATCCTTGCGAGGTTATATGACGGTGTGGACCGGCGGATGCAACTCGGCAAGATTTGTGAATGCAAGGCGCGGCATGACAGTGGCCGAACGCTCCGGAGGACCGGCCATGGCCACAAGCTACGAAGACAGACTGCTGCGCGTGCTGGCATATATCCACGACAATCCGGCCGGTGACCTGTCGCTTGACGAACTGGCCGATGTCGCCGCGATGAGCCGGTTTCACTGGCACCGCGTCTTTCGCGCGATGACCGGCGAAACCTGCGCCCAGGCCGTGCGCCGGGTGCGTCTGCATCGCGCGGCCGTCTGGCTGGTGCAGACGGATCGGCCGCTCCGGCGGATCGCCGCGGATGTCGGTTACCCCAGCCTGTCCAGCTTCAGCCGTGCCTTTGTTGCAAGCCATGGCCTGACCCCCGGTGCGTTCAGAACCCGCGGCGAGCTGATGCCGCCGCTTCTGACTGCTGAAAAAGGAGGTTACCCCGTGTACCCGATTGATATTGCCGACCACCCCGCGCGCCGTCTGGCGGCCATCGCCCATCGTGGCCCGTATGTTATGATCGGCAAGGCATTCGAAAGCCTTGGCGCCGTGTTCAGCTCCCGCAACCTCTGGCCCCATGCGGGCGGGATGGTGGGGGTCTATTACGACGACCCCGATGCCGTTGCCGCCGACGACCTGCGCAGCCTGGCCGGTGTTGTGGTGGATGACGCCGCGCCCGTGGCCGCGCCGCTGCAAGAGGTCAAGCTGCCTGCCGGGCGCTACGCGGTCATGCATTACAAGGGCCCCTATTCCGGCCTCGCCGCTGCCTACAAGCATATGTATGGCGTCTGGCTGCCGCGCTCGGGGGAGGAACTGGGCGATCACCCGCCGATCGAGGTCTATCTCAACAACCCGCAGGACACCGCGCCCGAGTATCTGCTGACGGATGTCTGTGTGCCGCTGGCGGAGCAGGCCGCATGAGCTGGCTTGCCATGGCCGCGTCGGGCCTGTCGCTGGACATCAGGGACAGTCCGCCGTTGCGAGTGGGCGCGCTTGTGCATCGCGGGGCGCATCACGAAATCGGCGAGAGCTTCGGCAGGCTGATGCGCATTCTTGCCGGGGGCAATGCTGTCCCCATGACCCGCGGCATGATCAGCCTGCACCGCGAGGCGCCCGGCGACGTGCCGGAGGCCGACTTGCTGAGCCATGCCGGGGCGATCTGGGTTGGCCCGGGCGCCTTGCCGCCCGGTCTGGTCGAGATCACCGTGCCGCCCGGCCGGGTCGCCGTCTGCCGCTATCGCGGCCCCTATGACGGGCTTGGCGCGGTCTGGGCGCAGTTCACGCCGGCACGACTGGCCGCGCATCGGCTGGTGCGGCGCGATGCACCTGCATTCGCGCTCTATCTCAACAGCCCTGTGGAGGTCGCACCCGCGGACCTGCTGACAGATCTCTGCCTGCCGGTGGTTTAGCCCGCGATCATCTCGGATTGCCTGACGATCACTTCGGCCTGCTTGATGGATGCGATATCGACCAGGCGGCCCTTGTAAACCGTTGCTCCCGAACCGCTTTTCTTGGCCGCTTCCATTGCGGCCAGGATCTCGCGGGCTTCCGCCACGGCCTCGTCCGACGGTGTGAACACCTCATTGGCCAGCGCGATCTGTTTTGGATGAATGGCCCATTTCCCGACCATGCCCAGCGTCGCCGAGCGGCGCGCCTGGGCGCGATAGCCGTCATCGTCGCTGAAATCGCCGAACGGCCCGTCGACGGGAAGCACGCCATGGGTGCGGCAGGCGGCGACAATCGCGGTCTGCGCCCAGTGCCAGGGGTCGCTGAAATGCCGCGCCCCGCCGTGAAGCATGTAGTAGTTTTCCTGTGTCCCGCCGATGCCTGTTGTCTGCATCCCCATGCTGGCGGCGAAATCGGCGGCGCCGAGGGACATGGCCTGAAGCCGTGGCGATGCCGCGGCGATCTCCTCCACATGGGACAGGCCGGCGGCACTTTCGATGATCACCTCGAAGCTGACTTTCCGGTCGCGGCCCCGCGCGGCTTCAATCGCCGTCACAAGCGCGTCGACGGCATAGACATCGGCGGCGCAGCCCACCTTGGGGATCATGATCTGATCCAGCCGGTCGCCGGATTGCTCCAGCAGATCGACCACATCGCGGTACCAATAGGGCGTGTCCAGCCCGTTGATCCGCACGCTCAGGGTCTTGCTCCCCCAGTCGATATCGCCGATCGCCTGAATGACATTTGCGCGGGCTTGCGGCTTGTCGTCGGGCGCAACGCTGTCTTCCAGATCGAGATTGATCACATCCGCCGCGCTGTCGGCCATCTTCTGAAACAGCTTGGTATTGGAGCCGGGCCCGAACAATTGGCAACGGTTGGGGCGGGCGACGGGCTGGGGCTGGATTCGGAAGGACATGAGGGCTCTTTCGGCGCAAGGATGTTTCGTGGGCGTTGCCGGAATGGGTAGGTTATTGCGTGAACGGGCGCAAGTGCTGCGGCGCGGCATGGCGATGAACAGCGGAGTTTCTGGCGCGGTGACCGTCGATCTTCACCGTGCGGCCCTGCAGGACCTGGGCGAGCCTTCCGGGCTGCGGGGCCAATAGCCGCGTGGCCAGAACATCAGCGTTCAGGGATAGCGACCGTGATCCTTCATGATCGGCGCTCAACGCTCTCCAAGCGCGGTCTCCGCATTCGTCTGCATTCTGAGGAGAAAAGAAAACGCCAGTTCCCGTTCACTCGGCGAAAATCCCTCCAGAAGCACTGTGTTGATCCTTTCGTGGAAATCGGACAGGTGATCGAGGTCCCGGCCCTTTTCCGTCAGCGTGACGACCATGACACGGCCATCTGACGCGTGCCTTCGGCGACGTACCAACCCCCGGTCGATCATTCGATCCACAATGCGTGATGTCGCCGGAAGTCCGGTGCCGACAAGCTCCGCCAATGCGCCAACGGTCAATCCGTCGGACCGCCAGAGGCATGACAAGACAACCCATTGGGGCAATGAAAGATCATAAGGATCAAGCAGTTGCTGACAAAGCGCATTCATGCGGCCCGCCGTGAAGTTCAGCGAACGGCCAATGGATTTTGGAGGTCCGTCTTTTTTACTTGCCATGTAAATAAAAATACGATGTAGTTTACGTGTAAACCAACATAGCCCACCGGACCTGCGTCAACAACGACAATCGCGTTCAGCGGGGGTGGAGCGGCAACAAGACGGGGACAAGGAAATGACAAAGACAGTGCTCATGGTGGGCTGGCACCCGACCGTCGTGGATTACGCGAAGTATCCGGGGCTGACCGCCGACAAGCTTGAAGCTGCGCTGCGGCCGGATGAGAAAAAACTGAACGATCTTGGCTACACCGCGTCTATCGGGTTCCTATACAGCGGCGATACCGCCACGGATCAACTCGTTCAGGCGTTGAAGGAAACGGCCTTTGATGTGGTGATGATCGGCGCCTGCGTCCGCAAGGATGACGACCATTTCCTGATATTCGAAAAGCTGGTGAATGTGGTTCACGAACATGCGCCCAAGGCGCGCATCGCCTTTAATACCGGGCCTACAGATTCCGAGGCCGCAATCCAGCGTTGGTGTTGATAGGAGACCGAAAGATGGCCAACCAGATCAAGAGTTCCGAGAGCCGTTTCGGTGTCGTCGCCGTCTCGGTTCATTGGATCAGCGCGCTGCTCATTCTTGTATTGCTGGGGAGCGGCTTCAGCGCAGCGTATGCATCGGACGCGGAGACCAAGGCCGCCATCCTTCGTGTGCATCTTCCCGTCGCGGTGGCTGTGTTGCTGCTGACCATCGCGCGGTTGATCTGGTGGTGGCGCTTCGACCGCAAGCCATCCTCCGTCGGCGGTGTTGCTCCCTGGCAGGATCGTATCGCGCGCTGGACGCATCGGGCCCTCTACGTCGCTTTGTTGCTGCTGCTGGCGAGTGGGATCGCAGTGTCGATCTTGTCGGGATTGCCCGATGCCCTATACGGCGAGGCGGGATTTCCCGAGCTGGCAGAACTTCCGCCACGGGTGGGCCACGGGATTGCCGCAAGGCTGCTGGTCGGGCTTGTTCTGCTTCACGCCGGCGCTGCGCTCTACCATCATTGGGTGCTCAAAGATGGAACGCTCAAGCGCATCTGGTTTCAAAAGGCATAGCGGCCGTCGGCCAGTTGCAGCTCGATAGCCAGTGAGAGCCATTGGCTGGAAACCGGCCAAGGGGCCATCGCGGCATTGCTCAGAACGGGCACGACGCGAAGTTTACTGTAGGTCCTTGAAAGCGGATCGCATCCGCGCCACCGCATCCTCGATCACCGCCCGTGGCGCGGCGATGTTGAAACGCAGGAAATCCTCCCCGCCCTTGCCGAAGGTCGGCCCGTGGTTCACGGCGATTTTCGCGTCCTCCGCGGTGCGCCGGGTGAATTCCGCCATATCCATGCCCGTGCCCGAGAAATCGACCCAGGCCAGATAAGTGCTTTCCAGTTTCATCGAGTGCAGGCCGGGGATGGCGTTGATCCCGTCATCGAAGATCCGCGCGTTTTCGGCCAGATACGGGGTCAGGCTGTCAACCCAGGCGGCGCCGGCGGGGGTGTAGGCCGCCGTGGCCATGAACAGCCCGAAGGAGTTGGGCGACATGCCCATCGCCATCATCCGGGCGTTGAACCGTGCGCGCAGATCCGGATCCTCGATGATCACGTTGCCCACATGGGACCCCGCGATATTGAAGGTCTTGGTCGTGGCCGTCATCATGATCAGCCGGTCGGCGATACCGTCGATCTTTGCCATCGGGATATGGGTATGCCCGGGCAGCACCAGATCGTGATGGATCTCGTCGGAGACGATCAGCAACTCGTGGCGTTTGGCAAAGGCGGCCAGCGCCTGCAACTCCCCTTGCGTCCAGACACGGCCACCCGGGTTGTGCGGCGAACACAGGATCAGCATCCGCTCGTTGCCGGTCATCTGTGCATCCCACGCGTCGATGTTCAGTTCGTACCGGCCGTCGGCATTGATCATCTCGCATTCCACCAGTTCGCGACCGGCGGCGCGGATCACCTTGGCGAAGGCATGATAGACCGGCGTCATCAGAACGATGCCATCACCGGGCTGGGTATAGGCGTCGAGGCACATCGCCGTGCCGTTGACGAGGCCGTGGGTGGTGAAGATCCAGTCCGGCTCTATGGTCCAGCCATGGCGATGCTCCATCCACCAGCAGATCGCCGCGCGGTATTTGCTGTCATCGCCGAAATAGCCGTAAAGGCCGTGGTCGATCATCCCCTGCAGCGCATCCTGAATGCATTGCGGCGGGCGGAACTCCATATCCGCCACCCACATGGCGATCCCGTCCGACGGAGAGACGCCGTAAAGCTGCTCCATCATGTCCCATTTCACGCAATGTGTGCCGCGCCGGTCGATGATCTCGTCAAATGACATGAATGCCTCCGTCCTTGGTCCGGGCCAAGCTAGCGGACGCGGAGCCGGGCGCAAGAGCTAGCCGTCCGGCGGCAATTCGAAGAGGTCATGCACGCTGACCTCCAGTTCATCGGCCAGACACAGCGCAAGATAGGTCGACGGCGTGAAGATCCCGTTCTCGATCGTGTTGACGGTCTTGCGCGAAACGCCCACCGCGTCGGCCAGGTCGGCCTGGGTCAGTCCGGCCTTGGTGCGGTGGGCTTTCAGATGAACGATCAACCTTGCCGTCATTCGGCACGGCCCCGCAGGATCGAGGCGAGGTAATGGGCCGGTGGCGCGGCGCCCAGAACCGGCCCGAGCCAGAAGAAGGCCATGCTTGCGTCAAGGCGCCCGCTCAGCACGAGCACGAGGAAAACGATAAACACCGCAAGGACGGCCCAGAACCCGAAGATCAGGCTGTCGCGATGGGCGGCGGTGTTCTGTTCGTCCCATGCCGCCTCTGCGGCTTCGGGGTGGCGCAGGTGCATGATGGCAGACAGCACCGCGTAGCCGATGGCCGCGCCGCCGATCAGCCAGGCCCAGGTCAAGCCCGAAGGCCCGACGGAGGCAAATGAGGCGATCACCGCGGTCAGGGTGAGGATGACAATCATGGCGCTGCCGATCAGGCGGATGCGGCTTACAGGATTGGCGGACATAAGAGTGGTCTCCATGACAAGAAGTAAGTAACCTTGGGGTTACATATCCGACTCGAAAAGTAACGTCAAGGTTACACATCCCATAACTTGCGAGATGTGCGGCGGGGCGCTAAATGCATGGCTATGAAACGTTCCATTCTGATCCACCCCGACCCGCGCCTGAAAAAGGTGGCCGACCCGGTGCCTGACAGCAGCGATGAGTTGCGCAGCCTTGCCGATGACATGCTGGAAACCATGTACGCCGCCCCCGGTATCGGGCTGGCCGCACCACAGGTCGGCATCCTGCAACGGCTGATCGTTCTGGATTGCGTGAAGGAGGAGGGGGTCACGCCGCGCCCGCTGACCATGTTCAACCCCCGCGTCCTGTCCAGCTCTGACGAGCGTAACGTGTACGAGGAGGGCTGCCTGTCGCTGCCCGACATGTATGCGGATGTGGAACGCCCGGCGGAGGTGACGGTGGAGTGGATGGACCGGGACGGCCGGGCGCAGACCGAAACCTTCGATGGGCTCTGGGCGACCTGCGTGCAGCATGAGATCGACCATCTGGATGGCAAGTTGTTCATCGACTATCTGCGCCCGCTGAAACGCCAGATGATCACCCGCAAGATGGTCAAGCTGAAGCGCGAACTGGCCCGGGAGAAGGTGTGAGCCTGCGCTCCATCCTGCGTTGGCCCGACCCACGCCTGAGCGAAACCTGCACGCCGGTGGCTGGCGATATCCGCGAGCTTTCGGCCGATATGCTGGAGACGATGTATGCCGCCCGCGGGCGTGGGCTGGCCGCGCCGCAGATCGGCGTTCTGCAGCGGCTTTTTGTGATGGATGTGGGCTGGAAAGAAGGCAGCCCGACCCCCGTGATCTGCGTGAACCCCGAGATCGTGGAGCGGTCGGAGCGTCAGGTCAGCGGCCCCGAGGGCTGCCTGTCGATCCCCGGCATCACGGCGCAGGTGGCGCGTGCCGAATGGATCGTCCTGCGCTGGACCGATCCGGCGGGTATGGGCCATGAGGCGCGATTGGACGGGTTCGCCGCGATCTGCGCCCAGCACGAATACGATCATCTGGACGGGATCGTGACATTCGACCGTGTGGAGCCAGCCGCCCGCGCCGCGCTGGAGGCCGATTATGCCGGCTAGGTCATTTGTCATGTGGCCGGACCGGCGGCTGCAAACGGTCTGTGAGCCGGTTGCAGAGGTGACCGACGCGGTGCGGGTGATCTGGACCGACATGATCGACACGATGGATGCCATGCCGGGTGTGGGCCTTGCCGCGCCGCAGATCGGCGTGATGCTGCGGCTGGCGGTTGTGGATGCCTCCGATGAGCGGGGCCGGGCGATACGGATGGCCAACCCCGAGTTGCTTCATGCAAGCGTCGAGTTGCGGTCTCATCCGGAAGGCAGCCCGAACCTGCCGGGCGTGCACGCGGAGATCCGCCGTCCCCGCGCTGTGACCGTGGCCTATCTGGATGAAACCGGCGTACGGGTGGAAAAGGATCTGGTCGGGCTGTGGGCCACCAGTGTGCAGCATCAGATCGACCATCTGGACGGGCGGATGTATTTCGACCGGCTGAGCCGTGTCAAACGCGACATGCTGCTGAAAAAGGCGAGGAAACGGGCGTGAACATCCCCTCGGAGAGATGCGTATGAGAGTTGTGTTCATGGGCACGCCGGCGTTTTCGGTGCCGGTGCTGGAGGCGCTGGTCGATGCGGGCCATGACATTGCGGCGGTCTATTGCCAGCCACCGCGCCCCGCGGGCAGGGGCAAGAAGGACCGGCCCTCTCCGGTGCAATCGCGTGCCGAGGCGCTGGGCCTGACGGTCCGCCACCCGATCTCTCTCAAGACGCCCGATGCGCAGTCGGACTTCGCCGCGCTCGGCGCCGATGTCGCCGTGGTGGTGGCCTACGGGCTGATCCTGCCGCAGGCGATCCTGGATGCGCCGGCGGGCGGTTGCCTCAATATTCATGCAAGCCTGCTGCCCCGCTGGCGGGGTGCCGCGCCGATCCACCGGGCGATCATGGCCGGTGACCGGGAAACCGGCATCTGCATCATGGAGATGGAGGCCGGGCTCGATACCGGGCCTGTTCTGCTGCGCAAGACCGTCGAAATCGGGGCCGAGGAAACAACCGGCGAGTTGCATGACCGGTTGAGCGTTCTGGGCGCTGACGCGATTGTCGAGGCTCTGGCGCGGCGCGATGAGCTCGTGGCTCGGCCGCAGCCGGAGGCCGGAGTGAGCTACGCGGCGAAGATCGACAAGTCCGAGGCGCGGGTGGACTGGACCCGCCCGGCGTTGGAGGTGGATCGGCTGATCCGCGGATTGTCCCCGTTTCCGGGGGCGTGGACGATGTTGGCCGGCCGCAGGATCAAGCTCTTGCGCAGTCGGGTCGTGCCGGGCGAGGGTGAACCCGGCGTCGTGCTGGACGGGCTGCGCGTGGCCTGCGGCACGGGGGCGGTGGAACTGACCGAACTTCAGGCCGAGGGGCGCGCCCGGCAGGATGGCGAGACGTTTTTGCGCGGAACCCCGGTTGCTCCGGGCACAGTGTTGGGAGACGGATGATGGGCTTTTTCGCGTTTTTCGGCTCGTTGATGATCGGCGGGTTCATGGGCTACCTCTTCGAACGCTGGGGGATCACCCATAACGGGATCATTCCATCGGTCCTGATCGCGCTGGGGGCGGTGATCGTCGTTTTCATGCTGCGGGTGATGTTTCATCTGAGCTTCGGGTCGCCCGGTGTGGATGCGATCATCGGGTCGGCGGCGGCACTGGTGCTGATCCCGACGGAATGGGCGCATCGGCGGCGCAATCGCCGGAAGTAACCGCTGTTTCCGAAAGAGGACGGGATCCGAACGAGGGGCGTTTTCCTCCGCCGCGGTCTGGCGTCGCTCAGGATCTGGGCGGGCGCGGTCGGTAGACCGGCAGCCGCCAGCCAAAGGCAATCGAGCCTGCCCGCAGGGCAAAGGTGGTCAGGATGCAGGCGATGATCGGGGCAAGCGGATCGGCAATCACATACGGTATGGCAAGGGCGGCCCCGGCCCCGGCAAGGGCGGCGGTGACGTAGAGTTCCCCCTGTTTCAGGACCAGCGGTACCTCGTTGCAGACGACATCGCGCATCAGGCCGCCAAGCGTGCCGGTGGCAACCCCCATCACAAGGATGATCGGCACCGACTGATCCATGGCACCGGCCACGCTGACGCCTGCCGCGACCGCGATGGCCAGCGCGGCGGCGTCCAGCCAAAGCAGGACTGTGTACCGGCTTTCCAGAAGATGGGCGGTGAAGAAGACGAGAAACGCGGCGGCGCAGGCGATGGCCAGATGGGTGGGATCGGCAAGCCAGAACACCGGGTCGCGGTCAAGCAGCAGATCGCGGACCGTACCGCCGCCGACCGCCGTCAGACAGGCGACGAAGAAGAAGCCGATGATGTCCAGCTGCGCGCGGGAGGCGACCAATGCCCCGGTCAGCGCAAAGACCGCCACGGCGGCATAATCCAGCATGGCGATCATGTCGGTTTGAACGGGGCCATGCCGGCCCGGGCCAAGGCGTCGGCGCGTTCGTTTTCGGGGTGGCCCGCATGGCCCTTCACCCATTCCCAGGTCACGCTGTGGCGGGCATTCGCCGCATCCAGACGGCGCCACAGATCCTCGTTCTTGACCGGTTTTTTCGTGGCCGTGCGCCAGTTGTTCCGTTTCCAGCTGTGCAGCCACGCGGTGATGCCGCCTTTGACATAGGCGCTGTCGGTGATGACGGTCAGGGTGGAGGGACGGTCCAGCGCCTCAAGGGCATGGATGGCGGCCAGCAGTTCCATCCGGTTGTTGGTGGTGTCCGCCTCGCCGCCCTTCAACTCGCGGGTCTTCAAGATCCGGGCGCCGTCGCGCGCGATCAGCAGGGCGCCCCAGCCGCCGGGGCCGGGGTTGCCGGAACAGGCCCCGTCCGTATAGGCGAACAGCTCAGCCACGGGCGATGATCAGGATATAGAGGTCAAGCGTCCCCGCAAGGCCGCGGCCCTCGCCGGTTTCGGCGCTGAGCACCGTCAGGCCGGCATCCTCCAGATGTTCGCGCAACGCGGGCTCAGTGTAATAGGTGTAGAAACGGCCGATATCGTCCCGCGCCTCGCCTGTGCCCAGCTTCATCCCGAGAAAGAGGTGCCCGCCCGGTTTCAACGCCTTTGCCAAAGCGGCGAGATGGCGGGCAAAGTCGGCGCGGCGCGCATGGAGCAGGGAGAAGCTGGCCCAGACCCCGTCATACAGATCGGTTTCGGTGACATCATCGAAACTGCCAAGTCTGGCATCGACCCCGCGCGCGCGTGCGGCCTCGACGAATTCGGCGGTCGGGTCGAGCGCGGTGACCCGAAACCCGGCCTCCTGCATGGCCGCCGCATGGACGCCCGGGCCGCAACCAACATCCAGAACATGTGCGCCGGGCGGCAGATGGGACAGAAAATCCTCCATCGCCCGGGCCTGGATTTCCGTCATCGCGACGGCGGCATATTCGTCGACACGGGCGGAATAGGCCCTCAGCGTCTCCTGATCCGTCATCTGACGACTCCCACCGCAAGGCAGGCCACGACGACCGCCGTCAGCAGCAGACGCAACGCCATCCACCAACGTGGCGCGAGCCCCTGTTGCCAGAACATGTAATCCATCGGCAGCAACGCGATGAACCCCGCCAGAAGCGCGACCATGGCGCTGTCGGGCCGGCCCTGGGCCATGAAAAACGCCCAGAGCGCGGGCAGCACCGAGAGCGCATACCCGGTTGCGGCGACGGCGCCCCTGGCCTTCGTGGCGAAGCCCCAGAGCGCGCCGGACATGAAGCACAGGATCACGATGCCATAGCTCTGAAGCACAAACGGCCCGGTAAGTGCCGGGCCCAGCACACGCGCGGACCAGCCTTGCAGGGCGGGGTCGCTCAGGGTGGCGGCGCCCCACAGAAACGGGATCAGGCCGGCAAGTCCGATAAGAAGGGCGGAGCGGGGAATTCTGGTCATGGTGCCTATGTGCCGGGGCTTGGCCGCTGCGGCAAGAGGGTTCCCCGCAAATGCCGCCATTCGCGCCGCAGGGTGCATCGGCTGCGACATGAGGTGCGCCTTCGCCCGGGTCGGAACGGGTCAGGGGCCGTAGGTGGTGCAGGTCACGGCGCGCGCCATCAGCCGGGCACACGCGCGCGCGGCCTGATCCTCGGTCATGCCGTCAAACCGTGCCTCGAACCCGCCGGAGCGGCTGACGACGCGGCGCAGGGCTTCGTCGAAGGTGCCGAGTTCCGCAAGCGCCGTGGTCAGCAGCAGACGTTCGGCGCCGTGACGGGTCGGATAGCGGCCGAGCGAGACACCGTAAAGCCGGCTGCCGGTGGAGGAGGCGCGGGTCACGACCTCGGGCTCCAACGGCATGGCGCGGGCCACAACCTCGGTCAGTTGCAGGGGCCGGGGTGCGGGGGACGTATCCGGCGGGGTCAGCGCCGCAACTTCGATGGCTTCGGGTTGGGCGGGCTCCATGGCCTCCGTGACCTCTGCCTCCGCAAGCAGAGTGGCTGCGGGCGCGTCGGAGGGTTCGGGGGTGGGGTCCGCTGTCGCCGGTGCATCCTCTGCCGCCGGGGCGTCCACCGGGGCGGTGACCGCATCTTCCAGCGCGTCTTCCACCGCGGCGTCGATCGCGGCAAGCAGCACGGGCGACGCTTCGCGGACCGGGCGGCGCACCGGAACGATGCTTTGTGCCACGGCCAGGGTCGCGGGGCTGCCAGGCCGGCTTGGCTGGTTGTCATAGGTCGGCAGACTTGGCCGCCGGATCGTGGCCCGCGTGGGTGCGCGGGCGAACCCCATATCCAGAAGCTCCATGATCCGTTGATTTCGGGAGGCTGTGGATTGGCCTCCGAACACGGTCGCGATGATCCGTTCCTGCCCGCGCTCGGCGGAGGCGACGAGGTTGAACCCGGCCGCCCGGGTATAGCCGGTCTTGATCCCGTCCGCGCCGCGATAGGCGTCAAGGAACCGGCGGTTGGTGTTGCGCACCGTGGCGATACCCGCATCGGTCGAGCGCCTGGAGAAGATGTTGTAGTATTGCGGGTAGTCGAAAAAGAGACGGCGCCCCATCACGGTCATGTCACGGGCCGTGGACAGGTGGCCTTCTTCGGTCAAGCCGTGAGCATTGCGGAAGGTCGTGCGGGTCATGCCCAAGGCGCTTGCTGTACGGTTCATGCGGCGGGCGAAGGCCGCTTCGGACCCTTCGATCGCCTCGCCGATGGCCGTGGCCGCATCGTTTGCCGAGCGCACGGCGGCGGCACGCACCAAATAGCGCAGCGCGATCCGCGACCCGGCCCGCAGGCCCAGTTCCGAAGGCGGCTCAGCGGCGGCATTGGCCGAGATCGTCACCGGCGTGTCCATGGTGATCTCGCCAAGGCGCACGGCTTCGAACGCGATGTAGAGCGTCATCATCTTGGTCAGAGATGCGGGATGAAGCCTTGTATCGGCATTGCGGGAATGCAGTACCTCGCCGGTGCGGGCATCCATGACCATGGCGGCATACGGCGCGGCGCGCGCGGGCGCACCGACCGTCAGCACCACGCACAAAAGCGCAATGAACCCGAAAAGGGCCAATGAAATCCGTCTGTGTCTCACGAGACCTGCTCTGTCTGCCTCTGGTGCCGTCTTGTGCGGCGTTTCTCTAATCGTAGGGGATTTTCCCAAGGAAATCCATGACAAAGGTGTTAACGCCGGCAGCAAATTTTTGCCTGTTGCGACCTGCGGGGAACATATCGGTGATGGCCCGGATCATGCCGCAACATCTGCCATGGCCGGGACGGATCCAGGGTCAATCGGTCGCGTCATCTTGCTCTGGCCCAATGGTCTGGGCATAAATCGTCCGGAGCGAGAGAAGGACCACCATGACCGACATGTTCGAGACCCGCAAAGCCCGCGCCTCTGCGTGGTTCCGCAGTTTGCGCGATGAGATCGTCGCCGCCTTCGAAGGGCTGGAAGACACGCAGGGCGGCGCGGAGGAACCCGGCCGGTTCGACGTCTCCGAAACCACCCGCGCCTCCGACAATGGCAGCGATGCGGGCGGCGGGCTGATGAGCGTCATGCGCAGCGGGCGGGTGTTCGAGAAAGTCGGCGTCAATGTATCCACCGTCTATGGCACGTTGGGGGAGCGTGCGGTGCAGGCCATGGCGGCGCGCAAGGACCTGTCCGGCCTCAAGGACGACCCGCGCTTCTGGGCGTCGGGCATCTCTCTCGTGGCGCATATGCAGAATCCGCATGTGCCGGCCGTTCACATGAACACGCGCATGTTCTGGACGCCCCATGCCTGGTGGTTCGGCGGGGGGTCGGACCTGAACCCGGCGATCGAATACCCCGAGGATACGGCCGCGTTTCATGACGTGCTGAAGGATCATTGCGACCGGCATCAGCCCGCGTACTATCCGCGCTTCAAGGCCTGGGCGGATGAGTATTTCTTCGTGCCGCACCGGGGCCGGGCCCGCGGGGTCGGCGGGATTTTCTACGATGACCTGAACACCGGCGACTGGGAGGCCGATTTCGCCTTCACCCAGGATGTGGGCCGGGCATTCCTGCCTGCCTTTCTCGGGGTGGTCGAGAAACGCCGGCATGCGGCATTCACCGAGGCCGACCGGGAGGTGCAGCTGGTTCACCGGGGTCTCTATGCGGAGTACAATCTGGTCTATGACCGGGGCACGAAGTTCGGGCTGGAGACGGGTCACGACGCGAATGCCGTGTTGATGAGTTTGCCGCCGATCGCGAAGTGGACCTGAGACAGGTTACAAAAAGACGCAAATTCGGAATCTTTTGTAACCTATTTCGACCCATCCAGCAGCGCGCGGTAGATGGCGACAATCGCCTCTGCCTCGCGCTCGATCCCGAAATGGGACACCACATGAGACCGGGCATTGGCCGATTGGCGGGACCGCTCGGTCGGGTCGTCCAGCAGCCTCGCGGCAGCGCTGACCATGGCGGCGACATCGCCGGGGGCAATAAGCGCGCCCGTTTCGCCGGGGACGATCAGCTCCTCGAACGCGCCGACTGTCGTGGCGATCACCGGAACACCGCAGGCCATGGCTTCCAGCGGGGTCAGGCCGAACCCCTCCCATCGTTGCGGCGCGATGAAGAGATCAAGCGCCTGATACCATTCGGCAATGTCGTGAACGGGCACTTCCGGCGGAAACAGGAACCTGTCCGAAAGGCCCGCGGCGGCAACTCGGGCCTTCAGATCCCGCTCGAAGCCGATGTGTTTTTCGGTGGCGCGCCCCATGACGATGGCCGCGGCCTCGGGCCGGTCGCGCAGCAGCTCGATCATCGCGTCGACAAAGACATCGGTGCCCTTCTGCGCGCGGATGCGTCCGAAGCACCCCACCAGCGGGCCCGACGGCAGGCCGAGGGAGGCCTTGACCGCCGCGCGGTCGGCTGGCGGGGAAAAGCTTTTGGTGTCGATGCCATGCAGGATCACGCTGGACGGGCGATCCAGATACTCGGCGGTTTTCCGTGAGGTGGAAATCAGGGCGTCCATCTGCCGGATCAGCCATTTCGAATAGCCGGTATGGTGGCGTTGGGAGGCGGAGGTGAAAAGCAGCTTCAGCCGTTTGCGAAACAGGTGTTTCAGGGCCAGCCCGGCCAGCATTTCGGAGTTCCGTCGCGCATGCCAGACCCGGTGCCCCGACGGCCCGGAGGCGGACATCGTCAGAAGATCGCGCCGGCGGATCTGCGGGACGTGATCGGGGAGCGTCGGCGCCACGGCGGCAATCGCGATGTTGTCGGCCTGTAACGGCACCAGCCGCACCACGGTTGCCGTCACGCCCGACAGGCGACGTTTGAAATTCGGCGCAAGTACGTCGATCTGCCCGGGGTCGCGATAGGTCATTCTGCGCCCATAACTCGTGTGCCGAAGCCATACAAGCGCCGAGCCGGGAACCCGATGGCGGGGGCGGGCGTTCACACAATAGTTAACGGTTCTGTCGCTTGCAGTGTTTCGGGATCGTTCTACCATCAATTACTATGGGTATTGCCCCATTAATAAACACGGAAAGAGGAAAAGATGCGTATCAAGACACTTGCACTCAGCACTGCGATGCTTGCGCTGGCCGCTCCCGCGCTTGCCTCTGGCCCGGTGCAAACGACCACGCCACCGCCGGTGACGATCGTCCCGCCTGCGCCGGCCTACGACTGGACCGGCCCTTCGGTCGGTCTGCAATTCGGTCAGATCGATGTGGAAACCAGCGGTGCGGCCGCGCTCAGCGGTGACGACATGCTGATCGGTCTTCGGGCCTATTACGATTACGACTTCGGCAACTTCATCGTCGGCGGCGGTCTGCAATACGACACCACGGATGTGGATCTGGGCGGCGTGACGAATGTCGATTCCGTCCTGCGCGTCGGTGGCCGGGCCGGTATCGACCTGAACCGCAACTGGATCTATGCGACCGCCGGTTGGGCGCGGGTTGAAACCAGCGCCGCAGCCGTGGGCGATTCCGACGGGTACTTCGCCGGTCTGGGCTATGAGATTTTCCTGACTCAGAACGTGACCCTCGGCGCCGAAGTTCTGTACCATGAGTTCGACGATTTCGATCTGGGCGGACTGGAAGCCGAGGCAACGACCGCGGCACTTTCGCTGAACTTCCGGTTCTGACCCCGGGTTCTCTACCGATATGTCCCCCGGGCCGCCCGATGGGCGGGCCGGGGGTTTGATTTTGCGGGGGGGTCAGTCAAGTACGGCGCCAAAATCCGTGCCGTATCCTTCCGCGTTCAGGGGCTGCCCCCGGGCAACCATCGCCCCCAACCGCCCCAACTCGTCACAGCATTTCGCGCCCGCCCCGTTTCCGCCTGTCAGAAGGGTGAGCCTGTCGGACAGCCGCGCGATATAGGGGAAGCCGGTTTCAGTGAAGCTGACCGCGCAACTGCCCGTATGGACCGACCGGATCGCCAGTTCTGGCATCAACTCGCGAAGATGGCCGATCAGCTCAGCCCCGACCGCAGGATTGCCATCGCCCTGAAACCATGCGGTCATTTCGGCATCATCCTGCATAATCGGGCTGTCCCCCTCACCGCCGATTTTCAGGTAGAGCCTGCCATCGGGATAGCGGATGGGTGGCAGCACATAGAGATCGTAAGCCAGCCCTTCGGGGAAGAATATGAGGCTTGGCATATGGGCCAGCCGCGCGGCTTCGGCCTCGTCGACCTCGGCGAACGCGATGGTGCGGGCGTAGACCCGCAGGCGCGGGCGCGCGGTCAAAAGCCGGTCCGTGGCGGCATAGCCGCCGGTGGCGACGACGACATGATCCGCCGCCAGATGCGTGCCGTCCGCCAGCCCGACCTTCCCACCGCGCAGGCGGGTGGCGGGGGTGCGGACCAGTTTGGCACCGGCCCGTTCGGCCAGCAGGGCTTCGGCATCCCTGATCGCGCGGGGGTTGATGTGGCCGCCGGTCGCCTCCCACGCGGCGCAGGTGCCGGGGGCAAACCGGAAGAACGGGAAGCGGCCGGGCAGGGTGGTCGCATCGTGATACTCATGGGCGATGCCCAAATCCCTTGCCACGGCCAGAAACCCCTTGGTGAAGCTTTCGCCCGATCCCGTGACGGGGCCGGCCATCATGCCGCCGCACGGGGTGAAGAGGGACAGGCCGCTGCGCGCCTCCAGATCGCCGTAGCGCGCGATGGAGCGGCTGGACAGGCGGGACCAGTCCGGATCATGGGCCAGTTTGCGCGTGATCCGGCCCTGATCGTGATGGCTGCCGAAAGGGCCGGTAAATGTGGCGCGATCATCGGGCTCGTCGGGCCCGACCAGCGCCACCGATGCGCCGGCTTCGGCGAGATGCCGGGCGCAGGCGCTCCCCATCAGCCCGCGTCCGATCACGGCGACGTCGAAGCCCGGTGTCATCAGCCGCGGATCGCCTCCAGCATCCGGTGTACGTTCTCGGGGTCCGCGTCCGGGGTGATGCCATGGCCCAGGTTGAAGATGTGCGGCCCGCCCCTGAATGCCTCGACGATGGCGCGGGTATCATCGACCAGCGCCTGCCCCCCGGTGACCATGTGCCGGGGGTCCAGATTGCCCTGAATGCAGCTGTCAGGTTGCAGGTGTTTCGCCGCCCATGCGGCATCCACCGACGTGTCGATGGCAAGCCCGTCGGCGCCGACGGCCTTCGCGAAACCCAGATAGGCGTTGCCGGCTTCGCGCGGGAAGGCGATGACGGGCAGGCCGGGGTGGCGGGATTTCAGCTCGGATATGATCCGCTTCGCGGGCGCCAGCGCGTATTTCGCGAAGTCGTCGCCTTTCAGCGACCCGGCCCAGCTGTCGAAGAGCTTCACCACCTCCGCGCCGGCCTCCACCTGTTTGGAGAGATACTCGATCGTTGCCTCGGTCAGAAGGTGCAGCAGCGCATCGAATGTCGCGCGATCCTCGGCCTTCAGCTTGTGAGCCGGGGCCTGATCCGGCGTGCCGCGCCCGGCGATCATGTAGGTCGCAACCGTCCAGGGCGCGCCTGCAAAGCCGATCAGCGCGGTTTCCGCCGGAAGCTCACGCGACAGGATGCGGAGCGTTTCGTAGACCGGCGCCATGTGATCGTGGATGTCATCCTTGCCCTTCAGAGGCGCAAGCCCTTCGGGCCCTGTGATGGTTGACAGCCGCGGGCCTTCGCCGGTGACGAACCAGACATCCGCCCCAAGCGCATCGGGCAAGAGCAGGATATCGGCGAACAGGATCGCCGCGTCGAAACCATAGCGGCGGATCGGCTGCAACGTCACCTCGGCGGCCAGATCGGAATTGTAGCAGAGCGACAAGAAGTCCCCCGCCTCCGCGCGCGTTTCCCGGTATTCTGGAAGATAGCGCCCGGCCTGCCGCATCATCCAGACGGGCGGGGTTGGCAATGTCTCGCCGGCGAGGCTGCGGAGGAGTAATTTGGTGTCAGGCATTCGTATGATCCTTTGTCGTCGCCGCACCGTCTCGTCCGGCGGGCAAACTGTCAAGCCAAGGCCCGTTGTCAAGACAAGTTGACACATATAGGAATATGAAATGACGACCGAAATGCCCTCCCCCGCCTCGCCGCTGAAGATCGGAACCCGCGGCTCGCCGCTCGCGCTGGCGCAGGCCAACGAGACCCGTGCCAGACTGGCAAAAGCCTTCGATCTGCCGTTCGAGGCGTTTCAGATCGTGATCATCAAGACCACCGGCGACAAGGTGCTGGACCGGCCTTTGAAGGAGATCGGGGGCAAGGGCCTGTTCACCAAGGAAATCGAGGAGGACATGTTGTCGGGCAAGATCGACATTGCCGTCCACTCGATGAAAGACATGCCGGTGGAGCAGCCGCGGGGGCTGCTGCTGGATACCTATCTGCCGCGCGAGGATGTGCGCGATGCGTTCGTGTCGCTGACCCATGACGCGATGGGCGATCTGGAAGCCGGTGCCAAGGTCGGCACGTCCAGCCTGCGCCGGCGGGCGCAGCTTATGGCGCGGCGGCCCGATCTGGAGGTGGTGGAGTTTCGCGGCAATGTGCAGACCCGGATGATGAAGCTGGGCAATGGTGTGGCGGATGCCACATTCCTTGCAATGGCGGGGTTGCGCCGGCTGGGCATGGAAGATGTGGTGAAATCGGCGATCGAGGTGGAGGACGTGCTGCCGGCCGTGGCCCAGGGCGCCATAGGCATCGAAAGACGGGCGGAGGACAGCCGGGCGGCGACGCTGCTGGAGGCCATCCATGACGGGCCGACCGGCCAGCGGCTTGCGGCCGAACGGGCGTTTCTCGCAGGGCTCGACGGATCCTGCGAGACGCCGATTGCGGGGCTGGCCGAGCTGGATGGCGGCACGCTGCGCCTGCGCGGAGAGATCCTGCGGCCGGACGGGTCCGAAGCGCTGAATGACGACAGGCGCGCACCGGTTGAAGACGGGGCCGAACTGGGCGCCGCGATGGCGGCCACGTTGCGGGCCGAGGCGGGAGAAGGGTTTTTCGACTGGATTACCGGATAGAAAGCCCTTGACCTTCCAGTTGCTGGAAGCCTTATGTGGAGCGGGACCGCAAATGCAGGACCTGCCCGATGCCCAAGGATCAAAGCTTTTCAGAAACCCGACTGAAGGTTGAAAACCTCACCTGCGGCAGTTGCGTGGCGCGGGCCGAGGCCGCATTGGCCGCCCAACCCGGCGTCGTTTCGGCGACGGTGAACCTAGCCACGAAACGGGCGGATATCACAAGCGAGGGTCCGTTGGACATGCCCGCGCTGGAACAGGCGATGACCCATGCAGGGTATCCCGTGCATGCCGAGACATCCGCGCAGATCACGCGGCTGAGCGTTGAAAACCTCACCTGCGGAAGCTGCGTGGCCCGCGCTGAAACCGCGCTGCTGCGTATTCCCGGGGTGGAGAAGGCGCATGTGAACCTCGCGACCCACAGCGCGGAAATCGAAAGTGGCGGCCCGCTGGACCTGCACGCGGTGCAATCGCATATGGCCGCGGCCGGCTACCCGGTCATGCCGGTTGCCGAGGGGGGCGACCCGGACGATGACGCCGCCAGCGAGATCGCCGCGCTCTGGCGCAGCTTCCTGCTGGCCGGCGTCCTGACCCTGCCGGTTTTCATTCTGGAAATGGGCAGCCACCTGATCCCGCCGTTTCACCACTGGGTGATGGCCAATATCGGAACCTTTCCGTCGCATTTCACTCAGTTTGTGCTGACCACGCTCATTCTGGCGGGGCCGGGGCGTATCTTCTTTCGCCATGGGGTGCCCGCGCTCATGCGTGGCGCGCCCGAGATGAACTCGCTCGTGGTTCTGGGAACCTTCGCGGCCTGGGCCTTTTCCACGGTTGTGACCTTCGCGCCCGGGCTTGTCCCCGAAACCTCGCGCTTCGTCTATTTCGAAGCGGCGGCGGTGATCGTGACGCTGATCCTGCTCGGGCGGTATCTGGAGGTCCGCGCCCGCGGGCAGGCCGGGAGCGCGATCCGGCAATTGATGGGGTTGCGACCGGAGACGGCGACGCGCGCCAATGGCGAGCCCGTCGCCGTGGCCGCTGTTGTTTCGGGCGACGAGCTGCGCCTTTTCCCCGGTGAGCGGGTGGCCGTGGACGGGGTCGTGATCGACGGGGAAAGCTATATCGACGAGGCCATGATAACGGGCGAGCCGGTGCCATCGGCCAAGGCCGTCGGCGACACGGTGACGGGCGGCACGCTGAATACGACCGGATCGCTGGTCTATCGCGCGACCCATGTGGGCGCCGATACGGTGCTGGCCCAGATCGTGCGGATGGTCGAGGATGCGCAGGCCACGCGGCTTCCCATCCAGAGCCTGATCAACAAGGTCACGGGCGTGTTCGTGCCCATCGTTCTGGTCATTGCGATCACGGCGGCCGGCGCATGGTTCCTGTTCGGTCCCGATCCGGTGAAGGCCCTGGTGATCGGGGTTTCCGTGCTTATCATCGCGTGCCCCTGCGCGATGGGGCTGGCCACGCCCGTCTCGATCATGGCGGGCACCGGGCGGGCGGCAGAACTGGGCGTGCTGTTCCGCAAGGGCGATGCCCTGCAAAGCCTGGGCCGCGTGGATCTGGTGGCGTTCGACAAGACCGGAACGCTGACCCTGGGTGCCCCTGCGGTGACGCGGATCGCCCCGGTTGCCGGGTCCGAAGAGGTGCTGCTGGCGCTGGCGGCGGCGGTTGAACAGAACTCGGAGCATCCCCTCGGCCAGGCGGTGGTGGCCGAGGCGAAGGCGCGGGAGCTGACGCTGCCCGAGGTGTCCGGCTTCCAAAGCGTCACCGGTGTGGGTGTGACTGCGCGGGACGGCGCGGCGGTGATCCGGATCGGGACCGAAGCGATGATGGCGGAGGCGGGCATAGATGAAGAGCTGTCCGGCCACGGCAGCGAGACGCTTATCCATGTCGCCCGCGACGGCGACTATCTGGGCGCGATTGCCCTGGCCGACCCGGTCAAGGAAGATGCGGCCCAGACCATCGCAACGCTGAAGGCGCAGGGCAAACGCGTGGCGCTTTTGTCAGGCGATGCGCGGGGGCCTGTCGATGATGTAGCACAGAGGCTTGGCATCGACGAAAGCTTTGCCCGGCTCAGCCCGGAGGAAAAGCTCGCCCGGGTCGAAACGTGGCAGGCCGAAGGCCTCAAGGTCGCGTTCGTGGGCGACGGCATCAACGACGCGCCCGTGCTGGCGACGGCGGATGTGGGGGTGGCTCTGGGATCCGGCACCGATGTGGCGATGGAAGCCGCGGATGTGGTCCTGATCAGCGGGGCGCCATCGGGCGTGGCGACGGCGAGCGAGGTCAGCCGCCGGACGATGCGGAACATCGTGCAGAACCTTGTATGGGCCTTCGGCTACAACGTGGCGCTGATCCCGGTGGCGGCCGGTTTGCTGGCGCTGTTCGGCGGGCCGTTCCTGTCGCCGATACTGGCGGCCGGTGCGATGGCCGCGAGTTCGGTTCTTGTGGTCATGAATGCGCTGCGGCTCAGACGGATGGAGGCGGCATGAATATCGGCGATGTGGCGGAGCGGACCGGTTTGCCGGCGAAAACCATCCGCTACTATGAGGAAATCGGACTGGTCCACCCCCTGCGCGGCACCAATGGTTACCGTAGTTTCACCGATGCGCATGTTCACAAACTGGCCTTTCTGGGCCGGGCGCGCGGTCTGGGCTTTTCGATCGAGGAATGCCGGGCGCTGCTGGCGCTTTACGAGGATCGGGGCCGTGCATCGGCGGATGTGAAGCGCATCGCCAAGACGCATCTGGCCGAGATCGAGGAAAAGATGAAGGAACTGTCAGCGATGCGCGATACGCTGGCCGATCTGGTCGAGAAATGCGCCGGCGATCACCGGCCGGATTGCCCGATCCTGAAAGATCTGTCGGAGGTCGGGCAGGACGCGCCCTGACCGGCGGTCATGCGGTGGCGAAATCGGCGACCGCGTGATCCACCAGCGCGCGCAGGTCGCTGAAATATCCGCCGGATCGCGCGGGCAGGGTCGGATCGGATGTGATGGAGATCGACATGTCCAGCGCGGGCACCACCACCAGCATCTGGCCGCCATAGCCCCGGCCGTAACAGGCTTGCTGACCGGCAAAGCTGGTGAGGAACCAGCCATATCCATAGGCGTCGCCCGACCAGCGCGAGCGCCCCCGTGGCTGCCAGGAGGTGTGGATCCATTCGGCGCTCACCACCTGCTCGTCGCCGACGCGACCGTCATTGAGAACCAACTCGCCGATCCGCGCCAGATCGCTTGGCGTCATCGCCATCTCGTTGCCGCCGAGATAGCGGCCCTGACGGTCCTGCACCCAGGGCGCGAAAGCGATGCCCATCGGCGCGCCAAGCCATGCGCGGGCCATCTCCAGCAGGCTGAGCCCGCTGGCCTGCGACAACGCCGCGCCAAGGATGTGCCACGAGCCGGTGGAATAGATGAACCGTCCGCCCGGCCTGCCGACCAGATCGCGGGTCAGCGCGTAGTCGACCCAGTCGCGGCTGGCGATCCAGGCGCCGTAATTCTCGCCCGAGGTGCTTTCCAGCCCGGCACGCATCGACAGAAGATCGCCGATGGTCAGATCATCCCGTGCGTCCCCGAAGGGCGCGCGCCCCAAAATGGGCAGAACCGGTTGATCAGGGCCTTCCAGAATGCCGCGGTCGATGGCGATGCCGGTCAGCGTGGCAAGAACGGTTTTCGAGACGGATTTGATATTGGCTGTCTGGTCAAGCCTGCGACCGCCGAATGCGTTTGCGAAGCGGGTCTGCCCGCCGACCGTGATGATCAGCGTGCGAAGCTGATCGAGCCCGTCGGCATGGGTTGCCAGATCATCGGGGCGCGGCGGCGTCTGCGCCAGAAGCGCAGGTGCGGCCAGCGTTGCGGGCAGAGCCCCAAGCAAGGTGCGGCGAGACATCAAGCGGCGCATGAACGGGGTGCCTGTCGGTTGTTCGACCTCTTCGGCATCCAGCTAAACCCGAATTGTGCCGAAGTCCAATATCTTGTGGCCGGAGGCGAGTAACACCTCCGTCAGTTGTGTGACATGCCGGGTTTTCAGGCCGAGCCGGAGCATGTTGCCAATGTGGCGGGCATTATCGCAGGCGCAGGCCGGAGTCCGCGTCGAAGAACAGTGGCGCATCGGGATCGAAGCTGAGCCCCACGGTGCTACCGGGCGCGGGCGCGGTCTGGTCATGGGCTTCGACGATGATGCGCGTGCCGTCCTGCGCCGTCAGATAATGATAGGCCACACCGCCAAGCTGTTCGCTGAGATCGACGCGATGGGTTTCCCCCTCGACGATCTTCAGATGCTGCGGTCGCAGGCCCACGGTTACCGCGCCGGTGCCGATACTGGTAAGGCCCGGCGCCATTTCCGCGCCGCCGAGGCCCGGTACGGTCACCAGCCCCGCGGCGGCCTGACCGGGGAAGAAATTCATCGCTGGCGAGCCGATGAAGCCTGCCACGAACTGATTGTCCGGATCGTTGTAGAGATCCAGCGGTCGCCCGGCCTGTTCGATGATGCCGGCGCGCAGAACCACGATCTTATCGGCCAGCGTCATCGCCTCCACCTGATCATGAGTGACATAGATCATCGTGGCGCCGATCTCCTGATGCAGGCGCGCGATTTCCACCCGCATCTCGACCCGCAATTCGGCGTCCAGATTGGACAGCGGCTCATCGAAGAGGAACACCTCGGGCCCGCGCACGATTGCCCGCCCAATGGCGACACGCTGCCGCTGGCCACCCGACAGGGCCTTGGGTTTGCGGGCCAGGTAGTCGTCGAGCTTCAGGACGCGGGAGGCCTCCGTCACCTTCTTCCGGATCTCTTCCTTCGGATGGCCGTTCATCTTGAGGCCGAAGCCCATGTTCTCGGCCACAGTCATGTGCGGATAAAGCGCGTAGGTCTGGAACACCATCGCCACCCCGCGATCTGCGGGGTCCATATGTGTGACGTCGCGGTCGCCGATCTCGATCCGGCCGCCCGTCGTCTCCTCCAGCCCGGCCACCATGCGCAGAAGCGTGGATTTCCCGCAGCCCGACGGCCCTACAAAGACGCAGAAATCGCCATGATCGATTTGCAGATCGACCCCGTGGATGACCTTCACATCACCGTACTTCTTCACCACATTGCTGAGTGTGACGCCTGACATGGGTTATCCCCTCCCGATTTTCGGTGTGGTGTCCGCATCGGGAAAGCGCCAGCTTTGCGCCTCCTCCGCGATGGCTTGCGTGGTTCGCCGGATAAGCGGAACATGGTCTTCCAGCGCATCCAGAGAGGTGCGTTCCGTCGAGGATGTGACCGACAGCGCGCCGAGAACCCGGCCGCGCGCGGTCAGAATCGGAAGCGCGACGCAGATGATGCCCGGCTCGTGTTCTTCCCTGTCAAAAGCGTATCCGCGCGACCGGATGCGCGCCAGTTCGGTGCGAAGCGCGGCTTCGGAGGCAAGCGTGTTCGGCGTGAAGCGGTGAAAGGACTGCTGCGCCAGTATGGGCGACAGGTCGTCCTCGGGGAGAAAGGCGATCATCGCCTTGCCCACTCCGGTGCAATAGGCCGGGCCGATCTTGCCTGCCTGCGAATACATCGGCAGCGGTTCGCGCGCGTTCCGCTTGTCGACATAAAGAACCTGGGCCGCGTCAAGCTGCGCCAGATGCACGGTTTCCCCCACGGCCTCGCTCAACAGGTCGATATGGGGCCGTGCGATGGGGGCAAGCGACGAGGTCTGCCATGCCGCATGAGCCAGCCGGACCAGCCGGATGCCAAGCGTATAAGTCTGCCGTTCGGGCTCGTAGGCCAGCATGCCCTGATTGGTGAGGGTCTGGAGAAATCGGTAGAGCGTGGCCTTGGGATAGGGGCTCTGCGAAAGCAATTCGCCGAACCGGACCGGGCGGCCGAACCCGGCCACTTCGTCCAGAACGCCAAGCGCCTTGCCCACGGTTCCGTCACCGGGTTTGTCGCCGGAATTGTCCGCGGCATGTCCCAAAACTGTTCCTCCCATCGCGTCCTCCGTTCTCGGTCGGCACTCTGGCGGTGCGGAGGAAACTGTTGACAACCCTAAGCCGAGTCGCATTATGATTTCAATATAAGAAACTAAGTTTCACATAATGGAACCAATCGGGAGGAAACCATGCGGTCCATCTTTACCACCGGCGCTGCTGCCCTGGCGGCGGCCACCATCCTGTCTGGCTCGGCTTTTGCCGAGAGCCACGCGGCGCTTTCGGGCGATCTTGTGATCTTCTCGGACATGTCCAACCCCGCGCCCCGCGCGGTGATGGAAGGCATGGTCGAGCGGTTTGGCGAAATGCACCCCGATCTGAACATCGAACTGACGATCATCGACCGGGAAGCCTACAAGACGCAGATCCGCAACTTCCTTCAGGCCAACCCGCCGGATGTGGCGAACTGGTATGCGGGCAACCGGATGCTGCCTTATGTGGAGGCGGGCCTGTTCACCGATATCTCCGATCTCTGGGAAGAAGGCGGGCTGACCGAGACGCTGGCCTCAACGCAGGCCTCAATGACGATCGGCGACGGCATCTATGGCGTGCCCTACACCTATTACCAGTGGGGTGTTTACTACCGCGAGGACATCTTCGAGGAGCTTGGGCTTGAAGCGCCCGAGACCTGGGACGAGGAGATTGCGAACTGCCAGGCGATCATCGATTCCGGCCGGTTCTGCTATACTATCGGCACCAAGTTCCTGTGGACCGCCGGCGGTTGGTTCGACTATCTGAACATGCGCACCAATGGTTATGACTTCCACATGGCGCTGACCAATGGCGAGATCCCATGGACCGACGATCGCGTCCGGGCCACATTCGCCAACTGGCAGCAACTGATCGACATGGGCGCGTTTCTGGAAAATCATCAGACCTACAGCTGGCAGGAGGCGCTGCCCTTCATGGTCAATGGCGAAGCCGCGGCCTATCTGATGGGCAACTTTGCCGTGGCGCCGATGCGCGAGGCGGGGCTCACCGACGATCAGATAGGGTTCTACCAGTTCCCGCAGATCGATCCCTCGATCGAGATGGCCGAAGATGCGCCGACCGATACGTTCCACATCCCCTCGGGCGCCAATAACGTGGAGGCGGCGCGGGCCTTCCTGCTGTTCGTGACCTCGGCGGAGAACCAGACGCTGATCAACGGCGGCGACGGTCTGGGCCAGTTGCCGGTGAACTCCCAGTCCTCCGTCGATGACGACGAGTTCCTGAGTGCCGGGTTCGAGATGCTCAGCCAGAACAGCCCCGGCGGTATCGCGCAGTTCTTCGACCGGGACGCCCCGGCGGAGATGGCACAGGTGGCGATGCAGGGGTTCCAGACCTTCATGGTCGATCCCTCCTCGCTCGACTCGGTTCTCGACCGTCTGGAACAGGCGCGCCAGCGCTTCTATTGAGGATGCGAACGGGGATGGGCCCCTTGGCCCATCCCCGCGGATCTGCGGCCCGCCGGTTTCCGGATCGGCGGGCCGCCCCACCAGACCCACGCCGATATGCATCGGCTGTATCTGGATCGTCCGCGGTGCGTGCTGCCTGCGTGAACCGCTCGCCGGAGGGCCCCCGCCATGACCATGACAGCCATGCCTGAAACCGAGATTGCCGCGCCTCCGCGCCGGTTCCGCCAGCAGGCCATCGCGCCCTGGCTGTTCCTTCTGCCCGGCCTCCTGTTTTTCTCGGTCTATGTCATTGTCCCGATTATCCAGAGCTTCCAGATATCGTTCTACGACTGGAACGGGCTGGACCGGCCCGATGGCACCAGCACGGCGGTTTATGTCGGTCTGGAGAATTACCGCGATCTCTGGGACGATCCCGATTTCTGGACCTCGCTCAGAAACAACGCGATCTGGCTGGTCCTCTATCTTCTGGCGATCCCCGGCGGTCTGTTCATCGCGCTTTTCCTGAACCAGACCGTCACCGGCATCCGCCTTTACAAATCCCTGTTTTTCTTTCCGTTCGTGATCAGCCAGGTGGTTGTGGGCCTTGTCTTCACCTGGTTCTACGACCCGACCTTCGGCATGATCAACGAGCTTTTGGGCCTTGTCGGTCTGGGCCCGGTGAACATTCTGGGCGATACGCGCTATGCCACATACGGCATCATCGCCGCCGGCCTCTGGCCGCAGACGGCCTATTGCATGATCCTCTATCTCACGGGCCTGAATGCGGTGGATCCGGAACAGATCGAGGCGGCACGGCTGGACGGCGCCAAGGGCCCCAAGATGCTGTGGTACGTGGTGCTGCCGCAGCTTCGGCCGGCGACCTTCATCGCCTTCGTCGTCACGGTGATCGGGGCGCTGCGTTCCTTCGATCTGATCTCGATCATGACCGATGGCGGGCCCGGCTTCTACTCCACCAGCGTTCTGGCCTTCTACATGTGGGATGTCGCGCTCAGCGAGTTCGGGTTCCGGATGGGCTATGGAAGCGCCATCGCGGTCATCCTCTTCCTGATCATGCTGATCTATATCGCGGGCTTCCTGTGGAAGATGTACCGCGACGAGAAGGGGGTCTGAGCGATGTTTCCGACGCCTATCGCAAAGACCTCCCGCACCTGGCAGCTGACCTATCAGACGTTGCTGCCTGTCGCGATGGTCCTGTGGCTGCTGCCGCTTCTGGCGGTGATGTGGTTTTCGATCAAACCCGGCGCCGATTTCACCACCGGCAACTATTGGGGCCTGCCGAGCAGCTTCGAAGGATTTGCCAATTACTTCCTCGTGTTCACCGGGTCGGACATGCCGCGATATCTGTGGAACTCGGTGATGATCACGGTGCCGACCGTGGCGGGCGCGGTGGCGCTTTCCTGCATGACCGGGTTCGCGCTGGGGGTTTATCGCTTCAAGGGCAATCTCCTGATATTCTTCATGTTCGTGGCCGGTAACTTCGTGCCGTTCCAGATCCTGATGGTGCCCGTGCGCGATCTGACGCTGGATATGGGGCTCTATGACACCCGCATCGGGCTGGTTCTGTTTCACATCGCCTTTCAGACCGGCTTCTGTACCTTGTTCATGCGCAATTTCATCCGGGCGTTGCCCCGCGAACTGATCGAAGCGGCGCGGGTCGAAGGGGTCAGCGAATGGCGCATCTTCTGGTATGTGGTCCTGCCGCTGATGCGGCCCGCGATCGCAGCGCTGGCAGTACTGATCTTCACCTTCATCTGGAACGATTACTTCTGGGCGGTGGTCTTGACCCAGAGCCCCGAAAGCCAACCGGTCACCGCCGGGATCACCAGCTTCAACGCGCAGTACCGGGCGATGTATCACCTGATGAGCGCGGGCAGCATCGTGGCGGCGATCCCGCCCGTGGCAATGTTTTTCGCCATGCAGAAACACTTCATAGCGGGCCTGACGCTGGGGGCCGTGAAATAACGATCTGGGTACCTTGATGGCGAGTTTTCCCGACAGCGCGGATATCCCTTCGGCCCCGGCGCATGCGCCGGTTGACGACCGTGCGGTCCGGCCTGTCCGCCGCGATGCGCGGACATGGCGGCTGGACGATGGCGGGCGGCAGACGCTTGTGCTGGCCGCCCATGGCGACCGCCTGCCGCAAGTCGTCTATTGGGGTGCGCCGTTGCCCGGTGACGAGGATCTGGCCACGCTGCACGCGGCCCATGCCATCGACGTGACCGGCGGCATGCTGGACGAAAACCCCGACCTGTCGATCTGCCCCGAGGCCGTGCGAACCTTTCCGGGCCAGCCCGGGCTGATCCTGCGTGCAGGCGACGGCACGCCGCTTTTGCCGAAATTCTGCTTCGTCGCAGAGGAAGGCGATGGCCAAAGCCTGCGGCTGATCTTCGCGGATGCGGAGAACGGCCTGACGCTGACCTTCTTTTTCCTGACCGATACCAGCACGCGGGTCATCACCGCGCGGTCGCGGCTGGATGCGTCGGACCCGGTACATCTGCACTGGCTGGCGGCGCCGGTTCTGCCCGCGCCGCAGCAAAGCGTCGAGATGATCGATGTCTCGGGGCGCTGGTGCGGCGAGTTTCAGTTGAACCGCACGCCCTGGTCCGCCGGGATGCGCTATCGGGAAAACCGCACCGGGCGGACCGGGCATGAGCATTTTCCGGGCCTTCTGGTTCCCTGTATCGGGTGCAGCAACACCGCGGGCGAGGCCTATGGCTTCCACTATGGCTGGTCCGGCGGGCACAAGATGATCGCCGAGGAGTTGCCCGATGGGCGGCGTCAGGTGCAGTTCGGGCATGCCGCGCGGATGGAAACAAGGCCCGCGAAACGCTTCGAAAGCGCCCCGCTCTACATCACCTATTCCGCAAGCGGGCTGAACGGTTGTGCGGTCGCGTTTCAACGCCACCTGCGGGACAGGATCGTGAACTGGCCAAAGCCGGCCGTTCCGCGGCCGGTGCATTACAATTGCTGGGAGGCCGTCTATTTCGACCATTCGCTTCCGGTTCTGAAGGACATCGCGAGCCGCGCGGCCGATCTGGGGGCGGAGCGGTTCGTGCTTGATGACGGATGGTTCGGCCAGCGCGATGACGATACCCGCTCCCTGAGCGACTGGGAGGTCGATGCGCGCAAGTATCCCGAAGGGCTCGATCCGCTGATCCGCCATGTCCACGGGCTTGGAATGAGCTTCGGGATCTGGTTCGAACCCGAGATGATCAACCCCGACAGCGATATTCACCGGGCCCATCCCGACTGGGCCCTTGGCGGCGAGGACCAGACGCTCGGGCGCCAGCAGAAAGCGCTGAACATGGCGCTGCCGGAGGTGCGCGATTTCATCTATGATCGGATGGCCGCCATCCTCTCGGCGCACGAGATCGACTATGTCAAATGGGATCATAACCGGGTTCTGCCGATGCCCGACGCGGACCAGACCCGTGGATCCTATGCCTTGATCGACCGGCTGCGCGCGGAGTTCCCGAAGGTCGAGATAGAAAGCTGTGCCTCCGGCGGGGGGCGGATAGATTTCGGGATCATGAAGCGGACGCAGCGGGTTTGGCTGAGCGACAGCAACGATGCGCTGGAGCGTCTTCGGATCCAGCACGACGCGGCGCTGTTTCTGCCGATGGTCGTCACCGGCTCCCATGTGGGGCCGCGGCGCTGCCACACCTCGGGGCGGGTTCTGGATATCGCCTTCCGGGCCTGGGTCGCGGCACAGCGGCATATGGGCTTCGAGATGGATCCGCGTGAGCTGGATACCCGCGAAGCCGCCGTTCTCAGGCAAGTCACCGCCTGGTGGAAAGCCAATCGCGACTGGATGGCGGGCGCGGATATCCTCCGGCTGGACAGCGCCGACCCCGCCGTTCTTGCAGAGCAGCAGATGACCCGCGAAGGTGACCGGTTCGTGGTCTTTGCGGGCAAGGCCGCGACCTCAGCCCAGATCTCGCCGCGACCCCTGCGGCTGACGGCGCTGGACCCGCTCGCGCGCTACCGGATCGGGTTTCTGAACCGGGCGGACATTCCGGCGTTGAGCCGGGGCGAGCCGATCCTGAAGACCGGGCCGATCGAGGTTTCCAGCGCCTGGCTGATGCATCATGGTCTGGTTCTGCCTTGGGCCTTTCCGGAAACCATGTGGGTAATCGAAGGAGAACGGTTGTGACATCGGACCCGACGGAGATGACGGCTATTTTCCCCGACCTCAAAGGGGCCTCGGTGTTCATCACCGGCGGCGGGTCGGGCATTGGCGCGGCCCTGACCGAAGGGTTCCTGCGGCAAGGCGCGCAGGTGGCGTTCGTGCAGCGCTCCGACGCATCGGAGTTTGTGGCGCAGATGGAGATCGACACAGGTGCGCGCCCGCATTTCATGCCATGCGACATCACCGATATTCCTCGGCTGAGAGCCTGCATCGCCGAAGCCGCGGAGGTGAATGGACCTGTCACCGTTCTGGTCAACAACGCGGCTAATGACAGGCGCCACGCGACCGAAGACGTGACCGAAGAGTTCTGGGACTGGTCGCAGGCGATCAATCTCAAGGCCTATTTCTTTGCCTGTCAGGCCGTGATCGACGGTATGCGCAAGGCCGGGGGTGGTGCGATCGTGAACTTTTCCTCGGTATCCTACATGATGGGGAATGCGGGCTATCCGGCCTATACGACCGCCAATGGCGGCATCACCGCGATGACCCGGAGCCTCGCGCGGGAGTTCGGCCCGGACGGTATCCGCGCCAACGCCCTGCTGCCTGGCTGGGTTCTGACCGACAAGCAGCTTGAGATGTGGGCCAGCCCCGAGGATCTTGCCGCCCATATGGAAAAGCAATGCCTCAAGGCGCATCTGGCGCCGGCCGATATTGTGGGCGGAACACTGTTCCTGGCTTCCGATGCCAGCCGGATGATGACCGGCCAGTCCCTGGTGATCGACGGCGGCGTGGTGTTTCCGGGATGAGCGGCGCGGCTGCATATGCCGACTGGATCGCCGTGGACTGGGGCACCTCGCGGCTGCGGGTCTGGGCGATGTCGCGGGAGGGTGTGGCACGCGCCCGGGCCAGTTCCGAAGACGGCATGAACGGGCTTGCCCGCGATGCGTTCGAACCGGCCCTGCTGCATCTGATAGAGCCATGGCTGGGAACCGGGCAGGTCCCGGTTCTGGCCTGCGGTATGGTCGGCTCCCGGCAGGGGTGGGCGGAGGTGCCCTATCAGCCGGTGCCCTGCGTGCCCGGGGCGCTCAAACCGGTTGCCGTGCCGACACGGGATGCGCGGATTCGGCTGTTCATCATGCCGGGCATGAGCCAGATGACACCCGCCGACGTGATGCGTGGCGAGGAAACCCAGATTGCCGGCTTTCTTGTAGACGAACCGACGTTTGACGGTGTGCTGTGCCTGCCCGGCACGCATGCCAAATGGGTTCATATCAGCGCCGGCGAAGTGGTCAGCTTCCAGACCTTCATGACGGGCGAGCTGTTTCGGCTCCTGTCCGAGCAGAGCGTGTTGCGGCACGGGGTTTCACGGGAGAACATGGATGGCGCGCGCTTCATGTCTGCGGTGTCCGACGCGCTGTCGCGGCCCGAGAGGATGGCGCAGCGCCTGTTCGCCATCCGCGCCGAAGGCGTTTTGCAGGGCCTGACGCCCGAGGCGGCCCGGGGGCAGCTTTCGGGGGGGCTGATCGGCGCGGAACTGGCCGCCGCGCGCCCCTATTGGCTGGGCCAGCAGGTGGTGGTTGCGGGCGCGCCCGCGCTTGCCGCGCTCTATGTCGAGGCGCTTGCGTCGCAAGGTGTCGCGGCGCGGATGCTGGATGCCGGTCCGCTGACACGAACCGGATTGGCGCGCGCCTATCGGACGATTGCGGAGACGACATCATGAGCCGACCCCTCATTGCGATCCTGCGGGGAATAACGCCTTCCGAAGCCGCGCCGGTCGCTGACGTGCTGATCTCGGCGGGTATCGACCGGATCGAGGTGCCGCTGAACTCGCCCGACCCTTTGGACAGCATCGCCGTGATGGTGCAGAGCTTTGGCCGGGACGCGCTGATCGGTGCGGGAACCGTGCTGACCCGGCAGGACGTGGCGCATGTGGCCGGTGCGGGCGGACGGCTGATCGTCTCTCCCAATTTCGATGCCGAGGTGGTGGCGGCCACCAAGGCGGCGGGTATGCAAAGCTTTCCCGGGGTGCTGACCCCGACGGAATGCTTTGCCGCGCTGAAAGCGGGCGCCGATGGATTGAAGGTCTTTCCCAGCCATCTGATGGGGTTTGGCGGGCTGAAGGCCCTGCGTGCGGTGCTGCCACGGGGTGTGCAGGTTTACATGGTGGGCGGTGTCGGGCCGGCGAATTTCGCGGACTGGGTCGCCGCCAGCGCCGACGGTTTCGGGCTTGGCACGGGCATCTACACGCCGGGGATGCAGGTGGCCGACGTTGCCGCACGCGCCGCGGAGATCGTCGCGGCCTTCGACGAGGCATCGGGATGACAGCCGAAGTTTTCGACGACCGCCGGAATATTCTGGGCGAGGGGCCGCTGTGGCACCCCCGGCTGGAGCGCCTGTTCTGGTTCGATATCATGGGCAAGCGGCTGTTTTCACGGGCGGGCGGCGACCGGCAGGAATGGGCGTTCGATCGCCATGTATCCGCGGCGGGGTGGGTGGATGACAGCACGCTGCTGCTCGCGACGGAACGTGACCTGATCAGTTTCGATATCCTGACAGGCGCATCGGACGTGATCGTGCCGCTGGAGGCCGACAATCCCGTCACACGCTCCAATGACGGGCGCGCCGACCCCAATGGCGGATTCTGGATCGGGACCATGGGCAAGATGGCCGATGCCGGGGCGGGCACGATCTATCGCTATTATCGGGGCGAGATCAGGCCGCTTTACGACGGTATCACTATCCCCAACGCGATCTGTTTCACGCCCGACGGGAGGCAAGCCTGTTTCGCCGACACCGATAAGCGGCTGGTCTGGCGGGTTGCGCTGGATGAAGATGGCTGGCCAAGGGGGGAGCCGGAGATCTACCTTGATCACCGCGCGGCAGGGATCAATCCCGATGGCGCCGTGATCGATGCCGACGGGTGCTTCGTCTGCGCCGAATGGGGTGGCTGGCGCGTGGGGCGATATGATCGCGGTGGTAATCTTGTAGAAGAATTCTCCGTCCCGGTGGAGCAGGCATCCTGCCCTGCCCTGGCAGATGGCATTCTCTATGTCACGACGGCGCGACAAGGCCTGCCGGAGGATCGCATCGATGCGCAGCCGCAGGCGGGCATGACCTTCAGGATCGCGACCGGCATGACCGGGCAGCAGGAGCATCAGGTCATCTTATGAAGCGCACGCTTGGAACCTGTTACTATCCTGAACACTGGCCCGAGGATATCTGGGCCGAAGATGCCGCGCGCATGGCCGATATGGGTCTGACCTGGGTGCGGATCGGGGAGTTCGCGTGGTCCCGGCTGGAGCCCGCCCCCGGCGATCTGCAGTTTGACTGGATGGATCGGGCCTTCGACACACTGGCGCAGGCAGGCCTGAAGATCGTGCTTGGCACGCCGACCGCCACGCCGCCACGCTGGATGCTGGAGCGGCACCCGGACATGCTGGCCGTGGATGCAAAAGGCCGGGCGCGGGGCTTCGGGTCCCGTCGGCACTACTGTTTTTCTCATGACGGGTACCGGGCGGAGGCGGTGCGGATCACCGCCCTGCTTGCCGAGCGCTATGGGCGGCACCCCGCGCTCGGCGCATGGCAGACCGACAATGAATACGGCTGCCACGATACGGTCCTGTCCTATTCCAAAGCCGCGCGCCGCGCGTTCCGCGATTGGCTGGCGCAGCGGTATCAGTCACCGGAGGCTTTGAACCGGGCCTGGGGCAATGTCTTCTGGTCGATGGAGTATCGTGATTTTGATGAAATCGAACTGCCCAATCTGACGGTGACCGAACCAAACCCGGCCCATGCGATGGATTTCCGCCGCTTCAGTTCGGAGCAGGTTGCGCGGTTCAACACCGCCCAGGTCGAGACGATCCGGGCGCGGTCCGACGCGCCGATCAGCCACAATTACATGGGCCGGATCACCGAATTCGATCATTTCGCGACCGGGCGGCAGTTGGACATCGCCACCTGGGACAGTTACCCGCTGGGGTTTCTGGAGGACCGTCTTGAGGAGGCGGATGCCCACAAGCGCCGCTATGCGCGGCAGGGCGACCCGGACTTTCAGGCCTTTCACCACGATCTTTACCGCAGCGTCGGCCATGGCCGGTGGTGGGTGATGGAACAGCAGCCCGGTCCGGTGAACTGGGCACCGCATAACCCCGCGCCTCTGCCGGGCATGGTGCGGTTCTGGACATGGGAGGCCTTTGCCCATGGCGCCGAGGCGGTCTGCTACTTTCGCTGGCGTCAGGCGCCCTTCGCGCAGGAGCAGATGCATGCCGGTCTGCTCAGGCCGGACCATGCCGAAGCCGTCGGTCATGCGGAGGCGGCTGCGGTGGCGGCAGAGCTGGCCGCGGCACCAGATGTGGAAACGGCGAAGGCCCCGGTTGCTCTGATCTTCGATTATCAGTCCGCTTGGAGTTGGGACGTGCAGCCACAGGGCAGGGGCTGCGACTACTTCCGTCTGGTATTCGAGGTCTATCGGGGCCTGAGGAAACTGGGGCTGTCGATCGACATCCTGCCGCCCGATACCGGGGATTTCACCGGCTACGATCTGATATTGGCGCCGGGGCTGGATATGCCCCCGCCCGATCTGATCCCGGCGATTGCGGCGTCGGGTGCGCAGGCGCTTTTCGGTCCGCGTTTCGGCTCCAAGACCGGTACGTTCGCGATCCCGGTTCCATTGCCGCCGGCGATCTCCGGGCTGGATGCCGTGGTTGCGCGGGTCGAAACCCTGCGCCCGGACATGCCCGTGCCGGTGGCGGGCGGCGGCGCCATCACGCTATGGCGCGAACATCTGGAAGGCGGGGCGCAGGTGCTGGACCGTGACGCGGACGGCCTGCCGGTTCTTGTGCATGCGGGGCCCCTGCACTATCTGGGCGGCTGGCCCGACCCCACCTATCTGGCGCGGGTTCTCACCCGCCTGGCAGGCGCGGCGGGGGTGCCCGTGCAGGAACTGCCCGAAGATATCCGCATTCGCCAATCCGGACCGACACGGTTCATTTTCAACCACGGGCCCGATCCGGCCGAGTTCGAGGGGACAGCCATTCCGCCCGCCGGTTTTCTGCGGCGCTAGCTTCGCGCGACCGGCGCGTTATAGGTCGCGTCAAGCCGGGACATCAGGTAATCGGCGGCGCGCACGGGCGGATATTTCGGCGCACCGGTGCCGGGCAGGGCCGTCACCACCACATCCGGGTTCGCCTCCACGAAAAACGCGACGGATCGGCGGGCCCGTTTCGGCGGCAAGACCCGATGCGGGGTGGAGACGTAGATATCGTTGGTCCAGCGCATCAGGCAGTCGCCGATATTGACCACATAGGCCCCGTCGATATGGGGGGCGTCAACCCAGTCTCCGCCGCGCTGGCGCACTTGCAGACCCGCCTCCCCATCGGTCATCAGAAGGGTGATCGCACCGTAATCGGTATGCGCGCCCGCGCCGATCTCTCCGGCGGCGCCGGTGCCCGGGGGATAGTGCAGCACCCGCAACGCGGCCAGCGGATCGACAAAGGCGCTGTCGAAATGATGCTCCTCAAGGCCCAGATCGAGGGCGATGGCGCGGTGGATATCCACGCCAAGCGCCATGGCCGCATCGTAATAGGCCAGCATCGTTTCGCGAAATCCGGGCAGGTTCGGCCATTGGTTCACGCCGCGAAAAGGGTCCCCCGCCAGCACGCGCGGATCGTCGGCGGCCAGATCAAGGCCCATGTTGAAGCTTTCCTTGCGGTCCGCCTGTCCGCTGCCTTCATCCAGAGATTCCAGCCCGTCGCGGGCCCAGCCCCGGTAATGAGGCGTCTTCAGGATCGAAATCGCCTCTTTCTCCGATTGCGGCAGCGCGAAGAACAGATCGGCCATCTCGAAGATGCGCGCCGACAGGGACGGGTCAACCCCGTGCCCCGTCAGCAGGAAAAATCCCGGCCCCCGCGCTGCCGCGCCCAGATCGGCGACGAACCCGTCGCGATCCTCGCCCGAGGCAAAGCGCTGCCAGTCCAGAACAGGGATCATGCCGGGATCTCCGTCTTGCGATTGACCGGGGCCGCCTTGCCGATGAGCCGGTCCATCTTGACGGCGACCCTGGCCAGATGCGCGGCCCGGCTGGTCTCGGTCGAACTGTCCATCAGGTAATGCGCGGCAAAGGAGGTTTTGCATCTTCTGGCGCACATCAGCCGCACGCCGCGCAGCAGGGTCCGCCTGCCCGGCGCGCCGACGAAACGTGTCAGCCACCAACTGGCCCCGCAGGTCGTGAAGACGCCCATGCGCGTAATATGGGTAAGGCCGGGGCGGATATCCGCGTTGGTTTCGTCGGGCATCCTGAAGGCGACGCCCGGCACCATCACCCGATCCAGCCAGCCTTTCAGGATCGCCGGCAGGCCATACCACCAGGTCGGGTAGATGAAAATCAGCGTGTCACACCACATGAGATCGTCGATATCGCCCTGAACAGGGTCCCGGTTCAGGCCTTCATCCTCGTAATTCTCCAGTTCCCGACCACTCAACACCGGGTCGAACCCGTCTGCATAAAGATCCGTCACACGGATATCGGCGCCTGCGGCCCGGAGCTTGTCCAGCACGACATCCCGCACGGCGGATGTGAAACTGCCCGTCCTCGGGTGCGAATAGATCACCAGCGCGCGCATTTTTCAGAACGTCTCCATCTCTTGGCCGACGCGGTTCAGAAACCCGGCGCGCCTGACATCGTTTGCCCGGTTCATGTCATACAAGGCCAGATATCGCATCTTTTCGGGTCTGCACACATGCCAGAGCGCCCTTGTGACGCATTTGCGCGGCGGGTCGCCCGCGAGCAGGGCCCGCATCCGCGTGCCGCCATAAGTGGTCACGGCGGCCAGCTTGCGGATATGGGTCAGGTTCGGGCGTACCTTGCCCGCCTCCAGCCGGAAGGAGACGCCGGGCAGGAACACGCGATCGAGAAACCCCTTCAGGATGGCCGGATAGCCGAAGTTCCAGACCGGGAAGACCATCACCAACGCTTCCGCCGCGCGCAACCGCGCGACGTATTCCGCCACCGGCCGGATGTTGTCTTCCAACGTATGATAGCAGCGGCGTTCGGCCTCCCCCAGAACCGGATCGAAGCCTTCGGCGTTCAGGTCGCAATCATCCACCTGCCAGCCCGCGCCTTGCAGCCGGTCCACCACGCGGTCGTGCAGGGCGGCCGAAAAACTTTCCGCGCAGGGATGGGCGAACAGCACCAGCGCCCGGCTCATAGGCCCCGCCCCGCATCCTGGCCGTGCGAGGTTGGAGGGCCGTCCGCAGCCCCGATCCCGCAACGGATCGACCTGCCCGGCACGGCGATGGCCCTCTCCGCCCTCATTCCGCGGCTTCCGCCGGTTTCGACATCGCGGGATAGGCATAAATGCGGTCATACTTCCAGCCCGGGTCATCCCATGCGATCATCTTGCCGGGGTTCAGCAGGCCCTTGGGATCCGCTTCCCGCTTGAAGGCAAGCTGGCGGTCATCCACCGATTGGCGGCCGCCCTCCTCCAGCGTGTAGCGATGGGGGTTGAAGATCATCGCACCGGCCTCCTCGTGGATGCGGATGATCTCCTCCAGCCGCGCTTCGCCTGAGAATTTCACCAGCGACAGGCCGGCGAACATCACCTTCCCGTTCTCCCGCAGGACCTCCAGATGTTGCAGGATCTCGGGCGCGAACTCATCGCGCATCCGTTCGATCAGTTCCAGATGCCGGGGGAAGCCATAGCGGACCTGCAGATAAGTGATGGACGGGTCCACTTTCAGGGCCCTGAGTGTCGTGTGGTTCCAGCCATATTCGAAAACCGGGCCGGGTGTTTTCGGCCAGTCGGACCTGTCGGAGCGGTAGATCAGCCGCGCCTCCGGCCTGCGGGCCAGAAAGGTCTCGAACCCGTCCATCGAATGGGGTGCGACCATCAGGCCGATCAGGGTGTCATCGGTTTTGATATGGGGCCTGACCCGGCTGAAATAGTCGAACGGCGCCGGCGCCTCGTAGACGGAAGCGAGCTTGATCAGAATGCCGTCTTCATTGGCCAGTTCCTCGGCAAAGCGCGCGGCCGCCATGAAATCCTTGGTCGCGACGAACATCTCGACCCAGTCATAGGCCGGCGCCAGCGGCATCTCGATCTCGGTGATGATCCCGTTGGTGCCATAGGCATGGCTGACCCGCGCCAGTTCCTCGCCGCGAAACTCCAGCACGCGGGGTTCGGCCTCCATCGTCACCACGCGCAAGCGGATGATGTTGCCGAGGTCGCGCAAGCTGCCCCAGGTGCAGGAGCCGACCCCGCCGGAGCCGCCGGCGATGAACCCGCCGATGGTGGCCGTGGCCCAGGTGGAGCTGAACATGCGGATCTCCTGCCCGGAATGCTCCTTGCAGGCCGCGTCGAGGTCTTTCAGCAGGATGCCCGGTTCGCAGATAACGCGGCCCGGGTGGATTTCCTTCACCGCCGTCATGTGGCGCAGATGCATGACGCAGCCGCCGCGCATCGGCATCGCCTGACCGTAATTGCCGGTGCCCGCGCCGCGGGTGGTGACCGGAACGTCATGGGCGTAACAGACCCGCAGGATCTCGATCACGTCGGCCTCGGTTTTCGGGTTTACCACGAAATCGGCCTCCAGATGGTCCATCCGGTCCTTCAGAATCGGTGAATACCAGAAGAAATCGCGGGATTTGGCCTTGATCGTGGCCGGGTTCTCGTCCTGTTCGATATGGGCCAGGGCGGCTTTGGCGGCGGCGGTGTTCGTGTCCATCATGTCCTCATCAGATCGTCGAGATCGGCATAGTCGGGCAATGTGCGGTCGATCTGCCGCCCGTTGCGCAGCACGATCCGGTCCGCCTGCGGACGGGCGAAGAGCTCGGTCCAGCTGCGGGCCTTGCAGATCACCAGGTCGGCGGGCGCGCCTTCGCTGAGGTCCGGCGGCTCAAACCCGCAGATCGCGGCCGGCGTGACGCTGAAGGCCCCTGCCCAGTCGGTGCGCGAGTGGTCCAGATGCCCGATCCGGGTCGCCTCCCGCATCACCTCCAGCATATCCATGTCGCCATAGGCGTAAAAGGGATCGCGGGTGTTGTCGGATGCGAAACAGACGCGGATGCCGCGCGCGCGCATTTCATGAACCAGGGTGATGCCACGAAAGCGCGGGGTGCGGACGGTGCCCTTGGGCGCCCGATCCTGAAGATACAGATTGCACATGGGCAGGCTGACCACATCGATCCCGGCCTTTGCCACCAGATCGAGTGTGTCCCGGGCGCGCGCCTCGTCCTGCGTCGACAAGGAACAGCAATGGCCCACGACGATCCTCCCGTCGAAGCCGGTTTCCTGCGCGATCTCGGCAATATCGCGCAGTGTCTCCACCCCCGGATCCATCGTTTCATCCACATGGAAATCCGCATCCAGCCCGCGCGCGGCGGCCTGACGGAAGAACCCCCGCAAATGGTCGCGCAGATCGGCCATCGGGTAGGTGACCATACCCAGAACGCCGCCCGGCGTGGCAGCGACCAGATCGGCGGTATGGCCGAACGGGCCGCTGTCATCGGTCCATTTGTCACAACCGATCAGGCAGGCGGCCTGCAAAGTGATCCGCCCGGCCCAGTCGGCCTGTATCTCGCGGAAGACGGGCCAGGAAATGTCATCCTGCGGGGAGATCGAATCCAGATGGGTGCGGATCGCGCGGGTACCATGGGCATAGGCCGACCGAAGGGAGAACCCGATCCGCGCGTGCAGGTCTTCGGCGGTCCAGTGGGCGGTGCTGTCCGCCCGGACCGTGTCCAGCGCGCCTGCGAAAGTCCCGTCCGGGTTCGGCGCGCGGTCCCAGATATGGCCCTTGTCCAGATGGGTGTGCATATCGACGAAAGCGGGCAACACCATCGTGCCCTGCATATCCACCGCCAGCGCCTGCGCCGGGCCGATCCTGCCGTCCGCAATCGAGATATCGGTGCGGATCAGATCGCCCTCCCGGCCCAGAAGACAGGCCGGCACCGTCACATTCGACAGTGTGATCGGGCCGTTGGGAAGGGTCCGGAAATCCATCACCCCTCCCGCTTCAGGGCGCTTTCATGCCATTTGCGCAGCAAGAGATGGGAAAAGATCGAGAGCGCGGCAAAGATGAACACACCCATCGCCGCAACGAGCGAAAGCGCGGCGAACATCCGTGCGATGTTGAGCCTGTAGCCGGCCTCCTGAATGCGGAAGGCCAGACCCGACCCGATACCGCCGGTTCCGGCGACGAGTTCGGCCACCACCGCCCCGATCAACGAGAGGCCGCCCGCGATTTTCAGGCCGCCCAGAAAATAGGGCAGGGCCGATGGCAGTTGAAGATAGCGCAGCTTCTGCCAGCGGGAGGCACCGTAGATGCGGAAGAGATCCCGCAGATTGTGGTCCACGCTGTTCAGGCCGAGGGTTGTCGAGCTCAGCACCGGAAAGAAGGCCACGATCCAGGCGCAGAGCAACATGCCCGCGATCTTGCTGTCCACATAGATGAAGATCAGCGGCGCGATCGACACCACCGGCGTGACCTGCAGGATCACGGCATAGGGGTAGAAGGACAATTCCAGCATTTTGGACTGGTTGAACAGGATCGCCAGCCCCGCGCCCCCGACCACGGCCAGAAGCAGCGCCAGAAGGGTGATCCACCCGGTCAGATAGGCCGCATCGAGCAGCATGCCCCAATCCTCCACCAGGCTCGCCCAGACCCGGCCGGGCCCCGGCAGGATGTAATGCGGAATGTCGTTGGCCGCCACGATCCAGGCCCAGCCCGCGATCGCCAGCACCATCATGACCACCGGCAGCGCCCATTTGGCGATGCCTTCGATCCGGCGGGCGCGGGCGCGCCGGGCCTCGTCCTCGTCCAGCGCCTCGACGACGGGCAGCGGCCTGTTCTCCGCAATCGTCATGCAAGCTCCCCCATGGCTTCCTTCAGTGCCCCGGATGCGGCGCGGGTATGGGCGGCGTATTCGGCCGACGTGCGGAACTCTTCGCCGCGGGGGTAGGGCGCATCGACCCGAAGCTCCTGCAGAACCCGGCCCGGGCGCGCGGCCATGACCACGATCCGGTCGGACAGGAATACGCTTTCGAATACCGAATGGGTCACGAAAATGACGGTGCAGCCGATCTTGTCCTTCAGGCGCAACAGGTCGTTGTTCAGCTTGTGCCGCGTAATCTCGTCCAACGCGGCAAAGGGCTCGTCCATCAGGATCAGACGCGGGTTCGTCACCATCGCACGGGCGATGGACACGCGCATCTTCATGCCGCCTGAAAGCTCGCGCGGATAGGCGTTGAGGAAGTTTTCCAGCGCCACCAGCCGCAGCGCCTCCAGCACCTCGTCCTTCACCGCGTTATAGGTCTTGCCGCGCAACCGGTAGGGCAGCCAGACATTTTGCGCCACCGTGGCCCATGGCATCAGCGTGGGTTCCTGAAACACAACGCCCAGATCGCCGATGCCATGGTCTCCTTCCCAGATCACCTTGCCGCGGGTGGGGTGCAGAAGATCGGATATGATACGGAGCGCCGTGGATTTGCCGCAGCCCGAGGGGCCGAGAAGCGAGATGAAATCGCCCTGATTGACCACAAGGTTCATGTCCTTTAGCGCGACGACCGTACCGCCGAACACCTTGTCGACGGCTTGCATCTGCAACAGCGGCGGGCGTTCACCAAGGGGCAGGGTGGGGCGCCGAAGGGCACTCATGGGGCGGCTCCGAAAATCAGCAAAGAGAGAGCGGTTGGGCGGGGCGCGCCCCGCCCGCGCGATGAGCGGGTTTACTGGGCCGGGCGCAGATCCAGCCCGAGGCCCTGATTGACAAAGGCGGTCGTGTAGGTGGATTGCCAGTCGAGCCCCGCCTCGACCACGCCGGCATCGACCATGTCCTGATAGAAACCGCCGACGACCTCCTCGGTCATCGCGCCGATGCCAAGCTCAAGCGTGTCGCCTGAATCGACGATGCCATTGTCGATCATCATCGCGATGGCGAAGTCGATCTTGTCCTGGGTCATGTCGGGATTGGCCGCCAGGATAAGCTCGTTCGCGGCGGCGTTGTCGCCATAAAGATAGTTGTACCAGCCCAGGATCGAGCCGTTCACGAAGCATTCCACCATCTCCGGGTTTTCATCGATCGTGGCTTGCATGGTCTCGATCGTGGTGGCGTAGCTGGAATAGCCCGCATCGGCGATCAGGAACACGTTGGGGGTGAAACCGCCCTCGGTCTGGATCACATAGGGTTCCGATGACAGATATCCCTGCATCCCCAGCTGATCATCTGCGAGGAACGGCGCGGGGTTGAAGGTGTAGGGCTGGCGTTGCTCGACGGTGAACCCGTGCTCGGCGATCATCCACTGATAATAGGACGCAAATCCGTTATCTCCGATCAGAAGCGTCAGCTCGCGCAGGTCTTCCCAGCTTTCGGCAACGCCCGGATGGGCCACGATCACCTGCGGATGTTTCTGGAAGATGGCCGCAACGGCGACGACGGGAATATCCTCGGCCGCGGCATTGAAAGCCTGAAGCAGATCTCCGCCCATGTGAAACTGGATCCGGCCGGCCAGCAGAAGCGCGCGGTTGTTCACCTGCGGGCCGCCCGAGATAATCTCCACATCCAGCCCGCATTCGGCATAGGTGCCATCGGCCACGGATTGGTAGAACCCGCCGTGTTCGGCTTGCGCGAGCCAGTTGGTGCCAAAGGTGACGGAGGTGTTTTGCGCAGCCGCGCTGCCGGCCGCAAGAGCCGCACCGAACGCAAGACAGGATATCCGGATCATCATCGAGGTTTCTCCCCAAGTTGGAAACTGCCGCAAGCCTAGGTGGCCTGAGGGCGGAGCGAACGGGCGGCCCCCGAATTGCTCCGGCAGATGGCTGCGGATGCGCAGATCGGTGGCGTGTCCTGTGATGTTTGCATAGAAATTGAGCGTCAGGCAAAGGGATTGAGCCCATTGCTGGACATTGGCCCGCCCGGATCGTCTGCTGGGGGCTGAAATCGAGTCTCTCGCCCGTTTGGAGGCCTTCATGTTGCGTGCTCTGACCCCTGCCGCGATCCGCCCGCCCTTTGCGGCCTATGCCCATGGCACCTATGTACCCGCCGGAGCCGAATGGGTGCTGGCCTCGGGCCAGTTGGGCATCGCGCCCGATGAAACGGTGCCCGATGACGCCGAAGCGCAGGCCAGCATCTGCTTCGCCTCCATAGACGCGATTCTGTACGAAGCCGGATTTTCCCGCGCGGACACCGTCCGGATCAACGCCTTCGTGACCGACCGCAGCCACCTGGCCGGCTACATGGCCGCCCGCGACGCGTGGATCGCCGGGCTGGCACGCCCTCCGGCGTCGACCCTGGTGATCGTTTCCGGTTTCACCAGAGAGGAGTTCAAGGTCGAGGTCGAGGTGACCGCCGCGCGTGTGCCATGAGCCCTGCGTCCGGCGATTTTGAGGTTGACGGAACGCGTGGGCTGTCTTAGCACCGCGCACGGTCTGGCGGAGTAGCTCAGTTGGTTAGAGCAGCGGAATCATAATCCGCGTGTCGGGGGTTCAAGTCCCTCCTCCGCTACCATTACTTTCAATAACTTAGGTTGATTGATCACTGGCGCTAGTCGCTTTCTAGTCGCATATCTGGCGTCCATCGAACCAAGGTGGCCTGAGCACGCAGCCGCAGTCTTGGGAGAACCTGGCTTTGGCACAGTCAATCGCCGTAACTATCTGCGCGAGGATTGAAAATCCTCGTGTCGGTGGTTCGATTCCGCCCCCGGGCACCAAAGCACCTCCTAGTGTGAATGATATCAATGGGTTATGGAGCAAAGTCGTCCCACCGTTTTCGCGCTGGGGCAAAAGTGGGACTTTTTTGTTCGTGAGACGTTCGCGTTCCGGCGCGAGAAATCGCGCCCCCGGCGGCAGTCGGGGGGTCTTAGCCTTCGAAGTTGGAAGGCCTATAGGAAGTCGGCTGACGTCACCGCTCAACTGAGGTCGAGCGGTTTGCCGTTCGGTGTGAAGCTCGAATGGAAGTTAGGTAGCCGATCGCTCGTCCGCTGCTCGTCGCGCTTCAGGTACTCTTCATGCAGCCGATCGGCTTCCGCCTCGATTGCGGCCCGACGGGCGGGTGCGAGGGTCGCAAGCTTTTTCTTAAGGCTGCGGGGCATCTTCTCTGTCCGTTCCGGTGTTCAGGTGACGCGTCGGCGTCTGTGGAGTATGCAGGATACTGACTGCAGGCGAAACAGGTTTGCCGTCATGGCGAGCGGCGCATCAAGCGGGCCGTCGCGGTCGGTCCCGGAACTCAGGTGCCGCCACCCCACGCTTCCCCTCTTTCCGGCCCGCCCGCGTCCCGCGACAACAGCTTCATCCCGGACGCCGCCAGCACTTTCTGGCGCGCGGCGCGGGTGTAGCGTGACGCCTCCTTCATGGTCGTCCAGCCGAAGATCGCCATCAATTGCCGCTCGGTCGCCCCGTTCTCGGCCGCGAGTGCCGCGCCCGCCTTGCGCAGCCCGTGGGCGGAGCAGTGCTTCAACCCGGCCTCGTCGCATTGCTTGCGGAACCAGTTGCCGAAGCCGTTCGAGGTGAGGGGCTTGCCGAAGGCCGTGACGAGGAAGGCGAGGTTGCCGGTGGGCGTGGCGTCCAGCACCGCCTTCAACTCGGGCAGGACCGGGATGGAGAGGGTGACGGGCTTGCGGTCGCGGTTCTTGGCCTGGGTCAGGGTGATCCAGCCGTCCTTGATGTGCTGGGGCCCGAGCCGGACGATGTCCGACCGCCGCTGCCCCGTGTAGAGCATGAGCGCGAGCGACAGCCGCGGCTTGCTGCCGATCGGGTGATACTCCTCGAACTGGCGGACCTCCTCCATCGTCCAGGAATGGAACCCGTCCCCCTTGGCCTTGAGGTAGGGTACGTCACGGGCCGGGTTGCGCTGGGCTAGCTCGTATTCGACCGCGAAGGCATAGACCTGCCGAAGCGCCTTGACGAAGCCGTTGGCGGCCTCGGGTCTGTCGGCCATCTCGTCGCGCATGCGCCGGACGTGACGGGGCTCCATAAGCGCATAGGGCTTCGCTCCGCTCTTCTCGCATATCCGGTCGAGGATGCCGCGCCGGAAGTACTTGGTGCGGCCACTCAGCCGCTGGTATTCGGCGGAAACGTAGTACTGCTCGCAGAGCCACTTGAAGCTGCCCTTCGATCCGCGCCGCTCGAGCGGTCCGGCCGGCGCGCGCGGTGTCGCGCCCATCATGGCGGCGCGGTATTCGGCGAAGAAGTCCTCCGTGCCCGGTTGGCTGCGCAGCCGCACCTTCAGGTGCCCGGGCCGCCGCAGGTAGACGCGCACGTTCCCGTGCCGGTCGGTGTCCTCGATGACGTGCTTCAGGCGGACGCTGCCCGAGCCGTCTCTCATCCTGAATGTGGGCATGGCACGCGCTGCCTTACGTCAGACGTCAGTCGTCCCAGGGATTGTGGTCGGAATGATCTCCATCAGGGATCAACTCGAACGCCCGGTCAAGTTTTTTCCGGTCCCAGACCGTACGGGCATTGATCCGCTTGGGCGGCGGCATGCGCCGGTCGCGAACCAGGTGATCGAAGAGCGTGGGCGAGACCCCGATATAGGCCGCCGCCTCGGTCCGCGAGAGACCGCGGGGCGCGAGGGTGGGCGGCAGGATGGCGGGGCGCTTGGGCATGGGGCGATCGGTTGGGGTTTCGGGTGCCCCGAGGATGCCGGAAAGGGAGGGTGGAACGAAGCCGAGAACGGGCGGGGTAGGCCTGTGGTCTGAAAAAACTGCGAAATTGCCGGAAACCTGCACACGACCGATTTGCATGCACGCGAAAACGCCAGTCACGTCAGTGACTTGCGGCATTCGTGGCAGGCGCTTTTATCTTGCCCTTTTCCCGTAGCGCTGCAGTCCGAGGGCTTCTACTTTGCCTTTTGCACACCATTGCATCCTGGGCTTCGATGTCGTGCAAAGCGGCCAGTTGGTTTGACCGAATGCCAGAATGGCGCGTTCAATGTACCGGAAGTGTTCCAAAGAAAGTGCAACTGGGTGCAGCGTCCTTGTCAAAGGACTACCGCTCGGCTGCTTCTTTTCTGCAGCCGATGTGTTCATTGGAAGCCCCGTTTCGCGCCAATCGGCTGATCCACAGCCGACGAATGAGTGCCCTTTTTCGTCAATAGAAGGCTCGAAGGTTGCAGGTAGACATGGGCTCCCGTGACCCCCGGGCGGAAAACCTCGACGAGGTCGCGAGTCTGCGTTCGGGACCCTCATTTGTGCCACGTGCATAGTTTTCATGTTGCCACCGCCGTCTAGGTTCTCCTGCAAATGCTTCTCACGTCTCCTTCCTTAATTGCCTGCTTTAGCAGGCATCTCAGCTTGATCGACCATGCAGAAATCCGACCAAAGGGAAAGAAGTTACCGAGTTAGCGGCGACGTCAGCTACACCCGCCGCTTTATCAATGCGTTGGGTGGGAAGCGTTCATTCGCGACTTCTTGCGGCACGCGCGAATTTGAAGCGCGCCGGAACTAGTTTGAGCCCAGACCGAACATCTGATCGCATCAACACCAGGTAACCTGGGTCGGCGCATCGGCCTTTTTGTCCTTCGACCAGCAAGAACGGAACCTAGAGATACTTGTGTCTCAGTCCGTTGCCCATGATCCGACCCTCCATGTTCCTGGTGCTTCGGAAGTGGAGCCTCGACGAAAGATAGGCAGATATGGCGCCAAGTCTCAACGTGGCCTAAGCTTCCGCCCGAACCAAGAGGAGCGGAATGAAGACCGACGACGCCTATCCGCAGGGCAAGGCCACAGCCCTTATAGCCTACATTCTCGATCTTTCCTCGGGCGACGGGCCAGGCCAAGAGATCATCGACGCCCTGGCCGACGACATCTGCGCCGATGGCGCAGAACGCGCGCGCCTGATCTCGGCGGTCGGGGCCTCCCAAGACCCGGATATCCGCTTGCAGGTGCTCGAGATCCTTGGACGCCGCTTAAGACGGCTGAATAACGAACTTGAGACGGAGACGGATGACGACGAGGTTGTGGGTGTTTGGACCCAGAGAGTCGCTGGCGGCGGCTTGCTCGCAGGGATCGGAACTGTGGCGACGGGCGTTGTCACGGGAGGATGGGCGATCCTTGCGATCGTTGTGCCGGCGGTTGCGGCCGGCGGTACGACATGGCGTCGGTCGCAGGTCAGGAAGCGTGCACGGCGAGCGCGCCGGGCCTGCGAGGAGACGGAGGAGTTGATCGATCACGTGCGCGAGGCAGGGAAGCCAGGTTGAGCTCAATGGTGGAATTCTAAGGATTCGGTGTTATTTTGGTGCTCGAAGGAGAGTCGTGATGTTCGAGACCCTGACCACGGAAGTCATCCTGAGCAGCGGTATCGCCGGCGTGAGTGCGCTCGCGCTGATTGGGAGCCTCGTGATGCTACGCGCTCCGCGCCACAAGAAATCCGAGGTGGATATCGAGGCAGCGGTGAGGGATGCGCCCTATCATCGCCTGCACAACGTACTACCCGTCAAGGGCGGCTGAACGCATTGCATGTCTGGACGATCGAAGGCCTGCGACAGATGCCGTGGGCCTTTGTCGTTCATGCCTGACAGGTCAAGAGGTCGCTCTCTGCGATCCGGGCAATGAGCGCGGGATAGTCGATCTTTCCCGAAGCGACTACCGGACTGGCATCGATAGTCTCGATGCGTACCAGCAGAAGGAACTGGGCAATCCCCTCACCTCAAGCTACCGCTGGAGTACATCCCGCCCGGACAGGAGTCCCTTTAGGACGAGGAGCACCCGCTCGCCCTGACCCGGGGCCGACCCTACCAGCGCAGCCACGGGACGGGATCGGCGACAAAAAACCTCGACGGCTACATTCCCTTGCTTGTGTTTCGACTGGCCGGGGTCGGACGGGCGGGGATCGTCTACGCATCATAGGGTGCAGTAGTGCTGCCATCAGATGTCCGCTTAGGGCCAAGCCTGCCGACTGCGATCCGGCCCTGCAGAGGCCGGTAAGCGGGCGTTCGCTCCGCATGCAGCCCTTAGAAAGATGAATTGGCAAAATAGAGATTGAGTTTAGAGATTCTTTACCGCCCAAATCAGTGCTTCCTGACGGTCTGCGACACCAATCTTTTTATATGCCTCCTGTAACCTTTTTTTCACTGCGGCTTCGGATGTGCCAAGTCGAACCGCGATTTCTATGTTCGTTCTCCGCGGAACAAGATCAGCGAGGGCCTCCGCTTGCCTGTATGTCAGGCCGTTTGGCAGCGTCGGATTTTCACCTCGCCCGATTATGGTGTGAGACTTCTCTTCAATGATTAGACGTGCGTTTTCGGAAAGACCTTGCATCTGTTTGCTCTCAGGAAATTGTGCCGCCATCCCAATCACGCCTTGAACGTACGATAGTTCGCGCCTTGTAAGCCGAGCTGATAAACTCATCCTGTGAAGGATTGCCCGCGTACGTTTTCGCCATGGCCGCGTAGGTTGGAGTTTCTCGTTAATTACCACTCCTGTAACTTCCATACGCCCCTCAGAACCCGAAAAACGGGTCTTCGCAGTCTTCAATTCGAATCCTGCGGCTTGTACAGCGTCCTCAACCAAATTGAGAAACTCATCGTCGATCCATGACTGCGAGCTAAACGTTAGGTCATCAGCATACCGCGAATATCGATGACCAGCCTTCTCAGCTAGGGCTGACAGCTTAGTGTCCAGCTCCCGCAAGACGAGGTTCGCGATAGCCGGACTGGTAGGTGCGCCTTGTGGCACATGATCGTCGAGACAACATAGCTCAGAAAGCATTTCAGCGACATCTTGTTGGTAGCCGAGCGATAGAAAGATGTCGTGAACTTGCTCCATTGTGATCGAGGGGAAGAACTGTCGAATATCTACATTTAGAACATGCTTCGCTCCGAGGTGATACTCAGCGTTTTGGACAGCACTTCGCCCGGCCACAAAGCCGAAGACGTTCTCGGCAATTTCGACGTGATTCAGGATATTGTCCAATATCCACCATTGGATAACCTTGAGGTAGGTCCTTGGTGTATCGATGTCTCGCTTGGTGCCGTCCTTCTTCTTCAAGGGAAAGGAACGATAATGCTTCCTGGGACGACGGCGGATTGAGAAGATCGTCTTCGGACTGATCCCGAGGAACAGAGGCAACGCTCCGGAGGTTGGCATAGGCGGCAAGCCAAGCTCTCGGAACCCTGCGGCTTCCTTGTCGGGAAAGCCGCCGTGCTCTGCCCGAAGAATCTCTTCGAGGTGTGAAAAATCCTTTGGAAAGTAATATGAGCGAGTTGGCATCTACAGCAACTTCCAGTCTCTGAAGTGAAGACTGCCTTGAGCGCGTGGCCTAGGTCGAAGAGGCATTTTGGCGGCAAGGTCCGGCAAAATGCCTCTTCGACCTAGGCCACGAGCCCCTTCAAACCAAACCTGAACAACGGCTCGCCGAAACAGCGAACAAGCTGAACGCGATACCAACTCGCGCATCACTTGTACCTCCGACGCTGGGCCTTCATCAAGAACAAACGCCGGTTGTCGATCGAGCGCTCGAGGCCCTCTCGCCGCACCAGATGTCGTGCTTTTGGAGCCGTGAAGTAGACTCCGCGACGAACTTGTATGACCAACGCACGTTCGCGAGCGGTTTCATGTGCCGCCCGAAGATGTCCCGCGTCTACAAGCATTTTGGCGTAGTCAGGGTTGAGAAGCTGATGCGAGCTAGCTTCGATATCCTGGATTCGCGCAGGCTGAATGACGGCGAGAATTGAGAAGTAGGCGAAAAGAGGGTCAATCTTCTTCATGGAGCCAGCAACTTGTTTTCGGTCACTCTGTGGCCTTGATCGACGATGAATTCTTTTATGGATGTCCAGCATGTATCGTGTTCATCATAGTCGATGAACAAAACTTGAGCCCCCTTCTTCTTCGCCGCAGGAATTGGCCCCGAATTAAAATAGTTTAGGCCATCTTTCTCGTGTTTCTTATCTACCACAATCAGCATCTTTCTGCAGACATCATCGTAAAGCGCAAAAGCACCAAGTTCCAAGAAGGAACCAGGGCTGCTAGGAAGCATGATGATCGCATCGGTTGAGTTCCTCGCGTGCATCAGTTCAGCTGTCGCAGCGTTGTTTCGGGCTCCTAGAAGCCCTGCCGCTGCATCAACCAGCTTTTGGTACTCCCCCATTGTCACAATCCAACCGAAATCAGTTAGCTTATGGTAGAGCGCGTATCTAAGGCGCTTGGCTTTGTTCTTTTCGCCGCGGCCTGGTTTCCGCCCAGTGGTCTCAATGTATGGTCCTGCGAGAAATACCTTGAATTGAAGCCCTGCGGCCGTTGCCGCATTCTGGAACGCTTCTTGATCCAGCATCATGAGCGTGCGCGCGGGTGGTTTGTTTACAGTCACGCCCCGTCTCTCCATTGGCCAACAGGCCGAGCTTAGCCCTTGTTGTCCTTCGAAAACAAGCGATTGCACGCGACATCCGATAGCTTTCCAATGAAAGGTTGAGTGCTTCGTCTCGCATCAATAATCCGCTAGACTAAGTTAGGCTGCTGCCAGCAACAGATGCCGGTTCGGTGCCGCTGCGCAGCAGCAAAATGAGTGCTGGCGACTGGCCGCTTCGGGTCGGTAACTCTCTCCGGCGTGTTCCGACCGCCTTCCGCTTGGTAGTTGATTGGTTTTCTTGTTGTACTTCCCGGTCCAGCGAAACTTGAGGGTGGCTGACCTCCTGATGTCTTGCTGGGAAAATCAGCCGAGAACAGCATCAGCTTCCACGAATGCCTAGCTCATAGGCTCGAACACAAGCTCAGGCAGAACCACGCTCCATGCGTCCTGCTTTAGCTGTGCCTGATATTCCTCCGACGAGTCCTCTCGGAAACGCGTCGTGATCGCGTGGACGTTCCCGCGAATGAAACTTCTACCTTCAGGTGGCCGATATTTCTTGGCGAGCCTACAGACTGGCACTCCTGCAGTGTTCGTGATGATCCAGCTCTCGCCACGTTGAACGAGCAGTGACGGATCATCCGGCTTTAGCTGTTCGATCGCGCTGAGAGACGCGTGGCCCGGAGCCAACCGACCGGCAAAGCCGAGGTCAACCTCTGAAGGGTCCAAGGTTTGATATACCTTCCGACACTCCGACACATCGAGTGTGTCACGCGACCGTCCTCTGATCATGAAGGCATGGTCATTTAAGCCGCCAAGGATCGGGTGCGTGTTGGCCATCGTCATGAGGGCCAGGCTGTGCCGGGCTCTTGTCATGGCCACGTACAAGAGCCGGCGCGCGGCGTCTCGATCCTCCCCCTTTGATCGCTTTTCCCAAGCGCCGTCGAGAACAACGACATGGTCAAACTCGAGACCCTTCGCGCGATGCGCGGAAAGCAACATGAGGCCGGTTTGGCGCTTTCGGATGTCACGCCCCCATTCGGCAAGCCACTCGAGAACGTCTTTTCGGTCCGTTTCGCGATCGCCTACGTCCTGCACGAAGTCTTCGACGCCTTCCCGCAGCACAGACCACCATGGGCCTTCTGACTGTCGATCCATCCACTTCGCCAGGTCTGAGACCGCGAGCCCGGATCGCTCTCGAGTTCGTAGCCAATTGACCAGCGTCTGCGTTTCTCGCAGCCGCCAAAAATTCGGGGCATCTGCATTCGCAGCTTGGACGGGAATGCCACGTGCCTCGCAGTAGCTGCGGACAGGCTGAAGGTAGCTCCATTCACGCGCTATGATTGCGGTCTTCGCCCAGTCCCACTCCGACACGATCTTGGACAATCGCTCCAATTCCTCGACGGCAAGAACGGCCTGGCTGAATTGATCGCCTGCATCCTTGATAACTTGGACGCGACCGCGGCCGACACTGTCGAGACGTTCCAACTCACCGCCAGCACGATTATCTTTGCGGGCACGATTGACCGTAATGTCGTGACCCGCCTTCATGCGCTCGGCTGCAAGGTCGATCACCTGGTTTGCAGCGCGGATGATGTTGGCCGTTGACCGGTAGTTCTCGATCATATGGCTGGGCTGGGCCTTGTAGTCCTCCTCGAAGCGGCGAATGAAGGCCACGGATGCGCCCGCAAAGGCGTAGATATTCTGGTCGTCGTCACCGACCGCAAAAAGGCTCAGTCTGCGATCTTCGTCTTCGACCGAGCGCCCTGCAACCGCAGCGATCAGTTCGTATTCGTCTGGTCCGATGTCCTGATACTCATCGACCAGGATCCAACGATAGCCTTCGATGAGGGTCTCTCGTTGGGCCTCGGCCTCGTCGCGCGACAGCCCTTCCCCTTTCAAAAGGGCAACAGCCTGGGCCATGATCCGGTCGAAGTCGACGCTTTGGACCTTCTCGGCGCGTTTCGCGAAGCTGGCACCGATCATGCGCATCGCAAGACCATGGCAAGTGGAGATGGTAACGCCGCGCGCATCGTCACCGATCAGATCGAACAGGCGACGCCGGATTTCAGTGGCGGCATGGCGGTTGTAGACCAAGGCCAGAATGCCCCGTGGGTTCTCGCGCTTTACCCGGATCAGGTAGGCGATGCGGTGGACAAGAACACGGGTCTTGCCCGAGCCGGGGCCCGCAAGGACCAGCACGTTGGTTTGTTCACGCTCGTCCGCGACGATCCGCGTCTGCGTGGTATTTCCCAAGGACTCTGCGATTGTCCGCCATGACTCTGGCGTTGTCTGACGGCGAAGCTCCGCGCTTCTTCCCGGCAGCCACTTCTGAACGAAGCTATCACGGTCGAGGGTGAAGTAATCCTCCGAAAGCCTTAGGGCGTCACGGACGGACTCGAGCCCCCTTTCAGCGTAGGCGGCCATGATATGGGTCTGCAGGACTTGCTCCTGATAGTGCAGCTTCAATGGCTCGAAATCGGATTCCGTGAAGGGCTGGGGGCCGGGCGCCAAGTGGATCGTCATGGCTGGCCGGAAAATCGTCAGGCCCTTTCCGAGTGTGACGACGCCCTGTTCATGGAGCCAGAGCAGCGCGCGGTCGAGGAGCTTCGTCGGATCATTGACCGCGCTCGAAAGCTCGAAGTCGCTAGTGAGCGCTGCCATCATCTTGCCCAGTGTCGTTTCGACCTGGATATCCTTGCCACGCGCTCGGTCGGGTGCCTCCTGCTGCAGTGTCGTCAAGAGGACCCGGCCCGCGAGACGGCGGAGCTGGGCCGTCACGGACAGGGCCTGCCAGTTGCGTTGAAGGCGCAGTGACAGGTGCTCCCGGTCGAGCTTGCGGACATGAAGGCTGCCGATCCCCTCGCTTTCGTCTCGGCCGTCCCGCGCAATGCCACGAACAAGCTTATCCACGATGTCTGGGCGCACTGTTGGATGCCCGGCGTCTCTCAATTCCTGCGAAAGAAGCTTGAGGTTCAGGGTCGAGCTTGCCCCCAGCTCAAGGTCCGGGGCCAATTCCCGAAGCTTGTCGATAAGGTCCTTTTCGAGGCTGTTCGCCTCCAACAGGCGCTTCTGCGAAGAGTCCTCCACGCCAAGATGCACGAAAATGGTGATCGCAGTATCGTTCGACGCGATGCCTAGCGCCTCAAGATCATTCAGCGCCTTGCGCATCTGACCCGACGAAAAACCCGAGATGCCACAGAGCTCATCCGTCGAGATCCCCTGGTCCGGCGGCGCATCGATCAGGCTTCGAACCAAGGCACGAAGCCTGAGCCGATAGCCCTCCGTCATATTTGCCTTGGCGATGATGCTGTCCGCTTCGGCGAAGGTCCGGATGCGAAGCGACGACGGATACACCCGAACGCGGTTTTCCTCTCTTCGCAGCAGCACAGCTTCTTCCAGCCAGGACACGGCTGCCTTCACCCTTGTGTCGTCGGTAGCGGAGTCGCGCTGGAAATCGAGGTCCTGTTCCTCGCGCACGATCTCTCCGGCGGTCGCGACCACCTCGCCCTTCTGCTTCGTTCGCCTGTCGAGACGGCGCAGGGCCTTGAGAATTGCACCGATCTCCCTCCGTTCCAGCCGGGAGCGCGCCGAAAGGCTGAACTGGCGCTCGATGTCGTCACGGCTGAAGAGGAGAATGCACCGGGCATGATCCCGATCGCGACCGGCCCGTCCCGCTTCTTGCAGATAGTTCTCCAGCGAGCCCGGGATGTCGGCATGGACTACGAGCCGGATATCCGGCTTGTCGATCCCCATGCCGAAGGCATTCGTGGCGGCGATCACGCGCAGTTCGCCAGCAGCAAATGCCATCTGCACGTCTCGTTTCTGCTCAGGGCTGAGACCAGCGTGATAATGGGCCGCGGCAAAACCGCGTTCCTTCAGAAAGGCTGCCACACGCTCAGTTGCCGACCGCGTGGAACAATAAACGATGGCGCCCGACGTTCCGTGCCGCGGAAGGGCCTCCTTGATGATCCGGACCACGTCACCAAGCTTCTTGCCCTTGTCCGTCGGCACAATCTCGAAAGACAGGTTCTCGCGAACGGCACCCCCGTCGAGAAGGGCTAGTTCAGTCGCTAGTCGATCTCGGAAATGGTCAGTGATGTCGCGGACTACATCGGGTTTCGCAGTCGCCGTTAGGCAGATAATCGGCGCTGGCTCTTCGCCTCCGGAATACTCTTTGATGAAGCGCCCGACATACCGGTAGTCGGGGCGGAAATCGTGCCCCCACTTGGAGACGCAATGCGCTTCATCGAGCACCCAGTAGCCGACCTCCCTTTGACTGAGAACCGAACGGACTGAAGGGCTGCGAAGCTGCTCGGGCGAGATTAGCAGTATCGCCGCATCGCCAAGACGCACCTGGTTCAGGGCATCCTGCCGTTCCGGCATGGAGAGCATGCCGTTGATCGTGACGCAGGACGTGATCCCTTGCCGTCGCATCCCTTCAACCTGATCTGCCATAAGGGCAACAAGAGGCGAAATGACGACCGTGAGGGCACCCGTTTTGGTAAACTGTGACAAGGCCGGCAGCTGGTAACAAACTGACTTGCCCGTTCCCGTAGGCAGAATGCCGAGAACTGGGGTCTTCGCCATTGCCGCACCGACGATTGTCTCTTGCAGGGGGCAGCCATCGGGTCCGACAGGGTTCGGGCGGAACTCATTGAATCCGAACCAATGCTTGAGCAGAGCCGTGGGGTCATTCTGCGACTGACACCAGCCACAATCGGGATCGGTGCAGGGCGTGTCTCGCAAGCGCCTCACCAGGCGGCTCGCCTCTGGGAACTGGTGCCGCACCCAGGGCGGCATTACGGAGTCGCCGCCGGCGACGGAGATCCAGGCCAGCGCATAGGCCAGCGGCCAGCCATTTCGTTCTGCCTCGGGGATGACCGTTTCGATCTGATGACTACAGGCAGCGCCGTGTAGAAGTCCGCGAATGGCCGATTGCGCCTCTGCGGGACCCGGCCGGGGGGCACCGCGTACGAACTCAAAGACGGCGTTGAAGCCCGCGTGATCGCTTCGGGTCGTCGTCAGGTAGTGATATGCGCGGGTCGTTTCAGGATCGGCATGATCGATGTCACTCAGTGCCCTGATCTGATTGTCGAGAACGGTCAGCACCAGTTCGGCATCAAGACGCGGATCGTTGACATGGCCTGCCTGCAGGCGGCCATCCTGATAGTGTTTGACCAGGCTGTGGTATGGATTGCGAGGGAAAGCGAGCGGGTTGAGCCAAAGCGTGTCGATGATTGGTTTCTTTAGAAGCCGGAGATCAACCTTGGTATTTTCGAGGTGTTTTGCGTCGAAGTGAATGAAATTGTGCCCGAGAAGGAAGTCGGCCTGTTGCGCGAAATCATCGAGTCTTGAGAGGGCTTCAATTAGGTTACCACGCTTGAATTCGACGGCCTCTTCCGTTCCATGTCGGACACCCGCAAAACTCTGAATGTGGTTTGTCTTGGGATCGATCTCGAGATCGATGGACACACATCGATTGAGGAGCGCGATTGCGTGCGCAGCTTCTGGATGTAGCCCGTCCTCCAAGTACCCGTCCCGTTATGCCTTCGCCCCAGGTCAGGTTATCCATTCCAAATCTGGAAAATCAAAGGCAAAGGGCTGACGTTTCAAATACTTCCTTTGCCTGTGGCTCGCTGAACCACTCTTGCTGGAGCGGCGCATCTCGCGCGAAATGGTTCAACCTGGGATGCCCAGCTCGGCCCAGAGCTCTTCAGGTGCCGGCGAAGTCAGGTCCCAAAGCACCTCGATTGGCTTCTCACCCTGCCATCCGGCGAACCTGGGTTGCCCGCAGTAGATGAATGGGTTGACCTTGCCGTTCACTTTTTTCCCGCGGCGGATGAACAGGTGGACCTCATGGCCTTCCTTTCCGCTGATGACCCGGCCATGCTTGCTGTCCTGCCGCGTCTGATTCTGGCTGAACCATTTCAGTCGTGACGGGCTGACAAACGCGTTTTCGTAGGTCAGGTCCTGGGTCGAGACATTGGCCAGAAGGATCATGATCTTCTTTTCGGGCAGTGCCTTCATCCCGGTGCGCCAGACGTTTTGCTTGTATTCTTCCCCAAAGAACTCAGCGATGTCCGGCACATAGTAGCGCTGCCAAAGCGCCAGTTCTTTCGGTTTGCCGACAAAGGTCGCGGATGCCTCGGCGGCCTCGCGAACGATGGGCGTTTCCGCCAGGCGCCATTCGACCAACTCGCGCACAAGCGGTTCCAGCTCCCCGGAAGCGTCAGGTCGCGCCAGCCGAAAGCCGTCGCTGCCCTGCGCCAGGTGCGGGTTGAAGGCCAGCTCTGACGCGCCATCGCTCGGTTGCCGCCCGGCTACAACGTCGCGCAAACCGGTCAAGGCGGATCGGGACAAACCCCTGGGCCGTTCCAATTCACCCAAGAGACGACCGTGAGTAGCGAAAGGACGTTCGGGCAAGGCGTCGCCCATGTCCCTTACGAAGTCAAACCAGCCGCCATGGCCCGATGTGCGGGGGTCGAATCCGTTGCGGAAGGCTTCGACAGCCGTGGGGCGGATGCCATTCCGGTCCCGGAAGTCGACATAGAAGGCTTCGAGCTCCGCCGCGCCTTCCTTCGGGCGGAGGAGATTGCGCAAGATGTCGATGACCTCTAGCTCATAGGTGATCTCGCAGCCCTTCGGCATCTGGAATTCACCGGCCTGAAGCGCCTCGAGTTTGGTCGAGATCGAACGATCCCCCGCGCCGGCCTGCAGAAGGGTGGCAACCTTCGTCAGGAAGCTGCGATGGTTGCCGATATAGTCGATCACCTGCAGAACCTTGCCCTCGACGCGGCGCAGACCACGGCCGAGTTGCTGCAGCCAAATGATCGCGCTTTCAGTCGGGCGCAGCATTAGCACGGTGCCGATCTCGGGCACGTCCACGCCTTCGTTGAACATGTCGACTGCGAAGAGGATGTCGATCTCGCCGCGACCGAGCGCTGCCAGGGAGCTCGAGCGCGGAGCGGAGCTTTGGCCCGAATGGACCGCGACTGCGTTCAACCCGGCGGCGCGAAAGTAATCCGCCATGTAGTCGGCGTGGCGCATAGAACAGCAAAAGCCGATCGCGGGGCCGGTTGCGCGTTTGCGGTACTGATCCAGCGCGTTTAAGGCCCGCGCCTCGGTGGCAAGTGCGGCGTCCAGCGCGGTGGGGTCGAACTGGCCGGAGCGCCAGGGGATCTGTGCGTAGTCCACGTCATCCGGCACGCCGAAATAGTGGAAGGGCGACAGATGTCCCGCGTTGATCCCGCGAAACAGGTCGCATTCGTAGACGAGGTTTTCGCCGCAAAGGCCAAGCAAGTCGGCGCCGTCCGTCCGGTCTGGCGTCGCGGTCAGACCCAACAGGAAGCCGGGCGTGAAATGCTCGATCAGGTTCTGATAGGTGCGGGCGGCGGCATGGTGGAATTCATCAACCACGATATAGTCGAAATGGTCTCGGTCGAACTGGCGCAAGTGACCGACGCGGCCCAGTGTCTGAACCGAGGCGAAGAGGATTTCTGAATCTGCCTCCTTCTCGGTGCCCGTGTAGCGGCCGAGCTTGGCTTCGGGGCGCACCTTGCGAAAGGCCGCCATCGCCTGGGTCAGAATTTCGTCGCGATGGGCAACGAAGAGGATTCGGCTCGCCCTGGCACGGATCGTGTCAAAGGCGGCCAGCCAGGTCTTACCCAGCCCGGTGGCCAGCACGACAAGCCCGGCGCGGTGGCCGTTCGATCGGCTTTGTGCAAGGGCCGCCAGCGCCTCCTGCTGGATCGTGTGCGGCTCGGGTGGAGGGCCTTCCTCGGCCACGACGCGGGCAGTGAACTCGGGCATTGGCCTTGCCCTGCGGCGTTTGGCATAGGCATCGATCCACGCCGCCGTCAGCGGCTTGACCTCAGGTCGCGCCAGCAGGTCCTCGAAGGCCGCTCCGACGCTGTCTGCCGCATCCTCGGAATGCAGGTTCCATTCCACACCATCGGTCAGCGCCAATTGAGACAGGTTCGAACTGCCGACGATCGCCGCCCCACGTGCATCGGCGGCGCGGAGCAGCCAGGCCTTCGGGTGAAAGCTGAGGCCTCCCGTTTCGAACACGAAGAGCTCGGCGCCTTCCAGGTCCAGCAGGCGCGCCAACGCCGTCGGGTCGGTCGTGTCGAGATAGTCGCCCACCACGATCCTGAGCCGTCCGCCACGCGCTAGCAGCTCCCGGAACCAGGGCTCAAGCAGGGCCACGCCGCTGTCCATGGCAAAGGCAATCGCAAGGTCGACCGAGTGCGCGGTGTCCAGCCGCTCGGCGAGCAACGGCAAAAGAGGATCGCGGCCGCCGGTTGTCAGACGTGTGCCGTTCGCTTCCCGCAGGTGGAAATGGTCGTGATCGGATGAGGCAACGAAACCAGCCGTGCCGCGGCCGAGTGCGGCGCCGACCTCGGCCAACATCGCCATCTGTTCCGGGCCGGTCAGGTCATCCCACGCGGGCACATGCCGAGGGGCGGGGATCAATCCGGCCTCACGGTGCATGCAGATCGGGCAGGTGAGGCGTGGGTTAGTCACACTCGTCCAGATTGATCTTTTCTACTGAAGCCATTGGTAAGGATCGCCGCTGGCATGTCCAGGCAATCGGGCGATGCGGCACCGGTTCGATCGGTGACTTTCGGCCTCAACCATCCTCGGAAAAGTGGGACACAAATCCGAAAAAATCCAATAAACATGGTGAAAGAAAAAAGTCCCACTAACCTGTAACATATTGCAGTAAAAACAATAGGTTATGCCGCCCCCGGGCACCATTAAATCAAAGACTTAGCTGATGCGGCGATTTCTTAGGCTCGCTATAGGCTCAACTGACAATCGCTTTGGGTTCGCCCGGGTCTCGACCAAATGAGTATTGATAGCTTTATCGTAGGTTCTGTTCCGCATCCCCGAGCCCGTTAAATCAACGACTTAACGGCGAACACAATCCCCACCAGTAAAGAATGTTCATTTGTCGATCGATATTGGAACGGATGATCGCAGCACCGTGCAATCGGTGGTTTTCACTCGCGTGCGAGAAGCATCGTGAGAGTTGGCTTGTCCACACCTTTGTAGGCGTCGACAAACGGGCGCAAACTGTCTACGTTTGCGGCCCATATGTTGTTTTCATCCTTACTCTCTGTCTCATGCTCAGTTGTGGCGAATGTTTCGTCGGATCCCTCACTGTCAGACAGCAGCTTGCGCGCTGCATCAGTTGCTGCTTCGATGGCGTCCAAGAATTCCATGCTGGCCAAGATGCGTTCAGGCTCTTTCTTTGCTCTGCGTTCAATCGACATCAACATGCAGAACATGAGAACGGCGGAATCAGAGATCTCAAGGAAGTCCGCTAGTGTACGCAATCGCACGTAATCTAGGTTAGCATTGTCGCCTGATGCAAACCGACGCACTTGATTTGCCAGCTTGACGTCGAGTTCTTCCTTGGGAAGTTTGATATCTAAGCTGTGCGAAGAGCCACGAAAGGTAGTCACCACTTTTTTGTATTTTTCGGCATACGTTGACTGCTCGACGAAGGTTTGCACGGACATTGGCCGCTCGTTGGACCCGCGAGCCAAGAGCCAACGAAGGTGAACCCCTTTCATCAAGGCGGATATCGAGTTGGGGAAACGCTTTTTTGCGTCGCCGTCACGTCTAGCAGTAACAGTAGGTTTTCCGACCATGCCGTGTTCTTGAGTCCACGATAAAAAAACCCGAACCAAGAGTTCGGGCGAAAGAAACAGTTGTAGACAGATTGGCTTGACAAAGAGGCCGGAATCCGTCGATTGTATAGATTGGTTCTGTCGGCTGCGTTAGCGGCTGACGGCGTTCTTGGTGGAACGTCGCGTCACGCGTAACCAGATAAAACAATGCAATAACCCAACCCCTAACCAAAGGAGAAGGTCATGATCACTACGTTGCCTCCCGCAACCGACAGATCCGAGTCTCAACTAGTTCAGTCGAGACTCACTTACGCTAACACTTTCAACACTTGTGTCAAGGACTACAGTGTTGACATCTGCCCTCATTGTGGCGGTTTGTCACCACCCATCAATTCGGTTGGAACGGGGAGTATCGACGAGCCCCCGGAGATACAAGCCCTAATCATACAATTGCGCGAAAGTATCTGCGTGTGGTTGCATCGGAACCAAATCTACATGTCTGATTTGGCCGAAGCTGCAGAGCTTCACTACGGGAGCCTGTACCACTTTCTCCGCAAGCCGATTTTGCGCGGACCTGCAGCAAAAACCTACGCGTCGCTCCGCGACCGGGAAATGTGGCTTCCTGCACCATGGGACGGGCGAACTGCGCGTTTACTAAATCAGGTGTGTCAGTACTTTAGCGTTTAGCCACATCGAAGTGAAGAAACCGCAAATGCCGCCCCGAGGGGCGGCATTTGTTTTTAATGCTTTTTGATAGCTGTTCTGCTCTCAAGGCTATGACTTGATCGTGCTCTCACGAGCGTCATCGAAACGATGCAAGGAGCTACTAATGGACTGGTTACAGCGCTTCGTTTTTTTCACGGCCCTAGCTGACGAAGAAGAGATTGATCGGCTTTCCACCTATGATCGTTTTCTGGTGTATGCATCCTGCGCGCGACAAGTGGTTGGTGCAGTCTTTACCTTTGTCGTGTTCTTTTTTGCATGCCTGAGCTTTATGCCGCATTGGATCAGCGCACTGATAGCTAGCGTCCTCGCAATGATCATTTTCCTGATTGATCAGGCCATTGTCGGGTCGGAATGGACATCCAAGCGCGACCTCTCAGAACGCTGGCTGATCAACGGGCCACTCACATTCATCGTCAAGCTTGTGCAACTGATACCCCGGGTCGCTTTCGCCATCATGATTGCCTGGTTCATGGCCACCTTGGCGGAAATTTCGATCCAAAGCCGTGCGATTGATCGCGTACTGAACGAACGTACCCGTGAAAACAACACGACGTATTTTGAGCGTATGGACACGCTTGGTGCCGAGCAGGCTGCGGAGTTGGCCGCATTGAACGCCGAGATACAGGGGCTCGAAGCTGAGATTGAAATTCGCTCTGATCCGACCAACGCACCGCGACTCGAACTCTTGGAGATAGAGCTGGACGGTGCAATCAATGGGGTCGACCGACAAATCGAAGTCGTTGCGGAAATCCAAGGCCAAGTGCAGCGAAATCAGCTCGACGTCTCGGCACATAGCGCACGTGTCGCGAGCTTTCGGCGCGAAATCGAAGAAATCCAAAATGCGATGGATGCTGAGATTAGCGATCCAAACCTCTGTAGTAGACCAGGTGCCGATTTCTGCCGTGGCGATCGCTGGAGCGCGCTCAGTGCTACGCTTGCATCGGTACAGAACGCGCTCGGGCGTGTAGAGGCGCAGCGCACCGGCGCCGAGGAGCGTCTGCGCTCCTCGCAAGCAGCTTTGATGCGGGCTGAAGCCGATCTGGCAAACGCGCGGGAAGTAGCTGCATCGACCTCGTTTGCGCTACAGGAAGCTCCGGTGGTGGGCGACCTTGATGAGATGAATGAGCGACTAATCGTTCTCGTCGGCACTCGCGCAGAGTTGGTTGCCGAACATGATGAGGAGCGCGGGGCGCTTGACCAGATTCTGGTTAGTACTGGAAACCGCGACTTTGCCGACTATGGTCCCTTAGACCGGTATATCGGCCTACAAAATTTACATAACGATCCTGTGTATGGGCCCGCTGCACGGCAGTTCTCTTGGCAGCTCAAAATAGCGATCATACTTTTCGAACTCGCCCCCATTCTCGTTCCAGTGTTTTTCAGCCCATTCAGTTTTCTGGGCCTCCGCATGCGTCAAAAACGCGATCTAGCTTTAAGTGATGACGCCTTGCAGCGACGGGAGCGGGAGATCGTGGGCTCAGTTTCGCGGGCTGCGCACCACGTGAAGACCTATGGGGAGAAGATCACTGCGGCCCACACGGCATCGCAACAGAAGCTCGCTCTAGATCTGTCCGCCGCAGAAAACCGCGACGCCTATGACGCCGTAGCATTCAAACTCCAAAAGAACCGTCTGGATCGAGACACAGCGCTGGCAAAACAGAAACTGCAATCAGACGCCGTAATTGGGCAGGATGATGAGGAATTAAGCGATATCGAGCGTTGCCTACACATCGAAGCACGCCGTCAAGAGCTCATTCGAGCGCAGCGCCTCACCGCGATGCTCTTGAAAGAGAGTGAACCCCCGAAACAACCTTTTTCGCAAGGAGGAACAGATGCTTAAGACCGTGTTTGGAAATAAGTCGCCGGAGCCGACGAATGCCGCTGACAAACCTATGGTGCAGTCAAGAGCGGGCACCGCGCTCATGAAGCACGTCGCGAAGACGGATCTCCGGATGGGAATCTGGGATCAGTTCAAGTTCGACCGTAAAAGTAGCGCTGTGATGGCCGAGAAACTCGGTGAAATCGCAGTGACTATGGTTGAAAAGCAACGTGCCGAGATCCAACAAAAGCTGATGCTTGAGCTCGACATCAATAAGAAGCGGGCATACGCAGAGTACATGGATAAGGTTGGCAATTTGAACCAGGATCTTATCGAACAATCAAACCTGATGGAACGAGCACTTCGTGGTATTCTGCGGCGCGAAATCGGACTTATCTACTCTGAGAAAGATGAGTGGGTGGCTCAGCTTGATGGGCTGAATCTCTCGAACGACGATCGTGAAAAAGAACTGCGTCGTATGGAAGAGTGGATCGAACTTGCGAAGGGTCAGGTGGAGGGGAAGGTCTCCACCTTGGTAGAAACCCACAGCACCTCATTGAAGCTCACGCTCGAGCTCTTGCGTGACCAAGCTATCCGAAGTGACGATGCAATTAACTTTTAGAAGCCACTAGCGCTAAGCGTAGAACAAGGCCTTTTGTATCATCTGCGCCGAGCCTTCCTGATCGAAAATGCCGAAGCACTTCCTCAAGCTCAGTTTCGGCAGCACGGCACAACAGTTCTTCTTTCTGGTCGGGCCCAAGGTCCGACCAAATTTTCTCGTCAGTATAAAAGCGCTTTGGGTTGTTGTGCAGTCTAACTACATTATCCATCGCTCCATCCTAGCCAACGATCACCTAAAAAAGTGTAAACTCTACTATACCAAGGTCCTGCGTTACCAAACCGTCCGAGTATAAAACACTGAATGTCTTGGTTGCTGATCGCAAGGCATTTGTATCTACACAACTAGATAGTCAGCTGGTCTAGAGCGCACCTGATCTGGACGTCTTATATTTGTTCGAGGAGTGACTTTGATATGCTCTCACGACAGAACAGACAATGAGCCTAGAAGTCACCTCATATTCAGAGGCGATAAAAGTTCGAAAAGTTAACCGGACATGCCCGCCTCATAGAACACGCCGATATGCTGCCTGCTTGGCAGGATCAGCGTGATGTTGCGTGGTGCAGATTAAGGGGACATGTCATCACGTCACCAGATTATTAGTCGAAAACTGGCTCGATCAACTCCGCCTCATAGAACACGCCGATATGCTGCCTGCTTGGCAGGATCAGCGTGATGTTGCGTGGTGCAAATTAAGGGGACATGTCATCACGTCACCAGATTATTAGTCGAAAACTGGCTCGATCAACTCCGCAAAGTGGGATGCATCCCCCAATTTTAGCGATTCTACGGCTTAACTGAGCCTTATTCTGCGGTTCGAACTTCCCTTTTCGGGGGTTGGTGCCCGAACCTCCCAGCTTGGCCATCTCATGGCTTAGTTAAGCCATGTTCGGCGGTTCGAACTCTTGCAGGTGGGCAGCAACATTATTGTCGATTCTCGGATGAAAAAACACGCGAGGGCTACGCGTGTGAATGCATGTCCTTGCCAACCCGCCGCTCACTTTTTGGTGGCTATGGTGGCAGGAGCCGATTGCGCGTCCTGGGCGGCTGGAAGACTCACAGGTGTCGGGGGCGTTCCCACTGGATCGTTGAACCAATCTGCCGGGGTAAGAATGCAATTGCCTGCAAGTGTTCGCCTGGTATCAAACACATGCTTGAGCAATCGTCGCTTCTGGCTCGGCATGGAAGCTGCGTAGAGATCAGGTAGCGAGCTCACGAACACGATCAGATCATCGAGTGATCCCTGACGCTTCTTCAACTCCCCCAGTTCCACGCGCTCTTCATCGATCCGCGCCAGATCGAGCTTCAACTGTCCTTTCCGCATTTGGTATTCAGCATCGCTGATACTGCCATCAACGAAGAGATCCGTTAGCCTGGACTGGCGGGTCTGGATGTCTGCGGCTCTAAGATTGAGCGATGCCCCCAGGGCGTCTTGGTCCGCAAAGAGGTCGCGCGAGGCAAGCTTGCGGCGGAAGGATGCGATCTGGTCATCCGTCCAACGGATGCGAGCGATGGCAGCGCGTATCGCCGTTTCCAGAATGTCTTCGCGATAGCTCCGTTCTGGGCAATCCCGGCCATGGCAACGGTAATATATGTGGGCCTTTTGTCGTTCGCCGGTAAGAGTGCGCCCGCACAGGCCGCAACTGATGAGATTGCGAAACAGGTAGCGGTGCTTGGTCTGCTTTTTCACGTGCCGACCGGCTTTGATCTTCTGGACCGCCTGAAAGGTGGCGACTGTGATAAGCGGCTTGTGCACGCCCTGAAATACGCCACGGCTACACTTCAGCTGGCCGCAATAGTAAGGGTTGCGCAGAATTTGCTCGACGTTTCGCCGGACGAGCGGTTGGCCGTAGTATCCGGTCAGCCCACGGTCGCGCATCACTTCGGTGAGTGAGGTTATGGAATAGTCTCCGGTTAGATAGCGGTCGAAGACTTCTTTCACGAGGGGCGCTTTCTTAGGGCAGAGCGTCTTGAGCTGACCTTCCCCCATATCGATGTACCCAAGCGGCGCGCGCCAGGGCCAATTGGACCTGTCACGTTTTTGTGCCGCTCCAAGTTCTCATTTACGCGGCCTGAGCTTCGAAGGCCAAGGGGCTTTTCCAGCCGAGGGCTGAATGCCGTCGGCGCGGATTGTAGAAGCCGTTGATGTATT